>NZ_JBEZDA010000017.1:0-106143 GCF_040647855.1 Nocardia sp. NPDC049220
GATCTCACCCAACAAGAACGACCAATGCGTCGGAAAGACCTTGTTGATCGACCGCTTGACGAACGCCGCGGCACGATACCGCTCATCCGCCTCATTGGCCTGTGCACCAATTGTGCGACTTAGTTGGGTAGTCATGGTCGACACCCCGCCCTGGTGAGAGTGCTATCCGTTCTACTACGGACGGTAGCAGAAGAAACGAGTCGAATCGAGGGGTTGCTGTGGTGAATTGTGGAACAAGATCATCCATATTTCTCGGCGTCGACGAATCACGCCGAAATCATGGTCGCTATCGTCCACGTGTGAGCGCCATGGCACCGCAGGACGCGATGATCTACTGGCTGTCGAAGCGCACGCGCAACGACCAGTTTCTGCTGTATTGCTTTACGGACGGTGGGCGACCGACCGAGGAACTGCGGGCCTCGGTCGCCGAACGCAGCGCACGGATCGTCGATCTGCGGGTCCGGCTCCGCGAACTGCCCGCAGATCTCGATTACCCGTCTTGGGTGCCCTGCGCATTCACTGCCGAGCAATTCGTGGAGCATCGACTGGCGAAGCCCGATTGGTCGCATCTGCTCGACGTACTCGGGGACGTGCTCGGCACCGGGATGGACGCGGCCGTGCGTCCGTGGCGGTTGCACGTATTCCGCGGGATCGTCGACGCGCCGGGCGCGGGGAAGGGACCCGCCTTGGTCGCGGTTTTGCAGATGTCGCACGCGCTGGCCGATGGACGACGCGCGTCGGCTATCGCGCGTGCGTTGTTCACTGAGCCGCAGGTGGCGGACGGGTGCGACCGCCGGCCTGTGCCAGGCGGCGACGGTATCGCCGAGGCGGTCGCGCACGATTCGCGCGGTTGCGTGGGTGCTGAGCGCGTAGTGGTTGGAGGTAGCGGCGGCGCGGCGGGTGCGGACGGTGTCGATCCCACAGTGGTGGACGATCGGCCGGAACCAGGCGCCGCCGGACGGTGCGGCGTCGTACCGACGCAAGCGATGTCCCCGTTGTTTGCTCAGGGACGTCAGGTCGGCTCGGTGGCGGTCGCCGGTGCACTGGTGATCGGCTCCGCGGTGTCGGCTCGCCGGCAAGCGATCGGAAGATCGACATGCCGCACTGGGGCATTGATCGATTCGGCGCTGGGTCTGTTGTGTCTACCGGTCCGTCTGGCGTCGACTTCCGTGCGCGGCTATCAAGCTTTCCAGGCGCAGCGTCGCTTGGCGCACTTGACCGATACCGGTCGATTGCCGCCGCCGGGCCCGGAGTTCGCGCCGAGTGCGGTGAATCGAACTACGGCGCACGGAGTCGAGCGACATCAGGCGCGGATGATCGTGCGTTCGGCCGAAAGCATGCGGATCCCCGGGCGCACCGTGACCGTTGTCATGCTGACTGCGGTGTCGCTGGCGCTGGGTCGATATCTGACGCATCGGGGTGAACCGGCGCTGCGTCTGGGTGCTCAGGTACCGATGGCGCTGCCGGAGCTGTCCATCGGGCGGGAGGGCGATCCGCGCAACAATTACCGCAGCCTCGGTGTGGACCTGTTCGTCGATGAGCCGGATTTGCGCCGGCGCGCCGACAAGATCGCCGCGGCGCTCACCGCGCGCCGCCTCCGCGCGCGGCACCCGCTGCTGTCCGCGCAGGATCGGGTCACCGCAACCGTCCCCGCTCCACTGCTGCGCCGCGACATCGACCGCTATCCCCTCGACACCGTCCCCGACTCGATCGCTGGCCACACCGTTGTCTCCAGCGTCCACCGTGGCCCCGCCGATCTCACCTTCGGTGATGGCCGCGTCCGGTTCAGCGCGGGATTCCCTGCCCTCGGCTCGGTCATGCACCTCACACATGGTGTCCACGGCCTCGGCGATACGGTCACCATCTCCGTGCATTCCGACCCGGCAGTTCTCGCCGACGTCGACTTCTACACAGCTCTACTCGCCTCGGCGCTGGACGAGGTCGCCGCCGCCCACTGAACGCGCGACACGGCAGCAGGGGTGCCGTGCATACTCCGGGAGCAGCGACCTTCGGGGTGCGAACAGCGGCGAATCAAGCTCGCGCGAGGGTCGGTTCGGAGGTCGGCGAATGGAGATCGGCGGAGATCTTGATTTCCAGGTCTACCCGGGTTGCGTTGATGACGGAACGTTCTTCCTCGACGGTGTTCTCGATTGCTCTCGACCACAGTGCTTGAATCTCCGCGATCTCCTCCCCGGTGGCCTCGCTGTCCAGCTCGATCCGACGCCGCTGCACGGTGATATTCAGAGCGGCGGTGAGGGTTCGCATCAGGTCCTCGCAACGATTCGGGACCCTACGATGCGCGAGCACGCGGAGGCTGCTGATGAATTCCCGTGCCGCAGAGATCGTCTGGAGCACGTCCTGGCTGATCGGATCCAGCTCGTCGACATCCCAGCGGTCGCAGGCCAACAGCTGTCGACGGACATCGGCGGAGGTCGACACCACCGAAGAGGCTGCGGCCAACACGGATTCGCGCCGCCACATGTCGTGTTCGCGGCGACCCGCTGCCGTGTTCGTCAGTTCCACATTCCGCTGCGCCGCGTCGAGTGTGACCCGGCTCCGCTCGTCTGCGGCGTCGAGTGTGACCCGGCTCCGCTCGTCCGCGGCGTTGACTGCCGCGCGATTCGTGCGGTTGTTGACAAGAACGCCGACCAACGCCGCGACCGCGACGACGAGGGAGGCGAGGAGCGGAAGCCACTGAGTCACGGGGAGATCATCGCATCGAGATCGCCACTGGCACAGTATCGATCGGCCCCGGCGTCGAATCATGGTGTTTTCGCGGAGGTATGCGTGTCGAACGGTGGAGCCGCTTTCGTCCAAGATTTCGGCCCATGACCTGGCTTCGCGCGGTCTCAATCGTCGCGGAACGGGATATGACACCGGCAGAGTGCCGGTAGCCGATCTGGATCCTCCGACGCCACCATGAGGGTGCCGATTGCCCGCTCCGCGCCTGGAAACAGTACCAACCTGCGGCACTGCGCCGAACAGAAGATTTGAAACGATTCTTTTTCGCAGGTGAACCAGCTACCCAACGGATCGACAATGGTGGTATGACGACGGTGCTGCTGGGCGGCGACGTCATGCTGGGGCGGGGTGTGGACCAGATCCTGCCGCATCCTGGCCGGGCGATGCTGCACGAACGTTGGGTCGATGATGCGCGGACGTATGTGGAGTTGGCCGAACGTGTGCACGGTCCGTTCGCCCGGCCCGTGGACTTCCGGTGGCCGTGGGGTGATGTCCTGCCGATCCTTGCGCAGGTCGACCCAGAGGTGCGGTTGATCAACCTGGAAACCGCGATCACCGCCGATGGGGTATTCGCTCCAGCCAAAGGTATCCATTATCGGATGAACCCGGACAACCTGCCGGTGTTGACCGTGATCGCACCGGTCGTGTGCGCGCTGGCCAACAATCACATTCTCGATTTCGGCCGAGACGGGCTGGCGGACACCGTCGGAGCGCTCGATGCGGCGGGCGTCCACCGGGCTGGCGCGGGAGCGGATCTCGACCACGCCCGAACCCCCGCGATATCCGTTCTCGACGACGGGCGCCGGGTGGTGATCGCCGCGGTCGCGGCAGGATCGAGTGGGGTTCCGGCGTACTGGGCGGCGGATCATGGTCGACCCGGATTGTGGCGGGTCGGTGCTTCGCCGGGCGCTGGTGCCGCGGAGGACGTGGCGGCACAGCTGCTGGCGCACAAGGGTAGTCGCGATATCGCGATCGTCTCGATCCACTGGGGCCCCAACTGGGGTTACGAGGTGGCGCCGAGTGAGACGCAGTTCGCACATCGGTTGATCGATGCCGGAGTGGACCTGGTGCACGGCCATTCGGCACACCATCCGCGGCCGATCGAGATCTATCGGGGTAAACCTATTCTGTACGGCTGCGGTGATGTCATCGACGACTACGAGGGAATCGGTGGTCACGAGCGGTATCGCAGCGATCTTCATCTGCTGTATCTGGTGTCCATGGATCCCGGTGACGTCGAGGTGCGCATGATTCCGCTGCGGGTACGGCACATGCGCCTGGAATCGGCGGCGCGCAGCGAATCCCGATGGCTGTGCGAGACGATCGAGCAGATCAGCCGTGGTTTCGGCACCCGCGTCACACCGCGGCCCGACGACCTACCTCTGGTGTGCGGCGTCGCACGACGCTGAGCTGGCGGTACATGCCGGTCACGAACCAGATCCGCCCGGGTCATCCACGCGGAGTGAACGCATCCGCCTTCCGGCTAGGTAGCCGCCATAGGTACTTCCTCGGTATCTGCCGATGCGAGACGGCACGCCTATTGGCCGAGTATTTCTCATTGTCGAGTTGTGTTTCATGATCGGAAGGATCAACGGATGCCACGCGGACGCTCAGGTGGGCAGGTGCGGTGTGCCGCCGGCTCATCTGCCAGGCCGACGATCGCGGTTGAGGTGAGACGCCGATGAGCGGCGTGAGCGCATTGCGGCGGGGGCTGTGCCATATCCGGGTGCGGTTCGCGCGTCCGTCGCTGGAGTTGGACTACCAAGACGACCGCGAGGTGGCCGACCGGTTTGCCGCGGTCGCCCATAAGGTCGGCGCGGATGTCACGATCGATGACGAACTGCGCGATAGTCGGCCGCCGCTGCCATGTCGCGGACTGTGGACGTGAACCGTCGACAAGGCGTTCGAGCACTGGCGCCGCGCGATGTGCTGGCATCAGAGTAGCGAGACCTGATCAGCGCACCGCGGTAGACATGCGTCGAGCGTGCCAGGCGGTCGGTGCGGCGGACACAGCAGAACGAGCGCACCCGTCCGCCGCTGACCCCTGGCACGTGCGCTGACACCAGTGACGCGCACAGACCCTCTCGCTCGACGAGCGGCGCTGGTCGGGGTCGGCCGATTTCGCAGATCGCGAGCCTCTGGGTACCGATTTGTCTGATCGCGCCGGTCGGATCCGCGTGATCGGGTGATCTGCGGTGATCAGCGATGTCTCCGGACGACTACGCTCGGATGTTATGTCGGCGATGCGCCGAGAACGTGCCAGGGGGCTGGTGGCGGCAACGGGTGATTTCGTTGGTCGCGGTCCGCAGCTGGACAAGATCACTACCCTGCTGCTCGGTTCGGCGCGGTTGATCACATTGATCGGGTCGGGCGGGATCGGCAAAACGCGACTCGCTACCGAGGCCCTCGGCCGATTCCACAAGACCAGCGGCACACCGGTGTATTGGGTGCGATTGGCGCGGCTGGCCGCTGGGTGCGATATCGCCGCGATCGAGGGCGAGATAGCGCGTTCGGTGGTCGATGCCGACCGCTCCGCTCGGTCCGGGTGGGAGGGGTTGGTCGATACGTTGACCAGGACGGACTCGGAGGGCCGGGCACTACATACCGTGCTGGTGATGGACAACTGTGAGCATGTTCTCGACAGCGCCGGTCGATTGATCACGGAATTGCTCGAGGCGGTGTCGGGATTGACCGTCGTGGCGACCAGCCGCGAACCGATCGGGTGGGTAGACGAGCACGTCGTCGCCCTCCCCCCGCTGACACAGCAGCAAGCTCTGACATTGTTCCGGCAGCGCGCCGTACTCACCGACCATCTGATCACCGAGACCGATGACGTGGCGATAGCCGACCTGATCTGCCGTCATGTGCACAACCATCCGCTGTATATCCGGTTGGCCGCGGGGCGGCTACTGCGGCAGCCATTGGCCATGATCCTGCAGGAACTGTCCGGAGAGGCGACCGACAAACGGATGCAGTGGTCGCATGGGCCTCGGGTGGGTGCCGAACCGCGACACCAGGGAGTCCGCAATGCCATCGCCTGGTCCTATGACTTGTGCCAGGACAAGGAACGGCTGCTGTTGGAGCGCATGTCCGTCTTCGCCGCTGGATACGACACCAACCCGGAAGACGACACCAACTCGACCAGTTCAGCCCTGGACATCGGCGCCGATCTGGCAGCCATCGAGGTGGTCTGCGCCGATGATCCGGCAGCCCGACAGGATTCGGAACACGGAAAGCCAGCCGTGACCGTGGCCACCGAAGAGATCGAAGACCTGCTCGAACGGCTCGCCGACCAGTCGTTGGTCACCCGGCACATCTCGGCGTCCGAGGTGCGGTACTCGTTGCTGGAAAGCATTCGAGTATTCGCCCAACAGCGGTTGAAGGAACGCTGCACCGGTGCGGTCGACGAACCAGCTCGGCTCGCCCGGCGGCACCGCCGATACTATCGCGACAGAGTCGTTCAGTTGCAGTTGAGTTGGTTCGCTCCCGCTGATCAGAACTGGGCCCACGGGGCGTGGGACAACATCATGACAGCGATCGAGACCAGCCTGACCTCGGGTGAGCCGGCGCTTGGTTTGGAGATCGCCGCAGGGCTGATCGTGTTCCCGCTCCGCAAGGACTCACCCCGAGAGATACGCCGCTGGACCGAGCGCACACTGCAAGTCATTGATGACTGGACGCCACAGCCGACCGAACTCCATATTTCCGCGATGACCTTGCTCGGGTGGCTTTCCATGTTGCAGGGAAGGACTGCGGATATCGACCGAATGCTGGATAAATGTGTAGCCGCCTGTATCGGTGACCCGAACACCCGACAGAACTGGCGGCAGTCCCCGAACACCGACATCGGCCTCCCGGCTCCCGTCGAATTCCTGTGGGGAGCCACTCTGGGGTTCACCCATCGCGACTCGAGCGCCCTCACCGTATTGGCACGGGCTCGCGAGAAGTTCCGGCTTCTCGGTGAGCCGGGTAGCGAGGCCAGAAGCGAACTGTACGAGGCATTGTGCGCCAGCATGCTCGGATCGACCCAGCAGGCCCTGGAGGTCACCCGGCGACATCTCGATCATGCGAGCGCGTCCGGATGGTGGGCGAAGGCGTGGGCAGAGATGGCAAGGGCGATCGCGCTGACCAAACACGGCGATCCTGCGCAGGCATTGTCGCTCGGCCGCACCACATTGGCCCACCAGGTAGCCGCGCTCGACGTGTTGGGCGCAGCGATGGCGGTGAATATCCGAACGTGGGCATTGGCGCAGATCATCACCGATTCGACCGCGGCCGGCAGTACCGACCCAGGTCGGCTCGACGCGATGGCCATCGAGATCGCGCAACTCGCCGGCGGGGCCACAACGCTGCGAGCGGGGTTGAGTCTCGATTTGGACGATCTCGCGGTCCTGGCCGCTGAGAACCACAAGGCGATCGATGTAGCCCGGCGGGTGCTGAGGCCCGGGGCGTTCGCCACCGCCTATCGGCAGGGGTGCTCATTACGTCCCGACCTGCATGAGGTGCAGAGCTTGGCGCTGGGCACACTGTCGATCGGCACGATGCCACTGGACCGCCCCGTCACGACGGCCACGTCAGCACACTGGGACGAACTGTCCGCCGCCGAGCAGCAGGTCGCGACCCTGGCCGCGGCAGGATGGACGAACACCGCGATCGCGGCCTACCGTGGCAATTCCTCCAAGACCATCGACGCACAGATGGCCAAGATCTTCCACAAACTGATCATCACCTCCCGCGAAGACATCATCGGATTCGTTCCCGAAGGCCAACTCGGTTCGGTTCGGCGAGAGGCGACCAGACAGCCGGACCGCAGCAGGCGACGACCATATGGGCCGAGGTCGCGGTGATCGGCCGGTATCGACCTTGATGTCGCGGAATCCGACCTACCGCTCGTGGCGGCACCCGCGCGGCGGATTCAGCCGGCCGTGCGGTAGTCGTCGGTGGTGGTCGGCAGGCGCCGGCAGGGCGGATCAGCTACGCGAAGGGCGGTTTTCGCCAGGGCTGATCGCGGGTGGCACGCGACGAACTCGGGAAGATCGACGGGGTATCCGATGGAATCCCTTGCGGTGCTTGCAGGGAGTCGCGAATTCTCATACTCGGCAATTCATCACCTTCAGAGGCTGCGCCAGTCGTATGCGCCGACATCCCCTCAGACGGTCCATAGACCGCCGATCGGGGGCAGTGAAAACACCGCCCCCGATCAGAGGTTTCTATGCGGAGGATAGGGGATTTGAACCCCTGAGGGCGTTAACCCAACCCGCGTTCCAGGCGAGCGCCATAGGCCACTAGGCGAATCCTCCGTGCAGCAGCATACCGGTAGCCCCCCTCTGCTCGCCAAATGCCCCCGGGGGACCGGGAGAACTGCCAGGTCGGGTGAGGGGGGCCTCCCCGAGGATGGGGTTTTGCCCGGAAGCCGCTACACTGGCCAACGGATCCCGCGCGGCGCGCATCCTGTGAACTCCCCCAGGGCCGGAAGGCAGCAAGGGTCAACGGGCTCTGCCGGGTGCGCGGGGTCCCCTTTTTTTGAGGGCTCGCACCGGCCGATAGCCGGCGGTCGAATAGCGCCTCCAATTCCGAGCAACGTACGGGTAACGTGAACAGCGTCCGCGGATGCGCATGCGTCCGCACAGACACCTGTTCGGCCGCTGCCGCACATCGGTCCGGCCAACCCAACCCCTTCGCTGCTTCGAAAGGCTGCCCAGGATGCCCCGGCAAACGCAGATCGGTTTGATGAGCCACGAGGAGCTCGTGTCCGAACACGAGATCCAGTCCGCGAACTATGCGACGCTCCAGACCGAGAAGCTCACGCTGGATCTGACCAGGGGCAAGCCCGCACCGGAACAACTCGACCTCTCCGCCGCGCTGTTGACGCTGCCCGGTGCCGGCGACTATCGCGACGGTACCGGCGTCGATTGCCGCAATTACGGTGGCCTGCACGGTCTCCCGGAACTGCGCGCGATCTTCGGTGAACTGCTGGGCATCCCCGTGGACAACCTACTCGCCGGCAACAACGCCAGCCTGGAGCTGATGCACGACGTGATCACCTACGCGATGCTGCACGGCACCAACGATTCCGAGCGCCCCTGGGCTGCGGAGGGCACTCTGAAGTTCCTGTGTCCTGCCCCCGGGTACGACCGTCATTTCGCGATCACCGAGGCGCTCGGCTTCGACATGATTCCGATCCCGATGCGCCACGATGGCCCGGACACCCACGCCATCGCCCAACTGCTGGCGAACGACCCGCAGATCAAAGGTCTGTGGGCGGTGCCGAACTATTCCAACCCGACCGGTGTCGTCTTCTCCGAAGACGTGGTTCGGGAATTGGTTTCGATGCCCGCCGCGGCGCCTGATTTCCGGCTGCTCTGGGACAATGCCTACGCGGTGCACCCGCTGACCGATACCGCGGCGCCGGTGATCGACGTGCTCGGCTTGGCCGCCGCGGCCGGTAACCCGAACCGTCCCTTCGTGTTCGCCTCCACCTCGAAGATCACTTTCGCGGGCGCGGGCGTCAGCTTCATCGGTGGCTCCACGGCGAACCTCGACTGGTACCTGGGCTACGCGTCGAAGAAGAGCATCGGTCCGGACAAGATCAACCAGCTGCGTCATCTGCGCTTCTTCGGGGATGCCGATGGCGTGCGCGCCCACATGCAGAAGCATCGCGCGATCCTGGAGCCGAAGTTCGCCTTGGTGCTGAAAATCCTGGAGGACCGGCTCGGCGCGTCGAAGGTGGCGTCGTGGACCGAACCGAAAGGCGGCTACTTCATCAGCCTCGACGTGCTGGAGGGCACGGCGGCGCGGGTAATCGCCTTGGCCAAGGATGCCGGCATCGCGCTGACCGCGGCGGGCTCGGCTTTCCCGAACCGCAACGATCCGGAAGACAAGAATATTCGGATCGCACCGAGCTTCCCGAAGCTGCCTGAGCTGGAGAAGGCGATGGACGGCCTGGCCACGTGTGTACTGCTCGCGGCGTCGGAGAAGCTGCTCGGTAGGTAAACGGAGACCGACTAGCGCAGCGCCCGGCACGGAAATCCGTGCCGGGCGCTGTGCTACTCGGTCTCCAGCAGCGTTTTCAGCCGCGCCAAGTCGACGCGGTTCGCGCGCCGGATCACCGCTTTCAGTATCGGCGCGGCGAACTGTCCGAATCCGCCCGGTTCGCCGCGGTTGCGCAGCGTCATCCTGGTGCCGCCCCCGGGAGTGTCTGCCCAGGTGTAGGTCGTTTCCCGCGGAGGCAGTCCCGCCACGGTGCGCATCATCAGCCGCTCGCCGGGCGTGTGGTCGACAACCTCGTAGGTATAGGCAAGTCTCCTACCGAGAAAACGGGCGACGAACACCATCCGGGAACCGACGCGCAGCGGTGGGTCGGTCTGCCAGGTCACGCCGCAGATTCGGGCGTACCAGACGGGAGCGTTCGTCGGGTTGCCGGCGAACGCCGCGACCAGCTCGCGCGATCGGTCGATCGTGACCTCCGTCAGCACGTCGACGGCCATCGGCCGATTCAGCGCGGCTTGTGTGCGAGAACCCCGAACATGGTGACCGAGAGGTGGATGTCGCCGCTGGCCGCTCCCGCCTCGAGGTCGGCGAGCAAGCGATCACGCTGTGCCTCGGTGATCACGCCGCGCGCGACCGCCATTGCCGAGATCCTGCTGACCAGCGATCCCGCACCGACGCTGCGATCCTGAACCAAGGCGTGTGAGCCGATATCGTCGACCACCAGACCGGCCTGGGTGAGCAGGCCGGGGAGGCGACGCCCGGACAGCGGATTGGTCGTCGCCGACACCAGGGTGTCGACCACCTCGCGGACGACCTGCCGGTTGCCGGGATGCACGATCGCGGTACCCCAATCGCTGTCCACCACGACGACGCGTCCGCCGGGTCGCAGCACGCGCGCGATCTCGTTGGCCGCGCGGGCGGGGGCGGTCAGGTGCTGGAAGACGCGCTCGCACAGCGCGGCGTCGAAGCTGTCCGCGCCGAACGGCAGACCATAGGCGTCGCCGGAGTGGAACTTGGCCGTGGAGTCGGCCTGGGCGGCGCGGCGTTCCGCGGAGGCGAGCAGGTGTGGGTCCGGCTCGACGCCGACCGCGCTGCCGTTCGGACCGACCGCTTCGGCGAAGGCAACGACCTCCGTGCCGGTGCCGGAGCCGATATCCACCGCACTTTCCCCGGGCCGCAGCGCGAGCGCTTCGTGCGCCCAGGTGCGCAGTCGGCGGATGCCGGGCAGCGCGGCCTGTAGGTCGCGCACGTCGACGAGCTGGTCTTGGCCTGCCCGGTCGAACCGATCGGGGCGCGCAGCGTAGGTATTCATGGGCCCGTGTCCATCCCTGGCCATTGTGGCGGGCGGCGTCGCCGTCGTCTGAGGCATGGCCTGGAGCCTACGCGGGGAGTTGACTACTCGCGCGTACGGTATGTGATTCGAGTCACTCTCGATCGGTGCGTTTGATAAGCCGGCGCGGTCGGCTAGTCGGCGCCAATGAGATGATCTCTCTCATTCGGAGTGCACGATCACGGGAGTAGGAGGTAAGCGATGAGTCGCAAACTTTGCCTGGCGCAAGACGCCGAGGCGGACGAATTACTGACCGAGGACCACTTCGCCACCTTGCTCGGGATGCTCCTCGACCAGCAGTATCCGATGGAACACGCCTTCCGTGGCCCGAAGAAGATCGCCGACCGGATGGGCGGCTTCGATATCCAACGCATCGCCGAGGCCGACCCGCAGGAGTTCGAGGACTTGGCCGCGACTCCACCGGCCATCCACCGCTACGGCCGATCGATGGCTCGGCGCGCCCAGGAGTTGGCCCGGCACGTCATCGAGAACTACGACGGCGAGACCGAGAACATTTGGACAGACGGCGCCCCGGACGGTACCGAGGTGCTGCGCCGCCTGAAGGACCTGCCCGGTTACGGCGAGCAGAAGGCCAAGATCTTCCTCGCGCTGCTCGGCAAGCAGCGCGGTGTGCGGCCGGACGGCTGGCGTGCGGCGGCAGGCGCGTACGGCGAGGAGGGGTCACGTCGGTCGGTCGCGGATGTGACGGATGCCGAATCCCTCGCGCAAGTACGGGAATTCAAGAAACAGGCGAAAGCAGCGGCCAAAGCGAAGTAGCGCGACTGCGGTAATTCGCGGTTTTTGGAATCCCCCTGCGTATTTTCTCGTTCTTCAGGAATTTCTGTTCGATGCTTTGCTCGCACGGCTCGACCTGAGATGCGGGATGGCAAGACATGAGGATGAGGAAGTTCGAGGTGGCCGCGGCGCTGGTTACGGTGGTGACCAGAGTAATCGCGGTACCGCCGGTGCCGCGCCCACAGCGGAGAACAGCGAGGGCGCAATCGATTTCACCGCGCAGGTGAACGATCCCAAGGCGGTCATCGAAACCGACGCAGGTTCGTTGGTGGTCGAGGATGATGCGCTCGAGGTGAAGGCGTCCAACAGCATCGTGCTCGCGGCCACTCCGCAGCGTTTCGATGGGACGACTTCCAATTCCCCATCGCCGCACTAATTTCCGGACACACCACGACACCGACCCCGGTGTTCGACTGGGAGCGCGCCGTTCATCAGCCGGTCGCGCTGCCCTTCGAGGACAAGGCGCCGTAGCGAGTGCGACCGCGATGTGGCCGCCTGGACCCGTCCGACCAGCACGATCGCCGCTGGAGCGACCATCGGCACGCTCGTCGGCGGCCGTACCAGTGCGGCCGTCGGCTGCGTCCTCGGTGGCATCGCCGGTGCCACCGTGTCCGCCGCCGCGATCGTCGGCCTGTTCGGCGCGTTCCTGCCCGGGGCGGTGATCGGCTGTATCGGTGGCGTCATCGCGGTCGGCGCGCTCGGCACCCCGCCCGGGCAGTTGCTGGTGACCGCACCTGTGGCGATCGGTGCGGTGATTTCAGTACCTCACCACGATCGATCAGACGTTCGTCACGCCGAAGTAAGCCTTCGCCGGAGAAAGATCGCGCACGGCCGCCCCCCATGATCTGGCAGGGTTTTCTCGTATGTTGTCGCAGGGGTAAACAATGTGCGTATGCACACAACCGCGAGTCGGGGCTTGGTGCGTCGCGGATATCGGTGTTAATTTTATCGACATGTCTGCCGTGCGATCGAACACCCTGCGGGTCGCTTATGTGACCGCCGCGCTGGGTCTGCGGCTGCCATTGACACGCGAGCTGTGTTGCGTCTCTTGCTGCGGCTGAGCTGGGTTTCCAGCTCGTTTGCTGCCTCGTCGCCCATGTAGGCACGTCCCGTTCGAATACGGGACTTCAGCAAGGATCTGCACAATGTCTGTTCCTACCCTTGAACGATCCGTCTCCAGGGTTACCGGTCGCGCCCGAGTTCAGCGCCCTGTGATCGCTCCCGAACTACGCATCGCCGACAACCCGGCGGCCGCGGTCCTACGCTCCGCAACCGGCGGACCTGTTTCACGCGACAATGTCGCGCGCGCAACAGGTTTGAGCATCGCGACGGTCAATCGCCAGGTGTCGGCGCTGTTGGCCGTCGGTCTACTGCGCGAGCGACCCGACCTGACAGCCGCAGGTGCGGTCGGGCGCCCCCGGGTTCCGTTCGACATCGACCACGAGGCCTATCTGACCATCGGCATCCACATCGGCGCCGCGGTCACCAAGATCGTCGCGGCCGATCTGCGCGGACGTATTCTCGGCGGCCTCGCCATCGCCACCCCGCAGACCGGACAGGAATTCGCCACCACCACCGTCGCCCGCAGCGCCAAGGCGTTCTTGCAGCGCTGGCATCGGCGCAAGGCGCTGTGGGCGGGCGTGGCGATCGGTGGCCGCGTCGATCCGCTCACCGGCGTCGTCGACCACCCCAAACTGGAATGGCGTGGCGCGCAGGTTGGTTCGGTCCTCGGCGAAGTGCTCGAGCTGCCGGTTTCGGTGGCGCCACACGTCGAGGCGATGGCCGGCTCCGAGCTGTTGCTGTCGATTTCCGACCGGCGCGATCAGGCTCGCGCGGAGAACGGCAGCAGCCTGTATTTCTATGTCCGCGAAACAGCCGGCGTGGCGGTGACTTTGGATGGTCGCGTGCACACACCGAGTAACGGTCCCGGCTCGATCGCGCACCTGCCCACCGGGTCGAATGTCGAATGCTCGTGCGGACGGCGCGGCTGCCTGGAAGTGACCGTGTGTGATCGGTCGCTGCACTCCAGAGCCGTCGGTCGCGGGATCATTCCGGCGCACAATGGCACCGCCGGATCTACCATCGCGGATCTGTACCGCGCCGCGGAGGCGGGCTCGGAACCAGCGCGCGAACTGCTGGTCGAGCGCGCCACGATCCTCGGTCACACCGTGGCGATGGTTCGGGACATGCTGAACCCGGATCGCGTAATCCTCGGCGGCCAGGCCTTCACCGGCTACCGGCCGGCCATCGCACATGTGGCACGTGCGTTCAATCAGAGTTCTACCCTGCCGCCGACCGACATCCGGATCAGCGGATTCGGCGGCAAGGTGCAGGAGTTCGCCGCCGTGGTCACCTCGCTGAGCGTCCTGTATGCCGACCCGCTTGCCGCGATTCGGCGAACCTCGGTGGCCGACTGATCGATGCGACAAGGGCGGTCGGTTACAGCTGCCGACCATCCTTCTCGCCGTGCGTCCGCGGAGCTAGCGGTGCGGGTCTCCAGCGGTAGCGAACAGACCTTCCAGCGCGGTGATGAAGAACGGAAAGTGTCCCGCGAATCGCTGGAGGTTCCGCTCGCGGTCGAAGCCGCCGAACCAGTAGAGGCCGGGCTGGGAGTCGGCGGACGGGTTGAGGTCGCGGAAGGCGCGAATCCAGTTGTCGGCGCGGCCGCCGATCACCATGAACGGCAGGGCGCGGGAGAACACTGTCTCCTGGTCGATCGGCGGGATCTGTTCGCGCCGAGTGGCTTCCAAGCCTCGCTGCAGGGCGCGGATCTGTTTGGTGAGTGCCAGCCCGCGCGCGGTGCGTACCGGCAGGTACTTCGGTAGCAGCAGGGCAGCGACACCGGCGAGCGCAATGGCAATACCCACCAGGGCATGTCCCGCGGTGAGCGCGAGGGCGAGGGTCGAGGCGATGCCCGCGACGACCAGCGCGCCGCCCAGCCACACCGCGATGCCAGGGCGGCTGCGATCGGTGCAGGTGCCGCGGGCGACCGCGTCGGCGCGCAGGGCGGACCGGACCGAACCAGACTGCACACGGCCCGGCTTGCGCAGGTCGCTGACGGTCACCGCGTTGCTGCCTTCGGGCAGCAGTGCCAGATAAACGGCCTTCTCGTAGTCGCGCAGCTGGTCATCGGGTGTGTTCACCCGGTTGATCCGCCAATCCGCATCGCCGAGTGGTGTGACCCAGATATACCGGCGCACAGCGAGATCCACCACGGTGGCGGCGATGTCGACCGGGTCGACCTGCCCGTCGAGCAGTAGGCCCGCCTCGCCGGGCAGCACCCCTTCGGGTGAGGTGAACTGTACGCGGTCGCCCTCCCGCAGCAGCGGGTCGATCGTCTCCGAACCAGCGCCCGCGGCGGCGTCCTGGCGCCGGGCCCAGAATACGAAACCAACCAGGCCCGCCAGTGCGAGCAGTAGCGCGCCGAATGCGACGAGCACCGGCGTGGTGACCCCGAACGCCCCCGTATGGCCGCTGTCGCGCACGTCGGCGTTGCTCGGCACGGTGCCGGGCGGGAGTTGCAGGGTCAGATCGATCGCGTCGCCCTTGTGTAGGTCGGTCTGCTCGAGGAAGAGCACACCGTCGGGCTCGATCCGGACGTCGGCGCACGGTCGAGTACTGCCGGGCGGACCGAGTGTGCAATCGACGATGCCCATTTCGAAGCTCGGGCTGATCAGCGAAGCGCTGATCGCGGCGATGTCGGTATTGAGCACACCGAGCCAATGGAACATCTGGGTGCCCGGCGCGTCGCTGACGGTGTTGTGCACCGAATACTGGAAGGTGGACTCGCCGGGACGTGCCTCTATGGTGAACTGGTCGTTCGCGACCGTCGCCGTGCCGGCACCCTCGGTACCCACGTCGGTGACTCGGAAGATCTGCTCGGCGCTGTCACTCACTTGCAGCCGCAACGGGAGCGACATCCGGAACGAACTCTCCGGCGGGACAGCTACCCGCTCGATCACTTCGAGGACGCCTTCGCGGCTGAGTTTCACATCGGCGGTGATGGTTACGCCGCTGGGTGCGGGCTCCGCATGAGCGACCGGGGCACTCGCGAGCATTCCCACGGCGGCGAGAAGCAGCGCGGGTACGGCACCCCCCCGAAAAGTCAGCATGGCTGCCTACTCTAGACAGCTTGCTATTCTGCGTCAGCGGCTGTCGGCGATCACTGAGACGAGGGGGTACGGGGGCGTGACACAACCACCGTACGGATACGGACCGGTTCCGCATGGCGGGCGCCCGGTTCCACCTCCGCCCGGTTATGGTCCGCCAACGGGGTACGCTCCGCCGCCCGGTTATGGTCCGCCGCCTGGTTATGGCCCGTCGGCGGGATACGGTCCGCCGCCGGCGTTTCGCCCGCAGCCGCAGCCGATGCCGTACGGTCCGCCCGGTCGTCGGCCTTATCCGCCACCGCGCAATCGTGGCGGTGGTACGTGGGTGACTCTGCTGATCATCATTGTGGTCCTCGTCGCCGGAGGACTTGTGCGCAACGCCATTTCGACCGGACGGAACGATAGCGGTGCTACCGGGCCGCAGCCCACCTTCACCTTCGACTCGCAACCCGACGGCGCGACAGTTCCCGCGGAGACCGGACGAAATCCACTGCTCACGAATCCGAACGCGACGTTGGTCCCGGCACGGTGCGCCTACTCCGCGTGGGGTACACAGGTGGACGTCGCGCGCAAGTTCTTCGAAACCGCCGCTTCCTGCCTGGAAGCGGCGTGGAAACCGCTGCTGGGGAAGGCGAATCTGCCGTTCCAACCACCCGCGTTGAATGTCAGCGCGACCACGGCGGGCATCACCACGCCGTGCACCGGTTCGACCAGCAACTTCGCCGCGTTCTACTGCCCGGCGAACAAGACCATCTACCTGCCGATCAGCCAGCTACAGACCGACTATTTCAAAGACAATTGGGTGGTCTACCTTTCGGTATTCGCGCACGAGTACGGTCACCACGTGCAGGCGATGTCCGGCATCCTGCGCAAAGCGAACAGTGAACGAGCCGATGTGGGACCGCGCAGCACCGTGGGGTTGGAACTGTCACGCCGAGTCGAGTTGCAGGCCAACTGTTTCGACGGCATGTACCTGTCGTCCTCGGCCGGTGGCGGATCGCTGACGAACCCGCAGCTCACCGTGGCCCGCAAGGACGCGTACGGTCGCGGCGACCAGGCGGGCGACATGCGCGACCACGGCACATCCGAGAACGGCGGCGTGTGGTTCGAGACCGGTCTCGACGAAAACCTTGCGGCCCAGTGCAACACGTTCACCGCGTCAGCCGACGCGGTCGGCTGACGCGGCGACCGTCCAGCCGGTTCCTGCGACACACCTGCGCGAACAGCACAATCACGGCGACCGCGCGGGCCGGCACCAGACGCAATCGGCCTTCCTGCTTCCTGCTGGCCGTGCGGGCGGCCGAGGTGACCCGCACCGGAACTGCGCATCGACCACGTCGAGTGAATCCGGCCGGTCGAGCGGTCGAAACGCGCGGAATCCGGATCAGGGCGGGGGCTCGGTGCGCCGGAGGCGGTCCAGCCAGATGGTCACCGTTTCCGGCGTCGGCGGGTCTTCGCCGATCAGGTCGAGCACGCTGAATCCGATGCACGCGGCGCCCATCACCCGGTTGGCGACCGCTTCCCGATCGCCCCAGGGTAGATAGGGCTTGGCGATCAGCAGGGAGGCGATGCCGTGGGCGACGGACCATAGTTCCAGCACGATGGGCAGCGGGTCGCGCGGGGCCATTGTGCCTTCGTCCATGCACGTGCGCACGGTCCTCGCGAAATGCTCGAACGCGCCACTGGTGAGCACTTGGTCGATCGCACCCCCGGTGTCGGTGGGCGCGGTCGCGAGCCGGTATTGCTCGGGATGTGCCAGGGCGAACCGGACATAGGCCATGCCCTGATCACGCAGCTGGGTCATCGGCGAGGTCGCGGAATCGGTGGCCGTCCGCAAGGCGTCGGCCAGATCCTCGAACACTTGGGCCACGACAGCTTCGATGAGCTCGTCCTTGTCCGCGAAGTGCCGGTAGATCGATGGCGGGCTCACTCCGACCAGCTCGCTCACCGCGCGGATCGACACCGCGTCGGCATGACCGGTGCGGGTGAGCAGTTCGGCCGTCGCGCGCAGGATCTCTTCGCGCAGTCGGGATCCGGAACCGCGCGGTGATCGTGGTCGGCCGGACCTGATCATGCGCGTCCCGCGGGTTCGAGATCGCGAGTATCGACAGTACGGTCGGCTTCGGTCATACCGATCTTGGCGTGCAGGCGGGCCAGTGGCTTCGGCGCCCACCAATTGGCCGGGCCGAGCAGCCGCATGAGCGCAGGTGCGAGTAGCCCACGGATGATCGTCGCGTCGACGAGCACGGTCAGGGTGAGACCGAGACCCATCATCTGCATGAACGACACCTTCGAGGTGATCAGGGCACCGATCACGATAGCCATCAGCACCGCGGCCGCCGTGAAGATTCGACCGGTGCGGGCGACACCGATGGCGACCGCGCGGGTGTTGTCGTGGCAGAGGAGCCATTCCTCGCGCACGCGGGAGAGCAGGAACACCTCGTAGTCCATCGACAGTCCGAAGGCCAGACAGAACATCAGGATCGGCATGGTCGGCACCAGGTAGCCCACCGCGGTGAACCCGAGTAGGTCCGAAAGGTGACCTTCCTGGAACACCCACACCATCGCGCCGAAGGCCGCGGCCAGAGAAAGCGTGTTCAGCACAAGCGCTTTGAGGGGTAGCACGACGCTCCCGGTGAACAGGAACAGGACGACGAAGGTGGTCAGTGCGATCAATCCGCCCGCGAGCGGGAGCCGGGCGGACAGCGCGGCCAGCGAGTCGGTGTTGATCGCCGCGGCGCCACCATAGAGCGCAGGTCCCGGCGCGGGTATCGCCCGGATCGCTTGCAACTGACGGTCACCCGCGGGAGAGAAGGGGTCGAGCTTCGTGGTGACGACGAGATATGTCCCCATGTCGGTGGCCATTCCGGGCGGCGGCGCGGCGAGACGAGCCCCGGAGACAAAGATTCCAGCACTGGACAGCACTGCGGGCACCCCGTCGACCCGGGACAACTCGGCAGCGTATCCGCCGATCGTCGCGGTGTCGCCGCGGTAGCCGTCCAGCACGATGGTCGTGTTGGCGGCCGGGTCGGCCTGCGGGAATTCGGTGCGCAACGTGTCGCCGACCTGACGGCTGGTGGAGCTGATCGGCAGCACGCGGTCGTCCGGATAACCGAACTTCATCGAGAGGAAGGGGGCGCCGAGCGCGAGCAACACCACGACGATGACGATCGTGACCGGCCCCGCATGCCGCATCACCGCTAGGACCGTCCGGTACCAGCGGGTCTGCTCGGGGGCCTGCGGACCCGGCGCGGGGGCGTCCCGGCGCAGCACGCGCCGCAGCGGGACTCGTAGATCGAGCGCGTTCACTCGCGGGCCGAGCAGCACGAGCGCCGCGGGCAGGATCAGGATCGAGGCGGCCGCCGCCGCGACGACCACGGCGACGCCCGCATAGGCGAAGGACTTGAGGAAATACAGGTCGAACACGCTCAGCACGGCCATGGAGAGGGCGACGGTGAGCGCGGAGAACAACACGGTGCGCCCCGCGGTCTGGACGGCGCGGATAGTGGCACGGGTCGGGTCGAGGCCGGCAGCGAGTTCCTCTCGGTAGCGGCTCACGATGAACAGGCTGTAGTCGATGGCCAGCGCCAGCCCCAGGGCCGACGTCATGTTCAGCGCGTAGATCGAGACGTCGGTGAACAGTGTGAACAGGCGCAAAATGGCCAGCGTCGCCGCGATGGCGAACAGACCGATCGCCAGCGGCAGCGCGGCGGCGATCAGGCTGCCGAACACCAGGATCAGCACGATCATCGACAGCGGCACCGCGACGCCCTCGGCGAGCGCGAGATCGCGCGTGGTCTGTTCGGTCACGTCGTGGTAGATCGCGGCGATGCCGCCCTGGCGGACCGTCACGCCCTCGGAGGTCACGGCGAGTTGGTCGGTCAGTTCGCCTGCGATCTGCTGGACATGGGACTCGTCACCGGTGAGGTAGGCGAGCACGAGGGCGTTCTTGCCGTCGGTGCTGCGTAACGCGGAGGCAAGGGTGGGTGGGGCGGTCCAGTAGGACTGGACGCCCTGCACGTCCGAGCGGGCTTTGAGAGTGTCGGCCACCCTGAGGCCCGCCGTTTTGGTGGCGGGATCGTCCGCGCCGGCGTCCGAGCTGACCAGCAGCACGAAATTGGGTGCGGCTCCGCCGAAGTTGTCGGCCATCAGTCGTGCTACCCGGGTGGACTCGGCGTCGGCGGAAGTGAAACCGCCGGACTTCAGGTGCGTGGCCGCCGTCGCGCCGAAGATGCCGCACAGCACCATGATCGCGATCGCGACCACGAGCACGGCGCGGGGTGATCGGGTCGCGAATCGGGCAATCCGGGTTAGCATCGGGTGCTCCGATCGCTAGGTTAACGTCGTTATGATAACGACGTTAACCTATGAAACCCGCCGCGTCGAGGGGTACGCGATGAAGGGTCAGGCACGCGCCTTGCGGATCGCCCGCAGGCCTCTACGCCCGGGAATCGGCAGGTCGTCGCGCATGGCCACCCACTCGGCGGTAGTCAACCACAGTTGCTGGGCGCGGGCGTCCGCGGTGTTGTGGAAGATCCGGCGGCCCCGATCGTCGCGCAGTTCCTGTGCGACGACCGACCAGCGCGGCGGCCGGCCGTGCTCGTCCAGGTAGTCGCCGAGGTAGGTCGCGACCGCGGTGCCGATGGTGTTCACCGGGCGAAGTGACACTCTGTTGCCGTACTGGGCGGCATGGAAACGCCGTGCGGCACATAGTGATCCCGGATTCGCATTGGAGGCGATCCAACCCGCGCGCTGCGCCCGCTCGATCAACCAGAGGTGCTTGAGCGCCGACGGCGCGATACTGCCGATGCGAGTGTGGATCAGTGCCATGATCTGTTCGGAGCACAGGATGTCGCGGCGGGTCGGGCCGATGCCGTGCGCGGTCCAGTGCGAGTCGGCGAGTTTGGCCAGCACCCGGCCGAAGTCGTCGATGCTGCGTTGAGCGCGCCGCCCGAGCCGCTCGATGCGCTCGGCCTCGCGGCGCATCTCGTTCTGGGCGGTCAGGGTGCGGATAGCGGCCATGGTCGGGACCTGACCGCGTTCGAGGAGCTCGAGGATGGCGGCGGCGGTGGCCGGATCGGCCGCGGCGGTCACCGGCAGGGAATCACGCTTGATCGCGAAGTCTTCCGGGCTGATGGCGCGACTCAACAAGGAAACGGCGCAGTGATCGCCCGCGAAATCGGTACCCGACAGCCAAGCTGCGGCGATGTCGTCACACGACACGGTGGAAGTTCCTCCGGTGGAAGTGTGGAATTGGCGCTGGTCACCCACAGGCCGAACGTGTTGGTTGTGCCCCGGTCGGGATGAGGGACCGGCCGGGGCCACCAACCTGATGAAGGTTTGGCTACCGAAGTTGCCGATTGCCACGTTAGCCAGACGATTGCATCGTGTCATGCATGGTGACGGTTTCGTTATGTCCACAAAGTCAGGACAAAGCGGGGTATACCTCCGTATTTCTCGCGTCATGTGGAGGTATGGGGGGTAAATCTCCCGGTTCGGTCGGCATCCATCTGTAATTGCTCGGGCGTTGCCATTTCGCTTGCCGTGGAATGGCGCCGAAGCGGCCATTCCGTCGGCAGTGATCTATGTCACATCAATGGTCGATGATTCACCCCCGCGCCGTAGCGCCGGGACGGGAATGTTCTTTGTCGGTCGCCGCCGGTAACCTCTGGCCGTGGCTCTGTACCGGAAATACCGACCGGCAACATTCGCTGAGGTGGTGGGTCAGGAGCACGTCACCGACCCGCTGAGTGTCGCGCTCGACACGGGACGGATCAGTCATGCCTATCTGTTCTCCGGTCCACGGGGCTGCGGCAAGACGTCCTCGGCACGCATCCTCGCCAGGTCGCTGAACTGTGTGCAGGGCCCGACCTCGGCGCCATGCGGTGTCTGCCCCTCCTGCGTGGCGCTCGGTCCCGGCGGGACGGGCAATCTGGACGTGATCGAACTCGACGCCGCGAGCCACGGCGGCGTAGACGACACCCGCGAGCTCCGTGACCGTGCTTTCTACGCCCCCGCCGAGTCCAGGTATCGGGTCTTCATCGTCGATGAGGCGCACATGGTGACCACCGCGGGCTTCAACGCTTTGCTGAAGATCGTCGAGGAGCCGCCCGCCCACCTGATCTTCATCTTCGCGACCACCGAGCCGGACAAGGTGCTACCCACCATCCGCTCGCGCACCCATCACTATCCGTTTCGGCTGCTGCCGCCGGCCACCATGCGCGGGTTGCTCGGCCGGATCTGCGAGCAGGAGCACGTCTCGGTCGAAGAATCGGTGTACCCGTTGGTGATTCGCGCGGGTGGTGGCTCGCCCCGCGACAGCCTCAGCGTGCTCGACCAGTTGTTGGCGGGCGCGGGCGCCGAGGGCGTCACCTACTCCCGCGCGGTGTCGCTGCTCGGTGTCACCGACGTGGCATTGATCGACGACGCGGTCGAAGCACTGGTCACCGATGACGGCGCGGCGCTGTTCGGCACGGTGGACCGGGTGATGGAGGCGGGGCACGACCCGCGCCGCTTCGCCGCTGATCTGCTCGACCGTTTCCGCGACCTGATTCTGCTGCGCGCGGTACCCGACGCCACCGATCGCGCCCTGGTCACCGGCCCCGGCGATGTGCTCGACCGGATGCGCGGACAGGCTGGGCGCCTCGGCGCGGCCACCTTGACTCGCTACGCGGAACTGCTGCACGAAGGTCTCGGTGAGATGCGGGGCGCCACCGCGCCTCGACTGCTGCTCGAGGTGGTCTGCGCGCGCATGCTCCTGCCGTCGGTCTCCGACGCCGAATCCGCCACGCTGCAACGCCTGGAACGCCTGGAGCGCGGGCTGGCGAGCGGCTCGCTCACCGCCGCACCTGCCGGATCGTCGGAACCCGCCGCGGCCCCCCATTCCGCGAGCGGGTCGTCGTCCGCACCGGCGCGTCGCCGCGGCGCGGAGGCGTTGGCCGCTATTCGCCGGGATAACCAGGACATCTCGCCTGCCGGTTCGGGCGCCGCCACCGGGTCTGGGCTGGCCACGTCGGCAGGTGCTATCGAATCCGGTGCCGTGTCCGCCGGTGGTGGTGTCACGTCCGGCGCAGTTTCGGCTGGCGGCGGATCACCGGCCGGTGCAGCGCCAGTCGGTGATCGGTCTGCTGAGCGAAGGGATGATCTCGACCGGGGCGAGGCTGGATCCACGCAGGTCGGTATCGAATCCGGGGCATCGCAAGCACGGGTCGAGAAGAGCGCTACCGCCGCAGGCGCACCCTTCGAGCCGGGTTCGTCGGCTGCCGGGCCGCACGAGTCGATCACAGCTCCCGGCGCAACGGGCGCCGGAAACGCGCTCGGGTCGACCGGGTCTGGTTCGTCGGGCCTGTCCACGGAGTCGATGGTCAGCCGACCGGGGTCGCCGGATGGTCCCGACCCGCTCCCCGATTCCGTCCCCGAAATCGCCGGAGAGCGGACCACCGGATCGGCTCCCGCCGAGTCCGTATCGGGCCCGGATCGCCGTTCTCCCGCCATCGTCGATCCGAAAATCGCAGCGGCACAGTCGCTTTCCACGGGAGATGCGTCCGTATCTTCCGTAGCCGACGCGGCAGGGCAGATCGTCGCGTCGGTTACTCCGCGGACGGCAGAGTCGAAGGTCGCGCCGGAGGCTCCGGCCGACTCGTCGCGCTCAACCGGAGAGTCGGCCCGGGTCGCAGCGGTCGACGACGTTTCGCCACACCAGCCGGCAGTGCCGGAACCAGCGGCGCAGCGCGATGACCTGCTGCGTGAGGTGGAAAACGCCTGGGGTGACATTCGCGGCAAGGTGCGCGAGTTCGGCGCGGCGGTGCAGGCGATGCTGGCCGGCGCTTCGGTATCGCGCATCGAGGGCGATGTCATCGTGTTCACGCATCAGCACGCGCCGCTGGCGCAACGCCTGTCGGATCCGCGGAATCTGGAGGCGGTGCGGTCGGCGGTGCGTGCTGTCCTCGGTCGAGACCATGAGGTGCGCTGGGAAGCGGGTGGCGTCGCGCCGCGGTCTGCTCCGGCGCCTCGGACCGGCGGCGTGGCGAACCGTTCGCGCGGATCAGCGGGCGGCCAGGCCGCCGGACGTGAATCAGGCAACGCAACCGGACGGGCTTCGGATGCTGCTACGCCGCCGCGCTTCTCGCGCCCGAGTCAGGCCGCGGGTGCGGACCGGGCGCCCGGTACTGGTCGATCGCGCCCGGGTCGTTCCGACGGGCGTCCGTATGGGGGCGAAGACGATATTCCGCCGCCTGACTACCCCGATCTACCGGATGACCCCGGCCCGACCGACTCCCCGCCCTTCGACGCCGCTTCGAGTGGCAATGACGCCGCGACCAGCAGGGCGTGGGACAACGACGGCGTCGTTCCCGCCTCGACGCCGGAGGAAGAGCGGGAGATGATGGCCGCCGCCGCCGATCCGGTCGCCCCCGGAGACCGGCGTGACCCGGACGAGGTCGCTCTCGAATTGCTGAAGAGTGAGCTAGGTGCCACACGTTTGGACGGTTGACAAGTACCGCTCCAGCGACGTTAAGTTAACCGGAGTTCGCAACATCGCGGTAGTATGAACGGGTGGCCGTGAGCTGCGGTGCGACGACGTTCTATGGTATGCCCAGACGTACGGGCAACCGGAAGGTACGTCGACCGTCGCTCGCCCTGTTTTGTACAGCGTCAGGACGGTCGGTCGCAGGGCCGGTCGGCGAGGTCAGCCGCAGCCATGCCGCAGCACGCAGTGTTGCCGCACACCGCGCCGGGACGGACGAAGGTCCGGCCGCCGCACCCTTTTGAGGAAGGAACACTCCGATATGACCACAGAGGCCTACATCTACGAGGCCATCCGCACTCCGCGCGGCCGCGGCAAGAAGAACGGCTCCCTGCACTCGGTCAAGCCGATCGACTTGACCGTCGGTTTGGTCCAGGAGCTGCGCGGCCGCTTCCCGAACCTCGACGAGGACCGGATCTCCGATCTGATTCTCGGGGTGGTCGCGCCGGTCGGTGACCAAGGCGCCGACATCGCTCGTACCGCGGTCACCGTCGCCGGACTGCCGGACACCGTGGGCGGCTTCCAGCTCAACCGCTTCTGTGCCTCCGGCCTGGAAGCCGTCAACCTGGCTGCTCAGAAGGTCCGTTCCGGCTTCGACGACCTGGTACTCGCCGGTGGCGTCGAGTCCATGTCGCGGGTACCCATGGGCTCCGACGGCGGCGCGTGGGCGCTAGACCCGTCCACCAACTACGACACCTACTTCGTACCCCAGGGCGTCTCCGCCGACCTCATCGCCACGATCGAGGGCTTCAGTCGCGACGACGTCGACGCCTACGCGGTGCGTTCGCAGGAGTTGGCCGCCAGGGCGACCACCGGCGGCTACTTCGCCAAGTCGATCGTCCCGGTCAAGGATCAGAACGGCATCGTCGTACTGGACAAAGACGAGCACATGCGCCCCGGCACTACCGCCGAGGACCTGGCCAAGCTCCAGCCGTCCTTCGCCGTGATCGGTGAGATGGGTGGCTTCGACGCGGTGGCGCTGCAGAAGTACTACTTCGTCGAGAAGATCAACCACGTGCACCACGGTGGCAACAGCTCCGGCATCGTCGACGGCGCCGCGCTCGTGCTCGTCGGTTCGGAGGAGGCGGGCACGGCGTCGGGCCTGACCCCGCGTGCGCGCGTCGTCGCGACCGCGACCAGCGGCGCCGACTCGACCATCATGCTCACCGGTCCGACCCCGGCCGCCAAGAAGGTGCTGGCCAAGGCAGGTTTGACCCTCGACGATATCGACCTGGTCGAGATCAATGAGGCGTTCGCCTCCGTGGTATTGAAGTTCCAGAAGGACCTGAACATCCCGGACGAGAAGTTGAATGTGAACGGCGGCGCGATCGCGATGGGTCACCCGCTGGGGGCGACCGGCGCCATGATCACCGGCACCATGGTCGACGAGCTGGAGCGCCGCAACGGCCGCTACGCGCTGATCACGCTGTGCATCGGCGGCGGCATGGGAGTAGCGACCATCATCGAGCGGGTCTGATCCCGCACCGACCCCGATTCAACCCGCGGAGTGAGCGATGCTCGCCTACCTTGCGCAGGACCACCACGATGGCTCCCGGCTGTACGGCCCGTGAATGCCGCGAATTCCACTATGCGGCGTGCACGTCCGGCCCGGAGCTACAGCTCGGGTAAGCACATCGGGCTCGCGAACGCCGCAATCGAACCAGGAGACACAGAGCTGTGAGCGAAACCACCATGATCGGTTGGGAGCAGGATTCGGACGGCATCGTCGTGTTGACGATGGACGACCCGAACCAGGGCGCCAACACGATGAACGAGCTGTACAAGAAGTCGATGACCGCCACCGTCGACCGGTTGGAGGCGGAGAAGGACACCATCACCGGTGTCGTCGTGACCTCCGCGAAGAAGACCTTTTTCGCGGGCGGTGACCTGAAGAACATGATGAAGGTCGGTCCGGACGACGCGCAGGCGCTGATGGACGAACTGACCGAGATCAAGGGCGCGCTGCGTCGTCTCGAGCAGCTGGGCAAGCCGGTTGTCGCCGCCATCAACGGCGCCGCGCTCGGCGGTGGCTTGGAGATCGCGCTGGCCACGCACTACCGCATCGCGGCCGATGTGCCGGGATCGCAGATCGGTTTGCCGGAGGCCACCCTCGGCCTGCTGCCCGCAGGCGGCGGTGTCATCCGCACTGTGCGGATGCTCGGCTTGCAGAACGCGCTGATGCAGGTGCTGTTGCAGGGCCAGCGCAACAAGCCGGCGAAGGCCAAGGAGATCGGCCTGGTCAACGAGCTCGTCGGTTCCGTCGACGAACTGGTCCCCGCGGCCAAGGCGTGGATCAAGGCCAACCCGGACAAGGGTGTGCAGCCCTGGGACGTCAAGGGCTTCAAGATCCCGGGCGGCACCCCGTCCTCGCCGGCGTTCGCGGCCAACCTGCCCGCGTTCCCGGCCAACCTGCGCAAGCAACTCAAAGGGGCGAACATGCCCGCGCCGCGCGCCATCATGTCGGCCGCGGTCGAGGGCTCGCAGGTCGATATCGACAACGCGTCGCTGATCGAGTCCCGCTACTTCGTGCACCTGCTCACGGGCCCGGTCGCGAAGAACATGATCCAGGCGTTCTTCTTCGACCTGCAGACCATCAACAATGGTGGTTCACGGCCGAAGGACGTGCCGAAGAAGGAGATCACGAAGGTCGGCGTGCTCGGTGCGGGCATGATGGGCGCGGGTATCGCCTACGTGTCCGCGAAGGCGGGCTATCAGGTGGTGCTGAAGGACGTCACGATCGAGGCGGCCGAGCGTGGCAAGAACTACTCCGAAAAGATCGAGGCCAAGGCGCTGTCGCGGGGTAAGACCACGGAGGAGAAGTCCAAGGCGCTGCTGGACCGGATCACGCCGACCGCGGACGCGGCCGACTTCGCCGGTGTCGACTTCGTCGTCGAGGCGGTCTTCGAGAACACCGAACTCAAGCACAAGGTGTTCCAGGAGATCGAGGGCATCGTGACCGCGGACGCGCTACTCGGCTCGAACACCTCCACCCTGCCGATCACCGGTCTCGCGACCGGCGTGCGACGTCAAGAGGACTTCATCGGCATCCACTTCTTCTCGCCGGTCGACAAGATGCCGCTGGTGGAGATCATCAAGGGGGAGAAGACCTCGGACGAGGCGCTGGCCCGGGTATTCGACTACACCCTCGCCATCAAGAAGACCCCGATCGTGGTCAACGACAGCCGTGGCTTCTTCACCTCGCGGGTGATCGGCACCTTCGTCAACGAGGCGATAGCGATGCTTCAGGAGGGTATCGAGCCCGCGACCATCGAGCAGGCCGGCCTGCAGGCGGGCTACCCGGCCGCACCGCTGCAACTGTCGGACGAGCTGAACATGAAGCTCATGCAGAAGATCGCCAAGGAGAGCCTGGAGGCCGCTCAGTCCGGTGACACCACGATGGGCGCCAAGCGTCACCCGGCGCAGGAGGTGATCGACTTCATGGTGTCCGAAGGTCGTCCCGGCCGCCTGGAGAAGGCGGGCTTCTACGAGTACGACGAGAACGGTAAGCGCACCGGCATCTGGCCAGGCCTGCGCGAGCATTTCAAGACGACGGCGAATTTCGGTGTCCCGCTGCAGGATTTGATCGACCGTATGCTGTTCGCGGAGGCGATCGAGACCCAGAAGTGCTTCGACGAGGGCGTGCTGGAGTCAACCGCTGACGCCAACATCGGCTCGATTTTCGGTATCGGCTTCCCGGCCTGGACCGGTGGTGTGCACCAGTTCATCGTCGGTTATCCGGGTGGCCAGGCGGCCTTCGTGGAGCGCGCGGACTACCTCGCCAAGACCTACGGCGACCGCTTCGAGGTGCCGGCCTCGCTGCGTTCATAGTCGCCACGCCGAATGCAACGGCAAAGCCCGCCACCGCTTGTGATGGTGGTGGGCTTTTGCCGTTTCGCGGGCGCGTGATGCCCGTCGTATTTCCCAGCTGCGGTCATCGCGGCATGGACCTTGCTCGATATGTTGGGAGTCGTGCCAAGACATAGCCGCCGAATTCTGCTCGCCAGTTGTGTTCTCGTGCTCGGGTCAGCGCCCGTGGCGATGGCGCCGGCGGCTACCGCGGATCCGGTGGCTACTGCGGATCCGGCGGTGGGCACATCGGTGCGATTGCTGGGCGAGCAGGTGATCGAGCACAACCTGGATTTTGCGGGCACCACGGTCGGCGGCCTGTCCGGGATCGACTATCAGGAGCGCACCGGCGAATACGTGTTGATCAGCGATGATCGGTCCACCCGGAATCCCGTGCGGTATTACACCGCGCACATCGGGGTCGGTGAGCACGGCGTCGGTCCGGTGACGTTCACCGGCACCCATCCGTTACGGACGGCGACGGGAGACACCTACGCGCCGAATTCGGTGGATCCCGAGGAGATCCGGGTAGATCCATGGACCGGCGACTACTACTGGACGCAGGAGGGCGAGCGCACCGACACCGTCCGTGCGGACCCGTCGGTTCGGATTGCCCAACCCGACGGCGCATTCGCGGGAGACCTGCCGATCCCGGGCAACGAACGGATGCTGCCCAATAGCGGACCGCGGCAGAACATGGTGCTGGAGGGCGCGACCTTCGCGGCAGGGGGAACGCTGTTTCTGACCTCGATGGAGGGACCGCTGCTGCAGGACGGTCCCGCGGCGACCGCGACCAGCGGCGCGCCCACGCGGATCACCGTCCAGGCACGCTCCGGGCCGCTACTCGCGCAGTACGTGTATCCGATGGAGCCGGTCTTCGCCGAGTCACGCCCCGATCCAGGCCTCGGCATGAATGGGATCGCCTCCCTCTTGGCCGCCGACCCGCTGGATCCGACCAAACTGCTTGTCCTGGAACGGGCCTATGTCCCTGGCGTCGGGAACAAGATCCGCATCTACGAGGCCGATCTCGGCACGGCAACGAATGTCCTCGACGTGCCGATCAGCGGCGCGCGTCCGGTGTCCAAGCGGCTGCTGGTCGACCTCGCCGATGTCGGGCTCTCGCGGATCGACATCGTCGAGGGCATGACCTGGGGGCCGCGCCTGCCCTCCGGTGCGCGAACCCTGGTTCTGGTCAGCGACAACAACTTCGCTGAAGAGCAGATCACTCAGGTGTTCGCGCTCGCGGTCGATCAGTCGGCGGGGAGCAGGTCATCGGCGGCGGCCTGGTAGGCGACCGCGGCCTTGGTGAAGTAGTCGAACAACACCGCGCGCTGATCCGGGGAGTAACCGCCGATGATCTCGCCGATGCGCCGCCGGGCCGGGGCGAGAACCTCGTCGAGGTCGGCCGGCGTGTCGACCAGTTCGACGATCACCTTGCGCCGGTCGGCCGGCGCCGGCCGGCGCCGTACATAACCCGCGTTCGCCAGCCGGTCGATCAGCCGGGTCGTCGGGCCGGTGGTTTGCCCGCTGCGTGCGCCGAGTTCGCCCGGTGTCATCGAACCGGCCAGTTCGAGGATACTGAGCGCGAAGAGATCGGTGGCGCCCAGGTCAACGGCCCGTGCCCCGACTTGTCCGTGCAGCAGCACCGCGTTCAGGTAGCGCCGATAGACCTCGCCCGGCTCCGAGCGCGTCGGCGGCGCCGTCGCGGGCGCCCGCCCGCCCTCCTGTGTCGACACAGGAATCCCTCCACCTGGTGATTTCTTCTTCGAAGAAGAAACTTTTTGAATAAGGCTAGGTAACTGTCGAGCCTGCCGCGCCGTACAGCGGCCCGGAGATCCGGGATCGGTGATCACGAAACTGTGCCGATGGGGAACTTCTCCCGTGTGATCTCGCGCCGCGCTACGTTGGAGTATGCGCAGACATACCGGACGCTGCGGTGTCATCGGCAGTGTCCGGCGTAGGCGCTGAGTTGGCCGGTGACACCGATTCGATGTGAATTCGAGGTGATCACATGAATCCGCAGACGCGTTCAGGCAGGGTGAGCGCGGAATCGAGTGCGGTCGAATCGAATACGCAGCAACAAGTACCCATCGCTGTCGGTGACGAACTCGAAGCGATGGGCTTGTCCGGCGCGGAGGAGATCGGCCGGGGCGGGTTCGGCGTGGTGTATCGCTGCATCCAGACCGTGCTGGACCGGGTTGTGGCGGTCAAGGTGCTCTCCTCGGAGATCGATCAGGAAAGCAGGGAGCGCTTTCTGCGCGAGGAGCAGGCGATGGGCAGACTGTCCGGTCACCCGAACATCGTCGACATCCTGCAGGTGGACGTCACCGCGACCGGCTTACCGCTGATCGTGATGCCGTACTTCAACCGGGGTTCGCTGGACCAGCTCATTCGCGATCAAGGTCCGCTCACCTGGTCCGACTCCGTCCGGGCTGGGGTGAAGCTGGCGGGCGCGATCGAGAGTGCGCATCGCGCTGGAATCCTGCATCGTGATGTCAAACCGGCCAACGTCCTGATCAGCGGGTACGGCGAGCCGGAACTCACGGATTTCGGCATCGCCCGCATTCCCGGCGGGTTCCGCACGTCCAGCAGTCTGATCACCGGTTCGCCGGCATATACCGCGCCCGAGGTCCTCAAAGGCGACGAACCGACCGTCCGCTCCGATATCTACGGCCTCGGTTCGACATTGTTCGCGCTGCTCACCGGCCACGCGGCCTACGAAAGGCAGGCAGGGGAGAAAGTGGTCGCGCAGTTCCTGCGGATCACCACGCAGCCGGTGCCCGACCTGCGCGAGGTGGATATCCCCTCGGATGTGGCCGACGCGATCGAGCGCGCCATGTCGCCGAATCCGCGGGACCGGCCGGAAACCGCCCTCGAGTTCGGCGAATTGCTGCGATCTGTCCAGGGTGACCACGACCAGCTGCCCGACGAGATGGCGCTGCTGGATACCGCGCTCGACGACGATCCCGCCGCCACCCTCAGCGAACCGGCGAGAGCGTCGACCAGCTCCCATCCCGCGGTCATCGCGCGGCGTAGTTGGCCATTGACGCTGCGGCCCGCGGTTTCGCAGCATTCCGGCGGCACGACTGTGTCCGCGATCACGATGCCGCCGATACCGGAAACCAAATTCCGTCCGCCGACGCCGACCCGAGAGCCGGTGCCGCGGCCGCGGCTACTCGACATCCTGCGCGCGGGCGGCCGCCGCAGGCTCGCGGTGATCCATGCTCCCGCCGGATTCGGCAAGAGCACGGTAGCTGCGCAGTGGCGGGCCGAACTCGCCGAGCAGGACGTCGCGGTCGCCTGGCTCAGCATCGCCAGCGACGACGACAACGAGATCTGGTTTCTCGCCCACCTCATCGAGGCGATTCGCCGGGTCCGGCCGGATATCGGTGGCGGCCTCGACGAGGTGCTCGAGGAGCGACCCGCCGATGCCGCCGCGTTCGTGATCTCCACGCTCATCGACGAGATCCATGCGAGTGGCAAAACAACCGTGGTGATCGTCGACGACTGGCATCGGGTCACCGACGCGGGCGCGCACCGCGCGATGGACTCCCTGCTGGACAACGGCTGCCACCATCTGCGCTTCGTCGTGACCAGCCGGGAGCAGTCGGGACTGCCGACCGGACGGATGCGGGTACACGACGAGTTGGTGGAGATCGGCTCGGCCGCGCTGCGCCTGACCGAGGCCGAGACCAGACAGATCCTGGTGGAGCGCAACGGGTTCGCGCTCAGCACCGCTCAGGTGGCCGCGATCCACACGACCACCGACGGTTGGCCCGCCGCGATCCAGCTGGTGAGCCTGTCGCTGCGCGGAAACGCCGACGCCGCGCAGCTGATCGCGACTCTTTCCGAGGGTAGTCATGGCATCCGCGAGTACCTGGCGGAGAACGTCCTCGATGCGCTGGAACCGAAGATGCTGGAGTTCCTGATGTCCATCGCCGTGACCGAGCGGGTTTCCGGGCCGCTCGCCGCGGCGCTGTCCGGCGAGGCGGACGCCGAACAGCTGCTGGAGCAGGCCGAACAGCGCGAACTGTTCCTGCGCCGGATCGAGCACGACCCGGAGTGGTTCCGGATGCAGCCGCTGTTCGCCGAGCATCTGCGTGCTCGGCTGGAGCTCGTCCACCCTGGGCAGTTGAAGGTTCTGCATTGCACAGCGTCGCGTTGGTATGCCGAACACCAGTTGCTGCGCAAGTCGGTCGACCACGCACTGGCCGCGGGCGATCTCAAACTGGCGCTCGATCTGCTGGAGGGCGGCGGGATGGATCTGATCGACGGCTCCCGCCTGGCCACGCTGCTGGGCAGCGTTTCGAAACTGCCGATGCAGCAGGTGGCCTCGCGCTCCAAACTGTTGATGGCAGTGGCCAGGGCAAACGTCAACCTGCAGCAGTCCGGGCCCGCGCGTACCGCGTTGGGCAGACTGTCGAACATCCTGGCTCGCGGTTCGGCTACCGATGCCGACGTGCGCGTGCAGCGCTGCCAGGCCGTGGTGCTTTCCGCCGCGGACCAGATCGCCCACGACCATACCGACGGCGTGCTCGAACGGGTCGCCGACTGCCTGCGACACCCGGAAGAGCTGCCGGCCTGGACGGTCTCGACCGCAGCGAACCTGACCACGTTCGTGCAGCTCTGCGAGTTCGACTTCGAGGGTGCCAGGCAGATGCAGGAATGGGCCGAGGAATACCACGCGCGGTCGAAAGATCCGCTCGGCATGGTCTTCGGACGCTGCAGCCAGGGCTATGCCGCCGTCGAGCAGCTCGACATCCCGACGGCCGCGCGGTGCTTCCAGCAGGCCAGGGACGCCGCGCGGGCGCGTTCGGGTTCGCGCTCGCGTGCGGTGCGCGTCGCCGCGGCCTTGTCCGGCGAGCTGAACTACCGCCGTGGCGACCTCGACCTCGCCGACCACCTGCTCGACGAGAGCCACGAGCTGGTCACCCGGGTCGGCACGGTGGACTTTCTGATCTCGACGTTCGTCGTCGGCGCCAGGGTGAAGGCGGCGCGCGGGGACCTGTATACCGCGGCTGCCCGGCTGGATGAAGGCGCCCGCATCGCCGTCGACAATCGGCTGACCCGGCTCGGTTCGCACATCCGCGCCGAACGGTTGCGGCTCGGCCTGCCATTGGACGCCGCCGACCGGCCGTACATCGACCCTGCGGAGTCGAGGCAGCCGCAAGTGAGCTATCGGATGAACGGCGTGGCCGTGCTCGCCGCCGAGGCCGAGGAGATCGCCGTGATCCGCGCGCTGCTCGCCGCGCAACTCGGATCCGACGACCGGGCGGTGCGTCGTGCCCGCGCGCTGCATGGACATATGCTCGAAAAGCGCCGTCCACGAGCGCAATTGGATGCCGCCCTGCTGCTCGCCGAATGTCTGGCCGCCTCCGGCTGGGTCGGCGAGGCCACCAACCTGCTGCTTCCCGCCGTGGCGACCTGCGCCGACGTCGGCTGGACGAGGCCGTTGCTGGACGCGGGGCCGGGCGTGGTGGGGATCCTGCGGGTGCTGCGCGGCGATGAGCCGACCGCGGCCACCCACGTCGGTGACACCGAACTGCCCGCCCAGTTCCTGGATGAACTTCTGAACGGGGCGGGCAGCGAGATCTTCTGACCTACGGCTGCCACCACGGACGCAGCGGCACGGTCCAGTCGCCATCTCCGGGCAGTTTGACGCCGAGCACCTGGTGCAGCTGAATCACGTTGCGCTGGAAGCCGAGCCGACAGCCTGCCATGTACAGGCCCCACACTTTGGCGGTTCCCTCGCCGACCTCATCGACGCAGGCATCCCAATGGGTGACCAGGTTCTTGCACCATTCGTGCAGGGTCAATGCGTAGTGCTCGCGCAAGTTCTCTTCGTGCAGCACTTCGAGTCCGACGTTCTGGATCTCGGAGATGATCCGGCCGGAACCGATCAGCTCACCGTCCGGGAACACGTAGCGATCGATGAAGTCACCGGCCTTGGTGGTGCGGATGTTGTCCGGGCGGGTGATGCAGTGATTCAGGAACAGGCCGCCATCGCGCAGTTTGCTCTTGATGTAGCCGAAGTAGAACGGGTAGTTGTGCACGCCGATGTGCTCGGTGAGCCCGATCGAGGACACCGCGTCGAAGTTGCCCTCCGGCACGTCGCGGTAATCCGAGTGGCGCACCTCGGCCAGGTCGGAAAGTCCCTCCTCGGCGATTTTCTTCTGCGCCCAGTCCGCCTGCTCGGCCGACAGCGTCGCACCGATGACCTTGACGCCGCGCTTGGCCGCGTACCGCGCCATGCCGCCCCAGCCGCAGCCGATATCGAGCAGCCGGTAGCCTTCTTTCAGCCGCAACTTCTCGAAGACCAGGCGATACTTGTTCTCCTGCGCCTGCTCCAGTGACCAGTTCTCGTCGCCGTAGGCCGCACAGGTGTAGGTCATGGACGGTCCGAGCACCTTCTCGTAGAAGGCGTTCGAGACGTCGTAATGGTGGTGGATGGCCTCGGCGTCACGAGTCTTGGAGTGGCGCAGGCCCTCGAAGGCGATGCGACGCCAGCGCGGCAGTGTCTCCTGCGGGGGCGGGGCGATCGGTTTGAGCCGTTCCCAGCCGAGTGAGCGCGCGATGGTCACCAGCGTCAGCGCGGACGGGCGGCGAAACTTCAGCCCGTCGATCGCCTTCAGTATTTCGTACGGATCGCCCGGATGCGCGCCGATGGCGGTCATATCGCCCGAGATGTAGGCACGAGCCATGCCGAGATCACCGGGGGCGGTCGCCAGATAGTTGATGCCACGCGGTGTCTTTATCTCCAGCGTGAACGGCGAATCCTCCGGTCCGGTCGTACTGCCGTCATAGGCCGTCAGCCGAATCGGGACTTTGCCTTCGATCAGGGTCTCGAAGACCTCGGCAATGCTCAGTTTGGTTCCGAGATCCGCCGCGGCATCGGAACGGTCCTTGAATGTCGTCATTTGCGTTGCACCGCCTTCGAATACAAATCCAGTAACCGGTGGTCTGGGTCATAGCGTTTCTTGAGTTCGGTGTAGGTGTTTCCGCCGTATAGTGCTGCGAACTCGGCCTCGTTGTAGAAGGAATCCGAGTACAGCGACTTATGTCCGTCGAAATCGGTCACCGTGCGCTCGATTGCGCGGTTGGCTGCCCCTTCGGGCTGCCCGGAGACCGTGGGGACGGTCGACCAGAACCCGACATTCACATAGGTCCGGTTCGGCTCCAACGGATACAGCGGCCACGTCCGAGCGGCGGCCGCCTCGGACGTGGCACCGCCGTCGGCCGGTTTCTCGGTGTCGCGCAATCGCAGTGGGCACAGCCAGATCGGCTCGATCGGGATCTCGCGCAGGAACCATTCGACGAAGTCCGCGGTGCGGTCCACCGGCACCTCGACATCCTGCACCACCCGCTCACGCGGCGGATTGCCCTTACGCGCCTCCAGCTTGTCGCCGATGTCGTATTTGTGGTCCAGGGCCACCAGCTTCCAGTAGAAGCTGCTACGGCGGTAGCGCTTCGGCCAGAACCGGCGGATCTTCGGGTTCTGCGCGCCGAAGGCGCGCGAACACCAGAACCAATCGGTGTCCCAGCGCCACAGGTAGTCATGAATGGTCAGTCGGTCGCGCCGGGGGGCCACGGCGGAGGCCGTCGAGCGACCGGTTGAACCGCCGCCGTCGTGCCGTATCGACGTGTAGAAGATGTCCATCCCGGTGTAGTCGCTGACCGGGCCCGGTTCGTCGGTCTGACGGCCCAGGGTCAGGTAGCTCTCGTCAGCGGTGAACACGACGCCGTCGAGATAGTCGACCGGCTCCCCGTCGTAGGACCGTTCCGCGACGATCCGCGCGAGGGTCGTCTCCATCTCACGCACACTGTGAAACCGCACGTGTCGCAGTTCGACGTACGGCTGTACCGCCTCCAATTCGATTTTTAGTCGGACCGTGTAGCCCAGCGTGCCGTAGGAGTTCGGAAAACCACGGAACAAATCGGCGTGCTCATTGTCCGGCGTCGCGGTGAGTATCTCGCCGGCGCCGGTGAGAACGTCCATCTCCAGCACCGATTCGTGCGGTAGGCCATTGCGGAACGACGTGGACTCGATGCCGAGTCCGGTAACCGCGCCACCCAGCGTGATCGTCTTGAGTTGCGGTACGACCAGCGGCGCCAGCCCGTACGGGAGTGTCGCGGCCACCAAGTCTTCGTAGGTGGTCATGCCGGCCACGTCGGCGGTCTGCGCGACCGGGTCCACCGCGATGACCTTGGTCAGCCCTGAGACATCAAGTCCGGGTGCGGAGTTCTTTGCTCTGGCTCGAAAGAGGTTCGAGGTCTTTTTTGCCAACCGAACGTTGGCATGCTCCGGTATCGCGCGGTAACTCGCCAAAAGGCGGTTCACGCCCGCTCGATGCGCGGCAAATCCTGATTCGCGTGCGGCCGGTGCCAGTCCGGCCTTCCCCAACAGACTCACTGCCACGCCTCGACGCTAGTACGGACGATTCTGCGGGGCTACCACGAGGGTGCGGTCACGGGAGAAATGTCACGCATATGTTGCTAAATGGAATACCGAATTGTCTGGAGTAGTTCGCAACACGGCGTGCCCTGCGTGTTTTCCTTCGGTATGGACAGTGCAGGATGGAGGCGGTTGAGACACCACACTCGGACAAGGAGCTCATTGTGGGACAGGTCAGCGCCAGCAGTTCGATCGCCGTGGCGGCGGATCCGCAGCGCGTACTGGCAGCCATCGCCGACTACGACACGGTGCGTCCGCGCATTCTGTCCGCGCATTACCGCGACTACAAGGTGGTCGAGGGTGGCAAGGGCGCGGGGACGGTCGCGGAGTGGACGTTGCAGGCCACCGAGAAGCGCTCGCGCAACGTGCACGCGGTGGTTTCGGTGTCGGATTCCGATGTCACCGAGCGCGATTCGAATTCGACGCTGGTGAACACGTGGACCGTCACCCCGGACGGTTCCGGCGCCCAGGTCACTTTGCACACCACTTGGAAAGGGGCGGGTGGCGTCGCGGGCATCTTCGAGGGGATCTTCGCGCCGCTCGGCCTGAAGAAGATCCAGGCCGAGGTGCTCGGAAACCTGCAGCGCGAACTGGTCTGATCCGCCGAGGGCTGTGACACCCGGTGCCCTGGCGGCGCCGGGTTGTCGCGCCGATGGCGACGCGGTGCCGATATCGGCAAGGTGTCCCTCCGAAGCGCCTGGTGTCGTCCAGATCGCACCGTATCTCGTCGAAATCGTTTTGTTCGGCGACATGGCTTTCGAGCGCCCACTAGGTGCGGTCGACAACATGGCACGGTCCGTCGTGCACAGCGCCGGCGAACCGGCATCTCTGATAGAGAAATACCTTGGGGAAGAACGATATTCGCGTTCGCTACGGGCGCGAATGCGACTACCTCGCCTGCGGCGTCCGCAACGACGCCTCCACTTCGCGTGTACGAGTCGGCTCTGCTTCCATCCGCCCGAGACGCACTTGCAGTGCGGTGGCACGGGCGCTCTCGTTCGGCGCGCCGGATCTCCGGCAGCGGCACATCCAACTCTCGCAGCCGCCGGACAAGGGCTGGCAGCTGTTAGGCGAGGGCGAAAGTCAACAGCAGGGTGGTCTGGAACTCCCCACGCCACCACGAGTAGCCGAACCAGACTCCGGGCGCGACCTCGCGGATTTCGTCGTAGACCTGCGGCGTCGGCGACGGGGTGTAGTCGAGCACCCAGGTCGGTTGCCCATCGGTCAGGGCCGGTCCGGCGTAGACATCAGCAGGCCAACTCTCGATGCCCGCACCGGTGAGTTTGTTCAGCAGATAGCCGCCTTCCGGGCCGGTATAGAACGTCTTGCCGATCCATAGCGCGGGCGCGATCGTCTGCATCACCGGTGGGCGGGTCACCCAGCCATCTGTCGTGCCCATGGGGACTGCGCCGAGGGGCGCGTCGTGGAAGATCGCGTCCTGCTGCTCGGCCGAGCAATGCAACCGCAGCGAATCGATGGTCGCGGTTTTGTCGTCCGAGTAGAGCACGCAACCGTCGCCGTAATCTCTGGCGGTCTCGGTGACGCCCGAGTCGGCGGAGACGGTGGGGCTGGTGCCGCCGAGGAAAACACTGGGCAGGCCCAGCGTGAGCACCAGGGTGTTCAGCAAACGCATTCGGTAAGCAGTCATCGCGGTCTCCGGGTCTGCCGCGTCAATCGTCGATGCACCCGCTGATGTTAAGACGATCTTGGTCTGTTCTGGCCGGATCTATCCAACCTGTAACCCGATACCCGAGCTGTAACCCCGATACTCGACCGGTGACACGCGATCTGTTACCTGATGTTCGACCGGTAACGAGGTCTGCGAGGAGGAATCGCCGCGAGGCGGTTCGGTCGCCTCGTGGCTGGGAGAATCGAGGCTGCTCCGGGTACCGGGACCTGCGGGACTAGGCTGGTCTCAGCCCTTCCCCAGAGAGGAACCTTCCGTGCAGCCCGGTGGTCAGTTCGACATGCAACAGTTACTTGCCCAGGCGCAGCAGATGCAGCAGGCGGTGATGGAAGCCCAGGCCGAGATCGCGGCGGCCGAGGTGAGTGGCTCGGCGGGCGGCGGCCTCGTCGAGGTCACCATCAAGGCGACCGGTGAGGTCGTGTCGCTGGCGATCGACCCGAAAGCCGTCGATCCCGAGGATGTGGAGACCCTGCAGGATTTGGTGATCGGCGCGATCAACGACGCGATGGCGAAGGCGCAGAATCTCGCCTCCGAACGACTCGGGCCACTGTCGGGCGGCCTCGGCGGCGGTTCGCTGCCCGGTTTCTGAGCGGACGCGACAGTTGTACGAGGGTCCGGTCCAGGATCTGATCGATGAATTGGGCAAACTGCCCGGCGTCGGTCCGAAAAGCGCGCAGCGCATCGCTTTCCATCTCCTCCAGGTGGAGCCACCGGAGATCGATCGTTTGCAGGTCGCGCTGCAGAAGGTGCGCGACGGTGTGCAGTTCTGTGTGGTGTGCGGCACGGTCTCCGACGGCGAGCTGTGTCGCATCTGCGCCGATCCGCGCCGCGACCGCACCATGATCTGCGTGGTCGAGGAGCCGAAGGACGTCCAGGCGATCGAGCGCACCCGGGAGTTCCGTGGTCGTTACCATGTGCTCGGCGGCGCACTCGATCCGCTCAGCGGCGTCGGACCCGACCAGCTGCGTATCCGGGAGTTGTTGGCGCGCATCGGAAATCAGGAGGACGGCGTCGACGTCACCGAGGTGATCATCGCGACCGACCCGAACACCGAGGGTGAGGCGACCGCCACCTACCTGGTGCGGATGCTGCGTGACTTCCCCGGTCTGAGCGTGACCAGGCTGGCCTCGGGCTTGCCGATGGGCGGCGATCTGGAGTTCGCCGACGAACTGACGCTCGGCCGTGCGCTGTCCGGACGCCGAGCACTGTAAGCCGCCCGGCGGGTGCCTTGCGGCTTGCCCTCGCTTCGCTGCTGTTGACAGTCGGCAACGATGTTTCGGTGGCAAGTGGCCGGCGCGGATCAGAGGTCGACCCGAGACCAGGGAAACAATTGCAGGCGGGTGCGGTCGTCGGTGGCCCAATCCCAGATGAGGGTGGCGACGGTGGCGGCGTCGGGGATGGTGGTACCGAAGTGTTTGTCGGGGGAACCGTCGCGGTACTCGAGGGTGTAGGTGCCGGACTGCTCCCGATAGGTCTGAATGTAGAACTGCTCACCACGTTCGACGACCAGGTACGGGTTCGGCGGGTTCAATTCGAAAACCCACTGGTCGGCAAGCGCTTTGGTCAGATAGGGGAACTCGCCCGCGCCGCCGTGGGTGACGAGGGCGGGCACGTGGCCGGCCGGATCCATCAGCCAGGCGAGCTGCGGGTCGTAGACGGCGTAGTTCAGCGGTGTCGCGAGATCGAACAGCAGGTCGCGGACGAAGCCGATCGCGTCGTAGGGGCAGGACACGTGCAGCGCGGTGCCGGTGGTGGCACCGCCGACCGGGGCGGTGCTGAGAAAACTGTCCGCTTCGGGCAGCTCGGAGTTGCGTCTGTTCAGCTCGGCCGCGATCTGGGTAACTACCCCTGACTCGGGGAGGCCCTGCTGGATGCTCAGGTAGGCGTCGACCTCGGCGATCGACGAGGCAACACCGGATGGCAGCAACACGTGGTCATAACTCACCCGGCCAGGGTACGGAACTGCGCTCAGGCGCGTCGGCGGCCCACGTCGGATCCGGTGCACCGGCAGCCGCCCGCAAGGTCCCCGCAATCGACGACGAACGCGTGCCTGGCTTTGTCGCGATCGCCGCACGCCTGGTCGGTGCATTCGGTGATTCGGCCCGCGTGCACGATCAGGGTTCCGTGGCAGTGGTCGAGAGCGGACTCGCAGGATGAACAACCTGGCATAGCCATGTGACCTCCTGATGAGATCGGTTCGTCCTTCGGTGATACCACCGTTCCGGTGCGGGTGGTGGGACCCGCGCGCCGTGTGTCGGCACCGCGGTGAGGAGATCTCGCGGGGTCGGAAACGCCGATCCGGGACCGCCGCTGGGTCCGCGCAGGTGTGGTGAACTTGCCGCATGGGTATCAAGGTGTCGCTCGAACACCGGACCACCTACACCTTCGGCGGGCCGGTGCAGGTGCATCCGCACGTGGTGCGACTGCGCCCCGCGCCGCACTCGCGGACCAAGATCGAGGCTTACTCGATGCGGGTGACTCCGGGCGAACATTTCGTCAACTGGCAGCAGGACGCATTCGGCAACTTCCTCGCCCGACTGGTCTTTCCCGACCCCGCCACGGAACTGTCGATCACTGTCGGGCTGATCGCGGACCTGGAGGTCGTCGACCCGTTCGATTTCTTCGTCGAGGACTACGCCGAGCATTTTCCATTCCGCTACAGCGGAGAGCTGGCGGCCGATCTGGAGCCGTATCTGCGTCCGGTCGACGGGAAGCCACGAGGGTCGGAGGCGAATGATCTGGTCCAGCGGTGGGTGCGGGCACACGCGCCGTCCGGATTGCCGCGTACGATCGATTTCTTGGTGACGCTCAACCGGGCACTACGCCAGGACGTCGATTACACCCTTCGGCTGGAGCCGGGGGTGCAGTCACCGGACCACACGCTGCGCGCGGCACTCGGTTCCTGCCGCGATTCGGCGTGGCTGTTGGTGTCCATCTTGCGTGAGCTGGGACTGGCCGCGCGGTTCGTGTCCGGCTACCTGGTGCAGTTGGCGCAGGATGTTCCGGCGCTGGATGGCCCCTCCGGCCCGTCCGCCGACTTCACCGACCTACATGCCTGGGCCGAGGTCTACGTCCCGGGCGCGGGCTGGATCGGACTCGATCCCACCTCCGGACTGTTCGCGGGTGAAGGACACATCCCGCTGGCGGCGACGCCGCACCCGTCGTCGTCGGCGCCGATCACGGGTGCGACCGGGCGTACCGATGCCACCATGGATTTCGCGAACACGGTCCGGCGCGTGCAGGAAGCCCCACGAGTCACCCTGCCCTACCACACTTCCCAATGGGAACGGATTACAGCAGCGGGTGCGGCGCTCGATGCCGTGATGGCCGCGGCCGACGTGGGCCTGACCATCGGTGGTGAACCGACGTTTGTCGCTATCGATGACCAGACGAGCCCGCAGTGGACCACCGACGCCGACGGCCCACACAAGCGCGAACGCGCTGTCGACCTCGCACACCGATTGCGGACGATCTACGCTCCAACCGGTGTCGTGCAGTATCGGCAGGGCAAGTGGTATCCCGAAGAACCCTTGCCGCGCTGGGAGATCGCGGTCGCGTGGCGTGCGGACGGCGAATCCCTCTGGCAGCGCCAGGATTTGCTGACCGACCCGTGGTCGCCGCCGGGCGAGCGGGTCGACGCGAAGTGTGGCGTGCAGCCGAAACTCATGCCCGCGCACCCCGATTCGGCGCGTGTCCTTATCGCCCACGTCGCGGTCGGGCTCGGCCTGCCGGAAACCCAGGTGCGTCCGGCCTTCGAGGACCCGCTCGTTCGGCTGGCCGCGAAAGTCCGTGCACCGAAAGGTGATTGGATCGCCGCAGGCGACGACATCGACCCGGACGACGATTCGATACAGACCAGAATGGCGCTGCTCGCGCGCCTGGACGAGAGTGTCACCGAACCTGCGGCGTATGTGTTGCCGTTGTACCGCAGGGATGACGGCGTCGGCTGGGCCAGCCCCGCATGGCGGCTGCGCCGCGGCCGCACCGTGGCCGCTGATGCCGGGCGAATCGTGTTGACCGAAGGGGATTCCCCGGCGGGACTTCGTCTGCCGCTGGAGTCCATCTCCTGGCGTGAACCGTCGGTGCGCCCGGACGTCGACCCGTTCCTGGAGGGTGGCCCGCTGTCGGTGTCCCGGTCTGAACCCCAGGCCGTGGTCGAACCCGCCGATGACGCGTTGCCCACCGCGCTGGTCGCCGAGGTGCGTGGCGGCAAACTGCACGTATTCTTGCCTCCTGTCGCGAAGCTGGAGGATTTCGTCGACCTGGTGACGCGCGTCGAGGCGGCGGCTTCGGCACTCGGCCGCCATGGGCAGCCCATCGTGCTCGAGGGGTACGCACCGCCCGGCGACGCGCGGTTGACGGCCCTGTCGGTCACACCCGACCCCGGGGTGATCGAGGTGAACGTCCAGCCCACGGTGTCGTTCGCCGAGCAGGCCGAGCTGCTGTCCACGCTCTACGAACAGGCCAGGCTGGCCCGGTTGAGTACCGAATCCTTCGAGGTGGACGGAACGCACAGCGGGACAGGCGGTGGCAATCACATCACGCTCGGTGGAGTGACTCCCGCGCGCTCGCCGCTGCTGCGCCGGCCGGATCTCTTGGTGTCGATGCTCACCTATTGGCAGCGGCATCCGGCCCTGTCGTATCTGTTCGCGGGTCGGTTCGTCGGTCCGACCTCACAGGCGCCGCGGGCGGATGAGGGGCGGGAATCGGCGCTGGACGAGCTGGAGATCGCTTTCGCCGAAATTGCCAGGCTGAGCGCGCGGTCGAACGGCCGAGCCGCCGATCCGTCGGATGCCACGCAGCCGGTGCGCCGGTCAGCGTCCAAGGATGAACCCCCCTCCGATGTACTCGCCGCGCCCTGGCACGTCGATCGTGCGCTGCGTCACCTGCTGACGGATCTGACCGGTAATACGCATCGCGCCGAGTTCTGCATCGACAAGCTGTACAGCCCCGATTCGGCGCGTGGCAGGTTGGGCTTGGTGGAGCTGCGCGGCTTCGAGATGCCGCCGCACGTCCAGATGGCCATGGTGCAGTCGTTGCTGGTGCGCGGGCTCGTCGCCCGGTTCTGGGCCGAGCCGTACCGCGCGCCGCTGCTTCGGCACGGCGCGAACCTGCACGGACGGTATCTGCTGCCGCATTTTCTGATGTCCGACATCGCCGAGGTGGGCACCGACCTGCGCGCGCACGGTATCGATTTCGACACCAGTTGGCTGGATCCGTTCACCGAGTTTCGTTTTCCCCGGATCGGCGCGGTGCTACTCGGCGACGTCGAACTCGAACTTCGCGGCGCGATCGAGCCGTGGCGCACGCTGGGTGAGCAGACGGTAGCCACCGGAACAACACGCTATGTCGACTCTTCGGTGGAACGATTGCAAGTACGGGTGGTGGGCGCCGACCGTGGCCGCCATGTGGTCACCTGCAACGGCATGCCGGTGCCACTGCTCGCCACCGACAAGGCCGACGTACAGGTGGCGGGGGTCCGCTACCGCGCGTGGCAACCGCCGAATGCCCTGCACCCGTCGATCACGGTGGACGCGCCACTGGTCTTCGACCTGATCGACGCGCAGACGGGGCTGTCCCGTGGTGGCTGCACCTACCACGTCGCGCACCCGGGCGGTCGCGCCTATGACGTGCCCCCGGTGAACGCGGCAGAAGCGCAATCACGCCGCAACCGCCGCTTCGAGGCCGCGGGACACACCATCGAACGTCTGGACCTGGCGGATCTACGTGCGAAAATAGCAGCGCAGTCGCTCGACATCGGTGCACCGGGCATCCTCGATCTGCGGCGGGCGCGGACTGTCTGGGGACTCGGCAGCGACCGTTAGGCACACCTCTGGCAGCGGAAGTGAGGTCGGCGCGATGACGATGCGCGAGGAGACGCCGCCGGAGACGGAAACCGGCCAGAGTGTGCAAGCCGAGTTGGCGCGCTACCGTGCGCAGGGTCTCGACACCGCCGCATACGACGAGTGCGGTCGACCCACCGTCGGCTACTACGACGAACTGATCGGTCCCGGCGGCAAGGTGCGGAGCAAGTGGACGGAGCTTTCCGCCGATTTCGTCGAGCTCGGCAGCACCGGCCTGGGCAGGCTGGACAGCAGAGTGCGCAGACTGATCGACGACGACGGCATCAGCTACACCGAGGTAGGCGCAACGGCGGACACCGCGACGCCGATGCCGTGGCGGCTCGATCCGATCCCGCTGCTGGTCGCCGCGGACGACTGGGCGCAAATGGAAGCCGGGTTGGTGCAACGCTCTCGGGTGCTCGACGAGGTACTCACCGACATCTACGGCCCGCGCAGGACACTCACCTCGGGGCTGCTTCCCCCGGAAGTGGTATTCGGCCACTGTGGGTACTTGCGTGCCGCGCACGGCATCACGGTGCCCGGGCGACGTCAGCTGTTCCTGCATGGGTGTGATGTCAGCCGCTGGAGCGACGGTCAGTACCGCGCGATCGCCGATTGGGCGCAGGCACCGTCGGGCGCCGGATACGCGCTGGCCGACCGCCGGGTGGTGTCGACGGCGATCCCGGAGGCCTTCGAGCATTCCAATCCGCGCCCGCTGACTCCGTTCGCCAGGGCGTTGCGGTTGATGCTGATCGAATCGGCGCAGGCCGACGATGACGATCCAGTGGTCGTGGTGCTCAGCCCCGGCGTACATTCCGAAACGGCTTTCGACCAGGCCTATCTCGCGTCGACGCTGGGATTTCCGCTGGTGGAGAGTGCGGATCTGGTGGTGCGCGACGGCTCGCTGTGGATGCGGTCGCTGGGCACGCTGAAGCGGGTCGACGTGGTGCTGCGCCGCGTGGACGCCGAGTTCTCCGATCCACTCGACCTCCGGCCGGATTCGCGGCTCGGGGTGGTAGGTCTGGTCGAGGTGCTGCGGCGTGGTGCGGTGACCGTTGTGAACACGCTTGGCAGTGGGCTGCTGGAGAACCCGGCGCTGGCCGGGTTTCTCCCCGAAGTCTCCCGCACGTTGCTCGGCGAGGACCTGCTGCTGGAGAGCGCGCCGTCGTACTGGGGTGGCGACGACAGTGCGCGCGGCTACCTGGTCGCACACCTGAACGAGCTGATCATTCGTTCGGCGGTGGACGGCGCTACGCTGTTCGGTCCAAGCCTGAGCCGGGATCAGCGCGATGAGCTGAAGGCCAGGATCGACGCGCGCGGGTGGCAGTGGGTCGGCCAGGAGCCGGCGCAGTTCTCGGTCTCGCCCGCAGTACAGGGGTACGGCGAACTCGCCGCGGCGCCGGTCGGAATGCGACTGTTCTCGCTGGCCCTGCGCGGCGGCTACACCGCGATGTCCGGTGGGCTCGGCCAGTTGCGTCAACGCACCGGTCCCGATCGCGCGGTCGTGAAGGTGGCGGCCAAGGACGTTTGGGTTCGATCCGCGCCGATGCCCGCCGCCGCGATCAGCACCGAGCCGCCGCGGGAGACACGGGAACGGCGCACCGCTCCGAACGGGGAAGCGGTCAGTTCGCCACGTGTTCTCAATGACTTGTTCTGGATGGGCCGCTACAGCGAACGCGCCGAAGTCGCCGCCCGCCTTTTGATCGCCACCCATAGCCGCTATCAGGACTTCCGCTACCGTCGCCGGCTGGAGGGCGCCGACGCGCTCCCGGTTCTCCTGGCCGCTGTCGCCCGAGTCACCGCCACCGTCGGACCGGCCGAGCCGTCGGGTCCACGGTCGATGTCCGCCTCGACGACCCAGGCGGTGCAGCAGAATTCAGCTGATTCCGGGTTGGAACCGGCGAATGTCCGCGCGGACGTCTCCGGCCCCGGTGCGAGCGCTGCCGGGGTCGAAGCCGTGGCCGGCGCGCAGGCGGGGCAACGGATTGCGGCCGGGGTGGAGGCGATCGCCGGAGGGCGACACGGAGAGGGGGGACCGACTGATCGTAGGGGCGAGTCATCGCAGGCCGAGTGGCCTGCCGTGGCCGGGCTATTGCGCGCGGACCGCGAGTACCTCGTAGCGCTGACGATCGATCGGGAGATGCCCGGATCGCTGGCGTTCGCGATCGATCGGTACGGCAATGCGGCGCGTGCCGTGCGCGACCAGCTGTCAGCGGACACCTGGATGATCCTCAGCGCGGTCGACCGAGCGCTGGCCGAGTACCGCGAAACGGCGGGGGACGAGGAGGCCGAGCTGTCGGAAGTGCATTCGCTGACATTGGCCGCCCTGCTGTCGCTGTCCGGGATCAGCGCCGAGTCGCTGGTGCGCGACACCGGGTGGTACGTCATGGATATCGGCAAGCGGATCGAGCGCGGGCTTGCCCTCACTGGGTTGCTGTCGGCCGCGCTGACCCGGAAGTATTCCGAGGAGACCGAGCATGTGGTGACCGAATGGGTGCTGCACAGCACCGAGTCGTCGGTGAGTTATCGTCGGCGACACTGGGATTCGGTGCGAATCTCGGCCGTCGCCGGGCTGCTGCTGTTCGACACCGGCAACCCGCGGTCGTTGACCTACCAGCTGGACCGGCTGGACGCCGATTTCCAAGCGCTACCCGGCACGTCGAGATCGTCGCGCCCGCAGCGACTGCTCGCGGACGCGCATCGGATGCTACGTCGCGTCGACCCCGACGACCTCGACGTCACCGACGAGGATGGCAAGCGAGCCGAGCTCGCCGAACTCTTGGCGGGCGTGCACTGGCGGTTGCGCAAGGTCTCGGAATCGTTCGAGGCCACGAAACTGTCACTGCCGGTGGACATCCAACCGCTGTGGGGTAGCACCCGGGTTGTCGGATGATCGGCGGTAACGGATGCGCCCGGCGCTATCGGCTGGAGCATCGCACCACGTACGCGTACACCGCCGGAGTCAGCAGCTCCTATGGGCGGGCGTATCTCACGCCGCGTGATTTTCCCGGTCAACGGCTGCTGGCGCATGACATCCACATCGATCCGGCGCCGTCGGACCGGTCGGTCGGCTCGGATGCGTATGGCAATGTCACCTCATACTTCCACGTGACCGCCGAGCATCGGAGCCTCGTCATCACCGGCGATTCGCTGGTCGAGGTCGACGCGCCGGATCGCGTCCGGAGCGGCCCTGCCGTCGAGCCGTGGGAGAAAACTCGGCCGACCCGTGCGAACGGACCCCTCGCGGTAGAGTTCGCCCTCGATCTGTATCCGCCGGAGATCACCTCAGAGGTCGTGGCCTATGCGGCCGAATCCCTCACTCCCGGCCGGCCGCTGCTCGATGCGGTGGCCGAGTTGAACTCCCGGATATACGCCGATTTCACCTATGAGTCCGGTTCCACCACGGTGTCGACCAGGGTCGCCGACGTATTCGAGGCCCGTTCGGGCGTCTGCCAGGATTTCGCACGAATCGGCGTCGCCTGCCTGCGGTCACACGGCCTGGCCGCCAGGTATGTCTCCGGCTACCTGGCTACGGACCCGCCGCCGGGGAAGGAGCGCATGGTCGGAGTCGACGCTACGCACGCATGGTCGGCCGTGTGGGTGCCCAGCATCGACCAGCACGATCGCACCGGGCGCTGGATCGATGTCGATCCCACCAACGACCAGTTCGGCGACGAGCGATACATCACCGTCGCGTGGGGACGCGATTACGCCGATGTGCCTCCGCTGCGCGGCATCATCTACACCGACGCGAAGCAGAGCACGATCACCGTCTCGGTCGATGTCTCTCGGGTGGAGGTATAACATGCGCGATTTCGCCTGCCCCAACTGCGGACAGCAGCTGGCATTCGAGAATTCGGTGTGCCTGTCCTGCGCGAGTTCGCTCGGATTCGGTCTCAGCGAGCAGGCCCTGCTGGTGATCGGCGATCCAGAAGGCGCGGCCGCCGTCGACCACGGCAGCGGACTCGTCGACCGCACCCGCTACCGACTCTGCGACAACCTCCATGTGGCGCAATGCAATTGGCTGGTCGAGTGCACCGCCGCAGCGGGATCGGATCGGGGCGCCGCGCTCGGACCGGACGGTGCCGGGGGACCGCTGCTGTGCGAATCCTGCCGACTGACCCGTACCCGTCCGAACAACCTGGACGCCACGGGACTCGCGGCCTTCGCCGAGGCCGAGGCGGCCAAACGCAGATTGATCGTCGAGCTGGTCGGGTTGGGACTGCCGATCGTCGACCGTGAGCGTGACCCGAACTTCGGTTTGGCCTTCGATCTGCTCTCCAGCGCCACCGCCCAGGTCGTCACCGGACACCAGAACGGCGTGATCACGGTGGACCTGGCCGAGGCCGACGACCCGCATCGAGAACAGCTGCGGGTGGCGATGGCCGAGCCGTATCGCACCCTGCTCGGCCACTTCCGCCACGAGATCGGGCACTACTACTGCACCGTCCTGGTCACACCGGATCTCGGAGAAGACGGCGCGATGCGCCGCTTCCGCGAGCTGTTCGGCGATCCGGACACCGACTACCAGGCCGCTCTGGACCGACACTATTCCGAGGGCGCGCCAGCCGGCTGGGCGCAGACGCACGTCTCCTCCTATGCCACCATGCACCCGTCCGAAGACTGGGCCGAGACGTTCGCCCACTACCTGCACATCCGCGACACCCTGGACACGGCCGCGGCTTTCGGGTTCGCTCCTGCGGGCGCCACGCTCGATCGCCCCCAGGTCGGACGCGCGGGCTTCGACAAAATCATCGACCTGTGGTTGCCGCTGGCCTGGTCACTGAACATGATCAACCGCTCGATGGGCCACCCCGACCTCTACCCGTTCGTGCTTCCCGAGCCGGTTCTGGACAAGATGCGCCTGGTCCACGACCTCTGCGCCACCGTGAACCCATAGTGATCCGGCCACGTCGACCCGGCGGGGCCGGTCACGTGGACCCGGACGGGTGCGCGTCGGGGAACTCAGGCGCGCAGGCGCTCGCGGCGCAGCTGGTCGACCTCGGCGAGTTCCAGCGGCGCCAGTTCGGTGACGCCGAGCGCGCGCATCAGCAGCAGGTCGGCGAGTTCGGGGTTGCGGGCCAGTGCGGGACCGTGCATATAGGTGCCGATCACCGAACCCTGCACCACGCCCTCGAGTCCGTCGCCGACGCCATTGCCGATGCCGCGGGTGACCCGTGCGAGCGCGCTCGCCTCGCCGCCGAGTTTTGTTCCACCACGGTGGTTTTCGAAACCGGTGAGCGCCGCGGTGAGCCCGGGCACCAGCGGTGCGGTCGTCACTTCGCCGATGGCGCGCTTGTGCTGGGGCGAGGTGGTGACGTCGATCAGGCCGACGCCGTCCACGCGCTCGCCCGTGGAGGTCTCGTACCACTGGCCGAGCACTTGGATGGCCGCGCAGATCGCCAGCACCGGAGCGCCTTTCGCGGCCGCCTGCTGCAACCCCGGGTAGCGCTGCAGGTGCCGGGTTGCCAGACGTTGCGCGGAATCCTCGGCACCGCCGAGGGTATAGATGTCCAGTGACTCCGGTACCGGTGCGGGCAGGGTGATTTCGACGATCTCCGCGTCGTAACCGCGCATGCGCAGCCGCTGGCGCAGAACGAGCGCGTTCCCGCCGTCGCCGTAGGTCCCCATCACGTCCGGGAGCACCAGACCGATGCGGATGGCCGACTCGCTCATGACTGCACCTTTCCGTCGGTCGGTTCCAGCACGCACGTCGGGTGCTGTGTCGATGATCGTTCGCTCATGTCGTCCGCTCCTCCAGGCCACGGTTGAGATCACGGAACGCGGTGTAATTCGCCAGCACCTCGACATGGCCCGCAGGGCAGGAGGCGATGGCGCGCAACGGATCCGGCACAGTGGTGTGTTCGACGCCGGCGTAGGTGAGTCGGACAGCGAGGTCGGTGGCCCGTTCGCCGGCGGCAACCACCTGAACGCCTTCGAAGTGTTCGAAACGCACGTCCCAGAGCCAGGACAGATCCTCGCCATCGGGCACCTGGCCGTTGACCGCGATCACCAGGCCGGCTGAGGTCGGTTCGATCATCGACAGCGCCTCTTGCCAGCCCGCCGGGTTCTTCGCCAACAGCAGGCGGGCATCGTGCTCGCCGATCTGGACGGTGCGATAGCGCCCCGCGATCTCACGCACGGTGCCCGCGGCCGCGACGGCTTGCCCGGGTTCGGCGCCGAGTGCGACCGCCGCGGCCACCGCCTGCGCCGCGTTGCCGCGGTTGGCCCGGCCGGGCAAGGCGAGCGTCAGCGGGAAGCGCACCCCCTGCGGGCCGACCAGGTCATCTCCGTCCAGCCACCAATTCGGTTCGGGGCGTTCGAAATCCGTGCCGGTACTACGCCAGTGCGGGCCCTCCCAGATAATCGGCTCACCGCTGCGCGGACAGCTGGTCGCGTCCATCGCCCAGCCGCTGCCCGCCGCGACCCACACCACGTTGGGGTGGTCGTAGGCGATCGAGGTGACCAGTACGTCGTCGCAGTTCGCGATCACTACGGTGGCCGGGTGCTTCGCCAGGCCGGCGCGCAGCCTGCGTTCGATCATGTTGATCTCGCCGACCCGGTCGAGCTGGTCGCGGCTGAGGTTCAGCAGCACCACCGCAGAGGGGTTCAGCGCGTCGGTGACATGCGGCAGATGCAGCTCGTCCACCTCGATCGCGGCCAACGGCGCGCGTCGGTGCGCGTTGAGCGCGGCGACGATGCCCGCGTCCATGTTGGCGCCGTCGGCTTGGGTCGCGACCTCGCCGACCGTGCTGAGCGCGGCGGTGGTCATCCTGGTAGTGGTGGACTTGCCGTTCGTGCCGGTCACCAGCACGGTGCGCCGCTGCCGCCCGAGTTGGTCCATGACCGTCGGATCGATCTTCAACGCGATCAGGCCGCCGATCATCGAGCCCTTGCCGCGACCCGCCTTCTGGGAGGCCCATGACGCCGCGGCCGCCGCCGCCAGCGCGAGCCGTCCGCGCACCGATATCTCTGCCACCTCGCGAGTCTATGTTCGTCCCGCGATCCCGGTGCGTCGCGGCCCAGTGTCACGGCCACGGCGGGTCGGTCGCGGTAGCGCACCGCCTCGTAGTTTTTCGGCACAGTACCCAGCTCCGCCGCGGTCTCGGTGATGTTCGTCTGTACCTCTCTGACCAGGCGGGCATGGTTGATCAGGGTGTTCCGCGGCTACTCGGGCCGGTGCTGCGGCGCCAGTGCTCGATTCGAGCACCGCGGCCGCGGTGGCGATGGAATTCTCGTCGCTGCGCGCAGACCGATGACCCGCCCGCGGATCAGATCGGGACGTCGAAGAGGTTCGGCTGTCCGGCCGCGTAGCGCTCGGCGTCGATTCCGCGCAACGGTTCCAGTTCGGGTGCCCGATAGAGCGCGAACATCCGGCAGCGTTCCGCGTTCGACCCCGACACATCCAGTAGCGCGTTCACGGCGGCGCGCGCGGACTCGTTGGCGCCCTCCATGGTGGCCAGATCGATGTTGGTGCGCACGTAATCGCCTGCCAGGAACAGATTTTCCAGTGCGCCGTGCGACTGCGGACGGTACTCCCACGATCCGGCTGTGTTGATCAACAGCGGGTCGGCGTTGGCGTTGCGCTGCCGGCCCTGCTGCCAGGTGATTCCCGGGTCGAGGAACCAGGAGTGCAGGTCGGCGTCACGCAGCACCTCGCCGCGATCGTCGAGGTGGGACCGCACCTGGGCCCAGACCTCGCGAGCGATCTCCTCGTGCGTGCACTCCTTGGCCGGCTTGCCGTACAGCACGCCCGGAGTATTCCAGTCGGAGATGTCGACCGACAGGCAGTCCTGCACGGTGCCGTCGCCGAAGTCGGTGAACTTGCGATCCCACAGCTGATTTTGCGCGATCGAGGTGAGCGACCACGGTGCGTCGATGTAGGCGGTATGGCCACGGGAGATGTCGGTCGGTCTGCGCAAGTAGAACTGGATGCCGTTCATCCAGTCGGTGAAAAGCTGGTCCATCGCCGCCAATTCCGGTCGCACCGCCAGTACCTGCGGTGACCACAGCGCGCGGGCTTGTTCGGCGGACAGCGCGACGACGAAGTAGTCGGCGTCGATGGTGCGCTCGGCGCCGGACTCGTCCACGACGCGGGCCGCGGTGATCCTGCGGTCGCGCACCTCCAGCCCGCGTACTTCCGCGCCGAGCACGAATTGTCCACCGAGAGCACGGATTCGCTGAATCCACGGGTCGATCCAGACGGCGTTGGTCGGCCCGTTCAGCACCCGGTCCAGTCCGCCGTCGTTGCCGATCTGGAGGGGATTGCCGAGAAACTGTTCACCCATGGTGCCGATGGTGCGGACGCTCGCGATGTCCTCCTTCGCGGCGACCATGATGCTGGTGAGGGTGCGGGAGAGCAACGCGCGGAACTCGTGCGAGCGAGCGCGGCCGCCGACGAAGTCGCGCCAAGAGGTGTGCTCCCACTGGCGGTAGCGGCGCGCATCGCAACTGGTGTTGAACACCAGCAGGCGTTCGGCGAAATAGATCCCCTCCGTGGCGGGCATTTTCAGGGCGGTCGCCAACGCGGCGCCGAGCGTCTCGCGGAAACTTTCGGCGGTGAACCCGGAGCGGATGCGTAGGCCGAGCGGGACGCGGAAGTCGTCGCCGCCGCTGCGGGCGAATCGTGCTTCCGGTACCGCGACGAGATTATTCCAGACGCCATCCGGGTTGCTCTGGAACGGGATTCGTCGCATGGTGTCCGGCACGTGCTGGTAGAAACCGGGGAAGAAGCGAAAGCCGTGCTCGCCGGTCAGATCCGGCCTTCCTTGCGACCCGGTACCCGGCACCGGGATACTGCGTGCTTTGCCGCCCCACGCACGCCGTTCGTAGATCGTGACCTGAAATCCGCGCTCGACCAGTTCGTGTGCCGCGGTCAGTCCTGCGACACCGCCACCGAGTACCGCGACCCGCCTCCCGTCCGGACTCGCCGTGGCAGGCGTCGGCCGTAACGCACCTGTCGACAATGCCCCCGTCGTGACAACCCCCGCCGCAACCGTGCCACGAAACAGAGTCCTTCGCGATACGGTCCATCGTTTTTCTGCCATGCGCTACTTTGCTGCCTAGCCTCGCCGACCATCTTCCACGCCGCGCACTACTGTAGAGCGGCTGGTGCCGCCGCGCGCACCAACCCATGAACTGGTCGGTGGCAAGACCTCGAATCAGTGCTCGGGCTGGCCCGGTCGGCTTACGCCGACCAGAGCGGCCGTCGCGGCAGGGGCAGCGACGTTCGCCCGGGCCGCGCGCGGCGTGTTCACGGTGGCGGCGAAGGCGCCCGTGATGACGACGCCACCGCCGACCAGTGACATCAGCGTCGGCGTCTCGCGGAGGAAAGCCCAGGCGGCGGCGATCCCGACGACCGGAACGAGCAGGGAGAACGGCGCGACCATGCCGGCGGGGTAACGGCTCATCAGAACGGTCCACAGCCCGGTGCCGACGACGGTGGCCACGACGGCGATATAGGCCAGCGCCGCCAAGGCGGGCAGGCCGGCGAGCGAGAACGAATCGGCCAGTGCGTGCAGACCGGTGATCGGCCCTTCCGCGAACGCCGATAGCGCGAAAAAGGGTAATGGCGGAATCGCGGTAGTCCACAGCATGAGGTGCAGCGGGTTGACGCCCGTCGACTCGGTACCGGCCAGACGTGCGCCGATGTTGCCGAACGCCCAGCCGAGTCCGCCCGCCAATGTCAGTAGCACTGGGAGCAGGGTGGCGTGTTCCAACCGGTCCCAGCCGATGACCGCCATACCCGCGACCGCGACGACGAGCCCCGCGATCTGCACGGGCCGGATCCGCTCGCGCAGCAAGAGGGTACCCAGCGCCACGGTGAACGGCGCCGAGGACTGCAGCACGAGCGAGGCGAGCCCGGTCGGCATGCCCACCCGCATCGCGGTGAACAGAAAAGCGAACTGCAGGATTCCGAAACCCGTGCCGTACAACAGGATCCAACGCATGCGTACCGGAGGGCGCGGAATGAACAGCAGTGCGGGGACGGCGAGCACCGCGAAACGCAGCCCCGCGAAGAAGAACGGCGGGAAGTGGTCGAGCCCCACGCGGATGGCGAGGAAATTGAGTCCCCAGAGCAGGACGACAGTGAGGCCGAGCAGGCGGTCGCGATTGGTCACGCCTCCCATCGTGGGGTCGGTAAATAATCAGAACAATCGAATAAAATTGCACCATCGATGTAACGTCGCTTAATGGTTTCGGCTCGTGAATTCGCGGCGCCCGGCCCACCCATGGCGCTGGAGCGGTTGCGCGTGCTTCGGGAATTCGCTGATCGCGGAACCATCGCGGCTGTCGCCGCCGCGTTGTCGATGACTCCCTCGGCGGTATCCCAGCAACTCAAGGTCCTGGCCAGGGAGGCGGGCGTCGCTCTGCTCGAACCCGACGGCAGGCGGATCCGGCTCACTGACGCGGGCCGGGCGTTGGTGGTGCGCGCCGACGAGGTCCTGGCGGCGATGGATCGCGCGGTCGCCGAAATGGCGCACTATCGCGGTTCCCCGCGCGGTCGGGTGCGGGTCGCGGTGTTCCCCTCGGGTGGCGCGCTGCTGCTGCCGCATGTGCTGCCCGGCATGGTGGACAGCGGTGTCGACGTGGTCGCCCGAGACGAAGATGTACGACCGGCCGAGGTGTCGCGGTTACTGGCCGACTACGACGTGGTGCTGACCCATCGCGACGAACGCGCTGCGCCGATCGCGGATCCGCGCGTCGAGATCCGGATGCTCATGCGCGAACCGATCGATGTCGTCGCGGCGCCGACGCATCGGCTGGCGGGTCGCTCGGCCGTCGCCCCGGAAGAGTTGGCCGACGAGACCTGGCTGGGTGTGCGCGGCGGCTTCCCGGTCGATGACGTGCTGCGCTCGATAGCGACAATCACCGGAGTTCAACCACGAATTGCGCAGCGCCTCAATGACTTTCGCGTCATCGAGACCCTTGTTGCCGCGGGCTACGGCGTGGCGCTCATGCCGCGTTATGCGGTGAGTGATCCGAATCTCTCGGTGCTGCGCCTCTCCGGCGTCCGCGCCGCCCGCAGCTACGAACTGGCGACCCGCCCGCGGGCCGACAGCCGTCCGGCCATCGCCGCGGTGCTGGCTGCCTTCGAGTCCGCGGCAGCGATCGTGACAGCAGACGCATAGCGGGCTGAACCGGGAGGATAGGTCCGGATCACATCCCGGGCGGCCCAGGGTACTGATAGGGATTCCGCATCTGCGTGCCGATATACCCGAAGTCGTCGGCGACCATCGCAGCCAACTCCAGCAGCGCCCGCCGGGTCGGCTTGCTCACCAGTTCGAGATCGATTTCCGCGCCCTCGGCGAGGTGGTCGTCGAACGGCACTACCTGCACCGCGCGGGTGCGGTCGAGGAACAGTTTGCGTAGCTGGTCGAGATCGACGGTGGACGCGCCGCGCCGCGAGGCGTTCACCACCACGACCGTGCGCTCGACCAGCTTGCCGTACCCGTGGTGGTCGAGCCAGTCCAGTGTTGCCGAGGCGCTGCGCGCGCCGTCGATGGCCGGCGACGTGACCAACACCAGCGAGCTCGCCATATCCAGTACGCCTGCCATCGCCGAGTGCATCAGGCCCGTGCCGCAGTCGGTCAGGATGATGTTGTAGAACGACTGCAGGATGCTGATCGCCTTGCGGTAGTCCGCCTCGCTGAACGCCTCGGAGACTGCCGGATCTTGCTCGCTGGCAAGCACTTCCAAACGGCTCGGCGCCTGTGAGGTATGCGCGCGCACGTCCGAGTACCTGGTGATGTGCTCGTCCTCGAGCAGGTTGCGCACGGTGGACCGAGTCTGCCGTGGTACCCGGTGCGCGAGCGTGCCCAGGTCGGGGTTGGCGTCGATCGCGATGACCCGGTCACCGCGTTCCGACGCGAAGGTGGAGCCGAGACCGACCGTGGTGGTGGTCTTGCCGACGCCGCCCTTCAACGAGAGGATCGCGATCCGGTAGTCGCCGCGAACCGGCTGATTCACCCGGTCCACGAGGTCGCGATAGACGATGTCGGCCGCCGACTCACCCGGATTGATCATGCCGCCGGACGCCTTGTGCATGGCGCGACGCCACCCGCTGCGCGGCGCTCTGCGGGCCCGCTTCAGCAAATTCAGATCGTTCAACGAATGCCCCGGCTGCCCGGGCGGCGGCACATGCTGGGGCTGGAACGGTTGTGCGGGTTGGTGCGGATTCGGACCGCCGTGTTCGCCTTGCCAACTCGGCCCCGGCGGCTGCCCGACCGGAGGTGGTGGCGGCTGATAGGCGAGCGACGGTGGCGGCTGATGGGTCACCGGTGGTGGCGGCGGCGCCCAGCTGTAGATCGGACCGTTCGGCTGATCCAGCTGGGGCACACCGGCTTCCGGATGCGGGCCATCCTGTGGAATCCGCCGGACCATACCGTCGGCACCGATCTCTTGGCGGTACTCGTTGTAATGCGGGTTCGGTTCCGGCGGCGGGGGAGTGGGGTAGCCGCCGTTGTGGCCGGGCGGCGGCGGGAAGCCACCAGCCGGATACTGCTCCGCTGGGATCTGCGTCGGCGGCGGGTACGAACCGGGACTCGGTTGGGCGTACGGGCTATACGGCTCGGGGCCCGACGGCGGGTAACTCTGTGCGGGGCCTGCGGCCTGTGGGTACGCCTGGGTCTGGTCCATCGAACCGTGCGGCTCGAGTCCCTGGTCGGCGTCCGGCTGGTCGGGCGCATCCGCCACGTCGATGTCCTTCGGTTCCACGCCGCCGATACGCTCGGTCGACGGGTCCACAGTCGATGAATCCGCCTCGGTGACTTCGGCCGTGTCCACCGAATGACTCTGCAGCCAGGGCGGAGAGGTCGGGTTGTCGTCGTTTGTTGTCACGGTTCCCCCATCTGCTCGGGAGTTCGAGCAGAGAGCTCGGCGCTTGAGTGCAACCAACGCTAGCACGGGGTTTCAGCACGTGGCCTTGCGGTGTACACGGTGGACGCGCCAGGCGACACGTGACCGACTAGCGGTCTCCGACAGCAAAATCGAGAGCCGGGCGCGCGGCTGTCGACCTGCCGTGGCACCCGGCTCTCGCCGTTGCGGGTTATCGGGATCAGTGTGCGCGGTTGACCGCCGACACCACTGCGCGCAGTGACGCGGTGGTGATCGAGGTGGCGATGCCGACGCCCCACGCTACTTTGTCGCCGATCGCGCATTCGACGTAAGCGGCGGCCTGAGCGTCGTCGCCCGCGGACATGGCGTGCTCGGAGTAGTCCAGCACCTGTACGTGGAAGCCCACGGTGGCGATCGCGTCGACGAACGCCGCGAGCGGGCCGTTGCCGTTGCCGGTGACCTCGTGCTCGACGCCGTCGACCTTGACCACCGCCACGATCGAGTCGACTCCGCCGTCGGTCTCCGACGCGGTGACCTTCTGTCGCATCCGCTCCAGCGGATGGATCGGGCTCAGATACTCCTGGTGGAAGACGTCCCACATCTCCTTTGGTGTGACCTCGCCGCCCTCACCGTCGGTGATCCGCTGGATCGCTTGGGAGAATTCGATTTGCAACCGGCGCGGCAGGACCAGTCCGTGGTCGGTCTTCATGATGTAGGCGACTCCGCCCTTGCCGGACTGCGAGTTGACCCGGATGACGGCCTCGTAGGTGCGGCCGACGTCCTTGGGGTCGATCGGCAGGTAGGGCACTTCCCAGACGATGTCGTCGACGTCCGACCCGGCGGCGTCGGCCGCGGTTTTCATCGCGTCCAAGCCCTTGTTGATCGCGTCCTGGTGGCTGCCGGAGAACGCGGTGTAGACCAGGTCGCCGCCATACGGGTGGCGCTCGTGCACGGGCAACTGGTTGCAGTACTCGACCGTGCGGCGGATCTCGTCGATGTCGGAGAAATTGATCTGCGGGTCCACGCCGCGGGAGAACAGGTTCATCCCCAGGGTGACCAGGCAGACATTGCCGGTGCGCTCACCGTTGCCGAACAGGCAGCCCTCGATCCGGTCGGCGCCGGCCTGGTAGCCCAGCTCGGCCGCGGCTACCGCGGTGCCGCGGTCGTTGTGCGGGTGCAGCGACAGCACGATGGCGTCGCGGCGGGCCAGGTTGCGACTCATCCACTCGATCGAGTCGGCGTAGACGTTCGGTGTCGCCATTTCGACGGTGGCGGGCAGGTTGATGATCAACGGTTTGTCCGGCGTCGGCGCGATGATCTCGGAGACCGCGTCGCAGACCTCCTTGGCGTACACCAGTTCGGTACCGGTATAGGACTCCGGGCTGTATTCGTAGCGCCAGTGGGTGTCGGGGTAACGCTTCTCGACCTCCAGGCACAGCGTGGCAGCGTCGGTGGCGATCTTCCTGACCGCCGCCCGATCGGCGCGGAACACCACTTTCCGCTGCAGGATCGAGGTGGAGTTGTAGAAATGCACGATGACGTTCTGCGCACCGGCGCACGCTTCGAAGGTGCGTTCGATCAGCTCTGCCCGGCACTGGGTCAGCACCTGGATGGTCACGTCATCAGGGATCGCACCGTCCTCGATGATCTCGCGGACGAAATCGAAGTCGGTCTGGCTCGCCGACGGGAAACCGACCTCGATCTCCTTGAAGCCCATCCGCACCAGCAGGTCGAACATGCGGCGCTTCCGGGCCGGGCTCATCGGGTCGATCAGCGCCTGATTGCCGTCGCGCAGGTCGACGGCGCACCAGCCGGGTGCCCGGTCGATGACCTTGTTCGGCCAGGTGCGGTCGGGCAGCGTGATCGGCTCGACCTCCTCGGCGAACGGTCGATAGCGGAAGGTCGGCATCGAGGAGTTCTTCTGCCTGTTCCAGCCGGGCTGGTCAGCGGGAGCGGGTTTGCTCGGCACGGTGATGGTGCGCGTGCCGGATACGAAGGCGTCAGCGGGGGACATGGGCGATTTCTCCGAGGGTGTGGTGTTTCCCAAAGGGTGGGGTCGACCGGCGCAGCAATACCCCGCGGCGGGAGCCGGTCTGATCAGACCCCGTCGCGGCGGCCGAGAAGGAGTGCCCGCTGCATGATGTCCGAGAGCTTACCGTGCCGCGATTTCGGCGGAACGGGCGGTCCCGGCGTCGGATCATCCGATGACCCGGCTACCGTTCGGTTTGATAGTGGAAGCGCTTGTACGGACCCGGGGTCCGGCAGCACGTCGGAGGATTGTGCAATGACCTGGCTGCAGCAACTGGCCATCTTCGGTGCCGGTATCGCGGCGGGTGGTATCAACACAATCGTCGGCTCGGGCACTTTGATCACCTTTCCCATCCTGCTCGCGTTCGGTGTCCCACCGGTTACCGCGAATGTCTCGAACACCATCGGTCTGGTTCCCGGTTCGCTCAGTGGCGTACACGGCTACCGCCGCGAACTCGCTGGTCAGCGCGACAGGCTGATCCGAATGGGCACGGCGTCGCTGCTGGGCGGCAGCACCGGGGCGGTACTGCTCCTCGTGCTGCCCGCGGGCGCGTTCAAGGCTATCGTGCCCGTCCTGATCATCGTGGCTTTGGTACTGGTCGTGGTGCAGCCGCGGCTCGCGGGCTGGGTGAAGCGGCGGCGGGAGAACGACGGCACCGCGGCCCCGGCGCACGGCGGCGCGGTCCTGCTCGCCGCGATCTTCGCGACCGGTGTCTACGGCGGTTACTTCGGCGCCGCTCAAGGCGTGCTGCTGATCGGGCTGCTCGGCATCTTCGTGCACGAGGACATCCAGCGCCTCAACGGGGTGAAGAACACCCTGGCGCTGATCGTCAACGGTATGGCCGCCCTGATCTTCATCGTGGTCGCGGAGGTGGACTGGCGTGTGGTGGTGTTGATCGCGCTCGGCTCGATCATCGGGGGCCAGTTCGGGGCGCGGATGGGCAGGCGGATGCCGCCGACCGTGCTGCGCGCGGTCATCGTCGTGGTCGGTGTCATCGCGGTGTTTCGGCTGTTGACGTCGTAGCAGACAGGTGGTGCCCTGGCGAGTGGTCCGGTCGGCCTCCGCCGATGCGGGTGTGCCTTCGGCGCGCGGCGCGGCGACGAGCGCGGCGGCACGTGTGCGAACCGGAGAAGGGCCAGCGCCGTGCCCGATATCTGCCTCAGCGGCTGAATCTCAGGGTGCGATGTCACTCCTGAGGAGGACGACGGCGGCCATCGGCGCGGCACAGGATGATCCCGTGCGTAGCTGGAGGGCCGTCGTCGTCACCGCGCTGGTCGGGCTGCTGCCCGCACTGAGCGGCTGTGGTGGAACGCCGAGCAGGCATGATTTCGCCGTCGCGAACCTGGTCGCCCAGGCCGATGCCGTACCGACGCCACGGTTGGACTGGGCGGCCTGCGCGGAGCCGGAGTTGAGCAGGTTCCAGTGCGCGACCGTAGCGGTGCCGGTGGACTATGCGAACCCCGATGGGCCGACACTCGCGCTGGCGGTTCTGCGTCAGCGGGCCGCCGACCCCGAGCGACGGATCGGCACCCTGTTCACCGCGGCCGGCGGTCCCGGTGGATCGGGATTTCGGATGGCCGCGCGCGGCGAGTTGTCTAGCGACGAGATCGCGCGCAGATTCGACGTCGTCACCTTCGACCAGCGCGGTGTCGGACGCAGTGCGCAGGTCCGCTGTTTCGCGAATCCTGAACAGCAGCGGCGATTCTGGTCTGGGGCGCGGCTTCCGCCGGCGAATCCGGAACACGAGCGCGACGCCGCACGGGCCAGCCGTGAGTTGGCAGCGGGATGCGTCACGCACAGCGGAGCGTTACTCGGGCACCTGACCACCGTCGACGTCGCGCGTGACGTCGACCTCCTCCGTCGCGCGGTCGGCGATCCGCAGTTGAGTTACCAAGGTAGTTCCTACGCGAGCTATCTGGGTGAGGTGTACGGCGCGCTGTTCGGCGACCGGGTGCGCGCGTTGTACCTCGGCTCGATGGTGGATCCGGACACGTACACCAATGACACGCGCAGTGCGATCGAGGTCACCGCGAAAGGTACCGAAGAGGTGCTCGGCGAATTCCTGCGGTTGTGCGCCGCCGCGAGCCGCTTGCGCTGTGCCTTCGCCGCGGAGGGTGAGCCGAGCAACAGTGCGGTGCGGGGTGGTGTCGTCGAACCGGACCTTTCCGGTGCGCTACGTGCCCGCAATGACGCTGTGTTGCAACACTTGCGGGAGGCGCCGATCGTAGTCGGGGAGGGCGCGAGGGCGCGGGTGGTCAGGTACTCGGAGGTGGTGTCGTCGCACGCGCTCCTGCTGTACGACCCCGAGGAAGGCTGGCCCGCTCTCGCTGAACTGCTCGTCGAACTGGAACGCGGATCCGCGGGCGATCCGAGGATCGTCGGCGAGATACTGACGGCCACAGCGCAGTCATACGACTTCCTCGACTCGTTCACCGCAATTTCTTGCGCGGACAACATTTTTCCGCGTGACCCCGATCAATGGCCAACGCTCGCAACCGGACTCGCGAGTTCGAGTCCGACTTACGCTGCCTTCTGGCTCTATCTGCACCAAGCTTGCGCCTCGTGGCCTACTCCGCCCGAGGGAAATCCGCAGCGCTACGCCGGTCCGTGGATCCTGCGGTCGGACACCCCGGCGGTGCTGGTGAACAACCGTTTCGATCCGGTGACCCCGTTGACCGCGGCTCGGCGTGCTCAGCAGGAGTTGGTGAACGCGAGGCTGGTTGTCGTCGACGGCGGATATGGGCACACCACGGCCGGCGATTGTACCCGTCTCCTGCGGGAGCGCTACCTGATCGATCGACAGCTTCCCGCTCCCGGCGCGACCTGCCGAGCCGGCGCGCCGCCGTTCGGCGGGTAGGGCCGTACCCGGGAGACTGTTCACCACACGGGAATACCGGTAATCTTGCGCACCGCTATGGGTGATTTCGGAGGAGGCATGGTTGCGTAGACGCGCCTTGTTCAAGGCAGCGGGCGCAGCCGCGCTGCTCGGTACTGCGGCAACGACATTCGGCAACAATGTCGCTTCCGCGGATCCAGCGTGGAATGCTCTGTTCCGCACGCTGGTGCCGGAGATCTTCGCGCCACTTCCCGACCCGCCCGCGCACTCGCCCGCGATTGTTATCGGCTCCGGCTTCGGTGCCGCGGTGACCGCACTGCGGCTGGCCGAGGCAGGCGTCGCCAATACCGTTCTGGAGCGGGGCTCGCGCTGGCCCAACGATCCGTGGCGGGAGATTTTCACCGGCGACGATCTGCCCGACGGCCGCGGCTTCTGGCATCGCACCGAGTTCATCGGCGTCACCAAGGTGCCGATGCGGGTCGCCCCGTTCGGGGGCGTACTGGACTGCACCGAGTACCCGGGCATCGATGTCTGGCGAGCCGCCGCGGTCGGAGGCGGCTCGGTGATCTTCACCGGGGCCATGATCGCCCCGGAACGCCGCTTCTTCGACCACCTTTTCGGTGGCACGGTCGACTATGGCGAGATGGACCGCGTCTATTACCCGCGGGTCCGGGGAATGCTGCGGCTGAGCCCGATGCCCGCCGACATCTACAACTCCCCGCCTTTCGCGCATTCCCGGGCCTGGGACGAGCAGGTCCGCAAGGCCGGTTACCAACCGCAGGCCAGCGATTCGAACTTCACCTGGGATATCTTGCGCGCCGAGCTCGCCGGCGCCAGCAGGCCATCGGCCACGGCGGCTCGGAGCAATCTGGGCAACTCCAACGGCGCCAAGTTCGACCTCAACCAGAACTATTTGAAGTACGCGCAGAACACCGGCCGTTCCCAGGTCTACCCGGGGCACCGGGTAGACCTCATCGCGCAGGAGCCCGGTGGCCGCTACTCGGTCACCGTCACGAAATTGGCTCCCACCGGGGACGTGCTCGGCACTCGAACGTTGACCTGCGATCGGCTCTTCCTCGGCGCCGGCTCGATCGGTACCTCGGAACTGCTGGTACGTGCTCAGGCCACCGGGACGTTGCCGAACCTCAACGAACACGTCGGCGACGGGTGGGGCACCAATGGTGATGTCGCGCTCGCCCGCGGCGCGAGTGAAGGCGCTGGCAATGGCCAGGGTGTGGCGAGCGCAAGCCGGATCTTCGATGAATCCGAAGTGCCTTTGACCCTGGAGAGCTGGTATATCCCAGGTATCCCGTTCGAGACCGGCGCACTCGCCTCCCTCGGCATGGTCCTCGATCCGACCCGCGCCAGGTTCGGCTACGACAGGGCCACCAACCGGGTCGGGCTCAGCTGGTCGACGAAGAACCGGGACGACATCGTGGCCGCGGCCCGCGCGGTCGACCACCGCATCGCCGAGCGCGCGGGGGCGCTCAGCGAGTACGCCCAACTCGGATACGACGCGAACGCGCAGTTCACCGCGCATCCGCTCGGTGGAGCGGTGTTGGGGCGCGCCACCGACAACTATGGGCGCGTGCACGGCCATCCCGGCCTTTATGTGATGGACGGCGCCGCGGTGCCCGGCAGTACCGGAACGATCAACCCCTCGCTCACCATCGCCGCACTGGCGGAACGCAATATCGCGGCGATCGTTCGCGCGGGGAGCTGAGTCCGCAGGAGCGGCCGCGCCGCGGAACTCGAGGCCGAGGGCCTGATATTGCCAGTCCCGCCGAGCGGGATTTCCGCGTACTACTGTCGGCGGCATCGTTCGGCGTCGAAGGGATTCTCCGTGTCCGTTCCATCCACCAGTTCGGGTAGTCGTCGTATCGATCAGGCGCAGGAGTCGCAGGATTATCCGCGCAAGCCGCCCGCACTGTGGACCGATTTCCTGATGCTGACGCTGGCCGTGGTTTCCGTGGTGCTGGTCGCCTGGATCACCTTCTTCCCGGTCTCCGGTCATACCCATCGCGTGATCGTGCTGGTGGACTCGACGGTGTGCGCGGTGTTCGCCGCGGAGTTCCTGTGGCGCTGGCGCCGCGCGGGCTGGCCGTGGACCTTCCCGTTCGTCTATTGGTACGAGGTCCTCGGCATGATCCCGGTGACCAGTCCGTTCTTCCGCGGCTTCCGGTTGCTGCGGATCCTGGTCATCGTCGTCCGGCTCGCCAGGGTCGCCGATCGCGCCTTCGGTGACCGGGTGACCGCGGCGGTGGTGAATCGGTTCGTATCGACCATCGTGGACACCATCCGCCGTCCGATGACGATCGCGGTGATGGATGAGGTCGCTGACGTGCTGCGCACCGGCCACTACACGCGCAATATCGCCGCCGCGTTGGAGGAGAACCGCGCCGAGTTGGACGAGATGATCCTCGAGTTGATCAAGAAGGATCCGCAGGCTGGCCGGGTGCGTTACGTCCCGTTCCATGACGAGATCATCCGGCTGATCGCTGACACAACATTCCGGATCGTGTTCCAGGTGCTGGACGATCCGCGCACCGACGAGCTGGTGTCGGATATGTTGCGCGAGAACATCGATCAGATTCGTGACGCGGTCCGCGACGGCGTCCGGGTGGCGCCGTCCGCGTTCGGTCCGAGTCCCGCCGAGAACGGCATCCGGCATCAAATCAATCGTGTGCCGCGTGCCTGATCGCATCCCTCGACTGCGCGAATCGGATTGTCTCCCAACCGATCAGCGCGATGAGCACGGCGCATAGCAGCGACAGCGCTGCCAGTGCGGGCAGCGCGCAGGCCAGCGGGATGAGCGCGAGCAATACGACGATGGCCACCACGCGGGGCATGGTGACGGAGCCCGTGGCGTAGTGCTTGGAACCGACCAGTGCGATCAAATAGAGCGCGACGCCGCCGTAGAGCGCGTACAGCGGGATTCCGTACAGCGCGTCCCGCAGAGTGTGATGCGACGTGTCGCCGACGTAGTAGAGAACCTTTTTCAGTCCGAGCGACAGCGCGATGATTCCGACGATCATCGGGAAATGCCAAAAGGTGTAGGAACCTCGCGCGATCTTGATCTGCCGCGCGCCGTCGGCATGTTCCAGTTCGTGTTCCACCGACAGGGCGGACACATCGAAATAGGCCCACCAGAGCAGTCCGGAAATAGCGAGTCCCAGCATCGAGCCGAGCGCGATCGGCCAGGAAATCGGGAGCCCGGCCACCCCGATGCCGATCGAAACAATGGATTCGCCGAGGGCGACGATGATGATCAACCCGTATCGCTCGCTGAAATGCTTCCCGGAGTTCAACCGCCAGTCGGTGCCCGCGAACAGTGTCCACAGGTAGTCGCCGGCGACGGCGGCGATCCACAGCGCGACTTGGACGGCGCCCGAGGTCATCGCAGCGATCACCAGCAGCGTGGTGCCGATGGTGATCGAGCCGATCGACCAGCGCAGCACCTGGTTGCGCAATTGCGAGTCCTCGGCGCTGGCCAGCCAGAACATGCTGACGTGCACCAGTCGCACGATCAAGTAGGCGATCGCGAAAACCAGCGGACCGAACCAGCCGCCGGGCAGGTCCTGAAATGCCTCGGGGATGGTGAGCGCAGCGAGGAAACCGCCTCCCATCGCGGCGAACATCGCGACCCGTGCGATGCCTTCATCGGCGCGGACCACATTGCCGAGCCAGGAATAGGCGATCCACAACCACCACATCAGGGCCAGTACCAGCAGTGCGCGCAGCATGTTCGCCGCGCTGGTCTCCCCCGCGGCCAAATTGGTGACCATGGTGAACGCGAAAACGAGCACCAGATCGAAGAACAGTTCGAGTTGGGTGACCGAGGCGTCTTCGGCCACCGCTTGGAATCGAACTCGTTTGGAACCGATCATGCTGCACATCGTCGCACCGGTGTGTCCACCTACTATCGATAGGCTCGGTGCACACAACAGGACCCCGCCCGGCGGGGTGGGGAGGTTGCCATGAAATATTCCGATTTGCTGGCTCAGGCGCGAGATGCGATCACCGTCCGCCGGGTTTTCGGCGAGCCCTACGAATCCGACGGAGCAGTCGTTATCACCGCCGCATCGGTCGGTGGCGGCGGTGGCGGGGGTGGCGGGGGTGGCAACGGTCCCGACGGCCAAGGCGAGGGTGAAGGAGCTGCCTTCGGCTTCGGCGCCAAGCCCGCCGGCGTTTTCGTGCTGCGCGATGACAAACTCAGCTGGCACCCGGCTGTGGATGTCAACGCCATCATCGCGACGGTCGGCGCGGTGCTGATCGCCGGGATCGGTGCTTTCGCTGTGACGCGCCGCGGCAGGCGGCGCGCCTAGCGCTCAGTCGGACAGGGCGTGCTCGATGATCGCGTCCGGCCCGGGATATACGAGTGACTCGTGTCCGTCCGTGAAGCGCACCACGTAGGGTGGCGTCCCGTCCGGCCCGCGGACCTCGATGATCTCGGCCTCGTGATCAACTTCTCCCACAACGTGGCCGTGCACGCAGAGTCGGTCTCCCACATTCGCCATCATCGCCCCATTATCGAACGGGGTGAGGCGTGTCACAACCACCCGGCGGTAAATGGCGAGTGCGTGGCTCAGCGATCCGGGCCGACAACGCGCTCGACGGCGGCCTCGATCAGGTCTTGGCTCTGTTTTTCGGTGAACAGGTCCGGCAGTGTCAGCCGGTCGACGATCAGCCAGTTCAGTGCCAGATACAGCAGCACCGACTTCTCGTCGCCGGGCAGACCCGCCGCCAAGTGGTTGCGTACGTTGAATTCGATGTCTTCGCGTACCCGCGTGGTGAGTACCGCACGCAGTTCTGGTCGCCTGGTCGCTTCCAGGCGCAACTCGAGCAGCGCCAGGTAGCCGGTACGGAACGCCACGATCCGTCCGAATGTCTCGTTCATCAACTCGGTGATGTTCGCGCGATTCTTCGGTCCCTCGGTCAGCGTGGCCATGGTGGCCTCGCTCGGCTGCGACCGCTCGTAGAACCGGCTGCCCGCCTGGGTCAGTAGGTCGTCGCGATTGGCGAAGTAGTTGGACGCGGTACCCGGGGGCACCGCCGCTTCCTTGTCCACCGCGCGGAAAGTCAGTCCTCGCGCGCCCTCGCGCGCGAGGACTTCGATCGCCGCGTCCACGAGTGCTCGCCGCCGCTCGGGGTTCGTCCGCACTTGACACCACTCCATCCGTAGTACTAGCTTCAAATCACTACGATTAGAGTACTGCAAATGCAGTGATACAAAGGAGGCGGTTCCGCGGTGCGAAAGCTTGTCTACTACGTCGGTATGTCCCTGGACGGCTACATCGCGGGTCCAACTGGGGAATTCGACTTCTATCCGTTCGATGCCGAAATGGTGGCCTGGACCAAGGCCGACTATCCGGAGTTCATCCCGACGCACATACGCCCGCACATCGGAATGGCGGGAGACGAACCGAACAAACGATGCGACACCGTGGTGATGGGCCGCGGCACCTACGAGCCGGCACTGTCGATCGACGTGACCAGTCCATACGCCCACATGAAGCAGTACGTCGTGTCCAGCACTCTCGGCCGGATCGATGACCCGGCCGTCGAGTTGGTCGAGCGGGACCCGGTCGGGCTCGTGCGCCGGCTCGAGCGGGAAAAAGGCGGTGATATCTGGCTGGCGGGCGGAGGCAAACTCGCGGCCGAATTGCTCGGCGAAATCGACGAGATGATCATCAAGAGCTATCCGGTCGTCGCCGGTGGCGGCGTGCCCGCCTTCTCCGGTGCGTTCCGGCCAACGCTGTTCACCCCGACCGAGCGCAAGGAGTTCGGCAATGGCGCACTGGTCACCTGGTTCACCAGGGCTTGACGGTTCCGCGGGCCGGCGGGACGGGTGGGCCGGTACGCTCAGCCCGCGTCGGCGAGAAACGACAATCGCACCTGGCGGTCCGGATTGTCGATGTTGAGATCGACCACCGCGATCGACTGCCAGGTGCCGAGCGCGAGCCCGCCGTCGAGTACCGGAATCGTCGCGTACGGCGCGATGAGCGCGGGCATCACATGCGAACGCCCGTGTCCGGGCGAGCCGTGCGCATGCCGCCATCGGTCGTCGACAGGCAGTAGATCACCCAGGGCGGTCAGCAGATCATCGTCGCTGTGCGCACCCAATTCCAGTACGGCGACGCCGGCGGTGGCGTGCGGTACGAAGATGTGCAGCACCCCGTCGCCGCCCACCTCGCGGACGAATGTCGCGCATTGTGGCGTGATGTCCTGCACCACCTCGCGATGGCCGGTTTGCACCTCGAGCACTGTGGTCTTCACGCCCACATCGTCTCTCATTTCTCGCGGCGCGGAGGGTGTCATCAGAATCGGAGGCGACTGTAAGTTTTTGCACAGACCCGGTAGGTAGCAATAAATCGCTGGGCCGAGGCCGGTACTCTGAATCACCGTTACCAGCTTGTTGTCGATCTGGGAGGACCCTGTCGTGGCTCTCGTTGTTCAGAAGTACGGGGGATCCTCGGTCGCGACGGCCGAGCGTATCCGGCGTGTCGCTGAACGGATCGTGGAGACCAAGAAGCAGGGGCACGACGTGGTGGTGGTCTGCTCCGCCATGGGCGACACCACCGACGAGTTACTCGATCTCGCACAGCAGGTGGCGCCCACGCCGCCTGCCCGTGAGATGGACATGCTGCTCACCTCAGGTGAGCGCATCTCGAACGCGCTGGTCGCGATGGCCATCCATTCCCTCGGCGCCGAGGCCCGCTCGTTCACCGGCTCGCAGGCCGGCGTGATCACCACGCGAGCGCACGGCAACGCCAAGATCATCGATGTGACCCCGGGCCGCGTCCGCGCCGCGCTCGACGAGGGCCTCGTCGTACTGGTCGCCGGCTTCCAAGGGGTCAGCCAAGACAGCAGGGATGTCACCACGCTTGGTCGCGGCGGCTCCGATACCACCGCCGTCGCGCTGGCCGCGGCGCTGGACGCGGACGTCTGCGAGATCTACACCGATGTGGACGGTGTCTACACTGCCGACCCACGCATCGTGCCCGACGCACAGCGGCTCGAGCAGGTTTCCTACGAGGAGATGCTCGAACTCGCGGCCTGCGGCGCCAAGGTGCTGATGCTGCGCTGCGTCGAATATGCCCGCCGCTACAACGTGCCCGTGCATGTGCGCTCGTCCTACACCGACAAGCAGGGCACCCTAGTTTACGGATCGATGGAGGACATCCCCGTGGAGCAAGCACTCCTCACCGGCGTCGCGCACGACCGCAGCGAGGCCAAGGTGACGGTCGTCGGACTGTCGGACGAACCGGGATACGCCGCCAAGGTGTTCCGCGCCATCGCCGACGCCGAGATCAACATCGACATGGTCCTGCAGAACATCTCGAAGATCGAGACCGGCAAGACCGACATCACCTTCACGCTGCCCAAGGCCGATGGCGCCCGCGCGGTTGAGTTGCTGACCAAACGCCAGGGCGAGATCGGCTTCTCCCAGGTGCTCTACGACGACCACATCGGCAAGGTGTCGCTGGTCGGTGCGGGGATGAAGAGTCACCCCGGCGTCACGGCCACCTTCTGTGAGGCGCTGGCCGATGCGGGCGTGAACATCGACCTCATCTCCACCTCGGAGATCCGAATCTCCGTGCTGGTCAAGGACACCGAACTCGACGAGGCGGTCACGGTACTGCACAACGCATTCAACCTGGGCGGCGACGAGGTCGCGGTGGTCCACGCGGGGACAGGACGGTAGTCATGGGAATTCGAGTAGGCGTCGTCGGCGCGACCGGACAGGTCGGCGCCGTCATGCGCAGACTGCTGGAGGAGCGCAACTTCCCGGCCGACGAGGTGCGGTACTTCGCGTCCGCGCGCTCGGCGGGTAAGACGCTGCCGTGGCGCGGTCGTGAGGTCGTCGTCGAGGATACCGAGGTCGCCGATCCGTCGGGGCTGGATATCGCGCTGTTCTCCGCAGGCGCCACCATGTCCCGGGTGCAGGCCCCGCGCTTCGCCGCGGCGGGCGTCACGGTGATCGATAATTCCTCGGCCTGGCGCAAAGACCCCGACGTCCCGCTGGTGGTCAGCGAAGTCAACCCGGAGCAGGCTCGCAACCTGGTCAAAGGCATCATCGCCAACCCGAACTGCACCACCATGGCCGCCATGCCGGTGTTGAAACCGCTGCACGACATCGCTGGACTGCGTCGTCTGATCGTTTCCAGCTACCAGGCGGTATCCGGTAGTGGTCTGGCCGGTGTGGAAGAGCTGGCAGGCCAGGCGCGCGCGGTGATCGGCGACGCCGAGAAGCTGACCCATGACGGCCGCGCCGTCGACTTCCCCGCGCCGAACAAGTACGTGGCGCCGATCGCGTTCAACGTGCTTCCGCTGGCCGGTGCGCTGGTCGACGACGGCTCCGGCGAGACCGACGAGGACCAGAAACTGCGCAATGAGAGCCGCAAGATCCTCGGCATCCCGGATCTCGCGGTGAGCGGCACTTGCGTGCGCGTCCCGGTCTTCACCGGCCATTCGCTGTCGGTGAACGCTGAATTCGCCGAGCCGCTCTCGGTTGAGCAAGCCAAGAAGATCCTGGCCACGGCCCCTGGCGTGCGACTGGTCGACGTACCCACCCCACTCGCGGCGGCGGGCATCGACGATTCCCTCGTCGGCCGGATCCGCCAGGACCAAGGCGTCCCGGACGGCCGCGGCCTCGCGCTGTTCATCTCTGGCGACAACCTGCGAAAAGGTGCTGCCCTCAACACCATTCAGATCGCCGAGGTCCTACTCAGCGACCGCTGAATCACGATGGCTGCGGCGATTACTGCGCCCGCGGCACGCAGACACCTGCGGGTCTTGGAGTTGGCGGTGAACTTGCGTTCAGGTGAGCCGTGTCGGTCGTGCCAGCGGATGTCGGCGTCGATCGCGGCGCCGTGTTCGTGGCTGTGGTGCTCGGTGCTGTTCAACGCGAAACGCGGCACCGCGAATTCGGATTCGATCGAGTTCGCCGATGACGAGTAGGTCAGCAGGAACACCGATCTTACGTCGTCGGCCCAGTGGCGCCGGTAGTCGCCCGCAGTTTTCCTTCCGTTGAGCGTAGTCGAACGGTGGTCATCAGGGCGGAACAGCAGCCATAACACTGCGTTCAGCAAGAACTGCGCTCAGCGAGCAATCGGGACGTCAGCACCCCTACGGATTTCCTAGGGGTTGTCGGCTGCACTCCGGTGTTGATCGGCGGTGGACCACGGGCTGCGGAGGGCCCCGATGACCTGGGGTTGTCTGTTCGGTCCGCCGTTCACCGTACGCGCAGGCCGTCGAAGACGACGGCGAAGGTGCGGTCGCGCTGCGCAGGTGGTTGCGGTGCTGTGGGTAGCGAGGAAGGCGCCCTTGATGATGGTCTGGGTCCGCGGCGGCAAGGTTGTCTGTTCCGCGACTACATGGACACGGCCCGGTTCGCTCGCCCTGCCATGAGCTGACGAACGCGCAAATGCGCTCGCTTCGCTCGGTACGCCACTGTTAACCTGCGCCGATGGCGAACCCCCATCCTCACGTGTATCTCGGCGACCGGATCGTCGCGGCCGAAGCAGCCGCGGTCGGCGTCGCCTCCTCCGCGGTGCTGTACGGCCTGAGCGTCTACACCGTCTTCCCTGTGCATGTGGATGGGACGGCGCGCACCGCGTTCCGTCTGGAAGACCACTTCCGGCGACTCGAGGAGTCCTGCAAGATCATCGGGATCGATCGGTTCGCCGCGGAATGGGACTTCGCCCGGTTCCGCGCGACCGTGGTGGAATTGGTCGGTAGAAATGCTCCGGTCGAGGATGCATTCGTTCGCGCCACCGTGCACGTGGTCGAGTCGATTCCCGGCACCCGGGTGCGCGGCTGCGCGATCCAGGTCAGCATGTTCGTCTACGACGCGGTGCCGATTGTTCCGCAGCACGGCATGCGCCTGAAATCGAGTCCGTGGCGGCGTATTCCGGACAATGCGATCCCGTCGCGCGCCAAAGTCAATGGCGCCTACGTGAATTCGGTACTCGCCAAGCAGGACGCGATCGACAGCGGCTACGACGACTGTGTCTTTCTCGACGGCAACGGCCATGTCTGTGAACTGAGCGCGGCCAACATCTTCCTTGTCCGCAATGGCACCCTGATCACCCCCGACGTCTCCTGCGACATCCTCGACGGCATCAACCGCAGGACCGTCCTGACCCTGGCGGCCGAAGACGGCATTCCGATCGTCGAGCGCACCGTCGACCTCACCGAGTTGTACATCGCCGACGAAGTATTCGTCACCGGGACCTCTTCCGGCGCTGCCCCGGTCATCGAAGTCGACGGCCGCCTGATCGCAGACGGCACTCCTGGTCCGGTCGCCCAGTCGTTGCGCAAACGCCACCATGCCGCGTTGCGTTTCGACGAGATACACGGCTGGGTTACGCAGCTGCCTGCGACACAGTAGAAGTGAGCCCGGCCGGTGCCATACGCGCAGGACCGGCATTCGGCACCGCGACCGTGCGCCGGCAGCTCATGTCGTCGCGTGCGCCCTCCGACCCCCGGCATGCGGCACCCGCTCAGCGAATGCCCGGTGTCCGCGGATCGGGGCCGACGCAGACCAGGATGGCGCAGCCCGGCGGGATGTCGGTGAACGGCGGTGCCAGCGCGTTGTTCAGGCACGCGAAAACAGTGCAGCCCGGGTAAGCGGCGGGCCCGATACCGAAGACTGCGATCAGAAGGTTCACATCGATGAACCGCCTCGGGTCCAGCTGCAGCGGCGGCTCGACGTAGGGTCCAGGGTCGGGCACCGGCCGTTCGTCGAACGCCGCGAACACCTTGCGGAAGAACTCGTACGGCAGTTCCGCGATGTTCTGCAGAACCCCGGTGAAGCCCTGGTTGCTGACGTTTCCGAAGGCGCCCGTCCACACCACCGTGAGGTCGAGGCTGGGGATGATGAAAACGTTCTGCATGCCGAGCCCCGACATTGTGTACACATCGGCGGGCAAAAAGGCGGGGTTCTCTATGCAGCCGGCGCCGAGCCAGAACAGGTATCCGTAGCACGGGTTCGCGGGCGAGGGCTGCCGTGCTTTCTGCAGGTATTCGCCGGAGACGATCTGTCGCGCACCCCACTGCCCATTGTTGCTCACCAGCAGGCCGAGTTTGGCGAAGTCGTTCGGTGGGATCATCAGATGCGCGTAGCCATAGGTGTGTCCGGAGCGGTCGCGGGCCCAGTAGTAGTCGCTGCGGGGAATGCCGAGCGGATCGAACAGTTCACGTTGCGCGAACTGCTGCAGTGGTTCCCCGACCGCCCGTTCGAGCACATAGGCCAACAGGTCGACATTGCGCTGGCTGTAGGAGAAGGCGGTGCCAGGCGGATTGTCCAGCGGCACGCCCAGCGCCTGCACCGCGCTGTTCGGATCGATCGGGATCACGCCGGTTGCGCCCTCGGTCAACACCCCGACCTGCATTCCCGATGTCTCGGTGAGCAAGTTCTCCACCGTGATCGACCTGTGTACCGCGTCGCCGAGCCCGGCGGGCAGATAGCCGTCGATCGGTGCGGGGAGGTCGAGCTTGCCCTGGTCCCAGGCGATTCCGGCGAGCACGGAGACGATGCTCTTGGTCGCGCTCCAGATGTTCCATGCGACATTGCCGGTCTGATCGTTCGTCAGTCCCTCGCCGATCAGGCAGTTATGCCGGAATATCTGCACATTGAGCCGGTTTCGCCCGGCCGCGAAGGCGAGCGCCTCGTGGAGTCGCTCGGAGTTCAACCCGACCTGTTCCGGTGCAGCCCGCTCCAGGTCGCGGCCCGAGGTGACCGCGCACTGCACTTGGCCCGATGCTCCGTCGGTCGCCGCGTTCGCACCCACGGCGAACACGTCTCCCGCTACCAGCGATACCGCCGCAATCCCTGCCAGGAATCCACCGAAACGCCGCATGCGCACGAGGTTATCGCGATCGGCCGCTGATCAGCGGCCAACAGGCTGGTGCGGCGACCGAAACTTTGTCTGCGTCGCGACACGTCCGCGACCTGCTGCGTCGGCTCGTCGGCTGGGCCGCGCTAGATGACGAGCGAGTCCAGAGGCCGCGCGGATGCCACACGCACGGAGCCTGGTCAAGGTATTACGTTTCGATCAGTAGCGCGCGCTGTTGGCTCGCAACAGCGGGGACACATTCGATCGACGTCCGTCCACAGTGGCTCCGGCGAACTGGAGCGTCGGTGCCAACATCCTGTTGTTCTGGGCCGGGAAGTTCAGCGTGGGGGTCGACACCTCATCGAGAATGGCCCGCTGGGCATCGGTGAGCGTCGTGTCCAGAGCGTGCAGGTTGGCCTCGAACTGGTCCATCCGACGCGCCCCGACCAGGGTGGAGGTGATCCCAGGACGGCCCCGCACCCAGGCCAAAGCGACCGCGGCGGAACTGGCGCCCACCTCGCGGGCGACGGCGTTGAGAGCGTCTATCACGACGTAGTCGGCCGCGGTCGGCGCGCCGACCAGCTGCGCGCGGGTGGTGTCGATCCGGTCGGTGCCGGTGCTGGAGTACTTCCCCGACAGGAATCCACTCTTGAGCGGCCCCCATGGCAGTACGCCCATGCCCATGGCCTGGGCCATCGGTATCAACTCTCCTTCCGAGGTCCGCTCGAGCAGCGAGTACTCCAGCTGCAGCGCGATGATCGGCGCCCACCCACGTAAGCGCGCGACGGTGGCCGCCTCGGCCGTCGCCCACGCCGGCACGTCGGAGAATCCGATGTAGCGGACCTTTCCGCCGCTGACCAAGTCATCCAGGGCGCGGAGGGTCTCCTCGATCGGCGTGGTCGGGTCGAAATTGTGCAGCCAGTAGACGTCGACATAGTCGGTCCGCAAACGCCGCAGCGAGTTCTCGAGCTGTTGCACAATCGCTTTACGGCTGGGTCCACCGCCGTTGGGGTCGTTCTCGTAGAGGTTGCAAAAGAACTTCGTGCCGATCACCACCCGATCCCGCAGCGCGTGCTGCCCGGCGAAGTAGTCCCCGATGATCTTCTCGGAGTGGCCGTTGGTGTAGATGTTCGCCGTGTCGATCGAGTTTCCGCCGCGGTCCAGATACGCGGCGAGGATGCTGGTGGACTCCGCCACGCTGCTGCCCCAGCCGTGATCCTCGCCGAATGTCATCGTGCCCAAGGTGAACGGACTGACTCGCAGTCCCGAGTGGCCGAGCGTGACATAGGAATCGAGTGGCATCGCCGAGCTCCTTTCGTTGCTGTTCGAGACGCCATCGGGCCGCCCCGCTGTACTCCTCCAGTCAAGCCCGCCGCGCTGTGTTCGCCTAGACCGATGTCGGCGGATGATTGCACGATCCGCTCAATATTGTCCGGATCATGCCTTGCGCCCCGGCCGTTCCATGGTTCACTGGCATGATGCGCCATCTGGATGAACTGCGAAGCCGGATCGCCCGACTCGCCGCTGGCAGCCCGAGCCCGTTATGGCTGGAGGGAATGACGGTGTTCTCCTCCGAGCGCGTGACCGAACCGCTCGGGTTCGTCACCGAGCCTGTGCTCGCTCTGGTCGTCCAGGGAGCGAAACGGTCTGCTCTCGGTGACCACATCTTCGATTACCACACCGGCCAGTACCTCGTTGTGACTGTCGATCTTCCGCTGACCTCGCAGATCACCCGCGCCACACACACTGAGCCGTTCCTGGCGTTCGGGCTGCCGCTGCGACCAGAACTCATCGCGCAACTGCTGATCGAAGCCGGCCCCACCGTCGTGCCGCCGCACGACGGTCCGGGTATCGCGATCAGCGACGCCGCCGACGAACTACTCGATGCCGTCGTCCGGTTGCTGCGCCTGCTCGACGAGCCACGTGACGGCGCGGTGCTGGGGCCCGGCGTGCGCCGCGAAATCCACTGGCGACTGTTGAACGGACCCCAGGCGGCCATGATCAGGCAGATCGGCCTGGCCGACAGCCGCCTTGCCCTCGTCGCCCGCGCGATCGGGTGGATCAAGACCTACTACGACCAGGTGATCCGCATCGACGACCTCGCTGACGTCGTCGGTGTGAGCGTCTCCTCGCTCAACCGACACTTCCGCGCGGTGACGGCCATGAGTCCGCTGCAATACCAGAAACAGCTCCGATTGCAGAAGGCCCGCATTCAACTCATCGCAGCGCCGAACGACGTGGCCGCGATCGGCTACGCCGTCGGGTATGACAGCCCGTCGCAGTTCAGCCGCGAGTATCGGCGCATGTTCGGCGCCCCACCTGGTCGGGACGCAGCGCGCCTGCAAACTGTGGCAACCGTCCAGGATTGAACGCTCACAGCTTGGCGGCGAGCACGTCGAGTTCGCTGATCTCCGGTGGTGCGGCGAACAATTCGTCGGCGCGGGCGCCCAGCGCCTGCCCGACCGCACCGTTCAGATGCGCTGTGCGCGCGGCGTCGTCCGGGAAGGCGTCGATGATGCCGTAGGTGGACGGGCCGAAACGAACGGCGAACCAAGGTTTGGTGCCGGGTTCGCGCTCCACAAGCGGAAGGGCGGAAAGCAGGAACTCCTCGACCGCGTCTTCCTTGCCGGATTTTGCTTCGAGACGAACAAGCAATGCCTTGGTTGCCATGATCTGCCTCCTCGATCGCGGGGGTCTCGCGGCTGGCCGAGCGGAATTGTCGTCGCGTTTCGCCGGTGGTTGCTGGTCTGGTCCGGGCCCGTCTCTTCGCGTTGCCGTGTAGTCACTGTGCGTATGCCCAAATCTCACAGGCGGATGAATCATCTGTGCGAGTCTCTGATGTCGTCGGTGTGTCTGCCGACAGAACGGGTTGTGCGAACGGTCCAGTTATCACGCTGGACCGGTTCGAGGGGCGTCGGTAGGTATGCTACGAATCTGATCGAATCGGCTGTTCAGAGTGTTATCGCTAGTGTGAAAGCTTACCGTCAGGGCGGGATGTGCCTGGTCTGCGTCCTGCGAGTCGCCTCAGGTAAACCCTTAGCTACTCTCACTGTTGGGAAAGATCTACGCTGCCGTAACTGGATGATTGCCATATCTTTGCCATGAGCCGCTGAATGGCGGGAACGGGAGGATCCGTCGATTCTCGGCCGATGAGGTGCGTGGCAGGTGGGCCCAGAAGAATTCGGGGGGCTGCCGTTGGCGCGTGTTATGGCGGAAGTTGCCGGGATTGCCGTCCGTGCCGTCGACGGAGTGGCTGAGACGACGGTCCGCCCATTGCGAAGTATCAGCGAGACACTCGATCTCGGTACCAGGAGGGCTGTCGCCACCGATGGGGATGGTGTTGCCTTCTTCGACACTCCCACGCTCCAGCTCGGCCGGGCGAGGGAAGGGCGCGATGCTGAAGGCGTCGAATACTGGGAGCCCGGTGCTCGAGACTGGAATGAGCCCAGTGCACGGCAATTCGACATGCTCGAGATGGGGGATGGATATATCGGGGAGGACGTCCCAGGGCGAGTGTCGGCCTCTGGCGTCCACTACTGCCGCAACGACTGGGATCGGCTGCCGTTTCGTCTCCACGTGGGCGACGACAACCTCATCTACGACGCGAACGGAAGGTTGTTCGATACCAGGGAGGGAAAATTGATCGACGATTTGGGCCGTCGGAAACGCCGAGCGATCTTTGTGATGGATGCCGACGGAAACTTCTACGCCTCGCTTTTCGGGAAACGACGTGTCTTCCAGCACTCCAGTTTTTTCGCAGGCGAGCCGGTAGCGGGGGCCGGCGTGATCCAAGTCGTGAACGGCGAGCTGCGGATGCTCAGCGACGACAGCGGTCACTACCTACCGGAACGGCGCCACATGATGCAGGTGGTAGACCGCCTGCGTGAGTTCGGCGTGCGCGTCGATCCGGATCATGTGTTCATCAGGGACGGTGGAGGGTGAAGTAGGCACCGGCTCCAGCCGTGGCGGCGGCATCCGGAACATCGCTGCACGCAGTGGACCCGCGCCGGCGTTTCCCAGCATTCGCCCAAGTGCAGCATCGATTGGCGTAAGTTGCCTGATCAGCCAGGTTGAAAGCTTGCTGAGAGCGCACCCGACACGGCTACCGTGATCATATGAGCAAAGTGTGGTTCATCACCGGAGTCTCCCGAGGATTCGGCCGGGAATGGGCACTCGCCGCGCTGGAGCGGGGTGACAGCGTTGCCGGCACCGCGCGCGATCTGAGCGCGCTCGACGATCTGGTCGTCGAATACCCCGACACATTCCTGCCGCTGCGGTTGGATGTGACCGATCGAACGGGGGACATCGCCGCGGTGCAGCAGACCGTCGATCGGTTCGGGCGGCTCGACATCGTCATCAACAATGCCGGCTACGGGCAGTTCGGCATGATCGAAGAACTCAGCGAGGAGCAGGTGCGGGCGCAGTTCGAGACCAATGTGTTCGGGGCGCTGTGGGTCACCCAGGCGGCGTTGCCGATCCTGCGGGCACAGGGCAGCGGTCACATCATTCAAGTCTCCAGCATCGGCGGCATCACCGCATTCCAGAACCTTGGCGCGTACCACGCGTCGAAGTGGGCAGTGGAAGGGTTCTCGCAGTCCCTGGCGCAGGAAATCTCCCCCTTCGGTATCCACGTGACCCTGCTCGAGCCCGGCACGTTCGGCACCGAATGGGCTGGTCTTTCGGCCCGGCACGCCACCCCGAACTCGGCCTACACCGCCGTCCGAAAGGCCAGGGCCGCCCAACGTTCGGCGGTGCCCAGCGGCGATCCTGCCGCTACCCGCGCCGCGATCCTGGCCGTGGTCGACGCCGAGCAGCCGCCGCTGCGCATGTTCCTCGGCGAGTTGCCGCTCGCCATCGCCACCGCGGACTACGAATCTCGCCTGGAGCTGTGGCGCAGGTGGCAGCCGATCGCCGCTGCCGCACAGGGTGATTGACATATCGCGACGTCGGCGGGATGGGCCACGGGCGGTCATCGTTCGTCGAGCAGCCGCAGAATCTCTGCGCGCAATGCGGCGCGAACGCGTTCTGCGGATGCGGCGGGTAAGCCGGCCTCGACCAACGCGGCAGACACACTGTCCGAGGCCGTCCATGCGATATCGTCGGCCGTCATCTCGGATTCCTGCGCAAGGATGGAATCTGTTTCCGTCCACGCCGATTCGGCTGCGGACACGGCCTCGTCCAGCTCGGCATCGCCACTGGGCGACGCCATGGCCTTCGGCACATCCCTGCGCACGCGGCGACCGATCGCAGTGCCGATCCGCTGCAACACGGTCTGGGTGCCGGTCTTCGATTCTTCCTTGATGGCTTCGGCTATTCCGTCCGCGACGTTTTGCAACAGCCACAGGCCCACCACGACCGCCAGCGTGGCGGGGTCGAACCGGACTTCGCCCGGCGGTTGCAGATGCGGAAGATCAATGGCCAGTTCATCCGCGACCGCCGCAGCCGCTGCCTCGATGTCGCTCATGTGCCACCCTTCGTTCCTCGCAGCAGGTATCCGCGCGCCGACCTCGGCCGATGCAATGCGGTCTCATCTCCGACAAGAATTCTTCGCATGGCGCGATCGTCGCCGGCGCTGAGCGCCTGGGCGATCAACTCGCGGTCCACATCCAGCCAATAATCATCGAAATCGAACCACTGGTGGAACATCCCGTCCACGAAGCGGACGGCCAATTCGTCCGCGACACGAAAGATCCGCGCCTCCGGTGAATCCACGCCGCGCGGTTCGATCGATTCGATCAGGCAGCCGGCCAGTGTTCGAGCGGCGTGCAGATACGGATACCCGTCATAGAGCAACTTGGCGAACCGGCCTCGATCGAAGGTTTCCAGATCCCGTGCCGCACGCTGTAGTTGCTCGCCACAGTCGAGGAGCCCGGCTGCCAGGTCCGCCACCACCTCGGAGAATCCTTCTCGGACAGCGCGTGCGATCACCGGTTCGATCGGTTGCGACGTGACGATCTGCCGGTCGGCATGCATCAGATACGTTGCCCAGAGCAACGGGCCATCCGGTCCCGCGCACTGTGCTATGCCACTGGCCAGTAAGATTCCGATCAACACGTCCGCGGCGGTCGCGCCGTCGACCGAGCCCACCTCCCGCTCAGCCCACAACACTCCCATCAGCCGCTGTTGCTGTGCATTGACGAGATCCAACGGCGCCATTCCGGGTTGCGCGATACTGCCCAACTGCAGTTCCTTCGTAATGGTGAGTAGACCACGCCGAATTGGCGCCACCGCATCAGCGGCCGTGATCGCGATCGCATTCCGCATGAACTGCAGCAGGTAGGCGGTTTGTTCGTCGGCGCAGGGGATCCGCCACGCGCGATGGGTCAACGCCATCAGGCGGTCACGAGCCGGGGTTCGCGCGAGATCGACGTCGACGGTGCGCCACTCGATCGCGCTCGGCGGCGCGACTCGGTGTAGCCGGCCGGACCTGTCCGGCCGGACCTCCGCCCATCCCTCCCGAATGAGTTCGTCGCCCTGGTGTTGCCGGATTCGTGCCGACATACCCGCGATACCCTGCTGAGGATCTTCGGCGACCGCTTCGAGGTCTCGCTGCGCGGTCTCGGCGTACTGCTCGAGGAGTTGGAGACTCCCGTTGAGGTAGGTCGGGTGACTGCCGACGAGAGCGCACGCCAGCAACGGTGCTTCGGAGAGCCACGCCTCATCGCTCTGCGGTAATGACCACACGCCGGAGCCCCCTTACGCTGGCGGATGCGCCCAATCTATCCGACCAGGCTGTGTCCCAGCGGCCTATTGGCCGCGGTCGTCGCGACACGCTGGATCGGTGCCGCACCTCTTGGCAAGTGGGAGCCCTGTGCCGCGGGCATGGTCGTGGAAACCGCGGGTCCTGCCGCCGCCCGGTGCGGTCATAGCTCAGGCATCGAGGCAGTAGGGGTACGCGACTTCGGTGTGTCCGGCGCAACGTGTTTGCTCGGCGACTGCTCAGCTGTCAGAGTGTGGGGATGCTCCGGCTGACGCGTAACGCACGAGTGGGCCTGGCCGCCGCCTCGGCCCTGCCACTGCTCCTCGCGTGTGGCGCGAATTCCGATGTGCCGCAACTTGATCCAGTAGTCGCGAGCGCACAGGCGAATCCTGCGGCGAGTTTCCGGCTGGCCGAGCTGGAGAACCGATTCGGTGCCCGGATCGGTCTGTTCGCGGTCGACACCGGCACCGACAAGATCGTGACCAACCGTGCTGACGAACGCTTCCCGCTGCTGTCCACCTTCAAGACGCTCGCGGTCGCGGCGCTGCTGAAGGCGCATCCGCTCGATACCGGCTACTTCGACAAGGTTGTTCCCATCGGCGCGGCCGACCTGGTCGACAATTCGCCGTCCACCAGCGCGAAACTGGATCAGGGCATGACCGTCGCTCAGCTGGCCGAGGCCGCGATCACCCTGAGCGATAACACGGCGGGTAACTTGCTGCTGCGCGAGCTCGGCGGCCCGGCGGCGTTCACCGCGTTTCTGCGTACGCTCGGCGACCAGTCGGGCCGGCTCGACCGCTGGGAAACGGATCTGAACAGCGCGGTTCCCGGCGACGAGCGCGACACCAGCACGCCGACAGCGCTGGCCGCGGACTACCGGGCCGTGGTCCTCGGCGACGTGCTCGACGAACGAGAGCGCGACCAGCTGACCACCTGGCTGAAATCGAACACCACCGGCGGCCCGCGGATTCGCGCCGGGCTGCCGGCGACTTGGACCACCGGTGACAAGACCGGCACCGGCTCCTACGGTTGCGCCAACGACATCGCGGTCACCTGGCCTGCCGGCGGCGGAGCTCCGATCGTGATCGCGATCCAGACCCGCAAGTCGGATGTGCACGCGGAGCCGAACAATGACCTGCTCGTCGAGACCACGAAGGTGGTTGTAGATGCCCTCCGATGACTCGGCTGGGCTCAGACGTTCGACGGTCTGCGCGTAGACCGGGCTGCTCGCTTCCCAGGGGCTACGACGAATGTCATCCAAGCGGAGGGACCGGAGCGGAATCGGTCGCGCGAAGGCGGTCCGAGTCATGACGACTCTCCCCAATCGGCGAGGTAGTGGCAATCCTACGACCGATTGTTGTATGCCCGGTTCGATCCGGCCGGGTTCCGACTATCTACAGCAGGCCCCACCAATACACGAGGCAGGCCAGCAACCAGACCACCGCGGTTTCCATCGTCGCTCCCACTCTTTGCAGTGCACTCGCCTCCATCATCCCGCGAACTGGGCCCACGTGGTGACACTCAGCTGGTCCCGCTGTGAAGAGCGCGTCTACCTGCGCTTTTCTCGTGTGACATCTTCTCGAGTTCGTGCCGGGCATGCCTGCGCATTCCCTAATCGGCACTGGACCGTCGCACGAAGGGCGGAGGTGATCGGCAAGCCGAACCACCCCCCGCCCCGGCGCGGGAGCGAGTCGCCAAGGGGGTGCAGCGGGGGCGAACTCTGGCTCCACGGGTTCCGGTTGGGTAGGGGACGGTGGGCCCCGACGAGTGGTGATCGGGCCGTTCGACTGACTTGAAACACGTTCGAGACAACATGCGCATTTTGTCTTACGTTCTTTACATGCTGATCGATTCGTATCGGCCAGTTTTTCAGCTGTGCTCTGGTCCGTCGTGGCGGTCGCCGTGGGGGATGTACGCTGCACTCCGCGCGCACGATCCGGTGCACCACGTCGTTCTGGCCGGGCGGTCCGAGAACGACTACTGGGTGCTCACCTGTCACGACACCGTGTACGCGGCGACGCGTGACAGCACGACGTATTCCTCGCGCGACGGACTGACCGTGGAGTACGGCGAACTCGGCTTGGCCGACAATCCACCATTGGTGATGCAGGATCCCCCGCAGCACACCGAATTCCGCAAGCTGGTCGCCCGAGGGTTCACGCCGCGTCAGGTCGCGCAGGTCGAACCGGTGGTCCGCCGGTTCGTCCGCGATCGCCTGGACCGGATCGCCCGTGCTGGCGGGGGCGACATCGCGAAACAGCTGTTCAAGCCGCTGCCGAGCATGGTGGTGGGCTATTACCTCGGGGTGCCCGCGCAGGACCGGGATCGGTTCGACGGGTGGACCGACGCGGTGGTCGCGGGCAGCATCGACCGTAGGAACCCTCGGGCGCAGGCGGCCTCGATGGCGATGATGGGGTACTTCGCCGACTTGGTCAGGCGTCGGCGTGCCGACCCCGGTGCGGACACGGTTTCGCTGCTCGTGCAGGCCGGGATGGCCGTCGACGACGTGGATACCCGCGGCCTGGTGCAGATTCTCGCCTACGCCTGGACCATGGTCGCGGGCGGAAACGATACGACGACGGGCCTGCTCGGCGGCGCGGTGCAGCTGCTGCAGCAGTACCGGGAGCAGCGTGCCGCCCTCGTCGCCGACAAAGACCGGATCCGGATAGCCGTGGAGGAATTCGCCAGACTCACCTCGCCGGTGCAGGGCTTGGCGCGCACCACGACGCGCGATGTCGAACTGGACGGCGTGGCGGTGCCGGCGAACCGAAAGGTACTTCTGGTGTTCGGTTCTGCGAATCGGGACGAGCGGGTATTTGGCGCCGCCGACCTCGACATCGATCGAGATCCGCAGCGGATACTCACCTTCGGGCACGGACCGCACCATTGCCTCGGAACGGCCGCCGCGCGGATGCAGGCCCGCGTCGCCCTGGAGGAGTTGCTCGATCGGTTCCCCGACTACGCGGTGGATATCGACGCGGTCGAGTACGCGAACGGTCCTTACGTTCGCAGGCCGATCACCGTCCCGTTTCGGTGCGTCGCATGAGCGAAGACTGGTTGGCCGGCGGTCGCTTCGAATTGGCGAGCGAGCGCATCCTCGACGCGGTCCGGATGCTGTTCATCGACAAAGGGGTCAGCGGAGTCGGGATGGCCGAGGTCGCTGACGCCGCAGGCTGTTCCAGGGCGACGCTGTACCGCTACTTCGAAAATCGGCAGTCGCTCTACGTGGCCTTCGCGAGCAGAGAGGCACGCCGCGTGGTTGAGCGGGTGTGGCACGACCGCGCGTTCCCGACGAGTGCCGAACGAGCAGAGCAGCTACTCGACCTGTTGACCGCGTTGCTTGCCGAGGTGCGCAAGACGCCGTACCTGGCGGTGTGGTTCGAGCCGTCCAACGCCGGAATCGTGGCCCAACTGTCGAATTCGCCGGGTGTGGTCGACGCGCTCGCCGCGACCTTCGTCTCCGGATTCCGCCCCGCCCTGCCACTGCCGGCCGCCCAGCGTGTCGGCCGGTGGATGGTCCGGGCGATGGTGTCACTGTTGATGCTGCCGGGTGCCAGCGAAGACGACGAGCGCGCCATGCTGCGAAACTTCGTGTTGCCGTTCTTGCTCGACGACCGCACCGCGATCGATTGACGATTGGTAGGTCGAGACCGTCGGGCGCACCGGCTGGGTCCTCGGCTCAGCGACCGATGGTCGATGCGGAGTAGTCGGGCAGGACATAGGACTCGGTCTTGGCGAGCATCTTCAGCATGACCGGACGCATCGGCTTCGACGCCATCAGTTTACTGACCGTCTGACCGGCGCGGATGCCCAAACGGGTCTTGGGAGTCATGACATTCAGCCCACCGGGCGGCAGTTCCTGTGCCGTCTTGACGAAGGGACGCAACACTTCTTCGTAGCGGGTGAGGGCCTGCTCCGGAGCGCCCGCGTGGGTAGCGATCTCACCGGCGAGGACGTACGCGCCGACCAGCGCCATGGCAGTGCCCTGACCGGTGAGCGGCGAGCCGCAGTAGCCCGCGTCGCCGAGCAGTGCCACCCTGCCCGCGACCCAGGTCGGCATCTCGATCCGGGACAACTCATCGAAGTAGAAGTCCGGGGCATCGGCCATGGCAGCGGCTACCCGGGCCGACTCCCAGCCTCCGCCGGCCAGCCGGTCGCGGATCAACTGCTGCTGGGTCGTAATGTCACGGCGCAGTCGGGGATTCGCCGGGCAACGCACCATGATGATCGCCTTGCAGGTAACCGGGTCGGCATCCGGGCGCAGACCGACTCCGGTGGCGCCGACCAGTGAGTGCATCGTGAACCAGTGCGGCTCCAGATCATTTGGACGCGGCAGGGTGAAGAAAGACATATATCCGCCCAGGTAAGTGGCGAACTGCTCTTCGGGACCGAACACCATCTGGCGCGTGGCGGAGTGCAGTCCGTCCGCGCCGATCACGACGTCGAATCGTTCGGCGGCGCCGGAGGCGAAGGTCACGTCGACGCCCGCACCGTCCTGCTCGATCTCGGTGATCCATTCCCCGTATCGGTAGTCGACGCCGCCCTCGGCGACGAGCAGGTCGAGCAGCACCTGGTTCAGGTCGCCGCGGGTGATCTCGATTTCGGCGACCGCACCCTTGCCTTCCAGGAGATCGGCCGCCATGCGGAAGGTTTCGCGGCCGTCGGCGTCGACAAACCGCATGCCGCGTTCGTCCAGTTGGCACTCGCGGATGCCTGGCATCATTCCCATCCGCTCGGCGACCTCGCGGCTTGGTCCGCGCAGGTCGACCGCCTGGCCGCCCGGCCGCGGTGTTGCGGCGCGCTCGACGACGGTTGCCCGGATCCCGGCCCGAAGCAGTTGCAGCGCAACGGCGTTACCGCCGATGCCGCCACCGGCGACGAGAACGCGGGGCTGACTGATGACGCTCATGGTCCAATCCTTCGACTCAGACTGCTTATTCAAATGTCTTAGACGAATGTCTAACAGATGTTGGCACGTCTGTCTAGTACAAACGTCTAATACGCTTGTCTCTGAGCGCTGGTATTTGTCGCAAAAGTCCAGGAGCCCGACACCCGGTGCCGATCGATGGGTCCGAGGGGGCGGTGAAGGTATACGGCCGATGAGTTCACTGCGCAACGCTGAGCCGATAGGTGAGGCTGCCACGGACCGGCGTCGGCAGTCTCCGGCTCAAGGCACCGGCTCCGCCGCGCCGTCGAGCCGGACGACCTGTCCGGTCATTTTCGCCGCATCGCCTACCAAGTATGTGACCACATCGGCGGGTTGTTTCCTCGCTGCGAGGGCGGCCGCGAGCTCTGGGTCGACGGCCTCGGCAGTGCCACGGCCGACCGTGTTGACGGTGATCTGCCGCGCCGCGAAGTCCGCGGATACGGCACGACCGAGTTGCTCTATGGCGCCCCGGGCCGCGCCATAGACCGCGCCATTCGGGCTGACGGCGTCGCACACGGTGACGATTCGGCCGCCATCGGCCAGATGCTGCAAGGCGAGTTGCAAGCCGTGGAACACGCCCCGAACCGTCACCGCGAAGCTATCGAACGATTCGCCGCTGATCTGTGCGAACGGTTCGGCGTCCGGCACCGTCGCGGTAGTGACCAGTATGTCCCACCGGCCGTAGTCCTCGAGCAGCACCTGCACCAGTTCTTCGTACTCCGTGCGGTCACCGATATCCGCCGCAAGCCCGACCGCGTCACCCTCGGAGGAGGTGATCTCCTCGACCACATCCGCAGCCGCCTCGGGGATGTGTGGATGATGGATCACCACCCGCGCCCCCTGTGCGGCAAGCGCTTTCGCGATCGATCGTCCGACCCCGGTGTAAGCCTCGGTGACCAGCGCGACCTTCCCAGACAGGGCCCCATCGACGGGCATGCTCATGTGCGGACCTTTCGCCGAGTGCACACGTATCGCCTCAGGATGGTATTCGGTCCGGTGTGCCTCATCGCCGCAATGACCGGCTCTCGACCACCATCGCTCCGGTTCGTCGGCCCAACGTCTCTGTTTTGGCAACAAAGAAGGCCCCCGACCATCGAAATGGTCGGGGGCCTTCTTGTCGTCTCAACCACGAGTCGGGGTGACAGGATTTGAACCTGCGACCTCTTCGTCCCGAACGAAGCGCGCTACCAAGCTGCGCCACACCCCGTGAAGTGAACCTGCGTAGCTTACAACAGGGTGCGGCGAGTCGTTAAACCGGCAGGTCAGTCAGCTCTCGAGGGGCCGGATGCTGGCGAAGATGCGCTTCGCGGTCTCGGCGTCGAGGGCATGGGGGACTCCGGTGTCGGCGGCGACCACCATGACGAAGTTTCCATTCTCACTCGGGAATGCGACCGTATATATCGAGTACGTCGTAGCGCAGCCGGGTTTGGCCTGGGCAACGGTGCCTTTGGTTTCCACGAACATGCCGTTGCGCGACCCGTCCAGCGATGCCAGCGGCACCGGAGCGCTCGGGTTTCCAGGCGTGTTCTTGTAGGCGAGCGTGGCCGTCTTCGTGCCGAGTTCAGTTGCCGCGGTTGCCGAATCGGTGCTGTTCGAGCCGGTGAGGAAGGCGATGGTGCGGGTGGAGCCGGGACAGTAGCCCTTACCCTCGCTGGCGTAGCCCTTGCCCACTACCGCGTTGGGTGGTTCGCCGAAGCCGCCGACGGTGCCTCGGGGAGCGACGGTCCAGTCAGCGGGAACGTCGTAGGCCGCGCCGCGGTCCGGTGCGACAACCACTTGGTAACCCGGGATGAGCGGACTCTCGTTTCCTGCCTTCGCGGTGGCCGTCGGCGTGGACTTGCTCGTCGTCGGTGCGGCGGACTGCGGGCTCGCGGTGGTCGTGAGCGCGCTCACCATGGAGGGCGCGTTCCGCTGTGCGGAATCGTCCGACTTGCGAGTGGTCAGTGCCACCACCGTCACCGCGGCAACGACCACAAGCAGTACGGCCAACCCGCTCCCGACCACCAGCAATGTCTTGCCTCGGCCGCTGGAGCTCCCCTTCGGCGCGAAACCGGGGTTCGGCGCCATTGTCGGAATTGGTGGCGGTCCATCGAACTGCCCGTACGGGCCGGTGTCGTAGCCGGAACGGTATCGCTCCAGCGGGATCACCTCTGCGTATCGCCCTTCCTGCCCACCTTTCCCCGGCTGAGTGCCTGCGTTCGACCAGCCCGCGGCGGACGCAGGATGGTTGAACGCACCGAGAGGTTGTCCGAGCATGGTCGGATCGTCTGCGCCATGGCCTGTCGTGGACAAACCGACACCGTATTGCCATGCTTCGAGCGGAGGCGAGTGCTGCGCGCCGAAGGACGGGGCCGCTATCGTCGGGTCGTTTCGACCGGTCCAGTCCTGACCAGGCTGCTGATCTCCGCCCGGCGGCCAGCCGCCCAATGACTGCGCCAGCATGGTCGGGTCGGCTTCGCCGTATGCGGATTGTGGGCTCGATGTCCAGTACGAGGGCGGCTCCTGCCCCCTGACCGACGGGGCCAGAAGCGTGGGGTCGGCCTGTGCGGCGGTGTTCGGCGCAAAACCGCCACCTGGAGCCCAGGAAGGCGAGGCGGAGTGTGTTTGCCACTGAGGGGCGGGCTGTCCGTCCGCCCCGGGCTGCCATTGCATGGTGGGGTCGGGATTCGCCATCGGTCCGGACGCCGGCAGGTTCAGGTGGCCGGGTTGTTGCGGGCCGAGTGTCCGTCCCACGTCACCCGCGCTCGGCGGTTGTGGATCGGGCGCGACATGCGGTTCACCCGTCGGCTCGAGCGCACCGGCTCCCGGCCACTGCGAAGTCGGGGCGAATCGGTCGTAGTGCGGTTGGGCCTGGTGGTCGCCCCTTGTGCCTGGTGGCTGCGGTGGCGCCGGTCGACCCGAATCGCGCTCGCTCGTCTGCTCATCCATGCGCCGCCATGGTGTGGCGGCGGGCCTGCCGGGGTCGTGGAATGCCGGGGGCCCGTCCGCGCCGTGTCCCCACTGCACGGTCGGAGGCGCTTGCCCGTCGGTACGGGTACCGTCCGACCAGCTCGAGGCGTCGGAATAGGGTTGCCCGGGCGGTGGCTGGGGCGGCCGAGGCGCCGGATGTGGCCCCGAGTTCGGCAGTGCGCCAGCATCGTCGCGAGCCTGGTCGGAGTGGGGATGCGCTGGTCCGAACGGCTGTCGCCGCGGAGCCCATGGCGCATCGGGCCGCCCTTGAACCGTCGGGTCGTCGCGCCGGTCGTCGAATCCACTCACCGTTATCCCCTACCTGACACACGTCTCGGCAGGCGACCTTAGCGGGCGACGGCCTCCGATGCCGATACGCCATGGCCAGTGGTGGCACCCGGCCGCTTCGGCGGTGCCGCCACCAGCGTCAACAGGGTCGCCTCCGGTCGGCAGCAGAATCGGTACGGTGCCCACGGTGAGGTGCCGATGCCCGCGGAGACGTGCAGTTGGGTGCGCTCACCCCATTTGGACGGACCCTTTACTCGAGACCGGTCGATGCCGCAGTTGGTGACAAGCGCGCCATATCCGGGCAGGCACAGCTGGCCGCCATGCGTGTGCCCGGCCATCACCAAGTCGTAGCCGTCCTCGGCGAAGCGGTCCAGCACCCGCGGCTCGGGTGAGTGGGTGAGACCGATCCGCAGGTCGGCCAAGGGGTTCGGGGCGCCCGCGACGGTGTCGTAGCGGTCACGCTGTAGGTGCGGGTCGTCCACACCGGCGGTGGCGATCCGGATACCCGCCACTTCGAGGTCGCGGCGGATATGGGTGAGATCGAGCCAGCCACGTTCGGTGAAAGCCGCCCGCAGGTCTTTCCACGGCAGTGGAGCGCCGAAGGTGCGGCGGTGGTTCTTGTTGAAATACTTCAGCGGGTTCTTCGCGACCGGTGCGAAATAGTCGTTGCTGCCGAAAACGAAAAGGCCTGGGCGGGAGAGCAATCCGCCCAAGGCCTGGACAACGGCGGGCACCGACTTCTGGTGCGAGAGGTTGTCGCCGGTGTTGACCACCAGATCGGGCTCCAGCCGGTCCAGTTCGCGCAGCCACTGCTGCTTGAGTTTCTGGCTCGGCATCATGTGCAGATCGCTGATATGCAGCACACGCAACGAGGACGACCCCGGCGCCAGCACGGGCATGGTCGCCTCCCGCAGTACGAAGGCGTTGCGTTCGACCAGCGCGGCGTAGCCGATTCCGGCCACCGCGGCACCGGCGGCACCCAGTGCGGTCGTGCGGACAGCAGAGGTCGAGATCACGGGCATTTGCCCAGCATAGGTGACCCCGTGCGAAGGTGCCGAGTGTGTTTCCGCACAAGCACTCGCTGCGACGCGGGAAGACGGGGGAAATTCGACGGCAACGCAAATGTGGTGGGCTCGCCGGGACGGACCGGCTAGCGTGAGCTGCATGTCGGAACTCAAATCGCAGCTGCGGACGGACATGACCGCCGCGATGAAAGCCAAGGACACGCTGCGCCTTTCTACCTTGCGGATGTTGCTCGCGGCGATCCAGACCGCCGAGGTCGCCGGCGCGCAGGCGCGGGAACTCTCCGACGCCGAGGTCGTCGCTGTGCTGCAGAAGGAGTCGAAGAAGCGCAACGAGTCCGCCGAGGTTTACACCCAGGCCGGGCGCGGCGAATTGGCGGCGAACGAACACGCCGAGGCGCGCGTCATCGACGAGTACCTACCGACCCAGTTGACCGACGCCGAGGTTGCTGACGTCGCCGACACCGCGATAGCTCAGGTAGCCGAGGAATCCGGCGAGCGCCCCGGCATGCGCCAGATGGGCCAGGTCATGAAGATCGCCACCGGCCTGGCGGCGGGCAAGGCCGATGGCTCGCGGATCTCCGCCGCCGTGAAGGCGCGACTCTAAAGGCACGCACACCGCGAAAGGGGCCGCGAACCGGGTGTGTGGTTCGCGGCCCCTTCGGTGCTCAGCGGGGGAACGGGATAGGGATGGGGATCGGGGGCAGCCGCGGCGGGGGCGGCAGTCCGGGCACCCCGGGCGGCGGCGGGGGCGGCCCCGGCGGCGGCGCCTCACGCACGGTGCCGTCACTGATGTAGAGCGTGATCACCGAACCGGGGATCGCTGAGCCGTTCGGTGCGGTGCCCATCACCGTGCCCTTGGGTTGCGACCCGGCGCCAGTCACCGGCGATACCTGGAAGCCGGCGGAGACCAGTGCGGAGGTGGCCTCGCCCTGGTTCTTGCCGACGACGTCGGGCACCTGGGCGTTGTTCGCGCCACGCACGTACTTGTCATCGAGCGGCGGCAGCCCGGGCGACGGGAACAGCGGGATCACCGGTTTGATTGCGTTGAACCAGGTGCGGGCGGGTTCATTACCGCCGAACAGGTTGCCATCGCCGCAACTGTGCAACGGGAACGAGCAGATCTCGCCGGGTGTCGGGCTGTCGCCGTAGATGTAGGCCGCGGCGGCCAGCGAGTTGGTGAAGCCGAGGAAGGCCGACGAGCGGTGGCTCTCGGTAGTTCCGGTCTTGCCGGACAGTGGAAAGTTCCAGCCCGCCGACCGGGCCGCGCCCGCGGCGGTGCCGCTGATGTCGTCCTTGCTCATCGCGTTGGCAAGAGTGTTCGCCAAGCCGGGCTCGACGACCTGCTCGCAGGCCTGCTGGGTCAGCGGCACCTGCCTGCCCTCGCGGTCGACGACCTCCTTGATCGGGTTCGGCGCGCACCATCGGCCACCCGAGGCCAGCGTAGCGGCGACGTTGGACAACTCGAGCGGGTTGATCGCGACCGGTCCCAGAGTGAAGGAGCCGAGGTTCTGGTCCTTGATCATGTCGGCCAGGCTCTGATTGCCGTGGCCGGACGTCCCCGCCTCGGTGTAGGTGCGCATACCCAGCCGGATCGCCATATCGACGGTCGGGGTCACCCCGACGGCCTGGATCAGCTTGACGAACGCGGTGTTCGGCGACGTGGCCAACGCCTCGGTCACCGACATCGGCGAATTGTATTTGCCCGCGTTCTCGACGCAGTAGGTGGCGGGCGGGCAGCCACGGGCGCCGCCGTTGCCCATGCCTTTGGCTTCGAACCGGCCGGGTACGTCGAGTTGGGCGTCGATGCCGAGGCCCTTTTCCATGGCGGCCGCGGTCGTGAAGAGCTTGAAGATCGAGCCCGCGCCATCACCGACCAGCGAGTACGGCTGCGGCTGCACGGTCTCGTTCGCGTCCCGGTCCAGTCCGTAGGTGCGACTGCTCGCCATCGCGATCACCGGGTGCGAGTCACGCCCCGGCCCCACGACCGACATGACCTGTGCGATGTCGTCGAGGCTTGGGTTGGCCGCCTCGCTCACCGACCGCTTCACCGAGTCCTGCACGGCGGGATCGAGGGTGGTCTTGATCAGGTAGCCGCCTTTGTCGATCTGTTCGCGGCTGATCCCGGCGTTGGCGAGGTACTGCAACGCGTAGTCACAGAAGAAGCCACGGTCGTTGGCTGCGATGCAGCCGCGCGGCAGGCCCTTGGGCTCGGGCAGCACACCCAGTGGCTTGGTCTTGGCCTCGCGAAACTCCTCGGCACGGCTGGGGATGTTCTGGATCATGGTGTCCAGCACCGTGTTGCGCCGGGCCACTACGCCGTCGGGGTTGGTGTAGGGGTTGAGCTTCGAAGAGCTTTGCACCATGCCGGCGAGCATCGCGGCCTGCGGCACGTCCAGCTCGGCTGCGTCGACACCGAAGTAGGTCTTCGCGGCGTCCTGGATGCCGTAGGACGAGTTACCGAAAGGGACGAGGTTCAGGTATCGGGTGAGGATCTCGTCCTTGGTCAGTTCGCGGTCTAGCGTGAGCGCCATCCGGATCTCCCGGATCTTGCGGGCCGGGGTGGTCTCGATGGCGGCACGTCGCTCGGCGTCGGTCTTGGCGACCACGAGCAGCTGGAAGTTCTTCACGTACTGCTGATCCAGCGTCGACGCACCCTGCTGGACCTCGCCGCTGGTCGTGTTGGTGAGGAACGCGCGCAGCGTGCCCTGCCAGTCCACGCCCTCGTGTTCGGCGAAGCGTCGGTCCTCGATGGACACGATCGCAAGCTTCATGTTGTTGGAGATCTTGTCGCTGGGAACCTCGAACCGGCGTTGCTCGTACAACCAGGCGATCGGATTGCCTGCCGCGTCGACCATGGTCGAGACCGCGGGCGCCGTTCCCTCCACCAGCTCGGAGGAGACGTTGTCGACGGTATCGGCGGCGCGGTTGGAGACGAATCCGAATCCGCCTGCGAGCGGGAACAACAACCCGGCGACGAGCACGGCGGCCAGCGCGCAGCTGCCGGCCAGCCTCGCGAGCGTATGTGTGATCGGCACGACCCCAAGACTACGGGTTGCGCTCCGGGTGTTCGTGGCGGCATTTGTCCTATGCCGGGAGCTGGTGGTTCGCGACCCGAAATGGGCGTGTCGCGGATTTGTCTCTGGCGTGTCGGGGAACGGCCTGATGGGAATCTGCCTGACCTTCCTGTGTGCACTCGCCAATGCAGGGACGGGCGTACCAGTAAATCTCGGGACGGTCTTGCGCAAGCGCTATACCTTTACCTAGATTGAGAACCCAGTGTGATAGAGCTAACACTCAAAGTGGAATGTGGTGCACTTCGTAGCGGGGTTTGGGTTGCTGCGGCGGTGACACGCGATTCTGGAGCGCCGTTGACCCGGTGTTCGGACTGCAAAGGGGCACACCAAATGCAAATGACAACCCCCATCGCTCGATTGGACGTAGAGCAGGCCGAAGCAAGGATCGCCTGGGTAGCCCAGGCTCGATGCAAGGAAGTGGATCCCGATCAGTTGTTCGTCCGCGGCGCGGCCCAGCGCAAGGCGGCGACGATCTGCCGGCACTGCCCGGTGCTCATGCAGTGTGGTGCCGACGCCCTCGACAATCGCGTCGAGTTCGGTGTGTGGGGCGGCATGACCGAGCGGCAGCGGCGCGCGCTGCTCAAGCAGCATCCGGAGGTGACGTCCTGGGCCGATTTCTTCCAGGCCCAGCGCCAGCATCAGGTAGCGATGTAATCCCTGCGAGACCCAGTCCAGCAAGCGACAGTCCCAGAACAACGAAAACCGAGCCCGCGCAAGCGGGCTCGGTTTTCTTTCGGGGTCAGCTACTTGTGGCGCGCCCAGGACGGCCGCGCGCGAGTGTCAGACGGAGGCCCGGACGGTGCGGGTGAGCTGATCGCCGACGACCCGCAGTGCGTCGAGATCGGACACCTCGAACGGAAGCGCAGTGACCGTGACGATCGGCACTCGCGGGTGTGCGCTGGTGAAGCGGTGCAATAGATGTTGTTCCCGTCTGTCGGTGGCCATCCGGTGCGCATGGACGCGCAACACCGCCGCGCTGAGCGGATCGGACTCGACAAGCTGGTCGGCGGCGGTGAGCGCGTGATCGGCCGGCAAGGAACTGAGCGCCGGATGCGTCCGGTTCAGGACCAACCCGGCCAGCGGCATGCCATCGCTGGAGAGGCGGTCGACAAAGAACGAGGCTTCCCGTAATGCGTCTGGTTCCGCGGCTGCGACCACCAGGAAGTGCGTACCTGGTTTAGACAGCATCGCAAAGGTGCGATCGGCTCGGTCCTGGAACCCGCCGAACAGCGAATCCAGTGACTGTAGGAAGTTCGACGCGTCCTTGAGCATCTGCCCGCCGACGATGGTGGACACCGCGCGCACCGCCAGGCTCATCGCGCCGGTCACCAACCGGGTGACACCGCGGCCCGGCGCCATGATCACCCGGATCATCCGACCGTTGAGGAAGTTGTTCAGCCGTTTGGGCGCGTCCAGGAAGTCGAGGGCATTGCGCGAAGGTGGGGTGTCGACCACGATCAGGTCCCACTCACCCCGGTGGGCCAGTTGGCCCAGTTTCTCCATCGCCATGTACTCCTGCGTGCCGCCGAAGGAGGACGCGACTGTCTGATAGAAGGGGTTCGCGAAAATCTGCTCGGCCTTTTCCGCGCTGGTGTGCTCGAGCACCATGTCGTCGAAGGTGCGACGCATATTGAGCATCATTGCGTGCAGCTCGCCCTTGGCCTCTGGGCCGAGTGTCACCCGCTGCGGGCTGTTGTCCAGCTCGGCGACGCCGAGTGACTGGGCAAGTCGGCGGGCCGGGTCGATGGTGAGCACCACCACCTTGCGCCCCTGTTCGGCCGCGCGCAGCGCGATCGCGGCAGCTGTGGTCGTCTTTCCCACCCCGCCGGAGCCGCAGCAGACCACCACTCGGGCCGACTGGTCGCCGATGATCTGCGAAACATCCAGCGGGGTAGCCACGGAGGGGCTGGGCGTGCTCATCGGACTCCCTGCGCGCTGAGGTGTTCGGCTAGTTCGTAGAGGCCGCCCAGGTCCATCCCGTCCGCAAGAGCGGGTAAGTAGAGGCGGGGCACATCGACCTTCGCCAACTCCGCCGCGCTGTCGTCCTGCGCCTGTAGAGTGGCCGAGTGTTCGACCGTCTCGGTGATCAAACCCTGGAAATCGCTGTCCGACAACGTGATTCCCGCAGAGATCAAGGCAGCTCGGATGACGTCGCCGTCGAGATCACCCTGCGTGGCCTGTGCGCGCAGGTCGGTGGGTAGCAGGCCTTCGGTCGCGCGGTTCACGATCACCGCCCCGATCCGCAGGTCGGCGGCGGTCAGCTCCGCGACGGCGTCGGCGGTTTCCTGTACCGGCAGCGCCTCCAACAAGGTCACCAGGTGAATCATCGTCTGATCCGAATGCAGCAGTCTGGAGACGCCCTCGGCTTGCGAGGCGATCGGCCCACCTTTGGCCACCTCGGCCATGGCCTGGGTGACGTCGAGGAAGCTGGCGATCCGGCCGGTGGGCGGCGAGTCCACCACGATCTCGTCGTAGACCCGCTTGCCGGACTTGTCGGCCCGGACCGCGCACTCCTTGATCTTGCCGGTCAGGATGACGTCGCGGAGCCCGGGCGCGATCGTGGTGACGAACTCGATGGCGCCCATCCTGCGCATCGCCCGGCCGGCGAACCCCAGGTTGTAGAACATGTCGAGGTACTCGAGAAAAGCGTGCTCGATGTCGAGCGCGAGCGCGACCACTTCGCCACCACCGTCGGCGGTGGCGATTCTGGTCTCGGTGGGTGGTAGCGGCGGCAGATCGAACAGCTGCGCTATCGACTGCCTGCTTTCCACTTCCACCAGCAGCACCCGGCGGCCGCCGGCGGCGAGCGCCAGCGCCAGCGCCGCGGCAACCGTCGACTTGCCCGTACCCCCCTTGCCGGAGACGTAGTGCAAGCGGGCCTTTTCCGCGCGTTTCGGCCACCCGGTGTCCGGCCCCGGCTCCGCCGAAAGAGGCACTGCTGTTGGTACTCCCACGATCGGAGCCTATAACCCGTTCTGAGATCACGCCCGAAGGCTCCGGTTAGCACCTGGGTCCCGGACCCGGCAACTATCTCGGACAGTATTCGGTGCTCGAGACGGACGACACATGCTTCGGCATCAGCGTTGACGCGAGCTTTGCCACCAGGTCGGTGACGCAGATCATCGTCTTGACTCGCGGAAAAGCGGAGTTCGGTGCCGACGCCACCGTGGGGCGACCTGGTCAAGCAGGCATACGCGCACCACAGCAGCGCATACAGCGGGGAACTGACTGCGCCGCACGGACCGTCGATTCCCCCGCCTGGAGAATTCAGGACATGCCAACTGCCACGCCAACAAGCCACCACAGACATGAGGTGACGAAGACAACAGTCCCGAACTCGATGCCGGGGCAGCCACCCGCTTCGGTGACCACCCTTTCGGAATAGCACCTTCCAGCGCCGCCAACCGCGCCGAGTAACCAACCACTCCGCCACGCCGACTTCCCAACCACCGCACTCGACAACACCGTGATCCGCAAGCCGCCACCAACCGAAACCGTCGACTTCCCCTTCCGAGCACAGCCTCCCCAACACCCCCGAACAAACACAAACTCATATACATGCTGGCCGATGTTCTAGTTCCGACTGTATGTCCACGTCGTCGATGGCCGCCGGGCATCGCTTCAAGACACCCGTGGATGGGCGCACTGCCGACGCAACTGCAATACACCAGGAGCAATGACACGAGTTGCCACACACCTGCCGGCGAACGTAGTCATGCGGCGGCTCGGCGGGCACGGGTCAACCACTATCCGACTACCGTCGACAACTCTCCACGGTTATGGGTGGCAGTGGTCACCTAATCAAGCATTCTCCGGACGCGAGCCACACAGGGGCCGCGAACTCGCAGCGCCGCAGACGCCGCCGAACCAACACAGCCGCGAACCCGCAGCGCCGCAGGCACTGCGAAACCAACACGGCTACGCTCTCGCACATGAGTGATGCGACCTTGTGGGAGTACGCGACCGTGCCGTTGTTGACGCACGCGACCAAGCAGATTCTCGATCAGTGGGGTGCTGACGGCTGGGAGCTGGTCACCGTGCTGCCCGGCCCGACCGGCGAGCAGCACGTTGCCTACCTCAAGCGCCCCAAGTAGTGAAGGGATGACAGTGACTCAGTGGGAGAAGAACCTCGCCGAACTCGGGCTGACCCTGCCCGCCGTCGCGGCCCCGGTCGCGGCGTACATCCCCGCGATTCGGACCGGGTCGCTTGTCTACACCTCTGGACAGGTGCCGTTCGTGGACGGTCGCCTGTTGATGGTCGGCAAGGTCGGTGCCGAAGTCTCGCTCGAGGCGGCCAAGGACGCGGCACGGCAGTGTGCGCTGAACGCGCTGGCCGCGGTGCACGATCTGGTCGGGCTCGACGCGGTGGTGCGGATCGTGAAGGTGGTCGGGTTCGTAGCTTCCGCACCGGGATTCGGCGACCAACCGACTGTCGTCAACGGCGCTTCGGAGTTGCTCGGCCAAGTCTTCGGCGACGCGGGCAGGCACGCGCGTTCCGCTGTGGGCGTGTCCGAACTGCCGTTGAACGTTCCGGTCGAGGTCGAATTGATCGCTGAGGTGCGTTAGACCGGAAGTACCGGCATCCGTTTCTACCCCGAGGTTTGCGATGACGCCGACACACCCCGCTTATGGGCAACTCCGACAGGTCACCGAGACGGCCGCGGTGCTGCTGGCCGACAATCCGGGGCAGATGACCCTGGAGGGGACCAATACCTGGATCCTGCGCGCTCCGGGGCGGTCGGACTGTGTGGTGGTCGACCCGGGGCCTCGGGACAAGTCGCACAGCATGGCAATCGCCGAGGCCACCGGCGGCGACATCGCCCTCACCTTGATCACCCACCATCACCATGACCACACCGGCGGCATCGATCGGCTTGCCGAGCTGACCGGAACGCCGGTGCGGGCCAGGGATCCCGGCTTCCTGCGCGGATCGGACGGTGCGCTGGAGAACGGCGAGGTGATCGAGGCGGCGGGTCTACGGATCACGGTGTTGGACACGCCGGGCCACACCGGCGACTCGGTCAGCTTCGTACTCGACGACGCGGTGTTGACGGGCGACACCATCCTCGGTGCCGGCACGACCGTGCTGGACTCCAGCGATGGCGCGCTGGCCGACTACCTGGCGTCGCTCGACAAGCTGGTCGAGGCGGGCAGGGGCAAGGCACTGTTGCCCGCACACGGCCCGAATCATCCCGACTTGGAGCCGATCGGGCGGTACTACATCGCGCATCGACGGGAGCGGCTCGACCAGGTGCGTGCGGCGCTGCGAGAACTCGGGCCGGACGCTGGCGCGATGGCGGTGGTGCGCAGGGTGTACGCCGACGTGGACAAGCGGTTGTGGTTGGCAGCGCGCAGTTCGGTCCAGGCACAGCTGGAATACCTGCGCGTGCACGGCTAGCCCGAACACGACAGAAACACGCCGGGTTCAGTGCAACGCTGGGCCCGGCGTGTTGCGCGGGGTCGGAGCGAGTGTCAGCGCGCGCGCCGCGCGAGACGCTCGGAGTCGGAAATAAGCACGCTCTTACCCTCGAGGCGCAGCCAGCCGCGGTGCGCGAAGTCGGCGAGCGCCTTGTTCACGGTCTCCCGGGAGGCGCCGACCAACTGGGCGATCTCCTCCTGGGTCAGGTCATGGGTGACCCGCAGGGCGCCCGCTTCCTGGGTACCGAACCGCTGGGCGAGTTGCAGCAGTGCCTTGGCGACTCGGCCGGGTACGTCGGTGAAGATCAGGTCGGCGAGGTTGTTGTTGGTGCGGCGCAGGCGACGGGCGAGCACGCGCAGCAGTTGCTCGGCGATCTCGGGTCGCTGGTCGATCCAGGATTTGAGGGCGTCACGGTCCATGGTGACGGCGCGGACCTCGGTCACTGTGGTCGCGGTGGAGGTCCGCGGGCCCGGATCGAAGATCGACAATTCACCGAACATGTCGGACGGACCCATGATGGTCAGCAGGTTCTCTCGGCCGTCGGGTGAGCGCCGACCGATCTTCACCTTGCCGGACGTGATGATGTACAGCCGGTCGCCGGGCTCGCCCTCATTGAAGATGACGTGGCCGCGCGGGAAATCGACGGGCTGCAGTTGTTTGGCGAGGGCGGCCACCGCAGTGGGCTCGACGCCCTGGAAGATGCCTGCTCTGGCGAGGGCCTCGTCCACGAATGTGCTCCTTATGGGGAATGGCTCTGTACTGGGCCGAAGCGACTCGGCCAACAGCGGAGTCTACGCGGCATGATCACAGCGTAGTGACAGACACCACGTAACGAAAGGATTGCGTGGCGCAGCGCAGAACCGTATCAGTTCCCGATCGACGGCGTCGCGAGTCCCTCCGTGGTCAAGCCGGTGCCGCTGCTGAGACCGTCGCTCGCTGTCGTGTCAGCTCGCTCGGGCCACATCCATCTCCTCGCCGCGCGCGCGGCGTCGGCGCTTTCGGGCTACGGCGGCGGGGAGGCCGAGCTTCGTCAGCTCCTTCACCTCGGCGTTGCTTGCTTTGTCCAGGTACTGCTGAACCTCTTCGTCGGGTTCGAGAAGCTTGCGGAGCCGATTCTCGACCCGCTCCATACCCAGTGCGAACAGCATCAACAGCACTGGGAAGAGCACCACAGCGAGTCCTTGCATGACGAGCAGTAAACACTGTCCAGGTCTCAGATGGAATACGGCAAGTCAACGGGAACGACACCGTTGTCTGCCGGTTCCGTATGGTGGACGCGTGCGAGTCTCTCCCTCCGTTGCCACCGGGAACGGGTCTCCGTCTGCCTCCGAGGCGGGCGATGCGCGGCCGATCGCCGCACCGGCTCAGAAGCGCAAAACCCGGGCGCGACAAGCGGAAACCCAGCTCGGTCTGGTCCGTCGGGCGCGCCGGATGAACCGGGAACTCGCGGTCGCATTTCCGGACGCGCATTGTGAACTCGACTTCACCAGTCCGCTCGAATTGGCGGTCGCGACAATACTTTCCGCGCAGTGCACCGACGAGCGCGTGAATCTGACCACTCCGGCGCTGTTCGCGCGCTACCCCGACGCCCGCTCCTACGCCGAGGCAAACCGCGCGGAGCTGGAGGAATACATCCGACCCACCGGGTTCTATCGCAACAAGACCACGTCGTTGATCGGGCTGGGGCAGGCGCTGCTGGAACAGTACGACAGTGAGTTGCCTCACACCCTGGTCGAACTGGTCCGTTTGCCGGGCATCGGTCGAAAGACCGCCAACGTCATCCTGGGCAATGCCTTCGGGGTGCCCGGCATCACGGTCGACACTCATTTCGGCCGTCTGGTGCGTCGCTGGCAGTGGACCTCCGAGGAAGATCCGGTGAAGGTCGAACACCTCGTCGGTGCGCTGATCGATCGCAAGGAATGGACGATGCTGTCGCACCGCGTGATCTTCCACGGGCGGCGGGTGTGCCATGCCCGCAAGCCCGCGTGCGGCGCCTGCATCCTGGCGAAGGACTGCCCTTCGTTCGGCATCGGGCCAACCGATCCGGCGGCCGCGGCCAAACTGGTGAAAGGGCCGGAGCGGGAGCATCTGCTCGAGCTGGTGGGCCGGTGAGTTCGGAACCATCCAGCGGGAAAGGCGCGGGACCAGCGTGGCGGTGGGGGATTGTCGGTGTGATCGCGGTGGTGGCGCTCGCGGTGGCATTGTGGCCGCGAGGGAGCGATGGCGAGGGGAACCCGGGTCGACAATGGCCGACCGGAGCGGATTCCGGAGTGTCGAGCGCCCTTCGCGCCGAGGCGGGCCTGGCGGCCTGCCCGCGACCCGCAGCAGGCGCCGCCGGGAACGGCCCACTGGCAGGCATCACCCTGGAATGCCTGGCAGACGGTCGGCCGATGGATCTGGCGGCAGCTACGGCGGGCAAGCCCGCGCTGCTGAATCTGTGGGCCTACTGGTGTGCACCGTGCGCTCAGGAGTTGCCTTATTTGCAGCAATACGCACAACGCGCAGCGAACGCGATTACGGTGCTGACCGTGCACAGCGACCCTGATGAGGCCAAAGCACTGTCTCGGCTCAGTGGACTGACGGTGAAACTTCCTGGCGTGCTCGACGGTGACTCGCGGGTGCGTGCGGCCGTCGGCGCCCCCGCGGTGCTGCCGATTTCGGTGCTCGTGCGGTCGGATGGGTCGGTCGCAGAGGTGGTGGTGCGGGCATTCAACGGGGTCGAGGACATCGCGAACACCGTCGCGGGTGAACTCGGAGTGGCCGCATGACACAGTGGGCGGACGGATCGGTTGTGGAGGTGTCGGTGCGGGCGTTCACACGGGTCGGCGGCATAGTGTGTGGGGGAGGTGTGCGATGACCATCCCTGTGCCGCAAGATATCCCGAAGTGGCTGAGCAGGACGGCGGATCCGGCCGTCGATACCGCGGATACTTTGACGACCGCCCGTGCGCTGCGCAGGGTCATGACCGTGACGCCGACGTCCAGGCAGGCCGCCGTGCTCGTGCTGTTCGGCGGAGCCCCCGAGGGTGACCCGAACGCACCCGGTGGACTGCCCACCGACGCGGAGGTGCTGCTCACACAGCGCGCGTCCACCATGCGTCAGCATCGCGGCCAAGTCGCGTTCCCCGGTGGTGCGGTGGACCCTGGCGATGCCGGGCCGATCGACACCGCGCTACGCGAAGCGTGCGAGGAGACGGGGCTGGACGGTGCGGGCGTTCAACCCATCGCCGTGCTTCCGACGCTGTTCGTTCCGGTGTCTCGGTTCGACGTGACGCCGGTGGTCGCGTACTGGCGAACGCCTAGCGAGGTCCGTGTGGTCGATGAGAGCGAGACCGAGCGGGTCGTTCGCGTTCCGGTCGCCCAGTTGCTCGATCCGGCGAACCGCTTCTTGGTCAACACTGCGCTGGGCTACCGGAGCCCGGCCTTCCAGGTGGACGGGATGCTGGTCTGGGGCTTGACCGGCGGCATCCTCGCCGGGATCTTCCGGGCCGGCGGCTGGGAACTGGAATGGGATCACGAGGATGTTCGTGATCTGGAGACCGCACTCGCCGCCGTGGGGATGACGCTATGAGTTCGTCGGCCTGGCTCGACATCGCGGTCGTGCTGCTCGCGCTGCTGGCCGCCTCCTCGGGGTGGCGGCAGGGCGCGGTGGCCTCCGCGCTCGCCTTTCTCGGTGTGGTGCTCGGTGCGGTCGCGGGCATTCTGATCGCGCCACACATCCTGGTTCACGTCGACGAGGGACGCACCAGGGTGTTGACCGGTGTGCTGCTCATCGTGGTGCTGGTGATCGTCGGTGAAGTCGCGGGCATGGTGCTCGGCCGCGCCGCGCGCAGCGGCATGCGCCACCCGGTGACCCGCAGTGTGGACAGCGCGGTCGGCGCCGTGCTGCAGGCGGTGGCTGTGCTGGTCACCGCCTGGCTGTTGGCGTTGCCGTTGGCCACGTCATCGCAGCCGGCGATCGCGACCGCGATCAATGGTTCGCGGGTGCTCGCCGACGTCAACGACGTCGCGCCGAACTGGCTGCGCCGGCTGCCCAACGAGTTCTCCAAGTTGCTCAACACCTCGGGCCTGCCGGACGTGATCGGTCCGTTCGGCCGCGCGCCGATCGCGGCTGTCGAGCCGCCCGATCCGAGTGTGCTCGCCAGCCCGGTTGCGGCGTCGTTGCAGCAGAGTGTGCTGCGCATCCGCGGTGTCGCGCCGAGTTGCCAGCGGGCGCTGGAGGGTTCGGGCTTCGTGATCGCGCCCGAACGGGTGATGACCAACGCCCACGTGGTCGCGGGCACCACCAGCGTCGCGGTGGACACCCCGCGCGGCCCGCTGGACGCCACCGTGGTGCTGTTCGACCCGTCCAAGGACGTTGCGGTGCTCGCGGTGCCTGGACTGACCGCTTCGGTGGTCCCACAGGCGCCCGCACCTGCGCGCTCGGGAGACAGCGCGATCGTGCTCGGTTACCCGGGCGGCGGCCCGTACACCGCGAGTGCGGCGCGTGTCCGCGAGACGCTCGATCTCACCGGACCGACCATCTACCGCAACGGCACTGTGGAGCGTGAGGTCTACACGGTGCGTGGCCAGGTGCGGGCGGGTAATTCCGGAGGGCCGCTGGTGGATACGGATGGTCAAGTGCTCGGCGTGGTCTTCGGCGCCGCGGTCACCGACGACGACACCGGTTATGTCCTCACCCTCGCGGAGGTCCATGCGCAGCTCGACGCGGCTGCCGGGATCTACGATCCGGTCGACACCGGGGCGTGTGTCCTCAGCTGAATCGGCGTCCCGGCCACGCACGTGGCCGGGACACCGATCGCCGGTAGACGGCAGGAGGGTTCAGCCGAGAAGTTTGGACAATTCCGTCGTGACGGCGTCCGGGTTTTCTTGATGGGCGAAGTGGCCAGCCGCGGGAATGCTGACCAGGCGCCGCTCGGGCGAGAGAATATGGCCGCGGCGGACCGTGCCTGCCAGGACATAGGGGTCGAGGTCGCCGCGCATGGCCAGCACTGGAATGTGGATCGGTTCGCGCATGGTTGCCATGAATCGGCGGCCGTCCGGACGCCACTGGCTGCGGAACGCCCAGCGCTGGTACTCCAGCGCGCAATGTGCGGCGCCGGGAATCTGGATGGCCGACCGCATCCGCCGCGCGGTGTCGACGAATTCGGCGGTGCCCGACCAGCCCACGCTCACCCGCTGTCGCAGCAGCCGTTCCACCTCGAAGCCGGCCGCGGTGGTCAGCAGGTGCTCGCCGTAGCGCGGCGGCTGGTAGCGAAGGAAGTTCGGCAGCCAGGCCGCGCGCTGGCGGCGGGTGCGCAAGACGGCGGTCTTCAGCGCCGACGGATGCGGCGAGCCGACCAGCGCAATCGAGCGGACCAACCGTGGATGCAACACCGCGGTGGTCCAGCAGACCAGCCCGCCGTCGGCGTGCCCGACCAACGTGGCATCGGTGTAGCCCAGCGCGCGGATGAGTCCTGCGACGTCACCCGCCAGCGTCCAGCCGTCGTAGCCGCGTGGCGGTTTGTCGCTGTCGCCGTAACCGCGTAGGTCGACGGCGACAGCGCGATAGCCGAGTTCGGCCAGACTGGTCAGCTGGTGACGCCACGACCACCAGAAGTCCGCGAAGCCGTGCAGCAGCACCACCAACGGTGCGTCGGCGCGTTCGGTGGCCGCCTCCACGATGTGGAATCGAATGCCGTTGGCATGGACATCCCGATGGGTCCATGGTCCGTCGTAACGGACGCTGGACGGATCCGGAGGCGAGTTCGACAACACGCCGATCGAGCCTAGTAGTCGCGGTACCCGGAGGCGAAAAGCGCGCCTAGTAAGCCCGCTTCTCCAGTGCGAGATGGCCGTCATCGGCGGCCGCGCCCAGGCTGTGCGGCAGCACTGTGCGCGCCTGCTTGAGCGAGTCGATCGTCTTCTCCGGCGCGCGCAGTTTCTTCACTCGCCGGTAGCCGAGGAACGCGAGCGCCGCGGTCGCCACGATCATCAGCAGGAAGACGATCAGGAACGCGGCCCAGCGCACCAGCCATACGTCGAGTAGTTCACCGATGAAGAAGAAAAAGAAGAAGGTGCTGAACAGCAGGACGGTCAGCGCGAGGATGAAATAGACGCTGCCCTGCAGAGCCTTCTTGATCTCGCCGGTGACTTCCGCTTTGGCCAGTTCGACCTCGGCACGGACCAGGGTCGACATCTGCTCGGTGGCATCGCGGACCAGACTCCCGAAGCTCGCCGAGCCCAGGGGATCCGCGTCCGACAGGGGAATGGAGGTCACTGTACGACCGCGCTGTGCGTCGTTCCCGTTACCGCCGTGGTTGAAACTCACTTGGTCGACCCTTCTCCCTGTCCCTGCACTGCTTCGACTCCATTCGATGTGCGGTGCTCGCGGTGCCCTACGTGGCCACGCAGGTTTCCGCCTGCCCCGCATTATTCTTCTCGTTGTAGCCTTCGCGCGTCCCGCCGCGCTTGGTGGGCACGCCCACGCCGCAACAGTAGCGCCGAACCGGCGAGCGACGCCGCCATTGATGTCACCAACACAGCGGCCTTCGCCAGTTCGACGGAGCCGACTCCGACGTCGGCCAGCGCGAGTTCCGCCATGAGAAGGCTAACCGTGAAGCCGATCGCGCCGAGCACCGACAGGGCGAACATGTCCCGATAGCCCAGAGCCATCGGACGCTTGGCGATGCCCAACCGGATTGCCACCCAGCTGATCCCGAAGATGCCGACGGTTTTGCCGATCAGCATGCCGAGAATCACGGCCAGCGCCAGCCTGTCGGTAAACAGTTCGCCGAACACCGTGGTGTCCAACGGAACTCCCGAGGCGAACAGCGCGAACAGTGGAACGCACAGCCCGGCGGAGATCGGCTGGAGGATGTGCTCGAGGTGGGTGGCGGGCGCGGTCTCCTCGCCCTGGTCCGGTCGTACCCTGGTGAGCAGGCCGAGCGCCACGCCGGCCATGGTCGGATGGATCCCCGCCTCGTGCAGCGCGTACCAGGACACCAGCGCCAGCGGGAGATAGAGGAACGGTGTGCGTATTCGTTGGTGCTGGGCCAGCGCCCACCCGGCTGAGCAGGCCGCCGCAACCAGCAGCCACAGCATCGACAGCGTGGCGGTGAACAACACCGCGATCAGGATGATCGCCATCAAATCGTCGACCACCGCGAGACTGAGCAGGAACACCCGCGCGCTTGCCGGAATCCGTGAGCCGGTCAGCGCGAGCACGGCCAGCGCGAACGCGATGTCGGTGGCGACCGGGATGGCCCAGCCACGCTCCATACCAGGGACACCGAATCCGACCGCCGCCGCGATCAGCGCTGGTGTCACCACGCCGCCGACCGCGGCGATGATCGGCAGGGCAGCCCGCTTGCGATCGGCCAGTTCGCCGACGACGAGTTCGCGTTTGAGTTCCAGACCCGCGACGAAGAAGAAGACCGCGAGCAAGCCGTCCTCGGTCCAGTCGGCCAGGGTCGACTCGAGGTGCAGCGGCCTGATCGACAGGACGGTCTGGGTCATCGTCACGTAGCTCTCGCCATACGGCGAGTTCACCCACAGCAACGCAACGGCAGCCGCTATTAGAAGCAGTGTTCCACCGGCGGTTTCGGTCCGAAGATAGCGGGTCAGTTCCGAACGCACCTGCGTGATCACGGTGAACCTTTCGGCGGGATGATCAGGACGAGCGGACGTCTCCCGCCGGATTGGCTGTCGGGTAAACGGACGCACGCCGACCAGACTTCCCGGCACACCTTACGCAATTCTAACGCGAACGGCCGGTGACGGATCCGGATTCCGGATTCCGCCACCGGCCGTAGACCGCCGCGTGCGCCCGTTGTGGTCAGGTTTTGTTGGTGTGGATGGTGTGGAGGATGGTGGGGTCGAGGAGGGTGGAGGTGTCGCCGGGTTGGCGGCCTTCGGCGATGT
>NZ_JBEZDA010000018.1:0-101531 GCF_040647855.1 Nocardia sp. NPDC049220
CGAATCAGTCACCCCGGACTGCGACACATCACGGTCGGGCTGCTCAGTATCGGCAAAAACCATCGCCTCCGACTCGGCGGCGAGCCGTTCCGGCGGATCGGTAAAACGGGTTTCGATGACCGCACCTTCGGCATTGATCGACATGACACGCTCATTCGCCGCCAATCCGGTCGAGGTGAGTAGGACCGACTGCCGCTGCATATTCTCGATCGACTTCATTCCGGCCTGGACGGAATCGATCAGATCCATCAACGGAGCCGCCGACATCTCCTTATCGTTCACGCCTGGCCCGCTCACTTCCGCAAGCGCGCCCGCGCGCTGGAGAGCTCCACATAATGAGCACTAAAATTACGAATAGCGTCACTGTGCGCCGCGTAATCCATACGAAAATGCGCGCCCGTCTCATGCGTCCCACAAACCGGCCGCGTCATCAACGGATCCGCCTCCGAGTCATGGGTTCAACCTTCAACCTGTTCTCAGCCACGCCGTCCTCTATTCATTCGGTCCTCGTAGACAACCCTGCTCATACCCGAACGCCCTGCCGTTCCTGGTATCGCTGCTCGAAATCTTCCACGAACGCGGTCCAGGAGGACGGCGGTTCCAGCACGCCGTGGTCTCCGATGTAGAAGATGGCCCGGCCGAACGCGATCTCGCTGCGCGGCACCTGCACATATTCCATCAGCTCGCAGCTGGACCGGTCGCCGTCCAACCCGATCCAGCACTCCAGCAATGAATTTCGCCGTCTCGACGCCATCGCCGTAGGCGGCGCACGGGTTCGACGACTCCCGAATCCGCCGAGCAGCACCGTCGCGCCTGTCGACCAGCTCGTACAGCGTGGATCCACCGCGCAAGGAGCTTTCGAACCGGCCTGTCGACGGCAATATCCTTGGGCCCCAATCAGATGCGGCGGCGGTGAACGCGGCGGAGATAACCGACCAGCGCGTTTGCGTCTGCGGGAAGTCCGGGAACTCGTTCTCCGCCAACACCGCCCACACCCGCGCGGCGCCCGCATCCGGCGACTCGGCGTTGTCCTCCAGGTTGCCCGTGTCTTGATCGCTCACACCGAGATCCTGCCCAGATGCCTGAACGATTCACCAGAGAGGTGATCGTTTTCCATCGCGGCCGCCGCGACGTTCTCCCACGCCACCGCCAGACCTCGGTCGCTGGTCAGGAACCTGCCCGATGGCCCCGAGTTCGCGTGGGATCTCCTGGAGACGCGGCGCGGCATTCGTTATCGCGGCGACAACCGGGTGGTCGGCCATGCCGGCCCTCCTCATCGATACGTGTCGTAGCAGGTGATCTATTTTCACACGGACCAGAGCAGGAGGTTTCCCACTACAGGCGTGTGGGCCAGAGCCGAGAAATCTATATTGCGGCCTCTCGCGCCGACTATCCTTGATGTTTGTGGTGGCGCGTCGTGGCCTGGCCTATCGCCCGCCGCGGGCGACGAACGATTTCGTCGGTCGCGAGGGTGAGCTGGATGACGTCATATCACTGTTGGGGCGTTCGGCTCGGTTGATCACCTTGGTCGGTACGGGCGGTATCGGGAAGACCCGACTGGCCGCGCATGCTGTGGGCCGTTACCAATCGGCAAGGAATGTGTCGGTGCACTGGGTTCGGCTGGCGCGTCTGGCCGCTGGCTCGGATGCCGACACGGTGGCAGCGGAGATCGCCCAGTCGGTGCTGGATGTGGATTTCTCCGGGCGTTCGGTCTGGGAGGCGCTTGTCGACACATTCACCGAGAAAGACGCGGTGGGGCGCTTCCGGCAATCGGTATTGGTGATGGACAACTGTGAGCATGTCCTGGTCGGCGCCGGTGATGTGATCGCCCGGTTGCTGGAGGCGGTGCCGGGGTTGAGCATTCTGGCCACCAGCAGGGAACTGATCGGGTGGGTCGATGAACATGTGATCGTGGTGCCGCCGTTGTCGCGGCAGCAAGCGCTGACACTGTTCCGGCAACGATCCGAACTCACCGGCCGCCAGGTGTCCGGCGCCGACCAGATCGCCACGGCCGGCCTGATCTGCCGCCACATGCACAACCATCCGCTGTATATCCGACTGGCCGCGGCACGCCTGGTGCGTCAGCCGTTGGCGGCGATCCTCGGTGAACTCAGCGGGGAGGACACCGCCGATAAACGGATGCGGTGGTCGCATGGGCCCAGGGTGGGAGCCGACCCGCGACATCGAGGGGTCGGTGATGTGATCGCCTGGTCCTACGACCTGTGCACCGACAAGGAACGCCTGTTGTTCGAGCGCATGTCGGTGTTCGCCGCGGGATACGACCCCGACCCCGACGACGCCCACAGCTGCGCTTTGCTCACTGTCGGGGCGGAACTGGGTGCGATCGAAAGCGTGTGCGCCGACGATCGGCAACCCGGAGATGACGATCACCTCGCCATGCCCTCCAGTGCCGTGACCGCGCGACTGGCCCGAGACGAGATCGAAACTCTACTCGGTCGACTCGTCGATCGGTCGCTGGTGACAGCGCACTTCTCGGAGACCACGGTCCGGTACTCGCTTTTGGAAAGTCTTCGGATATTCGCTCGGCAGAAGCTCGAGCAGCACTCGACCGACCGGGCCGAGGAGGCAACGCGGCTGGCCATACGACATTGCCAGTACTACCGCGACCAAATCGCGTACGCCGCGGCCCATTGGTTCGGTCCCGCGGAGCAAGAGTTGCTGCACCGGGCCCTCACGGCGTGGGACAACATCCTGACCGCCATCGACACCAGCATCCGAACTCCCGGTAAAGCAGCCGTCGGCTTGGAAATCTGTGCCGGGTTGCTCGCGCTACGGTTGCCTTTTTTCAGAGGCCCATTCCGCGAGACACGGCGGTGGACCGAACGCTCCTTACAGGCCACCCGGATGCTGGACCCGCAACCCACAGAACTCCAGATCAGGGCGATGGCGTTGATCGTATGGCTCGCCTTGTGCCAGGGCGAGCACGATGATGCCGAACGGATACTGGAGGACTGCGTGGCCGCCTGTCTCCCGGACATCGACCGCAGACGCGATTGGCGACTGACCGCCCAGACCGATATCGGCTTGCCGGCGGTCGTCGAGCTCGCGTGGGGCACCGAACTGCTGCTGGCCCGCCGTGATGTCCGAGCGGTCGATGTGCTCAGCCGAGCCAGGGAGAAGTGGCTTCAGGTCGACAACCGCGGCGCGGCCGCAACGGCCGACATGTGGGCAGCGCTGGCAGCAGCCGCGCTCGGAAGCACGCGACAAGCCCATCAGGTCACCCGACGCCACCTCGACGAAGCGAGTGCATCGGGTGCATTGTGGATGAAGTCCTGGGCGCAACTGGCGTGGGCGCTCACCTTGACCAAACACGGCAATCCCACGGAAGCCTTGGTTTTCGAACGACAGGCACTGGAACATCAGTTGCCCGCTCGTGATCCGTGGGGCCTGTTCTGGGCGGTGCAGTTTCGGACCTGGTCTTTGGCGCAGTGCATCGTCGACGCGGAAGCCACCGACGCCCCGGACCGCGACATGGTCACCGCATGGGCCACCGAAATCGCCCTGCTCGCCGGAGGGACCGCGACACAACAGGCCAAGCTCGGCATTCACCTCGAAGCGCTGGGGCCCTTCGCCGATGAAGCCGCTCGAGCCCTCGCCGTCGCCCGCCGAGTACTCGGCCCCAAGGCATTCGAACAAGCACACACCCGAGGATCCCGGTTGCGACCCGAACGCAACGAGGTGCAACAACTCGCGATGGGCACCCTACCCACGGCGGCACTGACGGCGCCCCTCCAGGAGGACACCGCGGCGTCGTCCTACTGGACCGAGCTGACCACCGCAGAGCAGGAGGTCGCGACACTGGCGGCGGCCCGGTGGACCAACGCCGCGATCGCGGCGCGCCGGGGAAACTCCGTCCGAACCGTCGACGCGCAGATGGCCGCGATCCTGAAGAAACTGACCATCACCTCGCGCGAGGACATCATCGGATTCGTCCCCAAGGATGTCATCGACAAGGTCCGAGCAGATGCCGTACTGCGACCACACCGACAGCGAAACTCCTGACCCGCGAACCTAGCGGTGACGGTTCGACGTCGGACTCCACCTCGCCCGGAGCGTTGACCGGCGCCTGCCGTAGACAGCCGAGTGCAGACCGCGAAGCCCGACAGGTCGAGCAACCGCCGACCTCATACCGGCGGCGGCTCGCGCTCGGCGGCGCCCGACTCCGCACGCAGTTCGCCGAGCAATCGCTCGGCGAGCGCGGCGGGAGTTTCGGCGTCGAAGACGGTGATCGGCGGCAGCCGCAGGCCGGTGACCTTGTTGAGCGTGTCATGCAGTTCGACCGCGGTCAGCGAGTCGAACCCGAGGTCGAGGAAGGTGTGGTCCACCGCTATCGCGTGCGGGTCGTGGTATCCGAGCAGACCGGCGGCACGCGCGCGGACCAGGTCCTCGACAAGCCGCACCTGTTCGGCCGGACCGAGGCCGGTGAGCTGGGTGCGAAACGAATTCGACGCCGCGACATCAGCGGACGCGACCCGCTGTCCGACGTCGTCGGCCGGCTGAGGCGCGCCATGGCGCCGCTCGTCGTCGGGTCGGGAGTAGCCGGTGGTGTTCGACGGTGTCGTCCGGCTGAGCCAGTACCGACCGCGCTGGAATGGGTAGGTCGGCAGGTCGATGTGCCGTGCTCGGGAACCGTCGAAGAACCTCGCCCATTCGACCGGCAGCCCCCGCACGTACCCGCGGGCCAACGAGGTCGCGAACTGATCGATGCCGCCGTGCCGCCGCCGTACCGTCCCGATGGCCAGACCCGCGTCCGCCACCGTCGCGCCGACCGCGGTTGTCAACACCGGATGGGGCCCCACCTCGATGAAGTAGCTGAAACCCGCCGCCGCCAACGTCTCGATCGTCGACGCGAACTGCACGGGCTGACGCAGGTTGTCATACCAATAGGCGCTGTCGGCTTCGGGACCGGCCAGCTGCCTTCCGGTAACCGTGGAGTACCAGGGGATGTGCGCGGGCTGCCCGCGCAGCTCGGACAGGTCTGCGACCAGACGATCGCGGATGGGCTCCACGTGCGCCGAATGCGACGCGAAGTTGATCTTCACGATATGCGCGGGCACGCCGGCATCGCGATACTGCGCCATCAGCGTGGTGATGACGTCGTCGTCACCCGCCACGACGGTGGTCGACGGGCTGTTACAGACGGCGATACTCACACCGGGATGTCCGGAGATTCGTTCGAAGACTTCCGCGGCGGGAGATTCGACCGACAGCATCCGACCGCTGAGATCAGCGCACAGCACGCCACGGCGCACGATGACACGGGCGGCATCGCGCAAGGAAAGGACTCCCGCGATGTGCGCGGCGGCGATCTCGCCGAAGGAGTGGCCGATGACCGCATCGGGGATGACACCGTGCCACTGCCACATTCGGGCCAGCGAGACCGTCACCGCGAACAGCGCCGGCTGAACAATGTCGGTACGGCGCAAAGCAGATTCGTCTGCGACCGCCTCGAACAATGACCAGTCCACGAACTCGCTCAACGCCGTCGCGCACTCGGCCATCGCCGTGGCGAAGACCGGAGACGAGTCGAGCAGCTCAGCGGCCATGCCCGCCCACTGGGCGCCGTGCCCGGGAAACATGAATACCGTCCGGCCGCGAAGATCGGCGCGACCGGTCACCGCGTAACCGGACCGCTCCGCGGCGAGCGCCGCCAAGTCGGCACGGTCGGCTCCGAACACCACCGCCCGATAATCGAGCTCGGCCCGCGAAGTCGCCAGTGTGTAGCCGACGTCGCTCGGCTCGGCTCCGCCGTCGAGCAGGGACGCCAACCGGCCCGCCTGCGCCGCCAGAGCCGCGGACGTAGCTCCCGAGAAGATCAGCGGCACAACGGGCGTGCGCCCGGCGGGAACGGCAGTGTCGTCGTCGGAATCGACGACATTGTCGGAGTCGGCGACCTCGTCTTCGGCCGGAGCCTGTTCGAGGATGACGTGTGCGTTCGTGCCGCTGATCCCGAATGCGGAGATGCCCGCACGTCGCGGTCGTCGGCTCTGCGGCCACGGCGTCGCGTCGGTGGCCAAGCGCACCGCCTCCGCCGCCCAGTTCACGTGCGGGGAGGGCTCATCCACATGCAACGTCGGGGGCACCACCCCGTGCTGGATGGCCAGCAGCATCTTGATCGTCCCGAGGATGCCGGCGGCCGCCTGGGTGTGCCCGATGTTCGATTTCACCGAGCCGAGCAGCAGCGCATCGCCGCGATCGCGTCCGTAGGTCGCCAGGATGGCGTTCGCCTCGATCGGGTCACCGAGCGTGGTCCCGGTCCCGTGTGCCTCGACTACGTCCACCTCGGACGCCGCGAGTCCGGCATCGACCAGCGCCCGCCGGATCAGCCGCTGTTGCGCAACACCGTTCGGCGCGGTCAGCCCGTTCGACGTGCCGTCGGAGTTCACGGCCGTACCGCGCACCACGCCGAGGACGCGGCGGCCCGCCCGACGCGCATCGGACAAGCGCTCCAGCACAAGGACACCCACGCCTTCGCCCCAGCCGGTCCCGTCCGCGGCGGCCGCGAACGGCTTGCATCTGCCGTCGGCGGCGAGACCGTTCTGCCGGGCGAACTCGAGAAAGGTGGTCGGCGTCGACAGGATCGTCGCTCCTGCGACCACCGCCATCGAGCACTCGCCGTAGCGCAGTGCTCGGACCGCGAGGTGCAGCGCCACCAGTGACGACGAACATGCCGTGTCCACGGTGAGCGCGGGGCCGTGCAGCCCCAGCGCATACGAGATCCGGCCGGACGCCACACTACCGGCGTTGCCGGTCATGGCCCCGATGTCGGTGCTCTTGGCGGCCTCGTAGGTGCGCGGCACGTAATCGGAGGCCATCACGCCGACGAATACCCCGGTGTCGCTGTCGCGCAGCGAGGTCGGGTCGATCCTGGCGTGCTCGAGCGCCTCCCACGTGGTCTCCAACAGCAGCCGCTGTTGCGGGTCCATGGTGACGGCTTCGCGCGGCGAGATCCCGAAGAACGCGGGATCGAACCAGGCGGCATCGAGAAAGCTGCCGCGCCGCGCGTACGTGGTATCCGGATCGACATCCCACCCACGATCGGTCGGAAAATCGTCGATCGTCTCGCGACCGGCCGCCAACAGATCCCAGAATTCGCCAGGAGACCCGATGCCGCCCGGCAACCGGCAGCCCACGCCCACGATGACCACCGGGTCTTCGTCGGCCGGTCGTGGCCGGACCGGTGTCGCGGGATCGGGCAAGTTCTGGGTTGGGCTACCGGCGATCACATCGCTGAGATGGCGGGCGACCAGATTCGGGGTCGGCAGGTCATAGGCGATGGTGGTGGGCAGATCCAAACCGGTCGCCTCGGCCAACGCGGCCCGCAATCGAACGGCGGTCAGCGAGGTCAGACCGTAGTCGGTGAACACTTGGTCCGCCCCGATCGGCTCGGCAGCATCCAGGACGACGCGCGCCTGTTCGCGCACCAACTCCAGCAGCTGCGGCAGCCGCTGTGCCGCCGGCGCCGCACGCGGCCGTGTCACCACCGTCGACCGCGGCCCCGAGCCGACCTGGTCGAGCATCGCGACGAGTCTGCTGCGCGCGATCTTTCCGGTCGGGGTGCACGGCATTTGCTCGAGCACGATCAGCTCGATCGGTATCTTGTGCTCCGCAACGCCTTTGGCAGTCAGGTGTGCGGTGATCCGGTCCAGGGTGACCACGGCGCCGGTGCGCACCGTGACGACCAGACATGGATACTCGCCGAGGCGATCGTCCGGGCGACCGACGACCGCGATGCGATCCATACCCGGCACGTCGTCGAGGAGGGTCTCGACCTCCGGCGCGCTGAATTTCACCCCACCGACGTTGATCAGCTCGGCGTCCCGGCCGCGGAAGGCGATCGCTCCATCGTCGCGCAGGCACGCCCGGTCACCGGTCCGCAACCACCCGTCCGCGGTCAGCGCGGCCGCCATGAGTTCCGGGTCCTCGAAATATCCGGAGCAGCGAAAGGGGCTGCGGAACTGCAACTCGCCGGTCTCGCCGGCGCCGCACAGGCGACCGTCCGCGGCGACTATCCGCGCCTCACCGCCGGAAATCGGGCGACCGACACCGTCGGTCGCCGCTTCCGGCGGATCGTCCGGCCGGGTGAACAGGCCGGCGCCCAGCTCGGACATGCCCCATTGGACGATCACCTCGGCGCCGAGCAGGCGGCGGGCGTCCGCGACGAGCGTGGCGGGCACCGCCGCGCCGCTGGCCCGGATCTCCCGCAATCGGATGCCGGCGTCCGCGGCGGAATCGAGCCGGGACACCACGTCGCGAATCTGGGCGGGCACCGCGAACAGCACCGTCGCCTCGCCGAGGCGAGCCAGTCGGAGGAACTCCGCCACATCCCAACCGCCCAGCAATGTCTGGCGGCCCCGGGTCACCACGCTGACGTGCACCGACAGCAGGCCGAACAGGTGCGTGAACAGACTGCCGCTGAGAATTGCGTCGCTGCTGCGTGAACCAGCGTCCGCGGCAACCGTGACCGCGTTCGACATCAGGCTGCCATGGGTGTGCACACAGATCTTCGGGCGCATCGACGTCGTGCCGGACGACGGCACGAGGACGAACGGGTCGTCCGGTGCCACCGCGACCGGCAGCGGGTCCGCCCCCGCCCACCGCCGTAGCAGGTCTTCGACCAGCGACACAGTGCCCACCGCGGCAGCCACGTCGCCGACGACGAGCACCTGTTCCAGGGCAAGGAATTCCGCGCGAAGTTCCGACATGAGTTCGGTGCGGCGTTGCGCTGTGACGACCATCGTGGTGGCCCGTGTCCGAGCCAACAGCGAGCGCACCTCATGCGCGCCGAGACCCATGTGCAACGGCAGCAACACCGCGCCCGCGGCCGCGACGGCGACGTGGACAGTCAGGAACTCCCAGCAGTTGGGCAGGTGAACCGCGACGACGTCACCCTTCCCGATGCCCAGATCCTGCAGCCCGCGAGTCAGCGCGTCCGCCTCCGCTCGCCATTGCCCCCAAGTCCGATACCCGCCGTCGGTGAACACCGCCGGTTCCGTAGCGCCGGCCTCGGCGGCGGCGCGGAACAGCGCGGGAAGTGTGTGACGCATAAGTAGTCCCGATCTGATCTGCTACGGAGTCCATCCGCCTTCGGGGACGGTCATCGTGAACACGCCGCAGCCGAAACTCAGCCCGAACGCCACCAGCAGGCCCTGCCCGGCCGGACGTCGTACCGGCTCCGCCAGCATCAGCGGAACCGAGCAACCGAGCGTGTTGCCGTAGTCGCGCAACACCCGATACGACGAGACGACTTTGTCATGACCGGGGTCGAGGCCGAATTCCTGACACAACGCGTTCAGAATGCGCACGCTGCCGGTGTGCACGAGCAGAACCGAAGCGTCGGCAGGCGCGGCCAGGTGGCAGGAGTCGTCCTTCAGTGCCATCTGCATGGTCTCTCTGGCATAGAAAGCCCCACGTGGCGTGACGAGGGGACTCAGGGTGTAAGCCCGACGTCCCTGCACCACCGGAATATCCGAGCCGCCGTCCGGCACGGTACCGAGTTCGGCGTCTTCCGGAAGATCGTTCGTCAGGTTCGCCACCGGACCGAACGTCGGTCCATCGCCGTCGGCTCCCAGAACCATCGCCACGGCCGCATCGGCGAACAGGAAGCCGTGCAACACATCGACCGACTGCTGGCGCTGGTCCGGGGGGACCTCCAGGAAATGTCGATAGAAACCAGGAAGCGGCGGGGACAGCGGTGTAGTCGCTTCCGCGAAGCAGACCAGGACCCGTTTTCCCGGATTGCAGGTCAGATACCAGCGGGCCGTGTCGATGGCCTTCGCCATCGCGGAACAACCCATGTATTCGATGCTCAGGTTCTGCGCGGTTCTGGGGAGTTCGGGCATGCGCGCGAACATGTCGCACACCAAGCTCGGCACCAGCCGTCCCGGACTGCTGGACACGCCGAGTACCAGACCTATCGTCTCCACCGGAACATCTGCCTTGGCGAGGCATTTGCGGGCTGCTCTGACCGCGAGATCGACCACGGTGATGTCGAGTTCCGGTTCGGCGCCCTGAAAGAGCACTTCCGGATAGTTGGCAAGAATCGAGTACCGCGTGTCGACGCCGAGGCTGCCCAACATCTCCTCGAGCCGGTCGGACAGATGTCCCTGGCCCGCGTCGAGCAACTCCTCGGTCGAATACGCGGAACGGGGAAGTTCGGCGGCGACCCCGAGGAGATGGGGGTCCACCACGGTGGTGGTCATGCTGTACTACCTCTATCTATCGAGCGCACCTGGTGAATCGGTCGTTCAGAGAATCCGGTCTTCCACGGCGATGCCGAGTTCCCCGCGTCCGAAGTTCGCCAACGCCCGCTCGGCCGCGTTCGCCAGGTGCAGGCTGCCCGCATGCGCGTCGCGCCAATGCCGTTCCAGCACATCGGGGGTACGCGCCGCCCGGCCACCGGAGATCCGAAACAGCAGTTCGATCGCTTCGACAGCACGCTCGGTAGCGCGGACCTGATCGCGCCGGGCACGCAAGCGCACGTCGAGCGGGATGTCCTCCCCCGCTTCGGCGTAGCGAAGTTCCGTGGACAGGTTATGGTCCATCTGCAGAATCGCGGCATCGATCTCCGAGCCGGCACGGGCCAGCTGTACCGGAATGGACGGGTCGAAGGCACGGTCGCGCATGCGTTCCACGAACGCCCCATAGGCGCCCTGTACCGCCCCGATCACGGGTGCGGCGACGCCGCCCGGCAAGATGCTGGTGAACGGAAGCCGATACAGCGCAGGGGTTTCGGCTTGCGCACCTGCGAGTGCGCCATTGTGGCGTTCGGCGTCGTGGATCCGGTGGGCCGGTACGAAGGCCTTGTCGATCACGAGGTCGTGGCTGCCCGTCCCGGCCAGGCCGACCGCGTGCCATACGTCGTCGATCCGAAAATCGCCGCGCGGCACCAATAACGTCAGATGGTCACCCGGTGCGCCGTCGACACCCGGCGCCAACGCACCCACCATGACCCAACCGGCGTGATCACAACCGGAAGAGAACCCCCAGCGACCGGACAGTTCGAACCCGCCGTCCACTGGTCTCAGCTCGCCCGACGGCACATAGGACGTCGCTATCACGGCATCCGGGTCGGCGCTCCAGACATCGCGCTGGGCTTCGGGCTGGAACAAAGCCAGTTGCCACGCATGCGTACCGAAGACCGAAGCGACCCACCCGGTCGACGGACACGCTGCCGCGATGGCCCGAACAACCTCGAAGAACTCCACCGGCGACGACTCGTCGCCGCCGAACCGGCGGGGCTGCAACATCCGGAAGACGCCCGCCTCGGTCAGTTCGCGAATCGTCTGCTCCGGCACGCTCCGCTGTCGCTCGGCCTGCTCCGCCCGCTGCCGGATGCCCGGGACGAGATCCCGCACCTTGTCGAGCGTCTTGCGATGGGTCATAACCGTCCTGCATGGTGTCTGAATCGGGGCGTACGGCGGGCAGTATGGAAGGTCGAAACGAATCCTTACACGGCTGCTGTCAGTGTGCTCGCCAAGCATCCTTCCCACAGCTGGCCAGTACCCGCCTGTTGTGCATGTCGAATTGGCCTGGCAGATTTCTTCGCACCAGATATCCCACGTCGCGGTCGCGCGGGAATTGCTGCGTCGTGATGAGGGCTCACGTGTGATTGAACTACCAGGTATCGACGGAGTCGAAGCCTCCGCCGTCGCTGACGGCTGTGACCTGACAGCCGTCACTGACGGCGGCGACCCGACAGCCGTCACTGACGGCGGCGACCCGACCGACAGTGCCCGCCTGAGTCGGCTGGCCGAATACATCGCCGGGAATTCTTCGCACGCCATTCTCTCGGCGCTGTTGTCCTCGGATCACACCGAGGCCGCGCGCGATCCCCTCTGGGATCGATGTGTTTTCGATCATGGCGCGGTGATGCTGTTTCCGGCAGACGCCGCGGCGCTGCGCACACACCTTGCCGCAGCGGGCTTCCGGCTGGGCGCCACGGTGCCGAGCGTCGTGGTCCAGCACCGGGTCTGCGGTCGCTACGGACTCGATCCCGACGCCTATCGAATTCACATCGCGCAGGCATACCGACATTCGGACGACTTCGGGCGCGAGCAGCGCCTCGAGATCTTCTTTCCGGACGTCCCGTCCGCGGTCGGCGGATCAGGCGTATTCCCCAGGCAGGCGCGGCTGGCCCGCGACGATGAACGGCGGCACAACCGAGAAACCCACTTCGCCTTCGCCCTCAGCGATGTCGATCTGAGCACCTATCTGGCCGTGCGGCACCATCTTGCGGAGTGCGCCCACATGGTCCCGGACGGCGGTGGTTTCAACCCGCACGATCGTAGCCACGGCGCAGGCTGCTCGACTTTCTATTTCACCGGTCCCGGCACCGTGCCCGGGCAGCCGTGGCCTCGGCGACTGGAGCTGATCTGCGGCGGCGAGCAGAAATCCGCACTCGCCGCTCATCTCGGCGAAGACGGCTGAGGACGGCTGAGGACGGCTGAGGAAACGACAGTGCCCGGCTGCGCCCAGGACAGCCCTGGCGCAGACGGGCACCGCTTACGAAGGAATAGGACTCGCTAGGACTCTCGTCCCGCGGCCGACGCGGACCGCTGCCTGCTGCTGCGGGCGCGACGGCGCTCGGCCTGCAGTTCGGCAAGTTCCTGCTCGAGGATGTCGGCCACCCGGAACGAACCGGTGTCGTAGGGGTCCGCCGGGTTGGGGGTGTCCTTGCCGTTCTTGGCGTCGGCGGGCGCGGTGTCGCTCTTGGCCTCGGCGACCGGGCGGGTAGTCGCACCGACGGCAGCGATCTCCGGCAGCGCAATGGTCGGGGCTTCGGAGTCGGACACCATGGTGCGCGGCTTTACCGGAGGCTTCCGCCGGACAACCACCTTGGCCGGGGCGGGCTCTTCGGTCTGCGCCCGCGTCGCCGGTCGGTCATCAGCCTTCGTCTTTCGCGCGACGGGTGCCGCGGCCTTCTTGCCGTTGGTCGAGGGGGCGGGCACAACCTTTGCCGCCACCGGCTCGGTGTTCTCGACCTTCGCAGGCACGATGGGCCGAATCTCGAAGTCGTCCAGCGCGTCGAGCGCTTCGATGCTCTCCGGCAGCACCGGCTTGCGCGATGCTTCGACCGAAGCACGCTCCTTCTCCGCCTGCACCACGGCCACCGGAACGGGACGCTCGTCAGGCTGTGCCGGCACACCGTTGCTGTCCGCCACCGCATCCTCGACGTCGGCCTGGGCGATCACCTCGAGCTGCGTCACCTGGCTCGGCGGCGCGGAATATTCTTCGACGTCGGGCCGGTCGTGCGGCGCTGTCATTTCCGCGGGACCAGGCGTCCGGTACCGGGGCAGCGTGAGCCGAATCTGCTCGGCCGGATCGGGCAGATCGCGGACCTGATCGGTCGCCCTGGCGATGGCGAGGCCGTAGCGCGCGCTGGCGGCGTCGTGAATGAGCAGCGCGACACCGATCATCACTGGCGCAATGGCATGCACCGCAGCGTCGTACCACGAGCCTTCGCGCAGATAGGGGTAGGTGTTGAGGCTGACCGTCAGTGTCAGCAGCGCGATTTCGGCGCTGGCGACCTGGCGGCGGTTGTCGACGACGCCCCACTCGGCGACCTTGTTGGTGCCGATCATGATGATGATCAAGCAGACGCTGATCATGCCTTCGAGTAGATAGCTGAACCAGTACAGCGGATCGGACGCGCCGCCGGGCGCGATGTTGTGCTGGACGTTGACCGCCGACCACAGCATGCCTGCCGCGACGACACCGGCCAGCGCGCGCAGCGACCACGATCGATGCCGGTACAGCGAGGCGAGTTTCGCGTGCGGGCTGGATTCGCGTCGCTGCGCGGCAATCGCCTTGCGGGCGAGCAACAGATCTCGCATGTCGGCCTTCTCGATCGCTTCGGTGGTCTGCCTGGCCCGGTCGGATGCCGCGGCGTCGGCCTGCGCCTCTTTCCAGCGCTGGCCGCGCTCCTGCGTGCGAATCCGTTCGGCGAGCTCACGTTCGGCATACAGCTCGTCCTCCGACAGCGCCTCGGTGAGCGCGGGATCGAACTGGTAGGCGAGCCGTCCGCGGGCCTTCTCGACCCGCCGCGCCAGCTGTGTGACCTCGTCCTCGATGGGATGTTCGATGACCATCAGCGCTCCCCGCACGGGAGATTCGATGGCGGACAAGTGATCACGTATGGCAACGGCACACCCCATTCATAGTCGATGCACCGCTGCCAGCGAAACTATTCATTTATCGAGTGCGGAAACAATTCGGCGTGCCGCGGACGACACACGTGGCGCGAGGTGATTTCACGGGCGTGCGATCGACGTCTGATCAGGCAGACGAGACGGTCTGATCGCAACGCGCGCCGGAGCATATATCGCTCGATGCTCGAGGGGGCGCTTCGCCTACACGGGGGTGCGTGCGCTCTCGTAGCGCATTCGGATACGGCGGTGGCGCCGAGATCCGCCCCCGCGGCGGCACCGCGAGATCCGACCTCCGCCATCGAGGCGGTAGTCAACAGTATGCTGCCGATGAACCCGACCGGACGTCGAGCGATGCTCAGCGGACCTCGAGGAGGGGTATGGACTTCACGCATTCCGACCGAGCCGTCCGTCTCACCGACCAGGTGCGGCAATTCGTGCGCGAGGAGATCGAGCCGCGCGAGCAAGAGCACGCCGCCTTCCTGCGGGACTCGCCATGGGCGGTCCCCCCCGGTGGTCGAAGCGCTGAAGGACAAAGCGCGGGCCGCCCGCCTGTGGAACCTCTTCCTCCCTGATCCGGATCTGGGAGCGGGGTTGAGCAACGTCGACTACGCGCCGATAGCCGAAGTCATAGGCAGTTCCGGCTGGGCGCCGGAGGTGTTCAACTGCAACGCACCCGACACCGGCAACGCCGAAGTCCTGCTGCACTACGGCAGCGCGCAGCAGCGACAGGAATGGTTACCACCGCTGCTGGACGGCACGATCCGCTCCGCCTTCTGCATGACCGAACCCGAGGTGGCCTCCTCCGACGCGACCAATATGGCGGCGACCGCCATCGTCGACGGCATGGACGTCGTGCTCAACGGCCGTAAGTGGTGGAGCACCGGCATCGGCCATCCGAACTGCGCGTTCCTCATCTTCATGGGACTCACCGACCCGGACGCCCACCCGTACCAGCGGCACTCCATGGTGCTCGTCCCGCTGGACACGCCCGGCGTGCGGATCGAACGCATGCTCAGCACTTTCGGGTATCTGGACGAACCTTACGGCCACGACGAGGTCACCTTCACCGATGTTCGACTTCCGATGGACGCCGTGATCGCCGGGCCTGGACGGGGATTCGAGATCGCGCAGGGCCGCCTCGGTCCTGGCCGCATCCACCACTGCATGCGGGCCATCGGGCTGGCCGAACGCGCGCTCGAACTGGCCTGCCGCCGCGGTATGTCCCGCACCGCCTTCGGCAAACGACTGGTCGATCTCGGCGGGAACCGGGAGCGGATCGCGCACGCGCGCGTCGCGATCGATCAGGCCAGACTGCTCGTGCTGCACACCGCCTGGCTGCTGGACACGAAAGGTCTGCACGGCGCGCGCAGCGAGGTCTCCCAGATCAAGGCGGTCGTGCCGAGGATGACCCAGGAGGTGATCGACATGGCGATCCAGTTGCACGGCGGCGCGGGTCTTTCCGAAGATTTCCCGCTGGCGCGGGCGTTCGCGGGCGTCCGGTCGCTGCGCTTCGCCGACGGACCCGACGAAGTGCATCTCGGGATGATCGCACGGCAAGAACTACGCAAATACGGAACCGACCGGTGAGCACCGAGCCGGCCGGAACGGTGTGTGCGGGTGTTACTGGCCGGATCGATCACGTTTGTGATCGCCGAACGGCTCGTCGCGTTCCCGTACCGTCGCGCGGAAACCGGCGGCGGCGGCCCGCGTCTGGAAGGCGTAGCCCTCCCTGGTGTGTCGGGCGATGCCGTCGAACACCGTGCTGATCATGCCGGAGTTGGCGATACCCTGCTGGTACAGCGCCGAGTTCAGCGCCAGCTTGGCCATCATCAACTGGTTGACCGGCATGCGCGCGATCCGCGCGACGAATTCCTCGGTGCGCTCGTCGAGTTCGTCGGCGGGGCACGACTCGACCGCGAGTCCCCACTCGACGGCTTGCTTTCCGGTAATACAGTCACCGGTGAACAGCAGGCGTTTGGCACGCTGGTCACCGAGGCGGTGCGCCCACATACCTGCCGCGGGAATCCCCCAGACCCGGGTAGGCGGGTAGCCGATCTTGGTGTCGTCGGCGCAGATGATCTGATCGGCGAACAGGGCGATGTCGCTGCCGCCCGCCACCGCGAAACCGTGCAGTTTGGCCACTGTCGGCTTGTTCGCCTGCAGCAGGCTCGCGAAACCGCGGTTGAATCGGCTCATCATCGCGTAGTCGATCATCGGGTCCCACGTCTGGGCGGGATTGTGGTTGCGGCCCTGCACCACCGGATCGACGACCGTCCCCGCCACATCGTCCGAACCGCCGCGCACTACGAAACTCTGCTCGGCGAACATGCTCAGGTCGTAACCGCCACAAAATCCCTTGCCGCGCCCGGACAGCAGGATGACGTGCACCCGGGGATCGAGATCGGCGCGCTCGACGGCACGCGCCAAGTCGTGCGGTGTGTCCGGGGTGATCGCATTGCCCTGCTCCGGACGGTTGAAGGTGATGCGCGCGATCCGGCCATCGCGTTCGTAGGTCAACGTCCGGTATGCGCGGTTGCCTTCGGGCTGCGGACGGTCCGCCCATGGCGAGTCCGGGACGTCGGTCCAGTTCCGGTACCACGCGCCCGCACCCACGTCGTCCGGCATGTCGCTGTCGGTCACTGATTGTCCTTTCCGATGGCGGCCGAGTACCCGCGGTCTGTCCGACAACCCTGGGCCGGTCGATCTCGCCATCGCGCTGCTGCGCGGTTCGGCGATGTCCTACAGCTACAGCCGAGCGGGCACGCCGACTCGGCCATTGTCGACCAATAGGCCGAGGTGATAGGCGTCCTGATCGCAGTTGGACATCGGCAACCACCGTCGAGCAACTCATTCGAACTGTGATATGCGTCACTCCGTAACCCGATTGTGCCCTGTCCCACAGCACCGTTATCCTAACTGGGCATTTGAGACCGAAAGGTCTCAACATCGCCTTCGACGGGGCCGGCCTCCGCACGGCACCGGCGTAGGCCGACACCTGCCGGGGAGCGCCTGCGGCGCGTGGAGTATCAGGAGCATCGCCATGCGATCGAAGTTGATCTCGGCGGCCATCGGCATCGCGGCGCTGATGCTGTCGTCTATCGGGCCTGGCAGCGGGCCCGCCTCCGCCGTCACCGATTCGTGCCCGAGCCTGTATGTAGTCGCTATCCCGGGTACCTGGGAGACCACGGATAACCCAGAGGGAGAGCGCCCAGGGCCCGGGATGCTCGCAGCGGTCACGGACGGACTACCCGACTCGGCCCGGGTGGACTACGTCAGCTACGCCGCGACGGCATTCCCGTGGGAGAGCGAAGTCTACGGAGCCTCGAAGCGCGAGGCCGTGGCCAGTGCACGCGGCATGATCGCCGCGATGGCCGGGCAGTGCGACGCGACCAGGATCGCGCTGGTCGGATACAGCCAGGGCGCGGACGCCGCCGGCGACCTCGCCGCCGAAATCGGCACCGGCCTCGGGGTCGTGCCGCCGCACCGGATCGCTGCGGTCGGCCTCATCTCCGACCCGCGCCGCTCACCCACCGACACGCTGGTCGGGCCGCCGGTGCCCGGCGCGGGCGCGGGCGGGCCCCGGATCGGCGGGTTCGGTTTCGTCACTCCGCAGACCCGCACCATGTGCGCGATCGGCGACCTCTATTGCTCCACCGCCTCGGACGATTTCGTGACCCGCTTCGCGGGCTTCCTGGCCCAGACCTCCCATCCGGATCCGGCCTACCTGTGGCGTTACCAACTCGAAATGGGCGCCATCATCAGTGACCTCATGTCCCGCGGCGGGATCACGCTGCTACAGAGCCAACTCTCCGACCCGGCCAATCAGGAACGCGCTCGCCTGCTCGACGAGTTCTACCGCTCCGAGGCGCACACCCGCTACGGCAGCTACCCCGTCGGTGGCGGGAAGACAGCGCTGGCCTGGATGCGCGACTGGCTGCGCTCGCTGGCCTGAACCCCGATCCTCAGGACGCGGCCAGCCGCGAACCCCGCCGTGACGGCGGCGCGCTGCGCGGGTGTGAGCACGTCGGCGAGTATCCGACGAACCGTCATGACATGGTCGCGCGCGACCCGCACCAGGCGCACCGTCATCGACGACTGGTTCAGCATGGCACGCCGACCCATCCAACTCGGCTGAGTCGCCGTAGCGAAAGACAACACATGACGGGCAACCGACGCACCGCATCAGCGTTGTCGCGCCGCCCCCGGCCGGCGGCCGGGGGCGGACAGTGGAGCGCCATGACCTGATAACGCGGTCGCGAGTCATCGGATGCGCAACGCCGTCAGGCGCCACCCCGCGGACCGCGTACGGGTAATCCGCGCCGCCAGCGCGAAATGCCGCGCGCCGCGGGAGTACCCGGCGTAGACCTCGGCGGTGTTGACGTTCACCGGTATTACGCTCACCCGGATCGGCACCGCGCCACCGAGCGAGCGGCCGGGCACGAGATCGGCGCTGATCAAAGTGCGCACCGCGGCGATCACCGTAGGGTCGGCGACCCCCGCCAATTGCGGCACCGGCCGCCTGCGGTCGAGCACCTCCAGCACGACACGCACCACCGTCGCGGCGAAACGGCGCGCCGCCGACAGGGTTTCGTCCTCCTGTGCGATAGCCCCGGTATGCGCCCTGCGCATCGCGTTACGCACCCCCGCGCTCGCCTGCCCCGAAGAGTGCACCCTGGTCCGACACGGCAGTGCGCGCGGCGTCGCCGGATCGAGCGCCCCCCGCCCGGCCTCGGCGCGGCGACGGCTGTCCAACGGCGGCTCCGGATTCGGCGCCGACGACAACCAATCATGTATCCCAGCCATATGACACCCCTTCGACCCCGATGGCTACGACCTGTAGCGGTCAATTCTGCGGACCCGACAGCGGATGTCACGCGTAGTGGGCTACCTGATTGTGCGATAGGCCGCACTCGCCCGCGCCTCGACTACAACGCCGTACACCCGGAGCGACGAGTAGGTACTGCGCGGCGACCAGATCCGGCCGATTCGGTCCGATACCGCTGCGATGGCTGCGGATTCGTCGTCTGGGCACGTGCGACGCACCGAGCGGACGACGAACGCGGTTACCACCACCGGCTAGAGGAAGGCGGCGCACCTATGTTGGAGTGATTACTCACCGGACGAGGCGGAGATCCTGGATGACCGACGAGCAAGGACCGAACGTGGCGGTGTCCGCGAAGCCAGCGGCGGTGCCGGCGGTCGGTGGCCGGCGGCGCCTGGCCCGGATCGGCCTGCTGACGATCGCGGCCGCGCTCGCCGCATACCTTGTACTCGGCCACGTCATGGCGGTCCTTCCGGTCCACTGGGTGATGCCACTGCTGCGCAACGCGGTCACGCAATCGGCTGTGCTGTTGCTGGGCGCGGTCCGCGACGCCGCCGGATCGTGGAACATGGTGCTCGCGGTGATCGCGATCGGGCTCGCACTGGCGGCGCTGCGGCGCAGCGATCGCGGGCGGCGCCTCGCGGGCACAGTGGCCGCAGCGGCGGTGACCGGCTTGATCTTGTCCGTGACAACCACCGTGGTGTTGATGTGCGCGGCGAACAACGCGGTGGGCGCATGGGTCCTGTTCGCCCCGACCGTGCCCTTCGGCACCGTGGGCGACGCGCCCGACGAGACGGTCACCTACGCGACCATCGAGGGCAGCACGGTCCAGGCGGACCTTTATCTCCCCGCACCCGGCGCCGCACCTGCGCCGCTGGTGGTGAGCATCCATGGTGGCGCGTTCATCGGCGGCAGCAGGGGCACCAACGCCTACACCACCTGGCTGGCCGAGAACGGCTACGCCGTGCTCGATGTCGACTACCGACTGTCCGACGAGGTCAACCACCGCTGGGACACCCAGGACGCCGACGTCGGTTGCGCGCTGACCTTCGCCACCGCGCACGCACAGCAGTACCACGTGGACTTGAGCCGGGTCGCCACCTTCGGTAGCTCGGCCGGCGGCAATCTCGCGATCAACGTGGCCAACAAGATCAACGCGGGCACCCTCCGGCCCAGCTGCGGCACCGCCGACCAGTTACCTCGCGTGCGCGCCGCGATGGCGCTCTACCCCGTCGTCGATCTCGCCGCCTCCGGCACCGAAACCGCAGTCGGCGTCGACACGGCCGCGCGATACCTCGGCGGACCCCCTGAGCAGTACCCGGACCGCTACACCGCGGCCGACTCCGCGCCGCACATCACCGACCAGTCGCCGCCGACGCTGCTTGTCCAGGGCGCCAACGACCACCTCGTGCTCGCCGACCACACCGCGGCCTTCGCCGCCGCGCTCACCGCGGCGGGTATCCCCAACCGGTACGTCGAACTGCCCTTCCTCGACCACGCCTTCGGCTCCACCGAACTCGACGTGGGCGCCCGAGTCACCCGCGGCCTCGCCCTGACCTGGCTGCGGGAATACCTGCCGTAACCGAGAGCACACCGCCGCGCCGGGAATAGCCCGACACCCCCTCCCGTTGCATTGGTTGCCATATCCACCAAATTGCTGTCAGACTGCTTACCAGAGGAGGCATCGTGCAGTTCGGGATTTTCACCGTCGGTGACGTGACGACCGATCCGACCACCGGCCGGACGCCGAGTGAGCACGAGCGCATCACGGCCATGGTGACGATCGCGCAGAAGGCCGAAGAGGTCGGGCTGGACGTTTTCGCCACCGGCGAGCACCACAACCCGCCGTTCGTGCCGTCGTCGCCGACGACCATGCTCGGTTACCTCGCGGCCCGGACCGAGCGGCTTCAGCTGTCCACCGCGACGACGCTGATCACTACGAACGATCCGGTCAAGATCGCCGAGGATTTCGCGATGCTGCAACACCTGGCCGGCGGCCGGGTCGACCTGATGCTCGGCCGTGGCAACACCGGACCGGTATACCCCTGGTTCGGCAGAGACATCCGCGACGGTATTTCGCTCGCGATCGAGAACTACCACCTGCTGCACCGACTCTGGCGGGAGGACGTAGTCGACTGGGAGGGAAAGTTCCGCACCCCGCTACAGTCGTTCACCTCGACCCCGCGTCCACTGGATGATGTCGCACCGTTCGTCTGGCACGGCTCGATTAGAAGCCCGGAGATCGCGGAGCAAGCCGCGTATTACGGCGACGGGTTCTTCGCCAACAACATCTTCTGGCCGAAAGAGCACTTCCAGCAGTTGATCGCACTGTATCGGCAGCGCTACGAGCACTACGGTCATGGCTCGGCCGACCAGGCGATCGTCGGCCTGGGCGGGCAAGTGTTCATGCGCAAGAACTCCCAGGACGCGGTTCGCGAGTTCCGGCCCTATTTCGACAACGCACCCGTGTACGGACACGGGCCGTCGTTGGAGGAATTCACCGAACAGACGCCGCTGACCGTGGGCAGTCCGCAAGAGGTCATCGACAAGACGCTGACCTTCCGCGAGTCGTTCGGCGACTACCAGCGGCAGTTGTTCCTGATGGACCATGCCGGCCTTCCGCTGAAAACGGTCCTGGAGCAACTGGATCTACTGGGCGCGGAGGTAGTCCCGGTGCTGCGCAAGGAATTCGACGCGCTGCGACCGGCGCACGTTCCGGACGCACCGACCCACGCGTCGTTGGTCCTGGCCCGCGATGCCGCGCTGGAGGCAACGCGATGACCCGCGTCGCCGTGGTCTCGGCGGGCTTATCGGAACCCTCGTCGACCCGGCTGCTGGCCGATCGACTCGCCGCGGCCGCAGACCGCGCGCTGTCATCGCACGGCCGGGACGTGACCTTCGATGTCATCGAAATGCGTAGTCATGCCCACGATCTGACCAACTCCCTGCTGACCGGATTCGCGGCGGGTGGACTACGCGAGACGATAAACGGGGTCGCCACCGCCGATGGCCTGATTGCCGTCACACCGATCTTCAACGCGTCCTTCAGCGGCCTGTTCAAGCTGTTCTTCGATGTGCTGGAAACGGATTCGCTCGCCGGGATGCCGGTACTGATCGGTGCGACCGGCGGCTCCGCGCGGCATTCCCTTGCCCTCGAACACGCGGTGCGGCCGATGTTCAGCTACCTGCGCGCGATGGTCGTGCCGACGTCGGTGTACGCGGCAGCCGAGGACTGGGCCTCGTCGGAGGCGGACGGACTGAACGTCCGCATCGACCGTGCCGCAGCGGAATTCGCGGCCACGGTGACGACTACGCAGCCGCGTCGCGGCATCGATCCGTACGACGATCCGGTACCGTTCGCCCAGCTGCTCGCCTGACCCGTACGACCATCCACAGACCAATCACCTGTCCACGTAATTGAAATCTCAACTATATGAAGGAGAACATTATGACCACCGGAACCACCAACGCCCTGACCGCAGGCACCTGGGCCATCGACCCCACGCACTCCACCCTCGGTTTCTCGGTGCGCCACCTGATGGTCAGCAAGGTGCGCGGCCGCTTCACGGACTTCTCCGGCACGTTGGTCATCGGCGCGGACGGCGCCGCATCGGCCGACGTCGAGATCCGGGTCGACTCGATCACCACCGACAACGAACAGCGCGATGGGCACCTGCGCACCGCGGACTTCTTCCACGCCGAGGAATTCCCGGCAGCCACCTTCAAGTCCACCGGGTTCCGGGTCAACGGCGGCGATTTCGTGGTGGACGGCGAGTTCACCATCCGTGGCGTCACCAAGCCGGTCACGCTCGATGTCGAATTCCTCGGCGTGAACCCCGGCATGGGCCAGGGCCCGGTCGCGGGCTTCGAAGCCAAGACCGTGATCAATCGCCGCGACTTCGGCATCACCATCGACATGCCGCTGCCCGACGGTGGCGCGGTGATCGGCGACAAGATCACGCTGAGCCTCGAGGTCGAGGTCGCGTTGCAGTCCTGATCGAGCGAGCGTTCCCGCGGGAGATCGGGTCTTCCGCGGGAACGTTTTCCGGTCAGAACAGGGTCATCGGCTCGGTCGGCGTCGGCGCGGGCAGCGGCTCGAGTTCAGGCAGCCGCGCACGGACCTCGTCGTGGAAACGGCGGGCCAATCCCACCGCGGCGGCATTGTCCGGAGTGTGGATGAACACGGTCGGCGACCTGCCTTCGCGCAGCCAGTCACAGACCGTCGCGATCCACGGTTGCCAGCCGTCGACGGTCTGCTCGAGGTCGTCACGGCCGTGATACCGCACGATCGGATACTCCGTCATGGCGCGCATCCGGCGTGGCACCCGCGGCTTCTTCCGCCACGCCTCCCGCTCGCCCGCACTGACCGGCGCAGCGTCGAAAAGCACTGTCGTATCGAACGGTATCCACTCGGCGCCGACTCGGGACAACACGTATTCCAGCTGCCGCCCGGCCTGCTCGTCGGCGAAAAACGCGGGATGTCTTACCTCGACGGCGGTCCGATAGGCGTCCGGCATTCGGCGCAGGAAAGAAGCCAGCGCGCCGAGATCGGTCGGCCCGAACGAGCCGGGCAGCTGCACCCACAGCGCGTGGATACGCTCGCCGAGCGGCTGCATCGAGGTAAGGAACGATCGCAGTTCCTCGTCGGCGCCGATCAGCCTGCGCTCGTGGGTGATCGGCCTGGGCAACTTGATCACGAAGCGGAACTCGGGATCGGATTGCTTCGCCCACGATTCCACCGTGCTGCGCGACGGCGTCGCGTAGAACGTCGTATTGCCCTCGACCGCGTTGCACCACGTGGCGTAGAACCGCAGTCGCTCGTCCGGCGCGAGCTGCCGGTCCTGCCATGCCGCGTGCGTCCACATCGCACATCCCACGTGAAGCCGCATATCTGTGACGCTAACGCAGACGCCTGACCGGGGACCGCGGGCGGTGGGGCGAGGATCGGTGTCGGCGGTGTGCCGAGGTGGCGCGGCAGGCGGGCTTCCCCGGCGGATCGGTTCGATAGACCATCGACCGATGGCATCGGCAACCGTGGCGATTTCGAGATCTCCACGACCAACCACGCGACAGGGCGTTGCAGACGGCGAAGACGTGTGGCACAACGAATCATGCGATCCGGGATTCCGGGTCGCCCCCACCACAGACGGCACCGTTGACCTCAACCACAGTTGAGGGCGGACGATGGAATCATGACTCGGCCCACCGGTACCTGGAACTCCGCCTACGACGACGACACCGCACCCTGGGTGATCGGCGCGCCACAGCCCGCCATCGTCGAGCTCGAGCGAGCGGGGCGGATCACGGGGCGTGTGCTGGACCCCGGCTGCGGCGCGGGCGAGCACACGATTCTGCTGACCCGCCTCGGGTACGACGTGCGTGGGATCGACATGTCGACCAGCGCGGTGGCCCATGCGCGAGCCAATGCGGCGGCGCAGGGAGTCCCGCACGCCATGTTCGAGGTGGCAGACGTGCTCGCGCTCGGTGACCGGCCGGATTTCGCCGGTGCCCCGCCCGGCTCAACGCCCGCATTCGACACCATCGTCGACAGCGCACTGTTCCACGTCTTCCGGGCCGAGGACGAGGCGCGCGCCGCGTACGTCCGGAGTCTGCACGCGATCTGCAAGCCGGGCGGCACGGTCCACGTGCTCGCACTCTCGGATGCCGAACCTGGGTTCGGCCCCCGGATCAGCGATGCGCTGATCCGGGATTCGTTCCTCGACGGCTGGACGGTGGAAGACCTCGTGCCCACGCGATACCGAGGACGGATCACCGACGCGGTGGCCCACGAGGCAGCGCACTTGCGGGTCTCCGAGTCCGGCCAGGTCGAGGCCGCCGCGTGGCTGGCCAGGATTCGCCGCCACTGAACTGCGCCGCGCGTCGAACTCCTTCGGACGCTTCGCTTCCCATCGAACCGAATGGACGGACCATTCCTGTGTAGTGCCTGGGAACCTGTCGTGATCCTGCCTTCGCGTGCGAATCGACGGGTGACGGCCCGGTAAAGTACGGGCCGGGGTAGTACTGAATGGTGCGCGGGGGCAACGCACGGGTGATAGGAGAATCCATGCCGACCGGCCGCATCCGATCCGGTGTCACCGCGGGATTCGCAGTGGTGATGACACTGACCGTGGCGGCGTGCTCGTCCTCGGCGCCCGAGAGCCGGCCGGGCGCCCCCGGCCCGATGCCCGCGCCCATCGCCATCACGCCGGGCTCCGGCGCGGACGACATCGATCCGCTGGCGCCTACCCAGGTGAGCGCGGTCGAAGGCCAGCTGACCTCGGTCACGATGACGAACGAACAGGGCAAGACGGTCGAGGGCATTCTGACGCCGGACAAGACGACCTGGAAGCCCGCGGAGCCGCTCGGTTATGGACACACGTACACCGTGACGGCCGAAGGACTCACCATCACCGGCAAGACCGGCCCGACCACCTCGACATTCTCCACGTTGACCCCGCACAACCAAACCAAGGTGTATCTGACCACCACCGGCGGAACGCCGCTGGCCGACGGCGCGACGTTCGGCGTCGGCGCCGTGGTGGTGGCCCACTTCGACGAGGACATCCCCGACCGTGCCACCGCCGAGAAGCATCTGTCGGTGACCACCGACCCGCCGGTCGAGGGCTCTTGGTACTGGCTCGACGACCGCAACGTCCATTGGCGGCCACGCGAGTACTACGCGCCGGGCACGAAGGTCAGCGTCGCGGCCAATATCTACGGAAAGGAACTCGGCCACGGCCTCTATGGCCAAGAGGACACCAAGACCACGTTCACCATCGGCGCCGCACACGTCTCGATCTCCGACGACAACACCAAGCAGATCCAGGTCTTCGAGAACGGCAAACTGATCCGCACCATGCCGACCTCGATGGGTATGGGCGGCAGCGAAGTGGTCGCGGGCAAGACCATCACGTTCTGGACCCAGCCCGGGATCTACACCGTGATGAACAAGGCCAACCCGGTGATCATGGACTCCTCCACCTATGGCCTGCCGATCAACTCCCGCCTGGGCTACAAGGAAGCCATCGGCTGGGCGACCCGGATCAGCACCGATGGCATCTACCTGCATCAGCTCGACTCCACCATCTGGGCACAGGGCAACAGCAACGTCTCGCACGGCTGCCTGAACCTCAGTGGCGAAAACGCTCGATGGTTCTTCGATTTCGCCGTCCCCGGCGATGTAGTGGAGATCCGCAACACCGGGGGCGCCCCGCTGCAGGTCTGGCAGAACGGCGACTGGGGTCTGCCCTGGGACGAGTGGGTGCAGGGCAGTGCGCTGAACTAGCGCACCGAATCGTGACCGGCTCGACGACACGCTGATCGGCCTTGCCGACGATCGGCGCCTACACTAGCCTCCTGCTGTCGCAAGACCATTCGGTCTCCAATCCCCGGGCGCCACACCCAGGTGGCACGGGGTGGGACCCGCGTACATGATCGGAGCCGATTCGATGGCGATGCTGTTGTATTACGCACTGCTACCGCTCTATCTCGCCGAAGCCCTCTTGCACCTGCTGGACTGAGCGCGGTCGGCTCCAGCGCATCGCCGAGTGGCCGACTTCGGCGGTCCCGGCCCCGCGAAGCGACTGCTCCGCTCCGCCCCCCTGCATACCGAGCAGCAGCAGAGTCGAGTACGTCAGGAGATGTACTCGGCTACGCTCAGCGGCTGGCGGAAGCCGGTACCCGCCTTCGGTTCGACCTCGCGCGGGTCGCGCGGTTCGCGGAGTGGTCGCAGACCAGCATCGGCGAGGTCGGACCCACAGCTGTGGTGTTCGAGACCGATCGGCGGACCCTCCGGTCCGACCAGATGGTTGTCGCCCCACACCACCATCGCGAGGAGGATCGGATACAGTTCGCGGCTCGCTGCGGTGAGGTGGTAGTCGACGCGGCCTTCTATGCCTGGCGTCGGGCCGGGCCGGACACCGGGGAGTCACAGACGGTGCGGCACAGGCGAAACCGTCGTCTCTGTTCCTCGATCCACCGAACCACCCCCGGTTGCGGCGTCTGGTGTCCAAGGCGTTCCCCGAGCGGATCGTGCAGCAACTGGAGCCGCTGATCACACGAAATTGTCGACGACATCCTGGACCCGCGCGCGGCCGCGGGGACTTTCGACGCCGTCATGGATTTCGCCCAACCGCTCCCGGTGACCGTGATCTGCGAATTGCTCGGTCGCCCGGTGGCGGACGAAGCCCGGCTGAGCGCATGGTCGGCGCTGCTGACCCGCACCGTCGACCCGGCCGGGCGCGCCGCCGCCGAGTTCCGCGCCGACCCGGACGGAATCCAGCGCGCCGGAACCGAACTCCACGCCTACTCGAGCAGCTCACCGAGCCGCCGCGTCACTGGGGGCCCGGACCCGCTCTCGGCGCTGATCGCGGCCGAAGACACGGGAGAACCGCCATCTGGCCTTCCGCCTCGGCACGCCGCTGGCCCGATTAGGCGCGGGTAGTCCTGAGCCGGTTCGCGCGGCGCGTCGAATCCCCCACACTGCCTACGGATCCGCCGCGCTATCGCGACCACGTCGATCTGCGCGGCCGCCTCCATGCCGATCCCGTTCGCGGCGATCACTCGCAGGTAGTCGGCGTCCGCCCTCGGCAACTCGGCCCCGTACGACCCTTGGTCACTCAGCCGACGCTACCCGAGTCTGCGTACTTCCCCAGAGATTCAGCCGTCGTAGGAGACATGCGGCGTCCACGCGGCGGCGGGACGGGTGGCTGCGGTGTACAGCGCCTCGGCAACTCGATCCCGGGTGAATGGTCCCTCTCCGAGCACTCCGTTGATCTGCACCGCGACCGCGCGGATGCCAGCGGGTGCCAGTGTGGTGTCCAAGCTGGTCACCAAGTTGCGCACCGCCGCCTTCTGCACGCCGAGCGAGGCGGCCTGGTTCCACGGCTTGTCCGCAGCCGCACTACCGGTGACCAGCACGCGCGCCCCCTCGGCCAAGAACGGGCGCGCCGACTGAACCGCGGGGAGCAACGCCGCGGCCCCCACGGTGAAGTCCTCGATCAGCTCCGGCACCGACAACTGCAATGGATCGGCCTGGCGGAAGACGCTCGGGTTGAAGTGCAACACGTCGATGCGACCGCGGCGCTCCCCTACGCCCGCGACGACCCGGCCCACGTCGGCGGGATCGGCGAGATCCACCCCGACCCCCTCGGCGTCGAACCCTTCGCCGCGCAATTGCTCCGCGAGCGGCTCGGCCTCTGCGGCCCAGCGACAGACCAACACCGTGGCGAAGCCATCCCGGGCGAACAAACGAGCCACCGACAGCCCGATACCGGGACCGGCGCCGAGTACGAGAAGCACAGGAACAGTCATACCTCCCGAGCCTAGGGGGGACTGCTGCCCGCCCGGCCACGACGTGACGATTCATCGACGGATTGCGGCCGCTTTCTCGTCAGTCGACGTCGATCGGTGACCATGGTGGCGTCGCGGGGTGTGCATGGGCCGAAGAAGTCACGCCCGGCCATGCACCCCGACCATGGGTATTGTCGAATCGAGGTCGAGGACGAGGCGTCGAGGAGCGATCCGGTGGAACGTAGGTCGAGACGGATGCCGGTCGGGGCAACCGCCGTGCCGGCCGACGACGACACCATCCCGTTCGCTCGGATCAGCGAGCGACCTCGCTCCGCGGTTCCTCGCCACCGCCGTACCGACGTCGCTCGTCGCCGCGGCGCCGAGCGGCATCGAAAATCCTTGCGTTCGGCCCGAATCGCGGCTCAACTGGTGGCGGCCGCCTCCGCCGTGGCGATCATGGCCGGAACCGGATTCGCCTGGTCCGCCGAGACCACTTTCGACCACGGATTCACCCGCACCGATGCCATCGGCCAGGATGCGCCGCGCTCGCTCGGCGGCGACCTGAACATCTTGCTGATCGGCCTGGATACCCGCAAGGACCAGGACGGCAACGACTTGCCGCAGCCGATTCTCGACCAGTTACACGCCGGCGACGGCCTGGCGGGCGGGTACAACGCGAACTCGCTGATCCTGCTGCACATTCCCGCGGACATGCGAAAGATCGTGGCGTTCTCCATCCCCCGCGACGACTACGTCCCGGTCTCCGGCATCCCCGGCTACGACCACGCCAAGATCAAGGAGGCGTACGGCCTGAAGAAAGCCGCCGCGCAGGCCGCGTTGATCGCCTCCGGCGAGCAGAATCCGGTCACCTTGGAGCACGCGGGCCGGGAGGCCGGCCGCGCATCCCTCGTGTCGACGGTGCGCAACCTGGTCGGTGTCCCGATCGACCGCTTCGCCGAGATATCGCTGGCCGGTTTCTACGACCTGGCCACGGCACTCGGCGGCGTGGACGTGTGTCTGAATCACGCCGTGGACGACAGCTTCTACTCGGGTGCCGCCTTCCCGGCCGGGCCGCAGCACCTCGACGGCTCCGAGGCGCTCGCGTTCGTTCGACAGCGCCACGGCCTGGAGAACGGCGACCTCGACCGCACACACCGGCAGCAGGCTTTTCTGACCTCGGTGGCCAAGTCGCTGAAGGATTCCGGCACCCTGACCGATATCACCCAGCTCGCCCGGCTGATGGACGTGGCGCACCGGGATGTCGTGCTCTCCGGCGACTGGAATCTGCTCGACTTCGCCCGCGACCTCGGCACCGCGGGGGTGCTGCCGGTCGAGTTCCGCACGCTGCCGGTGCTGCGCTACGACACCGTCGAGGGCCAAGACGTCAATATCGTCGACGCCGCGGCGATCAAAAAGCAGGTGCGCGCCGCGTTCGAGGGCGAAGGGCCACAGCCCACTCCGGGGCGTGTGCCGACCAGCACCGTCGACGTGCACAACGCCGGTCAGGTCGAAGGTCGGGCCGCCGCGCTCTCCACCGCGCTGACCGCCCGCGGTTACCGGCGGGGCAGCATCGGCAACGGTACCTACGCCGACGGCTCCGACACCGCGATCACCTACGGCCCCGGCACGGAGACCGACGCCGCCCAGTTGGCCGACCTCCTCGGTGGACTTCCCGCCACGGCGTCGCCCGATCTCCCGCCCGGCCACGTCGAGATCGTCATCGGCAGCGATTTCGCCATGCCCGCCGAGTTGGACACAACCCCGGCGACCCCCGAATCCCAGTCGAGCGATTCGGCGGCGCCGACACCGGATTCGGGCACGCCGGTGACCACCCCCCTCGGTGACTCGGTGCCCTGCGTGAACTGACTTGCTCGCGCCCTAGCCCTTATTCAGCCCTTTTCGACGACTGCCTTGATCCGGTTCAGCGTCTCCCGCATTCCCTCGACATTCGTCTTGTCGCGCGCCCATCCGGCCAGCAACCAGTACATCCGCAGGGCCGGGTTGCTGTGCAATTGGAACGACTCGGTCACGTCGGTACCACCCTCGACCGGCTCGAAGACATAACGCCAGGTGTTGATCGACATGCCGCCTGGGCCGAGCACAGTGAAGGCGAATTCTCGGCCCGGCTCGCAGGCGATGATCCGGCACACCGTCCAATACTTCAACCCCCAACCGTTGCGGTTGACATGCCCACGGAACGTGACGCCCACCGCGGGCTCGGTCGCTCCACCGAGCCATTCCGCGGCGAAGGTCTCGGGACTGAACCGTCCGGTGTTCTCGATATCGCTGACCAGCTCCCAGATCGTGTCGGCGGCGGCGGCCATCCGAACTGTCACGCTGTCATGCATGCGCCGAACGCTAGCAGGCGGTCCGGTGCGCCGCTGGGACTATTCGACCGGCTCCACACCGAGTGGCCGGCCGTCCAGATCTGCGACCGAACCGAGTTTTGCCGCCCAGCTCACTGATGGCGCCGACTCCGGATGCGCGACAGCCTTCGTTCCGGCCCGCTCGCGAAGGCGGGTTAAGACATTAGATTCAGTGACGTGACCGCCGACGCCAAGATTCCGTCCCCTCCGCGCATCCACGCCTTCACCGATGACGCGCTCGGCGAACACGATGCCGTCGCGCTGGCCGAGCTGGTGCGCACGGGAGCGGTCGGGGCAGAAGAACTCGCCGCCGCGGCGGCGGCGCGCGCCGAACAGGTCGAAGAATTGGCCGCTGTCGCCTACCCGAGCTATTCGCGACCGCTGTCGCCCAGCGCGCGCAGCGGCACGTTCTATGGCGTCCCCACCTTCGTGAAAGACAACACGGATGTCGCTGGCATGCCGACCAACCAGGGCACCGCCGCCTTCCACGCCACGCGGGCACGCGAGCACGGCCCCTACACACGACAGTTGCTCAGCACCGGCGTCACCGTGCTCGGGAAAAGTGCCATGCCAGAGTTCGGGTTCAACGCCAGCACCGAGCCGCCGCACGCTCGTCCCACCCGCAACCCGTGGCATCCGGGGTATTCGGTGGGTGGATCGTCCGGCGGCGCTGCCGCGCTGGTCGCAGCGGGAGTCGTCCCGATCGCGCACGGCAACGACGGCGGCGGTTCGATCCGGATTCCGGCCGCATGTGCCGGACTCGTCGGCCTGAAGCCGAGTCGCGGACGGCACGTCGACTCGGGAATGGCCCGCGCGCTCCCGATCAACATCGTCAGCGAAGGGGTGCTCACCCGCACAGTGCGGGACACCGCCGCGTATATCGCTGCCGCCGAACGATATTGGCGCAATCCAGCACTGCCGCCGATCGGTCACGTCGAGGGCCCCGCCTCCCGACGGATGCGGATCGCACTCGTTCTCGACAACCTCGCGGGACCGGTCGCACCCGGACCGATCCGCGCCGCCGTCGAAAAGGTCGCCGCCACACTCGAATCCAGCGGTCACTCGGTCGAGCCGGTACCGTTGCCGTTCGACGCGAGGCTCGAAACGGACTTCCTGCACTACTGGGGTCTGCTCGCGGCCGTGATCACCACGACCGGAAGATTCCTCGATCGACGTTTCGACGCCGGGCGCGTGGATGACCTGACCGCTGGACTGCGCGAGCTCTTCGTGCGGCGGGCACTGCGCACCCCGCTCACGCTCTACCGATTACGCGCGGCGGCGGGCATCTACCAACGGGCACTCGGCCCGTTCGACGCGGTGCTGCTTCCGGTCCTGGGCCACACCACCCCCGAGCTCGGCCTCCTCAGTCCGACTGTTCCATTCGACGAATTGATCGACCGATTGCGCGCCTACGTCGCCTTCACCCCGATCAACAACATCACCGGCACGCCCGCGATAGCGATCCCGGCAGGCTTGACCGCGGAAGGGTTGCCGATCGGTGTCCAGCTCGCCGCGACCCGCGGCAACGAGCGCACGTTGCTCGAACTGGCCTACCTGGTCGAGTCCGAACAGCCGTTCCCGAGGTTGAACCGACCTTGATCCGGTTGCCGTGCGCTGCTCTGCCGCCCGATACCGCCTGTGCGCGCGGCAGCAGCCGCTGACGGCGCGCCGATACCCGCCGCCGGCGCTGGGCGCTCCCGGTGCACCGGGCCGTGCGCGTCGTCACAGTGGTCGTTCACCATCGGTAGCAGATGTCGCGCGTCACCGACCGCCGCCGCATCGACGACGTGACTGTGGTCGACCTGCAGTGTGGTGTGGGTGATGTCGTAGTCGTGATCGAGCAGTCGCTCGATCCGCTGACGTAATCCGTGGCAGTCGGCGCCCGCTCGGACCAGTACGTGCGCCGACAGTGCGATCTCGCCGGAGGTGATCTGCCAAACGTGGAGATCGTGCACCTCGTCGATGCCGTCCAACTCGACTAGCCCGCGCCCGAGCGCGTCCGGATCGACGCCCGCGGGCGCCGCCTCCAAGAAGATACGGCCGGATTCACGCACGAGCCCGAGCCCCGCCTTCACCATCAAGGCGACCACGATCAACGTGGCGATCGAGTCCGCCCTGGCGAATCCGGTGACCAGCACGACGAGTCCGGCCACGGCGGTGGCGATGAATCCGTACAGGTCGTTGAGCACATGCTGGAAAGCACCCTCGACATTCAGGCTGGACCGGTTCGCCTTGCTGATCGCCCACGCGGCCGCGATATTGACGACGATGCCGACCAGCGCGGTGGCCAGCACGAGCCCGCCGGTCACCTCCGGCGGCTCGAACAGGCGCCGGATGGCCTCGTAGGTCAGCCAACCCGCGAGGACCAGCAGTGTGATGCCGTTCGCCTGCGCCGACAGGATCTCGGCGCGCTTGTAGCCGTAGGTGTATTTGCCGCGCGCGGGCCGGGCGGCGAGTCGAATAGCCGCGAGCGCCAGCACGATCGCGGCGGCGTCGGTGAGCATGTGCGCGGCGTCGGACAGCAGCGCCAGCGAGTTCGCCAGCAGACCGACCACGACCTCGACCGCCATGAACCCGGCGATCAGGGTCAGCGCGACGGTCAGCCACCTGCGGTCGGCGTCACCGGACACCCCGTGTGTGTGATCATGATCGTGCCCGTGTCCCATCGACCCAACCCCACTTTCCTACACCAACATGTATGCGCATATCTGCATCTGTCGAATAGCCTAACCCACCCTGATCGCACCGCGATCTCCATAACGAGTGACCTGGATCACAAATCGAGCCGGCCTGGCGCGGATCGCCCCGGCCGGCTGACGACGGAGCCCGCCGCGATTGTTCCGACTACCGGAGCAGCCAGCCACACCGCCACATATCGGGAGGTCAGCACTCAGTCGCACGGTCGGAGCGGCAGCCCCTGGTCGGCGACAGCCGACTTGCGGTGTCGCGGCACGCTTATCCGTGATTGGACTGCCCGTCGTCGTCATAGGCGACCAGGACGGAGCAGGCGGCATGCCGGGCGGCCTTCTCCGCCGTACTGCCGATGAACCGTCCCCAGATACCCGAATGTCCGCTGCGCCCGAGAATCAGCAGGTCGGCCGCGTATTCGACCGCGGAGGTGGCCAGTTCCCGCGCCGCCTGCCCCGACCTGATCTCCGCCCGCACCGCGATGCCGCGCCGTTCTGCCGTCGCCGCGGCGATGCCGAGCCATCGACGGCAGGCCGCTTCCCCGACCGAACGCTCATCCTCGATGTCGCCGACCACCGGACCGTAGTGCGGCAGATGCTCTTCGACGGCGACCACGGTGAGCGCGCTGTGATGTACCGCCGCCAGTTCGAGCGCCATCCGCAAGGCTGCCCGGGCGCCGGGTGAGTCGTCGTAGCCCACCACGATCCGCTGGAACACCTCTCTATTGTGCTGCTTCTAGTGGAACAAGAGCCAGCATTCGGCAAATCTTCAGCAATTCACTGCGAACTCTCCCGCTCGCGACTCCGCGTCATCGTGGCGAGAGCGGCGAGCGCCGCCTGCTGCAAAGTCGGCGCCACCGTGCGTGGCGTAGGACCGGCACCACCGCGCACCCACTGACGGCAGTATTCCTGCGACGGTCCGATACAAATCGCATGCGCCACCGGGTAGCCGGAGCCGGCCACGGTCATGCCAGGACCCAGAAGCTCGCGGTACCGATGCTCCAGAGCGGCCAAGAATGCCTGATTATGCTGTGCCAGTTCGGGTTCCGCGGCGTGAGCGACTTCGTCGGGAAGCGTGGCGAACAGCAGACGAGCCAGGTCTCGGTGATCTTCGACCCAGCCCAGATGGGCGGCGAGCATCGCGCGAATCGCCTGCTCCGCGCCGATTCCAGGAGCGCCCATGGGGTCCAACACAGTGCGTTGATAGTCACGCATGCCGGTGACATAGACCGCGGCGGCCAACTCGACCTTCGAACCGAACGCGTGAAACATACTGCCGCTGGACAATCCCAGCCGGTCGCGGACGCCCGCAACCGTGAACGCCGGATAGCCCTTGGCCAGGAGTTGTCTCGTCGCCTCGGCCAAAATCCGCCCGCGGGTGTTCGTGGCCATCTATCCACCGAACTCGGCATCGATTCCGGACCGGACCGCGGCGAGTACCTGAGCGCGCACCCGCAGCTTGGTCTCGAGATAGGCGGACACGTCGATTCCGGTGAGCCGTTGCGCCTCGGCCGTCGCGCGGGTGCGCAACTCATCCGCATCGGACACGAGCAGATCGAGAAATCCCAGATCCCTCGCCTCCTCGGGCGCGACCAGGATTCCGGTGTTCGCGGCCCGGTCGAACCCGGGCGCTGTGAGCCGATGCCGCGCGATCTCGACCCCGTAGTGCGGAATTGTCAACCCGATAGCGACCTCGTTGAGGCCGAGCTTGAAATCTCCGGCGACGCCGATCCGTACATCCGTGGCCAACAGCAGGAACGCGCCCTGGGCGATCGCGTGCCCCGGGCACGCGGCCACGACCGGGAAGGGAAAACCGAGCAGCCGGTGGACGAGGTTGCCGCCCGCGCGCAGGGTTCGACGGATGTCGTCGGCGTTCCCAGAGAACGTCGCCAGGTCGTAGCCGGCCGAGAACATTCGTGGCCGCCCGGTGAGCAGTACGACGGCGCGATCTCGCTCGGCCCGGTCCAGCGCCGCCGCGATGTCACCGATCATCGCCACGGACATCACATTCGCCTTGCCGTCGTCCATGGCTATCGTGGCGACGCCGCTGTCGAGCCGATAGGTGACACGTCCAGTCATACGAGCCTCCTTTAGCGTTGCACTCTAGAGTAGTACTCTAATCCGACCGACTCCGCCCAGCGTCCGCGGCCGATCGCCGAGCCCGATGCACTGTGTGAAAAAGACCCGAAACAGGACCGCCACACGTCCCGATACACGGCAGAGGCGACGAATCCGAAAGAGTCTGGGGCACCCTGCCTTCGACCAGCCTCGGGGAGAGGTCCAGGTGGAGAAACCGACATGACCACAGCAATCGTCATCCGTCCGCTGGCGCCGAGCGAGCGAATCTTTGCCAACAGCGAAGTTCTGGTCGGCTATTCGCTTCGAGTAGTGGGCCGGTTGGACCTGGCCGCGCTAGCGGCGGCGTTCGACCTCGTGGTTCGCGCCCGTCCGATCCTCGGAGCCCGCCTGGAGCCGGATGGGGACGGCGGACACGTCCTGCTCGAATCGCCCGACGCGCCGCCGGAGATGTCGGTCGCCGATGGAGATCCGGAACTATTGCTGACCGGTGCGCAACTGGATCAGCGCAAAACGCTCGGGGCACTGTGTGTCGTGCGCGACGGCGAGCACGCGGGCATCACGCTCGTCACCAACCACAGCATCGCGGATGCCAATCATTCGCTGGCCGTCTTCGCCGAGCTCTGGTCCTGTTATACCGATCTCATCCAGGGCCGATTACCCAGGCTGGAGTTACGCGGCTACCCGAAGTCGGTCGAGGAACTGCTGACCATGCGCGGCGTCGAGAAGATCCGTGCGGACACGATGCCGACCTATCCGGTCACCGTAGCCCGAACTCCCTGCAACACCGACGATCCGGATTATCTGATACCGCGTACCGCTCGCTGCAGGCTGACCAAGGAGCAGACCGCGGCACTGGTCGAGCTGGGGCACCGGGAGAACACGACGATCAATGGACTCGCCTCCGCAGCGATCCTGCTCACCGAGGCCGAACTGCGCGAGCTATCGCTGACCGAACTGCGCTACTCCTACTCGGTCGACCTGCGCACCCGGGTGGCACCGCCCATCGGTATGACCGAAGGCACGAACGTCATCGGCTTCGCGAACTACGTCCCGCCCGCCGGCCTGGGACTGGTCGGCCTGGCCCGTGGCATCAGCGACAGCCTGCGCGCCGGTCTCGCCGCCGGCATGGTGCAGCAAACGCCGCTGCACATCCCCGAGATCGCGGCCAGTCCGCCACCACGCGAACCGGGAATCGTGCTCGCTACCAATTGGGGTCGCGTGCGAAGACCACGGGTGCCGGGGAATCTACGGATCACCGATTTCCGCTCGATCATGCTCGGCAAGCCGGACAAAACCGGTCGGCGGCTCCAACAACCCAGCGGCACCATCATCGTCAGCACTTTCGATGATCAATTGAGCATCGAGATCCACCACCCCGAAGAGACCACCGCCCAGCAGCGTTCGCGCGTACGGCTGCTGGCTTCGCATCTGTCCGGATTCGGCGCCGCGGGCGCCGGATAGCCCGGCCACCATCGCCACCCGAGCCTGCGGCGGAGTCAGTCCGACAGTTCGCCGATGGTGCGGCGGTCGTCGTCGGTGGTGCGGCCGAACCGGTCAGGCTCGGGCGGCGGCGGCGCGTGCCAGGGTCTGCAACGGGTCGGTCAAAACGTCGCGGAAGGCCAACTCGGCCGCGCCGATCAGCGTCGAGTCGCCGCCGAGTGCGCTGGTGCGCAGCCGGACCCGATCCCGCACGGCCTGCAGACTGTTCACCGCAACCCGGCTGCGCACTTGCGCCGCCGAAGCCAGATAGATCTCGCGCAGTACACCCCCGAAGACCACCATCGACGGGTTGAAGATATTGACCAGGTTGGCGACACCGTAGCCGAGCCACTCGCCGACCTGGTGCAGCGCGTCTTGTGCGGCGGCATCGCCGCGGGCGGCGGCCTCCACGATCGCGTCCACCGCCGCCTGCCCCACCGGATCGGTCCGGCCCACCGCCGCGATCAGCCCGAGTTCTCCTGACTCGACTTCCAAGCAGCCACGGGAGCCGCACGCACAGGCTCGCCCGCCCGGACGCACGATCATGTGCCCGACCTCGCCGCCATAGCCGCCCTCACCGCCGAGCAACTCACCGCCCATGATGATGCCGCCTCCGATGCCCACGTCGCCGTGGAGATAGATCAGGTCGGCCAGGCCCTCCCCCACACCGCGTTCACATTCGGCCAACGCGCCGAGATTGGCGTTGTTGCCGACCGCGACCCGCAGGCCCAGGTCGAGCGCCTCGGTCATGCTGTCCCCGAAGGGAACATCGACCCAGCCGATATTCGGCCCGTACCGGACGACGCCGTCTTCTTCCCGCACCATGCCACAGAACGCGACACCGACACCGACACAGACGGCATCTGCCCCGGCTGCGCCGGTCATCGCGCGCGCCATGTCCACCAGTGCACCGATCACGTCTTCCGGGTCGAAAGTGCCGCTGGGCCGGGTGGTCTCGGTGCGGTCGAGCACCGAACCGCCCAACCCGACCCGGGCCGCGGCCAGCCGGTCCGCGCCGACGTCGAGCGCGACGACGTACACCCGATCCGCCTGCGGCCGCACCACCAGCGACGGCCTACCCGCCTTTCCGGTCTGGCCGGGCAGCTCCTCGCGTACCAGGCCCGCGGCGGCCAGGTCCGCGGTCAGCGCCAGGATGGTGCTGCGGTTCAACCCCATTCGCTCGGCGAGTGTCGCACGGGACACCGCACCGTCGCGATGGACATGCCGGAGCAGCACGGCAAGATTGCGCGTGCGGATCTCCTCGGGCGAAGGTGCTGCTCGCATTCACCGGGCTTTCATCGCGGGACAGGATGCCTATCGTTGCAGGGGCGCGCGCTTGCGCGACAGAGCGTCTACTCCGGCGGCCAAGAGCAGCACAAATCCTGTCACAACGAATTTGGTGCCCGCGCTGTAGCCCATCAGCCCCATGCCATTGTTGATCACCGCGACTACCGCGGCGCCGACTACCGCGTCCAGCATCCGCCCGCGCCCACCGAACAGGCTGGTGCCGCCGATCACGGCGGCGCCGACCGCGGTGAGCAGCACGTCGCTGCCGCCGGTGTTCGGATCGACGGAGTTCGCCCGCGACGCCGCGATCAGCCCGCCGACCGCAGCCATCGTCGAGCACAGCACGAAGGCACTGATTTTCACGCGGTTCACCGCGATGCCCGCGCGGCGGGCAGCCTCCGCGTTGCCGCCGACCGCGTAGGTGTGCCTGCCGAACGAGGTGCGGTTGAGCACGAACGTCCACACCAGCAGTAGCGCCACGATCAGCGGCACGACGATCGGCATGCCCGCGAGCGAGTGCAGTTCCGGGTTGCGGCTGCGTTCACCATTGAGCACGAACACCGCGGCGCCCGCCACTACCGCGAGTATGGCGATGCGTACCGCGATCACCGGCGCGGTCTCGCCGGTGAGTCCGAGTTCGTTGCGGGCCCGCAACTTTCGGTACTGGACGATCGCGAACCCCACGACCAGTACCGCGTACAGCGCCCAGCCGAACAACGGCGGCACGTTCTTGTTGGCGATCGCGACGATCGTCTCGTCATGGATGGAGATGTTGCGACCGTTGTCCATGATCTTCAGCGCCACGCCCTGCAAGGCGAGGAACGCGGCGAGCGTCACCACGAACGAAGGGATGCCGACCTTCACGACGACAGCACCGATCACCAGCCCGATCGCGACACCGGTGAGCAACGAAACCAGCACGGCCAGATACCACGGCCAGCCCTTGTCGGTGAGCAGCACCGCGAGCACGGCGGCGCAGACGCCGCTGGTGAACCCCGCCGACAAATCGATCTCGCCGAGCAGCAACACGAAGACCAAGCCCATCGCGATCACTGCGATCGCCGCGCCCTGCGTGAAGAGGTTGGCGAAGTTTGCCTCGGACATGAAGACCGGACGGGCTGCCCAGAAGATCGCCGAGAGGACGACGAGCGCGATCACCGAAGGCAATGCGCCCATATCGCCGCTGCGCACCCGGCCGACGTAGCGGTGGACCAGATCGGTCGCCGGCGCGGCTGTCGGTCGCTCAGTCGATATCGCGATCATCGTTTGACTCCGCTCGGGTGGAGGCCGAGGTTGCCGCTGCGACCGGCCGTGATCAGTTCGACGACCTGCGCGTGGGTCACGTCGGAGGTCCGGACCTGTGCCGCCATCCGGCCCAAGTAGAGCGCGGCGATCCGATCGGACACCGCGAAGACGTCGTTCATGTTGTGTGAGATCAACACCACCGCGAGGCCTTTGTCGGCGAGGCGGCGGACGAGCTCGAGCACCTGCTGGGTCTGCGCGACACCGAGCGCCGCCGTCGGCTCGTCGAGGACCACCACCTTGCTGTTCCACAGCACGGCCTTCGCGATGGCCACAGTCTGGCGCTGCCCGCCGGACAGGCTCGCCACCTGCTGGCGCACCGATGTGACCGTGCGAACAGACAAGCTCGCCAGCGTTTTTCCGGCCAGCTCCTCCATCGCGTACTCGTCGAGTACGATGCCGTGCTTTTTCTCGCGACCGAGGAACATGTTCTGGACGATGTCCAGGTTGTCGCAGAGCGCGAGATCCTGGTAGACGATCTCGATGCCGAGCGCGGCAGCGTCACGCGGGCTGTGCACCTGCACCGGCGCGCCCTCGAAGAGGATTTCGCCCGCGTCGATCGGATGCGTGCCGCCGATGCATTTGACCAGCGTGGACTTCCCCGCGCCGTTATCACCGACCAGCGCGGTCACCTCGCCGGGGTAGGCGCTGAAGGCGACATCGTGCAGAACGTGCACCGGGCCGAAACTCTTTTCTATACCCCGCAATTCGATTACCGGCAGGTCGGGCATGGGTCTAGCTCCTAGAAGGGGTAGGGCCCCTTCCGCCGTCCCCTCATCGAACGGCGGAAGGGGCGTGCGAGTCAGATGCCGTGGTCGGCACAGAGTTTCACGAATTCGCCCGCGCACAGCTCCGCCTTGGTGACGTAGCCGTCGGCGAGCACGTCCTTGATGTTGTCCAGGTAGATCGGCTTCGGCTCCAACAGCACCGAGGGCACGTCCGCGTTCGCCTCCGGATCCCGCACGGTCCCATTGGACGTGCCTGGCTGCCCTTTCGCGAGTGCGATAGCGAGTTCGGCGGTCGCCGCGGCCTCCTTTTCGATCGCCTTGTAGACGGTCATACACTGATCGCCGGCGAGCACGTTCTGTAGGCCCTGGACGGTGGCGTCCTGACCACTGACCGGAACCTGGCCGTTGAGTTTCTGCTTCTTCAGCACCGCGATCGCGGCGTTGGCCAGGCCGTCGTTCGCGGCGACCACCCCACCGATATTCGGCTGGCCGGTCAGCATCTGCTCGAAGATGGTGCCCGCATCGGCGTTGTTCCATCCCGGGACCGCCTGGTCGGGACCCTTCACATAGTCGCCCGCGTCGAAGTGGGGCTTCAGCACCGCGTCATAGCCGGTCTCGAGCAACGTGGCGTTGTTGTCGGTCGGCCCGCCGTTCAGATACGCGACGACGGGATTCACCGCCTTCTTGTCGGTCAAGCACTTCGCGACGCCCTCGCCGAGCAGGTTGCCGACCTTCACGTTGTCGAAGGAGACGTAGTACTGCGCTCCGCCACCCAGCGTGAGCCGGTCGTAGTCGATCACGGTGACACCCTGCGACTTCGCCTTCTGGATCACGGCTTTGCCGGTGCCGCTGTCCAAGTTCGTCATCACCAGTACCGAGGCTCCGTTGGTGATCATCTGGTCGGCGAGGGTCTGGAAGGCGTTCTTGTCGCCCTGCGCGTTCTGGATATCGGCTTTGACGCCCGCGGCGTCGAACGCCTGCTGGAGGTATTTCCGGTCCGCGGTTTCCCAGCGTGCGGAGGTCTTGCTGTCCGGAAGGATGACGCCGATCCGGGTCGGGGTCCCGGAGTTCGCCGAGCTGGCGGAGTCGTCGCCGCACGCGGTGAGTGCGGGCAGGAGTGCGACCGCCACAGCGGCGACGCTGAGCATGCCCTTACGCATAGAGGGGCCTTTCGTGGAGCCACCGGCCCCGGAGATCGGCGGTCGGTCGAGTGAAGCGAATGTTGTTCAGAGCAACATATTCGACGATGACGCGGCGCACAATATGTTCGCGGGACCAATTTGTTGTTTCGCATAACAATCGAGCGGGCGTCCGCCGCTTCGGAGCAGGGCGGTCCGAGGAGCGGCGAGCGCGCCGGTGGCCTACTGAACAGGCTCGTCGGCAGACCGCACAGCACCGCGCCCGACGCACGGAAGCGGTGAGCGAACTCCGTCCACTTCACCGCAAGCGCCCGGAACATGAAAGCGGCCCTGCTCGATTGGGAATGACACCGAGGATCGGGCGCGCGGTGTCCGGGTGGCACAGTACGCTTGGCGGTGAATCATGGCGCGGTAGCGACAGACTGGGATCCGGGAGGGGAACAGTGGAGACGCTCAGGCTCGACCCGGCGGCAGTGGCCGCCTACACCACCATCGCGGACGCGGTGTCCAGACAATTGGCATCGGCGGCCGAGGTCACCTCCGGCGCAGTGGATCCCGACCAGCTGGCCGCCGATCTCGGGCTCGTCGGCGCGGAGTTCGCCGCACGGTTCGCCACGGCCGTTTCCGAACACGCGCAGGCGCTGTCGACCGCGGGGCAACTGGTCGGCACCTACGGGCAGGTACTACGCATGTACAGCGAGAACGCACAACGGGTCGACACCGACACCGCAGGCGCCATCGATCAGGCGGGGGAGGCACCGGCATGAGGAGTCTGGGACTGCGCAAACGGGCATCGGCCACCAAGCCCCCCGCCGAGACCACCCGGCCACCGAGCACCGCACCCGGTGCCGACCCCCCGATCGTGGCCGCGCTGGTCCGTCCGTTGCTGGCGCTTCGCGCCGCACTCGGCACCGGCGTCGGTCTGCCGAACACGACCGCGACCAGCGCACTGTCCGCCGCGTCCACGCGGGCGGCCGACACCGAAGGCCCGCATCGCGATGGCCTGCACGCGCTGGAGTCGACCTGGACCGCACGCGCCGCCGATGCCGCGGTGCCCGCACTGCGCACCACACAGACCCAGATCGGCGACATCTCCGATCGGGGCCCGGCATATCTGTCGGTGCTCGCCGACGCCCACACCACCTCTGGACGTGCGGCGCGGCGGGTCGACCAGATCATCGCGGAGTTCCGACGCGATGCGCGCGAAATCCTGGACAACGCCAGCACCGCGCCGGACACCGACGCGGTCATCGCGCGCGCCACCCAGGCGCTGCGCGACGCCCTCACCACGGTCTCGGTCGCACGCACGGAGATGAACGACCACACCAGGAAACTGGAGGAGATGGGGCCGCTCACCATCACCACGCCGGCCGGGATAACGCAGGGGCAGACCGTGCAACCCGGCGCGACAGGGCAATTCACCCCCGGTGGCACCGCACCCGGCGCCACCACGCCGGTCGTCGGCCAACCGATCGACCCGGCGCTGGCCGCGCAGCTCCAACTTCAGCAACAGCTCGTCGCAGCCGGGGTGCAGATCGGCACCTCTGCCATCACCGCGGGCGTCGACATCGGCACGCACATCATCGACAAGATCGCCGAGGTGGGCATACACACCATCGACACCGTGGCGGCGTCGGCGGACAAGGCCATCCCCGAGCTGATCCACCCCGGCTCCACCACCCAGGACGACAGTGCGAAGAACTCTTCGAAACTGTTCGACTTCGGCGGGTCGCACGACGGTAAGCCCTCGACGTCGGTGATCGCGCCCCACGGTTCCGGTTCGACCCCCACCGCGAAGTCGGACACGCCGCGGCCGGACAGCAGGGCCATGCCCGGAACCGGACCGTTCGCCGAGTCCACTCCTCCGGCACCGCACACCCGCCCGGACCAGCCGGTTCGCCCGGGACCGTCCGGCGGCTTGGTGGTTCCACCGGTACCACCCCCGTCGGGGAACGACGGGGAGCACAAGCCGCGCGACGGCCAGCTCGGCGTCACCGTGCCGTCGAGCGTGACCGCCGTCGTGCCGGTGTTGGGCGAGTTCGACGATGACGCCCCCTGACCGGGACCATCCGAGTCAGGGCGCGGGCCAGAGCAATCCGTTCGACACGGGTCTGCCGATGTTGCGTATGCCGGCGGGCAAGGCGTCCAAGCGACAGCGCCCACCGGGCCGCCGAGGAACGGTCCTGCGACGAGAGCCGGAACTGGACGCTCCCGAGCCGCCACGGGCGCCGGACCAGACGAGCACACGACCGCGATCAGCCGAGTGGCAGCAGTGGCTCGATCCCGCGCCCGCGACCGAGACACTGCCCGAACCGGCCGCCGAACAGAACCGAAGTGTGCCCGCAGGCGACGAACCCCTCGCGGCGGAAGACAGCACTGTCCAAGCGCCGACGATCATCAACCGATCCGGAGTCCAGCCGGGCACGCCGGTGCGTCGCCCCCGCCGAACAGATCAGCAGCGTGGTAACCGACCGCTGGCCGTGTTGATCGTGCTCGGGGTAGTGGTCGCGACCGTCTCGATCGCGCTGACCATCGTCTACGGGACCGGAAAAGACGCGCCCCCGACCGCGACCAGCGCGCCCACGCGCGCATCGGGCTCCGCGCAAACCATGTCGGCGACAACCACATCGGTGCGGCCGCCGTGGGCCATCGCTACGCCGGGATGTGAGCAGCGGCGCACGGCCGACATCGTCTCCGGCACCGACCCGGGCGGCACCGGCAACGGTCCCGACGCCATTCTCGCCTTCGAGTACGCCTACTACGCCGAACGCTCCGGATTCCGAGCCCGCGCCGTGGTGGCCCCCGACGCGACGGTCGCACCCGCCGAGCAGATCCAACGCGGTATCAACCAGGTACCGATCGGCACCCGCTACTGCGTGCGGATCACCCGGGCCAGGGACGACGCCGACGGGCAGATGCGGTGGGAGGTCGAACTGACCCAGCAGTTCCCGGATGAGCGGCCGAGCACTTTCACGCAGTTCATCACCACTCGGACCGGTTCGAGCCAGACCCTGATCACCGGCGTCGCGGCCGCGTGACCTCGTCCCGCACCGAGACGACGATCCGATGCCATCCCGCGCCTGGCCACAGAACTTACGGTTCGCAGACCGACTTCACCGGTCGTTTGCATCCGCTGATGAGTGCCACCAGGTACATGAAGGCAGTTCATGCGGTGCCATCGGCCCCGAACTATGGTCGCGGCCTGGACCGAAAAGCAGATCGCGTCGGTAACTCGCTGACCAACCTTTCGGATTGTGCGCCGGGAATGGTTGACCGGACCGGCACGGCAAGCCTCCACAGGACAGCCGGCACCGACACGTGAACAGTCACATGTTCTCTCGCACTGCTATCGCCTGAAGCAGGTCCGAGTGTAAAGCGAACTGCAGGACAAGTGTTCGGTTGGCATGTTGTTCGGAAAAAAATACAGCTCCGGCGCGCGGTATCCTCGGATTGAAGCTCATATTGTCAGTTGACAGGTCAAAGTAGCTTCTCAACTCGGCTTCGGTTATTTCGACCTCCTGCCAAATATCCAGGACCACCATACTTCGAGGGCGCTCGGGGGAGTCGGCCAGCATACGGAACGAGAGGACCGAGAAAGGACCGCCTTCGGACTTCCCTTCGAACTCGCTACCGTACTCGGTCCTGGTCACTTCATGTAGCACCACGGAGCAGGCATCTGCGACGGACTTCGGGCTCAGGTGCCCAGGAACCTCCAACAATCGCCGGGTGACCGCATATATCTCGCTGACGAACGCCGTCATACCCACCCGTACGAATCTGTCTCGATCTCGATCATTATTCATCTCTTATACTTTTCCCAGAGCTCCTCGAGCCATTGCCTATAATAATCCGCGAAGGTGGGCGGTGACGAATCGTGCCAATCTCCCACTGTTCCATATTTCATCAGTTCAGAAATACTTTCGATCGCGTCGTCAGACATGTTGCCATCCGCGGCATCGTAGATTTCTTCGATACGCCTTCCGAAGGTGGGGGACCCGAAACCGACGAGTGGACCACCCCGAGAAGCGCTTTCGCGCTGCGCGTGCTGCAGAGACCAATGCGCGCGTGCCTCGGATTTGTAAATCTTGTCCAGGTGATGTTCGATCCACTCCTCTTTGTCATCCACTGGCCCTGGTCTGAGTTTTCTGAAGGGTTCTATTGTGTGCCCGACCTCGTACGCGATGGCGACAGCTGTTTGCAACGGGTCGTCTTTGCGACTGGGATCGATGATTATCCGTTTCAGTTCAGTAATAGTCTGCGTCCCACTGTGTTTCGGTCCATATCTGATAGTCCACCCTTCGCGCGTAATATCGTGTATGCGCCGCAGAAGGCTAGGCGACGTCCTAATTATTACATCGACTCCCGTGCCAAATTCTTTCCAGATCGATCGCGGCAATGATATGACGTAACCAGGTGTAATTTTTGGGAGTTCCTGTCGGCCAGAACCGATCTCGGCAATGGCGAGCTCCGGACCTATGGATTGGGAGTGCGGTCTGTGCACCCATCCTTGTTTCGTCGCATTCTTGATCCTGCGCCCGCCTGCCTGGTCGGTGCGTACCTTTTCATCGGCGTCCCGCACCATCGAGCGAACTACGTCTCTGTAGGCGTTTCGTAGCGCCGCCGTTTCTAGGCTGGTGAGGCGTTTCAGCTCGTTCATGGCCGAGACCAAGGCTCTGGTTACGCCGTTGCGCATTTGACCCTTACCACTGTGACAAACTGCGGGCGGCGAGGCGGCGGCGAGGCGGATCGCGAACTCGTCCGGGCGGGGCGTCCAAGTGGCCCTTCAGGCGACGATGCCGTCGAGCCGGCGGCGGGTGCGTACTCGCTTAGTGTCAGATACCGCTGCAGGGTGCGGCGATCCTCGTGACCCGACAGGTCCATCAGGTCGGTGTCGGTGGTGCCGTCCTCCCCGGCATGGGTGAGCCGGGAATGCCGCGGGCCGTACGGATCCCATCCATCGTCAGCCGCGGCGCCCAGATGTCGTTCGATGGTGCGGGAGCACATCTGCCGGCGCCGCGTGACCCGGAACGATGCCACAGATGGGTACGATGTCGTCGTCAGACGCGACGTGGCACGACAGGAAGACCGGTCCGCCGGTGCGTGTGGTGGGCAGTTGACCGAGCAGGCGTGCGGTGCAGGTTTTGTAGCGCAGTTCATCCGGCTTGCCGCCCTTACAGCAGATTCGGGCGCGCCGGTAGGAGCGGTCCGGGTCGGTGATTCCCGGCAAAGGACTTCTGCAGCGCGGGCCGTGGCCGCATACAGCATCGCCCACACGGTCTGGTCTTCGAGCGGTCTCCGTTTGTCGAAGACCAGGCGATAGTTCGCCTTGCGCAGGCGGACCCGGCTGGTGTCGGGTTTGGGTTGGTGTTCGCGATACAGCCCGTCCAGCACAGGCAGTAGCGTCGCTGATCCACTGCTGGGCCTGGAAATAGTTCGAGGCGCTGACGACCGTTGCGCGTTCGGCGTTGAACGTGGCCGGAACACGGTACCCCCGCGCGGCGGGGATGTTGCGGTGTAGCCGGTTCGGCCCTAACCGTCGAACTCGGCGAGGTTCGCGATGCCAGCGAACGCGACCGGCAGCGCTCTAGTACCGGCGCGCACCATTTCCGGTCACGTGATACGCCCGGATCGACTGTGAGCCATCGCAGGTACTGCACCAGCGCCGCTACGGTCGGTATCGCGGCCGGAAGGATGGGAACCTGAGCCAGTCGCCGGGTGGGGGTCATCGGCCCACGACTCCTCGAATGTCAGATACCAGCGGGAAAGCGGTGGCACGCAGCGGGGCCAGGGGCTTTGTCCGGCCCTTCAGACAATAGCGCGTCATCTGACCTCCGGCCAGAGTTTCATCTAATGAATGATTCTGCGTGTCAACGGCTTCAGGTTCTCAGTCTGAGAACAGGCGAGCGGGGTACTGTTGCTCTGTCCGGACGTGCAGGTTTCGAGGCACTGCTCGAAATGGTCGCGGTCGCGAGGATGAACGTTGGTCAAGTACACACAGCACACATCGATGACCGGTTCGTCTCGTCTCCAGTCCGAAGAAGCGCCTGCTCGCCCGCCGACTGGGCATCACCTGCGCCGGCCGGATCATGGCCGTCAACGAACTCCTGCGTGAGATTCCCGCACGGTTCCTCGCCGACTCGTCGGCTGCAACCCGAAACTCGTGGCCGAACGCGCCTCGCTAGGCGCGCCCGATGGGGCCATTACCCCCGCAATCCGAGCCCACCCGACATCCGCACATCCGTGGCTTCCGGCGACACGAGCACGTCAAACAGAGAATGGCACCAACGAATGCTCGGCCGGTTCAACTGCACGGGTTTCAGCGGTGGCTCGGCTGCGGGCAGCCATGTCCCGTGCTTCCTGGGCGTGGACCGACCACCGAGATCTGCCGCCCAGTTACCTCGACCGCCGAGTCGACTGGATCCGCATCACAGCGACACTCAGAGACACCCGCGGCAAATCCGGGTGCGAAATGCCCGACGCTGCCCTGCGCAGCCCTCGATCGGCGAATCACCTCGCGTGCTTGCGCAAGCTCTGAGCCGCGGTGGCCGGCAAGGCGCTTACTGCGTCGTGAGAATAACGACCGGAATCACCCGGTCGGTCTTTTCCTGGTACTCGGCGAAGCCGGGCATCACCTGGACCATCGCTGTGTAGAGGCGGTCGCGTTCCGGGCCCTCGGTAATCGGGGTGGCCGTCGCGTCCACGGTTTCCGCCCCGATTTCGACGGTGACTTCCGGGTTGACCCGAATATTGTGGTACCAGTCCGGGTTGGTGGGGGCGCCCGCCTTGGACGCGACGATGACGAGGGTGTCGCCGTCGCGGACGAAGGCCAGCGGAGTGGTGCGGGGCCGACCGGTTTTCGCGCCGATGGTGCTGAGCAGGAGCAGGTCACGGCCGGCGAACGGACCGCCTACCTTGCCCTGATTGGCACGGAATTCTTCGATGATCTGGCTGTTCCAGTCGTCTGCCATGGCCGTATCTTCGCACGCGGGGTGTGACTAACAGTCACCTAACAGCGAGAACAGGCACGATAGCGGTGTGCGAGTGCTGGTGGTCGAGGACGAGAAGTTATTGGCCGACGCGATTGCGGGCGGACTACGCAGGCATGCGATGGCGGTCGACGTGGCCTACGACGGATCCGCGGCGCTGGAACGAGCAGGCGTCAACGACTACGACGTGGTGGTGCTGGACCGGGACCTCCCTCAGGTCTCCGGCGACGCCGTGTGCGGCAGACTCACCGAATCGGGTGGGCAGGCCCGGATCCTGATGCTGACCGCCGCGAGTGCGGTGACCGAGCGGGTGGCCGGCCTCGGACTCGGGGCCGACGACTATCTGACGAAGCCGTTCGCCTTCGCGGAACTGGTCGCGCGCGTCCAGGCATTGGGACGGCGGGCGCGTGCCGCCACTCCCCCGGTACTGGAACGGTCCGGGATCAGGCTGGACCCACACCGTTTCGTCGTGACCCGCAACGGCGGGCCGGTGTCCTTGTCCCGCAAGGAGTTCGCGGTGCTCGCCGAATTGCTCCGGGCGGACGGCGGCGTGGTGTCGGCCGAACACTTGCTGGAAAAGGCGTGGGACGAGCACACCGACCCGTTCACGGGCGTGGTGCGATACACCATCATGAACGTGCGCAGGAAACTCGGCGAGCCCCAGCTGATCGAGACCGAGCCCGGTGTGGGATACCGGATCCGGTGAGAGGAAGGACGATTCGCCTGCGGCTCACGCTGCTGTACGCGGCGGCCTTCTTCCTGGCGGGCGCGGTGCTCATCGCGCTGATGTACTTCTACCTGAACCAGTCGCTGGAACGGCGCCCCGGGGTGGGCGCACAGAAGGTGGTACGGGAATATCTCGCCGCGCGAGCGGAGCGGACCAGGACGCCGGTCTCGGAGGAACTGTACCGGGCACTGATCGATCAGGCCGAGCAGAATCGGCGGGATACTCTGCGTGCCATGCTGGTGTGGTCGCTGGTGTCGCTCGGGGCGGTCGGGATCGCCGCGGGCGGGATCGGCTGGTTGATGGCCGGCCGGGCCCTGCATCCGTTGCAGCGGATCACCGCGACCGCACGACGCGTGGCCGACACTCGCCTGCACGAGCGTATCGCGCTCGACGGGCCCGAGGACGAAATCAAGGATCTGGCTGACACTTTCGACGCCATGCTGGAACGGTTGGACCGGGCGTTCGACGGGCAGCGCAGGTTCGTCGCGAACGCCTCACACGAACTGCGCACACCGCTGACGATCAACCGGACACTGATCGAAGTGGCACTCGACGCACCGGATGTAGCGGAGTCCACTCGCATGCTCGGCGGTACGCTGCTCGAGGTCAATCACCGCCACGAACGACTCATCGAAGGCCTGCTGCTGCTGGCCACCAGCGAACAATGTCCGACCGAGCACCGCGGCGCCGATCTCGCCGACCTCGCCCGCAGCGCGATCACTGTCGCGACGAGCGCCGCCGGCCAGACCGGTGTGCGGATCACCGCCGACCTGCGAACGGCCCCCGTACTGGGTGACCCACTGCTGCTGGAACGCCTCATTCAGAATCTGGTCGACAATGCCGTGCGCTACAACCTCGCGGAGCACGGATGGGTGTCGGTTCGGTCCCGATCGGCCGCTGACCACGCCGAACTCACCGTCGACAACAGCGGCCCAGCGGTCCCGGCGTCGGAAGTCGACGGGCTCTTCGAACCGTTTCGCCGGTCGTTGTCCGCCGAGCGCCTCGCCGACTCTGGAAACCGCGGGGCCGGGTTGGGGCTGTCGATCGTGCGCTCGGTCGCCCAGGCCCACGGTGGCGCCGTCCGTGCGGTGGCGCGTCCGGAGGGCGGGCTCACGGTGACAGTCGACCTCCCGCTCGCCGGCGGGCACGGCAAACAGCAGCCGGCACCGCCCCGGCCGGTTGCCTCCGTGCCGTGATCCACTCCGGACGCGGGCGGGTACGACACCCGCCCGCACCGACGTCAGTAGTTGTGGCAGGTGTCGGCGATGGTGCGCATCTTCTCCCTGCGCTCCTGCGCCTGCGGCGAGTCGCGGCGCTGTTCGAACTTGGCCTTGGCCTCCGGATGCGTGTCCAGGAACTCCTTGGCCCGCTGCTTACGCTGGTCGACCGGGAGGCTGAGGAACTCCTGCGCCTTGGCCTTACGGTCCGGGTGCGCATCGAGGCGGGCGGCGAACTCGGGGAACTGGGCATGCACGGCGGCATCGATCTGCTCGAAGCTGCAGGTCGTCTCGAGCAGGCCTGAACCCGGCTGGGCGGAGGCGGTCGCCGGGATCAGCAGCGCGCCCGCGGCGACCAGGCTGCCGAGAGCGACGGTGGCTCGAACGAATCTCGTCATGTCGAATGACCCTTTCGGTTGGACGTCCGGGTCACGATGGCGCGACCCGGCGCCAAGTCCATCAGGCGAGATGTTCGCTCAGCGCTAGGAAATTCGCACCGGTTGCCCGACAGCGGATCTCGGCGTCGGGGTCAACGTCTTGTTCAGGTCTGTGCGTAGCGTCATAGCCGAATCGAGCAGGTAGTTCTGCCGAACCTTCCACGGGTGGCGGGCGCCTTGGCGAGGGAACTCGGCGATGGACCGCCGGATATAGCCGGAGGCCAGATCCAGCAGTGGGTGTTCGTCGAGCGCGCCCTGCGGTTGCGGGACCACGGCGGCGTAGTCCTTGCGGTCCATGTGGTCGAGGACCTTGCACACCAGCCGAGACGTGAGATCGGCGCGCAAGGTCCATGAGGCGTTGGTGTATCCGATGCAGACGGCGAAATTGGGAACGCCGGTGATCATGGTGCCCTGCCAGACGAACTGCTCGGACAACTCGACCGCGGCGTCGTCTACCGTCAGGTCGATGCCGCCGAAGGCGAGCAATTGCAGTCCGGTGGCGGTGATCACGATGTCGGCCGCCAACACACGGCCGGACTTCAGCCGAATACCTTCCGGCACAAAGCTTTCGATGTGGTCGGTCACCACCTCGGCCGTACCCCTGCGCATCGCCTTGAAGAAGTCGGCATCCGGGGCAGCGCACAGCCGCTGGTCCCACGGATTGTAGCTGGGCGTGAAGTGCTCCGCTACGGCCTTGTCGTCCTTCAGAATTCGAGTGGCGAGACCGGTGAGCAGCTTGCGCGCGGAGTCCGGTCGGCGCCGGCAGTACTGGTAGAAGCCGATGGTGAACAGGATGTTCTTGATACGGATCACCCGATGCGCCAGTCGGGGCGGGAGTAACTCGCGGATCTTGTCGGCTTGCTTGTCCCGGCCCGGGACGGGGCTGATCCAGGTCGGTGAGCGCTGCACCATGGTCACCGACTCGGCCTGCTCGGCCATCGCCGGGACCAGGGTGACCGCGGTAGCGCCGCTCCCGATCACGACGACGCGCTTGCCGGCGTAGTCGATGTCCTCCGGCCAGAACTGCGGGTGCACCACCCGACCGGAGAAGGTGGAAATCCCAGAAAACTCGGGTGTGTACGGCTGGTCGTAGTCGTAGTAGCCGGCACACGCGTAGAGAAAGCCGCAGGTGAGAGTACTCAGTTCGGTGCCGCCCGTCGCGTCGCGGTGTTCGAGCGTCAGCGTCCAGCGCGCGGTCCGGCTGGACCAGTCGGCGCAGCGCACCTTGGTGCGAAAGCGGATGTGCCGGTCGATGTCGTAGTCCGTGGCGGTCTCGGTGATATAGCGCAAGATCGACGGGCCGTCGGCGATCGACTCGGCGGCGCGCCACGGCTTGAAGGGGTAGCCGAGGGTGAACATGTCGGAGTCCGATCGGATGCCTGGATACCGGAACAAGTCCCAGGTACCGCCCAGACTGTCGCGTGCCTCGACAATGGCGTAGGTCTTGCCGCGGCACGCGGTCTGCAGCCGGTAGGCGGCGCCGATACCGGACAGGCCCGCACCGACGATCACGACATCGAGGTGCTCCGGACGCACGACGGGCTCGGTCATGGTTCCAGTGTGTCCGATCCCGGTTCGACTGCGCGAATCCTGGTCGGCGCGACACCCCCGGTATCGGCGGCGCAGCATCCGATCGACGGATCGTTCCACAGCAACTGTTCGGCTCCCCGCCCGCTCTGATCGGTGCTGGGAAGAGGCCGTCGCGCGGCATAGAATCCTCTCGGGATCGACTGGGAAGGGGGCCGCATGGACGCGGTCATCAAGGAGGTCGCCGAGGAGGGCAAGCGGCTCATCGACCGCGCCTGGCTCGGCGAACTCACCCGCGAACAGGCGGTGCACATGTTCGTCCAGGTCGGCGACGGACTGGTGCACTACGACACCGCACTCGACATCATTGACGACGGCGTACAGCGGCTGGACGCCAACGCACGGTGGGTTCGAATATTGCGGTGGTGCGCGCTTCTGGAACTGCCCGTGTACGGCGCCTTCGCGGCACTCGCCGTACTACTCGGCGACTACACCACCGCAGTGCTTTCGGTGCTGTTGCTGGTGATTCTGCAGATCGTGCACCGCACGTTTCTGCCACATCCTTTGCTCCCCGGCGGCGATCGGTCCGAGTAGCCGTCATCGCTGCGATGGCGCCGACGGCTGGAACTGTCACGCACAACGGCGGGCCAGCGGACCTTCCGACGCCGTATCGCTATCGTCTGCACCGCACTGGGATTCGTGGGCAAACCCACAGCACCCGACCTCCGCGACCCAATAGCCTAGTCTGCGCTTCATGAACCGATCGACCAGCGCATCGGGCGCGCATCCGGACGAGCCGCACGGCGAGGGGTTCGCATCCACCCTGAACTGGCTACGCGCCGGCGTGCTCGGCGCGAACGACGGCATCGTGTCCACCGCTGGCCTCGTCGTCGGTGTCGCCGCGGCCACGACCAGCACCAGCGCCCTGTTCACCGCCGGCATCGCTGGCCTGTTCGCGGGCGCGATCTCGATGGCGGTCGGCGAATACGTCTCGGTCAGCACGCAACGTGATGCGGAGCGGGCGCTGCTGGCCACCGAGCGCAGGGAACTCGAGCAAGAGCCGAACTACGAGCTGGATGAACTCACCGGAATCTACCGAGCCAAAGGCCTGTCCGCCCAGACCGCGCGCAAGGTGGCCGAAGAACTCACGGCACACGACGCATTCGCCGCGCACGCCGAGGCGGAACTCGGCCTGCGCCCCGACGAACTGACCAACCCGTGGCAGGCGGCATTCTCCTCCGCGGTGGCGTTCACGCTCGGGGCGCTGCTCCCGCTGCTGGCCATTCTGCTGCCGCCGGTTACCGCCCGCATTCCAGTAACTTTCACGGCGGTTGCGGCCGCGCTCGCACTCACGGGGTCGATCAGCGCCGCCCTCGGTGGAAGCCCCCGCGGCCGAGCCGTCGCACGGGTAGTACTCGGCGGCACGCTCGCCATGGCAGTCACCTACGGCATCGGGCAGTTCGCCGCGGGCGTGGGAACCTGACGGACGCGAATGATCGAACGGAGGCGAATGGCGGTCGAAGGGTTCGACCGCCATTCGCCTCCGCTCGACGAACTACCACACTCTGACGACGATACCTAGTAGTACCAGCGGCGGCCGCCGACCGGGCGGCCGAGCGAGCCGGCCAGCAGCAGGACCAAGCCGATGACCAGAATGATGATGCCCGCGGTGGTGAGCAAAGAAATTCCGAGCAGCCATCCGATGATGAGAAGCACGAGACCGAGAACAATCATGGTTGTATTTCCTTTTCTCGATAGTTATTTCGCCGCCGATGCCGGTGCGCTGCGGGTTCGTTCTGTACTCGCGGAGCCACCGGAAGAAGGTGTCGCCCGCTTGCGGAACAACCGGTTCCAGACGGGCTCTCCCGTGGCCGTCGGCTTCCGCGTCTCGGATGTGCCGGTCGCGAGGTCTCGCCGCACCGCGGCCATTTCCCGACGCGACTGCCGCAGTTCGCGCCGTGCGGCCGCGCCGCGCCGGGTAGCGCGCCAGACACCGGCCAGTACGAGCGCGAGCCCGAGCATCCCGATCGCGCCGAGCACGACCCCATAACCGAACAGCGTTCCCATGGAACCATGGAAGTAGTAATCGAAGACCGAGAATTCACTTGTCACTTGCTGGGCTGTGCCGGTGTTTCCCACGACGGCGGCAACCCCGATGATCACTGCCGCGATCAAGACAATGAGTCCGATGATGATGATCATGACAATCCTGTTGCGTCGATTGATGTGACAAACCGGCTATTCCCGGCGAGAACAGAGTCAAACCCGACCAAGGAATTGTTTGTTTGAGCCAGGTGTATCGGTCTATGCGGAAAGCATGACCTACACCATCAACCTGCCCAGCGTTACCCGCGAGTCCGCCTCGGCGATCGCAGCGAACCTGCGCGGTGTCAGCGGCATCGACTCGGTCGACATCGATGTGACCTCGGAGCGCGCCCTGGTCACCTCCACCCTGACCTACAACGAGGTCCTGGCCGCGATCCGCCAGAGCGGCGTCGCCGCCACCTGACCAAGCAGTGCCGCCTGGGCCGGACGCCACGATCGGCCCTGCCCGGTGGCGATACGCGCGATACGCCGGACAACACCTCGCCCATGCCCACCCGTCTACGCCCCATACGCGATGATGCAGGGGTGACGGACGTTTTCGACTCCGAATTCGCGCGAAACCCGTGGCCCGAGCTCGCGCGACTCCGTGCGTCGGGCGGCGTGCACCGTATCCGCACGCCGGACGGTCCCTCGGCCTGGTTGGTGACCAGGTATCGGGACGTGCGGGCCGGGCTGCTGGACGATCGGCTGTCCACCCATGTCCGGCACGCGAATGCCGAGGACTACCAGGGTTTCACTGTTCCGCCACCGCTGAATGCGAACCTGCTCAACACCGAGCCCGCCGACCACGTTCGATTGCGCAGCCTGGTCACCGGCGAGGTGTCGCCACGACGGCTGGCCGAGTGGACCCGGCTGGCTCCTGAGTTGGTGAATTCCTGCCTATGGACACTGAATTCGGGCCAGACGGTCGATCTGGTCGAACGGCTGGCCGTGCCGCTGCCGGCCGCGGTGCTCGGCGAACTCCTCGGCCTCGACGGACCGACCCGCGAGTACCTTCTCGGGTGGGCGAATTCGACGTTACTGCCGTCGGCGTCGCCGCCCCGGGCACGCGACACCTTGGCGACCATGCTCGCGATCATCACCGACACCATCGAGCACGCGCGGACGCACCGCACGGACACGGTGCTCGGACGGCTGGTCGCCGCACACGTCGACACCGGTTCGCCGAGCGCGGACGAACTAGCAGGGTTGCTGTTCTACCTGCTGTTCGTTTGGTATGAGGTACTAGTCGACCTGATCGCGGGTGCCGTGCTCACGCTGCTGGGCCGCCCGGACCAACGAGAAATTCTCCGGTCGATGTCGGACAAGGAAGCCGCGGTGGACGAGTTGCTGCGCCACCTGTCGCCACAGGTGCTGGCCGGACCACGCTTCGCGACCACCGAGCTGACGATCGGCGCGGCGACCATCCGCCCGGGGCAGGCCGTTCTGCTCTGCCTCGCCGCTGCCAACCACGATCCCGAAATCTTCGACCGCCCGGAGGAATTGGATCTCACCAGGGACCGCGGCCCACAGCTCGCGCTCGGCTACGGGGTGCACGCCTGCTTGGGCAACGGCCTGGTGCGCACGGTCACCGCGGCCGTGCTAGCCCACGTCGATGCCCGGTGGCCGGACACCGTGCTCGCGGTGGATAAGCGAGAGATCCTCTGGCGCTCGGGATTTCGGCATCGTGGACCACTCGTGCTGCCGGTGCGGCTCGGTTGACCCAAGGGAGACTCAGCGATCCAGCGCAGTAACCCGCCGGTCGGTGACCCGCGCGCCAACGATCGCGCGGGCAAGCCGTCCACCATCACCAGGACACCGATCGTCGGCGGGCACGGGCAGGCGCCCATTCCCACCAGGTGATGCTGCGCCACACCCATTCGAGTGGTCCGTACTGGAAAAACCGCAGCCATGCGGCGCTGAGGATCGCCTGCGCCACGATGATCGCGACCGCGAGGCCGAGCAGCGCTGCGTAGTCGGCGGAGTCGGCGGAGTCGGCGGAGTCGGACAGTCCCAACCACGGGTTCGCCAGCAGGATCAGCGCCGTCGCGCAGACGTAGTTGGTCAGTGCCATCCGGCCGAGTGGCTCGAGTACTTCCGACAGCACCGCGCCGGTCTCGGTCCGCAACAACAGCAGCAGACCGGTCAGGTAGGCGAGCGCACCGAGCAGCCCCGCCACCGCCGAGGCGGGGCTGGACCACAGCTCGAGGTACGGCGTGCGGTATTCCCACCGGCCCGCCAGCACGGCGGCGGGTAGCGCGAATGCGAAGATCGCGCCGACCTGCCAACCGCGATCGCCCAGTGTGTCCGCGATCCCGTAGCGAGCGGTGGCCAGGCCGAGCAGACACAACCCGGGCACCATGGCAAGTCCGCCACCGAGAGTCAGCGCCACAACGACGGTGCCCGCCAGGCCCGCGCCCAGCACCAACCAGTTCGGCAACGCCGACGCGGGCAGCAGAATCGCCAGCCCGACAATCGCGTACGGCAGCAGCGCCTCTCCTGGGTGGAACTGATGATGGATCAGGCCGACGATCGCGAGCGCGCCCAGCCGCCGGGCCAGAACGAGTCGCGGACGGTCGGTCCGCCGCGCCGCGTCGTCGAGCAACAGCGCGAAACTCAACCCGAACAGCAACGAGAAGATCGGGAAGAAGCGTCCTTCGAACAACACCGACAGCGCGTGCCGCACCGGAACCACCACGCCCGGCTCCCTCACCACGGTCATCCCGGTGATCTGCCAGATATCGACCACCAGGATCCCGCACAGCGCGAACCCGCGGACCGCGTCCCATTCGCGGATGCGTGGTCGATCCACGTCGTGGTGCATGGATGTCACGGTATCGGCTGCCGCGCGCGGTCCGGCGCTTCCCGAGGAGATGTCGCCCACATATGTTAATGCACGAACTATTCATGCATTAACATTCTTCTCGAGAGGCGAGGAGCAACGATGGGAACTGAGGTCGACGATCCGCTTCGGCTGGATCGACAGGTGTGCTTCGCGCTCGCGGTGGCCAATCGCGCGGTACTGGCTGTCTATCGACCATTACTGGAGCCGCTCGGGCTGACTCATCCGCAGTATCTGGTGATGCTGGCGCTGTGGGGCGAGGCGCCGATGTCGGTCAAAGCGATCGCCGAAGCCATCCAGCTCGACTCGCCTACCCTGTCACCGCTGCTCAAGCGCTTGGAGAGCGCGGGGTTGATCACACGCGAACGCAGCAGTCACGACGAACGCAACCTGGTGGTGGCATTGACGAGGGCGGGAGCCGAACTGCGCGAGCAGGCCGAGCGGATTCCGCCCGCTGTCGTGCAGCGGCTCGGAGTCACGCTGTCGGATCTGGAGGAGCTGCGCGACGTACTCACCCGAGTGAACGACGCGGCCCGCCGGTCAATCCTCGCCGCCTCCGACGGCGCCCCGACGGCCACCACACACCGAGAGGTCCGCGCATGATCCGAGAACAGCGACGACCCAACCCGGTCCAGTGGGTCGGCTACGCCTTCGGACGCCGCCTGCCCGATTCCCTGCGGGAATGGGTGCGCAACGATCTGACCGGCACCCATGCCGCCACCCGGCACGTACTGCGCGGACTCGTTCCGTTCACGCCGCTGTTCACCGTATTCTTGTTCTTTCCAGGCGAACTGTGGCTGCGTGGCGCCATGGTCCTGCTGGCGTTGCTGCTGGCCCTGTTCTACACGGTCGCGTTCATGCCGATGAACCGCGCGCATCGGCTGGCCAAGCACGGGCTGCCCGCGGATCTGGAGAACCCGGAACGGGCCAGGCGCCGCGCCGTGGAGCGCGCCAGGTACGCGGCCCAGCATCCACACTGAGTGGCCCCGGGGCGGGCTCGGACTCCGTGCCAGAAGATCGAAGTGAGAGCCCCGGCGGCTACCACCCGTCGGGCGTCGCGGGCAGCGGCTCGGAGCCGCCTTGCTCCTGCGCGAGGCATACCCACTGTCCGTCCGGCCTGCGGTCCCAGTGGGCGGTGATCCCCTCATGCGAACAATCGGCACCGATCTGCTGCTGGTTTCGCGCCACGCACGCCCACTGCCCCTCCCGCATCTCCCACTGCGCGGAGATGCCACCCGCCGAACAATCGCCGCCGATTTCGCGGACCAGCCGCAGCGGCACCATCGAGGTAGGCGGCACCGGGGCCGGCAAGGACCTGGGTTGCGGCCAAGCACGCGCGGTCGCCCGCGGCGCCGGGTCGGTCGCCGAGGGCGGAGATTGATGGCCGGCTGTGCCGCCATTCGGCAGCACCAGGACGGTGATCGAAACCATGAGCGAGGCAATGGCGGCGAAGCCGGCCGCGGTGGTGAGGATATGGGAGCCGTCGCCGCGATCGTCGTCGGGTCCGCGACCGCTGTCGAATGTGGCCATCGATCCGCCTTCGCTGCCGAGTAGGAACCACCGTCACGAACAGCACGCTTGTCCAGCAGGCTACCTAAGTTTGCCTATCGACAGATCTGGTTTCACCGGACCGATATAACCAGCTCAGACGGCATACGAAAGGGATGCCAAATAATAGCTGTAGCTACTGACGGCGGCACTGCGCCGGCACGTGACAGTCCAGCTATGGACTGGTGGCGAGAAACACGAAAGCTGAGAAAAGCGCTAGATGGACGCCGCCTTGCAGGAGGGTCGCCCGCCCTGGAACGACCGTCAGCCCACCCACCACCACCGTCAAGGCGAGCAGCACCATCTGCGTCGGGCCGAGCCCCAGGACCAGTGGACCCTCCAGCCAGATGCTCGCGACCGCGATCGCCGGGATGGTCAGACCGATGCTCGCCATAGCAGAGCCCAACGCGAGATTGAGGCTGATCTGCACCCGATCGCGGCGCGCGGCGCGCACCGCGGCGAGCGTTTCGGGCAGCAGCACCAGCAGGGCGATCACCACACCGACCGCCGACTGGGGCAGCCCGGCCGACTCGACCGCCGACTCGATGGTCGGAGAAACCACTTTCGCAAGACCGACGACACAGACCAGCGCAACGAGCATCAGGGCAAAACTGCGCAGGGCGGCCCGTGCGCCCGGCAACTCGCCGCGCTCGTCCTCCTCGGTGACGACGCCGGCGCTCTCGACGGGCAGGAAGTCGTCGGGATGGCGCACTGTCTGCACCATGACGAACAGTCCGTACAGCGCCAGCGAGGCCACCGCGGCGAAGGCCAGCTGCGCGGTGGAGAATTCCGGACCCGGTTTGCTCGTGGTGAAGGTCGGTAACACCAGGCTGAGGGTGGCCAGGGTGGCGACCGTGGCCATCGCCGCGCCGGTGCCCTCGGCATTGAACACCGCGATCCGCCTGCGTAGCGCACCGACCAGCAACGCGAGGCCGACGATGCCGTTGCAGGTGAACATGACCGCCGCGAAGACCGTGTCGCGAGCCAGCGTGGACGTCTTGTCGCCGCCGGCCGAACTCATCAGCGTGAGAATGAGGCCGACCTCGATCACGGTCACCGCGATCGCGAGCACCAGCGATCCGAGCGGTTCACCGACCCATCGGGCGACCACCTCGGCGTGTTGCACCGCCGAGAGCACCACACCGACCAACACGATGAGCACGAGGGTCACCGCGATGCCCGGCAGAGCTCGCCCCCAGGTAGCCGCGAGAGCGAAAACGGCGAGCAGTGGTACGAGGACGGTCCAGCGGGCGAGCGACACACGGATCATGCCGACCATCGTCTCAGCAAATTGTCGGCATCACGGTCAGGTGATCGATCTCTACCCACTCGGCAGTCCGTTCAGTCGCGCAGATCGATCCGTACGCTGAGCAGGTCGGTGCCGACGAGTCGCACGGCTGCGCTGTTGGCGCGCGGCAGAACGGCGAGGCGCGCGCGCACGTCGTCATCGGGCAGCAAGTGCGCGGTACCGGCGTACCAGCGTCTGTGCAACCGTAGCCGAACTCGATTGTCCACCTTGATGTTCCGAATGTACTGCGACCGGTCCCCGAACTCGGAGACGAGCCAGAATTCCGATCCGACCTTGCGTCCGCCGATCGGGGTGATGCGCGGCTGCCCGCTGACTCGTCCGGTGGTTTCCAACAGAGTCTGCTCGGGCAACCGACCGAGGAGCGGGTTGCCGACCCGCCGCTGGAACGCCGTGACAACCCGATGCTGAATATCGCGCATGGTCGGCATGGCTGGACGCTAACACCGGATCACCCCGCGCGCGGGGTTCGCCGCCCACAATGGTTCGGGCGCCGGCCCGGTCGCCCGAACGCGTGGAACAAGCCTGGGCGCCACGCCCACCCGACCACGCGGTACCGCGTCGGAGTCGAAGCTGACGGGGCACTCCACGGTCTGTCGGTCGAAACACCTTGTTCACCAGGTGTTCAGGGCGATGCCTGTTACGGCGGCGGCGAGCGTTACGCCGGAACATACCCACGATGGATCGCTCCGGAACCGAACAATAGGTGAGAATTTGGCGGTGCGGACCCAGTTCACTGCCGAGCTCATCGCGTTGACCAACGATCTGACGCTGATGTGCTCGCTCGCCCACGACGCCGTCGAGCGAGTCACCGATGCGCTCGTCGACGCCGACCTCACCGCGACCTACGAGGTCTTCGCGTTCGATGAGCAGCTGCAGAAGATGTACGGCGCAGGCGAGGCGCGGACCGTACTGCTGCTCGCGCTACAGGCGCCGGTAGCCCGCGATCTGCGGCATGTGGTGACCGCGATTCAGATGGCGGGCGAGCTGTCCCAGATCGGCCTGCTCACCAGCCGGATCGCCGACCAGGTGTACAAGAGCCACCCGGCGCATGTGGCGAAGCGATCCATACTGGAGATCCTCGCGGAGATGGGACGACTCGCGGCTGAGCGCACCGCCCTGGCCGGTCGGGCGGTGGCGGGGCACCCTCTGCTTCCCGAGGACGCGCCGGGCACCCAAGTAATGGAAACGCTGCACCGACGACTGCATTCGGCCCTGGTCGACCCCGCGTCCCAGTCGTCCACCGTCGCGGCGATCGACATCGCGCTGCTCGGCCACCACCTGGAGCGCTGCCTCGATCACACGGCACGCATCGAACGGTTGATCCGCTTTCTCGACACCGGGGTCCCCCCGACGGCCCAGCCGTCCGACGACGAGTAGCGCCTACGACCACGGCGCAGTGGTGTTCGTCCGCAGCGCGGGTGCCGGTGGTCCCGGATCGTGAATCGGTCACGCCGACATACCCCGCTGAACAGCGGTGCGCGCTGTGCTGCCGCCCGACGTTGATGAACCGGCTTCGAGCAATTGTCCGAAGCGCTTGCCGACCAGAAGGTCTCGGGGCGAGCGCGTTCGTCGGCGGATGCTGTCGCGTCGGTGTGCCGATATCGCCCGCCGCGCGGCCAGGTTTCGGCCGACCTCGCCGATGCCCGGCACCGCGCACGTCGCCCGGGCGGGGCCGGTAGATCAGCTTGTGCGCTGTGCGATGGCGAACAGGTCGCGGGCCGGGCCGGTCGGTCGCTGTCCGGTCGGCCAGACCGCCCGCAACGTTCGTGCCAGCTCGAGTCCGGTCACCGTGGGCGACACCAGGGTTCCTGCGGCGATCTCCGCGGCAACAGCGAGTGAACTGAGCACAGCCGGCCCGACGCCGGATGCGACAGCCGTCTTGATGGCTGTGGTGGACGACAGTTCCAGCGCGACCTCGGGCTGCCAGTCCGGGATGCGGCGGACGACCGCGTGCTCGAACCACTGTCGCGTTCCCGAACCGCGCTCCCGTTGGATCATCGGTGTTTCGGCGACGTCGTGCAGCGAGACGGACCCGGCGCGTGCCCAGCGATGCTCGCGCGGCACCACGACGACAAGTCGATCGCGACCCACCACACGGCTTTCCAACCCACGAAATCGCTGTGGTGTCTCGACGAACCCGATCGCTGCCTTTCGCTCGAGCACCGCCTCGGCAACCTCGGCGGAGTTGCCCGCGTCCAGCGCGACGGCGGTGTCCGGCGCGGTCGCGCGCAGCATCATCAGCCAACCGGGGAACAGATACTCGGCGACAGTCTGGCTGGCCGCGACGCGCAGCCGCGAGTCGCGCTCGGCGCGCAGCGTGTCGATGCCCGCGTCGAGTTGCTGCGCGGCGTCGACCACCGCGCGCGCCCACTCGGCGATCAGTGCGCCCGCCGGAGTGGGCCGGGAGCCGAGGGTGCTGCGCGCCAGTACCGGCATGCCGACGAGCTGCTCCAGATAGCGGATGCGCGAGGACGCCGACGGCTGGCTGATGTCGTGCGCCCGTGCCGCACGGCCCAGGCTGCCCAGCTCGATCACCGACAGCAGCAGATCGAGCGCGGCCAGGTCGGGCACTCGCGACGAAAGGGGCATAGAACGAGTCTATGCATGCATAGCACCGCGGCCGCTACCCGCCGACCACGACCGAGACGACGCTGAACACATGACCGCGATAGTGACTTTCCGTTCGACGACCTCGCGGCGTCTGTTCGGCGGGTGGGAAGCCCTGCGTCACCTCGGACCGAACTGGTTCGCCGCCGTGATGGGCACCGCCATCGTCGCGAACGCGGCGGCCACCCTTCCTGCGCAGTTCCTCGGCCTGCGCGCCGCAGCGACCACGGTGTGGGCGCTGTCGGTGGCCCTGTTGGCGGGGCTGAGCGCGGCTTGGGCGGTGCACCGACTGCGTTTCCCCGAGACCGCGCGCGAGCATCGCGACCACCCGGTGATGTCACAGTTCCTGGGAGCGCCGCCGATGGCGTTGCTGACTGTCGGCGGCGGCACCCTGCTGCTCGGCAGCGACGTGATCGGGATGCCCGCGGCCGTCGCGGTCGACTGGATCCTGTGGTCGGCGGGTAGCGGGCTCGGCCTGCTGACCGCGTTCGTCGTCCCCTATCGGATGATCACCCGGCACCGCGTCGCACCGGACGCCGCCTTCGGCGGCTGGCTCATGCCGGTAGTGCCACCGATGGTTTCCGCGGCGATGGGCGCACTGTTGATCCCGCACACCCCCGCCGGGCAATTACGCCTGACGATGACCCTGGCCTGTGTGGCCATGTTCGGGCTCAGCCTGATCGCCGCATCGGTCATCATCACGATGATCTGGTCGCGACTGGTGCACTACGGCACCCCGGCAGCACACCTGGTGCCGACCCTATGGATCGTGCTCGGCCCGCTGGGACAATCCGTCACCGCCGCGGGCCTGCTCGCCACCGTCGCGCCCGCGGCGCTGCCCGACAGTTACGCCGAGGGACTGATGGTGTTCTCGGTCCTCTTCGGCATCGGCACATGGGGTTTCGCCATGCTATGGCTCGCGCTCGCGGCAGCTGTCACGCTGCGCACCGTTCGGGCCGGCGCGCTGAATTTCGGTCTGACCTGGTGGGGCTTCACCTTCCCGCTCGGGACCTGCGTGACCGGCAGCACCGTGTTGTATCACCACACTGGCGCATACCTTTTCGCCATCGCGGCGGTCGTGCTGTACGTCCTACTGGTCGGCACGTGGGTGACCGTGGCGCGCCGAACCGCCCGCGGGATAGCCGACGGCAGCCTGCTGTGTGCGACGCACGCGGCCGCCCGATAGTGGGCCCGCGCTAGTCCAGCAGTGAGAAACGACCCGAACCGAGCAACCCGGCGATCGCTTCCAGCTTCGCGCGCGGCGCCGCGTAATCCGGATGCGCACGCAAGACCGACGCAGCGTCGTGCAGGCGGATCATCTGCTGTTCGGCGGCGGCCGCGGTGCGCCCGCCCGCGCTCACCGCGTGCCGGGCGTACACCGGCGTGCGCGGGTCGACACGGCCGAGCGCGAGCGCCTTGCCCACCCGGCGTGAGCATCGGCACAACGCTGTCGGATCGACGAGGCCGCAGGTCGCGTTCAGGAAGTCGCCGAGCCGTTTCTTGGCCCGCTGCAACCGCTTTCGGTAGGCATCGGGAGTGATATCGAGGATCCAGGCAGCCTCGACGGAACTCAGCTCGAACACCTCGCCGAGCACGAAGGCGATCCGTTCGTCGCGGACCAGACATTGCAGCATGGCCTGGCTGCAGGTGAGGCGCACCTCGGTAGTCAGCAGGGCCGCCTCCGGGCCACGGTAGTCCGCGTCCGCCAGTCCGTCGGCCAGCCCGTCTCGGTAGGCCTCCAGACTGAGTTGAACAGCCTCCTGCGGGGTCTGCCGCTTCAGGTTCAGCAGGTAATGGACGCCGATCCGATAGGCCCAGGTGAGCACCTTCGCCTCGGCACGCCAGCTGTGCAGGTGGCCGAGGACGCGCATGAGGATCTCCTGCGTCGCGTCCTCGGCCTCGGTGGGGCGCCACACCATGCGCAGAGCCAGCCGATAGAGCGGATCCCGCAGTAACCGCACCAGTTGATCGACGGCGTCTCGGTCACCGTCGATCACGCGCGCGACCATCGCTTTCTCCTCGTCGGCGACCAGGTTGTACTCCGTGCCCATCTGGCCATCATTCGGCCCGCGGGCCGGGCGCGCAAGACAAGCCGGTCCCGGTCAGGATGATGCGGCGGACTCCGCGATCAAGGCGCGCCTGCCCAGCCAGTCCGCGACCGCCCGACCGATCTCCGCCGGCCGGTCTTCGGGCGCGTGATGCCCGGCCGGACCGATCGGCACGACCTCGACGCCCGCGAAGGTGGTCGCGGCCCACTCGATCGCCTCCGGCGACCCGAGGCCGACGCCGTTCTCCAGTGCCATCACCAGTTTGGGGACCTCGGGGGTCGCGGCTGCCCAGGCGCCGTAGTTGCGCACGATGGCGACCACGTCGGCGGGCTGGCCATCGAGCGGAAACTCTCTCGGCCACACCAGCATCGGCTTGCGAGACTCCGGGGTCGGGTACGGCGCCCGGTATACGTCGTGGTCCTCGGCCGCGAGGTCGGCAACCCCATTCGGCAGGTTGAACTCGATGAAAATGTTGTCCTCCAGCACCATTCGCTCGCCCTCGGGCGACCGGAACCTGCGGAACAGCTCGGCCCCGAGTGCGGGCAACTCGTCCCAGCGCATCGGTCGCAGGAAAGTCTCGATCACGGCGATGCCACGCACCCGGCCGGGATGCCGTGCAGCCCAGTCCAGGCCGAGCGCGCCGCCCCAGTCGTGACCGACCAGGATCACCTGGTCCAGGCCGAGGGCGTCGAACCAGGCATCCAGGTACTCGGCGTGATCGGTGAAGCGATAGCCGATATCGGGTTTGCCCGATTCGCCCATCCCGATCAGATCGGGCGCCAGCACCCTGGTTCGCTCCGCGACGTGCGGTATCACGTTGCGCCATATATACGATGTCGTCGGATTGCCGTGCAGGAATATCGCCGGCACCTTCCCCGCACCGGTGTCGCGGTAGCTGATGTACGAGTCGAGAACGTCGACGGTAGGCATGATGTGGTCCTCCAGGTATCGATGTGTCTTCCTATGCCTGGTTCGACACACGATCTCGGCGGCTGTGACCGAACATTCGAGTGATGCTCGTCACACGAATGAGGGTCCGCGACAACGGGACGCATCCATGAACTAAGCACAGATGCGACCGACACCTCAGGACCTCCCCCTCATCAGCCCCGTGGTGTCGTATCGTGCGGTCCCAACTGGACACCCGTCCGCACAGCCGCGCCGCGCCATCGACTCTCTCGTGATAGACCGCCTCCGTGCCGGCGCCGGCACGCCGACTCGGGCGGGTCTCGCATTACGTCGAGCTGTCCAGTCGCCATGACCTACGGGCGAATCCGTTCGGTTGTGCCGAAACTCATACGCGCCATCGGATCCCACCGAAGCGACCACCGGATATCTTGACGCCGGTTAGAGTTCAGATGGGCGTTGGCGTTAGGAAGTTCGATGAAGTTCACCGCACGGCGGTCGGCATTGATAGGCCTCGTGGTCGCGACATTCGTCGGACTGGCCTCGTTCTCCACCGGTTGCACCGCCTCGACCGCTACGAAGTGCGGCGCCGGACGTGTATGCGGCGACGCCCCCGCACCGATCCCGAGCCGCGATGCGCTCGCCCTGCTCGACACCTTGCGTGTCGCCGATCGCGCAGCGAAAACCGGCTACAGCCGTGAGCAATTCGGCCCCGCCTGGACCGACAACGTCGCAGTACCCGGCGGCGACAACGGCTGCGACACCCGCAACGACATGCTCGTGCGCGACCTGACCGACGTGACCTTCAAGGCGGGCGACTGCACCGTGTCGACCGGCACACTGAACGACCTTTACACCGGCAAGGTCATCCACTTCAAGCGCGGCCCCAAGTCCTCCGACGATGTGCAGATCGATCACATCGTCGCCCTCTCGGATGCCTGGCAGAAAGGTGCACAGCAGCTTTCGCCCGAACGCCGTCGCGACTTGGCCAACGATCCGCTCAATCTGCAAGCGGTGGACGGACCGACCAACCAGTCCAAGAGCGACTCCGACGCAGCCTCCTGGCTCCCCCCGAGCAGTGGCTACCGCTGCGCCTATCTGACCAGGCAAATCCAGGTGAAGGCCGCCTACCGGCTCTGGGTCACCCCGGCCGAAAAAGACGTCATGGTCCGCGAACTCCGCACCTGCCCCTGATTTCCACGACACCTCGATCACCACCTTGCCGAATGGATCGCCGGTGCGAAGGTGACGATAGGCCGCCTAGGCTCGGTCGAACGGGAATACTCGGTCGATGACCGGCCGCATGCGGTGCTCGGCGATCGATCGGTTCATCGCCTCGAAATCGGCTCGGCTGCCGACCGCGATCTTGCGAATGGACAGGTATGACGTCCCGAACGGGTTACCCGCCGGCACGCCCGGAGCGGGCATCGCGCCGATCACCGTGATCCGCGCGTTGTAGGCGGCCGCGTGCACAGATCGGGCCAAGGTCGCCATCCCCACCGCTTCCAAGACATGTTCTACCCCGTGACCGTTTTTGGTGTGGTCGAGCACGGCGCACTCCCATTCCGGATCCGACTCCGGTCGATCACCGCATCGGCTCCGAACTCGCGCAGCCGCTCGGCCTTGTCGGGGTTCGAGGTGATCGAAATCGCCTCAGCTCCTAGCATTTTGGCGTATCGCACGCCGAACAGCGCGACGGCTCCGCTCCCGACCGTCAGCACGCTCTCGCCGGGCAGCACGGGCAGCGGTGTGGTGAGTGCCGCCCAGGCCACCACACCCGCGCAGGTCAGCGTCGCCGCCTCGGTCGTCGAGCGCGATGACGTCGTATCCGCCGCCCGCTACCGTCCTGCCGGCCGCGGCAGAGTGTCGCCACGCTCGACGGCACCGTGCGATTCCCCACGGGGAATGGCGGAGCAGTCGGCGGCGATCAATACTGCTCAGATGACGGCGGGGACCGAGCCGGGGTTCGCCCGGCAGCCGCGATATTGGCGAACGTTGCGCCGGGTCAGTCAGCTCGATCTCGCGATCCGCGCCGATACCGCCCAACGCCACCTCAGCTTCCTGGAGCAGGGGCGCTCACGCCCTGGCCGCACCATGGTGGTGCGCCTGGCCCCGGCACTGGACGAGCTGATCGCCGAACTGGAAGGCTACCTGCCGCAGACCGATCCGGATCCGGACCATCTGGGCTTCGCGGTGCCGCTACGCCCGCGCGGTGACGACGGGGAGTTACGTTCGATCACCACGCTCACCTCGCTCGCGACCGCGGTCGACATCACGCGCGCCGAACTGCACTTGGAAGCGTTCCTCCCCGCGAACGAGCAAACCGCGCGTATTCTGCGTGACCGCGCCGCGCAGCGCTAGCCGAAACCGACGCCGCCTCCGTGCATGACGGAGACTACGTCGGCCCGGGGAGACAGCACTTTCCGACTCGCACCAGTCCAGCCGGTTTTCACGAACCAGCAGGACCACCACCTACGCCATGGCGAGTTCGCTGTCGGCTGGCGCGTCCCAGTCGATCCGGTAGCGCTGCTCGGGCCCCATGGTCTTCTCGGGGTTCATGACCGTCTTCGCCATGAGCGGCATGAGCAGTCGCATCGCCTTGCGCGCCACCGGACCCAGCGTCTTGCTGTGGTTGATCTTCGCGGCGCGCGCCGCGATTCCCTCCACCCGGCCGCGCCGCAACCGCTGATAGACGGCGAATGCCTCGGGAGTCGGCAGATCGCGTAGGCACCGGGCCAGCTGTAGGCAGCTCTCGATCGCCAGCGATGCACCTTGGCCGGAACTGTTCGACGGCGCATGCACCGCGTCGCCGACCAGCACCATGCGCCCGCGGTGCCAATGCGGCACCGGCGGCATGATGTGCAGCGCACCGACCACCTCCAGCTGCTCCTCGGTGGTGCGCCGGGCCAGTTCACCGCCGGGAGTGTCGTCGCGGTAGGTCGCGCGCAGGACGTCGAGCCAGTGTGTCTTCGGAATTGCCCGCGCGGCGGTGAGCGAAAGATACTCCTCGTGGGGCAGGTTCGCGCCCCACGCCACACGCCCGTCTCCGACCGGCCAGTAGAGATAGTAGGCCTGCTTGCCGAAAGCGAAAGTCATGGTGTCGGGTGTGCGGGTGGCATCACACTCGGTGATCGCGCCGAAGCCGAGCATCCCGGTGTAGTCCGGGCCCGGCGCGTTCGGGTCGATCAACCCACGCACGGTCGAGTGGATACCGTCGGCGCCGATGAGCACGTCGGCGGTGGCCGTGCTGCCGTCGGTGAATCGGGCGGTGATGCCCGATGCCTCCTCGCGGACGCCGAGCAAGCGCTTGCCGTACTCGAAGGGCACGCCCGCGGCGACTGCGTGCCGGTGCAATGTTTGGTGCAGTTCGCTGCGATCGACCACCTGTAGCGGCGGCACATCGGTCAGGCCGGGCATCCGTAGGAGCTTGTCTCCGATGGACATGCTCATGCCTGCGATCGGCACTGCGATATCACGGACAGGATCGCCCGCGTCGATGATGTCGAGGGCCGCGACACCGTTCGGCGCCAGCGCGAGCCCGCTGCCGATGCCATAGGACGGACCGGGATACGCCTCGTAGACGCAGGCTTCGATGCCTGCCTTGCGCAGGGCGGTCGCCACGACGGGCCCGGCGATGCCTCCGCCGATCACGAGGGCGGTACGGGTTGTGGACATAGATGCCTCCAGGATTCGTGCGATACGGATTTCGATTCCCCGAACCGACCCGCGCGCCATCCACCCGGTTATCCTGTGGTTGCCAGCCTTGTAGCCGGGTGCGCGTTCGCGGGCGCGGTTCGAGACTGTTCGATCGGGTCCGGCGGCGGTGTTGCCGCACCCCGCCGGGTCCGATCTCTACTGGTTCAGTTCTCGGCCGCCCCCCTCTCGATCGACGCGGCGACTTCGGACGGCGGGATGGCACGGTCGTGCCACTCCTGCCATTGCGCAAGTCCGGCGAAGGTGCCTTCGACCAGCTCGGCGCGCAGCGAACGCGTCCACGCCGCTTCGGCTTCCAGCATCGCCAGCCCGAATTCGGATTCGACGAGGAACAGCCGCGGCAGCGAACCGGTGAGATCGCCGAGTTCACGGCGCGCGAAATCAATGGCGTGTCCCAACGCGTCCAGACGCGCATCGAGCAGCTCGATCACGTCGGCAGGTGGGAGCACCGCGAGAATGGACAGGCCCGCGACGAACCGGTGGTGTTCCGGTTCCGGAGTGGTCAACAACTCCCTGGTCCAGTCGACCATCTCGGCGCGGCCCGCGTCAGTAATTCGATAGATCACCCGCTCCGGCCGCGCGCCGTCGCGTTCACTGCCGACTACCTCGAGAAATCCGGCCTTCGCCATGTTCTGCACGACGGTGTAGAGCGAGCCCCACTTGATGGCCATGTCATGGTCTTTTCCGCGCTCGCGCATAGTCTGCGCGATCTCATACCGATGCATCGGCCGCTCGACGATCGTGGAGAGCACCGCGAGTGCGAGCAGGTTGTCGACTTTGCGCTTCTTGGCCACGGGCACCTCCTATTCGTCTACGAATATACGTACACGAGCAATGGGTCGCAAGCGGTAGGCTGCCCGAATCTAGACCTCACATGCCGGCCTACAGTTCGGCCGCGACTCCGTCGCCCCGTCCAGCAACACGCATCGACAGGACCGGCAGGATCTTGATCGCAGATTCCGCCAACGCCGCGCGGCGATTCGGATCCAACTCCCGGTTGGCGAACCGCGATTGCGCGCGTTCCAGCGATGCTCGCGTCGCCGGATCGTGACCGTGACGCTCGCGTCGCCGAACCGACACGGACGACTCCTCTGAGACAATCGTGCCGACGCACCCTGGAGGCTTCCCTAAGAACTTACTCCAAAGTAAGGTTGGGCTCATGGCGTGGAAACCTACCGAAATCCCGGACCAGACCGGACGCACCTTTGTCATCACCGGAGCGAACGGCGGTCTGGGCACCGTCACCACCAAAGTCCTCGCGGCGAACGGTGCCACCGTCATCATGGCCTGCCGCGACACGGCCAAGGCGAAAGAGGTAGCCGGCGGGATCGACGGCGACATACATGTGGCCGAACTCGACCTGGCCGACCTGTCGTCGGTCCGCCGATTCGCCGACAACAGCGGCGAATTCGACGTGCTGATCAACAACGCCGGGCTGATGAACGTCCCCTTCTCCCGCACCAAGGACGGTTTCGAAACCCAGTGGGGCGTCAATCATCTCGGCCACTTCGCGCTGACCGGGCTGCTGCTGGACCGGATCACCGACCGAGTGGTGACGCTGTCCAGCGTCGCGCACAAGCAGACACCCAAGCTCGTGATCGACGATCTCGACTACGAACATCGCCGCTATCGGCGCAGCCTCGCCTACGCGCAGTCCAAACTCTGCAATCTCATGTTCGCTCGGGAACTCCAGCGCAGGTTGACCCAAGCCGGTTCGGTCAAGCGCTCCTACGGCGTGCACCCCGGGGTCTCGGCCACCGACCTCTTCGCTCGCACCGAGACGCCGCTCGACTGGATAGCCAAGCCGTTCATCAGCCTGGTCGGACACTCCCCCGCGAAGGCCGCGCAGTCGTCACTGTTCGCCGCGACCATGCCCGACGCCGCCCCTGAGGTGTATTGGGGACCAACCCGACTGTTCGGAGCCCGAGGCCCGGTCAAGGCGTCGCCGTCGAGTCGGCTTTCGAAGAACGAAGACCTGTGGACGAAGCTGTGGGCTGAATCCGAACGACTGACCGGCGTCACCTATCAGTTCTGAACCGGCACGCCCCCGGGCCGGCCGGCCCGCCCACCGCGGCCGGCCCGCCCACCGTCGGCACGACCTCCTCGACGGCCCACCCGCCAGCTGATTCGCCACCGCCGTGGCGATCCGGCGCAGACAGCGAACCGGCTCCGCCGACGCAGAGATCTCCGCAGCCGATCGGACCGCCGTGCCGACGGCCAGCACCCGGGTTTCCACCGGCGATGACCACGATCACCGCCGCGAACCAGGACCCACCTGGCTCTACGGGCCACGTAGTAGAACGGGTACCGTAGTAGCCGTGTCCGCCCCACACCCCCGCTCGACACACAATCGCCCGGCCCTCATCGTGCTGGTGATCGTGGTCGCGCTGGCGTGCCTGGCGCTGGCCTGGTGGCAGTGGGAGCGGTTCGAGTCCTCCAGCGGCACCGGCCAGAACCTCGGATACGCGCTGCAGTGGCCGCTGTTCGCGGGATTCGCGGTATTCGCCTACTTCCGGTTCGTCCGGCTCGAGCGCGCGGCCGAACACACCGACGAGTCTGCCGACACCGCGGAGCGGGAGCCGACCGAACGCGGGCGAGCCACGAAACCCGTGCCACCGAAGGAGATCCCGGCGGGTCTGCTGCCCGAGCGCCCCAAGGCCGTTCGGGACGAGGACCCCGTGCTCGCCGAGTACAACCGCTACCTCGCGACGCTGCACGCCAATGACATCGATGAGCAGGTCCGCGCAGCGGATCTGCACACCCGCGAGAGGAGCGCCGGTTGACCACCAGCGAGGATTCCACCGAGACGACCGTCACGCCCACACAGGCACCCACACCGACCCCGAACACCGGCAAGATCGCGTCGGCGCTGCTGCGCTACCGCGCCCTGGCCTGGATCACCGGTCTCTGGCTACTGCTGCTCACCGGCGAGATGATCGCCAAGTACGGCTTCGGCGTGCACACTCCCAGCTGGATCGCCGTAGTGCACGGCTGGGTGTATTTCGTCTACCTGCTGGTCACCGCGGACCTCGCGGTCAAGGTCCGCTGGCCGGTGCTACGCACCGTCGGCACCTTGCTCGCGGGTACCATCCCGCTGCTGTCGTTCTTCGTCGAACACGTCAATGCGAAGAAGGTCAAGCAGGACTTCGGCATCTGATCGACTCCGCGTCAGGCCTCCGCGAGCGCGGTCAGCACCGGTAGCAGTCGCGCCAGTGCCCGCCCGCGATGCGATGCCGCGTCCTTCTCCGCGGGCGACAATTGCGCGGCGGTGGCATCGCCACCGCTCGGAATGAACAGCGGGTCGTAGCCGAAACCGCCGTCGCCCACCGGCTTCCGACCGATCGAACCCGGCCATTCGCCGCGCACCACAGTGACCGCACCGCCCGGCACCACCAGCGCGCACGCCGAGACGAACCGCGCTCCGCGGCGCTCCTCCGGAACATCGGCCAGTTGCGCCAGCAGCAATGTGTTGTTCGCGGCATCGTCGCCATGCCTGCCCGACCAACGCGCCGACAGCACACCCGGCATTCCGTTCAGCGCGTCCACCTCGAGGCCGGAATCATCCGCGACACAGGCCAATCCCGTAGCCGCAGCGCCATCCGCGGCCTTGGCGAGCGCGTTCTCCTCGAACGTCGCCCCGGTCTCAGGCGCCTCGTCATAAGCGGGAACATCGTCCAGCCCGACAATCTCGATACCGGCGACACCGGCATCGTGCAGAATGCGGCGCAACTCGCTCAGCTTCTTGGCATTGCGGCTGGCGACCAGAACCCGGGTCATCACTTCTTCTTCGGCTCAGAAGGCTTCGGGAGCACACCCGGATACGGCAGCGCCAGCGCCTCTCGCTGTACGACGAACAGCTGCTCGCAACCCGCGAGCGCGGAGTCGAGCAACTTGTCCAGCGTCGAACGCGGGAAAGTGGCACCCTCGCCGGTACCTTGGATCTCGACCAGAGTGCCGGTGTCCGTGGCGACCACATTCATGTCGACCTCCGCCCGCGAATCCTCCTCATAAGGCAGGTCCAAGCGCACCCGGCCGTCGACAACGCCGACACTCACCGCGGCGATCGCGCAAGAAATCGGCTGCGGGTCGGCCAAGCCACCCGCCGCACCGAGATAGGTCACCGCGTCGGCCAGCGCGACATACGCGCCGGTGATGGCGGCAGTTCTGGTTCCGCCATCGGCCTGCAACACGTCGCAGTCGATGGCGATCGTGTTCTCGCCGATGGCGGCCAAGTCGATACACGCGCGCAGCGACCGGCCGACCAGGCGGCTGATCTCCTGGGTCCGCCCACCGACCTTGCCCTTCACCGACTCGCGGCCGCTGCGGGTATGCGTCGCGGCGGGCAGCATCGCGTATTCCGCGGTGAGCCAGCCAAGCCCGGAATCGCGGCGCCACGGAGGCACGCCCTCGGTGACGCTGGCAGTGCACATCACCCGCGTCTGGCCGAATTCGACCAGCACCGAACCGGCTGGATGCGTGGTGAATCCACGGGTGATCCGTACGTCGCGGAGCTCATCGTCCGCCCTGCCATCGGCTCGTCTCGACACGGCCACAGCCTACTGTGTTTGTTTGGCCGCGCCTGCGGCGCGGCGTGTTCGCGGCCCCTTGGTGTCTCGCGGGGAGGTGACTGAGGCCAGCCTCGCGCTCGCTATGCGCGATTATTCGGGCTTTGGGTCAGAGGGTCGTCATTGCGCAGAACCAACGCGAACGCCGCATAGGTCAGGTCACAGGCAACTGGTGTATCCGCTCGTGTTCGCCGGCATCGGCGTGCTGACAGCAGGAATCGGCGTGGGAGACGTGGCGCGGGGCGGGTTGGTCAGAGATCGAAGGTTTCGCCTGGTGCGACCGCGTGGACAGGGCCGGAGAACTGAGCCTTGGCTTCGGCGATGACATCCTCTCGTGAGGTCCACGGGGGGATGTGGGTGAGAAGCAATTCCTGTACCTCGGCCTCGGCGGCGAGTTGGCCCGCCTCGGTGCCTGAAAGATGAATACCGGGGGGCCGATTCGCCGGGTCATGGGTCCACGACGCCTCGGCCATCAGGATGTCGGCGCCCCGTGCGAGTTCGAAAACCTCCGGGCACAGAGCGGTGTCGCCGGTATAGACGAAGGTTCGGTCGCCCGCGGTCTCGATCCGCAGACCGTAGGACTCCGGCGGGTGGAGCATCCGGCGCGCCGTTACGGTGTGTCCGGGCCCGAATCGAACGGTCTCCCCCGCGGACCACGGCCGCAGGTCGATCACATCGGACCAGTCGTCGCATTCGCCACCGACCTCGGCGGAGGCGTTGCCGATTCGCAGCGTGGTGTCCGACGGGCCGTACACGGTCGCTTTTCCCTCCGGCGGTGTCGGGTGGTACCGCCGCCAGACCAAGAGACCGGGCAGATCCAGACAGTGGTCCGCGTGCAGATGGGTCAGGAAGATGTCCACCTCACCGGGGTCGGCGTAGCGCTGCAAAGCTCCGAGTATGCCCGGCCCGAAGTCGATGACCGTCGGTGTCATATCAGGGCCGGTCAGCAAATAGCCCGACGCTGGCGAGTCCGGTCCGGACACACTGCCCGAGCACCCGAGGACGGTAAGGCGCATTCCCCCATGCTGCCACGCTGAATTCCCGCTCAAGAAGGCGTCCCCCGCAATTCCTCGCGGGCCGTACGTTCACCGTGGTGACAGACTGATTTCGGCTCGATCTCCACGACGGCGTCGACGTTCATCACCAGAGAGTACCCAGCCGGCGAACAGTCCACCCACCGCCCCGAAAAGATGGCCCTGCCAAGAGATTCCGGGCTGCCCGGGCAGAACTCCCCACAGCAGCGAACCATAGAGGACCAGCACGACGAGACCGAGCGCAATCTGCCCGAGGTTACGTCCGAACCAACCGCGCGAGAGGAGAAAAGTCAGCCAACCGAAAACCAGCGACGAGGCGCCCAGATGCGTCGAACCCGTCGCGCCGGTGAGCCAGGTACCAGCGCCCGCCACGATCCAGACGATCGCGGTCGCGGCCAGGCCACGGCCGATGCCGGCCAGCAATGCGAGAAAACCGAGCACCAGCACCGGCAGTGTATTTCCGATCAGGTGGTCCCAACCGCCGTGCAGCACCGGGGCGAACAGGATGCCGGACAGTCCATCGGTCCGCCGCGGCTCGATCCCCGCGTAGTCGAGATCGTGGCCGGTGACGGTCTCGACCCCCTCTATGCTGTAGAGCAGCCCGACGAATCCGACGATCACCACCCCGGCCCGCAGCCAGAGTCGTTTCAGCGCCGCGACTCGGTTCGGATCGGACGGCGGCCCGAGTCCCGCACTTCCGGTCACCGCCACCTCCAGGTCAAGCGCAGCCACGACCCCGCTTCTCCGAGGGTACCGGCAGGTCCGGATATCAGGCCCAGAGTTGTCCGTCGAGTCGTTCTTCCGCCTCTTCCAGGGTGCCGTCGTATGCGCCGGTCGACAGGTACTTCCAGCCGCCGTCCGCGACCACGAACGCGATGTCCGCGCGGGTACCCGCTTTCGCCGCCTTGCGGGCGACACCCAGCGCGGCATGCAGGATGGCGCCGGTGGAGATGCCCGCGAAAATGCCCTCTTCGAGCACGAGTTCGCGGGTACGTTTGACCGCGTCGTAAGGGCCGACCGAGAAACGGGAGGTCAGCACGGTCTCGTCGTACAGCTCAGGGATGAATCCCTCATCGATGTTGCGCAGCCCGTAGACCAGCTCGCCGTAGCGCGGCTCAGCGGCGACGATCTCGATGGCCGGCACCCTCTCGCGCAGGAAACGGCCGGTACCCATCAGCGTGCCGGTGGTACCGAGCCCCGCGACGAAATGAGTGATCTCCGGCAGATCCGCCAGAATCTCGGGGCCGGTGGTCTCGTAGTGCGCGAGCGCGTTCGCGGGGTTGCCGTACTGATAGAGCATCACCCAGTCCGGGTTCGCCGCGGCGATCTGTTTGGCCTGCGCGACCGCCTGATTGGAGCCACCCGCGGCCGGTGAATCGATGATCCGCGCCCCGAACATGGTGAGCAACTGCCGCCGCTCCACCGAGGTGTTCTCCGGCATCACACAGACCAGGCGGTAGCCCTTGAGTTTGGCCGCCATGGCCAACGAAATGCCAGTGTTGCCACTGGTGGGCTCGAGGATCGTACAGCCGGGTCGGAGTAGACCATCGGCCTCCGCCTGCTCGATCATGCGCAGTGCCGGGCGATCCTTGATCGAGCCGGTAGGGTTGCGGTCCTCCAGCTTCGCCCACAGACGCACGTGGTTGTCACCGTCCCACTGCGGGGACAGCGTGCGCAGGCCCACCAGAGGGGTGTTGCCGAGGGTCGCGATCAGTGATTCATAGCGCGCCACGGGAACGGTCAGCCTCCCGCGACGGCGGGGAGGATGGTGACGCTGGCCTCCTTCGGCACCTCGGCCGACAAACCGCCGGCGAAGCGCACGTCCTCGTCGTCGACGTAGATATTGACGTAGCGGTTCAACTTGCCGTCCTTGAGCAGGCGCTCGGCGAGGCCGGGATGATTGACCTCGAGGTCGTCGATCAGCGCGGCGAGCGTGGCGCCCTCGGCCTGTACGCGCTTGGCACCCCCGGTGAGACCACGCATGATGGTCGGGATGGAGACGGTTATCGACATGGGTACTCCTCGGTTCACGAAAAGGCAGCGGTCTGGTTGTGGTACGTGTCGACGATCTGTACCGGCTCCTCGGTGACCTCGCCGTCGACGATCCGGTAGCTGCGCAACTCGTGCCGCTCGGGATCGCGAGTCGAGATCAGCACGTAGTGCGCGAAGGGCTCGGAGGCGTAGGACACGTCGGTCCGGCTCGGGTACGCCTCAGTGGCGGTGTGCGAATGGTAGATCACCACCGGGGTCTCGTCCGCGTCGTCCATCTCGCGCCATACCTTCAACTGCTCACCGGAATCGAAGCGGTAGAAAGTGGGCGAGCGCTCCGCGTTGACCATGGCGATGAAGCGCTCCGGACGATCCGAGTTCTCCGGCCCGGCGATGATGCCGCACGCCTCGTCCGGATGATCGGCCCGTGCGTGCGCCACCATCGCCTCCACGAGGTCGACTCTGATCACCAGCACTTCTCGATCACCTTTCCGCAACGCCGACCTGACGCAGTCGACAACGAGCCAGAATATTCGGCTATTCCCGGGGCACCGTAGGCCGGTCCCCGGTTCTTGCCTTTCGGCGCGGCCGCTCGGGTTTCGAGCGCGGCGAGGTTCGACCGGGTCAGCCTGGGAACAGGTCGTGATAGGCCGGGATGCCCGCGACCGCATGGGCCGAGCGGATCGCGTCGACGATGGCGCGTTCGACACAGACCGCGGCCGCCGTGCAAACCTCATCGAGCACAAGCAGGTCCGGGGGGAAGGCGGGCGGGAGCGCGACGGTGGCGGCCGACTCGGCCGTCCCGGTGGCGAGCGCGAAGAGCGTGTCGCCATCGAGGGGGGAATGCGCGGGGCGGATCGCCCTGGCCAAGCCGTCGTGGGCGGTGGCAGCCATCCGCTGGCACCCTGCGGGGTCGAGCGCCGCGTCCGTGGCCACGACGCCGATGGTGGTGTTGAGCACCGTGCCTTTCACCGGGAGCGCATCGGCCGCCGCTATCTGCTCGGGGGTCGGCGGGCGCAATCCGAAATAGCCAGGCCCGTCGGTGCCGCTCCCCCATGGCAACCCCGTACGCGGATCGAAAACCGAACCAACCGGATTGGCCACGATCAACGCCGCGACGGTGATCCCGGCCGCGGCGCCCGCACCGAGTACGACACTCGCCGTGCCCACGCCGCCTTTGATCGATCCCGCGCGTGCGCCGACACCCGCGCCGACCGATCCGCGCGCGAAGTCCTCCGCGGCAGCATCGGCCGCCCGATACCCGAACTCGGCGGTGGGCCGAATGCCCCACGCGCCGACCGGAAGATCGAAGATCACCGCGGCGGGAACGATCGGCACCACCCGGCTCGCGTCGGCCGGGTCCAGCGCGATGCCGTCGCCGTGCTCCTCCAACCAGCGCATCACGCCGTCGGCGGCAGCGAGGCCGTAGGCGCTACCTCCGGTCAGCAGGATCGCGTCGACCTGACGAACGGTGTTGCGCGGATCGAGCAGATCGGTCTCCCGCGTGCCGGGGCCGCCGCCGCGCACGTCGACCGCCGCGACGGCCCCGCCCGGTGCGCGTACGACCGTGCAACCGGTCGCCGCGCCGGTGCTGAGCGTGGCGGCGGGGTCGAGTTCATGGTGGTGACCGACCAACAGTCCCGGTACGTCGGTCAGCGAATTACGTTGCCCAGCCGCGGCATTCATGTTGACCGCTCCTCACTGTCGCGCAGGTGCCAGCGATTGCGTGTGTGGAACCGAGTCAGGGCGCCAGTGCTTGCAGCAGCGAGTCCTGCATCCAGGTCAGCCAGTGATAGACGTCCAGGTGCGGAGCGCGCGGGTCGTCCGGGTCCAGGTGGTCGGGTGTTTCGGCGTCGATGTCCAGCACCGTGCCGAGCGCGAGCCGTACGTCGGTGAGCGCGGCCAGCCATGCGTCTGCCTGCTCCGGGGTGAGCGCGATCCTGCCGCCGGAGGTCGGCACCGTGTCCAGCACGACCGACCCCGCCGCCAGTTTGGCGTCGATGATGTCCGGCTCGTGCAAGCCGCGCAACGCGCTGTTGAGGTTGGCGCGGTCGGCGTCCGGCGAACCCGGCTCGCTGCGATGGAAGTCGGGCAAGAGTCTGCGTAGTCGCGGATCTTCCGGCGGCGAGGTGTTGCCCGAGCGCAGACCGGTCAGCGCGGTGAGATCGTCCTCGGGGGCGGACGCGGCACGTTCGGTCAACAGCCCGGTCACCGCGCCGACCAAGGACCGAAGCACGTTGGCCTCCCGTGCGTCCATCTCGGAACGCAGTTTGAGACCGCTCAGCGAGTTCTTCCTGCTCCACTTACGCACGGCGTCAGGGTAGTCGTCCCGGTCAGCCATCTCGCTGCATGGTGGCCCAGAGTCCCGCGGCGTGCAGCCGCTGGACATCGTGTTCCATCTTGTCCCGCGAACCCGAGGAGACGACCGCCTTGCCCTCGTTGTGCACCTTCAGCATCAACTCGGTCGCCTTGGCTTTGCTGTAGCCGAACAGCTTTTGGAAAATGTACGCGACATAGTGCATGAGGTTGACCGGGTCGTCCCACACCACGGTCACCCAGGGACGGTCTTCCGCCTCCAATATCTCGGTGTATTCGATCGCCTCCGGGCTCGCCTGTGCCGCCGACAACGTCACGCTCGCAGCGCCCACGACGACGTCACCTCGGACTATGTTGCACAAGGCCATAAAGTCAAGGGTACGACGCGACTCCGAATAAACAACACCCACACAGCCTTGATTCACGCATTCCACGATTCACCAGCCCGATGCCCGCCACCCGATCCGATCGTCCTGTCTACAGTGGCGACGTGGACCTGCACGACGGCATCACCAGCACGGCGCTGCTGACCGACCAGTACGAACTGACCATGCTCGCCGCGGCGCTCGCCGACGGTTCAGCACATCGGCGGTGCACCTTCGAGGCGTTTGCTAGACGTTTGCCAAATGGCCGGCGTTACGGTGTGGTCGGGGGGATCGGCCGGCTGGTGGACGCAGTGCGGCAGTACCGTTTCGGCGAAGCGGAGTTGGCCGTCATCGCGTCGTTCTCGGATCGACGGACGCTCGACTGGTTGCACGAGTACCGATTCACCGGTGACATCGACGGCTATGCGGAGGGCGAACTCTACTTTCCCGGCTCCCCGATCGTCTCGGTGCGCGGCAGTTTCGCCGAATGCGTGGTCCTGGAGACAGTGATCCTGTCCATCCTCAACCACGACAGCGCCATCGCCTCCGCGGCGGCGCGCATGGTGAGCGCGGCCGGTGGCCGCAGGATGATCGAGATGGGCTCGCGGCGCACCCATGAACTCGCCGCGCCCGCCAGCGCCCGGGCCGCGTACCTGGCCGGATTCGACGCCACCTCGAATCTCGAGGCAGTACGCCGCTACGGGGTCCCCGGCGCGGGCACCAGCGCACACGCCTTCACCTTGCTGCACAGCGCCGCCGACGGCGCGCATGAGGCGGCCGCGTTCCGCGGCCAGGTGGAGGCGCTGGGGATCGGAACGACACTGCTGGTGGACACCTTCGACATCACCAAGGGCGTGGCCACCGCGATCGAGGTGGCGGGCCCCGAGTTGGGCGGCGTGCGGATCGACTCCGGCGATCTCGGCGTGCTGGCCAGGCAGGTGCGCGACCAACTGGACGCGTTAGGCGCCACCAAGACCCGCATCGTGGTCTCCGGTGATCTCGACGAGTACGCGATCGCCGCGCTGCGCGCCGAACCGGTCGATGTCTACGGGGTCGGCACCGCGCTGGTCACCGGGTCGGGCGCGCCGACGGCGGGAATGGTCTACAAACTGGTCGAGGTGGATGGGGTGCCGGTCGCCAAGCGCAGTAGTCACAAGCAGTCCCGCGGTGGCACGAAGAAGGCGATTCGATTAGCCCGGGGCACCGGCACGATCGTCGAGGAGATCGTGTACCCGGCGGCCGGACCGGAGCCGGCGGTGGACGGCCTCGAATCGCGCGAACTGCTCGTGCCGTTGGTCCGCGGCGGCGAGCAGGTGGCCGGGTTGGCGACCCTGGCCGACAGCCGTGACCTGGTCGCGAGCGGTCTGATCAGCCTGCCGTGGGAAGGCCTGAAGCTCTCCGCCGGCGAGCCCGCGATCGCGACCACCTTCGCCTGAGGTCAGCGCCGATGGACGGCGATGCGGTGCCACAGCCCCAGCGCGATCCCGAGCAGCACCGGATTACCCGCGCGTCGCGTGAACCGGTTGTTCGACCTGGCGGCAGAATCGAAAAGGGCCATATAGTTCACCTGCGGGAGGTCACCATGACCCGAGCCCTGATCATCGTCGACGTCCAGAACGATTTCTGCGAGGGCGGGTCGCTCGCCGTCACCGGCGGTGCCGCGGTGGCAGCGCGGATCAGCGAACACCTCGCCGCCACGCAGTACAGCGCGGTCGTCGCGACGCGCGACTACCACGTCGACCCCGGTGCGCACTTCTCCGACGAGCCCGACTACCTCGACACCTGGCCGCCGCACTGCCGGGTCGGTACACCCGGCGCCGAGTTCCACCCCGCGCTGACCACCGCGCCCATCCAGCAGATCTTCGCCAAAGGCGCGTACTGCGCGGCCTACTCCGGGTTCGAGGGCGCCGCCGAGGACGGCACCGGACTCGCCGACTGGCTGCACAACCACGACATCGACGCGGTCGACATCGTCGGCATCGCCACCGACCACTGTGTGCGGGCCACCGCCCTCGATGCGCGGATCGAGGGCTTCGAGACCCGAGTCCTGCTCGATCTCACCGCGGCGGTGGCGCCGGACACCACCCGCGCCGCACTCGATCGTATGCGCACCGCGGGCATCGATCTCGAAGGAAGCGTCAACGGATAGGACCGTCCGGTCTCGCCGACTGCTCTGCCGTGTCGGAGGCACCAAGTAGGCTGCTCGCGTGCCCGAACTGCCGCCCGTCTCCGATCTTTTGGCCACCGCCGTGCAGGCGCTCGGCGGCAAGGAGCGGGCCGGACAGCTGACCATGGCCGCGGCGGTGGACCATGCGATCGACACCAGGGAACATCTCGCCGTGCAGGCCGGGACGGGCACCGGCAAGTCGTTGGCGTACCTGGTGCCGAGTGTGCGTCACGCGGTCCGCACCGGACGCACAGTGGTCGTGTCGACGGCGACGATCGCATTGCAACGCCAGCTGGTGGACCGGGATCTGCCGCGGCTCGCCCAAGCGCTGAGTAAGCCCCTCGGGCGGACGCCGCAGTACGCGATCCTGAAGGGACGCAATAACTATCTGTGCTTGAACAAGATCAACAGCGCGATCCCGGACGAGCCCGCCGAAGCAGAGCTGTTCGACGCGTTCGCGATCTCGCGTCTCGGACGCGAAGTGCAGCGACTCAACGAATGGGCATCCGACACCCAAACCGGTGACCGGGACGAGTTGGCCCCGGGAGTAAGTGATCGCGCATGGCGGCAGGTCAGCGTGTCGTCACGGGAATGCCTCGGCAAGTCGCGCTGCCCGTTCGGTCAGGACTGTTTCGCCGAGCGCGCCAGGGCCGAGTCGGCGCAGTCCGACGTCGTCGTGACCAATCACGCGCTGCTCGCGATCGATGCGATCAGCGGCATCCAGGTGCTCCCCGAGCACGATGTGGTGGTCATCGATGAGGCACACGAGCTGGTCGACCGGGTCACCGGCGTCGCCACCGCCGAACTCGCCGCCGCGGCGATCAGCGCGGCCGCTCGGCGCTGCGCCAAACTTGTCGACGAGCAAGAGGTGGACCGCCTGGAAGGCGCCGCGGAGGCGTGGCACGACCTACTGGACAACCTGCCCGCCGCCCGGTGGGACACCCTGCCCGACGGGGTGGCACCGGTACTGGCCCTCGTTCGCGACGCCGCGTGGAACGCGCGCACCGCGCTCGCACCCCAGGGCGGCACCACCGGGCAGGGCGATCCCGAGAACGCGGCGGCCCGAAATCTGGCGCTGTCCGCGATCGACGAAATACACGACGGCGCGGTCCGCGCCCTGACCGCGTTCGACGAGCCGGACGCTGCCACTCGTCGCGACGTCATCTGGCTGGCAGCCGACGAGACGCGCGGTGTCGTGCGCCGCTCGCTGCGCATGGCGCCGCTGTCGGTGGGCGGGCTGCTGCGCGGCCGACTCTTCGGGACCGCCACGGTCGTGCTGACCTCGGCCACCTTGCAGATCGGCGGCTCGTTCGACGGGCTCGCGACCACCTGGGGCCTGCCCGCCCAGTCGGGCAACCGCACCGACGCCGCCACCGCGAACGGCGCCGAAGCGCCGTCGGACGCCGACACCGTCCGCTGGAGTTCGCTCGATGTCGGCTCACCGTTCGACCACGCCAAGTCCGGCATCCTCTATGTCGCCAAACACCTACCCGCGCCGGGCCGGGACGGGCTGGCGCCTGCCTACCTGGACGAGATCGAACGGCTGATCGAGGCAGCGGGCGGGCGCACGCTCGGCTTGTTCTCCTCGATGCGCGCCGCACGGGCCGCCTCCGACGCGCTGCGCGAGCGACTGGACACCCCCGTGCTGTGTCAGGGCGACGACGCGACGGGCGCGCTGATCGCCAAATTCGCCGACGATCCGGAGACCTCACTGTTCGGCACACTGTCGCTGTGGCAGGGTGTCGACGTGCCCGGCCCTTCGCTGAGCCTGGTCATTCTCGACCGCATCCCGTTCCCTCGCCCGGACGACCCGCTGCTCGCGGCCCGCCAGCGCGCGGTCGAGCTGCGCGGCGGAAACGGGTTCATGACCGTGGCGGCCAATCACGCGGCGCTGCTGCTCGCGCAAGGCACCGGACGCCTGTTGCGCAGCGTGGATGATCGTGGCGTCGTCGCCATCCTCGACTCCCGCCTCGCCACTGCCCGCTACGGCGGATATCTCCGCGCGTCGCTGCCGCCCTACTGGGAAACCACCGAACCGGACGTCGTTGTCAAAGCACTCCGACGGCTCACAGCAGCCGCACTGTGAAACCGAACGCACCGACGAAACGATGCTTCCATGCGGAAGTAGCTTGATTTTCGATACTTCGGTGGCGCGCTAAGTGACACGGTCGAGACGACTACCGGCGGAACAACGAACCCGGAAGGATTTCGGATGGCATTGAATTGGAAACTGGTCATCGACAGCAGAAACGCCGCCACTCTCGCCGACTTCTGGGTCGCCGCCTTGGAGTACGAGCTGGAAGACCCCAGCGTTCTCATCGCGCAACTACTGGCCGCCGGCCGGCTCGGCGAAGACGCGGTCGTCGAGCGCAACGGCCGCAAGACCTTTCGGGGCTACGCCGCGATCCGTCACCCCGACGATCCATTCGACCCGACCAGCGGTGTCGGTCGGGGGAGGCGACTGCTCTTCCAAGATGTCCCCGAGGACAAGTCGGGCAAGAACCGGCTGCACCTCGATGTACACCGCGAGCACGGCGACCTCGACGCCCTCGTGGCCCGGCTGGAAGGGCTGGGAGCAACCCGCGTCCGGGAGATCGACAACGGACCCGCCGGGCACTGGTGGATCATGCAAGACCCGGAAGGCAACGAGTTCTGCGCCGCGTAGGTTCGTCCGATGAGTGAGCGCGGCGGTCGCGAGCCGGAACGGGCGTCTGATGACGCAGTGCGTACTGCTCGAAACGTTTTCGCCCACAACGAACATGTCGGCTGCGCACCCGTCGACCGGCGAGGACCTCGGAGGATCCGGGCGTACAACCCCGACCGCAACACTTCGGCCCCGGTGCAGGCCGGGGCCGAAGTGGCCGTGGCACTCCTCGAGGGAGGCCGAGGCATCGCCGAGATTACTCCAGCCCACCTGGGTCGACGAGCATCCCGGACCGGGGTGTCGGGACGACGGCGACGCTTGACATGTCGGAGCCGAGTGGCAGTCTGCTCGGTGAGGCCGGGGCCTGAGTCATCGAGTTCGGACACCGGTCGAAAAGCCGCAGGCTCGGTCTGTGAGGCCGAGCCTGCGGTGGGGTCACGCGGGCGAGCGCAGGACACCGAGGCCTGGGTGTGTCCCAGACTCAGAACACCCACTTCAAGATGAGGGCGAGCAAGCCTGCCACCACCGCGAGGACAATCGCACCGACCCCCCAGACGAATCCCTGACGCTGCCACGGATTTCCCGCGTCCAGTGAGAATTTGCCCGGGCCGGTGAACGCGATCGCCGCGGCGGCCACCGCGAACAGCAGCGCGGACTCATAACCTTTGCCGGTCAGCAGCCCCCCACTCCACGACGCGTTGATCGCGTTGATCATCGTGCCGATCACGATCGCGGACGCCAGCGGCGTCAGCAGACCGAGCAGCAGCAGCACACCTCCGGTGCATTCGCTCAAGCCCGCGATCGTCCCGAACAGCTTCCCCGGGTTGTAGCCCATCTCATGGAAGCCATCGGCGTTGGCCCGCCAGCCCGGCCCGTCGAACCACCCGAATAGTTTTTGCGAGCCGTGCGCGGCGAGCAGACCGCCGAAGACGACGCGCAGAAGCAACAGTCCGATATCGGTCGAGATGTCATCCAGTTTGTCGTTCGTGGCGTGTTCCGATAAGGATTTCGTTGTCATGGTGGTCCTCATCCCTGCAAAGTCGAGTTCCCTGACAGGTCGCGACAAATCGGACTGCGGTCTGATTTGCCGACGAGCGAGAGAATTTCCGATCCTTCTCGTCATATTCCACGTACGAGACGGCGAGATGGTTCAGGCGCGCTGGCGCGTCATTCCGCGAGGACGAAGAAATAGCCGAGGAAAACCAGCATCAGTGCCCACATGGCCGGGTGCACATCCTTGATCCGCCCCCTGGCCACCATGACGACCGGGTAGAAGAGCATGCCCATGGCGAGCCCGTTGGCGATGGAATAGGTCAGCGGCATCATCACGATGGTGACGAACGCGGGAACCGAATACTCCAGCCGATTCCAGTCGATCTGACCGAGCACGCGAGCCATCAGGATGCCTACCACGATCAACGCGGGCGCGGTCACCTCGCCGGAACCCGCCACCACCGCGAAAACCGGGTAGCAGAACATGGCGACCAGAAACCAGCCCGCGGTGGTGACCGCGGTCAGCCCGGTGCGGCCGCCCGCCGAGACGCCCGCCGTCGATTCGACGTATGCGGTGGTGGTCGACGTGCCGACGACGGCGCCCGCCATCGTGCCCACCGAATCCGCCGCCAGCGCACTCGCCGCACGCGGCAGCTTGCCTTTCTTGTCCAGCAGCCCGGCTTGGTTCGCGACCCCGATCAACGTGCCGGAGGCGTCGAAGAAATCGACGAACAGCATGGTCAGCACTACGATGGCCAGCTGACCGGTGAACGCGTCCGGCAGGTGGATGATCGCCTGGCCGAAGGTGTGCTCGAGCCCCTTGGGCGCGGAGACCACCCCGGTGGGCAGCTCGACCAGGCCACTGACGATGCCGACGAGCGCGGTCAGCACGATGCCGTACAGCACCGCACCGTGCCAGCCCCGCACGAGGAACACCACGGTCACGACTAATCCGAATAGCGCCAGCAGTGTCGTGCCCTTGGTGAAGTCACCGAGCGCGACCAATGTCGCATCGCTGTTCACCACGATGCCCGCGTTCTTCAGACCGAGGAATGCGACGAACAACCCGATGCCCGCCCCGACTGCCAGTTTCAACTGCATCGGAATGGCATCGAGGATGCGTTCGCGAACCTTCGTGACCGCGAGAACGAAGAAAACGAGACCCGACAGGAAGGTGCCCGACAACGCCACCTGCCACGGAATCCCCATGCCGAGCACCACCGAGTACGCGAAGAACGCGTTGAGTCCCATACCCGGTGCGAGCGCGATCGGGTAGTTCGCCCACAAGCCCATGACCAGACTGCCGAACACCGCGGCTACGGCCGTAGCGGTGAATACCGCCTGCATGGGAATGCCTTTGTCACCCAGAGCGCCCTGGTCGCCGAGTACCGCGGGGTTCACCGCCAGCACATAGGACATGGCCAGGAATGTGACCGTCCCCGCCATGAACTCACGCCTGACGGTCGACCCGGTCGATCGAACGCCGAAGTACCCGTCGAGGCGTCCTCGGGTCCGGTTCAGAACATCGGTGACCATGGCTATCTCCAGTCGAAAATGATAAGGGGGTGCCAGGGCACGGTAGCCGACGTTCACCGACTCGAGGCCCCTCCAGGGGACCATCCTCCCGGGGTGGAGACCACCCAAGCCCGCCCCCTCGGCGCAGGTCCCGAAGTGCCAGAGAAGCGGAAACTACGCGTGCGGCGCGGATACCAGGCCGAGTTCGGCGTCGCAGGCCAGCAGGTCGTTGTGCGGGAGGATCCGCACCGTATAGCCGACGGCGCCGGACAGCGGAACCGGGGTGTCGACGGTGAACAGTTCGACACCGGCATCGGAACCGCTGTGCGTCATCGGGATCGTGCTGACATCGGACAGCTCATCGTCCGCGGACACCCGGCCGAGCACCGCCTGCACGGAGACATCCGAGACACCCAGTCCGCCGAGCTCGATCCGCGCGGTCAGCGACAGCCGCGCCCCGAGCACCGGCGTATCCGGCAGGCCCGCGCTGTCCACCTGGATCACCTTGACCGACGGCCACGCCGCCTCCGCCCGGCGGCGATACTCGGCGATGGCGCGCGCGCCGGCGAAATCAGCACCGGTCGCGCGCCGATGGGCCGCGGCGGCGGGCGCGTAGTACTCCACCGCGTAGTCGCGGACCATCCGGGAGGCCAATACTTTCGGACCCAAGGTCTGCAAGGTATGGCGGACCATCTCGACCCAGCGCACCGGCATCCCGGACGGGTCGCGATCGTAGAAGCGCGGCGCCACGGTGCGCTCGAACAGGTCGTAGAGCGCGGCGGCCTCCAAGTCGTCGCGGCGTTGATCGTCCCGAACGCCATCGGCGGTCGGGATGGCCCAGCCGTTCTCACCGTCGTACATCTCGTCCCACCAGCCATCCCGGATCGACAGGTTGAGCCCGCCGTTGAGCGCGGACTTCATGCCGGAGGTACCGCACGCCTCCAGCGGGCGCAACGGGTTGTTCAGCCAGACATCGCAACCCCAGTACAGATAGCGGGCCATCGACATGTCGTAGTCGGGTAGGAACACGATCCGGTGGCGCACCTCGGGATCGTCGGCGAAGCGAACGATTTGCTGAATGAGTGCCTTGCCGCCGTCATCGGCGGGGTGGCTCTTGCCTGCGACGACCAGCTGCATCGGGCGCTGCGGATCCAGCAGCCGCGCCCGCAGCCGCTGCGGATCACGCAGCATCAGGGTCAGTCGCTTGTATGTCGGCACCCGGCGCGCGAATCCGACAGTCAGCACGTCCGGATCGAAAACACTGTTCACCCAGCCGAGTTCGGCCTCCGCGGCACCGCGCTCCAGCCAGGACGCGCGCACCCGGCGGCGAACTTCGGCAACCAGGTCGGCGCGCAACATATTCCGCGTCGACCACAGCTCACCCAGGTCGATATCGCGCAGTCGTTCCCACCCGCGCCCCTCCTCGATCAATTCCGCGCCGATGTGCTCACGTGCTTTGTCGACCCATTCGCGCGCGGCCCACGTCGTGGCGTGCACACCGTTGGTGACCGACCCGATCGGCACCTCGGCGGCGTCGAATCCCGGCCACAGCGAGGCGAACATGGCCCGACTCACCTCGCCATGCAGTTTCGAAACACCGTTGGCTCGCTGCGCGAGACGCAGACCCATGTGCGCCATATTGAACACGGAGGGATCGGCCTCGCGACCGAGCGCCACGATCCGGTCCACGGAGAGGCCGGGCAGCAGCGCGGAATCGGATTCGCCGTGTGCACCGCCGAAATAGCGGCGCACCATCGGCATCGGGAACCGATCGATGCCGGCCGGCACCGGGGTGTGGGTGGTGAACACGGTGCCGGCCCGAACCGCGGCCAGCGCGGAATCGAAATCCTCTCCCGCGGAGACGAATTCACGGATCCGCTCGACACCGAGGAAACCGGCGTGACCTTCGTTCATGTGAAAGACGTCGGGATCGGGCAGTCCGGCCGCGGCCGTGTACGCGCGGACCGCGCGCACACCACCGATGCCAGCCAGGATCTCCTGCCGAATCCGATGCTCCTGATCGCCGCCGTAGAGCCGGTCGGTGACCGCGCGCAGTTCCGGATCGTTCTCGGCGATATCCGAGTCGAGCAACAGCAGCGGAACCCTGCCGACCTGCGCGATCCATACCCGGGCTCGCAGCACCCTGTTGTCGGGCATGGCCACATGGATGAGGACCGGCGAACCCTCGGAGGTGAGCGCACGCAGCGGAAGACCCTGCGGATCCAAGGCCGGATAGCGCTCGGTCTGCCATCCGTCCGCGGACAGCGTCTGGCGAAAATAACCGGAGCGGTACAGCAATCCGACACCGATCAGCGGCAGACCCAGATCGGAGGCGGCCTTGAGGTGGTCGCCCGCCAGAATGCCGAGACCACCCGAGTAGTTCGGTAGCACCTCGGTGACGCCGAACTCCATCGAGAAGTAGGCGATCCCGCGGACGTCCCCCTCCCCCGCACGGCGCTGAAACCAGCCCGGGGCTGCCAGGTAGGCACGCAGGTCCGCGGCAGCGGCGTCGACGCGGCGGACGAAGTCGGCGTCGGCAGCCAGCTCATCCAGCCGGGAAGCAGACACCTCACCCAGCATCCGGACCGGGTCGTGGCCCATGTCCCGCCACCGCCGCGGATCCAGCTCGGCGAACAGGTCCTGCGTCGGCGGATGCCACGACCAGCGCAGATTCGTAGCGAGTTCACCCAGGGCCGCCACACGCTCGGGCAGATGGGCACGGACGGTGAAACGACGCAATGCCTTCACCCGGCGAACCCTACCGAACTCCCTGCCGGGTGACCGATCACGACCCATAACACCAGCAAGACGTCCGATAGATCCACAGGTCACTTCGCCACGACCGGAGACGCAGAAAATCTTTGGCAAGTACCGGAGTGAACTGGCAGCATCAGCTGATGCCGCACTGGGTTCACGTTCTTCCGCAATTCCTTCTGGCCTGTCTGATCCTCGCGGCTTTGCCCGGTCCGGCAACTGCCCTCTTCCTTCAGCGCTCCGTGCGTGATGGCCGCACAGCGGGGCTGGCGGCGGTGCTGGGCAACGAGATCGGCGTGCTCGGCTGGACACTCGCGGGTGGGGCCGGGCTTTCGGTGCTGCTCGTCGCGAACCGAGTCATGAATGCCGCGGTGCACGTCGTCGGAGCAGTGGTGTTGATCTGGCTCGGTGTCCAGTCGTGGCGGAGTGCGCGAAAGGACGACGAGTTCGGTAGCACGATGACGAAAATGCTGCCGTCCGGGCGGACACCCCGCGCCGCCTTCCGCGCATCGCTGCTGTCGATCGCCGCCAACCCGAAAGCGGCCGTCTTCGGGTTGACCATCCTGCCGCAGTTCCTTCCGTCCAGCGGACCGGTGCTGCCGACGGTCGCGATCCTCGCGCTCATCCAGCTCGTCGTCGACACCGTGTGGTGCGTCGGCGTGGTCCTGGCCGCCGACCGCGCGGGCGCCTGGCTGCGCAGGACCGGTGTCCGACAGCGGCTCGAACGCGCGCTCGGCGCGATCCTGGTCGCCCTCGGCCTCGGGCTCGCCGTCGACGCGCGCTGAGATATGGGTCTGCCTCCCACGTCGAACGGGCGTCCCGCGCGCCGAGGCCGCCGCACCCGCACGACTGGCGTACTCCCGGACATCACGGTGCGGCGCTGCCGGGGGCATATTCGAACCGTTCGGTAATCCGCCTGGTCTACGCACTCATCCGGTCCGCACGCCCGCCTGCCGGTAGGTTGGTCCCGTGACCGGCCGCATCGCTATCGATGACACTGCCCCGTCCATCGCAGGCGGTCGGCCTGCCAAGGCCGTGATCGGCGAGGTTTTCCCGGTGCGCACCGTGGTGTGGCGAGAGGGCCACGATGCCGTGGCCGCCACGCTGGTGGTCCGTGCGCCCGGCGGGTCCAGACCGGTCCGGGTCAGGATGGCGCCGGACCACGAGCCCGACGTGTTCAACGCGACATTTACGCCGAATGTCCCCGGCGCCTGGACCTACCGCATCGAAGGCTGGAGCGACCCGTTCACCACGTGGCGTTCGGCGGTGGAAGCCAAGTTGGCCGTCGGGCAGAGTGCGGCCGACCTGGCCAACGATCTGGAACTGGGCGCCCGGCTGTTCGACCGCGCGGCACAGACGGTGCCGAAGAAGCAGTTCGAACGGTTGCGCACGGTCGCGGCGGCACTGCGCAGTGCCGAGCAGCTGCCCGCACGCGTCGCTCCGGCCTTCACCGACGAGGTCGCCGAGATCCTCCGGACCACTCCACTGCGCGACCTGGTCACCCGCGGCCCGCAGCACACCGTGCAGGTCGAGCGACACCGCGCGCTCTGCGGATCGTGGTACGAGTTCTTTCCTCGCTCGACCGGCGGCCGCGACGCCACCGGCACGCCGATCCATGGCACCTTCGCGACCGCGGCCAAGGAGCTGCCGCGGATCGCCGCCATGGGATTCGATGTGGTGTATCTGCCACCGATCCACCCGATCGGTGAGGTGAATCGCAAGGGCCGCAACAACGCGGTCACCGCCGAGCCGGGCGACGTCGGCTCGCCATGGGCGATCGGCTCGGAACGTGGCGGTCACGACGCCGTGCACCCCGATCTCGGCACCGAGTCCGATTTCGTCGAGTTCGTCTCGGCGGCAGCACGGCTCGGCCTCGAAGTGGCACTCGACCTCGCGCTGCAGTGCGCGCCCGACCATCCATGGGTGCGAGCGCACCCCGCGTGGTTCACCACCCTCCCGGACGACACCATCGCCTACGCCGAGAACCCGCCGAAGAAATACCAGGACATCTACCCGGTCAACTTCGACAATGACCCCGACGGCCTCTACGCCGAGGTGCTGCGCGTCGTCCGGCACTGGATCGATCTCGGCGTCAAGATCTTCCGCGTCGACAACCCGCACACCAAGCCTGCCGACTTCTGGGAGTGGCTGATCACCACCGTGCGCCGCACCGATCCCGACGTGATCTTCCTGTCCGAGGCGTTCACCCGCCCGGCTCGGCTCTATGGGCTGGCCCGACGCGGATTCAGCCAGTCCTATACGTATTTCACCTGGCGCGTGGCGAAGTGGGAATTGACCGAGTTCGGCAACGAGCTGGCCGCGAAGGCCGACGAAGCCCGCCCGAACCTCTTCGTCAACACCCCGGACATCCTGCACGACAGCCTCCAGCACGGTGGACCCGGGATGTTCGCCCTCCGTGCGGTGCTTGCCGCCACCCTGGCACCGAGCTGGGGCGTCTACTCCGGCTTCGAGCTGTTCGAGCACCAAGCGGTGCGACCGGGTAGCGAGGAATATCTCGACTCGGAGAAGTACGAGTTGCGCCCGCGGGCGTTCACCGAGGCGCTCGCGCGGGGGGAATCGCTGGAACCGTGGATTACCCGGCTCAACGAGATCCGTCGCGCACACCCCGCCCTGCAACAGTTGCGTTGCCTGCATTTCCATCACGTGGACAACGACGCACTGCTTGCTTACTCCAAGATCGACCCGGTTGGCGGCGACGCCGTGCTGGTCGTGGTGAATCTGAACCCGTTCGGCGCCGAATGGGGCATGCTCTCGCTCGACCTGCCTGCCATCGGTCGCGAATGGCATGACCATCCGGTGGTATACGACGAGGTCAGCGGCGAGGAATATCATTGGGCCCAGACGAATTACGTGCGGCTCGATCCCGCCCACGCGGTCGCGCACATTCTCACCTTGCCCCCGGTTTCGCAGCAGGCCCGCACCGAACTGGCCTTTCGCAGGACGCTGCGATGAAGCGGCGCGATCTGCTGCTGCTGGCCGCGGGCGCCCATACCGACCCGCACACCGTACTCGGCGCACACCCGCATCACGACGGCACCGCCGTCCGGGTACTGCGCCCGCACGCCGAAGCGGTGGCCGCGCGTATCGGCGGGATCGACCATCCGTTGAGCTCGGTGGGGCACGGCGTGTTCGCAGCTGTGGTGCCATACCCGGATCTGATGGATTACCGCATCGTCACCACCTATCCGGGCGGCCAAACCGTACTCGGCGCGGACGGATACCGTTTCCTACCCACCGTAGGTGAACTCGACCTGCATCTCCTCGGCGAGGGCCGCCACGAACGACTGTGGGAGGTACTCGGCGCGCACCCACGCCGCTACACCACGCTCGATGGCGAGGTCGAGGGTACGTCGTTCGCGGTATGGGCGCCGAATGCGCGTGGCGTCACCGTGATCGGCGATTTCGACGGGTGGAGCGGCAACACCGCGCCGATGCGCGTACTCGGATCATCCGGTATCTGGGAAGTATTCGTCCCCGGCGTCGGCCCCGGCGCGAAATACAAGTATCGCGTGCACGGTGCCGACGGGCGCACCGTCGATCATGCCGACCCGCTCGCCTTCGCGACCGAACTGCCCCCGGCGACGGCGTCGGTGGTCAGCGAGAGCCATTACGTCTGGCACGACCGCGCCTGGCTCGACCGTCGCGCGGCCACCGATCCGACCCGCGCGCCGATGAGTGTCTACGAGGTACATCTCGGCTCCTGGCGACCGGGCCTCTGCTACCGCGAAATGGCCGACCAACTGGCCGAATACGTGCGGGCCGCCGGTTTTACCCACATCGAACTCCTCCCCATCGCCGAGCATCCGTTCGGCGGTTCCTGGGGCTACCAGGTCACGTCGTACTACGCGCCGACGGCACGGTTCGGCTCCCCGGACGACTTCCGCGCCTTCGTCGATCGCATGCATGCGGCGGGCGTCAGCGTGCTGTTGGACTGGGTTCCGGCGCACTTCCCGCGGGACGAATGGGCGCTGGCTCGCTTCGACGGCACCCCGCTCTACGAGCACGCCGACCCACGTCGCGGCGAGCAATTGGACTGGGGCACTTACGTTTTCGACTACGGCAGACCCGAAGTGCGCAACTTCCTCGTCGCCAATGCGCGCTACTGGATCGAGCAGTTCCATATCGACGGCCTGCGGGTCGACGCGGTCGCCTCCATGCTCTACCTGGATTACTCGCGCGGCGAGGGCGACTGGGAACCCAACGCGCAGGGCGGCCGCGAGAACCTCGAGGCAGTCGACTTCCTGCAGGACCTCAACGACACCCTGTACCGCCACCACCCCGGCGTGGTAACCATCGCCGAGGAGTCCACCACCTGGCCCGGGGTCACGCGCGGCACCGACGTCGGCGGGCTCGGCTTCACCATGAAGTGGAATATGGGCTGGATGCACGACACCCTCGGGTTCCTCGGCCGCGACCCGATTCACCGCAGTTGGCATCACAACGAGATCACCTTCTCGCTGGTATACGCCTGGAGCGAGAACTACATGCTCCCGATCAGCCACGACGAGGTCGTGCACGGCAAAGGCACGCTGTGGACCAGGATGCCCGGGGACGATTTCGCCAAGGCCGGTGGGGTACGGGCGTTGCTGGCCTACATGTGGGCCCATCCCGGCAAACAGCTGCTGTTCATGGGCCAGGACTTCGGCCAGTTTCGCGAATGGTCACACGATCGAGGGTTGGACTGGCACGAACTGGACAACCCCCTGCACCAAGGCATTGCGGCACTGGTGACCGATCTCAACGCGGTCTACCGCGCCTCTCCGGCGCTGTGGAGCCAGGACACCACACCGGGCGGTTACGCCTGGATCGAGGCGGATGATCGCGCGAACGACGTCCTGGCGTTCCTGCGCTACGGCTCGGACGGTTCTGTGATCGCGTGCGTCTACAACTTCTCCGGCGTGATGCACGGGGCCTACCGGGTCGGCCTTCCGCAACCGGGCCGCTGGATCGAGATCCTCAACACCGACGCGGTCCCTTACGGCGGATCGGGTCTCGGCAACCTGGGTGCGGTCGTGGCCACCGACGACTCGTGGCACGATCGTCCGGCGTCGGCCACGGTGACGCTCGCCCCGAACAGCGCGGTCTGGCTGCGCCCCGCCGCACCCGAGCGGACCGCGATCCCCGACGAGCGCGTGCCGGCGCAGTAGGACACCGCGCCGATCAGCGCCGGACTCAGTACAGTGCGGCGGCCAGCTTGCGGCGCGCGGCGACGACGAATGGTTCGGCCTGATCGAACAGCTCGAACAGCTCGACCAGCCGAGTGCGCGCCTTGGCGCGTTCGTCGCCCGCGGTGCGCTTGATCACACCGATCAGCCGATCGAACGCCGCTTCGGGCTGCTGCCCGAACAGTTCGAGGTCGGCGGCGTCGAGCGCGGCGTCGACGTTCGTCGAGTCGGCCTCCGCGATGGCGATAGCGGAGTCCGGGATCTGCTGCGCGCGAGCCAGGAACCGGAGCTGACGCAGCGCGGCCTTGGCTTCTTCGTTCGTCGGCTCGGCAGCGAGAATGGCTTCGTACGCCGCCTCGGCGCCCGCGAAATCGCCCTGTTCCAGCGCTTCCTCGGCGGCCGTGAAGCGCGGGTCCTCGGCGGCCTGCGGCTCCGCGCCGCTCTCGAGCTTGCCCGCGACCGCGTCCACAACGGCCTTCAGCCACTGCCGCACCTGCGGCTCCGGTTGAGCGCCTTCGAAGTCGGCCAGCGGCTGGCCGCCGGCGATCGCGATCACCGTGGGGATGCCCTGTACCCGTAGCGCCTGCGCGATCCGCATATTGGCCTCGGCCTCGACGGTCGCCAACTCCCAGGCGCCACCATCGGCGGCGACCAGACGTTCCAGCGTCCGGACCAGCTCGATGCTGCCCGGGCTGCGCTGCGAGTACAGCACGACGACGACCGGAACCTGCGTGGAGCGGCGCAGCACCTTCGTCTCGAAATCGACCTCGTTCACCGCGTAATCGCCGGCCGCCGCGCCGCCCGCGCCCCCGGCGGGCTGCTTCAGGCTGGACAGATCCACCGCGCCGGACATAGCGGCGGCGGCAGCGGGCGAAGGACGGCGTGCGGCTGGTCGAGTCACAGCTTCCAGTTTGTCACGACGTGACAGACGCGGGTGCTCCGGAGTCGACGGGCGTGGCGTCACTCAGTTCGCCCAACTGGCCGGCGCGTACCGCCCAGACCTCGAAGAGCACCGTGAAGAACGGCGGAATGCTGGACAACAGCGCGAGAACGGTGGTCTTGGCGCTCCAGCCCAGTTCGCGTGCCGCGACGATCGCGGCGATCACGAACAGCACGAAAATGATCCCGTGCGTCATGCCGAACACCTTCACCGGCCACAGCACCGGCTCGGGGAGCCGCTTGAATACCATGCCGATGATCAGGAAGCCCCAGGAGATCGCCTCGAGCACGGCGATGAAACGGAACCGCTTGGCGACCGTGCTGAGGTCGAAGACATTGCCCATGCGCACCATTGTGCCGGATGCACTACGCACTGTCGTAGTCGGTGTTGTTTGGCTGTGTTGTTTGGCCGCGGCTGCGCCGCGGCGTGTTCGCGGCCCCCCGTGTGGCTCGCGTCCGGGCGACCGACGCTGGCGACTTCGCTGCGGACGCGTCGGCCGCTCGGACGCGAGCCGGCCCGCGAACGGACAATGTTCGGTCTCGCTACGCTCGGAAACGGGTGTGGGGCCGATGTGATTGCGTCGGTGCGCAGGAACTGGGTGTTTGTGGTTCAGCAGGCCGGCACGGGGGTGCCCGGTGGGGCAGTCGAGGAACTCGCCGAGATCGACCAGACGACCGAGACGCAGACCAGCTGTCCGCGGTCAGACGCGGACGATCAGCGCGTCACCCTGACCACCGCCACCGCACAGCGCGGCCGCGCCGACGCCGCCGCCGCGCCGCTTCAGTTCAAGAACCAGGTGCAGCAGGATGCGCGCACCGGACATACCCAGCGGGTGGCCGATGGCGATGGCGCCCCCGTTGACATTCACCTTCGCCGGGTCGATTCCCAGCTTGCGAGTGGAGGCGACACCGACCGCCGCGAACGCCTCGTTGATCTCCACCAGATCCAGGTCGGCGGGCGCGATACCCTCGCGCGCGCAGGCTTTGGCGATCGCATTGGCAGGCTGATCCTGCAACGTCGAATCCGGGCCGGCAACTACGCCCGCGGCGCCGATCTCGGCGATCCAACTCAGGCCGAGCGATTCGGCCTTCGCCTTACTCATCACCACGACAGCGGCGGCGCCGTCGGAGATCTGCGAGGCGGTGCCCGCGGTGATCGTGCCGTCCGCGCGGAACGCGGGGCGCAACTTGGCCAGCGACTCGGGAGTGGTGTCGGCGCGAATGCCCTCGTCGGTGGTCACCAGTACCGGATCACCCTTGCGCTGCGGCACCGCGACCGGGACGACCTCGTCGTCGAAGAGACCGTTCTTCCACGCCGCCGCCGCACGCTGGTGCGAGGCCGCCGCGAACGCATCCTGGTCTTCCCTGCTGATTCGGTCGGCCCCGTTGCGCTGCTCGGTGAGCGCACCCATCGGCTGGTCGGTGAAGATGTCGTGCAGACCGTCGTAGGCCATGTGGTCGCGCAGCGTCACATCGCCGTACTTGAAGCCCTCTCTGCTCTTGTCGAGCAGATGCGGCGCCCGGCTCATCGACTCCTGGCCACCGGCGACGACGATCTCGTACTCGCCGGCCCGGATCAACTGGTCGGCGAGCGCGATCGCGTTGATGCCCGATAGGCACACCTTGTTGACGGTCAGCGCGGGAACATCCATCGGGATGCCCGCGGCCGCGGCCGCCTGACGGGCCGGAATCTGCCCCGCGCCCGCGGTCAGTACCTGTCCCATGATCACGTAGTCGACCTGCTCGGCTGCGACGCCGCCCTTGTCCAGCGCCGCCTTGATGGCCAAGCCGCCCAGAGCGGATCCGCTGAAGTCCTTGAGGCCCCCGAGCAGCCGACCAACCGGGGTACGTGCACCGGAGACGATCACGGAAGTGGTCACGACGAGCCTCGCATTCATAGATCGGACCTGCGACACCTGCACAGCCTGCACAGCCTTGGCACGCGAACTGCGACAGGTGGATGTACTCAACGGTAGCGGGTACAGCCCCTACAACTCCGGCCAGGTGGCGCTACGTTCGAGCAACTCCGGCCAGGTGGCGCTACGTTCGAGGTGTGAGCAACGGTATGGACCAGTCTTCTTTCATCCCCGCGGACTACGTGACCGCGGTCGACCACGTCGGCATCGCGGTGCCCGATCTGGATATCGCGGCGGCCTGGTACGCCGAACACCTGGGCATGATCGAAACGCATCGCGAGATCAACGAGGCCCAAGGGATCCATGAGGCGATGCTTTCGCTGCCCGGAGCGCCGGACCGAGCCACCGCCATCCAGTTGCTGGCTCCGCTCGACGCGGAATCCACCATCGCGAAGTTCATCGACCGTAGTGGCCCGGGACTACAACAACTGGCCTACCGCGTGACCGACATCGACGCAGTCTCCGCCTACCTGCGCGCCAAGGGGTTGCGTTTGCTGTATGAGGCTCCACGGCGCGGAACAGCCGATTCCCGCATCAATTTTATCCACCCGAAGGATGCTGGTGGTGTGCTGATCGAGTTGGTCGAACCGAACGCGCATGTTACGCACTAGTATCAGGATCAAGTCGGGAAAACTCGTTGGAATGACATTCGCAGTCGAGTCACCATCGGGTGGACTAAGGCTGTAGTTTGTGTGCCATGTCGTCACCCGAGTCCGATCGCAATCGCTTCGTTGCACTGCCCTTCACCGTTGTGCGCAAGGGTTATGCGCAAGACGAGGTGCGTAACTACTTCGACCGCTTCGACGCGGAATTGAGAGTCACCGCCACCGACCGCGATGCCGCTGCGGCACAAGCACGTAACCTCGCAAGCCAGCTGGAAGACGCGCGGGACGAGATCGACGAGCTCCGCAAGGAGGTCGACCGACTCTCGGTGCCGCCGACCACCGCGGAAGGCATGTCCGACCGTATTTCTCGCATGCTGCGGCTCGCCTCCGACGAGGCGTCCGAAGTACGTGCCCTGGCGCAGGCCGAGGCAGCGGAGATGGTGTCGATCGCCGAGCAGCAGGCCACCGAGATGCGTGGCAAGTACGAGTCGCTGCTGGCGGAGACCAAGGAGAAGCGCGAAGCGCTCGAAATCGAATTCGAGCAGACCCTCGCGAACGCACGCACCGAGTCCGCCAAGATCATCGAGGCCGCCCAGGCCGAGGCCGACCGCATCGGCAAGGAAGCCGACGCCAAGCGCAAGGCCACCCAGCAGGACTTCGAAGCCACCATGGCCGAGCGCCGCACCAAGCTCACCCGTGCCATGGAAGAGCTGGAGGCCACCAGCCGCGCCGAGGCCGCACAGCGGATCAAGGACGCGACCGACGAGGCCAACCGCCTCATCACCTCTGCGACGCAGACCTCTGAGCGCAAGATCGCGCACGCGAAAGAACTGGCCGAGGAGATGCGCGTGCTGCGCGGTCGCGTGCTGGCCCAACTGCTGGGTATCCGCGGTCAGCTCGACTCGGTGCCCGCGATGCTCGCCGCGGTCAACCGAGAAAGCGAACTGCTGGACGGCGTTCCGGATCAGCGCAAGTCGATCGGTGGCGGCACCAAGTCGGTCACCGGCTCGCGTCAGAAGGCGATCCCCGAGGTCAGTACCGAGGAAGACGAGTTCGACGCGGAAGAGCGCGAGAACGCCGACATCAGCAACTGACATCTCGCCACCCGGCGATTAGGCAGTATCTGTACCGAATTCACCGAAGGCCGCCCCAGCCGGGGCGGCCTTCCTAATTTCCCGGACCGGCCCGACCCGTACGACCGAAACGATGATCAGCGACCGGGTCAGGACCAGCGCCGGACGATTCTGCGCGTCTGGCGACCGTTCCAGCAGCCACGATGCCAATGCCTGCGGTCATCCTCCCCACCGTCGGTAGGCCAGGCGACGATGTGCGCGACCCCGGGCGCGATCTCGTGATCGCAGCCGGGGCACCGATACATCTTGATCGCGCGGGCGCCGGGGATGGCACGGACCACGTACGTCTCGCCGCCCGGGCCCGGCTCGGTCTGCCCGAAGAGGTCCCCGATCGGTGCGCCGCTCAGCCGCGACCGATCGGCGGGGCGAACCGAACGCGGCTTCCGACGAGGCATGCGACAAGCCTATTACGCCGCCGCCAACGGTCCACACCCCGCGAGCTGTCAGGGGAAACAGTTCAGAAGAGGCGGAATTCGTTGCTCTCCGTGCCACGCAGAGCGTCGTAATCGAGTGTGAGGCAACGGATGCCACGATCCTCGGCGAGAGTGCGCGCTTGCGGTTTGATCTGCTGGGCGGCGAACACCCCTGCGACGGGAGTCAACAGCGGGTCTCGGTTGAGCAGTTCCAGGTAGCGGGTGAGTTGTTCGACGCCGTCGATCTCGCCACGGCGCTTGATTTCCACCGCGACCGTACCGCCCTGCGCGTCCCGGCACAGCAGGTCCACCGGGCCGATCGCCGTCATATACTCGCGCCGAATCAAGGTATAGCCTGGCCCGAGAGTCTGCACGTGCTCGGCGAGAAGTTCTTGAAGATGAGCCTCCACCCCGTCTTTCACCAGGCCGGGGTCGATCCCCAGTTCGTGCGAAGAGTCATGCTCGATATCTTCGACGGTGATACGGAGTTCTTCCCCCGCCTTGTTGGTGACGACCCACAGCGCCTTCGCTCCGTCCGGTAGCTGCGCGTCACCATTGCGCTCCTCGAGTCGGCACGGGGGGCTCATCCAGTTCAACGGCTTGTACGAGCCACCGTCGGAGTGAACGAGAACCGAGCCGTCCGCTTTCATCAGCAACAACCGACGGGCCATCGGAAGATGGGCGGTGAGTCGCCCTACGTAGTCGACCTGACAGCGAGCAATCACTAGGCGCACCCAAGCACTGTAGGCGAGCGCCCGACCGCGATTGTCGTCAGCCCATGAGCAGGATGGCCGCGAGGACCGCGCTTACCACAAACAATGCGGATTCGACCCGGGTGAGCCGGCGCACCGCGGTCGACACCCGGCGAATCATGACGAATCCGACGGCCGACCCGATGGTGAACGCCACCAGATGACCGACGTGGGTGAAGGTCTGACCGATCATCACCCCCTCCGCGGCGACGATGAACCACACAGTCACCCAGAGGATGCGCCACCGGCGCGGCACAGCCGCGACCAATGCACCGACCAGTGCCATCGCCCCGTAGCTGACGCCGACATCTTCGACCGAACCGATACTCGCGGGCACCCACCCGGCTTCCACCGCCACCCATAAGCCCGCCGCGACTAGCAGCGTGGCCCCGATGTGGCCAGCAAGGAAGACGCGCACCAAACGCAGGGCGCCGAAGCGCAGTTCGGCAAGCGCGAGCAGACAGGCGAGCAGAGGAATGATGACCGATGCCGCAGTGACATCTCCGATCACGAACGCACTGGACAGCAGCGTCCCGACCCGGCCGTTCAGCAGGTTGTGCAGGTTGGTGCTGGCGTTGCGAACCATCTTGGTCTGAGCGGAGTCACTCAGCACCGAGAAGACCGCTGAGACAATGACCAGGCCGGCCAAGTATCCGACCGTGGCGGGCAAGCGCTGCCACCACCTCGACCGCGTCGAGGCATTGAGATCGCTCGGCATCCGGTCAGCCTGCGTCGCCGAGACAACCATTCGTACCTCCGTTGTCGCGCGTCGACGGAAATCTGCCGCCGTCCTCCATTGTCGATGCCCGCGCTCTACGTACTCTGCCACTTCCCGGTGAGCTTGTCGTGATCTGTTGTCGTGTGGGGGAAATGCCGAAGGCCCTCGACTGTGTCGAGGGCCTTCGGTGAAGGATGTTCCGGCGGTGTCCTACTCTCCCACA
>NZ_JBEZDA010000019.1:0-100881 GCF_040647855.1 Nocardia sp. NPDC049220
CCCTCCACACGGGGAGCGAAAGGCCGAACCAAAAAAAATTTGGCACTGACATTCATCGACACACTATTGAGTTCTCAAAGAACACACGCACACACATCCAATCCGGAAACAACCGGACCTTCAATGAGGCAACTTTTCCAGCCTAATCGGAGCCTAGATCGAAGTCAAGCCTCGTCCAAGATCGTGATCTTGCGGTGTTATCAGGCGCTCCTCGTCCTACCTCGTTTCCCAGTCCTTCCGCTCAGCTTTTCCGCTGGGCTTCTCGGCTCCGGGTCGGTGTCCGTGTCGCTCTGACTTGGATAAAGTTACGCGGCGGAAAACGCTACGTCAAATCGCGTGAACGAGTAGGCGTTTCAGCAGGTCACAGGCTCGCAGACCGGGGAGAAGCGGGCTTGAATCACACGGATGTGACTCAAGCCACTGCGATCTTCATGCGTCCGCCCGCAGAACCCCCGCCAGGTTCTTCTTGCCGCGCCGTAGTACCAGCCACCGGCCGTGCAGGTAGTCGGCGTCAGCCGGGGTCCATTCGATGTCGGAGACCTTGACGTTGTTCGCCGATGCCCCGCCTTCCTGCACCGCACGCCGGGCGGCGCCCCGGCTTTCGCAGAGACCGGTCGCGACCAGTAAATCCACGATGGTGTTCGGCTCGCCCGCCTTGACCTGCGCGACCTCGCCGTCGACCGCGGCTTCACGCAACGCGGCACCCAGCGTCAGCTCATCGAGGTCACGCAACTCCCCGCGCCCGAACAGCGCCTGGCTGGCCAGCTGCACCGCGAGTGTGTTCGCCTCGCCGTGCACCAGTGTGGTCATCTCGGCCGCGAGCCTGCGCTGCGCCTCTCTGGCATGCGGCCGCTCGACGGTCGCGCGCTCCAACTCGTCGAGCTCCTGGCGGGACAAGAAGGTGAACCAGCGCAGGTACCGCACCACATCGGCGTCGGCGGTATTCACGAAGTACTGGTACCAGGCGTAGGGGCTGGTCATATCGGGGTCCAGCCACAGACTGCCGCCGCCGGTGGACTTCCCGAATTTCTTGCCATCGGCGGAAGTGACCAGCGGCACGGTCAACGCATGCACGGACTCGCCGTCGACGCGGCGGTTCAGTTCGACACCCGCGATGATGTTGCCCCACTGGTCGGATCCGCCTACCTGCAGCGTGCAGCCGTAACTGCGACGCAACTGCAGGTAGTCGTTGGCCTGCAGAAGCATGTAACTGAATTCGGTGTAGGAGATGCCCTCGCCGTCGAGCCGCCGTCTGATGGTGTCCCGGGCGAGCATGACGTTCACCGAGAAATGCTTGCCGATGTCGCGCAGGAAGTCGACGACCGACAGCGGCCCGGTCCAGTCCATGTTGTCGACGATGACGGCGCCGGTCGGCGAATCGTCCAAGTCGACGAAGCGCGCCAGCTGGGAGCGGATCCGCTCGGCCCAGTCGGCCACCGTATCGGTCGAGTTCATCGTCCGCTCGCCGACGTCGCGGGGGTCACCGATGAGTCCGGTGGCGCCACCGGCCAGCACGATCGGGCGATGACCCGCGCGCTGAAAACGCTTCAACGCGAGCAGTGGAATCAGATGACCCGCGTGCAGACTGGCGGCGGTGGGATCGAAGCCGGCATAGAGGGTCAGCTGCCCGGCGGTCGCCGCCGCGCGCAGCGCATCCAGGTCGGTGGACTGCGCGATCAGTCCGCGCCAGGTCAGTTCGTCGATGATGTCGCCGGTCACGCTGTCCTATCTTTCCGCACGAAGTCCGCGGCCCTGTCCGCGCCTCGGTGTCCTTGCGTGGCGTGGACATGTCCAGAGTTTCGGCGGGTCTCGAGCAACCCGGCCGATGTACCACCGGAGAACACCGAAGACGTCGCGCCTCCGCAGAGCGTCACGACGATCGGCGAACCGAAGTCACCGATCGTGGTGTTGATCGAAGCGCTCAGCGAGACGGCAGCTGCGACATCGAGACGGTGGTGTAGCGCCGCCGGTATGCCATCCCGACGAAAGATATCGTCAGTACCAGGGAAGAGCGGCGCAAGGCCCGGAGCGCCAAGACAAACGTCTGCGTGCCTGCGGCCAGCACCGCGACGGTCGGAAGGCCGGTCGCGGCAAGCCCGCTCACCCGGGGCAGCGCACCGAAATTGTTCGAGCGGTGGTCACACTGTTTCCGCGGCGGTCAGCGCGGCGCGGGGACTGCGCCGATAGACCGAAACGGCCCGTGAACCGGACAACCAGAACCGCCACGGCACATCCGCCGCGCTGCTCACGCCCACCCGGGGACCGCTGGCGATCTCGGCAGCCTCGACCGGCCGATGCAACTCCATTCGAATGGCGGAGGATGGATCGAACAGCGGGGTTCCATAATCGCTCAGTGCGATTCCCAGCGCACCGCCGAGGTTGCCAGGGCCGCGCGCGAAGTCGAGTTCGGAACGCGCGCCTGGACGCCGCGGCCGCACCGTCTCCCGCCCGGCGATCACTTCGCCGGAGCGGATCAGTACGGCACTGGCCGTCCCATCCGGTCCGGTCGTCACGTTCACGCAGGTATGCATGCCGTAGCTGAGATACACGTACAACACCCCGGCCGGTCCGAACATCACTCCGTTGCGCTTGGTTCGCCCGCGTCCCGAGTGCGAGGCCGGGTCCGGCCACGGCCCCGACGGGTCTCCCCCATATGCCTCGACCTCGACGACGCGTACCCCGACCGATCCCGACCACAGCGTTGCCCCGAGCAGACGCCGCGCGGCGGCGGGCGGTTCGACGGCAAGTTCCTCGGCAGACACAACCGCCATTGTGCTCGACGGCCACGACGAAATATTCGCAGGCCACCCGGAGCCCCCGTCGGCCTTGCGACGGTATCGGCCAACGACCAGGCAAAGAATCGGATACCTCCCGGAGGGGGTCCGCACTGTGTCGATCTCGACCGTCGTGCCATGCCGTCGGATCCGGCAGCACAGCTGACCGCGGGGTGTCGTCATCCTCGGTTCATTCGGGTCATCGGTGGTGCTTGTCCGAGTTCTCTGCTCTGGCAGTTCTCTGCTCTGGCACGAAGACCAGAGAAGCTGGGCCGGTTCGTGGCCGCGGACCTGGGCGAGGGCAGGGACATTGTCGCGGCACGAGGGCGACACCGATCTTCCGTGGGCGACACGCGATCGTGTCTTGCCCGTCTGTCGGGACCGCGCTAAATTCATCACACAGTGAATTCAACACTCGATGAATTGAGCCGACCGTGTCGCAACTGCTGTCACCTCCCGTCGTCGACGTCAGGAACCTGCGGGTCGTCCGCGGCGGCCGCAAAGTCCTGCACGATGTCTCCCTGACCATCCCGCGCGGCTCCATCACCGGGCTGCTCGGCCCGTCCGGCTGCGGTAAAACCACGCTGATGCGCAGCATCGTCGGTACCCAGATCGTCGAATCAGGGGACGTGTCCGCGCTCGGCCTCCCCGCCGGCTCGGCCGCGTTGCGCCATCGGATCGGTTATGTCACCCAGGCGCCGAGCATCTACTCCGATATCAGCGTCCGCGAAAACGTCGCGTATTTCGCCGCGCTCTACGGCCGCGATCGCGATGCCGTCGACGACGCGGTCGCGGCGGTCGGACTCGGCCCGCACGCCCGACAGCGCGGTGACGAACTCTCCGGCGGCCAGCAGACCCGTGCCTCGCTCGCCTGCGCTTTGGTCGCCCAACCGGAGCTGCTGATCCTGGACGAACCGACGGTCGGTCTGGATCCCGTTCTGCGCGTCGACCTCTGGAAACAGTTCCGCGAATTGGCTTCGAGCGGAACGACATTGCTGGTGTCCAGTCATGTCATGGACGAGGCCGACCACTGCGACCGCCTCCTACTGATGCGCGAAGGGCGCCTGCTTGCCCAGCTCAGCCCCGACGAGCTGCGGGCCGAAACCGGAGAGCAGAACCTGGAGACCGCCTTCCTCACACTGATCACGATGGGACAGAACGCATGACCGCCACTCTCCCCCTGACGCGACGGACACCGACGCTGCGCCCCTACGCCGCGACCACCGGCCGAATCCTTCGCCAGCTGCGCAACGACCATCGGACGGTCGGGATGATCCTGGTGGTCCCGGCGCTGCTGATGGCACTGCTGTACTTCATCTACCAGGACACCCCGACCAGTCCGCTGAACCCGGTCTCGCTGTTCGACCGGGTCGGCATCAGCATGCTCGGAATTCTGCCGTTCATCGTGATGTTCCTGATCACCGCCATCGCCATGCAGCGCGAACGCGCCTCGGGCACGCTCGAGCGGCTGCTGACCACGCCGCTGTCGAAGCTCGATCTGCTCGCCGGATACGGCACCGCCTTCTCGCTGGCCGCGGCCGCGCAGGCGGTGGTCGCCTGTCTGGTCTCCTTCGGCCTGCTCGGGCTCGACTCGGCGGGCAATCCCGGCTGGGTGGTGCTGATCGCGGTGATCGATGCGGTATGCGGGGTCGCCCTCGGCCTGCTGGCAAGCGCGTTCGCACGTACGGAATTTCAGGCCGTGCAGTTCATGCCGGTTGTGGTGGCGCCACAAATCTTCCTGTGTGGCTTGCTCGTTCCACGCGGCCAACTGCCCGGTTGGTTGGAGGCGATCAGCAACGTGATGCCGTTGAGTTACGCGGTCGATGCGCTGCAACGGGTTTCGACACATCCGGAGGTGACCGGCGAGATGTGGGGCGACCTGGCGATCGTCCTCGGATTCACGATCGTCGCGCTATGCCTGGGCGCTGCGACGCTACGACGGCGGACCGCGTGACGGCCGCGGACGACGGATCCGACGACACCGACCGTCCCAGCCGATCCGGCCGCAGACCCGGACAGTCGGGCGCCCGCGAGGCCATCCTCGCGGCCGCCCGCACGCGCTTCGCGGATGTCGGCCTGGACAAGACCTCGGTGCGCGCGATCGCTACCGACGCGGGTGTCGACCCAGCCTTGGTGCACCACTACTTCGGCACCAAACAACAGCTTTTCGCCGCGGTGGTGGAACTGCCGGTGGACCCGGAGGCCACATTGCGGATCATCGAATCCGCGCCACTAGACCATGTGGGCGAGAACATCATTAGCGCGGTGTCCGCCGTGTGGGACTCGCCCGCGGGACCCGGTGTCGTCGCGGTGGTGCGCAGCATCCTGACCGGCAGCGACAACCCGGCCCTGGCGAAGAAGTTCCTGTTGGAAGTCGTCTTGGAGCGCGTCCGGCAACGTATCGCCACCCCGGACGATGATGGCCGCACCAGGGTCGCACTGGTCGCGTCGCAGATGATCGGTGTCCTGGTGGCCCGCAAGATCGTCGGCGTCGAACCGCTGGCCTCCATGCCCGCGGCCGAACTGGTCGCAGCGGTCGGCCCGACGCTCCAGCGCTACCTCACTGGCGACATCGGGCCGATCCAGAACCCCGATCCGCTCGGCGGTCAGCGCATTCGCGGCGACGCGGCCGCCAGGTCACTTCACGACTTCGACGATGTCACCGGGCCATAGATACTCGTAGAACTCCTTGGCGGCCTCATGCAGCATCCGAACACAACCGTGCGACTTCTGCTCGATCGGTCCGACATGAAAGGCGATGTCGCCGTTGAAGAAAACCGCATACGGCATCGGAGCGTTGTGCATCGTGCTCCAGTGGAACTCCTTCTTGAACGACACGCGGAACACCCCGGGCGGCGTCTCATATCCCGGCATGCCGTGTGAAATCGGAGTCGGGCCGTAGACCACCCTTCCCTCGTCCATCAACCAAGCGTCGTCGGTCGACAGGCGCAGACAGGCGCGCGCAGCCGTGGAACACGGCGCCGTGGGCGGTGGAGGCGCCGGGGGTGGAATCAGTGCCGGCATACCAGGAATGTCGGGGCCGCCCGGCCACAACGGTTCGGCCTGCGCGGGCACCGCCATCGCCAACCCCGCCGCCATTACACCGAGAAGAATCGCCCATCGGGCTGTCCAGTTACGTAAACGCGGTCTGCTCATTACGTTCCTGACCTCTCTACCCTTACGCCACCTGTGTCGTTCACCAGGTTGGTCGGACCGCTCCTTCGCCGGAGCGGGCGGAGCTTTCTGAGGTGTAAATGATCATGGCGGACTCTGCTTCACACGGTCAACGTTCGTACCCGAACGTGACGGATCCGTTGCCGAGCGGTCTCGGCGACCGCCGCGTCGCCGCCGCGTCGCCGGTGCGTCACGGCAGGACAAGAGTGCGCGGACAGGAAGAAAGCAGCGGGCCACGACCGGCCAGGTCTGGTCTCGCGCAGGGATCAGATGTCGGACTGCGCTCCGGTGAACGCATCGTGTTCTGCGTCGGTGACATCGCGCGCTTCATCGATGAGTAGCACCGGGATGCCGCCCTCGACCGGATACGCCCGGCGCAGGCGCGGGTTGTAGAGCAGCGTGCTGCCGTCGGCGGCATGGACCAGCTGCAGCGGGCCCTTGTCCTGCGGGCAGGCCAGCAGGCTCAGCAGTGTCGTATCCAAGGTGGTGTGCTCAGGCATAACGTGAACCTACCTGTCGTCCGGGTCCGGCCGGGAACCGTCGGCGTCGGCCGCTGGAGTGCGACGAAACGAGATGTGCCGGTGCGCGAAAAAACTGGCGGCCGCGACCAGCGTCATCACCACGACCGCCGACGGAATACTCGGCGCGTGCAGGACTGACACGGCGAGCTGGAGCAACACCATGTTCATCAGCAACCCGCCGGAATTCACCGCGACGAATGCGACGAAATCGCGCAGCAGACGTCCGTGCACCCGGAACACCAGAGTGCGGTGCAGGACGAACGCGACGAACACGCTGAGGGCATACGCCGCGGCAGGCGCGACCGCGGCGGGTACCCGATCGCCGAAAACCGCGAGCCACATCACCGTCAACACCATGCCGAGGCCGGTATTCACCACACCCACGATGGCGAAAGCGATCTCCTGCCGTCGCACCAACCGCAGCAACGGCCCCGGATCCGCGGTAACCGGCGCGGGTACATCGACGCGGCCGGGCCCGCTCACTGCCGGAGTCGGCGTCTCGGCCACGGGTACCTCGGTGGGTGCCGTGGTTTCCGGGCGTCGCGGGCCCGCTGTGCGCGCGCCGACCGCGTCCGCCGCGCTCATCGGACGGCGTCTGCCAGACCGGACTCGGCCGACTCGGGGGCAGCGGCGTCCGGTGGCGTCGGCTCGTCGATCGGCTCGGCGAGCTCCTCCGCACGTCGCCTGCCGCGCAGGTATGCCCACTCCAGCAACCCGACGCCGAGCAGCCCGAACACTATGGCGGCGCCGCCGATCTTCCAGCCGGGCGGCCGCCAGGTCAACACCAGGTCACCGGACTTCGTGCCCGCCGGAATATCCACCGCGACAAAGGTCTTCGCGACCACATCGAAGGGAATGTCGCGACCGTCGAGGGTCACGCGGTAGCCGGGCCAGCCCAGCCGCGCGAACACCACCCGTCCGCCGTCATCCGAACTCACCCGCACCCGGCTGGTCAGATCCGACTCGGCGATCGAGGTGGCGGTCCCGCCCTGCATCGCGGCCACCCGCCCGTTCCGCGTCGAGATCAGGCCGCCTTCGCGTTCCAGCACCGCGATGTACTTTTCGTGGCCCGGGTAATCGACCCATTTCCAGCCGGGCGGTGCGGGCTGGTTACGCGCGTCCGGATACAGCGCGCGCTGTAGCACAACCCGATCGACTTTCATCAGGTCGACGATGGTTTTTCCGGTGGCCGGCTCGGTCGCGAACGCCCGCCGGTAGGCGTCAGGGCAAACACTGGTGTCCCAGCGCATGCACAGCATGTCGCCGAACCAGAAATGCCCGTTCGGGGTGTATCCGCTGACGTAGGTGAGTTCGAGATCCTTGGCGTAATTCCCGAACACCAGCGACCCGTACGCACCTTGCAGAGTGCGCTCGCCCGGCGGGATCAGCGCACGGTCACCGAGCTGCAACGTGGTACCGGCAAGATCAGGGAACGCGGCCTTCATCTCCGACCGGTTCTCCGGCAGATTCCAGCTCATCGGCGTCGGCTGGGCCGCGCGCACCTGGAGGTACACGATCGGGAATGCCGAAGCGATCACCAGTGCGCACGCCGCGGCCATGCCGCGGTTGCGCCCGAGCCACACCACGGCGGCCCCGAGCGCCGCGACACCGAGCGCCGCGACGACGTGCCACACCACCTCGTGCGGCGCCGCCGAGAACGATCGCACCCAGAGCAGGCCGATGAGCACTGCGGCGGCGGCTCCGCGCCGCCGCCATCCGTCGAAGGTCGCGAAACGCCCGAGTAAGACGCACACCAGCACCAATAGTCCGAGCGCCACCATCGGAAGCACCCTGGCCGGCCAGCGCAGGGGGCCGATGGTGCCCGGCCCCGCGGTCCACATCAGGGCCATCACCGCGAACAGTGCGGGCGCGCTGAGTTCCCGCGCCGAATCGCGCGCCTTGCGCCAGTCGACGAAGGCCAGCGCCGGAACAAGGAACCAGGCGATGTAGACCACCGGCATCGGCTGCACATAGCCCCACCAGGAACTGAACGCGGGCAATGTGCTGGGCAGGCTCGCGTTCAGCGACTCCGACCACGGCACGGTGAGGAACTGATCGTTGTTGATCTGCGCGGTACCCCGCCACGTCACCTTCGCTGACAACATGCTCGGCAGGTAGGTCGCCAACCCCGCCAGTGCGGCGAAGGCCGCCATCGTGAGCAGGCGCAGCGAGGGACGCCACGCCTTCTGATAGACGAGTTCGCCGAGCGCGACGGCACCGATCATCAGACCGGACTCGACCGCAGGGAAGATGTACTGCACCGAAATCGCCAGGTACAAGAACACGAAGGCCGGAATGGGACCGCTGCGCCCGCGCGCGTATCGCACGCCGGACGCCCAGGCGTGGACCATCCACGCGGTACCGGTGAACGCGGTCATCCAGCTGGCTTCGTCGAAGAACAGCAGCCATCCGGTGAACGGGATGGCACTGCCGGCCACCGCCGCCCAGGACGCCTTCGCACCGTAGACCAGACAGATCCGGTACACGCCGAGCCCCAGGATGATGGCGAAGATCAGTTTGACCACGGTGACGTACAGCACAAGGTTGTCGACCGAAGGCGCAATCAGATCGATCAGCAGCTGCGGCGGATTGAGCAGACCCGCCTCTTCGATGGTGTAGTTACCGGCCATCCAGTGCTCGGGAACCAGCGCCGGTAACTGCCCTTCGCGCAGATGTCTACCGAGCATCACCCACAGCGGGGTGTACTGCGACTCGGTGTCGTCGGTGTAGAAATGCCGGACGTTGGCGAGCAGAACGGCAACATATCCCGCGACTACTCCGAGCGCGGTAATGATCCCCCACTTGTAGACGTCTCGCGAAGCAAGTGTGCTACTTTCCACCACGAGTCACAGACCCTACAGGCAAGCCGCTGCGCTGGCATTGTCCGATGCCGCAAAGTCGATGTCGCCGTAGGCCCGGCGACCGCACGGCCGCCGCACGAACCCCGCCGGATCGCGTGTTAGAGTTCACGGCGGCTCGGGCTCAGCCACCAGCGACGAGTTCCTGGCACGCCCCGTCGTCGAAAGTCGATCACGCAAATGCCGATTCCTTCCGCACATACTCCCCGGTCCAACCTGGTGGCGTCGAGTGTCCTGTCGCATGCCGGGTCGAATCGCAACGGTTCCGAGCGAGTGCATTCGGTCTCCGTCGTAGTCCCCGTCTACCGCGGCGAACAGACGATCACCGCACTGGTGCAGGAGCTGGACCGATATAGTCGGCCGAGTCGCACCAGCGGTGGCATCCCGTTCATCGTCGACGAGATCATCCTGGTTCATGACAATGGACCGGATCGCTCCGATGTCGTGGTGCAGCGTCTGGCGCACGATTTTCGCCAGGTCCGCGCGGTCTGGCTGAGCCGCAACTTCGGCCAAGACGCGGCGACCATCGCCGGCATGGCGGTCGCGCAGGGCCAGTGGATCGTCACGATGGACGAAGACGGACAGCACGATCCTGTCTTCATCGCGGACTTCCTGGACGCCGCGCTGGCCGAACGGGCCGATCTGGTCTACTCGAAGCCGACGAACACCCGGCCGCACGGCTTTCTGCGCAATCTCACCTCGCGCGGATCGAAGATCGTGCTCGCCACGGTGTTCGCCTTCCCGGACTCGACCAGATTCGAAAGCTTCCGGCTGATCCGCGGTGACATCGGCCGCCAGCTGGCGGAGGTCGCCGCCAACGGCGTCTACCTCGACGTCGCCCTGACCTGGGTGGTCGGCAACGCCATCTCGGCACCGGTGGTGCTGCGCGCCGAAGGACGCGAGGAGTCCGGTTACAACTACCGCCGGCTGTTCTCGCTGTTCTGGAAGATGGTGCTGTGCAGCGGAACTCGTGGCCTACGCTTGGTCAGCCTGCTCGGCGTGACGCTGGCGCTGGCCGGCGGTGTCATGGCAGCGGTCATCATCTGCCAGGCACTGTTCGGCGCCAACAATGATCCCGAGGGCTGGGCCTCGATGATCGTCGTGCTGCTGCTGTGCTCGGGCGCGATCCTGTTCTCACTCGGCCTGATCGCCGAGTATCTCGGTGTTGCCCTGCATATCCTGGTCGGCAAGCCGCTCTATCTCACCGTCGACTCACCGACTCCACGCCCGGACAACATCGCGCGGACGAGCAGCTCCGAACATCGTGTAACCGAACACCACGCTGCCGTCGTAGCGGCAGTCGCGACCGAGAAGGGCCAGGGGGAATGACGACAGACCGCATCATCTTCAGTCGGCCGTACCGCGCCGGACGCGAGCTGGCGAACCTCGAGGTGGTGCTGAGTTCCGACCACAGTCATGGTGACGGGCAGTTCACCAGATCGGTGACGGCGCGGCTGAAGGAGATCACCGGCGCGCCGCACGCATTGCTGACCACCTCCTGCACCCATGCCCTCGAGCTGGGTGGACTGCTGCTCGAACTGGGCCCGGCCGACGAGGTCATCGTGCCGAGCTTCGCGTTCACCTCAGCCGCGACATCGATCGCCCTGCGCGGCGCGACCTGCGTGTTCGTCGATATCGACGAGGAGACCGGCAATATCGATCCCGCGTCGGTCGCCGATGCGATCACCGAGCGCACCAAAGCGGTGCTCGTCATGCACTATGGTGGCGTCGCCGCCGACATGGCGGCGCTGCTCGCGTTGGCCGATCGGTACGGACTCGCCCTCATCGAGGACAACGCGCACGGCCTCGGCGGCACCTGGCGCGGGCGCGCGCTCGGCACCATCGGCACCATGGGCACGCAGAGTTTTCACGACACCAAGAATGTGCACTGCGGCGAGGGCGGCGCACTGCTGCTGGCCGACGACATCCTGATGGGGCGCGCGGAGATCATGCGGGAGAAGGGCACCGATCGTGCCCGGTTCCTGCGCGGACAGGTGGACAAGTACTCCTGGCAGGACATCGGCTCCAGCTATCTGCCGAGCGAACTCAACGCCGCGGTGCTCGATGCCCAACTCGACGAGTTCGACACGATCCACCGGCAGCGGCACCGTGCGTGGGACACCTACGCCGCCGCACTCCCCGACTGGGCCGGGCGCAACGACGTCCGGCTCATGCAGGTACCGCCGGATCGCGAGCACACCGCGCACCTGTTCTACCTGCGGATGCCAACCGAGGAGAGCCGCGACGGCATGATCAGGCACTTGGCCGCGCAGGGGATCGTCGCGCCATTCCACTACATTCCCCTGGATTCCAGCCCAGCGGGATTGAAGTATGGGCGCACACCGGTTCCCTGCACACGCAGCGCCGAGTTCTCCGCGACGATCGTGCGTCTGCCGCTTTACCCCATGCTGACGGCCGAGCAGCTCGATCGGGTGATCGACGCCGTAACCGCATACTCGTGGTGAATAAGGCGTCGTGCTGACGCGATGCGCCTCCTCCGGGGGTTCGGCCGGGGCTCTCGACGCCGGGGCCGACCGCCGCCATCAGTCGCCGAGCAGCATGTGCGCTTGGTCCTCGGTGAGGACCTCGTATGCCTCCGACGCTCGGTTGTACCACCAGGTGTCCGGACCCGGCTGCGGACGACCGGCTGCCTGCACCGCTCGGGCGGAGGGCCGGTAGGACGTACTGCGCGGGATTTCCCGCACCGTGTAGATCAGGTCCGGACGCTGGTCGGGTTCCAATGCGTGCAGCGCTTCGGTGAGGTCCTTCGGGTCGAGCTGGAAGCCCTCGCGCACGCAGACCGCGGACACCGCGAGGCAATGGTCACCGACGTCGAGGCCATAGACGACCTCCATGTCGACCGCGGAGATGTCATTGAGCACGTCGACGATCGGCTGACCGAAAACCGGTCCGCGAGGGGTGCGGATGACGGTGTCCGTCCGGTCGATCAGCCAGAAGTCACCGTCACTGTCGCGACGGAACAGATTCTCCGTCGGCATCCAGGCGTCGCCGGGGGCGAACACTCCGCGTAGGCCGCCAGCGGAGAGATCGACGCCGTCGGAGGCTTTTCCGAGCAGCAGACCGACCTCGTTGTCCGCGCAGCGACGGGCGAAGCCGGTCCGATCGAGCAGGATCCGCTCGGTCATGGGGTCGTAGGCGACCAGCTCCACTTTCGCGGTGCCGGGGACCGGCCTGCCCTTGCAACCACGCTTCACCCCGGTCACGTTGGCCAGCACCACATCGCCCTCGATCGAGGCGTAGAACTCCAGTACTCCGGCGGGATCGAACTGCTCGACGGTGCGTCGCCACAGACCCGCCGGCATACCGGATCCGATGAACAGACGAATCGGGTGGCGATGCCCGGCCGGGAAGACCCTGGCGTCCAGGATGTCGCGCAGCATGGTCCAGGTGTAGGTCACCACGGTGACGCCGTAGCGGTGCACCTCCTCGGTGAAATGCGCTGGGTCGAGCGAACGGGCCAGTGCGATCCGGCTCCCGCCCGCGATCGCGCCACCGAGGCTGACCAGCAATCCGGACGAATGATGCAGCGGCGCAAGACAGTACACCGTGTCATGTTGGTCGAGGTCGGCGGTGGTCGCCGTGCCGAACGCCGACAGAGCCCAGCGGTGGTTGGTGATGTACTTCGCCTCCAGCCGGTTGCCGGCGCCGGTGACCAGCACGAAGGCCAACTCGCGAGCGAGGCCGGGGTCCGGTCGGAACCAGGCGGGCAGCGCCACCCCGGCGGGATCGATCTGTTCCAGGTCGATCACCCGGTCGCCGACGGCAATCGGCAGTTCGCGCGCATCGCCGCCGCCGAGCACCAGCACCCTGGCACCGGTCGTCGCGGCCTGTCGCAGGCTCTCCGGATCGGCGATCACGGTATCGACGCCGGTGAGTTCGATCGCTCGATCCAGCTCGCTGTCGGGGGCAAGCAGCACGGCCACCGCGCCGAGCCGCGATAGAGCGGCCACCGCGGCCAGTCCGCTCGGCCGAGTCTCCATCACCACACCGACCCGCATCGCGGGCCGTACACCGACCGAGATGAGGCCGCGCACCACATTGTCGATGCGCACGTTGACTGCCGCGTTGGTGTGCACCCGGTCGTCGAACAAGAACAGGTCCTTCAGTGGCGCGCGGCGTGCCTGCTCGGCGAGCAGCAGACCGAGCGAGATCCGGGTATGCGGCTGGATCATGCCCAGACGGGTCAGCCTGGGCAGCGCCCGGGCTGCCTCGCCGGCCAGCTCGATCGAGCCGCGCACGGTATTGCCCGCGATACCTTCCAGGGCCTTCCCCACTCCGGCACCGGCCTCGGCCAGAGTCGCCGCGGTGTGCACGATGCGGGTAGCCGCCGAGCGCGGACGGTTGTTCGGCACATGCTCGGCCATCGGGACGATCTCCGACGGCAACGCAGCACGGTCGCTCATCCAGTCGATCCACTGCCGCACCAATGGCCAGGTGTGTTTGGTCGCCGTACTACCCGCGACCAGGCCGAAGTGTCCGGCGACCAGGGTCGCCTCATAGACCTCGGCGTTCGGCGCGGCCCGAACGACGCCGCGGACCGCGGCGGGCTGGCCGATGTCGTCGACCTCGCCGATGAACGCCAGGATCGGGCATTTCACCTCGGCCAGCGAGATCGGCTGGTCCCGGATCACGAAACCGCCGAGCATCAGCCGGTTGTGCGCGACGAACTGTTTGAGCAAATCCGCCGCGGCCGGACCCGCATAACCGACCCAACCGTCACTGTTGAGGAAGCGGCGCTGACGCTCCCTCGGCAGCAATGCCTCGCGGTCGTGCAGCTGGCGCAGGAAATCGATCCTCGACTTGGCCGTCTTCACCGGGTCGAGCAATTGGAAGCCGATCCGCACCATGGAATCGGTGATCGGCAGCCGGGTGACCACGTGGTCGGCCAAGAAGGTGGCGACATCCGACACCATCCCATACGGCAATCCGAACGGCATGCCCGCGACGATGTCGACCGGGGCGCCGAAGGTCACGATGCTGTCCACGCCCTTGCCGTATCGGTAGGCGGTGGTCTGGTAGGCGAACATGCCGCCCTGTGAGTACCCCATCAGGTGCACGCCGTTTCCGGTCGCCGCGGTGACGGTGTCGATAGCGCTGCTGATCGCGAGCACGTGGTCGGCGAGATCGCGTTCCCAGCCGCCTTCCTCGCTCGCAGGCGAACCGAAATCGACTACCCAGCAGTCGATTCCACCCCGGGACAAGATACCGACGGCGCCGTCGTCGACGTTCACGTCCCAGATGTCGGCGCTGACCATGAGCGGAGGGACGAGCAGGGCGACGGGACGGCCGGGGGTCGTGTCGTCGGGGAAGTAATGGCGCAGCCGGTACATCCGTCTGCGCTCCACCACTTCGAACGGCGACGCCTCGACGCCATGGGTCAGACCGCCGAAGCGGATGACCTCCAGGCCGTTCTGCGCGGTTGCCATCAACCGCTGCACCGAGCCCACCACATCCGTCGCACTGATCTTCACGATCGCTCCTGGCCCTACCCTAGAACGTGACCCGCATCACACAACCGACGTGCTCAGACGAGCTTGCCACACCACATCTCCATTATGTGTCCGCCGTCGCCCGTTGCATGCCCGACAGTCAGGGCCGAACGCCCAGGAGTGACAAGGTCACATTTCATAGATAAATGCGCATATCTACGTATCATTATGTTCCAAACCTGAGAAAACTCATATGAATGGCACAGGCTTTCGCCAGGACCGTTCTGGATCCTGGACGGAGTACGGGTTCTCGATGAGGTGAGGTGCGCGATGGTCGAGTTCGAGGTCACCGGGACAACGGTGACAATGCACGTTCGCGGTGCGCATCAACTGCTCGCGCTCCGTGATCAGCTGAACTTCGATCTGTCCGACATCAGTGCGATCGGCCGGGCCGGGGTGGATCGGCGTCCGCCGTGGGTGCGGGCACCCGGCACGTTCTTCCCCGGGGTCATCGCGGCAGGCACGTTTCGCGGCAAGGGCCGGAAGGAATTCTGGGACACCCGCTTCGACGGTCGCGCCATCCAGATCGACCTGGTGGGCGCCGAGGTCACCCGGCTGGTTGTCGATGTCGCCGACCCGGACACCGAGTTGCGCAAGCTCGCCTCCGCCGCGGCCGCCGCCTGATCCGCTCAGGAACCGAGCGACCGCAACACGCCGGTACACGGCTCGAGTGGCGGCGGCCCGAACTCCCCACTCACGACTTCCGCAAGCCGAGGGTGATCAGCGACTGCACGGTACGGGTCGCGGCCCGCCACTCCGTCGACCATCGACACCCCCAGCTCGGCGCCCACGGGGTGGCATAGGTCCGTCAGCCCGCGCATCCGACGACGATGACATCCGACCCGCCACGCGTCCACCGCGTTCCAGCACCCTTCGATGATGACCTTGCGCGCGTCCGGATCGGACGTGTTCGCGGGCATGCGATGCTGAAAGGACCGTGACGACAGAGAGTTTTCGATGACAGTTTCGGCAGCACAGTTCGTTGATCGCCGCTTCGCGCGCCTGGTCACCGAGTTCGACCGGCTGTTCCGGCGGCCGTCCGACGGCGGCGGCGCACTGGCGGTCTACCTGCACGGCGAGCCGATGGTGGATGTCTGGGCCGGATTCGCCCACCCCGAGGTGCGATGGGCGCGCGAGACCGTCGCCATGGCCTTCTCCACTGGTAAGGGCGTCGCGAGCACGCTGGTGCACCGACTGGCGGAGCGCGCGTTGATCGACTATGACGAACCGGTCGCGACCTACTGGCCCGAGTTCGCCGCAGCGGGCAAAGAACGCATCACTGTGCGCGAGATGCTCACCCATCGGGCCGGGTTGCATCGTCTGCGCGGGCTGCTGCCGGGGCCGATCGAGCAATTCTTCGACGACGCGGCGGTGACCGCGGCACTCGCCGCCGCGGCTCCCGACCCACGGCACCTGGTCACCAGCGGCTATCACGGCGTCACCTTCGGGCATCTTGCCGCGGAGTTGGTGCGGCGGGTGACCGGAGCGGAGTTCACCGACGTGTTGCGCAGCGAGATCGCGGAGCCGCTTGCGGCCGAAGAACTCTGGTTTCGCGTACCGAGATCCGAACGCGGGCGCATCGCCACCAACTTCCCGCGCCTGACGGTCGCGGGGATGGACTGGGAGCGTGGTTCCCGGTTGCTGGGGCGCACCCGCTTCGCGGCCGCCGTTGACCTCACCCCCGTGGGGTTCGCCGAGTTCATTTCCGATCCGCGCCTGCACGACTCGGTGATGCCCGGCCTCAACGGCGTCTTCTCCGCCCGCGCGCTGGCCCGCGTCTACGGCGCGCTGGCCAACGGCGGACAACTCGACGGCTATCAGGTACTGCGCCCGGACACCATCGAGCGGATGGCCCAGCGCCAAGTGTTCACCCCCGACTACGTCCTGGCCTTCCGGATTCCCTGGGCACTCGGTTACCACGGCGTGCCCATGAAGCCGTCCAAGTCGGACCCGGTGTCGGCGTTCGGGCACTTCGGTCTCGGCGGTTCGGGCGGTTTCGCCGATCCCGCGACCGGGATGTCGCTCGGCTTCGTCACCAACCGTCTCGGTGGCAGACTCACCCCACTCGGCGACGCCCGCCTGGCCCGGCTCGGCGCACTGGCGCACAACCTCGCCAGAGCGGCCTGACACCAACCCGGCACGCCGATACCGTCGTCGCGCGATTGCGCGGCGGCGGTGGCACCATAAGCGTCATGGAGCTGGTCGGAGTGCAGCAGGTGCAGGCAGCCACCCGGTTGCTGGCGCCGGTGATTCGGCGGACGCCGATGGTGGCGTCGCGGGTGTTGTCCGATCGCGCGGGCGCCGAAGTGTGGCTGAAATGTGAGAATCTACAGCGGACCGGGTCGTTCAAGCCACGCGGCGCCTACAACCGAATCGCGAACCTGCCGGACGAGGTGCGGTCGCGCGGAGTCGTCGCGGCGAGCGCGGGCAACCACGCGCAAGGGGTCGCGTGGTCGGCCAGCTCGCTCGGCATCGCGTCGACGGTGTTCATGCCGGTGGGCGCCTCGCTGCCGAAGCTGGTGGCGACCAAGGCGTACGGCGCGCAGGTACGCCAGGTCGGCGAGACCGTCGACGAGTCGCTGGACGCCGCACTGGAATTCGCCGATCGGACTGGTGCGACACTGATCCACCCGTTCGACCATGCCGACATCGTGGCCGGGCAGGCGACAGTAGGTGTGGAGATCCTGGAACAACTGCCGGAGGTCGGCACGGTGATCGTGCCGACCGGTGGTGGCGGTCTGCTGGCCGGAGTCGCGGTCGCGCTTCACCATTTGGCGCCGGACGTGCGGGTGATCGGGGTGCAGGCGGCGGAGGCCGCCGCATGGCCGGACTCGCTGGCGGCGGGCAAGCCGGTGCGGATCGGACGGATGTCGACGATGGCCGACGGCATCGCGGTCGGCCGTCCGGGCGCCGTACCGTTCGCCCATGTCGTCGACCATGTTCCCACTGTGCTGACGGTGGACGAGGAGGCACTGTCGACAGCGCTGCTGCTGTGTTCGGAACGGGCCAAACTGATCGTCGAACCCGCCGGGGCGGCAGCAGTCGCCGCGCTGATGAGTCGCGCATCGGAGGAACTCGACTTGCGGGGTCCGGTGTGCGCGATCCTGTCCGGTGGCAATATCGATCCGCTGCTGCTGACCAGGCTGATCGGCCACGGCCTGAGCGCGGCTGGGCGCTATCTGGCCGTGCGGGTGACCATTTCGGACCGGCCGGGCGAGCTGGTGGCCCTGCTGTCGGTGGTCGGCAAGACCGGGGCCAGTGTGGTGGACGTGGCGCACTCGCGCACCGGCACCTGGCTGGCTGTGGACGAGGTCGAGGTGTCGCTGACACTGGAGACCCGCGGGCCCGACCATCGCGATGACATGCTCACCGCGCTGACCAACGCGGGATACGCTGTGCGCGTGGCGGACCAGCTGTACTGACCCGCGCGGTCGGGAACGCGACCGGCCGACGGGTGTTCGCCGAGTGCGGTGTGGCCGCGGTGGTGATCGTAGTGCGCGTCACGACACCGTTCTCGATAGTTTCGCCTCGCGCCGAACGAACGGACCGTGCCGACCGATATTTCCGGGCGGCACATCCTCATCAACCGGTCAACACGTGCGTTTGTAGAAGTACTTCGCGTTGGCGTTCATGTCCGTCTGAGTGATCGCGATCATCGCCGTCTGGATATTCCTGGTGACCGGTTTACCCTCCAGCGCAGCGACCACCTGGTCGACGCCGGTGGCGCCGATCCCGGCCGGATCCTGGGCGATAAGGGCCTGCACAGTGCCCGCTTTCAGATCTTCGACCTGTTTGGGGCTCGCGTCGAAACCGACGAGCTTCACCTGCCCGAGCTTGTTGGCGTTGCGCAGCCCGGTGGCCGCGCCCTCGGCCGAACTCAGGTTGGTGGCGAACACGCCTGCGAGGTCCGGGTGTGCGGCCAACGTCGCGGTGATGATCGACGCCGCCTGCGCCGCCTCGTTGTTGTTGTATTGCACACCCAGCGCGGTAATGCCCGAGTAGCTCTTGATCGCGTCCTGGAAACCTTCGGCCCGCTCATCGGTGGTCGAGGTACCGGCTTTGGTGTTGATCACCAGCACCGACCCCTTCTCCCCCACCAGCTTCGCCAGTGTCGCGGCCGCGAGCGCACCGCCCTTCTTGTTGTCCGACGAGATCGACGACAGCGCGACGGACGTGTTCTGCAACGCGGTGTCCACCTCGACGATCTTGATCCCGGCGTCCTTGGCCTGCTCGAGCGGACCGGCCATGGCCGTGGCGTGCGTCGGAGCGATCAAGATGCCGGCCGGCCGGTTGGCCACCACTCCGGTGAGCACCGGGGTTTGCGCGCCCGCGTCGAATTTCGTGGGCGCCTGGGTGTCGAGCCGGTAGCCCAGTTTCGCTGCCTCGTCGCGCGCGCCGCACTGCATCGAGATGTAGAACGGCTCGTCGGCCACGCCCGGGATCAGCACCAACTGCTTGCTGTCCGTGCCGCCCGAATTACTCACTTTTCCACCGCAACTCGTCACGAGCGCGCCGACCGCGACCATCGCTCCGATCACTATGACGGTCCGCTTCACTGCGGTCCGATTCGCCACCCTCATCCGGCAACCTCCACTTACTGTGCGCTGGTACGGCAAAATCCCTACTTCCGGTCTCGCGCCCTCCGGCGGACCTGGTCGAACCAGACCGCGGCGACCAAGACCACACTCACCGCGATCGGCTGCCAGAACACCGGAACCTGCGCGATGACGAACCCCTTCTTCAGCACCGAGGGAATGAACACGCCGATCACCGTGCCCACGATCGAGCCGGCGCCGCCGAAAAGGCTGGTCCCGCCGATCACCACGCCCGCGATCGCGTCCAGATTGTCGGTGCCGTGCCCGCCGATGGTGGTGGTGCCGAAGTAGGCCAGGTTCATGAACCCGGCCAATCCGGCCAACAGCCCGGTGAGCAGATACACCAGCACCAGATGCCTGGTCACCGAGATGCCGGAGCGGTGGGCAGCCTCCCGGTTGGAGCCGATCGCATAGGTGTGGCGGCCGAAACGGGTCGTGTGCAGCACCCAGGCGGCCAGCACCGTCACGGCCGTGGCCACCAACACCAGGTTCGGCACTCCGCCCAGCGAGGTACCGAACCCCAATGAGTCACGCAACTTTTCGGGCACCGTGCGGGTATCCACGCCGCCGGTGATCAGCTGGGCCGCGCCGAGTGCCGCACCGAAGGAACCCAGCGTGACGATCAGCGGGGGAATCCCGGCCTTGGCCACGAGCAGACCGTTGACCAGGCCCCAGCTCGCGCCGCCAGCGAGCGACAGAAGCAGTCCGACGGCGATGACGCCCCAGCCCGCACCCGTGGCGTCCGCGTTCGGACTGAGCCACTCCATGGACTTCGCGCCGAGCACACCCGCGAAGATCAGCACCATGCCGACCGAGAGGTCGATGCCCGCGGTGATGATCACGAAGGTCATTCCGACCGAGAGCACCAGCAGCACCGACGTCTCGATCAGCAGCGTCTGCAGGGTGAATCGGGTGGGGAACGCGTCGGGCCGAACAACGCTGAACACCACGCACAACACCACCAGCACGATGCCGATCCACACGGTGCTCGCGCCGAGCAGCCGTTGCAGTACGGTGCGCTCGATCGGTTCGCCGGCGGCGCCGACCTCGACATCGCTCATGGGGTGTCCTCCTGCGACAGCGCGCCGGTCATGGCACCGACGAGGTTTTCCAATGTGGCGTCGGCGGCGGTGAACCTGGCTACCCGCCTGCCGAGCCGCAGCACCTCGATGCGATCGGCGACAGCGCGGACCTCCGGCATGTTGTGGCTGATCAAGACCACGGCGACGCCTTGGTCACGGACCCGGCGGATGACGTCGAGAACACGCTCGCGCTGCACGACGCCCAGCGCCGCGGTCGGCTCGTCCAGGAAGACGACCTTGCTCGCCCACAGCACCGCCCTGGCCACAGCAACACTCTGGCGCTGGCCACCCGACAGCGCGCCGATCGGCACGTCGGCACTTTGCAGAGTTACCCCGAGCCGCCGGAAGTGGTCGATCGCCTGCGTTCGCATCGCGGCCTTGTCCAGCATCCCCAGTTTGCCCGCGAGGCCCTTGCGGAGCACTTCCCGACCGAGGAATAGATTTGCGGCGGGGTCGAGATCGGGGGCGACGGCGAGATCCTGATACACGGTCTCCACACCGAGCTTTCGTGCCGTCGTCGGAGAATTCAGCGCGACCGGAACTCCGTCGAGCACGATCGTTCCGGAGTCGGGTTGCTCGGCCCCGGAAAGACATTTCACCAGGGTCGATTTTCCGGCGCCGTTGTCGCCGATCAATGCGACGACTTCACCGGCGTTCACCTGAAAATTAGCGCCCCGCAACGCCGCCACGCCGCCATACCGCTTCACCAGTCCAACCGCTTCCAACACGACCGATGATTGGCGGGCCGCGTCGATTCGTTGCGCGGAGTCTTCGGAGGTCATCGGACACGTCCGCGTGGTCTCTGCTGAGCGAACGTCCAATCCATCGCCCGATATTACGTTCGCCGCTCATACAGTGGAAGATATTCGGGAAAATGCAAATGACGCAACGGAGCCGACCGATGCGACCATTCTTACGTGCGTAGAAAATAACGAACTAAAGGCATGACAGGCCGACTCGCACGGTATTCGACGCTGATCACGAAGGTCTGTGCACTCCGCCGAGTTCCAGCGCGAGCACACCGAGGATCACCAACCCGATGCCGCCGACCTGCACCAGGGTCAGCCGTTCGTTCAGGAACAGCACGCCGATCAGTGCGATGGCAGCGACACCGACCGCCGACCAGATTCCGTAGGCCACCCCGATCGGCATACCGCGCATCAATACCCGGGACAGGAAGAAGAACGCCGCGCCGTAACCGATCACCACCGCGATCGACGGCGCTACCTTGCTGAACCCGTCGGAATACTTCAGCGAAACGGTCGCGGTCACCTCGGAGGCAATGGCGAAGACGAGCAGCAGCAAGGTCATCGCCGCAGCGTAGCCAGCAAGAGCGGCATCGGGCGAGCGGTCCGACCTGAAACAGCCGGCGCGCGGCTTCCCGGCGCGGAGAAGACCGGTCCCATCGCGACTATTACGGGCAATACGATCGGCCGATGATCGGCAAGCTGGACGTGGCGGTGGCGGAGTTCCCCTTCGGCGAAATGACCTGTAACGAAATGTCGTTCACCGAACGCGACGAACGGTATCGGCGACTGCACGAGTGGCCGGAGCCGACCTATTCGCATCCATCCGGACTGCGCATGATCTGGAAATACGCGGACGTGCGCGAGGTGCTCGATGCGACGACACCCGGATTGTCCACCGCGAATTCGCTAGATCCACTGGTGGGTTTCGGGCGGATCGCGGCAACGCCGCGTGCCCTCCCGCATGTCGTCCGGCACCTGGTTCCGCCGCCCGCCGAGGCGACCGCCAACCTCACCGACGACGAGTTGCACAAGCGGGTATGGAGCACCATGGCCGGTCCGACGGGCCACTTCACCATCGCCCCTGGCGAGCGGCCGGACCGTGCCGCGGCCATGGCTGAGCACTTCCATGCGGTGCGCGATTCGTTGCACCGGCCCCACGCGGGCGCCTACCTCGACGTCACCGCGGTATCGATCGCGTACGCCGCGCAGACGGTCGGCGCGGCCGTCGGCTTGCCTCCGGCGGACTGGCCGCAGGTGGCGGTCTGGAGCGGCGCGCAATCGGGGCTGCTCGGTCGGGTCATGCGGGGTCGCGAACTGGCCGATGCGGTCCGCGCGCTCGGCTGGTTGTTCACCGTGAGCAGCCGAGCGACCAGGACTGGTCGCGGCGACGAGGCGACCGGCTTCGCACGCAGGTTGCGCGACGCGGGGATCTCCCATCGAATTGCCGTGTCGGCCATGGCGAATTCGCTTGCCGCCGGGGTGCACACCGTGAGCGGCACCCTCCAACAAGGCGTGCAGCGGTTGCTCGCCGATCCGGAGCGGAAATGGTGGAAACTGCTCGCCGAGCCGGACGGCTGCGGGCGAGTCGCCGCGAAACTGCTCCAACTCGACCCGGGACTCGTGGCGTGGAAACGCCAGGCCGACACCTCGGTCGTCCTGCGCAGCGGCACGCCGCTTCCCGCCGGACCGCTCCTGGTCATGTTCGGCGCAGCGAACCGCGACCCGGCGGTCTTTCCGGACTGCCTGGACCTGCACGGGTCCGGCAAGCTGCCGTTGACCTTCGGGTTCGGCAGGCACATCTGCCCCGGCAAGAGCATGGCCACGCTCGCCGTCGAAGTGTTCCTTCGTCAGCTATACGAACTGGCGCCCGACGCCGAACTCCTACCGCCCGCGGGCCACACGGCGGCGCGACGAAGCGATCTGCTGTTCAGCGGAGCCGACATCACGATCCGCTGGTAGACACCGCACGCACCGGGTCCGCGCACCACCCGCTGGTCAGCCCAGCCAGGCGCGGGCCTTATCCGCCGCCGTGCGTATCTGCGCGAGCTGCGCCGCGACCTGCACGCCCGCGGTTCCACCACGGGCGTTGCGGGAGGCGATCGAGCCTTGCACGGTGAGCACCTCACGTACCTTTCCGGTCAACACCGGGTCGATGGCGGCGAACTCCTCGTCGGTGAGTTCATCGAGGCCGACGCCGCGCGATTCGGCAGCGCGCACGCACGCGCCCGCCGCCTCGTGCGCGACACGGAACGGAATGCCCTGGCGGACAAGCCACTCGGCGATATCGGTGGCCAGCGTGAAACCGGCGGGGGCGAGTTCGGCCATCCGGTCGGTATGGAAGGTCAGCGTCGAGACCAGACCCGCGATAGCCGGGAGCAGCAGCTCGAGCTGTGCGACCGAGTCGAACAGCGGCTCCTTGTCCTCCTGGAGGTCACGGTTGTAGGCCAGTGGCTGCGCCTTGAGGGTTGCCAGCAGGCCGGTGAGGTTCCCGATCAACCGGCCCGCCTTGCCTCGGGTGAGCTCGGAGACGTCCGGGTTCTTCTTCTGCGGCATGATCGAGGAGCCGGTGGACCACGCGTCGGCGAGCGTGAGGTAACCGAACTCCGGTGTGCTCCAGATGATCACCTCTTCGGCCATCCGGCTCAGGTCCACACCGATCATGGCCAGCACGAACGCGGCCTCGGCGGCGAAGTCCCGCGCGGAGGTGGCGTCGATCGAGTTGGCGGCGGCCGCGTCGAAATCCAGTTCCGCGGCGATCGCCTCCGGGTCGAGTCCGAGCGATGAGCCCGCGAGCGCGCCGGAACCGTAGGGCGAGATCGCCGCTCGCTTGTCGAAGTCGCGCAACCGGTCGAGGTCGCGCAGCAAGGGATGAGCGTGTGCGAGCAGATGGTGCGCCAACAGCACCGGCTGAGCCGCCTGGAGATGGGTCTTGCCCGGCATCACCGCGTCCGGATGCGCGCCGGCCTGCGCGACCAGCGCGTCGACCACCGCGAGCACGCCTGTCGCGACCCGTCGCGCACCGTCGCGCAACCACATGCGGAACAAGGTGGCCACCTGGTCGTTGCGTGAGCGGCCGGCCCGCAGCCGGCCACCGAGTTCGGCACCCACCCGCTCGATCAGGCCACGCTCCAGCGCGCCGTGCACATCCTCATCGGAGTCGGCTGGTCCGAACGCGCCGGATTCCACGTCGGCCGACAGCCGCTCCAACCCCGCGAGCATCCCCGCCAGATCGCTGTCGGACAGCAGACCCGCCTTGTGCAACACCCGTGCGTGCGCCTTCGACGCGCGGATGTCGTAGGGGGCGAGCACCCAATCGAAATGGGTCGACTTGCTCAGCGCGGCCATGGCATCGGCAGGTCCGGAGGCGAATCGCCCGCCCCAGAGCGCACCCTGGTTCGTGCTGCCGCTCTGCGTCATCGTGTGCTGTCTCCTCGAATCGCGGTCATCAGTGTCTGGCTCTTCATTTCGTCGGTGATGTCCTCGGGCATCGCGCGGCCGCGGTCGGCGAGGACGGAAATCGGGCCGGTGCGTTCGGTGGTCCAGCCCTGCGCGGCGAACCAGTCGACCGGATCGCTGCGGCCCTCGGCCGGATACCACAGGTCGGTCAGATCGACATCGATCCCCAACGTGGCCATCATGCGAGAACGACCCGCGCGCAACCGATCCGCGTTGGGTGTGTCGCCCGTGTGGTTGGCCGCGAATCGACTGCCCGATGCGCTCAGCGCGACGACATTCTCGAACAACCGGTCCTGTGCGTCCGACGGGAGGTAGCGCAGTAGGCCTTCGGCCAGCCATGCCGTCGGAGCCTGCGGGTCGAAGCCTTTCTCCCGCAACGCGGTCGGCCAGTCTTGTCGCAGATCTACCGCCACCTCGCGCCGGTCCACCGCCGGACGGACCCGCGCGAGTGCGGACGCCTTGAAATCGAGCACCTTCGGTTGATCCAGCTCGAACAGCGTCGCGCCGTCCGGCCAGTCCAGCCGGTAGGCCCGCGCGTCCAGTCCCGCCGCCAGAATGACGATCTGCCGCACTTCCGCGGCGGATGCCGCGTCGAAATAGTCGTCGAAATAGCAGGTCCTGGCGACCAGAAAGCCGCCGAGCGGACCGTAGACTCGCGCGATCTCGGCGTCGAGACTGCTGACGTCACCGCTGACCAGTTTCTGCCAGCCGGGCAGGCCGACCGCCGACACCAACTGTTCGGCGTACGGATCGTGGAACAGGGCGTCCGGGCGTCTACTCTCGGCGGCGCGCATAGCTGCCACGCCGAGCGCGGTCGCGCCGACACCGGTCACGATGTCCCAACTGTCGTCATCGGTCCGCATATCGCTCTCCCTTCTGGCCGACCTGTTCCGAGACTACGACCGTGGCGGACCATGACGGTGACGCGAGCGGGTATCCGGCCGGCGAGCCGCTCGCGCCGGGAGCGCGATCGGCCCGGTACCGGCCGGCTCGGCGACTACTTCTGGTTCAGGTCGCGACGCGCGGCGACCTTGGACGACAGGCCGTGGATCTGCACGAAGCCCTTGGCGAGCGACTGGTCGAAGGTGTCGCCCTCGTCGTAGGTGGCCAGGTTGAAGTCGTAGAGCGACTGCTCGGAGCGGCGGCCGTTGACCACGGCGGAACCGCCGTGCAGAACCATTCGGATGTCGCCGGACACGTGCTGCTGGGTGTCGCCGATGAAGGCGTCCAGGGCGCGCTTGAGCGGGGAGAACCACAGGCCGTCGTAGGCCAGTTCACCCCAGCGCTGCTCGAGCTGCCGCTTGTAGCGGCCCAGTTCGCGCTCGAGGGTGACATTCTCCAGCGCCTGGTGCGCGGTGATCAGCGCGATGGCGCCGGGCGCCTCATAGATCTCGCGGCTCTTGATGCCGACCAGCCGGTCCTCGACCATGTCGAGGCGGCCGACGCCCTGGCGGCCGGCGCGGTGGTTCAACTCGACGATGGCCTCGAGCACGCTGACCTGGCGGCCGTCGATGGCCACCGGGACACCCTTGTCGAAGGTGACGATGAGCTCGTCGGGCGCCTCGAAGTTGACGGTCGGATCAGAGGTGTAGTCGTAGACGTCCTTGGTCGGAGCGTTCCACAGGTCCTCGAGGAAGCCGGTCTCGACGGCGCGGCCCCAAACGTTCTGGTCGATGGAGAACGGCGACTTCTTGGTCACGTTGATCGGCAGCGTGTTCTCTTCGGCGAACGCGATGGCCTTCTCCCTGGTCCACGCGTAGTCGCGGACCGGAGCGATCACGGTCAGGTCGGGCGCGAGAGCGCCGATGCCGACCTCGAAGCGGACCTGGTCGTTGCCTTTGCCGGTGCAGCCGTGCGCCACGGTACCGGCCCCGTGGAACTTGGCGGCCTCGACCAGATGCTTGACGATCAGCGGACGGCTGATCGCTGACACCAGCGGGTACTGGCCCTGGTACAGGGCGTTGGCCTGGATGGTGGGCAGACAGTACTCGTCGGCGAACTCGTCACGAGCGTCGACCACGATCGCCTCGACGGCGCCGCAGTCCAGCGCGCGCTGGCGCACCACGTTCATGTCCTCGCCGCCCTGGCCGAGGTCGATGGCCACGGCGACCACCTCGGCGCCCGTCTCCTTGCCGATCCAACTGATCGCGACGGAGGTGTCCAGCCCACCGGAGTAGGCGAGTACGACGCGCTCGGACATGTCTATGTGCTCCTCGGTTTCGGTGCTCGTCTGCGTAGTACGGATCGGCCGCCCGGCAAGCGGCCCGCACCGTTCTGCAAATGATTATGCATGATGATGCAAGCCCATGCACACTTGGGCTGATGTCACCGCCACGCTGGGACAACAGCCGCGCATATACCCTCGCACAGGGACCAGCCTTCGCGCTCTCCGTCGGTAGTGGCGGTCGATCTGCCGACGACATTCGCGCAGCCACAGTCGTCGATGGGCGAGACGGAGGCAGTGGATGATCCACCGGGAACGCTGCCGGTGCACTACACCTGATGTGACGCCGTCGGCTGCTGACATACCCGGATCATGTGCCATTCGGCAGATTTGGTGAGCTACCCGATCCCCAATCCCGGCTGCGACCGTGGATCATGTGTCGAACAGCCGGATGTGGACGAAGCGGCTCGACGGGTCCCGCTCGTCCACGATGACGATCCGATTGACCGACTTTCCGCGCCAGGCCTGCCGTGTACAGCGCTGCCATTCGCTTGTCCGAGACCGTGACACTGGCGATCTCGGTGCTCTTGTGCCCCTTCAACCAGCGAACCCTTGATCCCGCGTACCGCAGCGGGGCCGACGACTCAGGCCAGTTGTTCGATCTTCGCGGCTAGTTCGGCCCCGGTCAGCGGCTCCCTCGCGATCACGGCGATGGTGTCGTCACCCGCGATGGTGCCGACGATCTCCGGCAGTGCGGCGCGGTCCAGGGCGCTGGCCAGGAAGTGGGCGGCGCCCGGCGGGGTGCGCAGGACAGCGATGTTTCCGCTGGAATCGGTAGAGACCAAAAAATCACCCAGCAGCTTCGACAGCCGGTTGGTGCCTCCGGTCACGCCACGGACCGGGCTGCCGTCCTCGGGAACGACGTAGACGCCCGCGCCGCCGTCGGCGGCACGCAGTTTCACCGCGCCCAGCTCGTCCAGATCCCGTGACAACGTCGCCTGGGTGGTCTCGATCCCCTCCGCGGCGAGCAGCGTGGCCAGCTCGGTCTGGCTGCGCACCACGTGTGCCGACAGCAGGTCGACGATGCGCGACTGCCTTCCGGCCCTGGTCTGCGCTATCACGGCACTGCCCTTGCCCGACTCCGACTGCGAGACCGTCACGACTGCGCCTCGCCGGAGCGCCGTCGCGTCATGCGCGGCCACGTGCCGCGCACTGGCAGACGCTCGCGCCCTTCGCCCCGTCCCGAATCGGCTCGCTCGCCACTTCCCGTCACACCGTGCCCCCGTATCGTCGTTCCAACAGCCAGACCAGTAGCGCCTTCTGCGCGTGCAGCCGATTCTCCGCCTCGTCCCACACCAGACTGTGCGAACCGTCCAGCACCTCGTCGGTGATCTCCTCGCCGCGGTGCGCGGGGAGACAATGCAGCACAACGGCATCCGCCTGCGCGCGCGCCAGCAGATCGGCATTGAGCTGGAACGGACGGAACGGCCCGACCCGGTCCAGACCGTCGCCCTCCTGCCCCATCGAGGTCCAGGTGTCGGTCACCAACGCGTCGGCGCCTTCGGCGGCGGCGATCGGGTCATCGGTGAGTGTGATGGTGGCGCCGGTCTCGGCGGCCCGCTTACGCGCCGCCTCCACGATCCAGGGCAGCGGCTCGAAGCCGCTGGGCGCGGCGATGGTCACATTCAGACCCGCGGTGACGCCGCCGAGCAGCAGCGAGTGCGCCATGTTGTTCGCGCCGTCGCCGAAGTAGGTCAGATTGCGGCCGGACAACTCGCCCTTGCGCTCGGCGAGCGTCTGTAGATCAGCGAGCACCTGGCACGGATGGAACTCGTTGGACAGCGCGTTGACCACCGGAACCGTTGCGGAGGCCGCCATTTCGTCCAGCCTGCTCTGCTCGAAGGTGCGCCAGACGATCGCGTCGACGTAACGCGAGAGCACCCGTCCGGTGTCGCCGAGCGTCTCCTCCCGGCCCAACTGGGTGTCGCGGCCGTCGACAACCACCGCGTGCCCACCGAGTTGGACGATGCCCATCTCGAAGGAGAACCTGGTGCGAGTGGAGTTCTTCTCGAAGATCACGCCGACGCCGCGCGGGCCGGCCAGCGGACGCCGCGACAGCGGCGCCTTCTTGAGTTCGGCCGCGAGCGCGAGGATATCGGCCTGCTCGACCGGGCTGAGGTCGTCATCGCGAAGGAAATGTCTGAGGTTATCAGAAGTCATTGCGGTGCAGTTCCTTTCGCATCCGCGAGCGCGCCGTCCAAGATTTCCGGCAGATCCGCGACGAAGTTGTCGGCTTGGGTTTCGGTGAGCACCAGTGGCGGAGCGAGCCGGATGACGTCGGGCTTGGCGGGGTTCACCAGGTAGCCGGCCGCCCGCGCCCGCGCCTCGACCTGGGCCGACAGGTCGTCGGTGAGCACGATGCCCAGCAGTAGTCCCGCGCCGCGCACTTGGTCGATCAGTGGATGCTCCAGCAGTTCGATGCCGTCGCGCAGCCGCTTGCCGACCGACTCCACCTGCGAGAGCACATCGTTGTCGTCGATCGTGCGGAGCACCGCGAGTGCGGCCGCCGCGCACACCGGGTTGCCGCCGAAGGTGGTGCCGTGCAAACCAGGCGTAAGCAGTTCGGCCGCACGGCCGTTGGCCAGCACCGCGCCGATCGGCAGGCCGCCGCCGAGGCCCTTGGCCAGGGTGATCACGTCCGGCACGATGCCGACGGCTTGGTGCGCGTAGAACTTCCCGGTTCGGCCGATGCCGGTCTGCACCTCATCGAGCACCAGCAACGCCCCGTTGCGGGCGGTGATCTCGCGGGCCTTCGCCAGATAGTCGATCGGCGGAACCACCACGCCGCTCTCACCCATGATCGGCTCGAGGAACACCGCGGCGGTGTCCGTGTCGACCACGGCTTCCAATGCGGCCGCGTCGCCGTAGGGCACATGCACCACACCCGGTGGCATCGGCTCGAACGGCGCCCGCTTGGACGGTTGCCCGGTGAGGGCCAGCGCCCCCATGGTGCGGCCGTGGAATGCCTCGTCACACGCGATGATCTTGTGCCGCCCGGTCAGACGCGCGATCTTGAACGCCGCCTCGACAGCCTCGGTGCCCGAGTTGCAGAAGAACGCCCGTCCCTCGCCGTCACCGAAGTGCGCGAGCAGCCGCTCGGCCAGCTCGACCACCGGCTCGGTGGCGTAGAGATTCGAGACATGCCCGAGCGTACCGAGCTGGTGGGTGACCGCTTCCAGGATCGCCGGGTGCGCGTGGCCGAGACTGTTGACCGCGATGCCGCCGAGGAAATCGACATAGCGCTTGCCGTCCGCGTCGTAGACCACCGCTCCCGCGCCGCGTACCAACGCGACCTTCGGGGTGCCGTAGTTGTTCATCAGCGCGGCGGACCACCGCTTCTGCAGTTCAGCTGTGCTCATTGTCTCGTTCCGTCCAGTGAGCCCGACCCGTTCGGGGCGAGCGGGGCGGGCGTCACCATCGTGCCGATTCCTTCTCCGGTGAACAGTTCCAGCAACACCGCGTGCGGGACCCGACCATCGATCACGTGCGCGGTCGGCACCCCTGCTCGCACGGCGCGCAGGCAGGCTTCCATCTTGGGCACCATGCCCGTATCCAGGCTGGGCAGCAACTCGGCCAGTTCGGCGGTGTCGATGCGCGAGGTGAGCGACGAGCGGTCCGGCCAGTTCGTGTAGAGGCCTTCGACGTCGGTGAGCACGACCAGCTTCTCGGCGCCGATGCCGGCGGCGAGCGCCGCGGCGGCGGTGTCGGCATTGATGTTGTGCACCACACCGTCGACGTCCGGCGCGATGGTGGACACCACCGGGATGCGGCCGGCGCCGATCAAGTCGAGCACCGCGTCCGGGTTGACATCGGTGACGTCGCCGACCAAGCCGACATCGGTCGGCTCGCCGTCCACGTCGACGGTGCGGCGCGTCGCGGTGAACAGTCCGGCGTCCTCACCGGAAATGCCGACCGCGTACGGGCCGTGCGCGTTGATCAGGCCGACCAGCTCACGGCCGACCTGACCGAACAAGACCATCCGCACCACGTCCATCACCTCGGGTGTGGTCACCCGGAAACCGCCACGAAATTCCCCGTGCATGTTCAGCTTTTTCAGCATCGCACTGATCTGCGGTCCGCCGCCGTGCACCACCACGGGGTGCACGCCGACCGTGCGTAGAAAAGCCATGTCGGCGGCGAAGGCCCGCTTGAGTTCCGCGTCGATCATGGCGTTCCCGCCATACTTCACCACGACGATCTTGTCCCGGAACTTCTGCAACCACGGCAGCGCGCCGGCCAGGACGTGTGCTTTGTCCAGCGCTGAGAGCGTGGGCCACACCTGGCTGGTCATGAGCTGTAGGCCGAGTTCTCTTCGACGTAGTCGTGCGAGAGGTCCGTGGTGCGAATGGTCGCGCTTGCCGTACCGACGTTCAGGTCGATCAGCACCTCGATGTCGTCACCGGACAGATCGACCTCCCGGGCACCCGGCGCACCGACACTGTCGACGCACACCGGGTTTCCGTTGAACGATACCGAGATCCGATTCGGGTCGAGCGTGACCGGCGCCATACCGACAGCCGCGAGTACGCGCCCCCAGTTCGGGTCGGAGCCGAACAGTGCCGTCTTGACCAGGCTGTCCCGCGCGACAGTGCGCGCGGCGATGACCGCCTCGTCCTCGCTGACAGCACCCGCGACGGTGACCCGCACCCGCTTGGTGACGCCCTCGGCGTCCGCCATCAGCTGGGCGGCCAGGTCGTCGCAGACCGCGAGCACGGCGGCGTCGAGTTCCGCTTGGCTCGGGGTGACCTCGCTGGCACCGTTGGCCAGCAGCAGCACGGTGTCATTGGTAGAGCAGGATCCGTCCACGTCGAGGCGGTCGAAAGTGCGCGCGGTGGCATTACGCAGCGCCTGGTCGAGTTGCTCGGCGGAGACGGCGGCGTCGGTGGTGAGCACCACCAGCATGGTCGCCAGCGACGGTGCCAGCATGCCCGCACCTTTGGCCATGCCGCCGACATTCCATTTGTCATCGTGGTGGTAGGCCGCTTCCTTCGGCACGGTGTCGGTGGTCATGATGGCGTACGCGGCATCTGAGCCGCCGGAGAGACCGCCACCCATCTCGTGCACGATCTCGGTGACCGCGGGGATCAGCTTGTCCATCGGCAGCCGATCGCCGATCAGCCCGGTCGAGCAGACGGCGATCTCGCCCGCGCCGGTCTCGGTACCCCAATTGCTCAGCGCGGTGGCGAGTTCCTCGGCGGTCCGGTGCGTGTCCTGGAATCCGGCCGGACCGGTGCAGGCGTTGGCGCCGCCGGAGTTCAGCAGCACCGCGCGCAGTCGCTTGCCGGTCAGCACCTGCTGCGACCACAGCACCGGAGCGGCCTTCACCTTGTTTCTGGTGAATACTCCGGCGGCCGCGTACTCAGGGCCTTCGTTGAACACCAGCGCCAGATCGAGTTTGCCGCTTTTCTTGATACCGGCGGCGATGCCCGCCGCGCGGAAGCCGAGCGGCGCCGTGACGCCCTGGTTGCGCACCAGCTTGCCGCTCGCGGTCTCGGTTGTCGTCACGGTGCCACTCCTACAGTGGAAAGGCCTGCGGTCTCGTCGAAACCGATGGCCAGATTCATCGATTGCACCGCGGCGCCCGCGGTGCCTTTGGTCAAGTTGTCGATCGCGCCGATCACGACAAGCATGTCCGCGTCGGCGTCCACCGCCACCTGCAGCGTGACGACATTGGAGCCGAGCACCGAACCGGTCTGCGGCAGCAGGCCTTCCGGCAGCAGGTGCACGAAGGGCTCATCGGCGTAAGCCTTTTCGTAGACCGCGCGTGCCTGCGCGGCGTCGACCCGGGTAGGCGCGGTACAGGTCGCCAAGATGCCGCGCGGCATCGGCGCGAGCACCGGGGTGAACGACACGGCGATATCCATGCCGCCCGCCACGGCCAGGTTCTGCGCGATCTCCGGGGTATGCCGGTGCGCGCCCGCGATGCCATAGGCCCGCACCGAACCCATCACCTCGGACCCGAGCAGCCCCACATCGAGCTTGCGACCCGCACCGGACGTGCCGCTCACCGCGACCACGTGCACCGCGGGCTCCACGATGCCCGCCGCCACGGCGGGCGCCAGTGCGAGGCTGGCCACCGTCGGGTAGCACCCGGGAACCGCGATCCGGTGCGCGCCGCGCAGCTTGTCCCGGCCGCCGGGCAGTTCGGGCAAGCCGTACGGCCAGCTACCCGCATGCGGGCTGCCGTAGTACTTCTCCCATGCTTTCGGGTCGGTGAGCCGGAAGTCCGCGCCGCAGTCGATGATCACCGTCGACTCGGGCAACTCCCGCGCGATGGTGGCCGACTGGCCGTGCGGCAGGGCCAGGAAGACCACGTCGTGTCCGGCCAGTTCCCCGGCTGTGGTCGGCGCGAGCACCCGGTCGGCCAGCGGGAGCAGATGCGGCTGCAACTCCCCCAGTGCGGCGCCCGCGTTCGATCCGGCGGTCAGCGTCCCGATGACGAGACGCCCGGATCGGTACGCCGGATGCCCCAGCAGCAGACGCAGCACCTCACCACCCGCGTACCCGCTCGCACCAGCCACCGCGACCCGCATAGCGGGTCCCGGCGGGCTCGGGACATCCGAGGAATCAACCATGTGATGATTATGCACGACTATGCAATCTCATTCACAGTCCGGGGTTCGTCCGGGTCCACGGGGCAGGCCATACCCGGCGCACAGTGACCCAAACAACGGCACCGCCTGCCCCTCCGGGGCTCTGACCAGCCATTTACCCCAGATCTGGCAGTAGCGACGACCACCCGCCGCAGAGTTTTCGGGGCCGCTGTCGATATTTCGATGGTCCGTTCGTGTAGGTGATGAGGCCGGTTCCCCACCGGCTACGACAAGGAGCGGACATGAGCAAGATCATCGCGGTGGAGCATCTGACCCTGGACGGTGTCATGCAGGCCCCTGGCCGTGTGGACGAGGACACCAGAGACGGGTTCACGCACGGCGGGTGGGCGCACCGATACGACGACCCGGTGCAGGCCCAGTCACAGGTCGAGATCACTGAGGGCGGGCAGGTCACTCGCCGCGATACCGCGCACGACATCCGGCGACACGCCACAGGTCTGCACCGTCAACTCGCGCAGTCGATCGTGCCGGACAGCAGGAAAGGTCAAGTCCTGGCCGCCGCGCACCCCGAACTCCTCGAGCGCGGGAAATGCCTCCAGCACTTCGGTCACCCGGCCCTGGGTGATCCAGGACAACTCGCACTCTTCCGGCTCGATGTCGCCGAGGAACAGTCCGCGCAACGCGGGCAACCTGTGCCGGGCCGCCACCAGAGCCTCGATCACCGCGTCAGGGCCGACCTCGTAGTCCTCACTCCAGACACCCACTATCACCGCCCGCACCTGCGTCGCGTCGACGATGTCGAGGAACTGCGCGAAGACGTCCTCCCATGAGTCCGCGTCGCCCAAGGTGATGCGCCAAGCCACCGATTCGGGCGCGGGCAGTTCTCGCGCCTCGGTGAGCTGCCCCGCGACTTGTCGATCTCAGTATTGGAAGTCGAAGGCCTCCAACCCACACACGTACCCGATGTGGAAGATTTCTGACACGTAGTGTCGCCCCTTCGCGCTATGCCGGTGTCGTTCGGTGAGTTCTATCAAAACCCACCGACATTGATGACGCGTCGCCCCGAACATCGTGTCTCCCGAGGAATTTCGATGATGCAGGAGCCGCGCGGGCACCGCCCATAACTCGAACAACCCGCAAGGTCGTGGCCTGGACGTTTCGGCCCGAGCGCCGAAAATATCGGCCGGTCCGGCAGACGTGGGCAAGCCTCCGAATGGTCGATCATTACCCAGATCAGCATCTCCCGAGTACTCGCTCGGCACTGATCGCGAGGTCACCGACAGCGCGTGTCTCAGCGGCGGGCCGACCGGCGCCCCACCCCGCCCGCCTCAGTGCTTGCGTACCACTCGCTCGCCCTCGCCCGGCTTCCAGATGGTGATGTCGAGGTGGTCGTCGACGATCTCCACCGTCGAAGCGCCGGTGAGGTCGGCGACGTAGAAATGGTCGAACTCCTCGCGCCGGATGTCGAGGCCGATGTCGTCGAAGAGGTCCTGGGCGAAGCGGGCATGCACATCTCGGGCCGGAAGGTCGACCACGGTGCCGAAGAGTTTGGCGTCGCCGTCGGACACCTTGGTGTCGACGGTGGCGGTGTGCAGACAGAATCGCGGATCCCGGGCCAGGTCGCGGAACTTGGTGGTCCCCGGCATGCCCACGATCACGAGCATCTCTTCGAAGATCCTCGGCTCGACCGGACTGATGCGTGGAAATCCGTCGGAACGGAGCGTCCCGAGCATGCAGAGATTGCCCACGGCTCGATGCCTACGGGTGAAGATCTCGGCGACGCGGGGCGCTTCCTCGGTGAATCGGCTCCAAGTGGTCATGTCGAACGACGGTACCGTTAATTCCTGACATCTCCTGTCAGGTTTTCCAGCTAGTCTCGCGGTCATGCGTGCGAGTCGACTGGTGCAACTGTTGCTGGTGCTGCAGACCCGGGGCCGCTGCACCGCGGCCGAGCTGGCCGAACTGCTCGAAGTGTCGGTACGCACCATCTACCGGGACATCGAGGCGCTGTCGGCCGCGGGCGTGCCGGTGTACAGCGAGCCGGGTCGCGCGGGCGGCGTCCAGCTGGTGGATGGCTATCGGACTCGGCTCACCGGACTCACCACGGAGGAGGCCGATGCCGTGTTGCTGGCCGGATTGCCCAGCGCCGCAGGCGATCTCGGTCTCGGCACCGTATTGGCCACCGCGCAACTGAAGGTGCTCGCCGCATTGCCACCGGAACTGCGCGGTCGCGCGACGCGCATCGCCGAGCGAGTGCACGTCGACGCGCCGGGCTGGTTCCACCGACCGGACCAGACGCCGATGCTCGCCGCGGTCGCCGACGCGCTCTGGCACGACCGCAGGCTGCACGTGCGCTACGGCCGCAAGGACAAGGTGGTCGAACGCCACCTCGACCCGCTCGGTCTGGTACTGAAGGCGGGCACCTGGTATCTCGTCGCACGCGGCGGATCGGCGGTCCGCTCGTACCGAGTCGGCCGAATCCTCGCCGCCGAACCGACCGGCGAGACCTTCGTTCGCCCCGCGGAATTCGACCTGCAGGCGCATTGGGTGGATGCCGCAGACGATTTCGCGCGCTCGATGCTGCGCGTCCGCGCTCGATGCCGGATCGCCGCCACGCACCTGCCGCTACTGCGACTGATGAACGAGCCGGCCGCAGTCGCCGAGGCGCTGGCGTCCGCCGGACCCCCCGATGCCGAAGGGTGGGTGCAGGTGGTCCTGCCCTCGGAGTCCTACGAGGTGCTCGCGCATGGCATCCTTCCGCTCGGCGAATTCCTCGAGGTCCTCGAACCGCCGGAACTGCGCGACCAGCTCGCGGCGACGGCCGCCGCCATGCACGCGCGGTATTCAGACACCCTGGGGCTGTCTCGAAGTGGGCCCGTGGCGTGAGACCGACTGGCGGGCAGGAGTTTTGAACCGGGTGCCCTTCATCGTGTCACGCTGCAGGTGTTCTCGAGCGCCCCGCAATGCCGATCGGTGGATGATGAGCGCTTGGAATTGCAGGAAGGGAGATTCGTCAAGGGATGGGGAAATCAAGCTGTATCCGTGTACCGAGCCAATCGTCCGAGCGAGGCAATAATGGTGGTGCCCGCCTGGGCAACGGTCCGTTTTCCAGCCTAGGCATAGAAAAACCTGGCTGGTTCACTCGCTCGGGCACTCGCCATTCGAAATGTCTGGCGAACTATCACATCGAGGAATGTGGCACTCGTGGCGGATCAACGGGCGGGAAGGGCTCGGCATCGAGTCCATCCGGAAGCACTTCCTGACGGTACCGCGCTGGTACGAGTGAACCGCCATGGTCAGCGTTCGGGGGCAGTGACGTGGACATCCGGTGTTCGTTCACATCCGCTCCTGCCCGTTGGTGGATTCGTGAACGCTGGCGACCATGTGGCAATCGGCCGGTACTCCCACCGATAGCGCAGCTCACCTTCACACACCGACCCCTGAGACGTACAGACACCACCCCGCAATGCGCTGTGAGCAAACTGCCGTTCCCTACCAGGCGTGCATCTACCCGTAGGCATATCCCCCATGTCCGGATCGATCCAGGTCGGGTTATTTTATTCACCCCTCACCGCTGAATCCATTATGACGGATAGGTGTTGTGGTGAGACGAAAATCCGCGGCCGACGGCCCGGGTCGAAAGGATATGACAATGAAGAAGATCAGCGCGATGACAACGAGCATGGCTGCGATGGCCCGGATCGCCATTGTCGCCGCCGCCAGTACGGGGCTCGCGACGTTAGGGACGGGTGTTGCCAGCGCCGTTCTCGAAAGCGACCGTGCGATCAAGGGCGATGTCGCAGCAGTGGTGTGGGACCGCTGAGCGTGTTCGGTCTACCTTGGGGCCGGCGTCACGGGACGTCGGCCCCGCAGATCCCGTCCACCCCGGTGGAGACAGCGGGCGACAAGCGGGCGATGAATGGATACGACATTCTCGCCGAGGTCGTGCGACTGCCGATCAGCACATGGCGGTATGAGTGGGAGCCGCCTGAGGTGCGTCATCTCGGTCCGATGGCACAGGATTGGCGAGCCAGCTTCGGGCTCGGTGACACCGACAAGAGGATTCACATTGCCGACGCCAATGGCGTTGCTTTGGTGTGTATTCAGGCGCTACACAAGCAGATCGACGAGCTCCGCGCCGAACTCGACCAACTCGGCGGTGCCGCGCGGGAGGAATAGCGCGGCAGCCAACGGCTCGTCGAAATCCTGATCGGCGATTCCGATCCCCGACACCCAGACGTCATCACCGCAGCGGGTTGGTGGTTCCGCTCCGGCGAGGAGCGATACCCAGCGCCGAGCCGACCTCACGCCGCTCGTCGCGACCACACCACGCCGCGTACTCGGTACGCGCACCGCCGCCGGAACCGATCATCGAAGTCCGGTGTCAGAACGTGTACCGGTGGTACTGCGCCATATAGCGCAGCGAAGGCACCAGCGACATCACCTTGCCCAGCACCCGATAGACACCAGGTGCCTGTGCGAAGGTATCGGAATCGAATGGCGACACCCGGTCCACCAACTGAAGGCCGGGCACCGCCGCCACGATGTCGTCGGGCCCGTTGATCGCCCAGTGCAGCCTGGATCCGGACCGGCGCACCACGGCGTTGGACCACTGCGACTTGATGCCCAGCGAGTTGAACGCGTCGAACTGCAATTCACCGGTGGCGCAGTGCTCGACCACACGGCGCAGCAGCGCGATGCCCTCCGCGTCGGTGAGATACATGGTCAGGCCTTCGCCGACGATCAACGCCGGGCGGTCATCCGGGATGCCCGCCAGCCACCCAGGATCGGTCACCGATGCGGAAACGACGTGGTAGTGCTCGCGTCGCGGATACAGCCGTTCTCGCAGCGTGGCGACGTCGGGGTAGTCGACGTCGTACCACTCCACTCCCGGACCGGGATTCAGCCGAAAGAATCTGCTGTCCAGCCCGGCGCCGAGATGCAGCACGACTGCCTCGGGATGGCTGGCGAGGAACTGACGGGCCCAGTTGTCGAAATGCGCGGTGCGGGTTGTCACCGCAGGAGCGGTGTGCGCGGTAATGGTCGTCTTTTTCCAGTCGTAATCGATTCGCTCGACAATCGCTTTCGCGTACTGGTCGCCGAGGATCGGCTTCGGGAAGTCCGCGTCCAACGCTTTGGCATACAGCGTCGCCAGCATGGTCTGTGGGGCGCCGATGAGGTCGACGTGCACCTTTTCGCCATCGCTCATGGCATCCGAGGCTACCTTGCGCCGACCAGCCGACCGAGCATCTCGCGGCACGGATCTGCCCTCACGCTTGGCGTTTGGCAGATTTCAGGGCACCGCGGGCTATCGGCTCGGCGCAGGAGCCACACTGCCCCCGTTGCTGCTCGACGACGAGGCGGTCGCGGTGGCGGTCGGCCTGCGCGGGGCCGCGGGCGGCAGCGTGCCGGCATCGAGGAAGCATCACTTCGGGCGCTCGCCAAGTTGGAGCAGGTGCTACCGCCCCGATTGCGGCATCGGGTCCGCACCCTGCGCGGCGCGCCCCTGCGCGTAGGCACACCCGGCACGACCGTGCGCGTAGAGACGCTGATGGCCATAGCGGACGCCTGTCAGCGGCACGAACGTCTGCGGTTCGACTACCGCGCACACCGCGGAGCGTCGAGCGTCCGCCGCGTCGAGCCGCATACCCTTGTGCACTTCAGCAGGTATTGGTACTGGTCGCCTGGGATGTGGACCGCGCCGACTGGCGTACCTTCCGGGCCGACCGGATCACGCCGCGATTCCGACCGGCCCGCGCTTCCCGCCGCGCGACCCACCGGAAGGCGATGTCGCGGCGTACCTTTCGATGCAGTTGTCCGCGCGCTCATGGCCCCATCAGGCGACGGTGTCGCTGCACTGCTCCGCCGAAGTCGCCGCGGACAACATATGGCCCGGCATGGGCGTCGTGGAGGCCGTCGACGACCACAATTGCCGTCCGTACGTCGGCGGCGACTCACCGGAAGTGCTGGTCTGGATGATCACTTCCGTCGACATCGATTTCACCTTGCTCGCCGGCCCACCGGAACTGGTCGACGCGATCCGCGCGCAGGCCGATCGCTGTGACCGCGCCGTGGTCGACTTTCCCGCACCATAGCTCCGTGCCGATCCGACTCGGCGTACCGATCAGCGGGTTCGATCCAACACCGACGCAAGCGATTCGAGTGGCCCGGAAGCCGGAAGGACACGGACCCATCCTCCTCCGGCTCAACCGAAGAGCCAGGTGAACCGCGAATGCAGTGCGGCGACTACGTATAGTCGTCGCCACTACCGATGTAGTACCACCAGGCGGCCTGCAAGCGCGAACTCCTCTTGGATGCGGCGATCGACCTGCTCGGATCGCGCGGCACCCGCGCGCTCACCCACCGCGCGGTCGACCAGGCGGCGGCCATGCCCGTCGGGTCGGCCTCCAACTGCTTCCGCACCCGCGAGGTGTTGTTGTGCGGCATGACCGACCGGCTGGAGAAGCAGGAGAACGCGGACTGGGCGACGCTGAACCGCTCGCCGACACCACGCACGATCGACGAACTCGTCGACGTCACGGCGAACTTCGTCGTACACGCGGTGCGGGCCGATCGCACCAGAACACTGGCTCGGTACGCCCTTTTCCTGGAAGCACAGACCGTGCCCGCGCTGCACGAGAGCATGCGGCGCGGGCACCCCCGGCTGGCCGAATGGGCGGCGAGACTGCTGACGAACCTAGGCGCCGAGCGAGCGTCGGCCAGGATTCTCGTCGCTTATCTCGACGGTGTGATCCTGCACCAGCTGGTGAACCCGGTGACGGACTTCGACCCGCGCAGCGCGCTGGACCAGATGGTCCGCGCGCTGCTCGGCACCGCGGTCAGCTGACGATCGCGAACAGGATCGCGGCCACCGCGAAACTCACCACCGACAGGACTGTCTCCAGCACGGACCAGGTCTGCAGCGTTTGCTTCACCGTCAGGTTGAAGAACTTCGCGATGATCCAGAACCCGCCGTCGTTGACGTGGCTGAGAATGATCGATCCCGCTGCGATAGCCATGGCGATCAAAGCAATGGACACCTGCGAGTAGCCCTGCTCGGCGACCAACGGGGCGACGATTCCGCCGGTGGTCACGATGGCGACAGTGGCCGAGCCCTGCGCGATACGCAGTCCGCAGCTGATCAGGTAGGCCAGCACGATCACCGGAAGTCCCGCCGCCGACATGGTGTCGGCAAGCGCGGTGCCGATTCCGGTCGCGGAGATGACTTTTCCGAAGAACGCACCGGCGCCGACGACCAGCAGCAGCATGCCGACCGGTCGCAGCGACTCCGCGGTCAGCGTGCTCAGTTGCTGTACCGTCGATCCGCGCCGCACCCCGAGTACATAGAAGGCGACGAGCACCGCGATCAACAGCGCTACGGCGGGGGTCCCGAGGAAGGTCAGCACCGACAGCAGCGTGGAGCCTGCGTCCAGCAGTTGGGTACCGAAGGTGGCGCCGAGAATCAGCACCAACGGGATCGCGATGATGGCGCCGATCAACCAGACCGACGGCGGTCGCAACTCGGTCTTCGTCGCTCCTGCCGCCGAGACCGCGCCGGGGCCGTCCCCGGCGTGCGCGGCAACCTTGTCCTGGCGCTTGTCCTGGGGCCGTACCAGGAACTCGTCGGGTACCTCTACCTTAATCCGCTTGCCGATGAAAGTTCCCCAGACCAGACCGGCGGCGATGAACCCCGGGATACCACAGACGAATCCCATCAAGATCAACCAACCGAGGCTCACGCCGAGCAGCCCGCCGAGCGCGACCGGCCCAGGGTGCGGGGGGAGAAACGCGTGCGTCATGGACAATCCGGCCAGCATCGGCATCGCGTAGAGCACCAGCGACCGGCCACCCTGTTTGGCGGCCACGTAGATCAGTGGCGCGAGCACGAAGATACCGATATCGAAGAAGACCGGAATGCCGAAGATCAGCCCGAGCAGGCCCATAGCGACCGGCGCGCCTTTGTCGCCGAACAGATTCAGCAGTTTGCCGGTCAAAACATCCGCACCACCGGAGCGTTCGAGAATCGCGCCGAGCACGGTCCCGAGTCCGATGATGACCGCGATGTGTCCGAGGATGCTGCCGAATCCGGTTTCCAACAGCGAATCCCCGGATTTGATCGCCGTGCCGACGATCTTGGTGACCGGGAGTCCAGCGGCCAACGCCAGGCCCAATCCGGTCAGCAGCAGCGCGATGAACGGCTCCAGCTTGAACTTGATGATCGCGAGCAGCAAAACCGCAATCGCGAGACCGCAGAGCACCAGCAGCCCTGGGGTGGTGGTGCGCAGCCAGTCGACGGTGGCGCCCATGGGTACCTCTCAATTCATGGATCGAACGAACGACGCCGCACGTGCGGCGATGGCGAACCAGCGGCCCGCGGCGACGTCGGAGGGGGCAACGACATCGGTTCCCGCGCTCACGGCGACAGCGCCGCAGGCGAGGAATTCGGCGGCATTGCCTGCGTTGACGCCACCGGAAGGGATGAACGCCACGTCGGGGAACGGACCACGCAGGTCCTTCAGATAGCCGGGGCCCAACGCCCTGGCCGGGAAGATCTTCACCGCTGCCGCGCCGTGATCGAGCGCCTGCATGACCTCGGTGGCCGTGAACGCGCCCATGACAACGGGGATATCGCGACGCACCGCGACGGCGGCGACCTCCGCACGCACGCCAGGAGTGACCAGGAACCGGGCGCCGTTGTCGATGGCGGCCTCGGCCTGATCGGCTGTCGTCACGGTGCCGACGCCGACCACGGCGCCCTTCACCTCGGCCGCGGCGGCGAGATGACCCAGCACGCCAGGTGTGGTGAAGGTGAGTTCGACCGCGCGAATTCCCGCGCGCGCCAGCGCGTCCGCCAGCGACACCGGATCCGGGATCTCGGGCGCCCGGACCACGCTGAGCACCCGATCGGCCCGGATGACGTCCACGGCGGATGCCGTGATAGAAGAGATCGTGTTCACACTGTCTCCTTCCGCGCGGTATCCATGCGCAGCGCGCGGCCCGCGAGATGTCCGGTGGGGGCGCCGTTCTCGATCGCGAACTCGCCGTTGACGAGCACGTGCCGGATTCCCCGTGCCTGCTGTTTCGGGTGGTCGAAGGTCGCCGTGTCCGCGACGGTCGCCGGGTCGAACACCACGAGATCGGCGGCGTAGCCGGGCCGGACCAGGCCGCGGTCGCGCAGCCGGAGCCGGCCGGCGGGCCGTCCGGTCAGGTGGTGCACGCAGTCCTCCAGCCCGAGCACACCGAGATCGCGCACATAATGTCCGAGATAGCGCGGAAACGTGCCCCATGCTCGAGGATGGGGGCGGTCGCCGACGAGCAACGCGTCGCTACCGCCCATATGCGCGGGATGCGCCATGATCGCGCGCACGTTCTCCTCATGCCCGACATGCTGGAGAATCGTGGTGGCCAACTGGTCACGGCGCAGCAGGTCGAAGAACACCTCGACCGGGGCGATTCCGCGGTCGGCGGCGATCTGCTGGACCGTCTTGCCGACGTACTGGTCCAACACCGCGGTGCCGACACCGCTGATCTGGATGGTCTGCCATTCGACGGTGACGCCGTGGCACCCGTCCGAGCCGTTCACGTCGACATCCACGGCGATTCGTGCCCGAGCCGCCGCGTCGTCCAGCCGTGCCAACGCGGCGTCCGGCCCACCGGACATCGCCCAACTCGGCAGCAATGCCGACAGCGTCGTCGAGCCGGGTAGGTACGGATAGGTGTCCAGCGTGATGTCACAGCCCTCGGCCCGCGCCGCGTCGACGAGGGCCAAGAATTCCGGTGCGCGCCCCCGATTCACACCGAAGTTCATCGTGGCGTGGGTCAGATGAAGGGCACATCCGGTCGTCCGTGCCAGTTCGATCATCTCGGCGTAGGCCGCCAGCGCACCAGCGCCGTAGGAGCGGGTGTGCGGCGCGTAGAAGCCGCCGAAGCCGGCGACAACCTCGCACAACGCGGCCAATTCGCCAGTGTCGGCATACATTCCCGGCGTGTAGGTGAGTCCGCTCGACATGCCGACCGCACCCTCCCGCAATCCCTGGGCGAGCAGCTCCCGCATGCGCTGGATCTCGGCCGGGGTTGCCGCGCGCTGTTCGGCGCCGACGACCAGCAATCGCAGCGTGCCCTGTGGAACCAGGTAGGCGGCGTTCGGCGTGATGCCCTGGTCGAGCCGGTCCAGGTACTCCGCGACGCTGCGCCAGGAGAAGTCCAGATCCGCGGGATTGCCGTTCCACCCGGCGATCTGACGGCGCACCACCGCGAGAGCGGCGTCGTCGACCGGGGCGTAGGACAGGCCGTCCTGCCCGATCACCTCGGTGGTGATGCCCTGACTGACCTTCGGAAAGTGTCCGGGCTCGGTCAGCAGATGCAAATCGGAATGGGCATGCATGTCGATGAAGCCTGGGCACAGAACGGCGCCGGGACCTGCGTCGACGATCCGATCAGCACTCTCGATGACGCCCGGCTCGGCAATCCGGGCGATGCGCCCGTGCTCGACGAGGACGTCACCACGTGAGCGCGGGGCGCCGGTGCCGTCGATGATGTCGACAGCGCGGAACAGTAGGTCGGTCATAGGTTTCGGCTCATCAGAAGAAGGTGTGCAGGAAGTCGACGACGCGCGGCGTCGGGGCGTCGGCGTCGTCGATCACGGGGATGAGCCGCCATTTGTCGAAAGCGGTGCACGGATGGGACAGCCCGAGGCGCACCACGGCGCCGATCGGCAATTCCGTTGCGGCGCCACCCGGCAGACGCAGGAAGGTGTGCTGGTCGTTGAGCGCCGACACCGTCGCGTCCGGATCCAGTGCGGTGCCGTCCGGTCCCGCAACGCGTTGCGGGACCGGAAGCCCCTCATCGTAGGGAAGATCACGCTTCCCCGCGTCCAGCAAGGCGAGCGCGGGCTCGGGCCGGGAAAGAGCGCGCGCCCAACCGTGCATCGCCGAGCGCAGCGGCTTCTCGCTGCGCGGCGGCGCCAAGGGTGAAATGCCCGCGTAGAAGCCGTCGTCGTGGATGAGGTACGCGCCGGAACGCAGCACGACCGTCGTCACCGTGCCGCGTGCGCCGTCTTCGTCCGCGAGCGGGGCGAGGCGTTCGACCACCAGGTCGGGGTACGCGCTGCCGCCCGCGGTGACGATCGCGGGGACGCGATACAGTCCCGCCGCGTCGATCTCGCGATGCAGATGCTCGAGCCCGTCGAGATAGTCGCGTACCGCGCGGATGCCGTTTGGGGTGCGGTCGTGTGCGAGTGCGCCTTCGTACCCGCCGACACCGGCCAGCGTCAAGCGCGACGCCGCATCGATCGCCCTGGCCACGGCAAGGGCCTGCTCGACGGTGCGCGCCCCGGTGCGGCCGTGTGGCCCGCCGAGTTCCACCAGCACCCGGACCCGCTCCGCGCCCGGTAGTGCGCTCAACTGCTCCTGCATCAACGCGACCGTTTCGACGCTGTCGGCCCAGCAGGTGAACTCGAAGGACGGGTCGCGCGCTGATTCCGCTGCCACCCAGCGCAATCCGACCGGATCGACCAGCGAGTTGGCCAGCAGCACCCGCGCGACGCCGAACGAACGCGCCACCTGCGTTTGCCAGATGGTAGCCAGGGTGATCCCCCACGATCCAGCGGCGAGCTGGTCGGCCCACAACTGCGGAGCCATCGTGGTCTTGCCGTGCGGTGCCAACCGCACGCCCGCCGCGACCACCCAGTCGGCCATGATCGCGATGTTCGCCGCGACCGCCGCGCGATCGATGGTCAGGATCGGCGTCTCGAGTCGGTCGAGAGTCGGTGCGGTGGCCAGGAACTCGCGCACAGTGCGCCCCCAGGACTCGGGCGGCATGCCTTTGTGCTCGGGACCGATCGTGCGGTCCCCGAGTGCTGCCACGGCTGCTTTGTCTATCGACACGAGACTCCTTCCTGACTAGGCCCGCGTGCATCGCTGATCACTGTTACATCTCTGAGCGCTGTTGCAGTTCTGCTATTGCATAATATGCAACGCTTGTTGCACATTGCGTTTGGTCTGGTTATTCTGCACGCAAGGGCCAGTGCCCGCAAGAGCAGAGAGGAGATCCGTGTGACGTGGCTCAACGCGCCCGAGCGGACGAACATCCGCCCGTCGCGCACGTCGAGCCGCCCACGGGTGGTGACCGTCGGCGAAGGACTCGCGGTTCTGGTGGCCCAACCGGGCCCGCTGGAGGAGTCCGAGACCTTCGACCGGACCGTGGGCGGCGCCGAGGCGAACGTGGCCACCGTGCTAGCCCAGTTGGGCGTGGACGCGGCGTGGCTGTCCCGAGTCGGCGACGACGGGTTCGGCCGGTATCTCGTGCACCATCTGGCGGATCGCGGTGTGGACGTGTCGGCGGTCGGCACCGATCCGCGACGACCTACGGCGATGTACGTCAAGGAACGCGGCGGCGGTTCCGGCCGGGCCACCGATCTGGGCGAACGGATGAGCCGAATGCTGTACTACCGCACCGGGTCCGCGGCCAGCGCGCTGTCGCAGGCCGATCTTACCGCCGGGTCCGCCGCCCGATTGCTCGCGGATTGCGAACTGATCCACGTCACCGGCATCACCACCGCGCTGTCGGAGTCGGCGACCGAACTCACCGAGGCCCTGATCACACTCCCCCGCGAGGGCAGGTTGGTGAGTTTCGACCTGAACTTCCGCCCCGCGCTGTGGACCGGCCGCGCCATCGCTGCGACCGAGATCCTCGCGCGCCACGTGCGCGGCAGCGACGTGGTGTTCCTCGGCGCGGACGAGGCACTCGCGGTGTTCGGCACCGGGCACGCCGACGAACTGCGCGCGCTGTTTCCCGAACCACGGCAGTTGATCGTCAAGAACGACGCGCACACGGTCACCGGCTTCGACGGAACCCAGCGCGTCGAGGTGCCCGCGCTACGACTCGATGTCACCGAACGCATCGGCGCCGGCGACGCGTTCGCGGGCGGCTATCTGGCCGCGCTGCTGTACCACTGGCCGCTGGAGCAGCGCCTGCGCCTCGGGCATCTGTGTGCCGCGGCAGCGCTCACCGGGCCCGGCGATGTACCCCTGCTCCCGCCCCGCCCGATGCTGGAGCGGCTGGCCACGATGGCGGAATCCGCGTGGGCCGAGCTGTATTACAGCGACGCCGTAGGCACCGAGAATAGGGCGTCATGAGCCAGAGTTTGTCGCGTGCATTGACCATTCTCGTGTCGCTGGGTGAGGACTCCCAGTCGCTGGACCAGTTGGCGAACCAGCTGGGCGTGCACAAGTCGACCGTGCTGCGCCTGCTGCAAACCATGGAGGCACAGCGCTTCGTGACCCACGACAGCCAGCATCGGTACATGTTGGGCTCGCGGCTGTTCGAGTTGGCCAACCGCACGCTCGAACAGCGCGACGTGCGGACCCTGGCACGCCCACACCTCACCGCGCTCAATGCCGCGACGAAGCAGACGATCCATCTCGCCACCTACGAGTCCGGCGAGGCGATCTACATCGACAAGTTCGATGCGACCGAGAGTGTGCGCATGTACTCGCGGATCGGACGGCCCGCCCCGCTGCACTGCACCGCAGTCGGCAAAGTGCTGGTGTCGGCGCGGCCGCGCGCGGAGTGGCCGTCGATCGCCGAGCAGATCGACTACCGCCCATTCACCGAACACACCATCCGCACACCGGAGAGCTACCTGCGGGAACTGGAAAAAGTCGCGGCACAGGGCTTTGCCGAGGACCACGAGGAGCACGAGAGTTTCGTCAACTGCATCGGCGTCCCGGTGCACGACGGCACCGGCGCCGTAGTCGCTGCGGTCTCCATGTCGGTGCCGGACATGCTGCTTGAGCACGACCAAGTGCTGGCCGAACTGCCGCGGGTCCGCGCGACAGCCGAGGCTATCTCCGCCGAACTCGGCTGGACTCCCAGCCAGGTCACGATCACCACGAAAGGCCGACCATGAGCGAGAAGATCGCCATCCGCACCACCGACGCGCCCGCCCCGGCGCACACCTTCTCCCAGGGCGTCCGCAAAGGCCCGTTCGTGCAGGTCTCCGGCCAGGGCCCGGTAGACCCCGCCACCGGGGAGTATCTGCACCCGGGTGACGTCGCGGCGCAGACGGTCCGCGTGCTGCGCAACGTCAAGGCGATCGTCGAGGCGAGCGGCGCCAGCTTCGACGACGTCGTCATGCTGCGCGTCTACCTCACCACCCGCGACGACTTCGCCGCGATGAACGACGCGTACGGCGAGTTCGTCACCGCCAATACCGCCGGCGGCGTGCTGCCCAGCCGCACCACCGTGTTCACCGGACTGCCGCACCCCGACATGCTCGTGGAAATCGACGCCATCGCCATCGTCGCCGCCTGACCCGACCGACAGCGCTCGGCGCGGGCCGCGTCCCGTGCCGAAGCGTCCGGCCACCGCGCTCGGTCAGCCGGAGTTGCGCAGTGCGGTCGCCAAGCCGTTCATGGTCAACAGAATTCCTCGTTTCACCAGCTCCGAGTCATCACCGGCGCGCAGCCTGCGCAGCAGGTCCACCTGCATCTGGTTGAGCGGTTCCAGGTAGGGGAAGCGGTTGTGGATCGACTCGGCCAGCGAGGGATTGTCGGCGAGCAGGTGGTCGTTGCCGGTGATCGCGGCGTGCACGCGGACGGTGCGGGCGTGCTCGGCGCGGATCATGCCGAAGATCCGTTCCCGCAACTGCACATCGTCGACGAGTTCGGCATAGCGGGCGGCGATGTCGAGATCACTCTTGGCCATCACCTGGGCCAGGTTCGACAGCACCGTGCGGAAGAACGGCCAACGGCGGTACAGATCGGCCAGAGTCGCCAGGCGTTCCGGGTCACCGTCGATCCACTGCTCGAGCGCGGTCCCGGTCCCGTACCAGCCGGGCAACATCACCCGCGCCTGGCTCCAGGACATCACCCACGGGATGGCGCGGAGGTCTGCGACCGAGTTCGTCGGCTTGCGTGCGGCGGGCCTGCTGCCGATGTTCAGGTCGCCGACCTCGGCGACCGGCGTGGACTGCCGGAAATACTGCACGAATCCCGGCGTTTCGTGCACCAGGTGCGCGTACGCCGCGCGGGCACGCGTTGCCAGGTCGTCCATGATCTCGTAGGACGGCTCCGCGTCCGGGCCGAGCCCCTCCATGTCGAGCAGCGTCGATTCCAAGGTGCCCGCGATCAGTGACTCCAGATTACGATGCGCCGCACCGGGTTCGGCGTACTTGGCGGCGATCACCTCACCCTGCTCGGTGAGCCGCAACGAGCCGCGCACCGCGCCGGCGGGCTGGGCGAGAATGGCGTCGTAACTGCGGCCGCCACCCCGGCCGACCGTACCGCCGCGACCGTGGAACAGCCGCAATCGAATTCCGGTCGCACGCGCGACGTCGATCAGATCCAGCTCCGCCCGGTACAGCGCCCAGTTGGCGGCCAGATAACCGCCGTCCTTGTTGGAGTCGGAGTAGCCGAGCATCACTTCCTGGCGCATTCCCTGTGCCGTCACCAGCTCGCGGTAGAACGGAATCTCCAGTGCTGCCGACAGGGTCGCCGCACCGGCGCTCAAGTCCTCGATGGTCTCGAACAGCGGAACGATGCCCACCGAGCAGCTCGGGGACCCGTCCGGCTCGCCGGGATCGAGCAGCCCGCCCTCTTTCAACAGCAGCGCGGCCTCCAGCAGGTCACTGACCGAGGTACACATGCTGATGACGTAGGTGGGTATCGCCTCTGCGCCGAGCGCAGCCACGACATCTCGTGCGGCGCGGACGATGTCGAGTTCCTTCGCGGCGAGTTCGCTCAGTCGAGCATGCGGGCCCAGCAGCGGGCGGCGCGTGCTCAGCTCGGTCGCGAGCAACTCCACCCGCTGCCGCTCGGGCAGGCTCGGGTAGTCCGGGTGCACACCTGCCCAGGCCAGCAAGTCGGCTACCACCTGCTCGTGCACCTCGGAGTTCTGTCGCATATCCAATGCCTGCAGGTGGAAACCGAACGTCTCCACCGCGTGGCGCAACCTCGCGAGCCGGTCGTCGGCGAGCAGATCGTCCCCGCCGGCCCGCAGCGAGGCATCCACCGCGTCGAGGTCGTCGAGCACCGCCTGCGGCGTGGGATAAGGCAACGCCCCGACATCGAGGCCGTCCGACGGAACCGTACTGAGCGCTGCCTTCGCCGTGGCGGTCATACGGCTCCGAATATGATGCAGCGCACGGCGATACGGCTCGTCGGCGTGCGTTGCCGGATCGGAGTAGCCGGTTGTGGCGAGGGCGGCCACCTCAGGTGTCACCGCGACGAGACGCGCCGAGAGCGCCAGCGTTTTCTCCAGCTCGACCAGCTCGCGTAGATAGCGCTCGAAGGCGACGGTCGCGGCCCGGTCCACCGCCTGACGCACGACCCCAGCGGTCACGTAGGGGTTCCCGTCGCGATCACCACCGATCCAGGAGCCGGGGCGCAGGATCGGGCGCGCCAGCAACTCGACCCCTGGCCAGCGTGCCCGCAGCGCGGCACGCACCTGCGCGTTGATCGCCGGAATCACGTCGAACAAAGTGAGGTCGTAGTACCGCAGGCCCACCGAGATCTCGTCCTGGATCCGCAGACGAGCCAACCGGATCAGCGCGGTGCGCCACAGGCTCAGCACCTGACGACGGATCCGCAGCTCGATATCGGCCCGCTCGCGTTCGGTCTCGGTGTAGCGCTGGCGCAGGCGCATCAATTCGGTGATCCGGGTCTGTGCGTCGAATACCGTGCGGCGGCGGGTCTCGGTCGGGTGCGCGGTGATCACCGGGGACACCAGCGCGTCCACCAGCAGATCCGCGACCCGGTCTCCCGCCAGCGCGGCTGCGTCCAGCTTGCGGTAGGTCGCCGCCAGCGACGAATCCTGCGGCGGCTCCCCGGCCGCCTCGTGCGCGGCGCGACGCCGATCGCGCTGCAGGTCCTCAGCCAGGTTGGCCAGCAGCACGAAGTAGCTGAACGCACGGATCAGCGGCAGGGCCACCGCGATATCGACGCCGTCCAGCATCTCCGCGACAGCACTTCGCTCGACCTCCTCGCGGCGAATCCGGAACGCTTCGACGCGCACGCGCTCGATGAGGTCGAAGACCTCCGGCCCCTCATGGTCGCGGATGGTGTCACCCAGCACGCCACCGAGAAACCGGATGTCGTCACGCAGCGGCCGGGTGGCGTCGTAGTGGGTCTCGATCGTCGATTCGCCCATGCTCAGACAGTATTGCCCCGGCAGCGGGCGGGTGTCGGCGCGTCGCGGGTCAGCCGCGCCTGCGCCGCCTCGCGGGCGGCCTCGTCCGGCACCATCTCGGGAACCTCGAGGATGAACTCGATGCCGGGCGGTCGGCGAATTCATCGGTCGTTGCCACGACTACCCGCGACCGCGGACCGCACGACGACGAGAACGCCAGTACGCCACGCGCTCGCCGCCCGGTGTCTATTGAGCAGACTCTCCTAGTCGATAGGGCAGTGCGTTGGGGTCGATCTCAACCTCTTCGAGGGGCGGCCACCCTCACGGCCATGTCGGGCAGCCGCCCGAAATACTCCCTGCCCTAGCGGCCCCAGAACTTCGCTTGACATTGTCGCAGCGACAACGTTTTTACTGGAGCCATGCGGATCAAAGAGCTCGCCGATGTGGTCGGGATCACCACACGCGCCGTGCGGCACTACCATCGCATCGGGCTGTTGCCCGAGCCCCCACGTCAACCCAACGGCTATCGCTGGTACGGGCTGCGCGACGCGGTCCGGCTCGCTCGCATCCGCCGTCTCACGGAGCTGGGATTGAGTCTGGACGAGGTGCGCGACGTGCTGGCAGCGGACGCGGGCAAGGACTTGGCCGAGGTGCTCGACGAGCTCGACGCGGATCTGGCACGTCAGGAGGAGGTCATCCGGCAGCGACGCGCCCGCTTGGCGCAGCTGCTGCGACCGGCGCGCGACAGTGGCGGACTGTCCACCGAGGCGCCGGTTTCTCCAGCGCTCGCCGCGCTGTTCGACGACATGTCCCGCACTTGCGGCCAGCTTCCCGAGCCGGAGCCTGCGATGGCGGCCAAAGAACGTGAGCTGTTGGCGTTGCTGGAAACCAACACCCCGGGCGGTGATCGCGGCTGGATCACCGAGATGACGCACGCGCTGAGGTCCGATCCGGAGGTCATCGCGCGGGCGTATGAGGTCTATGCCCAGCTCGACGAGCTGTCGGGTGCGCCAGCGGACGATCCACGTGTGGAGCAGGCGGCCCGTGCCATGGCCGGCAGCATTCCGGAAGGGGTGCTCGAAGCGATGAATGTCCCCGGCGAACAGTGGCTGGCGGCGGCAGGGGCGGGCGGTTTCGCAGCGGCGTTCTTCGCGGACTTCGCGCCTGCCCAGGCTGCGGCTATGCGCCGCGCCATCGAACTGCTGCAAGAGCAGGCCCGATGAAAGGGCTGCAGGCACTGCGCAGGACTGTACGGTGGGCGTTCGCGGCAGTGATTCCCGGCGAATTGATTCTGGTGGTGTGCCTCGCGGCGGGGATACGCATCGCACCGCCCGCGCGCGCGGCTGTGGAGCTGGCAGTGTTCGCCGTGATGGTGGCCGCAGCCGTGTTGCTGACTCTGGACTCTCACCGTCACAGGCGCGATGGCCTGACCTGGCGAGATGCCATCGTCGCTGCCGTGACGGATGTGGTTCCCGGGGTCGTAGGCAAGCTCATCGTGCACGAGTCGCGTCTGTTCGCCAGCTTTCTGCGCTGGATAACTCGTCGCGGGCCGCATGGTGTGCGCGAGGGCGACATGGCGGTGCCCTACGCCGCTGGGCAGACGGCCATCATGTACGGCTTCCTCGTCGTCTGTGTCGTAGAGACCGTGGCTCTCGCGTACCTCATCCCCTGGCCCGTGGTGCACACCATCGTTCTCGGCCTCGACGTCTGGGGAGTGTTCTTCCTTATCGCCTTGCATGCCTCCTGTGTCGTGCGCCCGCATGTCATCGGCGCTGACGGCTCACTGCGGCTGCGTTATGGAGCGCTGCTCGACATCCACATCCCCGCCCATCGCATAGCCTCGGCGCGCGTGGAACGCCGCTACCCCGAGACCGGGCTGGCAGCCGTGGACGGCAACGGCGGAGCGGACCTCGCCGTGGCCAGCCAGACGACGGTCACCGTGGAATTAACGGAACCGGTCGCATTTACCCGACCGTTGGGCAAACGGGCGGAGGCCCGCAACTTCCGTTACTTCGCTGAGGATCCGGAATCCACTGTCGCGCAACTGCGCGCCCGCACATCCCTCGACAAAACATAAGTGGCCTGCTGACGTCCCAGTTGCTCGCTGAGCGCAGTGTTGCTGAGCGCAGTGTTATGGCTGCTGTTCTGCCCCCTGATCACCACCGTTCGACTGCGCTGAAAGGGAGAGCTCTTCGGACCGGGCGCCGGAAACTCGACAGCTCAGAGTGCATCTGAATGCGGTAGCAGTGGCAACAACGAGTGCAGGTAGCCCCGGAACAGCCTGGGCTGTTTCCGCGACACACTAGCTGCTCCGGGTCTTACCAACCGTGTGATTCGGTGATCTTCATGGGACGACGTGCTGGTTGGGGCTTATGCAGCAGCGCGTCACGAGAGCAGGCCTGGGGCGTTGGCCGTGCTTCAGCAGCTTCGGCGCAAGCCGCCGGAATGGCCTGTGAAACACCAGTTTGCACTTATTCGGCCCTGCTCTGTCAGTCGGCGGGTGTGGCCCGATGGGCGATGAGAGCCGGTATCAGCAGATCCAGCGCTGAGACCTCCTCGGCGGCGGGTGCGTTGTCGAGAATCGAATCGAGGACCGGCGCGGCGTACAGGCGTCCGGTGTCGGGACCGACCACGGTGCGGGCGCTGACGATCAACTCGTACAGCACTTCCGCGAACACCTGCGCGCGGTCGGTGTCGCTGAGTTCGCTGCCGAGGGCGGTCGGGCTGGTGTCCGCAAGAATGGCGAGAACGTCAGCAAGGATTGCGATTTCGGCCTCGCCGCGGTAGTCGTATGTCATGGCCTGGTCTGCCGGCCGCGAATGCGGGACGCGCCGGGATGCGGTTCGCTGCGGTTGTCTTGAAAGACGGCGCGATCATCGACCACACGGATTCCGATCCATGGGCACTTGCCGGGCACGATCGCGTCAAGGGGTGAGGTATGTGTCGCAATCCTGCCGCGCACGACGGGCACGAGGGCATTCGAGCGAAACCCGCACGGACAGCCGATGCCGAGCAGTTCGCCCGTGACAGCATCGAATTTTGCTACACCACAATGCGATACGGTGATCCACGGCTCGCATTCCGGCCCACACCCTGGTACTGCGGTGGTGATGCGGTCAGGCATGAGCCATCCCCCGCCGTCGCTTGTCCGCGCGCTGCTCGACGCATCCTCGAATGGCTTCGACGACTGTATGACCAGAGGGCCGAACCGAGTTACGAGGTGGTTGCACCCATGCCCGGAACAGGCCGGGACGCTGCCCCGGACCCGGTAGAGCGATGACACCTCCAGTGCTGATGACGGAAACTTGCAGTCGGGACATCTCAGCGAACAATCTGACGTCATTTGGAAAGCCTGGGCCGGTCAGGAACGTCCAGCGCTGGGAGCGCGGGTGCGTCAGGATCGGCCCCACCGGGTGGTCGCGGCACTGCATCCATGCCTTCACCTCCGAGCCGATGAAGGCGGGCATCATCAGCCCACACACCCGCCCGGTCCGTAGAACGATTCGCCCGAGGTGCGGTGGATCCACCTCTGCGGGTAACCCGCACACTTGCCGGTAGAAGTGACACACCGACAATGGCGTGTCTCCGAACTCTTCTGGTGAACTCATCCGCGCCTCCCTCGCACAATTCATTGGTGAGCGCCCGACGCCGGGGAGTCGATAGGGTTCGACATCAACCCGACGGCGGGGCCGAATTCAGCTTCGGGGCTTGCATCGACGGGTGCAATGGGAGTCCTGAGCAGCGATGTTGCAAAGTGCTAATTCGGAGGTCTAACGGAGTCGCTTGTGCCCACGTACCGTTGGTGTATGGGCGCACAACTAGGGGATCGCCTGCGCAGCATCCGCAAACGGCGCGGGCTCACGCAGACCGAGCTCGCAGACCGATCCGGTGTTTCGGTTCAACTGATCAGGCTGCTCGAGCAGGGCGGGCAGGAATCGACCAGGACCGAGACAGCGCGACGACTGGCGAGCGCCCTTCGCGTCGAAACCTCCGCATTGATTGTCACACCAGATGCGGCCGACCCCGAGACAACAGATGTCGAACTGTGGGCCGAAGTTCGACAGGCGCTGGCCGGTATCTACCCGGTCGATGAGTTCAGCGAGCCGCCGACGGTCGCGGGTGTCGAGGCGACGTTCGCCGAAGCCAAGCCGTTGTTCCGCGGCGGACGGTTCGCTGAACTTGCGCCACAGCTCGTGCCAATGCTGCGGGACGCGGATTACCTGGTGTCCGCGGCGGATTCGGGCACGACCGATGCGCGGAGGTTACGCTCGCGGATACGCCAGATGGTCGCCTGGCAGATGTGCCTGACCTGGCAGTTCGATGCGGCCGACCATGCTATCTCCCTCGCGCTGGATGATGCGCCGGACCTCCGCGCCGCCGCGCCGTTGGCGGATGCGGATTGCTGGCGGTGGATCCGAAAAGGGGACCTCGCCAAGGCGCGGGAGGTAGCAACCAAATGGGCGGACGACCTCGAACCGCGCCGCATCTCCAAGGCGTCACGGGAAGACCTCGCCAGTTGGGGACTGATGCTGCAACGGGTCTCGACAGCGGCGATCCGCGATAACCGACCGGGCGAGGCCGAGGACGCATTGGCATTCGCCCGCGTCGCCGGGATGGCGATCCGTCACGGTGAGCACGACTCCAAGGACGGTTTGCTGCATGCATTCGGACCCGTCACTGTGCAGATGCTCGCGGCCGAGAACGCCATCGTCCTCGATAAACCAGAAGCAACGCTGGCGATTTCGGCACAGCTGGCGGGGACGAGATATCCGCTGCCGTGGCCGTGGCAACGTCACCGCCTCGACGTCGCGGCAGCACACACGGCCGTGCGGCAATACCCCGAAGCGTTGGCCGTGCTTCAGCAGATTCGACAAGAGCTACCGGAATGGCTTGTGAAACAACGATTTGCGCGTGACATCCTCGCAGTAATGATCGAGAAACGGCGGACGTTGAAGCCAGAGGTCCGAGAGCTGGCCGACTTCGTCAATGTCCCCTACTGACCACTCCGCATTGTTCGAGCCGAACAGGAATGCCGGTCCTCGCCGACCTGGAGGACTCCGTGTCCTCGACGCGCACATTGCGTCTGCTTGAACCCGTACGAGTAGCGGCGGAAGGCCGGTCCGAAGAGTTCTCGACACGATTCGATGAATTGGCCGGAAGGGTGATCACCCCATGAGTTCAGAGCGTTCCGCGCACGCAGTCGAAGGCGTCGACTTTCAGCGCTACACCGCAGCACAGGCGCGCGAACTGCGCGAGGAAGTCGAGTACATCTTCCGCGACTCCTATATCGACGCAATCGAATCCGGCGAAGAGTTCGAGTCGCCCGAGGCATTCATGCACCGGTTCGATGCCTACACCGATCCTGCCCGCGCGGGCGCATTCGAGTTGGTGATAGCCCGCTTCGACGGGGAACCGTGCGGCCAGGCATGGGGTTGGCCGCTCACCGCGAGGACCGGTTGGTGGGTCGGGCTGCATCTCGAGGCCGGCGATCCGGCTACGTTCACTGCCGAGAGCGGCTCCCGCACATTCGCGTTCAGCGAGCTCATGGTGCGCAAACAGTTCACGAGGAAGGGCATTGCGCGTGCCCTGCACGACGAATTACTCGCGGCCCGACCGGAGCAGCGTGCAACGCTGCTGGTCGACCCGGAAAACCAGCGGGCCTACGGCAACTATCGCCGATGGGGCTGGCACCGGGTCGGTACCCTGCGGCCGGACTGGCCGGACGCGCCTCAGTTCGATGTTCTTCTGCGCGATCTTCCGCTCGGTGGCACACGCTAAGACGTACCTCCGTGCTCTTCTTCGCGCCCACCAGCGTCCAACGACGTCTCGACGACCTTCCGATCGGCCTGAGCGGTTTCGGCGGAGGGCCGATAACGCGACGGTCGTAGCACGCGCACATCGTAAATCCAGCCCAGGCACGGGCCGACCGCTGCTTCGACCAGATCACCCTCGGCCAGCCCAACCCACTCGGCTTGCTCGATTCCATAGGCGTGCGTGGTGCGAGCGCGCCCGTCGTCGATGGCGATCCAGTAGCGATAAGTCGTGTTGCTGTCGCTTTGTCTCTCGACGACTCGCCGATGCCGAAGAATCTGCCCCTGCACTGTCGTTCTCTTCGTCGAATCGGCGACCGCGAGAACGATCGGCCCCGCCGCGATGAGCAGTACACACAGCAGCGCGAACCGGATCGGAGCGCCAGGAAAGCCGACAAAGACTGTCATCAATATCGAGATCACCAGAATGGGCCCGGAGTATGTCAGCGCGCCGCGTAGGCCGTAACCGATTGCGCTCTTTGCTGAGCGACCCCAGAACACACGCCCCCACAGATACTTTCCGCGGTACCGGACATACACGAGATGCCACATCCCGCCGAAGTCCGACCATGCCTTGCTGGCGTCGGGCGGCGTGCTGATCGGCAGGCTGGCCACCGCTCGTTCGGCCAACCCCAGCGCCGCTGCGTAGGCCAGCGGCCGGCCCCACACGGTGACTCCCGCGGCGGGCTGATCGCCGAAGCGCGCAGCAGCCATCGGATCGCGTACACCGAACCACCGCCCGGCCACCTGTGCTCCGTCCTGCGTCCCCTGCTCGGTATCGATCCGCTGCTGCAGCCAGACCAGCAGGGCGAATACGCCTACCGATACACCGACGAAGCCACTGAGCGGATCTCGATCGCCGTCGGGTAGGTACAGTTCCCCGGCCAACCCTGTCCCGAGCGCAGGCAGCACCGCGGCCACCCGCAGAATCGTTCGGTGGATCGAGCTCCAACGCGGCTTGGAAAGCCCTGCGGCCCTTGCCTCGTCGCGCACCGCGTGCGCGAATCGCTTTCGCCAGGTGCCCAGATGTCGTGCACCTTCGGCCAACGCACCCGTCGCCACTACCCCGTCGGCGGTCGCCAGCTCGGTGACATGCTCGAGCACCAGGCGCTCGTAACCGGTCAGCATCGAGGTGTCGACCTCGCGGCGCACGCGCACCAGCGACAAGTCCGGGCCGATTGCCTCGATCGCAACGAACCGGCGGGCCGCCAGATCGAGCAGTGTGGCCGGGCCCGCGTTCTCGGAGACCTTCCAGCCGCCGGTCAGGAAGTCCACCAGTGCCGGAGATTCGTGTCCGAGCGCCTGCGTCGGCGGGCCCGTGCGGATCGGAGGAGTTCTGGTCTTCGCGGTCAACAAGCCGAGTACGGCCAGCCACGCGACGACCGCTGCGGCGACGAGAACCCCCGTCGTGACCGCGCCGATGTGCATCGCCTGTCCTAGAACTGAACCCGGACCGCGTCACGTTCGCCGTCGGCCGCGGCAAAGAACTCGCCGAGGGTGAATCCGAAGGCAGCGGCGACGAGATTCGTCGGCACGGTCTGCACGGAACTGTTGTATGTCAGCACCGCGTCGTTGTAGTACTGCCGCGCGTACGCGATGCGGCTCTCCGTGTCGGACAGTTCGCCCTGCAGCTCCAGAAAGTTCCTGCTGGCCTGCAGTTGCGGATAGGCCTCCACGACCGCGAAGACCCCCCGCAGCACGGCACTCAACGCGGTCTCCGCCTTCGCTTGCGCAACGGGGCCGTGCGCGTTGATCGCCGCCGCCCGCGCCGCGGTGATGGCCTCCAACGTCCCCCGCTCGTGCACCGCGAACCCCCGCACGGTCTGGATCAAGTTCGGGATCAGGTCATACCGACGCTTCAGCTGCACATCGATCTGTGCCCACGCGTTGGCCACCGCGTTGCGATCGCGAACCAGGCCGTTGTACCTGCTTATCGCGAATCCGACCAGCACGACTGCCACGATCGCCACGAAACCGACCGCGATCAGCACACCCACCATTGCCACCCTTCCCACTCGATACCGCCAGCCGGGCCCGATCTCGACTCGGGTCCGACAACTCTCAGTTTCCGTCTCGAGTTCGCGCGGGAATAGAAGCCCTAGGGTGAACAATGGGCGCACCTAGGGTGCCGAGAAGTCGTGCGCCACCGCGTGTTAGGGCTACTCACCGACGGCGTCACAAGCCTCGGCCGGCGAGCTAGTTACACCAGGAGATGAACTGATCGCGGTGCGTAGGTCCGGCGCGGAGATCACCGCCCACCTCGAGATGTCGGCGGGACGCGGCAGAACTGTCGCCGCCGATCTGCCGGTAGGGATACCGCCAGCGGGAAGAAGCTCGAGGTGCTGCGCGAGCAGGCCGAGGCCAGATCGCCCACGAAAGTGCTGTTCGGCGACCTTCCTCGCCCGGTTGGTGGTGGACCGGCCGAGCGACATGACCGACGAGACGCCTGGGATCTTCTCGGCACACCCGCGGTTGGCCAGCACCAATCGGAAGGAAATCGCGATATTCACGTTGTCGACGTCGGCGGCCGCGACCGAACCCATATCAACCATGAGCCGGTGCGCGCCGCGATGCCAGCCACCGGCGATAAACTGTTCTTGGGCAGCATGCCCCTGATGTTTCCGACCCACCCGTGCGGACATACCGAAATGAGAACGGGTACCGCGTGACGACTCGGTAGTTCGCGCCCAGATCGCCCGAATTCGACACCCGGCCTCGTCGCACCGAGCCCTCGAACGACGACGAATAGCGGCGGCAAAACAGCAACAGTCAACTGATACACCGAATCGATGCGCGCCGCCGACACCGTGACGACGAGCGCGAGAAGAGGAGGAGTCATGGCCCCGAAGAAACGGATCGCCGTCGTGGGAGCGACCGGATCGCAAGGCGGGGGGTTGCTGCGGGCGATCCTCGCCGACCCTGACCGTGAGTTCACCGCGCGGGCGCTGACACGCAACCAACATGCGGTCAAAGCGCAGGAACTCCTCGCCGCCGGCGCGGAGGTGGTCGAAGCCGACCTCGACAACGAGGCGAGCGTGCGCGAAGCGTTCGACGAAACGTATGGCGCCTATGTCGTCACCAACTACTGGGCCGAGCGCACACCCGAGGAAGAGGCCGTACGCACGCGAGCCGACATGGAACTCCAGCAAGCCGAGGTTGCCGCGAAGGCAGCCCGCAACGCCGGAGTCACCCATGTCATCTGGTCGACGCTGGAGGATACTCGGGCGTTCTTCGGCGAAGATGATCGCGTACCCACCGTGGACGGGCGGTATAAAGTGCCGCACTTCGATGCGAAGGCCGAGGCCGACAGAATTTTCTTCCTATACGGCGTGCCGACGACCTTTCTGCGCACCACGTTCTTCTTCGAAGGTTTCACCGGCGGCCTGGCACCGAGGCGCAGCGCGACCGGCGAGTTGGAGCTCACCGTGCCGATGGCTGACCAGCCCTTGTCGGGCATCGCCGTCGAGGACATCGGCAAGACCGCGCTGGGTATCTTCCGCCGTGGCGCCGAGTTCATCGGAAAAACCGTCAGCATCGCCGGCGATCACTTGACCGGTGACGAGTACGCGGCGGCGTTCACCGAGGCGCTCGGCGAAACGGTTGTCTACCGGCCCAGCAGCTGGGATGCCTACCGGGCCCAGGACTTTCCCGAGGCAGTGGAGATGGGCAACATGTTCCAGTACTACGCCGAGAACGCCAAGCAGTTCACCGATGATCGCGATGTGAACCTGGTGCGGACGCTCAACCCCGACCTGCAGTCCTTCCGTGACTGGCTGGCGCTGCACAAGGATCGAATCCCGCTCGGCTGAAACGAAGGCAGCTCATCCCCAACGCCGGAGTCACGCGAGAAAGGCCATCGCCATGCCCTATGTCATCGAGATCACCCGAGTCACGGTCAACCCCGGGGAGGAAGAAGCTATGAAGGCGGACCGCCCGGCGATGCTTCGGACCTTCGCGACTGACCGCGAGGGCTTCCTCGGTGCCTATCTCACTGCGGCCGACAACGGAGATTGGCTGGACATCATCCTGTGGGATAGTGCCGAGGCGGCCAGAGCGTCTGCTGAAAAAGGCGGGAACCTTCCCGAAATCAGCGCATTCTTCGATCACCTTGCCACTGTCAAGAGCATGGAACATGTGACGGTTGAGCACATTCCTGGCACCGAAGCCCTGGAACCACGACCAGCACAGCGCTGACGAGCAGACGCCGCACCAGTCTGTGATTCGCAGCGTTGTACGGCGGTGTTTGGGCACGCCGAACCGCTGTGGGATCCGACCGAAGGAGCGTCAGGACGATGAGAACGATGCGGTCGATCGTCGCCGACACGCTGGGTGAACCGTCCGAGGTTCTGCACCTGCAGACCCGCCCGGTTCCGGAGCCCGGTCCCGGCCAGGTCCGGATCCGGGTGGCCGCCGCACCTGTCCATGCCAGCGATCTACATACCATCCGCGGCAGATACGGATTCATACCGGAGTTCCCCACCGTGCCCGGGATCGAATCCGTCGGTGTGATCGACGAAATCGGCAGCGGCACAGACAGTCTGACCGTCGGGCAACGCGTCATCACGGTCGGAGTCAGGACCACGTGGCAGGAGTATGTCGTAACCGATGCCGAGCGAGTCTTGCCTGTTCCCGTTGGCATGAGCAATTCCACGGCCGCCCAAATTCTCACCAATCCGCTCACCGCCGTGATCTTGACCGGCGCTGAGCTCGATGTTCGACAGGGTGAATGGCTCTTACAGACGGCGGCCGGTTCAACTGTTGGCCAGTCGGTCATCCAGCTCGGCGCGCACGTCGGCTTCCAGACCCTCAACGTGGTCCGCCGTCGATCCGCTGTCGAGGACATTCTCGCATGGGGGGGCACCGCGGTGATCTGCACGGAGGATGAGGACCTGCGCGAACGGGTCGCCGACATAGCGGGCCACGACGGTGTGTCCAAGGCGATCGACTGTGTCAGCGGTCAGGTAGGCGCGGACGTGTCGCATGCGCTGGCACCGCACGGCGAGCTGATCGTCTACGGTGCGTTGTCTACCCACCGGCAAACCGATCCCGACAAACTCACCATCCCCATTTTCGCGCGCTCACTGATCTACGAAACCAAGACCGTTCGGGGGTCCTGGCTGTTGCGCTGGTTCACCGAGGCCCCAAAGGATCGGATGGCCGCGGCGATCGACCGGACACTACAGCTCGCCGACACCGGCGCGCTGCGCGTGCCCGAGGGCCAGCCGATTCTCGTCGAAAAGTTCAGCGAGGCCATCTATTTGGCCGAAGCTCCCGCACACGGAGGCAAACCGCTGCTGGTGTTCGAACCGTAGGAGGAACCATAGGTAGTTGTTCTCGGGCCGCCAACCCACACCGGAACTTGCCGCCCTTGTCCTTGTAGAGCTCCAACTTGCCCGCCTGAGTTCCGTGTGTTCACGGTGGTTGAAGTTCCGAACGGCGGAACCCGCAATATCCAGGTCGGGCTAGGACCGGTTGGGTGAGCCGTCTCTGTGTTCCGATCGATAGGCTGCGGTCTATGACCTTGGCGAACAGTCCCCTGCCGACCGACATCGACCGTTTGTGGGCGCGCCGCGAGCAACTCGGCCCGGCCGATCGAGACGCCCACGCGACTGCCGTTGCGGCGCTGGACCTATTGGATCGAGGGGATGCCCGGGTCGCGGAGGTCGACCCCGATACCGATGAGGTGATCGTCGATGTGCGCGCCAAGCGGGCGATCCTGTTGTCATTCAAGGTGTTCGAGATAACTGAAACAGGTATCGGTGAATTCAGGTATCACGATCGGATGCCGTTGAAGGAGCGATTCGACGGTGTGCGGGTTGTTCCCGGCGCGATCGCCCGATGGGGCAGCTTTCTGGCTCCGGGTGTCGTGCTGATGCCCTCTTTTGTCAATGTCGGCGGGTATGTGGCGACTGGCTCGATGGTGGATACGTGGGCCACCGTCGGGTCCGGCGCGCAGATCGGGCGCAATGTTCATCTGGCCGGCGGCGCGGGCATCGGTGGAGTGCTGGAGCCACCCAATGCCGCCCCGGTGATCATCGAGGACGACGCGTTCATCGGCTCGCGGTCGATGGTCGTCTAAAGCGCTCGTGTTCGGAAGGGTGCCAAACTCGGTGCGGGAGTGATCCTCACCAAATCGACGCGAGTCTTCGACGCCGAGACCGGCGATGAGCTCCCGCGCGGTGAGGCCCCTGCATGGTCGGTGTGCGTCAGCTCGACCCGGATCAAGAAATTCCCCGGAGGGGAGTTCGGAATGCCCTGCATCCTTGTTCTGAAGCGTCTGCCCGAGGGCGGCAGCCACGACAAGCTTGCGCTCAATGAAATCCTGCGCGACCACGGCCTGGCCAGCTGATCACCGGTCGCCCAACAACTGTGCGGGCGAAGCGATCCACACTGGCCGACCCGACCAACCAGATCCGTGTCGGCGCAGTCCCGATCGGGCGCGCCAGCGGGGTTTCACCACGCTCGTCGACCGTCGAACTCACGAGTGTTGAACTCGGACTCGGGGAAACGACAAGCAACCCCGCTCGACCGAGGCCGGCTGCCAGGTCTGATACAGTCCGGCCCGAGCACTTTCGGAAGGTGAAGGCGGGATGGCGCACCGAATCATATTGGTTCCCTTGGCGATAACACTTGCGCTCGGACTCGCCGCCTGCGGCGATGCGAACGAGGGAGCACCGGCCACGACCACGACGCAGGCGGCGGGCACGAGCGGCGCGGCAACGCCACTGTTCGATCCGTGCACCGGAATTCCCGACGACGCGCTGACCGCCGCCGGACTCGATCCGGCGACCGAACAGACCGGTGTCGGTGGTGTCAAGCAGCCCGGCTGGGAGATGTGCGGATGGAAGGGCGCCGACTACACCCTCGGCGTATTCTCCACCGCCATATCCGTGGCCGAATTCGAGCGGAAGCCGGGCAATGTCGACTTCTCCGATGTCACGATAGCCGGCCGCACCGGACGCCAGTTCCGGGTGGAGGGCGCAGGCAAAGATCAGATGTGCGACGTGGTGTTTCCCGCCAGGCAGGGTCTGCTGCAACTGACCCTGGTCAACAAGAGCACAGACGCGAGCCCGTGCGATCGGTTGCAGAGCGTCGGCGAGGCAATCGTCCCCGTATTGCCGAAATAGGCAACAATCCGCCCTTTTGTCGGACCTCGCGGCGCCATTCCGCTCCCTTACATCACCGGGCCACGGTCGGCAAGCCCGTACATCGCCGTGGAGAGTAGGCGAGCGGCCAAGTCGGAGGGTTCGACCGACCGTTCGGCCGCCCAGGCAAGTCCGAGGACGAGCGCGATGACCTCGCTGACGGTCACATCGGGCCGGACCGAGCCGGCTTGTTGCGCGCGTTCCAACAGCCACCCACCTGCGACGCGCATCTGAGCGCAGGACGCGTGCAGTCCCGACCCCTCATCCGCCAGCGCATTCATGATCGACTCCGGCAGACCCTGATATGTGGCTGATCCGGCAGCCAGCTCGCCGAGCCACGTCATGAGTGCGTCGCCCGGCGCGGGTGCGGTCAACAGGCTGTCGGCACGAGCGCGCAGTGCGTCGAAGTTGGCGTTGAGCAGGGCTTCGAGCAGGGTTTCACGGGTGGGAAAGTGGCGATAGAGCGTCCCGATGCCCACGCCCGCGCGACGGGCTATGTCGCGCAGCGAAGCGTCCGTCCCGTGCTCGGCGACGGCCTCCCTCGCCGCAGCCAGAAGCAGGTCACGGTTTTTGCGGGCATCAGCACGAGACGTCTGCGGCAAGATCAGCACCTCACTCGAATCGGAGCGACGCTCCGTTGACTAGCGGAGCAGTGCTCCGTATATTCGGAGGCACCTTCCGACTTTACCGGAGCGACGCTCCGGGTGGGGCGTCAAAGGCGTTCACTTCCAGCAGGCAAGCCAGCCGCGCCGGTGTGCGGGCCCGTCATTCCACCCCAGCGCACGATCTGACCCGCAAACGCTCGAGGAGCAGCACAGTGACATCCCCCGCAGCCCGGGCCCTGTCCCGGCCGTTCAGCCTGGGACGGCTAACCGTCCCCAACCGGATCATCATGTCCCCGATGACCCGGTCATTCTCGCCTGGCGGAGTCCCCGGCGAGGATGTCGCCGCCTACTACGCGCGCCGCGCCGCAGCCGGAGTGGGTCTGATCATCACCGAAGGCACGTATGTCAACCACCCGTCAGCCGGCGACGATGACGCCGTGCCCCACTTCCACGGCGAGCAGCAGCTCGCGGGCTGGCGCAGGGTGGCCGATGCTGTGCACGCCGCCGGCGGACGCATCGTGCCGCAACTGTGGCACATCGGCATGGTGCGTGACCCGGGACAGCCGCCGTTTCCCGACGCCCCTCCGATGGGACCGTCCGGCCTCACCCTCACCGGCTCGCATGGCGGCGGTCGCGCCATGACCCGCGCGGACATCGACGATGTCATCGGCGCCTTCGCGCAAGCGGCCTCGGACGCCGAGCGGATCGGCTTCGACGGAGTCGAGATCCACGGGGCGCACGGATACCTCATCGACCAGTTCCTCTGGTCCCACACCAACCGGCGTACCGATGATTACGGGGGCGACGCGGTGGAGCGGACACGGTTCGCCGCCGAGGTCGTGGAAGCCATCCGGGAGAAGGTGTCCTGGGACTTCCCGGTGATCTTCCGCTTCTCGCAGTGGAAGGCCAGCGACTTCGGTGCCCGGCTCGCTGACACCCCTAACGAACTGCAGGCGGTGCTCGCTCCGCTGGCCGATGCCGGGGTCAGCGCCTTCCACGCCTCCACGCGGCGCTACTGGGAGCCGGCGTTCGAAGGATCCGACCTCAACCTTGCAGGTTGGGCCAAGAAGCTCACCGGCAAGGCGGCCATCACGGTCGGCTCGGTCGGCCTCAACGGTGACTTCCTCCAAGACAGTGCTGGGGCGGCGGGGCTGGAACCGCTTGTCGAGCGCCTGGAACGCGATGAGTTCGACCTCGTTGCGGTCGGTCGGGCACTCCTGGCCGACCCCGAGTGGGCGCGGAAAGTCCTCGACGGTTGGGTCGAGGGCTTTGTTCCGTTCACACCCGAAGCAGAGAAAACGCTGGTCTGACACGCGCCACAAGTGGGTACTGACGTCGCGACGACTCCATCACCGCCACGCACCGAGTCGCGCCGCTATTTGTCCGCGAGAATGCCGAGCACCGCGTCGGAAGTGTAAAAGGGTGTGAGTCGCTCGCGAATGAGCCAGGCCAGGACGCCGTTCTTCTTCGCGCCTTCGATCACCGCCGGTCCATACCGCAGGATCTCCTTCGCGATGTCGTCGCCCACGAGCCCGAGTTCGGGCAGCATGGCGGCCAGAGTGTGGTCGCCGTACTTGGTGAAGAACACCTCGACGCACTCGTCGACGAGCAGGCCGAAGTACTCCTTCTCCCGAGTGGTGACCGCGATTTCATAGCAGAGCAGCACCAGTTCGTTGAGGTCTTTCTGGTTCAGGTATGCACGTAGACCGCTCACTGGCTCATCGGCGTGCAGATCCCAGAACTCCATCGCGGCGTCGTGCACCGGAGCGTCCCGCAGCATCTCCCGGATGGCGTTGTTGGTGCGCTTCAGCGCGAACAGCGCACCCTTGCCCGCCAGATCGCCCACGAAAGTGTTGTCGGCGGCCTTCCTGGCCCGGCTGGCGGCGGACTGCCCGAGCGACATGAGCGAGGAGACGCCCGGGATCTTCTCGGCGCGCTCCCGGTTGGCCTGTACGAAGTCGTTGATCAGCTTGTCGACGAACTTCGAGGCGACGGCGGCTACCAGCGGACTCTCGGTGAGACGATCCAGGATGCGCTCCTGGGCCTGGTGCATGCCGAAGATCTTCTCCAGCAACGCCTCGACCGGCTCGCGGTCGACCACCTCACCGAGGGTGTAGTCGTGATTGGCCGCGATGTGGTCGTACACGGAGTCCGCGATCACGCCGACCAGATCGGCGAGTACCGGGCTGCCGCCGATCAGCTCGATGACGGTGCGGACGCTGTCCTTGGCCTGCTCGATCTCGACCATGTCGCGCAGGACCAGAGTGTCGGCGACCGCGAGGACGGCTTGGGTGTCGCGAGCGACCACCTCGGCGAAGCGGTCGCCGGTCACCTCGGCGAGCAGGAATTCCACCTGGGCGTCCAGCAGCCGTTCGGCGATCTCACGCGGCGCACTCATCGAATTCCACCCATCACAGTCGTAGTCCGGTGCGCCCGGGCGAGACTACGGTTCGTGTGTTTCGATGTCGTTGCCGCGCAACGATTTCCGTATCCGATCCAGGCGCTCACGCGCGGCTTTCTCGCGCGCCTGCCATTGTTCGTCGACACCACGGCCCGCCGGGGTCTGCCGGTCGAGCTCGTCCATCCCCTGCGCGGTACCGAAGCGCTGCTCGACCTTATCGCGAACTGACTCGAAAGTAGGTACACCGGCGGACGAGTATCCACCGCTCGACGTGGGCGTCGGGACATTCGACGGCGGCACCGGTCCCGCTGGTGCTCCGGATATGCCTCCAACCTGCCCGGATCTTTCCGGCGCCGACATGCGGCCAGCGGTGGGGCCGCTCGATGTGTCCGGACTCACATCGGGCGCGGCCCGCACATCGCCGCTCTCGACGAGTCCGAGCAGCGCCGCGTGCACCATCGCGAAACCAGGGCGCTCCGCCGTCACAACCAGCAGAACCCCCGCCAATTCCGGGTCGGGCAGCGCCGCCAATCGACCCGCGATCTCGCTGTTGTCCGTCATACCGCCAGGCTACGCAGTTGCGCCTACCGCGCGCATTCACCGGACCAAGGCGCCCGCCCAGTCACGCACGAGGTCGTACCAGGCCGAGCCGCCGACGACGATCAAGTCGTTGTGGCCCGCACCCGGGAAGACGACAAGCCGTTTCGGCTCCGGGGCTGCGGCGTAGAGTCTTTCGGCATGCCGCAGCGGCAACAGCTCATCCTGATCGCCGTGCATGATCAACACCGGGGCGCGTAGCGCGCGGATGCGGCGCTCGCTCGGATAGGCGTTCGGCACGAGTGGGGCGGGCAGGAATGGATACACCGAACGGGCCGCGTCCCGGATACCGGTGAACGTGGACATCAGCATCACTCCGGCCGGCGGATGTTCCTGCGCCAGTTCGAGCACGACGCCGCCGCCGAGCGACTTGCCCAAGTACAGCACCCGGTTCGGGTCGACCTCCGGTCGCGCCAGCAGCGCGCTGCGCGCGGCCCTGGCATCGAGATAGGTGCCGTGCTCGGTCGGCCTGCCGGTGCTGCGCCCGTAACCGCGGTAATCGAAGGCCAGCACGTCGAATCCGGCCTCGGTGAGCAGGGCGAACAGCGGCAACCGATCGCCGATATTGCCCGCATTGCCGTGCGCGAACAGAATGTGGCCGATCGAGTCTCGCGCGGGCATCCACCAGGCGTGCAGCGTCTCCCCGTCCGCCGTGCGCGGCGACAGCTCGGTGTAGTCCATGCCGAGCAGGGTCGGGGTCTGCAGCACCGCCCGCTCCGGCAGGTAGGTCAGTGCGTTGAGGATCGGACTGGCCGGATGTCGCATGCTCACGTTCTTACTCCCTGTCGACACCGTGCGAGCACGCAGGTCGCGGTGTTCGCATCGCTATGGCGGCCGAGCAGGCACGGGTTGCGCGGCATAGACGACGAGACCGTGTGGCCGCGTGGCCACACGGTCTCGACAAGCCGCGTGGATCAGCCGCGCAATACCGCGCCGACGGCGTCGGCTGCCGCCGCGACGGCCGCGTCGCGCGCCGCGCTTGCCTCGTCCTCCGTCAGCGTGCGATCGGTAGCACGGAAGCGCAACGCATAGGTGAGCGACTTGCGTCCCTCCCCCGCCTGGGCGCCTTCATACACGTCGAACAGCGCGATGTCCTCCAGCAGGTCGCCGCCGCCGGTGCGCAACGCCGACTCCACCGACGCCGCCGGGATCGTCTTCCCGACGCTCACCGAGACGTCCTGCAGCACCGCGGGGAACGGCGACACGGTCGGAACCGGTCGGGATTCCCGCAAGGGAAGCGCGTCCAGATCGAGCTCGAGGGCACAGGTGCGCGGCGGCAGACCGGACCGTTCCAATACGGCAGGGTGCAGTTCGCCCGCGTAGCCGACGACAGTTCCCTCGACCACCAACTCGGCACAGCGGCCGGGATGCCATGGCAGATAGGCCGCGGCGCGACGCTCGATGATCACCCCCGCCGCGTCGGCGACGGCGTCGGCAAGGGCGAATGCGTCAGCGGCTTCGGCGGCGCGGCCCGGTCCCCACGGTCCGCGGGGCTCGTGGCGCCCGGTCAGCACGGCGGCGACGTGCACCGGCTGGGCGGGCAGCGAGTCGAGCAGCTCGGCGATCTGGTCGTCGGTAGGACGCCGATCCACCGGCAGCGCTTCGATCGGCCTGGTGTTCGGTCCGGGCAGCACGACCTGCGCGATGCCGTAGATGGCGCCGTCGCGCGCGCCACGCGAGATGTTCCGGGCGGCCACCTCGAGCAGGCCGGGCAGCACAGTCGTGGCCAGCTCGGCGCGCTCGACATCGAGCGGGTTCAGCACGCGTGTGGTGGCGCGCCGAGGGTCGTCCGCGTCCAGGCCCCAGGTGTCGAACACCCCGGCGGGCAAGAACACCGGTGGTGGTACCTCTACACAGCCCGCGAAAGCCAGCGCACGACTCACCGCGCGACGGCGGCGCTGCGCGGGAGTCAGACCGCGGCCGGCCGGCGCGGCCGGCAACACGGACGGGATCTGCTCGAGACCCTCCAGCCGCAGCACTTCCTCGACCAGGTCGGCGGGCTGGGTCAGATCGGGGCGCCAGCTCGGCGGCGTGACCACCAGCTGGCCGTGTCCGGACTCGCTGACACCGACCTCGACAGCGCAGCCGATCTGGGCCAGGCGGCGCGCCGAGGTCCCGGTCGGGTAGATGACGCCCGCGACGCGGTCGGCCAGGTCGATATCGATGCGAATCGGCTCGATCGCCGGCGTCGGGACACGAAGCTCGGTCAGCGTGGATTCGACGGTGCCACCGGCGATTTCGGCGAGTAACGTGGCGGCCCGATCCAGCGCGATGACATTGATCTCGGGATCGACGACCCGCTCATAGCGCTTGCCCGCCTCGGACACCAGCTTGTGCCTGCGCGCGGTGCGATAGACCAGCAGCGGGTTCCAGACCGCCGCCTCCAGCAGGATGTCGGTACTCCCGGCGCCGACTTCGGTGCTCGCGCCGCCCATCACACCGGCCAGCGAGACCACGCCGGAGTCGTCGGCGATCACCACATCCTCGACATCGAGCACCCGCTCGACATCGTCCAGCGTGCGCAATGTCTCGCCCTGGTTCGCGGTGCGGACCACCAGCCCGCCGGACACCTTCGCCGCGTCGAACGCATGCAGCGGCTGGCCGAGTTCGAGCATCACATAGTTGGTGACATCGACCGCGGGCGAGATCGGCCGCACGCCGGACAGCAGCAGCCTGCGTTGCAACCACCAGGGGCTCACCGCCGTCGGGTCGATACCGATGACCCGGCGCGCCGCGAAACGGGTGCACTGGGAACTCGGCTCGACTCGAATGGACCAGGCATCGCGATCGTCGTCCGCAAGTGTCCGCACGGCCGGGTCGGCATAGTCGAGATCGAAACCACACGCCAGTTCGCGGGCCAGACCGCGCACCGAGAAACAGTAGCCGCGATCGGGCGTGATGTTCAGTTCGATGACGGTGTCGTCCAGGCCGAGCAGTTCGTTGGCGTCGGTACCCGGCTCGGCGGTGCCCGGCTCCAGGATCAGGATTCCGGAATGGTCCTTGCCGATCCCGAGTTCGGCCACCGAGCAGATCATGCCGTGCGAGACATGACCGTAGGTCTTGCGCGAGGTGATCGTGAACCCGCCGGGCAGCACGCCTCCGGGCAGGACTACGACCACCAGGTCGCCGACCACGAAATTCCTTGCACCACAGATGATCTCCTGCGGCTCGGGATTACCGATGTCGACCTTGCAGAAGCGGATCGGCTTCTTGAACTCGGTCAGTTCGGTGATCTCCAGAACCCGGCCCACCACCAACGGCCGCTCGATGTCCGATCCCGCCGCGGTCGCGTTCGGGTCACCGGTGACCCGCTGGAGTTGGTCGACCTCTTCGACCTCCAGTCCGACCCGGACGAATCCCGCGTCGAGCTCCTCCGGCGTCACCGACCACTGCGGGGTGGTGCGCTGGATGATGTCGGTGAGCCAGGACTGCGCTACTCGCACTTGACGTTCGCTCTCTCGATCGAAGGGTGGGGTCAGGACCGGATACCGAAGGGCAGCGTGAACCGCACGTCCCCTTCGACGATGTCGCGCATGTCCGGGATGCCGTTGCGGAACTGCAAGGTCCGCTCCATGCCCATGCCGAACGCGAACCCGCTGTACTCCGCGGGATCGATCCCACTGGCGATCAGCACCTTCGGGTTCACCATGCCGCAGCCGCCCCATTCGACCCAGCCCGCGCCGCCCTTCTTGTCCGGGAACCACACGTCGACCTCGGCGGAGGGCTCGGTGAACGGAAAGTAATTGGGGCGCATGCGAGTACGGGTTTCGGGACCGAACAGTGCCCGCGCGAACGCGTCCAGGGTGCCGCGCAGGTGCCCCATGGTCAGGCCCTTGTCCACCGCCAACCCCTCGACCTGGGAGAACACCGGGGTGTGCGTGGCGTCCAACTCGTCGGTGCGGAAGGTCCTACCGGGGCATACCACGTAGATCGGCAGGTCGCGGTCCAGCATCGAGCGCACCTGCACCGGGGAAGTGTGCGTACGCAGCACCTGGCGCGAACCCTCCGGCGCAATGTGAAAGGTGTCCTGCATGGTGCGTGCCGGGTGGTCGGGCAGGAAGTTCAGCGCATCGAAGTTGAAGTGCTCGGTCTCCACTTCGGGACCCTCGGCGACCTCCCAGCCCATCGCGACGAATACGTCAGCGATCTGCTCGGAAATGATCGTGATCGGGTGCCGGGCGCCGACAGCACTGCGGCGTGCGGGCAGCGTCACGTCGATGGCCTCGGCGATCAGTACGGCGGCATCACGCGCGGCCAACAGCGCGGCACGGCGGATCTCGAATGCCTCCGATACCCGGGCTCGGGCGATATTCACCCGCTTGCCCGCCTCGGCCTTGGCCGATTTCGGCAGGCTGCCCAGCGCGCGCTGCGCCAGAGCCAGCGGCGCTTTGCCGCCGAGATGCTCAGTTTTCGCGACCGCGAGCGCATCCAGATCGGCGGCGGCGGCGAACGCTTTCTCGGCGGCCGCCGCGGCTGCGGCCAGTGCCTCCTCGGTCAGCGCCGCGTTCTGCTCGCCTGCGTCGATGTCGTCGGCCACGATTCTCCGTCTCTGCCCTGGGGATCGGTTCGCGGGTACGGCTGATCGCCCGCCCGCATTGCTGCTGGTCGAATCGTATTCGATGCCGTGTGCGCGATTCACGCGGATTACCCACCACCACGGACCAAGCGGTCTGCTAGGACGTCGTGATCCCAGGCCGCACCCCCGAAGCGAGCTGGTGGCGTGCCGCGCGGGGTCCGGTCGGCGATTCCCACGCAACGGCGTGTCGTCACAAGTTCGCCCTGGCCGAGCGAGAGGTTCTCCGATCGCGCGGCAACCGCGACTCGTGCCCGCTGCCGATCAGCACCCGCCCGACATTGCCGCGATGCGCGCGGTGCCCTCCCGTCGAAGCAACGGGAGGGCCCGTCCGACGATGTCAGTCGGACGACGTCACTCGGCGCGGCAGCAGCAACGACACCACCGCACCCACCGCCACGATCGCCGCACCGACCGCTATCGCGGGCACCAGCCCGTCGACATAGTTCTGAGGGCTCAGGTACGAGCCATGGGAGGCGAAGACCGACGCCAGTACCGCGACACCCATCGCCACACCGACCTCACGGACCGTGTTGTTGGTGCCCGAGGCCATGGCCTGATCCGCCGCGGTGGCGCTCGCCATGACGATGGTCGACGCCGGCGCGAAGGTCAGCCCCATACCCACACCGGCGAGCAGGAACGGTGCGACGAATAAGCCATAGTCGGCGTCCACCGACGTGATCGCCGCGATCCAGGCCAGTGCCGCGGCGAGCAGCACCTGACCGGTGGCGATCAGGGTGCGGGCGCCCACTCGGTCGACCAACAGGCCTGCGATCGGCGCTACCACCATCGGCACCATGGTCCACGGCATCGTGCGCAGGCCCGATTCCAGCGGGCGGTAGCCCTGCACCACCTGAAAGTACTGCGCGAGCAAAAAGATCGAACCGAATACCCCGACCGAGAACGCGAATCCGACGATGTTGCTCACACTGAACGCCCGGGAACGGAACAGCCGCAGCGGCAGCATCGGCTCCGGCGTGCGCAGTTCCCAGCCGATCAGGCAGGCCAGCAGCGCGACACCGCCGATCAGCGCGGACAGCACGCCCGCCGAGGTCCAGCCGTCGTCGGAGCCGTGGATCACGCCCCACACCACCGCGAGCACGCCGCCCGCCGAGAGCAGCAGCCCGACCGGATCGAGGCGGCGGTTGTGGCCGTGCGACTCGGCGAGCACGCGCGCCGCGAAGGGCAGCGCCGCGAGACCCACGGGCACATTCAGCCAGAAGATCCACTGCCAGCTCAGTCCGTCCACCACCGCCCCGCCGATGAGTGGACCGAGCGCGACGCCGAGACCGGCGATACCACCCCAGATGCCGATGGCGGCGTTGCGCATCCGCTCCGGAACAGCCGCGGAGAGCAACGTCAGCGACAGCGGCATCACCGCCGCCGCGCCGAAGCCCTGAATCGCCCGTGCGGCGATCAGCATGACCGGCCCGGTAGCCAGCGCACAAGCCGCGGACGCCAGCGTGAACAGCGCGATGCCCGCGAGGAAGACCCTCCGCCTGCCGAGGCGGTCCCCGATGGCGGACGCGGTGAGCAGCAGCGAGGCGAACGACAGCGTGTAGCCGTTCACGAACCACTGCAGATCGGTCAGCGAGGCGCCCAACTCGGTGCGGATCACCGGCAGTGCGTTGGTGACGACCAGGTTGTCGAGCGTGACCATGAACATCGGGATACCGACGGCGACCAGCACGGCGGCCAGCGCACGCCCGCCGAGGGCGGCCGCGGGCGGTTCGACTGGTACCGCGAGGGTTTCGAGAGACTCGATCATGACGATCCTTGTTGTAATTGACTGATAACTAAGGGTCGTCCGGAAGATTATGCATTGACTGATAACCTGTCAAGGTCGGCACCGAGCAGCGGAGACGGAGTACCACGATGGCGCGTTCGACCAGGACCAGGATGACCGCCACCGAACGCGGCGAGGAGGTGCTGTGCGCGGCCGTCGACGCGTTCGCCGAATCCGGCTACGCAGCCACCAAGACCGACGAAATCGCCCGGCGCGCGGGTGTTTCGCAGCCGTACGTCATCCGACTCTTCGGCACCAAGCGCCAACTGTTCCTCGCCGCACTACACCGCGCCTGCGACCGGATCGAGGAGATCTTCAGATCGTCGCGCGGCCAAGCACCCCCTGCGGTGAGCCCTGAGGAGGCCCTGCTTGCACTGGGTAAGGGCTACAAGACGTTCCTCGCCGAGCGAGAGCTGCTCCAACTGCTGCTACACGGATTCGCCGCCAGTACGGACCCGGAGATCGGCGACGACGTGCGCGCGCGCTTCGGCCGGATCTACGCCCTGGTGCGGGAATTGACCGGCGCCCCGGAATCCGAGGCGCGTCGGTTCCTGGCCACCGGGATGCTGCTCACGGTGATGAGCGCGATGCGGGTCGCAGGGCCGGACGCCGTACCCACGCCGTGGGCGCAGCACATACTGGAGGATCTGGCAAAGAACGGGGATTGACCTGTCCCGCAGTCTTTTCACGCCGAATCCCGCGGCGCGGTCGCCGCGCACCCACTCCACTCGGCCTCAGTAGCCTAATGTCGGTGACCTCGCGGGCAGGCAACTGGTGCGATACGAGCACGTTCAGAAATCCGCGCGATAGCGCACCCGTGAGTTCGCGTAGAGGCAGATCGCCGCGGCGGTCGCCAAATTCAGGCTTTCCGCGCGGCCGCGAATCGGGATGCGCAGGCGATGATCGGCGCGTCCCGCCACCGCAGGATCCAAGCCGTGTGCCTCGTTGCCGAACAGCCACGCGACCGGCTGGGTGAAAAGTTCGTCGGCGTCGTCCAAGTCGACCTCGCCGTTCGCGGCCGTCGCGAGAATGGTGATGCCCGCCGCCGCGATCGCATCCAGTGCTGACGCGGCGTCTCGGTGCCGCGCGATCGGCACATGGAAAATGCTGCCCGCGCTGGCGCGCACACACTTCCCGTTGTGCGGATCGACAGTGTCTCCCGCCAGCACCACACCGTCCGCACCGACCGAGTCGGCGACTCGGACGAGCGTTCCGGCATTGCCCGGCTCGGCCATCTCGACAGGCACGGCCAGCATTCGCGGGCCGGTGTCGAGTATGCGCACCAAGGGCACATCGAGCAGGTCACACACCGCGACCAACCCCGGCGCCGTGACAGTTTCGCTCAGATGCTCCGCAGCGCGGTCACCGACCAGTGTGGTGCGGACCCCCGCGGCGTCCGCGCCCGCGATCAGCGCGTACTCGCGCTCCGCGGCGGTCGTCGAGTAGAACAGCTCGCGCACTCGTCCGGTGTCCAGTGCCGCGGCGACGGCATTGGCGCCCTCGGCAAGAAATCGACCCTCTTTCTTGCGGTGCGTGCTGCGGTGCAGCTTGACAGCGGAAACGACCCGCGGATTGCGCTCACTGAGCGCCTCCACGGGCCGTTTCGGCAGCTGTCCGGGTGTCAACGGATTACGGCTCATGACTACTACGCCTCGCCGACGCTCGGCTCAATCATCCCCGAGGGCACCGCGCCCGATGATTCGCTCGGTCATGCCGCCGGAGCGTTGACGTCCTGCGGCAGAGCGGCCTTGGCGACCGCGACGAGACCGGCGAACGCTTCGGCATCCGACACCGCGAGTTCGGCCAGGATCTTGCGGTCCACCTCCACACCGGCGGCCTTCAGGCCCTGGATGAAGCGGTTGTAGGTGATGTCGTTGATCCGCGCCGCGGCGTTGATGCGGGCAATCCACAGCTTGCGGAAGTCACCCTTGCGCGCCCGGCGATCCCGGTACGCGTAGGCGAGCGAGTGCAGCTGCTGTTCCTTGGCCTTGCGGTACAGCCGCGAGCGCTGGCCGCGGTAGCCCTTGGAGGCCTCGAGGATGGAACGGCGCTTCTTCTGAGCGTTGACGGCCCTTTTGACGCGTGCCACTGGTCAGTCCTGTTCGATCTGGGGCGCGGGCAGCGCCCGGAAATTGGTCGGGGTTGGCGCCGGAGCGTCTCCGGTCGCGATGTGCTGGTAGCTAATCTGCGCAGCAGCGAAATCAGATAGCGAGCAGCTTCTTCACGCGACGGACGTCGGCAGCCGCGACGACCTCCGTGCCGTCCAGACGACGGGTCCGACGGGTCGGCTTGTGCTCCAACAGGTGGCGACGGTTGGCCTGCTGGCGAATCAGCTTGCCTTTACCGGACAACTTGAATCGCTTCGAGGCGCCGCTGTGGCGCTTCATCTTCGGCATGATTCCTCTATCTGTCGTGCCGGCGGCCCGCCAGGGCCGCCGGTGTTCTGATCGCTATTACTGCGGAGGCGCCGCTTCGGCCTGCTCCGCGGCCGGCGCGCCGGCTGGTGCGGCGCTGGGCGCCGGGCGCGGGGCCGACTCCTGCTGCGCCTTCACCCGCGTCTTCGCACCCTTGTGCGGGGCGAGGACCATGGTCATATTGCGACCGTCCTGCTTGGCCGAGGTTTCCACGAAACCCAGGTCGGCGACATCGGAGGCCAGCCGCTGCAGCAACCGGAACCCGAGTTCGGGCCTGGACTGTTCGCGACCCCGGAACATGATCGTCACCTTGACCTTCGACCCGGCCTCGAGGAAGCGGACAACATTGCGCTTCTTGGTCTCGTAGTCGTGGTCGTCGATCTTCGGGCGGAGCTTCTGCTCCTTGATCACGGTCTGCTGCTGGTTCTTCCGGGACTCGCGCGCCTTCTGCGCCGTCTCGTACTTGAACTTGCCGTAGTCCATGATCTTGCAGACCGGCGGACGAGCATCCGGGGCCACCTCGACCAGATCGAGGTCGGCTTCGAGGGCGACGCGTAGTGCATCTTCAACACGCACGATCCCAACCTGCTCGCCGCCAGGTCCGATGAGCCGGACTTCGGGAACACGGATGCGATCGTTGATGCGGGTCTCAGTGCTGATGGGGCCTCCTAGGTCAAGCGGTGTGGTCGGACGACCGCACGCAATAACTGCAACCCCTATTCAACACAAAGGCCCCGACGCGGTATTCCGCACGAGGCCCGAGGTCGACCGATCGCCGATCACGAAAACTCTCGGATCGACTCCTGCGCGACGGTTCTCCCGCGAGAACCATGGCACAAGAAACCCGCCCTCGAAAGGACGGGTGACCGGACCGTTTGACCTGACGATCGCTCGTCGGCAACGGTGGGAGTCGGGCTCCACTTATCAGACCCCGAGCAAGCCCGGGGTGGTCGTCAACAGGGAGTCTAACATTCCGTTCGACTATCACCGAATCGGCCGGAAATCATCCGGAAAACCCCTTGCCGGACCGCCCTGCGCGTGTCACCCTCCCCCGGTGCTCACATCACGCCGCGAGCTGCTGCGATGGCAGTTCGACCTGACCTGGTCGCTCGCCGGGATCCATCTCGACGCACTCACACACGAGGACTTTCTCTGGGAACCCGTCGAGCTCATCTGGACGGTACGCCCGGATGCCGGCGGGGTGTGGTGGCCGGATTGGGCCGATACCGAACCCGACCCCATACCTGTCCCGACGATCGGCTGGCTCACCTGGCACATCGGGTGGTGGTGGAGCGCTGCGATCGACTACGCCGAGGGACGGACCCCCTCCGCGCGGGATGAGGCGCCCTGGCCGGGCTCGGGCGCCGCGGCCATAGCCCGCCTCCGCAATCTGCGCGAGCAGTGGTGTCGCATGCTCGACGGACTCACCGAAGTCGCACTGGACCGAACAGCCACCTATCCCTGGCCAGCCGATGCCGACTTGACCGTGGCCCATCTTGCCGGGTGGGTCAACGCGGAGTTGATGAAGAACATCACAGAGATCGGCCACCTCCGGATGCTGCGCGCGGCGTCGCTAGCCTGAACGACATGACTGAAAAGCCCGACACCTCCGTGCGCGAACTGGCCGACATCCCCGCGGTCGAGGTGATCAGCCGCGCCGCCGTCATGCTGATGAGTTCCGCGGCGGAGAAACTCGGGCTCGCCGACGAGGATCCGGATGCCAGCCCGCGGCGTGATCTGGACGAGGCTCGGCGTGTGATCACCGCACTGGCGGGACTGGTCACCGCGTCGGTGGAGTACCTCGGCCCACACGCTGGGCCGATCCGGGAGGGGTTGCAGTCCTTGCAGCGCGCCTTCCGCGAGACCTCCGCGCACCCCGACGAACCAGGAAAAGGTCCAGGCGAGAAGTACACCGGCCCGGTCTACTGACGCTCACCGCGCAGCCGAGACCCCCGGTAAAATCCCGCAGACTCCGGCTAAAAACTTTCCCCCTGGGCAATTTTGCCCACCTGGCAAGTTTTTCGGTACTCTCTTGGCATGCCCGAAGAACAAACGCTCGGCCTGCGCGAACGCAAGAAACTCGACACCCGTCGCGCACTCAGCGACGCGGTGCTGCAGTTGGCCTTCGAACGCGGACTCGAGCACGTCACCCGCGAGGACATCGCGGCGCGCGCTGGCGTATCGGTGCGGACGTTCACCAACTACTTCACCGGCAAGTACGACGCCCTGGCCTACCGCCAGACCGAGCGCATCCGGCGCAGCATCGCCTGCCTGAGTGAGCGACCGGCGGGCGAACCGCTGTGGGCAGCCGTCTCCGCGGCACTTCTGGAACCCCTGGAGGCCGAGGGCGCAGCGGACGTGGTGCCGAGCCCGGCCCAACTGGCCGAGATTCGCACACTGCTCACCGTTCCGGAATTGCGCTTCGCGACCGCCAAGGAAACAGCTGAGGACTGGGTCGAGGTGATCGCCGCGCGCACCGGAACCGATCCACACCACGACCTCTATCCGCACCTCGTGGCAGGCGTGATCAGCGCGGTAGGCGACGCGACCATGCTGGCCTACGCCCATGCCGATCCCGCGGTGCCGGTCACCACCGTGCTCCGCAGGGCCCTGTCCGAAATCGCTGCCGGCCTAGCCGATCCCCCGCGCTGACCGACCGCGCGACCACATCCATCGAGATACCAGAAGGGGCGTCTGCGTCATGCCCGAAAACCCTGTCGACGTCGTCATTTCCGGTGCCGGACCGAACGGGCTCCTGCTCGCCGCCGAACTCGCGCTCGCAGGCATCCGCCCGATCGTGCTGGACCAACTCACCGCGCCGAGCACGGAGCCGAAGGCCAACGGCCTTGTCGGCCAAGTGATCCGCCTACTGGATCTGCGCGGGCTCTACCACGAGTTCGGGGGCGCGGGCGGCGCGCCGACGCCGATTCCGGCCTACATGTTCAGTGGGATGCCGGTGTCGTTCGATCGAGTCGCGGACAACCCGATGTACGCGATGGTGATGCCACAACCGCGGCTGGTGCGACTACTGGAGAAGCACGTGCGCGGGCTCGGCGTAGCGATCCGATGGGGACATGAGGTGATCGGGCTGGATCGCGACGACGCGGGGGCCACCGTCACCGTGACCGGCCCGAATGGGACCTACACCCTGCGTACGCGGTACCTGGTCGGCGCCGACGGCGGGAAGAGCCTGATCCGCAAAAGTGTCGGCATCGGCTTTCCCGGGCACACCTCCAGCACGGTCAACCGGATGGGGCATGTGCGGCTACCCGACCAGTTCCGCACCCCCGACGGCGGTGTCGACATACCCGGGTTCGGCCGACTTCCATTCGGCCACAACCGCCTCGAACGTGGCGGGTTCGTCTTCGCCGAACTCGAACCGGGACGTCCACTCATCGCCACCATGGAGTTCGACGGCGACGCGCCGGACGAGACACTCATGACCTTCGACGAACTGCGGGTGAGCCTGCGTCGGGTGCTCGGCGTCGACCTGCCGATCGAGCCGCCACAGGGCCCGGGACCGCACGCACTGCGTCGCGTCCAGGGCCAGAACACTAGGCAGGCCGACCGCTACCGCGACGGAAACGTCATCCTGCTGGGCGATGCCGCGCACGTCCACTCCGCCATGGGCGGCCCCGGCCTCAACCTCGGACTTCAGGACACGATCAACCTGGGCTGGAAGCTCGCCGCGCAGGTGAACGGATGGGCCCCGGCGGACCTGCTCGACACCTATCAGACCGAGCGGTATCCAGTCGGTGAACGAGTGATGATGCAGTCGATGGCGCAGACCGCGCTCATGGCACCCGGTCCCGAGGTGACCGCGCTGCGCACCTTGTTCGGCGAACTTCTGCACCTGCCGGAGGCGGCGACGTATTTCGCGCATCTGCTCGCCGGATCCGATGTCCGGTACGACACGGACGGGACCCACCCGCTCGCCGGACGTCTGGTACCCGAACTCACCCTCACCGACGGGCGACGCGTCGCCGAACTCCTGCATCGCGCGCGCCCGGTCTTGCTCGATTTGACCGGCGGTCGCTGTGCCGACACCGCGCACGGCTGGCGTGATCGCGTCGACACCGTGGTCGGTACGTGCGCCGATGCCCCAGCGGACGCGCTGTTGATCAGGCCGGACGGCTACGTGGCGTGGGTCGCGGACGACGCCACGGACACGGACGGTCCAGGAAACGCACTCGCCCGCTGGTTCGGGACAGCCATGCTCGACTGAACAGCTGACACGTCCCGCACGAGGATGAGGACCAGGCCCTCGACATTCCAGGTCAGCCATTCCGCGGTCCCTATCGCCTGGATCGTCGCGGTGACGACAACCGCGCGGGCGCACGCTCGCGGACAGCCCGGCGCGGCGCGCGACGCCGGCGACGAACCTGCGACGGGTTCACCCATCCGGTGGACCCGTCGCAGGATGACGCGTCAGCCGACCGCCGCCGCCTTCTTCGCCACCCGCTTGGTGGCCTTGGCCGGCTTGGCTGCCGTGGACTTGGCTGCCGTGGACTTCTTCGCCGCGAGTTCGGGTACGGACGACTTGACCGCAAGCACGTCGCGCAGGAATTCGCCGGTGTAACTGTCCGCAGCGGTCGCGATATCTTCCGGTGTGCCCTCGGCCACCACGGTGCCGCCGCCGGAGCCGCCCTCGGGGCCCATGTCGATCACCCAATCGGAGGTCTTGATGACGTCCAGGTTGTGCTCGATGACGATCACCGTATTGCCCTTGTCGACCAGGCCGTTGATGACAGCGAGCAGCTTGCGGATGTCCTCGAAGTGGAGTCCGGTAGTCGGTTCGTCCAGGATGTACACCGTCCGGCCGGTGGAACGTTTCTGTAGCTCGGCGGCCAGTTTGACGCGCTGGGCCTCACCGCCGGAGAGGGTCGGCGCGCTCTGCCCGAGGCGCACATAGCCGAGGCCGACGTCCACCAACGTCTTGAGGTATCGGTGGATCGAGGTGACCGGCTCGAAGAAGCCGGCGGCCTCCTCGATCGACATGTCCAGCACCTCGGCGATGGTCTTGCCTTTGTAGTGCACCTCGAGGGTTTCCCGGTTATAGCGCGCGCCGTGACAGACCTCGCACGGAACGTAGACATCGGGCAGGAAGTTCATCTCGATCTTCAGCGTGCCGTCGCCGGAGCATGCCTCGCACCGACCGCCCTTGACGTTGAACGAGAACCGGCCCGGCTGATAGCCGCGCACCTTCGCCTCCGTGGTGGCCGCGAACAGCGTGCGGATCTTGTCGAATACGCCCGTGTAGGTGGCCGGATTCGAACGCGGGGTGCGGCCGATCGGCGACTGGTCCACCTGCACCAGCTTGTCCAAGTGGTCGAGGCCGTTGACCCTGGTGTGCCTGCCCGGCACCTGCCGCGCGCCGTTGAGGCGGTTCGCCAGCACCGTCGCCAGGATGTCGTTCACCAGCGTCGACTTGCCCGATCCCGAGACGCCGGTGACCGAAGTGACCACGCCGAGCGGGAAGCTGACGTCGATGCCCCTCAGGTTGTGCTCGTTCGCCCCGACCACCGTCAACTGCCGTTTCTTCGCGATCGGGCGGCGCACCAGCGGCACCTCGATCCGCTCGCGGCCCGAGAGATACGCGCCGGTCAGCGAATTCGGGTCGGTGAGCAGCTCCTGATAGGGCCCGCTGTGCACCACCGTGCCGCCGTGCTCGCCCGCGAGCGGGCCGATATCGACCACCCAGTCGGAGGCGCGGATGGTGTCCTCGTCGTGCTCGACCACGATCAGCGTGTTGCCGAGGTCGCGCAGCCGCGTGAGGGTCTCGATGAGCCGGCGGTTGTCGCGCTGATGCAGGCCGATGGAGGGCTCGTCGAGCACGTAGAGCACGCCAACCAGCCCGGAGCCGATCTGGGTGGCGAGCCGAATGCGCTGCGCCTCGCCGCCGGACAGCGTCGCGGCCGCACGGGACAGCGTCAGGTACTCCAGTCCGACGTCGAGCAGGAAGCCGAGCCGTGCCTGCACCTCCTTGAGCACCTGCCCCGCGATGGCGGCCTCGCGCTCCCCCAGGGTCAGCGAGTTCAAGAACGCCGAGCAATCGCCGATGGACAGATCGCTGACATCGGCGATGGACTTGTTGTCGCCGTTCGCGGCGATGGTGACCGCGAGAATCTCCGGCCGCAGGCGCGCGCCGTTGCACACCGGGCACGGAATATCCCGCATGTACCCGTCGTAGTGCTCCTTCATCTGCTCGGACTCGGTGTTGTCCATACGCCGCTGCAGAAACGGCATCACGCCCTCGAAATCGGCGTAGTACGAACGCTTTCGGCCATAGCGATTGGTGTAGGAGACGTGCACTTGGTCCGCGCTGCCTTCCAGCACCGCCTTGCGCGCTTTCAGTGGCAGGTCCTGCCACGGGGTGTCCATGGAGAAGCCGACGGACTCGGCGAGGCCGGACAGCAACCTGGTGAAGTATTCGGCGGTCTGGCCACGCGACCACGGGGCGATCGCGCCCTCGTTCAGACTCAGCGCCGGGTCGGGCACCACCAGATCCGGGTCGACCTCCTTGCGGATGCCCAGACCCGTGCAGTCCGGGCACGCGCCGTAGGGCGAGTTGAACGAGAACGAGCGCGGCTCCAAATCCTCGATGTCGAGCGGATGGCCGTTCGGGCAGGCCAGACGTTCGGAGAAGCGGCGCTCCCGGTCGTGCGCGTGCTCGTCACGGTCCACGAAGTCCAGCACCACGATGCCGTCGGCGAGCCGCAGCGCGGTTTCGATCGAATCGGTCAGGCGCTGCTTGGAATTCGGCTTCACCGCCAGACGGTCGACCACCACCTCGACGTCGTGCTTCTCCTGCTTCTTCAGCTTCGGCGGATCGGTGAGCGGGTACACCACGCCGTCGACCCGAACCCGGGAGTAACCCTGCGTGTTCAATTGATCGAACAGGTCGACGAACTCGCCTTTGCGGGTGCGCACCACGGGTGCGAGCACTTGGAAGCGGATCCCCTCCTCCATGACGAGCACCTGGTCGACGATCTGCTGTGGGGTCTGCTTGGCGATCAGTTCGCCGCACACCGGGCAGTGCGGCGTGCCCGCCCGCGCGTAGAGCAGACGTAGGTAGTCGTACACCTCCGTGATGGTGCCGACGGTCGAGCGCGGGTTGCGGTTGGTGGACTTCTGGTCGATCGAGACCGCGGGCGAGAGACCCTCGATGAAATCGACATCGGGCTTGTCCATCTGCCCGAGGAACTGCCGCGCGTACGCCGACAGCGATTCCACGTAGCGCCGCTGCCCCTCCGCGAAAATCGTGTCGAAGGCCAGGCTCGACTTGCCGGAACCGGACAAGCCGGTGAACACGATGAGGCTGTCGCGGGGCAGATCCAGATCAACCCCCTTCAGATTGTGCTCCCGAGCTCCGCGCACAGTGAGGCGTTCCGCCACAAGCCGTCCCTTCTCATTCGTGTTCGGCGTCCAGACATACCCCCGTCAGCCATGCTATGCGTGGGCACCGACAGGTTTCGCGGGCCGTGTGCTCCCTCGATGATCGGCGGAACCTCGGTGGTCGCACACCGCGGATCGAGCCGGACGAAGCCGGACCCCTCCGTAGGATCGCGCGCACGGCCCACCGGGTCAACGGCTCGGTGCCACCCGCCATTCCGAGGCAGGTAGGCCCCGGTCGCCCGCGGCCCACCGGTACCACGGCCGAAAGACCGCGCGCGGATCAGACGGCACCGAGCAGCACGACGGAATTATTGCCGCCCATACCCAGGGAGAGCTTCGCGGTGATGCCGCCCTCGAATGGCGCGGCACCGTCCAGTAATCGTGGATGTGCCGACGCCACGATCGGGGCCGCGGGCACGATGCCGCGGTCATAACCCAATGCCGCCGCGGCCACCTCTACTGCGGCCGACGCGCCCTGACAGTGACCTACCAGCGGTTTCAGCGCATAAATATGCGGACGGTCGTCGAACAGATGCCCGAGCAGATGGTGTTCGGCCACGTCGCATTGCCTGGTCCCGCTGCCGTGGGCGTTGAAGTAGGTCACGTCCGTCGCCCGAACCCCCGCGTCGGCGAGGGCGCGGCGGGCGCAGTCGAGAATCTGCTCATGGCTCGGGTCGACGGAGATGACGTGATGGGCGTCATTGGTCATGGCGCCACCGAGTACAGCGGCATAAGGCCGGTCCGCCGAACGGGTCAGCACGAAGGCCACCGAGGCCTCACCGATACCGAATCCACGGCTGCCGGCTTGGAAGGGCCGGCACGCCTGCAGGGGTTCGGCGTCGGCGACCGAGGCGCCCAGCTGAACGAAATGCTCCACCATGTCCGGGGTCGCGGAGAGATCGGTGGCGACGCAGAGCACGTCGTCGGCCATGCCCGCGTTCAGCCAGAGTTTCGCGGTGATCAGCGCGACATTGGCTGAACTGCACGCCGCGGACACATTCATCGTCGGACCATGAAAGCCGAATTCCTGGAGTAGCACCGACATCGGGGTGGACGGCAGCAGCGGCAAATAATCGCGGGAGCGCCGATGACCGTTATCGATGAGATAGAAATCACGCCAGTTCGCCACGTCGCCGAGCACGATCGCGTGCAACAACCCCACGGTGCGGCCCGGCCGCCAGCCGCGGTCGCGCGCGTCCGTGATCGCCTCCCGTGCCGCCTCGTGCACGGCACGCCCGTACCGGCTGGCACTCACCTGGGTGTCGCCACCGTCGGGTATCAGCGACACCCAGGCATCCTGGTCCCGTCCCGGCCCGTAGCCGCTCTGCGTGGACGCCGCCGACGCACCGCTCAGCAGTCCCTGCCAGAGAGTTTCGCGGCCCCAGCCGTACCCGGTCACCGCACCGATCCCGGCTATGGTCATATGGTCTCGACGCTGCGGTATGTCCGTGGAGAACCGCGGGGCCTTGTTCGGGTCAGCGCCCGGCATAGTATCGCTCCTTCGCCGGTTCTCCGGGCCGACCAGTGGTCGGCCCGACTTCGTCGGAGAAACCGGGCTCTGTAATGATCACCAGATCAAACCGGACAAACTGCCCGGACTGTGACCGAAGCAATAGCATTGACGGTGTGACCTTGTACACGTCGATACCAGAATAATCCCGTGTTCCAATGGCCATAATCGGGTCGACGATCGGGGGTTCGAGTGGTTGAGGAAAGAGCAGCCGCCGCGGTTGACGCCACCGCCCAAATAGCTGAGCGCTATCGTTCGCTGGTCGAACACACACCCGACGGCATCTGTGTGCACGAGCGCGGCACGGTCGTCTTCGTGAACCCCGCGACCGTCCGCCTACTCGCCGCAGAGAGCGCCGACGAGGTGATCGGCCAGCCGCTGACCAAGTTCGTCCATCCGTCCTCGATTCCCGCGATGCAGGACCGCATCAGCACGCTGACCACGGCGGGCGCCGCCTCCGAACCGACCGAGATGATGCTGATGCGGGTCGACGGCGTCAGCGTCCCGGTCGAAACGGTGTCGGTGCTGACCGCCTGGCACGACCACCTCGCCTACCAGGTGGTCATTCACGACCTCACCGCCCAGCGGGAGGCCGAGGCCGCGCAGCGCAGGGCCGAACAGTACTTCACGACGGTCGTCTCACAGTTGGAGGAAGGCGTCGTGGTGATCGATCCGGAGGGACGGATCGAATCGATGAACCCGGCGGCCAAACACATCTTCGGTACCGAGGGACCGGATGAACAACTCGCCGGGCGGACCATCCAGTCGCTGCCGCTGGTGCTGCTGGACGCGAACGCTCAGCCGCTGCCGCCGACCCGCCACCCCATCGCGCGCACGCTCGCCACCGGCGAGACGATCACCGGGTACATCTTCGGCGTCGACCGCGTGGACGGCCAGCGGCGCTGGCTTTCCGGCAGCAGCCGCCTGCTCAACCCGGGCGACCCGCGCTCGTCGGCGGTCTCGTCCTTCGCCGACATCACCGAATTCCGGGCCAGTCGGCGGCAACTGGAGTATCAAGCCACGCATGACCCGCTCACCGGGCTGGCCAACCGCTCGCTGATCCTGTCCCAGCTCGCGGCCGCGCTGGCCACCATCGAGGAACTGCCGGTGTCCACCGTGCTGTTCATCGACCTGGACGGGTTCAAGTCGATCAACGACAGCCTCGGCCACGCCATCGGGGACACCGTGCTGCAGATCGTCGCACAACGGCTGCAGCGCGCGCTGCGCAGCGACGACATCGTCGGCAGACTCGGTGGCGACGAGTTCCTCGTCTTGTTGTCCGGCCGCACCCGCCAGGTGGACATCGACGCGTTGGTGATTCGACTGCGCTCGACCATGGCCGAGCCGATCGTCGCGCGCGGGCACCGGATCGAGGTGAACGCCTCGATCGGGGTCACCGCGCTCAGCATCGGCGACGGCCGCACCCCGGAGGCCGTGCTGCACGACGCGGACCTGGCGATGTACCGCGCCAAGCCGCCAGGACATCGCGAGGGCACTGTCAGCAAGGGCCGCAGGCCGAACAACACCCACGTGTCCTGACCGGTCCGGCGGTCTCCGCGGCTGGCGCGGAATCCGCTCGACGACCACGTCGTCGGCGTGCGCCGGGTTGCCGGAATAACAGCGCCACAACGACCTGTTACCTCATCTCGACGGCCCCTACCGGTGGTCGAGCATGTCGACCTGGTGCGGCTTTCCACGGACAACGAGATCGGCGTCATGCCGTCACCTGGGCTTCACCTGCGGTTACGGCGCGCTTGTCGTGATCACAGTAGACTCGACAACTCTGTTTTCCGAGCGTTCACGTGCCCGGCCCGGGCACCGACACGGCTCATCGCGGTGACAAGGAGTTCAGTTTGCCCGACCTCACACAGAACCGTGCGGCCACCGCGGATATCGGCAACGGCACGCCATTGCCGGCCCCCCGGAACGAGCCCGAGCGAACCCGCGAGGTGGAGCAAGAACAGGCCTACCTGTCGGTGCTGTACGACCGGCTCGACGAGATGCGTTACTACGCGCGCAATCGCTTGCGCACCGTGCTACTGGAAACCGGCGGCACCCCGCAAGCCCGCAGCGAGCGGGAGTCCTTCAGCCAGCTCTACACCGAGGACCTCGCGAAATACGATGCCGCCGAACACGGTCTGTGTTTCGGCCGGATCGACCTCGACGGCGAGCAGGAGGAGTACCGCTACATCGGCAGGCTCGGCATCCTCGACGAGAAGGACGACTACGAGAGTTTGCTGCTGGACTGGCGAGCCCCGTTGGCCCGGCCGTTCTACCTGGCCACCACCGCCGCACCGGATGGTGTGACCCGGCGCCGCCACATCCGCTCGCGCAACCGCACGGTGACCGCGGTCAACGACGAGTACCTCGACCTGGACGCCGCGCGTCTGGCCGGAGTCGCCGACGCCGATGGCGGCGTCGGCAGCGAAAGCGCCCTGCTCGCCGCGCTCAACGCCGCCCGCACCGGTCACATGAACGACATCGTGGAGACCATCCAGCACGAGCAGGACGCGATCATCCGCTCCGAGCACAAGAGCGTGCTCGTCGTGCAAGGTGGGCCGGGCACCGGCAAGACAGCCGTCGCATTGCATCGCGCCGCCTACCTGCTCTACACCTACCGTCAGCAGCTGGCCAAGAGCGGCGTGCTGATCATCGGGCCGAATGCCACGTTCCTCGACTACATCGGCCAAGTGCTCCCCTCACTCGGCGAGACCGGCGTGCTGCTGTCCACCATCGGCGATCTGTACCCCGGGGTGAAGGCGACCCGCGAGGACTCGCTGCGCGCGGGCGAGGTCAAAGGCTCGCTCGCGATCGTCGAGGTGCTCAAGCAGGCGGTGCGCGACCGCCAAGAGGTTCCCGCCGCACCAATCCGTCTGAGCTTCGACGGCTATCCGGTCACACTCGACCGCAAGATCGTGACCCGGGCCCGTGGCCGCGCGCGTTCCTCGCGCCGTCCGCACAACCTGGCCCGGCCGATCTTCGCCAGTTCGGTGATCGATACGCTGACCGACCAGCTCGCACAGACGATGGGCGCCGATCTCTCCGGCGGGACCAGCCTGCTCAGTTCGGCCGATCTCACCGAGATCCGGGACGAGATGCGCGCGGACCCGGAGATCCAGGCCGCCATCGGCGCGCTGTGGCCGATCCTGTCCCCGCAGGAGGTCCTCGCCGACCTGTTCGCCGACCCGAAGCGACTGGATCGGGTCGCGTCCGCGCTCGATCCCGCCGACCGTGCCGAGCTGGTGCGGCCGGACAACGGCGAGTTCAGCGCCGCCGACGCGCCGCTGCTGGACGAGCTGGCCGAGTTGCTCGGCGTCGACGACGCCGAGGAGCGGGAGCGCGCCCGCCGCCGCTGGCGCGCCCAACTGGCCGAAGCGCAGGACGCGCTGGACATCCTGACCGGCTCCGCGCCACAGGACCTCGAGGACGAACTCGATCCCGAGATCTTGATGGCCTACGACCTGATCGACGCGGGCCAGCTGGCCGAACGCCAGGACTTCCGCACTCGTCAGACCACCGCGGAACGCGCAGCGGGCGACCGCACCTGGACCTACGGACACGTCATCGTGGACGAGGCGCAGGAGCTGTCGGAAATGGCTTGGCGCATGGTGATGCGGCGCATTCCGAACCGGTGGATCACCGTGGTGGGCGACGTCGCACAGACCGGCGATCCGGCGGGGGCCTCGTCGTGGCACCGGATGCTGGAGCCCTATGTGGCCACGCGGTGGAAGCTGAGCGAACTGACGGTCAACTACCGCACCCCCGCGGAGATCATGAACGTCGCCGCGGACGTGCTGGCCGCGATCGATCCCACGGCGGTAGCGCCGCGATCGGTCCGCGAGACCGACAGCGTACCCAGCGCCTACCTGGTCACCCCCGATGCTGTGTATGCCGAGGTCGCCCGGCTGATCGGCGCCGAATCCGGCCCGGGCACCACGGCGGTGATCGCGCCGCACGGATGGGTGGCGGCGTTGGCCGATCTCGCGGGCAAGTCAGTGCGGGTGCTGACCGTGCACGACGTGAAGGGTTTGGAGTTCGACGCGGTCTACCTGGTAGAGCCGCAGTGCATCGTCGACGAATCGCCGCGCGGGCTCAACGACCTCTACGTCGCGCTCACCCGCGCCACGCAACGCCTCGGCGTCGTGTACAGCACCGGGCTACCCGATGTGTTGGGCAAGCTGCGCTGACGGCTCCCGCCGACCAGCGAATGCTCCGTGCCACATCGCAGAACCGGGTGCACGGAGCATGTCGTTGTGGTGTGCTCAGCGCACCGTGTGCACGATCAGCACATCCGAGCGCGATTTGCGCGCGACGTCGGAGGGTACCGAGCCGAGCAGCCGGCCCGCCAGGGTGTTCAAGCCCCGGTTGCCGACCACCAGCAGATCGGCGTCGACCTCCTTGACCAGTGCCAGTAGCGACTCCACCGGCTCGCCGACAATGGCACGCTCGACGATATCGATGGCACCCGCGCCCAGGGCCCGATCCCGCGCGACGCGCAGGATCTCGCTGGTCGGCGCGGAGCCCCGCACCTGATATGCCTCCTCCTTGAGCACATCGGTGGCAGCGGCGAGATCGCGATCGTCGATCGGGTAGTACGCGCACGCCACGACCAGGGTCGCGACGGACACTCCAGCCAGAGCAGCGGCCTTCTCGACGGCGACATACGACGAGTCCGAGCCATCGGTACCGACGACAATGGTCCGGTAGACGGTCATTCTCTCCTCCAACTATGCGATGGGTCGGAGCCGCATCCGGTCTCGTCCCAGCCGGGCCGGGACGTCGGCGCGGCGACTGGGCTCGACCCTAGCGGCACATCGGTGCGGAAATATCCGAAATCGCAACACATCACACACGGATGTTCCGCCATTCCAGCGACGCGCTCGCCGGCGAATGCCCGAGAAATTCCGCCGACCAGTCGTAGACCTGAATTCGACATCCGGAATATGTGATTCGACACAATCGCGCCGAACGGCGCTGCCGTGTTGGGATACCCGTCACACGGCTGGCGCCAACACACGAAAATCGGCCCGCCTCGCCACGTGAATCACGCACCGGGACGGGCCGATCGGTCCTGGAATACCGGCTGCTACGGCCACGGCCGGTAGTTGGCCCAGAATATGCTGAGAATTGCTGCGATGATGTCCACGTGTTACTCCCTCGACAGAAAATAGGATGCGCTGGATCAGTGCGGCCGTGCGCCTAGAGGTCGAAAAGCGGGCCGGTGATGGTCAATCCGAGGTCGTCGACATGTGCGAAGAACGCGAACAGCATCAGTGCGGCGCCCGCCAATGCGACGTCCTTGTTGAAAGAGACCATCTCGACCTGTTTGGTCTGCGCATCGGTCTCCTTCCAGAACCCGTGCATCAGAAAGGCAGTCGGCAGCAGGAGGACTGCCAGCAGCAGTGACCCGAGATCGGCCCACACACCGAGCAGCACGCTCAGGCCACCGAGCCCGAACAGCACCCCGGAGGCCAGCACGGCGATCTTCGGCATCGGGATGCCCCGGCTCTGCGCGAACCCCGCCATCGCATCCGTCTGAGCGAAGTGCCCGAACGCGGAGCCCAGGAAGAGCAGCGAGAACAACACCCGTCCGATCAACACCACGACATCCATATCCAACTCCCTGTCTGTTGACGGTCGATAGCGCGACGTCCGGCCGCCTGGCCGAATGATCGAATATGCTCCTGGCAGCGACTATATTCTGGTCGGCGTTACCTTCGCAGTTACTTCGTTTCGCGAGCGTAGTGAATTCTTGGCATATTCCAATGGAGCCATTCCGACTTCCGCGGTGAACTCACGCGAGAAGTGCGCCTGGTCGAAGTATCCCAGCTCCGCGGCCAGTGCGGCCAGATCGTCGGTGCGCCCTTTGGCGAGCAGGTCGGCGCCGTCCTGCAACCGATAGCGGCGCAATACCCATTTCGGCCCGGCACCGACATACCGGCGGAACATGCGCTGCAGGGTGCGAGTGGGGACGCCGAAGCGATCGGTGATCTGATCCACCCTGGTGAGCTCCAGGTCGGTGGCCATCGCGTCGACGATGCGCAACACCAGCCGGTAGGTCGGGTCGTCCGCGGCGGGCCGGCCCCCGAGGTATTCCTCGACGACGGCGCGGCGTCGCTCATCGGTGTCTGCGTCGAGTACGCGCTCGGTCAACTCGCCCGCGTCGGGCATGACGTCGGTGATATCGACGGAGCTGTCCCGAAACGAGCCGACGTCGAGTCCGGTGAATGCGCCGAAACCGCCGGCTCGGAAGCGAATACCGAACGTCTCCCCGAGCCCGCCGAGTTCGCGGACGAACTTGGTGGTGCTCACCCCGTTCACGAATCCGCCGGTGCGCGTGTCCGACCGTTCGAAAGTGATATTCACGCTCGGATACGAGAGCACTTCCGCGCGATACGGTGCCCTGCCGCGCAGATCCCACCGCACCGACCAATACCACTCGACGTAGCGATCCACTGCCGGGCTCGGCGGACACCGGACCAGGGAGCGGTGCTTGGCCTGCTCGTCCGGATGCAGTATGCCCTTGGTATCGGTGGGTATCGCCGGCGTGCGCGCCGGAGCCGGCCGCGCGGCGTCCGATTCAGCACTGCTGGGCACGATGTCGCGTTCTTCCAAGACCGGCGGTCCACCGTCGACGAGCATCGAGGACATGACGAACACAGTGAATCCGATCGCCGACGGTTACCACTCGATCACCTGCTTCCTCGCGGTGGGCGACGGCAACAAGGCCATTGATTTCTATACCGCCGTCTTCGGCGCCGAGGTGCTCAGCCGCAACGATCTGCCCGACGGTCAGCCCGCCCATGCTGAACTGAAGTTCGGCGACTCGACGCTGCAGATGGGTATGCCCATCCCGGACAGCGGCGTGCTCGCCCCGAATGGCGAATGGGTGCACACCTCGATCGTGCACTACTGTCCCGATGTCGACGCGGTGGTGCGACGCGCGGTCGAACACGGCGCCCGCAGTGTCGAGGAACCGCAGACCTTCGTCACCGGCGACCGCTACGGCGTGGTCATCGACCCGTTCGGCCACCGCTGGGCGGTGCTCACCAAGGTAGAAGAGGTCTCGCGGGCCGAAGCCGAACGCCGCGTCAACGAGTGGCTGGCCACGCAGGGCTGACCGTCCCGGTGCCGCCGCGGCCAGGCAACGCCTGGGCCGCGGGGGCAAAGCCGATGCGGCACAACTCAACTCAACCCGGCGGCATCCATACCGCGCAACTCCTTCTTCAGGTCGGCGATCTCGTCGCGCAACCGACCCGCGAGTTCGAACTGCAGCTCCCGCGCCGCGTTCATCATCTGGTCGGTGAGTTCCTTGACCAGGTCGGCGAGTTCGGCGCGCGGCATCGACTTCACGTCGCGCCCCTCGTAGACTCCCGCACTCACCGCTCGGCCCGGCTCGCCCTGCGCACGGCGACCACGGCTGGCATTGCGCCCGGAGCCGCCGACCTCGATTTCGGACTCGTCGGCTTCCCGATACACCTGGTCGAGGATGTCGGCAATCCTCTTGCGCAACGGTTTCGGATCGATACCCATTTCCTCGTTGTAGGCGACCTGCTTGGCCCGGCGGCGGTCGGTCTCGTCGATGGCGAATTGCATCGAGTCGGTGATCTTGTCCGCGTACATGTGCACCTCGCCGGACACATTGCGTGCGGCTCGACCGATCGTCTGGATCAGCGCGGTGGTACTGCGTAGGAAGCCCTCCTTGTCCGCGTCGAGAATCGCGACCAACGACACCTCGGGGAGGTCGAGGCCCTCACGTAGCAGGTTGATACCCACCAGCACGTCGTACTCGCCGAGGCGCAGTTGTCGCAGCAACTCGACCCGGCGCAGGGTGTCGATCTCGGAATGCAGGTAGCGCACTCGGATGCCGAGCCCGAGCAGATAGTCGGTGAGGTCCTCGGCCATTTTCTTGGTGAGCGTGGTGACCAACACCCGCTCGTCGCGTTCGGTGCGCCCGCGGATCTCGTGGATCAGGTCATCGATCTGGCCCTTGGTCGGCTTCACCACCACCTTGGGGTCGACCAGACCGGTCGGCCGGATGACCTGCTCGACCACCTCGCCACCGGTCTGCCCTAGTTCGTACGGGCCAGGGGTGGCGGACAAATACACCGCCTGTCCGATGCGGCCGGCGAACTCCTCCCAGGTGAGTGGTCGGTTGTCGACCGCGGACGGCAGCCGAAAGCCGTACTCGACCAGGTTGCGCTTGCGGGACATGTCACCTTCGTACATGCCGCCGATCTGCGGGACGGTGTTGTGGGACTCGTCGATAACGAGCAGGAAGTCCTCAGGGAAGTAATCCAGCAATGTGGCGGGAGCCGACCCCGACGGGCGTCCGTCGATATGGCGCGAGTAGTTTTCGATGCCCGAGCAGAACCCGACCTGCCGGATCATCTCCAGGTCGTACTGAGTGCGCATCCGCAACCGCTGCGCCTCCAGCAGCTTGCCTTGGCGCTCCAACTCGGCAAGTCGTTGCTCCAACTCGGCCTCGATATCGCGCACCGCGCGCTCCATCCGTTCCGGTCCCGCCACATAGTGGGTGGCCGGGAAGATGCGCAACATGTCGACCTGGCGGACCACGTCGCCGGTGAGCGGGTGCAGGTAGTACAGCGCGTCGATCTCGTCGCCGAAGAACTCGATGCGGACGGCGAGTTCCTCATAGGACGGGATGATCTCCACGGTGTCGCCACGCACGCGGAACGAACCGCGGGTGAACGCCATGTCGTTGCGGGTGTACTGCACATCGACCAGCAGCCGCAGTAGCGCGTCCCGATCGATCTCGGTGCCGACCTGCAGCTGTACCGACCGGTCCAGATACGACTGTGGCGTGCCGAGGCCGTAGATACACGACACCGAGGCGACCACCACCACATCGCGCCGGGACAGCAAGCTGGAGGTCGCCGAGTGGCGCAGCCGCTCGACATCGTCGTTGATCGAGCTGTCCTTCTCGATGTAGGTATCCGTCTGCGCGATGTACGCCTCGGGTTGGTAGTAGTCGTAATACGAGACGAAGTACTCGACGGCGTTATTGGGCAGCATCTCACGCAACTCGTTGGCCAACTGGGCGGCGAGGGTCTTGTTCGGCGCCATCACCAGCGTGGGCCGCTGCAATCGCTCGATCAGCCAGGCCGTGGTGGCCGACTTACCAGTGCCGGTGGCGCCCAGCAGCACCACGTCGCGCTCACCCGCCCTGATCCTGCGTTCCAACTCGTCGATCGCGGCCGGCTGGTCGCCGGCCGGCTGGTGTTCGCTGACCACCTGGAACCGACTGTCGACGCGTTCGATCTCGCCGACCGGACGGAACTCCGAGTGCGCGAGCGGCGGCGGCGCCGCGGCCCTGCCCTCGTAGCCCTCCGCCGGAATCTCGGTTGCGAATGCCATGCCGACCAGCCTAGGCGCAGACACCGACAGGGTTCGTGGGTGCTGGACCAGGCCGTGCGGTGAATGAGGGGCGGCATTTGGTTACGTGGTGTCACATCCGAACCTGTGTGGCAGAGCGGGCGCGTGGGGTTCGTCACTCGATTTCAGTAGGCTTCATCACTTCGGTATCTGTGGCCGGAGAGCCGCGGCTGGCGGCCGGTCGGAGAATGTCAGTCGCGCCAGGGCGGTGGTTTGGCAGCCCTCCAGCCCCCATCCCATCCCAGCAATCTCGAGAATGGAAGCGGTTTGGCATCGGCGGCTCGAACTTGGTCGAACCGCCCCGGATGATATTCGTCGATGTCGCTCATGTACGCGTTCCGCTCGGAACGGAAATGACTGACAATCACTGGCAGTGAATCCAGTCCCATCATATGAGAGACTCCGTCGTACAAAAACAGTTCGGATGTAGGGATGAGCAATGCATTGGTATAACTGTGCTGGACCGGCGAAAACTGGTCGACGGTGCCGTGTACAAGATCGACTGGAACCCGGTAATCACCGAACTCGATTCCCCAGGGTAGAGCATTAGCTTGGATGACGTCGTCTACCCATGCTTCACGATCTTCCTGTAGCCCGCGCTCATAGCTTTTGGTCAGAGTGGCAAAGTTCGTTCCCACCCACTTGTTATCCAGGTCGGTGAAGTAATCATCGTTGAGCTCGAGAAGCCAGTCGCCGCGCTCACCCGTTCTCTGCGCCATTTCCCTGATCGCGCCATCGTCAAACGCTGCTCTATTCGCCTCACCCATTCCTGCGGACCAGTCACCACTTTGATCGAGTTTAGGAGCCAGGCCCCCAACAGAGACGGCGCGTTCGACCCGCCCGGGGTCCAACGCGCCGACGGCAATGGCTGTCGAACCACCACCCGACCGACCCAGCACCGAATATCGGTCGAGTGCGAACAGATCCGCTACATGCATGATGTCGCGGGCGCAGTCTGCAACCTGACGGTCCGGAAGCCGGGTGGAAGCGCCGTAGCCCGGCCGCTCCACGATAATCAACGCGAATCCCCGGGCGGACAACATGTCTAGGTCGGGTAGCGGACCGTCGACTCCAACGGGTGAACCCGGCGACATCATGATCGGATACCCGTGCGGATCGCCCGCGACACGGAAATGTAGGACTCTGCTGCCGCCCGGCACTCGGTCGTCCGGTATTCGCGTCGCATAGAGCGGGGCCTTCTCGAAGCGCTCCGCCATCGCGTCTTCGGGAGCCCACACCACGTCGTCCGGTAGCGCAGTCAGCGCCGCCTCGTGACCGGACCGACGCCCCAGTTCCCGCCGCTGGTCCCGATCGTGCTGCGATTCGAGCAATGCATCCGTGGGGATGGAATCCGGTTCGCCCTGGGCCGCAACGACATGCTCGCCGGAATCGAGTGGTCGCGCGTCATCCTCCACGGGGTTCTCGACCCGAGCCACGGGACCTGACCTATCGCTGCGGGGGAGCACCTCATCCGGCCAGCCCAACGTGACCCGAGGGTCGATTGCAGGATTATTCGGGTCGAGTACTCCGGCTTCGACCAATGCGCGCACCGCTTCGGGTTCGCTGAACGGCACCTGATCCTTCCACCCCGACACTATCGCCAAATCTCTTTTAGTACGCAGATCCATTTCGAGTCGCGGTGGAATCTTATCGGCAGCGAGAAAATACTCTCTTGAATGAGGAAGTGCCGCCATCTCGGCTGCAGCTTTCCGAAATTCGACTCCCTTGACAGTCGACACCTCGATGGAATCAGTCCCGTCGAAAACGCCATCCCGATAGGAAGCGAATGCATACCTGGATTTGAAGTCTGCGTATACATAAGTCATCCGAAAATTCAAATCTTTAGGCGTGCGATCGCTCCCCCAGTATTCATTATATTTTATATCTACGTAACCTCTCCATTCCTCGTATGCCCCGGTATCGCCTGTTTCCGACCAAAAACCTTCGGTCGCGTACCAATCTCTGAGCATGTTTCGGTTTTCATCACCGTCTTCCCGAACGGGCGGATGGTTCGATTCCGGATCCCATGCGGGACCAGACCGCTCGATGGGTGTATCCAAATCCGTCTGTGGGGAATCGGATTTTGAAGTGCCGAACAGGTTGTCGTGCGGTGGAGGGTTCGCGGCAGGGAGATTCTCGATCGAGATCGACGCCGGCGGGACGTCGGCGAAGTCCTGCCGTGATTGAACGAGATTCGAGTCGTGTGAAGATACCGGGTCCCCTGCTCGCCGGTGGGGGACCTCGGGTGTGCGGGCGCCTGCTCGTGCAGCGTGCACGGCCTGGGCGCTGCCACCGACCACGCCTCCGACGATCCCGGTGACCATCCCGGTGAGGAATTCTTTGCCATTCAGGGTGAACTCGCCGGTGGCGATGGCATCCGCCACGCCCGTCACCGCGGCGCCGGCGATGGCGCCGCCGACCCCTCCGGCGCTACCGAGCAGAAAAGTCGAGGCAACAGTGGCGGGGACGCCGCCGAACCGATTGGCGATCGTGACAGCGGCGCGTGAAACGACCGGGGCGGCGGCATGGGCCGCAGCGGCGCCGGCCAACCCCCCCGCCACGCCGCTGAGACCGGCGAAGACGATCGACCGATAATCGAGGTGGTCACGGTTGCCTTCGGCCCGCTGCCATACTTGCGCACCGTAACTGACCGCGACATTGACGAGCCCGCCGAAAACCGCCGATGTCACCAGCACCCTGGTCCTGGTGAGGGTGAACTGCTCACCCGCCACGGCGATCTTCTCCAGCAGCGATGTCAAAAAGCGTCGCCACGCGGACTGGACGACGGCCCGATCGGCGGCGGCTTTGACCGCGCCCACATGCAACAGAACAGCGTCAGCGGCCAACTGGGCGACCAGCACGGCGCCGAACGCAAGCCAGGTCAGCTGTCCCAGCTCGATCGAGGTGGCCCCGTCACGCAGTTGCGAGGCCAGACTGTCGCAGTAATCCGCATGCCGCCGTAACTCGGTTTCGCAGCTACGCAACCGAGCCGTCAACTGATCGGCTGCCTGTCCTTCCATGCTCGCTGGCAACCGCTCTGCCTGCACCAGGTAACCATCGGCTTGCGCTCGACAGACAGCAGCGGTGTCCGACCACCCCAGAGCCAAGCGACGCATCGCCGCCGGATCTCCCTCCGGACACGGACCCAACACCGGCTCCACCAACTCGGTTGGGAAGCCCTCGGGAACCACCATCCACTTCTACCACTCGTGAGCCTATTGTCGGCGGGGAATCACCCGGTCGTCGCCGCGCTTATCAACAGCCGATGCAAGACCTTGGCAGGCCCGCTGGCGTCTTGCCCCTCCAGTTCCACCTCGGTGAATGCTTGGCTCAACGCGCTTTGCGGATCGAAAACACCCTCGACCACAACACCAGGTAGCGCACTACGCCATCGCCGATAACCGCTGATCACGCCCCCAGCAGCCGCGGCATCGACCCCGTTGGCTCGCAGATACTCGCCGATCAACACCCGCTGCGTGTGCTGACCGGCCCGGAAACCGCCGGCACCATCGAGCAGCCGACCGAATTCGCCGACGACCGTCGAATACATTACCCGCTCACCGCATTTGGGCACTTTCATACCGGAGCGGATCGCCGCCTGTACCGCCTCGGCATGAGCAACCGGATCCGCGGCGAGGGTCCGGTCCAACACGATCCAGGCGGCCGGTCGCACCGTTGGACTCTCGATTGTGCAGCTCTCGCCCGCGCTGTGCTCCCACACGAGGCCGGACGGCGCCCCCTCAGCAAGGTCGGTCACCGCGATCCCCCGTAGGGGAACCGTGTACTTGCTGAGCATGTCGTCGACAGCGGCCGCGATCTCGCCCACCGTATGCACACTGACGAGCGCGGTTTCGAAGCCATTTATCCACAGCCGATGCCGCGCCGCCATCGCCACGGCAATCTGTAATGCCGCCGGGTCGGTGCAGGGATCGGGGATCGACCTGGACGGCACTGGCAGCGATCGGCGGGGCGCGGGTGTTCGCGGAGCGAACGGGGACCGAACAGGTTCGCCTCGTCGCCGCAGCTCACGAGGAGGAGAGACGCGAGGCGGCGTCCCGCCCTCGGGCGCGGGGGACCGCGGAGGCGACGACCACGGTGTCGGCGCGTACCTCGACCACGGACTACTCCGATCCCGGCCCACACCATCGGGTGCAGCCCCCACCGACAGATGGCGGTCGGCGGCTGGCTTCGCTACCGGCGTCACCACCCGGTCTCCACCGCCGGCCTTCGCATCACCAGCGAAGAAATTCCGGCCGCTGGGCCCCTGACCGGCGCCGATCGCATCTTCCTGACCGTCGGCATCCATCCTGTCGGCATCCATCGAATCCGGCGACGACCGATACCGATCCTGCGCGTCGAACGAATCCGGCTTCTTCGATGCCGCACTCCCAGTCGGCGCAACAACACTGCCGACGTCATCGCGCAACGGTTTCGCTACAGCGTGATCCGGCGCGGATTTCTGCTCGCCCAGCCAGTTCAACCCAGCCGGGGATACCGCGTTCATTCGCTCGTCCGTGCCGAAATCGGTTCCACCCAAAGCATTTTCGCCGGTTGAATCTACCGCTCGTATACGAGACGCTCCGGCGTGATCTTCGTGATGGAAAGCGTCAGCGACCTCGGCGACCCGCGGTGGGATCGCCTGCAATACCTCGGCCACCACGTCAAGACTCTCCACGGCACGCTGAGCATCGGGCAAATAGCCCTCCTGGAACGTCCGACCGATATCATCCGCGCCCCAACACAACCGCTCCTCCGCGATGAGCGCTTTCAACTCGCTGATCGCTCGAGACACCTCATCGGCCAAGTTCTCCAATCCCGGAACAATCGCACGCAGCGAGTCCGTACCGACTCGCAGTGGCTCACTCACTCGACCGGGTGCGCAGCACCGAGTGCCGCATGCTGTAGGTGAAGTACACCACCAGGCCCGCAGCCATCCAGACCACGAACCGCAGCCAGGTGTGTACCGACAGGTTGAGCATCAGCCACGCGCAGGCGAGTACCGCCAGGATCGGGATGACCGGCACCCACGGCACCCGGAAGCCGCGTGGCAGATCGGGGCGGGTGCGGCGCAGGATCGGCACCCCCACCGACACCAGCACGAACGCGAACAGCGTGCCGATGTTCACCATCTCCGCGAGGGTTCCGAAGTCGACGAATCCGGCCAGCACGGCGCAGACCGTGCCGACGATGACGGTTATCTGCACCGGTGTGCCGTGGTTGCCGGTGCGCGCCAGCCGGCGTGGCAGCAGTCCGTCGCGCGCCATGGCGAACATGACCCGGGTCTGGCCCAGGAACAGCACCATCACCACGGTGGTCAGACCGGCCAGCGCGCCGATGGAGATCGCGTTCTTTGCCCAGGTGATGCCGTGGACCGCGAACGCGGTGGCGAGGGTCGCCTCGTCGCCGGACAGTTCGGTGTAGGGCACCATACCGGTCAGCACCAGCGACACCACCACGTACAGCACGGTGGCGATGGCCAGTGAGCCGATAATGCCGCGGGGCATGTCACGCTGGGGATTTTTGGTCTCCTCGGCGGTGGTGGCGACGATGTCGAAGCCGATGAACGCGAAGAATACGATGCTCGCCGCCGACAGCAACCCGTACCAGCCGAACGTGGAACCGCCGGCGCCGGTCAGCCAGGACAACAGCGACTGCTCCAGCCCGGATCCGGCACCGTTGCCCGGCTGTGACGACGGGATGTAGGGCGACAGGTTCGATGCCGTGAAGTACCGCAAGCCGAGGACCACCACCAGCGCGATCACCGCTAGCTTGACCGCCACCGCCACCGCCGACACCCGCGACGACATCTTGGTGCCGACTGCCAGCAACACGCCGAGGACCGCGACCAGCCCCGCCGCGCCCACATCGAACGACACCGACCCCACGTGCACGATCGGAGTATACGAGCCCAGCACCGTGCCCAAGTACTGTGACCAGCCTTTGGCTATCACCGAGGTGCCCAGCGCGAACTCCAGGACCAGGTCCCAGCCGATGGTCCACGCGGCGAGCTCGCCGAAGGTGGCGTAAGAGAAGGTGTAGGCGCTACCTGCGACCGGCACCGTCGACGCGAACTCCGCGTAGCACAGTGCGGCCAGTCCGCATGCGACGGCGGCGAAGACGAATGCCAGCGACACCGCCGGGCCCGCGACGGTGCCGGCAGTGCGCGCGGTCACGGTGAAGATTCCCGCGCCGACCACCACCGCGACACCGAAGACCGTGAGATCCCAGGCGCTCAAGTCCTTGCGCAGCCTGGACTCCGGCTCGTCGGTATCGCGGAGGGACTGTTCCACCGACTTGGTGCGAAAAACTCCACCCCATCGACTTGGTGGGGCATCTCGACTTGGTGGGGCATCGAGGGTCGTACTCTGCTGCGACTCCGGGGTAGTCATCAGTCACTCCTTGTTCAAGCGTCGTCGGTGATGACGTCGCACCGCGACGCCCGAATGGCACGTCGCGACAGGTTGGCTCAGGGAACTCATTGGTGACTGCGGCGCCTCGAGGAGATGGCCAGCAGGATCCAACCCGGCGGTGGGTATCCCTGAACATGAATAGTTACGGTGTAACTTACAATGTAACCTATGCCTAGGCACACGGAATCCACGATTTCGGCGACCCCGGACTTCAT
>NZ_JBEZDA010000020.1:0-96523 GCF_040647855.1 Nocardia sp. NPDC049220
GTGTTGGATGAGTGGTTGCGGCCGGTGCCGGTGGGTGTGGTGGGGGAGTTGTATGTGTCGGGTGTGCAGTTGGCACGCGGATACATGAACCGACCGGCGGCAACGTCGGCGGCGTTCATAGCGAACCCCTTCGGAGCGACAGGGGCGCGCATGTACCGCACCGGCGACCTGGCACGCTGGACCACCGATCGCACCCTCGAATACCTCGGTCGTAGCGATTTCCAGGTGAAGATTCGTGGTCAGCGCATCGAACTCGGCGAGATCGAAACCGTCCTCGCCACACACCCGGGCGTAGCGCACGCGGTTGTCGCGTTGCAGCCCGACGAACGCGGAATAGACCGGCTCGTCGGCTACCTCGTCAGCGACGAGCAGTTGGATCCGAGCACCGTCCTGGCCACGGCACGGTTGCGATTGCCCGCGCACATGGTGCCCGACGTGGTGATGCAACTCGCCGAACTCCCGCTCACCACGACCGGCAAGCTCGATCGCCGGTCGTTTCCCGCGCCGGATGTCTCGGACGGCGGGGAGTGGATCGCACCGCGTACCGATGCCGAGCGGTCTGTCGCGGAAGTGTTCGAAAACGTCTTGGGCGTCGATAGAATCGGGGCAACCGACAGCTTCTTCGACCTCGGGGGCAACTCGCTGTCGGCTACCCGAGTGACTGCCCAGTTGAGCAGGGCACTCGGATTGCGCATCGGTGTCCGGGACCTGTTCGAAGCATCGACAGTTGCCGAACTCGCCACGCGTCTGGCCGATTTCGACCGGAATGTTCGGGCACCACTGGTACCCCGCGACCGTCCTGCGCTGGTGCCGCTTTCACCTGCGCAGCAGCGGATGTGGTTCCTCAATCAATTCGACACTTCGGTCGGCGCGTACAACATCCCGCTGGTGGTTCGGCTCAGGGGTGAACTGGACCTCGCTGCGCTGCGCCGCGCGTGCGGACTGGTCATCGGCCGGCACGAGTCACTGCGCACCAAGTTCCCGATGACCGACGGAATGCCGCATCAGGTCGCGGTAGCCGTCGAGGAGGTCGTGTCGGCACTGACTCCGGTCCGGGTCGAGGAAGCCCAACTGATGGAGCGTGCGACCGCCGCGGTCTCGGTGAGTTTCGATGTGACGCAGGCTCCTCCGGTGCGGATCGAGCTGTTCTCGCTCGATGCTCGGGATCATGTTCTGGTGATCGCCGTGCATCACATCTGTGCCGACGGACAATCGATGATGCCGCTCGCGCGGGATGTGGCAGCGGCGTATGAGGCCAGTAGGCGGGGGACAGCGCCGATATGGCCGGTCCTTCCGGTGCAGTACGCGGATTACTCGTTGTGGCAGCGCGAGATACTGGGCGATGAACACGATCCCGACTCGGTGATGTCCAGGCAGTTGCGATTCTGGAAGGACACCCTCGGCGGGCTGGCCGAACTGCTCGAATTGCCGGCCGACCTGCCGCGCCCGCCAGTGGCCTCCATGCGTGGTCGCGCTGTCGACTTCGAGGTTCCGGCTCAGGTGCGGGCGCGGATCGACACGGTCGCGCGTGCCGCGAACGCGACGACATTCATGGTCCTGCACGCTGCGATGAGCATCCTGCTGTCGAGGATGACCGGCGTCGACGACATCGCGATAGGCACACCGGTGGCCGGCCGTGGGGAGCGTGAACTCGACGATCTGGTCGGCATGTTTGTCAATACGGTCGTGTTGCGGTCGCGGGTGGCATCCCAGCAGCGTTTCGCCGAATTGCTCGACGCGACGCGCGAGACCGATCTGGCGGCGTTCGCGCACGCGGATGTTCCCTTCGAGCAGGTCGTAGAGACGCTGAACCCGCCACGGTCCACCGCCCACCTTCCGATCTACCAGGTGACGCTCGACGTCCAGAACTTGAGCAAGGCCGCGTTGCGGCTGCCGGGTCTCATCGTCGAGCCGGTGGAGAACGGCTTCGAGCAGGCGCAGGCGGACCTGGCGGTGAAGCTGGTCGAGCGGTTCGATGAGCAGGGGCGTTCAGCCGGCATGCTGGGTCGGCTGACGTTTGCCACCGACCTTTTCGTCGAGGAGTCGATGAGTCGGTTCGCGCAGGCGTTCGTGCGGATCCTGGAGGAGGTGACCGCGAATCCGGGGATAACTGTCGGCGACATCGACATCGTGGATCCAGTGCAGCGGCGCGAATTGCTGACCGCAGCTGGGGATCACGGCGTCGCAGTCGCGGACGCGACGCTCGCGGAGCTGTTCACTGCCCGGGCTGCTGCCCAGCCCGACGCGGTCGCGGTGACGGACGGCGAGTCTCAGCTGACCTACGCGGAGTTGGATCGTCGCGCAGCTGTGGTGGCCGCTCGGTTGACCGAGCATGGTGTTGGGCCGGAATCACTGGTGGCTGTGGCGTTGTCGCGGTCGACCGAGCTGATCGTGGGTCTGCTCGCCGTGGTGCGCGCGGGCGCGGGATATCTGCCGGTGGATGTGGCGTATCCGACGGAGCGATTGCGGTTCATCCTCGACGACGCAGCTCCGGCAGCCGTGTTGACGTCGACCGTTATGGCGTCGGCGCTGCCGGAGTGCGCGGCGCCGGTGCTGCTCGTCGAGGACTGTGCGGACGTCTTCGCTGGTAGTTCTGGCCCGGTGGGGTCGGGGGTGCGCCCAGACAACATCGCCTACGTGATCTATACGTCGGGTTCGACGGGCCGCCCCAAGGGGGTGGCAGTCAGCCATCGGGAAGTGGTCACATTGTTCAGCAATGCGGCCGAGCGATTCGACTTCGGCCCCGACGACGTGTGGACGATGTTCCATTCGTACGCCTTCGATTTCGCGGTGTGGGAAATGTGGGGAGCATTGCTGTCGGGCGGCAAGCTGGTCGTGGTCGACTTCGACACATCCAGGTCGCCGGAGGCGTTCGTGGACGTGGTCGCGCGAGAGCAGGTGACGGTGTTGAGCCAGACCCCGTCGGCGTTCTACGGGTTTGTCGATGCGGAGCGCGAATATCGGGAATCCGGGACTGCCGCTGATGCTCTCGCATTGCGGTATGTCGTCTTCGGCGGCGAGGCATTGGACGCGTCGCGATTGACCGGCTGGTTCGCGGCGCACGAGCCAGGGTCACCGCGATTGGTGAACATGTACGGAATTACTGAGACGACCGTGCATGTGACGTTCTCCGAGATCGATTCGGTGGGCGTGGCCGGGATCGGATCGCCGCTGCCAGGATTGCGGGTGTATGTGCTCGATGATCGACTGCACCCGGTACCGATCGGCGCCGCCGGGGAGATCTATGTGGCCGGTGAACAACTCTCGCGCGGCTACCTCGAAGCTCCGGCCTTGACCGCGGGCCGATTCGTAGCGAATCCGTTCGACCCGGATGGCGGTCGGTTGTATCGGTCGGGAGACCTCGGCCGGTGGCGGGCGTCGGCGAGCGGGCTGGGGTTGGTGTACGTCGGTCGCGCCGACGCGCAGGTGCAACTGCGCGGTTTCCGGATCGAGATGGGTGAGGTGGAGTCCGCGCTGTTGCGGCATCCGCGCGTGACCCAGGCCGCGGTAGCAGTGCACCGCCACGATCGTGGCGTAGACCAGCTGATCGGCTACGTCGTTGCCGTCGACGAGCAGCAGATCGATCCCGGCGAAATACGGGACGCCGCCGCTGAGGTGTTGACGAGCTATATGGTGCCGTCGGCGATCATGGTATTGCCCGAACTGCCGCTGACGGTGAACGGCAAGCTCGATCGGAAGGCATTGCCTGCGCCCGATTTCGACGTATCGGTGCACGAGTTCGTCGCCCCGCGAACGCACACCGAGAAGATGATCAGCGACGTCTACGAGCAGGTTCTGGGCGTCGAGCGGGTCGGAGCATCGGACGGGTTCTTCGACCTGGGCGGCAATTCACTGCTGGCGACGATGGTGGTGACCGAGCTGCGTTCTCGCGGTGTGACGATCGCGTTGCCGTGGATGTTCGATGATGCGACGCCGAAGGCGCTGGCCGCCCGGGCCGACGACGCGGAAGGTAGCTCTGGTCTGCAGGTGCTGCTTCCGCTGCGCGCGAGCGGAGCCAAGCCGGCGGTATTCGGTGTGCATCCCGCGGGCGGATTGGCGTGGTTCTACGGTGGCGTGGTCGAACATCTGCACAAGGATCGGCCGATGTACGGCTTGCAGGATCCCCATGTCGTCGCGGACGAACCGCGCGCGGAGTCCGTGGACGAGCTGGCTGAACGCTATGTGGCCGAGATTCGCCGAGTACAGCCGGCCGGACCCTATCACCTGCTCGGATGGTCGTTGGGCGGGGAGATCGCGCATGCCATGGCGGTTCGGCTCCAGCGGGATGGTGATTCGGTCGGAATGCTGGCCATGTTGGACAGTGGTGTCGGCTCTCCGGAGGAGTCGATGCGCACTACCGCAGACGAACCCGCGCCAGGAGAACTGATGGCCGACCTGCTCGGGGGCTGGCGAGAGCTGTTCGACCTCGAGGACGAGGTGACAGTGGACACCCACGAGCAAGCGTGGGCCGTCATACGTGAGCAGGTGACTCGAACTGGAATATTCACTCCCGAACAGGCCGACCGGGTGATGGAAAGCTTCGAGACCGCCGGCGACATCGCGCATGACTACCAACCGGGAGTCTTCGATGGCGATGTGGTGTTCTTCACCGCAGGAAAAGATCGCGCGGACCACGACGCCATCGCGCGGACATGGCGGCCGTATGTCACCGGCGATATCCACAACACGGTCGTCGAGGCGAATCACCTCGAGTTGGCGCACACGTTCGCGCTGGCCATCATCGGCCCGATCCTCGAGAGGTATATGGACTGATGTCGAAATAGTCCGATGCAATCATTGACATCCGTATCTGTGCTGGTCGCAGGCAGTCCTGCGGAGGACTGCCTGCGACTGCGCCACGCAACTGCATCCCCGCTGCCCGGTCACGACCCGACCTTTCATGGCGGTGAGGCTCCCGGCCCGAGATGGTGCCTACCGAAATCGGGCCTGGCGAGATCGACGTCTCGTGAGAAGGGGTTCCGGTAGTAACCGCCGAAAAACCAACGGATATGGCGTAGCCGCAGCGCGACCGCTGGTGAGGTCCGGTTCGGCCTGCGGTGGAGGCGGACTGCTGGTTGGCTTGGCTCCCAGCGCTATTGGTTGGTGTGGGAGGTCGGTTTCGTGGCGACGCGGGTGTTCGCGGATGAGGAGTTGGCGCGTCTGCGGGAGTTCCCGGAGATCGGCCGTGAGGAGCTGTTCCGGTTCTTCACGCTTTCGCCGGCGGATCTGGCGTTCGTCGATCCGGGGCGCGGGCGTGGTCCGGCTGATCGGCTCGGTATCGCGATCGCGTTGTGCACGTTGCCGTGGCTGGGGTTCGTGCCCGATCGCGTGGTGAGCGCCCCGCCGGTCGCGGTGGCCAGGTTGGCCGAGCAGCTGCGCCTCGACGGTAGCGAGATCCGTTCCTACGGCCGCCGCGCCCAGACCCGCACCGATCATCTGCGCCTGGTCGCGCAGTATCTGGGCTGGCGGGCGGCCGGTGCGCTCGAGGTCAAGGAGCTCGACGAGTTCCTGCTGGCGCGGGCGATGGAGCACGATTCCCCGACTCTGCTGTTCCGGTTGGGGTGTGAGTATCTGATCTCGGCGCGGGTGATCCGGCCCGGCCCGGTGAGCATGGTCGAGCGGATCGCTCATGCCCGTGAGCAGGCCCAGCGCGAGACCTATGACCGGCTGGTCCACGGGTTCACCCCGGCCCGCTGCGCCGAGCTCGACGCGCTGCTGGTCACCGATGCCTCGTTGGGGGTGTCGCGGTTGCGGTGGCTGGCGAGCGGGCCGGTGGAGGCGTCGGCGGCCGCGGTGCGCGGAGGTCGACAAGCTGGCGTTCCTGCGCGGGCTGGGCGCGGATCGCCTCGATATGTCGGTGCTCCCGGCCGAGCGGCGGCGGTTTCTGGCCACGATGGGGCGCCGGTTGACCCCGCAGGCGCTGGAACGCCGGGATCCGCAGCGGCGGTACCCGATCCTGCTGACCGTGCTGGCCCAGTCCGGTACCGACGTGCTCGACGAGGTCGTGGCGTTGTTCGATCAGGCGATCTCGGCGAAGTTCGGTGCCGCGGAGCGCCGGATGCAGCAGGAGCTGGCCGAGCGCGGCAAGACGGGGGAGGACCGCCAAGCGCTGCTCGACGACCTGCTGGCGATCGTCACCGACCCGGCGGTGGCCGATGAGGAGATCGGCGCGCTGATCCGCGGCGATGCGATCGGGTGGGAGCGCCTGCGGGCGGCGATCGCGCAGGCCAAACCCCGGTTGCCGCGTGATCACGGGCATCTGGCCGCGCTGGACTCCTCCTACAACTACCTGCGCCAGTTCACCCCCGCGGTGCTGTCGACGGTCGGTTTCGCCGGCGGGACCGCCGCGTCCGAGTTGCTGATCGCGGTGGCGATGCTGCGCGAGCTCAACGCGACCGGGCGCCGGAAGGTCTTCGAGGAGGCCCCGACCGGGTTCGTGCCCGCGAAGTGGCGTGGCTACCTCGATGCGGCGCGCAAGTCCGGCAGCGCGACGGCGTATCGGCACTACTGGGAGCTGTGCGTGCTGCTCGGGTTGCGCGATGGGCTGCGCAGCGGGGACGTGTACGTGCCGGGCTCGCGCCGCTACGCCGACCCGGCCGCCTACCTGCTCACCGGCGAGCAGTGGGAACCGCATCGGGGCGAGTTCTGCCGCCTGGTCGGGCGCTCGGCCGATCCAGGCATCGCCCTGGCCGCCGTGGTCGAGGAGCTGCATACCGCGGTGGGTGAGCTGGAGGCGGTGCTCGCCGAGGGCGAGGGCCCGGTGCGGCTGGACGGTGAGTCCGGGGAGCTGGTCATCTCGCCGTTGACCGCCGAGGATGTTCCGGCCGAGGCGGTCGCGCTCAAGGCGGAGCTGACCGAGATGTTGCCGTTCGCGCCGATCGTGTCGCTGCTGATCGAGCTGGACAAACGCACCGGCTACCTGGACTGCTTCACCCACGCCGGCGGCCAGGCGACCCGGACGCCGGAGCTGAAGCGCAACCTGATCGCGGTGCTGCTCGCGCACTCGACCAACCTCGGGTTGACCCGGATGGCCGAGGCCTGCGGCATCTCCTACGACATCCTGTCCTGGACCGACGAGTGGTATGTGCGCGAGGAGACGCTGCGCGCGGCCAACCTGGTGATCATCGGCTACCACCAGCGGCTCCCGCTGACCCCGGTGTTCGGCACCGGGACACTGTCGTCGAGCGATGGGCAGCGCTTCCCGACACGCGGGAAGTCCACGACCGCGCGGCCGATGAGCCGCTACTTCGCGAACGAGGGCCTGTCGACCTATACCCATGTCACCGACACCCACGCCACGTACGGCACCAAGATCATCGTCGCCACGCGCCGCGAAGCTCACTACGTGCTCGACGAGATCCTCGGCAACGCCACTGATCTGCCGATCACCGAACACGCCACCGACACCCACGGAGTCACCCTGGTCAACTTCGGCCTGTTCGACCTGCTCGGCATGCAGCTGTCCCCGCGGATCCGGGACCTGGGCCGCATCACCCTCTACCGGCCGGGCCCGCGCGGCACCGCCGAGGCCCGGTTCCCGCACGCGGGCCCGCTGCTGACCCGCAAGGCCAACCTCGATCTGATCGCCGGGCACTGGGACGACCTGCTCCGGCTGGCCGGGTCGTTGAAGTTCGGGCACGCCACCGCCTCCCTGCTGGTCGGCAAGCTCTCGGCGTCGGGGCGCCAGAACACGCTGGCCGCTGCCTTGAAGGAGTACGGGGCGCTGCGGCGCACGATCTACGCCGCGAAGTACCTGGCCGATCCGGGCTACCGGCGCAAGATCACCCGCCAGCTCAACAAGGGCGAATCCCTGCACGCGCTGCGCCGCGATCTGCTCTACGCCCACGAAGGCACGATCCGGGCCCGCCAGCTCGCCGACCAGACCGAGCAGGCGTGGTGTCTGACCTTGGCCACCAACGCCGTGATCGCCTGGACCACCGAGTACTACGGCCTCGCGGTCGCCCAGATGCGCCGGGCCGGCCACCGCATCGACGACGAGGTCCTGGCCCACATCTCCCCCGCGCACAGCGCCAACATCAACTTCTTCGGCGCGATCGAAGTCGACATCGACGCCGAACTCGCCGCGCTCGGCCCGACGGGCTACCGGCCGCTGCGGGTGCGCGACACCCTGTTCTGACCGGTCCCGGCGTTACCCCAGGGCCCGGTTCGTGCGCTCGCTGTCGAGCCATTCGGTGGTCGTCATGTCCGGGATCAGGTCCGCACAGGATCGTCCGTCCTGGGTCCAGTCGTGGTCCCAGGCTCGCGGGTAGTGCGGTCTGGCGACGTAGCCGAGGGCGTAGGGAGCGCCCTCGACGCCGATCCGCAGCTTGTCGGCGGGTGCTGCCCGCCCACTGGCGTCCGGAGTGCCAACTGATCACCCGCCACACCCGGCCAGTGGCGAGCCCGATATATGCAGAAGTTAGGACTTACTGCGTGCGAAAAGAATCGCTTGCTGAGCTTTCGCATCCGGGTCGAGCAGCATCTGGGCCTCGACCACGAATCCGGCATCGTGCAGCCAGGATGCCACCTGGTCCGGCTGACGGCGGTGGACATGGACCTTCATCGGGTGACCGCCGTAGCCCTCCGTCTTCAACAGCGACTCGTCGCCGACGTGAAACAGGAGTTGCAACGGTCCGCCGGGACGCAATGCTCGGTGGAAGCGCCCGAATACAGTCGGCACCTCGTCGTCTGGGATGTGGATCAACGACTGCCAGGCGAGCAGGCCGGCCACCGAAGTGACGGGCAGGTTCAGTTCCGTCATCGAGCCCACCTCGAACCGCAGGCCGGGGTGGTCGCGCCGGGCCACGTCGATCATCGCCGGGGAGAGGTCGATACCGAAGGCGTCGACACCGAGCTCATGCAGGTGGGCGGTGACTTCACCGGGGCCGCAGCCGACGTCCGCGACCGGTCCGCCTCCAGCGGTCCGCACGCTGTCGGCGAACAACGCCAGAGCCGCGCGGAGGTACTGGTGTCCGGCGAGGGCGCCGCGCACTTGGTCGGCATAGCTGACCGCGACCGTGTCATAAGAGGTTCGGGTGTCGGCCAACCAGTCATCCGTGGTCATGACCCGGCACGATATTCCATGATCGCGGCGGACTCTGCGCTACCCGGGAACGACGAAGGTGCCTCCACCCGGCCGGGTGGAGGCACCGGTAGGCAGGACGGCATTGCTCATTGCGCGGGCCCCGAGAGACCTTGGCCGACTCTGTCATCCGGTGGCGTGGGCATCGGTGACTGCGGCGAACGGCGGTACGCGTCTGGCCGTGACCGCTCAATGATTGCAGTGATACCCCGGATAACGGTCTGTTATCCGGGATATCGTGAGACCCGACCTGCGGCGGACCCATTCCGGCGCGTACACGAAGCGACCCCGTTATCCGGGGCAAGCAGAAACTGGGGAACCGATGGCCGCGAAGGTGACCCGGCTACGCACCGCCCCAACCCGCACCCTGCGCACCGCCGCCGAAGCATTCCTCGACACCATCGGCTCGGCGAACACCCGCCGCGCCTACGGCATCGCCATCGTCAAGACCGCCGACCAACTCGACGGCCGCGGCCCTGACAGGCTGATCGGCGCCAGCCGTGCCCTGGACTCGGTCACCGACGCCGAAGTCGGCGCCGCACTGGAAACCCTGTGGGGCAACGCGGCGGTGAACACCTGGAACGCGCGCCGCGCCGCGGTCGGCAAATGGCTCTCCTGGTGCGCCGAGCAAGGCTGGACCGCACCGAGCATCCCGGCCTCGGCCGGGCGGTCGACGCCGCCGGACTCCGACACCCCGGTCCGCTCGCGCACCGCGATCGACCGGCTCATCGCCCGCCGCGAGATCCACGTCCGGGAGAAGACACTGTGGCGGATGCTGTATGAAACCTGTGCCCGCGCAGAAGAACTGCTCCAGCTCAACATCGAAGACCTCGACCTCGCGGGCCGCACCGCGGCGGTGAAATCCAAGGGCGCCAAACCCCGCACCCGCCGACGAGGCGCCACCCACCACGAACACGTCCTCGAACACGTGTACTGGGACGCGGGCACCGCCCGCCTGCTTCCCCGGCTCATCCGCGACCGCACCCGCGGCCCCGTGTTCGTGACCCACCGCCGACCGGGGCCCGGCAAGTACCTCGCCGACCGCGACGTCTGTCCCGACACCAGCCTTGCCCGGCTGTCCTACGACCAGGCCCGCGACCTACTCGACGCCGCCACCACCCTCGACGGACCCGGAACCGGCTGGGACCTCCACGAACTACGCCACTCCGGCCTGACCCACCTCGGGGAATCCGGTGCCAGCCTCCTGGAACTGATGGCCAAGTCCCGACACCGCAAAGCCGAGAACCTGCGCCGCTACTTCAAACCATCCCCGCAAGCGATGCGCGACCTCACCGCACTACTCGGCCCAGACACCAATCGCCACTGACCAGCAGCTACGCCATATCCGTTGGTTTTTCGGCGGTTACTACCGGAACCCCGAGAAACAGCATCGACGAGACGGGTTGTCGTCGATCGCAATGGAATTGACCAGAAGGTAACGGTGCAAGTCACATTCAGCACTCCAGCAGCACTTCGTTATGTATCGAGCGCCCTCGTGCTTGGCTGCCGATGAGGTTGGTCGGTGTGCCGAAGGCTGAGTTGTCGGGGCGACGCCACGAACGCGGTGATCGTTTGGACCACCGAATATTACGGTTGGCGGTCGAGCAGTTACGGGAGGTGCTACTTACCGGCGTCCGGTCGCGACTACGCCTCGCCAGCTTCCGGAATCCGTTGCGCAACACACATATCGTCTCACTGCGCCCCGCCGATCGCGCCCTTCCGGTGGCTCATCCAGGTCATCCCCAACCCCGTTTACCAGCGGTTTCACGAACTTCGTTGGATTCTCGGCGATTACTACTGGAACCCCGTGATGCTGGCGCGTGGTGGAGCAGGTGTGTGATTACATGTGCCAATAGACGCCAGATTCCGCCAAATGTGCACGGGATGGGCGCACTGCCATCACTTTTGGAGCGATGGCGGAGGTAACGGCCAGATAGGTGTTGGCGAGCATGGCCAGAGTGATGTGGCGGTACCAGGCATCGTAGCGGCGGACCTGGTAATGGTCGAGTCCGACCTCGGTCTTCGCGGTCTCGAGGCAGTCTTCGATCGCCCAGTGGGCGCCGGCGACCCGGATCATTTCCTCGTCCTGGGTACCGGTGGGCCCACAGCAGAGGTAATAGACGACTTCCAGTTCGCCTGTGTTGCTCGGCCCGAGCGCGCGCCGTGCCAGCAACCATCGGCTCCACTGGACAGCAGTGGTCCCCGGGGAGGTCGGTAACGATGCCATCGCCCAGTCGAACATGCGCGGCCTTCCCGTTCCAGAGCTGCAGTCGAGCCGCCGCCATGATCGCGAAGGGGCCTGCGCGACAAGGTGGTCTGCCCGAATGCGGCCCGCGGTGAGCGGCATGATCTGGCTGTGTGGCACCGCGACGACATAACCAATGTGCCGCTGTTCGAGCCAGGACCGGAATTTGTACTCGCCGCCGTAGGCTTCGCCGGCGGTCACCCATCGCGCGGGCACCCCGGCGTCCAGCGCCCGTGCCAGCATCTGTTTGGCCAGCGTCGCTTCGGTAGCGAAGACGACCTCGTCCGGGACCGCGGCCCCGCGGCAGCGCTGCCGATCCTCGGTCCACGACTTTGGCAAATACAACTCCCGATCAATCAACGTTCGCCCGTTGCTGCTGGTGTACGCGCAGAACACACCGAGTTGACAGTTTTCGACCCGCCCGGCCGAACTGGAGTATCGACGTTGCACGCCAGCAGATTTCACGCCCTTCTTCGGGAATCCGGTCGAACCGACAACCAGAACAGCATCTCGATCGCCCAGATGCTCGACCGCATAGGCGCGCAGATCGTCACGCACCCCGTCGGCGTCCCAGGCGGCCTTGTTCAACAAGCGCTGCATCCCGTCCGGCGTTGAGTCACCAGCCGCTTCCGCCAAGGTCCAACCGTTCTTCCCCGCCAATGGCGCCAGCAAGCCCCGCACATACGCCCGCGCCCGCAACCGCGGCTCCGCCCGATAGAACCGGCCGTTCACCCGCCCGAACAAATCATCCAACCCAGCCACCCACACAGCCAGATCCTCATCCATCGACACAGCGAAACAACTTACCGCCCAACATAACGAAGTGCGGCTGGAGCAATCGACGCGATGTTGCTGCCGGCAACCGGACGTACGGCGCCGGCGCGGATCCCGTGGGCCCGTGCGCTTTCGAGGCGTCACCGATACTTGGGCAGCTCTGCGGCGGAGCCGCATTGTGCGATCTTCCGGTCGGCTCGATCGCGACTGTTCCTTCGTCTCGGCCGGCAGTTCGGACCGTGGAGTGCGTGTTCGCGGAGTGGTTTTGCGGCAGCGCCGATACGTGCAGTCCTTCGTGCGTTCGGCCGGTGAGCTGAGGGCTTCCTGGGTGGTGTTGGGCTTCACGCGCACCGGCTCGATCGAGGCGAAGGATCCTACCACCGCTACTCGACAGCACGGACTGCCTCATCAACCGGGCAGCGGATCCCAAGCGTCTGTATATTTTCCGGAGAAATATACTATTTATTGCGTACCTGCTGGTACCGCTGTAGCGTCCGTGCTCGAACGTCGCTGAAGGTCCCCTGATTCGTGGAGTTTGTATGCTAGAAATCGACCACTTCAGCTACGGCTGGCTAACACCTGCCATCGCCTACATCATGTCCGTCGTCGGTTCGCTGCTCGGGCTTCGCTGTGCCGCCCGGGCGGAATCGGGAAGCCGCGGTTGGCTTGTCGCCGCGGCAGTCGCCATCGGTGGCACCGGCATCTGGGTTATGCATTTCATCGCCATGCTCGGCTTCTCCATTCGCGGTGCATCTATTCGCTATGACGTGCCGGTCACGCTGGTCAGCGCGGTTCTCGCGATGGTGGTGGTGTGGGTCGGGCTGTATGTCGCAAATGAGACGGCATGGCGACCACTCGCCCTCCCCGCTGGTGGGGCGATTACCGGACTCGGAGTGGCTGGGATGCACTACGCGGGCATGTACGCGATGAATTCGGACGCCGTTATCGAGTACGACATTCGGGTCGTGGCACTGTCGGTCGTGATCGCGGTGGCCGCGGCGACTGCGGCGCTGTGGTTCGTTCTGCACGTGCGGGGCGTCATCGTCACTGTCTGCGCGGCATTGGTGATGGGGGTGGCGGTATGCGGGATGCACTACACCGGCATGTTCGCGATGCACGCACAGGCGCACGAGCACACGCACCTTCCCACGGGAGCAGGCGCTACAGAGGTGCTGACCCCGCTCATGGTCAGCGTCAGCATGATCACCATGCTGCTGCTCTTGCACATCGGCATCACCGATGTCGATGAGCGGCCCGTCGCCCCCGCCCGCGATCCGGAATCGGTCCCGTATTGGCCGACACGGAATTGAGCTGCGCCGCAGAGATTCTGGCGCTGCATGCCGCGGCAACGCATCGTCGGTGACATGTTCACCTCTGGTGACCCCGTCAGCCGCTGGTAGAGCGGCCCATGGAGCTGTCGGACCCCGCCCTGCCGCCGTCATTCGCCGCGGGGTGCCGCGAATTGTCGCCGGAGCGCATCACGGCTGCGTCGCCACAATGCGCTCGTCGGGCACGATCAGATCGCCGTCACACTGCGGGACTCGAGCTTCGGGGCGGACGTTGAACCACGCTGCGCGGTCGGTTTCGACTGGCGCGGGAGGAACGGTATCGGGGGCCATCGGGCACTCGTTTCGTTCGTTGCTCGCGGCGGAGATTGCTCACGAATCGCGACGGCGCGTGGTGCGATCGATGTTCACGAATTCGGGCATCACCGTCGGTTTATAGTGGAATTACGGGTGCGGGGCGAGGGGAGCGTGCCGATGTCTGACATGTCGAAAGTTGAGCTGTACGCGGCGATCCGTCGCGATCTTCACGCGGGTCTGTCCAAGCGGGCCATCGAGCGCAAATACGGCGTCGGGTGGCGCACGGTGGCCAGAGCGACCGAGTCCGTGTGGCCGGAGCCACGCAAAGAGTATCCGCCGAGACCGCAGAAACTGGATCCCTACAAGCCGTTCATCGACGACGTCTTGCGTGCTGACATGGATGTGCCTCGCGGGCAGCGGCACACGGCGACTCGGATCTATCAGCGCTTGCTCCAGGAGCGCGGCATGATGGACGTGTCGTATCAGCGAGTCAGCGCCTATGTGCGCGAACGCAGACCGCGGCTGCGAATGGAACAGATGCCTGCCCATCGTCGTGCCGAAGGACTCATCAAAGCTGCCGGGTTTCCTCGCCATAAGGCGTTGCGCGACTTCGATTTCGATGCCAACCGCAATATCGACCCTGCCGTGATCCGCACCCTCGCCGCATGCGACTGGGTCAAGGACGGGCTGCAGCTCTGCTTGATCGGCGACTCCGGCACCGGGAAATCCCATCTGCTCATCGGCCTGGGCATCGAAGCGGCGAAAGCTGGATATCGCGTCAGATACACACTCGCCGCCGTGCTGGCGAACAAGCTGATCGAAGCTGCCGATGGCAAGCGGCTCATCAGGACCATTGCGCGTTATGACAGCGCGGACCTACTCTGCATCGACGAACTCGGCTACACGGAACTGGATCGACGCGGCGCTGAATTGCTGTTCCAGGTCCTGACCGAACGTCAGGAGAGGAAGTCTGTCGCGATCGCCTCCAATCGCGACTTCTCCGGCTGGTCCAAAGCCTTTGCTGACGCTCGGCTCCGCGCTGCTGTCATCGACCAACTGACATTCGGCGGCACCATCATCGAGACCGGCACTCGAAGCTATCGACTAGCTCACACCAAGGGCACAGCATCCACCGAAAGACCCCACTGAACTGCCCGATCGCGGTCATTGTCGAAACTGCCGTCGATCCCGCCATGTCGAATTACTCGACAAGCATTTGCCGGCCACTCTTCTGGTTTGCCAGAGAGCACCTGTCGCGGTCTAACCACTTCGCTTCGCCGACGCGAATGAATTGGTGATCAACTGGAACGAAAACGCTGCCGAAATTGGTGATAATGCCGTCTTAGTTCATGAGAAAACGCCGTCGAAATTCGCGGTAAGATGCCGTTGAATTTCGCGCACAAAGGAACGATGTCGGTGTCGGATCCGCTCGGACTCGCGGAATTGGTCCGAGGATTCCATTGCGCTCTGGCTTTCCTGCGATGTATCTTGGCGGATAGGTCGGATTCGATCAAATTTGCTAGGGGGAAATGAAGTAATCTGAATTATGGGCGAGTCGCAAAAGCGCTCGGCGACAGCCTTCTCGCTCGAAATCCCGCCACCGGCAACGTGAGTTGTATTACCGGCCACACGCAAACGCTATCGGCAATATCGCGCATAGCGGCGGCATACGCGGTGTATGGCGTGGCCGTGCGGGCTGACACTGCCGAAAACACCTCGGAATAACTACGTCCCGTCAGCGTGCCTCCCGCCGAACTGCACCGGCGAACGGTCGGCTGCCTCAGCACATATGAGCCGGGACTTCATCGGACAACCACCGTCATGCTCGGCGGCGCCTACGGCCGCCGGCCTCGGTTGGTGATGTCCGCTCACCACATCAACAAGGAAGACATCATCATGCCTATCTCTCCCTCCCAGGGATCGACCGCAGGCGGGACCGCCGTCACTATCACCGGCACAAACCTCGGCGGTGCCACGGCCGTGCGTTTCGGCGCCAAACTGGCCACCATTACGGCAAATACACCTACCTCGGTCACAGTGACCTCTCCGTCCGGAACAGGCACAGTCGGCGTGACCGTGACGACCGCAGGCGGGACCAGCAACCCGCTGTCGTTCTTCTATGTCGGCCCGCCGTTCAAGGCGACCCTGTCACCGGTTTCGGGTGTCACCGCAGGCGGAAACACGGTCACGATCACCGGAACCGGCCTGTCGACTGCGACCGCGGTCGACTTCGGCGGCAACTCCGCGACCCCGACCGTAGTCAGTGACAGCGTGCTGACCGTCGCCGTGCCGGCCGGCGCGGCGGAGGGGTCGGTGAGCGTGAGCATCACGACCGCGGGCGGCACCAGCAACGGCCTGTCCTACACCTACGTCGGCGCGCCAACCCTCGGCACTCCGACCCCCGCCGCCGGTCCGACTTCCGGTGGTACCGGGGTCACGATCCCCGGTACCGGCCTGACAACCACCCAGTCGGTGACGTTCGACGGCGTTGCGGCGCCGTTCTCCGTCAACTCCGACACGGAGGTCGTGGCCGTCACCCCGCCGGGAACCGCTGGTGCCGTTGACGTCGTGGTCACTACGACAGGGGGAAGCGCTACGGCTGCTGACGCCTTCACCTACGTCGCCGGACCTGGCATCTGACCGGGCTGCCACACCGCGCCGGCCCCGGGCAGGTGCTCGTTACTGCTCGAGGCCGGCATCCCCCACAAACACACGATCTGTGCCCGACGGTCGGACCGGGTTCGGACCTACTCTCGAAGGAACGTATTCGTGAACCGTCACCCGCAATCGTCGACGCCGTCCGGTGGGCAACTGCAGGTCCTGGTAGTCCCGACCATCACTTCCGTGTCGCCGGCCGCAGGGCCGCCTTCGGGAAACAACAGTGTCACGCTGACCGGGACCGGATTCGTCAATGTCCTCACGGTCCGATTCGGAACGGTGGCGACCACTTTCACGGTCGACTCGAACACGCAGATCACGGCCATTGTCCCTCCCGGGACAGGTACGGTGCAGGTCACCGTCGCGACTACGGGCGGGGCGAGTAACGGCGTTGCCTACACCTATGTCGGGGTTTCGACGTTGACCGGTGTGAGCCCCTCGCAGGGGCCTACGTCGGGTGGGACGAGTGTCACGCTGACCGGCACCAACCTGACCGGCGCTACGGCGGTGAGTTTCGGTGCCACGGCGGCGACTTCCTTCACGGTGAATTCGGCTACCCAGATCACCGCGGTCGCTCCGGCCGGAACGGGCTCCGTACAGGTGAAAGTCGTTGGTCCGGGTGGCACGAGCAATGGGGTTTTCTACACGTATGTTGCGGTTCCTGTTCTGGTTTCGGTCAGTCCCAATCAAGGGCCTGCCTCGGGGAACAACAGTGTCACGCTGACCGGTACCGGGTTCACCGGCGCCATCACGGTGCGATTCGGGTCGGTGTCGACGTCGTTCACCGTGGACTCCGCTACCCAGATCACGGCGATCGCTCCAGCCGGGACAGGAACGGCTCAGGTCACCGTTACCACCGCGGGTGGCACCAGCAACGGCGTTGCCTACACCTATGTCGGGGTTTCGACGTTGACCGGTGTGAGCCCCTCGCAGGGGCCTACGTCGGGTGGGACGAGTGTCACGCTGACCGGCACCAACCTGACCGACGCTACGGCGGTGAGTTTCGGTGCCACGGCGGCGACTTCCTTCACGGTGAACTCGGCTACCCAGATCACCGCGGTCGCTCCGGCCGGAACGGGTGCAGTGCAAGTAACAGTCACCACAGTGGGTGGTACCAGCAACGGGGTCTCCTACACCTATGTCGCGATTCCGATTTTGACGTCGGTCAGTCCGATTGCAGGTCCGGTGGCTGGGGGCACCACGGTCACCCTCGCCGGGATGGGCCTTGCGGCCACGACAGCGGTGTCGTTCGGCAGCGCTGCGGCGATCTCGTTCACGGTCGTCTCGGATACCCACGTCACGGCAGTTGCGCCGGGAGGGACGGGGATAGTGCAGGTCACTGTCACCACGGCCGGTGGAACCAGCAACGGTGTTCCCTACACCTTTCTCGCGGGTCCTTCCTTGAATGGTGTGAGTCCTGATCAAGGCCCCAGCGCCGGTGGCACGAGTGTCACGCTGACCGGTACCAACCTGACCGGTGCTACGGCGGTGTCTTTCGATACCACGGCGGCGATCTCGTTCACGGTGGATTCGGCTACGCAGATCACGGCTGTCGCGCCGACCGGCACGTGCACGGTGCAGATCACCGTCACCACGGCGGGCGGCGCCAGCAACGGTGTTCGTTACTCGTACGTCGCGGTCCCTGCCCTGATCGTCGTCAGTCCGATGTCAGGTCCTGCGGTCGGGGGCAATACAGTCACCCTCGCCGGCACCAACCTCACACGAGTCACTGCGGTTACCTTCGGTGCCATAGTGGCAGCCTCTTTCACGGTCGTCTCCGACACACAGATCACGGTGGTCGCACCTGCCGGGGCCGGTCAGGTGCCGGTCACTGTCACCACCAGCGGTGGCACCAGCGATAGCGTGTTCTACAGCTACATCGAGGCAGCCACTCTGGGAACGCCGACCCCCGCCGTCGGCCCGACGTCCGGCGGCACTTCGGTCACGATCCCCGGTATCGATCTGACGACCGCCCAGTCGGTCGAGTTCGGTGGTGTCGTGGCGCCGTTCGCCGTAATCTCCCACACGGTGGTTGTCGCGGTCACCCCGCCGGGAACCGCCGGTGCCGTTGACGTCGTGGTCCGCACTACCGGGGGAGGTGCCGCCGCGGCCAGTGCGTTCACCTATGTCGCCGGGCCCGACATATGAGCGGGGGGGACGACGCTCGGCCGCCGAATAATGCACTCGCGCAACGGGCAACCACTACTCCTGGCCGGGCGTCGGTTCGGCAGCACTCACCACAATCAACCCGGACTACCCTCCGCCCCGCGCGCAGGTAGAGATTCCGGCCCGCCCGCCAAGGAGCTTCTCGTGACCATCGCTTCCCTCTCCCCGTCATCAGGTCCGATGGCCGGGGGTACCTCAGTCGTCCTTATCGGCACCGGCTTCGCCGGGACCACTGCGGTGCGGTTCGGCACCACTCCGGCAATGTCCTTTACCGTCGACTCCGCAACATCGATCACAGCCGTGGCTCCTGCGGGGATCGCGGGGACTGTCGACATCATCGTCATCTCCCCGGGCGGCACAAGCATTCTGGGCAACTCCTACTTTTTCCGAAACGCTCCGGTGCTCACCGCTGTTACCCCTGACTCGGGTCCACTGTCGGGCGGGAACACCGTCACTGTGACCGGCGCGCACCTCCTAGAGGCCACTTCGCTGCGTTTCGGGTCAACCGCTGCCGGCGGGTTCACCGTGGTTTCGGATACCCGAATTACTGCCATAGCCCCGACCGGAACAGTAGGAACGGTTGGTATCACTGTCACCACCGCTGGTGGGACGAGTGATGGATATCCGTACACCTACCAGGCGGCGCCGATCATTACGAGTCTTGATCCGGCTCAGGGAGCCACTTCCAGTGGAAACGCGGTCACCGTCACCGGAGCCAACCTGGTGTCGACGCGCGCAGTGCTGTTCGGCACGGCACCCGCATCGTTCACCGTCACTTCCGACAGCAAGATCATTGCTTACGCTCCGCCCGGAGTTGCTGGTCCGGTCGATGTCACTGCAAGTACACCAGGCGGGACCAGTGCCCCGAGAATCTATACCCGAGTTCTCCGGCCTGCCATCTGATTCAGGAGGCGACGTGACGACCCGTGGTCGAAACTACCCGGTGCCTCAGTTGTCATTCCGATGACTTTTCGCGATGTGCGGACACCGTCGAAATTTCGTCATGCTCGAAAGGATGCTCGATATCGCTCGCCTCGACGCCGATATGCGCGATCTGCGGAGAAGCTTTCGATGCCACGAGAACGGGGGACGGAGGAAGAGTTGGACGACACGGCTGTCACCGATAGTGATACCCGCCGTGCGGTATGCCTCGCTATTCCCGACGCGCTGATCCGGGATGTAACACACAATTCAACAGGATCACGTGATGACCAAGATCAAGAATCTGAACCCGGTTCCGATGGCCGACATCGGTGGCTCGGATCTATTCATCCCCTTCCGCCTGCCGAGCGGTGACATCGGGTTCGTCGCCGGTGACACCTTTTCTGGCACCGAGCCCGCGGTGGGTGGACCGAACTGGCGCTCGCCCATGCTGCTGCGAAGCAACACCCATGATCTGAGCAGACCAATCGAGTTCCAGTCGGTCGCACGAGGCGCGCGCCAACTGTGGGATTACGTCCACGACAACCCGGAGTTCTCCACGGTATTGCCCTGTGACGCGATAAGCATCGGCAACCGGATCTATCTGTGGGTCATGGTAACCCAGGGGCTTGGCAACGAAAGATGGTGTGAGATCCACTATTCCGATGACAACGGGGACAGTTGGACCGACACCGATATCCGGTGGTCGACCAGCATGTTCGGTGGCAAACGCACCATGATTTCGTGGGATCGCGGTGGTGACGGCTACGTGTACATCATTTCCACCGGAGGACTCGCGCGCAACAAGAACATGCTCCTGTGGCGGGTACGCGAAAATCATGCCGACCTCACCAACCCGGCCGCCTGGCAGGGGTGGGGCTGGAATGGGCAGAACTGGGGCTGGGGCCGAGATCCGGGCGGTGACCCACGACTGGGCATCTTGGCAGACGGGACCAGGCTGGGTGAAATAGGTCTTCGCCGGATCCAGGGCAACTGGGTGATGTCCGGTTTCGACGCCGGCGCTTATGGCGCCTTCGTCAAGGTGGCGGGGAACATCACTGACAACTGGCGGACAGCGAGAACGTACCGGCCGGTGAAAGGGTCGCCGTGGGTCCTCGGCGGACCGGATATCGTGCCCCGCCTGTACGGCTGTTATATCCACCCGGACAGCAGGTTCGACGGCGCGTTCGGCATGATCGTGAGCGAGTGGGCGGAGTCCGGTAATCCCTATCGCGCAATGCAATTTCGCATCTTCGGCATCCAGGCCGCGGTCCGGATCACCTAGTTACCGGGGTACGCCTCGAGCCTGAGCCGCCGCTGGATACCGCTCAGGGAGACGCTCTGAACTGCGGCGAATGGTCGGAATCCGCTCGGGGCGGATCCATCCTGCCTGCCGTCATGGGACGAATTCGCGGTGATCGGCTAGCGTGGTGGGGCACTGTGTTTCGCGGGGGAGGAGATCTATGCCACCGAATCCGAACATTCTGCGTCTGTCGGCGCTGATGGGGGAGCCGTTCGCGGACACCTTCGCCCGAGTCCGTGAATACAATCGAGCGAACCCGACCGAGACATTCGATCAGACTGCGCGTCGGCTTGTGTCCTACGCCGAGCGGGTCGTGCAGAACGCCGACTGACCGGGCCGTGGGAGCGGCGGTTCGCGCTGCGTGGAACGGCGGTTCGCCGCCCCACCAGTCCTGCCATCGTGATTGGTCCACGGGCCGCGCTGTGGTCCGAACTTGTTGCGCCCCATAATCTCGGCCCGAACTCTGCGACGAGTTCGGGGCCGAGCTGCGTGAACGACTTCTCGGCATCCACCGCCCGGTGACCGGCGAACCCACCGCGAAGCGTCTGACCTCCGCCTACGATGCGGCGGCCACCGAGCAACCAGCTGAACCAACGGTTCACCGCACTCGCTTCCAGCGCGATCGACGTGCGCGACCTACGCGGTGAAAGGCGTTGCGCGAAAGGCAATGCGATGCACAGATCGATCATCGACAAGCTCGACGAAGACGGCCGAGATCGTTGTCCCGTGCCATTGACAATCGCCCGGACCCCACTTATGTTGACCGCTTCGGCACAAGTGTTGATCATCACTGTTCGGGCGGCAAGGGGCCATGAATGTCGGCATCTGGTCTGACGCGCAGATCCCTTCTCCACGCGGTGGGGATCAGCGCAACCGCACTGACCGCCGCGGCCTGCACCGGGTTCGCCACCAGCGGAAGCGGCGGCATGATCTTCCTGTCCACGCAGTTCCGGCCCGCCGACGAGGCCGAGCGCTTTCGCCATCTTCTCGCAGGGACCGCCCCGGGTGTCAGTTACGTGACCATCGAGGACAGCCCGTTCGCGAGCCAGGTGCGCAGCCAGGTCGGCGCGGGCTCGACGCAGATCGGCCTGCTCGGTGGCCTGCACGGCGACCTTGCGCCGTTGGCCGGAGGCTACCTCGAAGACCTCACCGGACTGTTCGCCGACCTCGGCGACCGTGGTTGGTCCGCGGACTATCTGCAGCTGGCGAAGGCCGGTACCGACCGCACGTGGTACATCCCGTGGGCCACGGCGAGTTACGTCCTCGCAGCGCACGCCGATGCGCTGGAGCACCTGCCTTCCGGCGTCGACGCCACCTCGCTCACCTACGATCAGTTTCTCGACTGGGCCATCGCCGCTCGCCGCGCCAATGGCAACCGCCCGGTACTCGGCCTGCCCGCGGGCCCCAAAGGGTTGCTGCACCGCTTCACGCAGGGCTACTTGCTGCCGTCGTTCACCGGCGGCCAGATCACTACGTTTCGTTCGAACGAGGCCGTGACGGCATGGCAGTACTTCCGGGAGCTGTGGGCCAACTGCGCGCCGTCGAGCACGACCTACGATTTCATGCAGGAGCCGCTCGACAGTGGTGAGGTGCGCGTGGCATGGGATCACGTCGTGCGACTGGTGCACGCGCCCGAACGTGACCCCCAGAACTGGCGCATGCTGCCCGCGCCGCGCGGCGAGCACGGGCTTGGCTACATGGCCGTGCTCGCGGGTCTCGCAATACCGCGGGGCAGTACCGATCCCGACCTCGCGCAGCGGACGATCAATGCGTTCACGCGTCCCGACACACAGACCGCACTGCTGCGCTCCAACGGATTCTTCCCCGTCGTCGACGCGAAGATCCCGGACGACCTTCCGCCTGCCGTCGGGCTCGAGGCCGATGCCGTGCGCCGACAGCAGCAAGCACCGGACGCCATACTCTCGCTGCCGCCGGTCGGCCTCGGCCAGCGGGAGGGCGAGGTGAGCAAGGTGTTCCAGGACAGCTTCCGTTCGATCGTGCTCGGCGGAGCCGACATTCGATCCACTGTGGACCAGCAGGCGCGGGTGCTGAAGGGCATTCTCGACGATCTGAAGGTGCCGTGCTGGGCTCCCGACCCGGCCGCGGCGATGTGCAGGGTGGAGTAGACATGACGTCGAGACTGCGTTCCCCCTGGATTCTCCTGCTGCCCTCGATCGCGCTGATGACGGCGCTGTTCGGCTGGCCGCTAGTACAGGGTGTGCTCACGGCGTTTCGCGACGGTCAAGGTTTCACGCTCACGAACTGGCAGCGCTTGTTCGACGATCCCTATTTCTTCGCCTCGCTGCGGAACACGCTGCTGTTGATCGTCATCGTCGTGCCGATCCAACTCGTGCTCGCGATCGCCATGGCCCTGCTCATGCAGGCACAGCCGAAATTCGCAGGCGGTCACTTCTACCTGTGGTGTCTCCCGCTCGCGATCTCCGAGTTGGCCGCGGGTCTGGTGTGGCTGTCGATTTTCGGCAACCGTGGCTACTTGAACTCGCTGCTGGTCTGGCTGGGTCTTTCGCACGACGGGGTGCAGTGGCTCAACTATCAGAACACCGGCACGATGCTGCTCGCCGTGGTGATCGCCGAAATCTGGCGGGCCACCGCGCTCGTGTTCGTGATCGTGATCGCGGGCGTGCAGATGATTCCGCGCGACTACGACGAGGCCGCACAGGTATTCGGGGCGACGTTCTGGCAGCGGCTGCGGCACGTGACCCTGCCGATGCTCGGTCCGAGCCTGCGAGTGGCCCTGATTCTGCGCACGATTCTCGCGTTGCAGGCATTCGCCGTCGCACAGGCGCTCACCGGGCGCGACTTCCCGCTACTCGTCGGCGAGACCTACCAGTGGTACTCGAATCTGCAGAATCCCGCGGTTGCCAGCGCCGTTTCGCTGGTTGTGCTCGCGATCTCGCTCGCCACCGCGGTGTTCTACCTGCGGATGGTCCGGCAGCCGGAGGGGGCGCGATGAGCGGTCCCACCTTGCCGCCGATCGACCGGGCCCCGCTTCGCCGACGCCGCTGTCGGGCCGTGGGGACACAGGTCGCCTGTGTTGCGGTGACGCTGTTCATGGCGCTGCCGATGGTCCTGATCGGTTTCGCCGCCGTATCATCGCGCGCCGCGCTCAACGAGTTTCCGAAACCGTTGATCCCTGCCGAGTTCTCCGCCGAAACACTGTCCGCGTTCTTCCGAGCCACGGGGGCGTTTCCGGCGTTCGCCAACTCCTTGCTCGTCGGCGTCTACACGATGTTCTGGTCGCTCGTCGTCGGCGCACCGGCGGGATACGCGCTGGCACGCTGTGTGTTCCGCGGCAAGGACACCTATCAGGTGTTCATTCTGCTGATCCGGGCGTTGCCTATCGTGGTGCTATCAGTACCGCTGGCCACGATGTTCCTGCGAATCGACGTCTATGACACGGTGCTCGCCGTGACGCTCGTGCACACTACGCTCGCCCTGCCGACCACTGTACTCATCACAGCCAGCATTTTCGTCGCGGTGCCGGTGGACGTCGAGGAGGCCGCGCGGGTATTCGGCTGCACCCGCTGGCAGGCGGCGCGCAAGATCGTTGTGCCGATGGCGCTTCCAGGGCTCACGGCGTCGTCGATCTTCACGTTCGTCTTGTCATGGAACGAGACCCTCGGGGCGACGATCGTGACGCTCGGGCACCGCACCCTCCCGGCACAGGTGCTCACGTCGCTCGCCGAGGGGTCCGCCCCGTACCGCTTCGCCGGTGGCTTCGCGCTGATCATTCCAGCGCTCGTGTTCATCGTCGTGATGCGGCGCTACCTCGTGAACATGTGGGGGACGACGCTCAGATGACAGGGGTTTGCTATGGCTGACGTGGTTCTGCGCGATGTGGCGAAGACATATCTCGGCGGCACGGCGCGCGCAACAGACGAGGTGTCGCTTGATGTCGCCGACGGCGAATTCATGGTGCTGCTCGGCCCGTCCGGCTGCGGAAAGACGACCCTGTTGCGCATGATCGCCGGCCTCGAAACCCCGGACTCCGGACAGATCGTGATCGGCGGCAAGGACGTGACCTACCTCGAGCCGAGGCGGCGCAACCTGTCGATGGTGTTCCAGTCCTACGCGGTATTCCCACACAAGAAGGTCGCCGACAACATCGGCTTCGGGCTGCGGATGCGCGGTGTGCCCGCAGCGGAGATTCGGCGCAAGATCGATTGGGCGGCGGAACTGCTGCAACTGACGCCGTATCTCGACCGGTACCCGGCGAAGCTGTCCGGCGGACAACGCCAGCGCGTGGCCGTGGCACGCGCGATCGTGATGGACGCCGACGTTCTGCTGATGGACGAGCCACTGTCCAATTTGGACGCGCTACTGCGACTGTCGTTCCGTGCCGATCTGAAGAAGCTGGTCGGTGCGCTCGGCACCACCACGATCTACGTCACCCACGACCAAGTGGAGGCGCTTTCGTTGGGTGACCGTGTCGCGGTACTGCGCGATGGAAAGATCGTCCAGTGCGGCACGCCGACCGACGTCTATGACAGTCCCGCGACAGAGTTCGTCGGTAGCTTCCTCGGCAGTCCGCCGATGAACTTCCTCACCGGTACGGTCGAGGTGGCCGACGCCGCGCCACGCATCGACCTCGGCGGGCAGTCGCTCGCCATGCCGCCGCAACTCTCGTCGTTCGACGGCAAGGAACTCGAGCTCGGCATCCGAGCCGAAGTCATCGAAGTAAGCGACGGTCGAGGTCGTGAAGCCGATTCGGTGCGCGGCGAGTTGCAAGTACTCGAACCGCTCGGCTCGTCGACGCTGCTGACCATCGATGTCAGCGGCCAGACGGTGAAGGTTCAAGCGCCGTCCAGCTTTCGAGCCGCGCAGGGAAACACGCTCAACCTCCGCCTGCCACCAGAAGCGTGTCGCTGGTACGACCCGGAGACCGGCTTGCTGTTGGGGATCAGCGGTGGCGTCGACCGGCTACTACGCTCTCCCGGCAGCGCGGAGTAGCCGGCATCTCCACCTACTCCGCGGCTCCGCGCAAGCCGACACCCAGGTTGGAGCAGTGACCCATCCGGACTAAGCACTGTCTTCGCGGACGAACGACCCAACCGGAGACAAGGGCCCTAGGGGACTATGTAGTGCGTCACCACCTCGACATCGGGGATGCCGCCCCCGCGTACCTGGTAGAACCGCTCGAGTGCCCCGTCGATCGCAGTCCGACTCAGGCCGACTTCTTCCAGGGCGAGGCGCAAGTGATCTGGATCGACGGCACCAAGGCGTTTCATCACGTCCGCATCGAACGACTTGTTTTTATACATATGGAGGAAGTCACTGGAGAAGTGGTTCAGCTTCTCGGGAAATGAGGATCCGTGGTCGGTAGCGAGGAGACGGCCGTTGAGGCAGGTTCGATAATTCCCTGAATGACGGTCGGTATTGCCGATTATGTAGTCCAATACAGCCATCTGCTGTCGCTGGAGCTCCTCGTAATGCCATGGTGCCCGCGCTTCGGTGGACGGGACGAACTGTTGAAGGGACCCGCGTCCTCTGGGACCGTCGATCATGGCTGTCGGCGGCACCAGCCCGAAGCCGAGTATCTCGTCCACCCGAAAGGCGGCGACCTCCCGCTTCGCATATTCACCATGGACGTTCGGTATGCCGTATCGGCCAAGCCGTTCACCGGAGATCGGCTTGTAGATGTTCAGCGCGCCATCCGTGGAACGCAGCAGGTATACCGCGTTGTTCGATGACAGACTCTCCCAATTTTCTGGTTCCACCAGACGCTGGTTCTTCATGGCTCGCTCGGCGGCGCTGATCTGGTACTGGATCTGGGCGAGCTGGTCGCTGGGCTGATTCTGCGTCCGCGGGCCACCGGCTTGCGGCGGATCACCTGCGGCGCCGATGCTGTGCGCGCTTCCGTCGTCTGCGCAGCGGGATCGTTCCGCTCCGTCGGCGACCTCTCTACTCGTCGGTTTCAGCGGATACGCTCGGGCCCACTGCTGAGTGACTCGGCACAAGCTGTCGACTACATCCTTGGACAGCCGCTGAAGGGGATTGCGCATTGGACGTCATTCTCATAACAGCACCGATACTGCTCGAGCAGTCTCCATGTAGACAGCACCTCTGTGAAAGTGATTTGACTCTGCCAGGACTTCCACCCAGCGGGACATGGGGGAAGTGCCTACGATTCGTCCCATGATCGCGCGATGCATACGCATGAGGCTGACGATTTCGAAACCACGCGGCCCACCGCGGTCGAGGAGCCGATCCAGCGGCGGGCCGAGCGACATCGCGCCTCAACCATCAACCCGGTACGAATAGGCCGTAACGAAACGGAAGGAAAATCTCAATGACGATCCACCGGATGGATCATGTCGGCATCGTGGTCGAGGATCTCACGGCTGCTATCGCGTTCTTCGTCGAACTGGGTCTGGAACTGGAGGGCGAGGCGACGGTCGGGGGCCAATGGGCCGACGACCTCCTCGGACTGGACGGCGTCCGAGCAGACATCGCCGTAGTACGGACTCCGGACGGTTATGGCCGGGTCGAACTCTCGACGTTCCACTCGCCAGTGACCACCAGCAGTGCGCCGACGGCGCCAGTGAACACCCCGGGCATCCCTCGCCTGACGTTCGTCGTCGACGACGTCGACGACGTCCTCGACCGCCTGCGCGCCCGTGGCGCCGAACTCGTGGGCACGGTAGCCCAATACGAAGACATCTACCGGTACTGCTACGTCCGCGGCCCCGACGGCATCATCATCGGGCTGGTCGAGGAACTCCACTGAACGACACTCCTCGCCGCACGGCTTCCGACCACACGCCGACAGTGACTCGCACCACCCCCGAAGATCAACGGGCAGAGATGGTGTCGGCCTTTCGTCATGCGCGGACATGCCGCGTGTCGAGCAACCTGCTACCAGTCATGACGGAGATCGCCAAGGGAGAATGGTGAGGCCAGCGACCAAGCGGCGAGCCGCCGTCATGCTCCGACAGGTCAAGGCATGGTGGAACGGTGCGCGTGCAGGATAGTTGGGCTCCGCGGATCCATGTATCGGCGACTGATACGACGAGGGCGACGTGGAGTCGGTGCCGCAACGGCCGCTGGCCCCACAACGGCGCGGGACCAGATCGCAACCTGCTTCCGCCCACCGACCCGACCGGCCGTCACCACACTGACCCGCCACTGACCGCGCAGTTCAACGAGGATCGGAAGCATTGTTCACGAGACATCCGCTGGCGCCGAGTGGGACTCACTGCTTTCCCGCCGCGGCGTCTCACCGCCGACCTGAAGAACCTGGTCGGTGCGCTCGGCACCTCCACGATCTACGTCACCCACGACCAAGTGGGGCGCGTTCGTTGCGTGACCGCGTCGCAGTGCTGCGCGACGAACAATCCTGCAGCGCGGCGGGTTACCGGTAGTAATCGCGCGGAAAACAACGAAGTTACCTCGACCAGCAGAGATGGCGGGTTTCCACTTCTGAATTGATGGGGGCTACACACGCGGGACGGTTCCACTGACGATGCGGTGGATGGTGGAGCGGCCGACAGTGTATTCCTGGGCGAGGTCGGCCAGACTCGCGTTGTCGTCGGGGTCGTGATACCGGCGGTGGATCGTTTTCCGTGCTGCCAAAGGCAGCTTCGGCTGCTTGCCCTCGAGTCGACCCTTCGCGCGGGCCTTGGCCATACCCTCGCGGAGGCTACAGGCGTAGCGCCGAGAGCATCAAAGTGTCCAATTCCTTGCCCAGTTCGCTGACGTCGAACTGATCCTCGAAGAGCACTGCTACTTCACCGACAGCCAGTTCGGGCGACGAACACAAGGCGGTGTCGAAACCGTTGCCTGTCAACCACAGCATCGATGTCGAGCCGATGACATCCTCGCGGTTCCAGTCGGGGATGGCACCCAGCCAGCCCGCCCATGTTGCGAAAGTCGACATATACGACGGCTGGGCAAGGCCGTAGGATTCGCCGTCGAGCATGGTGAACCCAGGGTGCACATCCGTGAGAAACCGGTGCACCGCCGGCGGCAATGTCTCCCAGAACGGCGGCGTCGGTTCGGTGAAGGTGTGCGGATCCCACCCCACCCACACCACCGTGTTGCCGTCGGCGTCTTCGACGAAGTAGAGCAGAGCCTGACCCTCCGCGTGCCATCGGCAGACGTGCACATCACGCAGTCTGGCATGCAGTTCGGAGGCGAACTTCGGCACCAGGTCCAGGAAATCGGAATTCCAGCGTCGCAGCGCCAACCGTACCCGTTCCTCACGATCGCCTGCCGTGTCGATCTCGTGGAACGGTTCGGTCGTGCGGGCGTCCGGCACGTCGAACATGAACACGATCGGGCCGTCGCCTCGATCGCCACCCAACAGTTCCTCGAGATTGTGGGTGCCCGAGACCATCGATGGGGCACCGATTTCGAGCTGGTCGAGCAACCGCGCGTCGCCCGTGGCGGCCGATGAAACTGCGCGGTGCAGGTCCGAACGCACCCTGTTCTCCAACTGCACCTGCTCGACCTGGTAGTCCGGGTCGATCCCTGTCAGCGTTGCGGCACTGCGGCCGCGTTGCATCCAGTGCACCGGCCGTGACACCCACTGCATATTTGCTGGCGTGTGGGTCACATGCCACATCTGCTCCGGCGTGAGATCGGTGAATCCGGGGATCTGCATGAGTTCCGACAGCGGGATGATGCGCGCTGCGACGACTGCGGATTCGAACTTGCCCGGGCCGATCTTCCCCCCGAACCGTAACTGCCCCTGCATAACCTCGAACCTTTCTCCGACTGACAGCGCCACAACGGAAAGGTTGCCAAGATGGCCCGAACGCCCGCGTCGTCCGCTGCTCGCGACCCATCGTGGCAGCACCCGACACTTATTCCCGGCCATGGGGACCGGATCCACGACAAGGATCAGAAGAGGGTGTCGCGGACGCGCAGTGGCCGGTAACCGGTGGGGCCGAGCGCGGCCAGTTCAGCGTCGATGCCGACCTCGAACGCGCGCAAGAGATTGACTTCTCGCTATGCGCGGGCGGAGATGTGAGCCAGTACATCGGCGTCTATGCGAGCGGCAACCCGTCCGACCCGCCTACTATTTCGACGGCTCCGATCGCGATGCACCGCCTTCCACCGCGGCGACAGCATCCTCCACCTGGCTCCTGATCAACGGCAGCCCCTATGCTCCGGCCGGGCTTCGTGATCAGGTTCGGATGCGTTCTGGTACAGGTGATTTACCATTGCGGATCTGGAGGATCGGTTCCCGGGCGTAGTTGCGCGTGCAGCCGCTCATATTTCACCGTGTCGTGTAGCTCTCCCGGTGTGAACGGGGAAAGCTCGCCACCCATCTGCTGATACCGCCGCATCATCGGTCTCAGATCGAACAGGTCCAGCGGATCGATGTCTCCGCCCGACTGTTCGAGTTTGTCGTGCCACCGTCCGTAGCGGTCCCCTCCGGCCTCGACCTCATGCGCCCATTGCGACGAGGAGATCAACATGTCGTTGTCGAACTCGGCGACGGCGCTCGGTGGCTTACCCGCCTGCTCCAATATGAAATTCATCAGGATCCGCGAATGCCGGCCATGAAAGTCACCCGGCCAGGCGTGTGCGGAAACGAACCGCTTCTGGAACTCGGCGGCAAGCTGATACGGGTTGTGTCCCGGTTCCCCTCTCGCGTTGTTGTACCAGTCGCACAACGACTCGTGGAATTCGCGCATACCGCCCACGCTGCCGAAATGAGGGTAAATAATCATCCCGTGGTCGATCCTGTATCGGATCAGGCCGTATTGGCCGTCAAACCATCCTGGCGGATGATATGCCGTCAAAGGATCGCTTATGATGGCGGCGAGTTCCGCATCCGTGAGTGGTGCTTCCAGCCTGCGCACATCCCGTGCGCCGGGCTGGCCCTCGACCTTGGGTTGAAACACGACTCCATGGGGCTCGGTGCGGAACGGCCCCGGTATATGGGTGAGTAGTGGGTTCTCCTCGAGGGCGGCCAACTCGTGCTGTGATATTGGCCGAGGTAGACGACCTATTCCCAGCTTCCAGCCCGCTTGCATCCGCCCGGCATTCTACGGATTGTGCCGAATTTGTAGCCTGCGGTGGACTTTCTGTATAAGGTCCATCGAAATCTCGCGATCGAGATTCTGTTTGGCGAACAGTCGGGCATCGAGCCAGCTCGCCCACCCGTCGGGCCCGTCGAAGATCGTTTCCGGCCGCGCCTGTCGGGAGATGACGGCGATGTCGCGGAACTTGTCCTCCATGAACAGGCTGATTTCGAGTGCCCGGTCGGCGTCGGTCCGGATCCCGTGCGCTTTTTCGAGTCGACGGATCTGCTCCTCGATGGGCAAGTCCAGAAATCCATTGTCAGCGGTAGGGTCCGGTCCGTGGACCGATCGCTGCGCACCTGCGCCGTATTGCGGGTGTTCGCCGTCGGCCTTGCGGTCCGTGGGTTCCGGAAGACCGACCTTGCCGATCCCGGGTGCGTGCCGCTCGTCTTCGTGCTGGATCCTACCGAGACCGTCTCGTATCGCCTGCGGGAATGTATGGTGTGTTTCCGCTATTTTCGGGCCGGCTTTGTCACGAATCGCATCGGTGAGGCGTTTGGCTGCCTCCTGCATTTTCGCGATGATCTTGCCGACGCCCGACCTATCCATCAAGGTTTCTTGTCGCTGTGACCGGGCTTTCAGGCAGTGAGATCGAAGGTGGTGAGGTCGATCTCGGTGAGCGCCGGGTCGGACGGCACCAAGCAGCGACGCACATGGTCGACGACGACCTCGGGGATCGCCCGGCGCGAACAGAATCGTGCCATCTTCTGGAAACACCTCAGATCCAGCAGCAGCGCAAACAACGGATCAGCTCCCCGTTCCGGTCGTGCGTCCAGGCGATCCCTTCCGCCATGGGAGTGAAAAACACCTGCGGCATCGACGCCGAGGTCAACCGTTGCCAGATTACGTCTTCGACTGGTCCGGTAATTCGGCTAGATGTCATGATGTCGCTCCCCGCGAAGATCCTTTCGTCGGTCACATCTCATCGGGTGGACGCTGCGCTGAACGCTCATACGAAAGAGCTTGGTATCAGTCGACTTCGATGTCGTGATCACGGCCCAATGATGCCCAATCCGTGAAATATTCGCGGCAGTTCGACTTGAACGGTGGCTGTCCGCACGCTGCGGGTTCGTTGTCGAGGATGACTCCGATCACGGCTTACCGCGGCAGGTTGTCGACCTGCCCAGGTCGAGGTCGAAATCCAGGGCTGTCCAGGGACGGCCACTCTTGCGCAGTACCTCGTCGGCACTGCGGTAGATCGCCGAACACGATCTGACGGTAACGGATGACTGGATCACGCCGAAGCTGTACTGAACCATGACGTGTCGTAGCCGGCTTACCCGCGGGCATCGTGGCCGGCCCTGACCAAGGCTGGGTAGATCGTTATTCCGGTGGCGGAACTACCGGTGTGAGGAGCATGCGCCCTGCGGTGGCCACGGATTCCTCGAGGGCGAGCTGCGTCGTTGCGAGGAGCAGGCTGTTGTCGCGCTGTCCCCACAGCACCTTCGTGGTGGCCCACGCGGCATCGCGGGCGCCGGCGATGCTGAAGCTACTCAGGATATGTTTGAGTGTCTCGGCATCCTTGGTGGCCAGCGCGAACAGCGCGGGCTCGTATTCCGCCCGGACCTCCGCCTCGATCTTGGCGAGCAATTCGTTGACCTCGAGGTAATCGGCATGCACCGGGTCGGTGTAGGGCGTGGTGGCTCGCTCCTTGCAGGTCTTGACCACCGCGACTGCCAAATCGTGGTTGATATGGGCGTTCATACCCGCCAGCGCGAACTGCAATGGCCACACGGTTCGGTTGGACCGGGAATCGAAGACCGTTTTCCAGACCGTGTTGGGCTGCTTGCCGAGCTTGGCGGCGTCGACCGCGTCGAAATACAGCTGTGCGAAGATCACATCGAGGCGTTCGACGAATTCGGAGTCCGCGAAGAATCCTTCGGTGATCTGCTGGCCCACCAGTTCGGTGACGCGCAGGTACATGTTGTTGAAGCTCGCAACTCCGTCATGTGGATCGAGTTCGTCCTTGATGGCGCGCATCCGTCGGATAACCTCGTCGACTGGTCCGGTAATTCGGCTAGTTGTCATGATGTCCTTCTCCGCGGGGATCGTTGCGTCTGTCACCCATCATCGGATAGATGCTGTGCTGAACGCATCTGCCACGATGACGCCATCATCATGCGAAAGAACTTGGTAGGAGCCACGTTTGATGTCATCGACACCGCTCCATGGTGCCGACTCCGCGAATAATCCGCAGCGGTATGGCTGAACGCCTGTGTCCTCGAACTGTGATCGTCGTCGACCGGAACTCGGTTCACGGTCTTCACGCGCGATGCGCGATGCGCACCAGCACAGCCCGATTGCCGTGAGTTCTGCCGCGACTTGCCTCGAGCCGACACCGCTCGAGCACCTGCTCGCGGCGGTGCCATCCGCTGGTTGATCGCTCTGCGGTACCGTCGGCAGACTCTGACCTCGTTCCGGACCGCACTTACCGTGATGGCCGGATACGGCTGTAGCGGCTGGGCATCACCATGCAGTACAGGCCGCCGGTTTCGTTGGTCATGCAGTAGACCGATCGTGTCGTATCGGAGTTCCCCGGCTCGTACTGGTCACCGACTTCTTGGACAGTGATGTGCTGTGGGTCTTTGGGCGGCTGCTCGACTGTGTCCTTCTCCCACGGATGCCACGCCAGCAGGCCTCCCCCGAAACCAGCGACCAGGATTGCGGTCGCCAACAGAAGGTTGCCGGCACGGGACGGTGTGGCATTCGCCTGCGGCTGAGCCAGTGACGGCTGCGGGACAGAGGAATTCGGGTTCGACATGCCAGACAGTCAACACTGTGGTGTCTCCGACCCGAAAGGCCGAGTCGCGGTTCGACCGACAACGCCACCGCGCCAAGTCGCGGGTCTCCCGGGAGGTGAGCGACCAGCCCGAAACCCCAGACTCCACCTCCGGTGTTTCTCAAACCGATTCTCGGTGCGATCGACGAGTAGCGCTCACTCTTCGCCCGTCGCGGCGTCTCGCCAGACTTCCGTGAGCACTTCGGCGATCTGGGCGAGCCCCGAAGCCACCGTCATCTGCCAGTGCGTGGTCGACACGGCGTGGTTGTGTACTGTGCCGTCGACGATCTCACTCCAGATCGACGCGCCGACGCTACCGGTCGGGTCGTCGAGTGCAGCGGTGAAGTAGATGACGTCGCCGTGGTAGGTCGGGGGATTGTAGGCGCCGCGCAGAACCACCGAGTGCACTGCCGCGTCGAGTACTCGACTGACCCGGTCGGCGCCGAAGGAGGCGAACGGTTCCGGAAGCTCGGTAAGGAGCTTGGGGAGTGTGGTCCAATCCACATCCGACACGTTTCCGAGGTTGCCGGCCAGCTCGCCGAGCAGCCCACCGATCAGTTCGGCCACCGGCACTTGCCCGGCATCGCTTGCGGCTGTTCCGGGTGGGTCCGCCATGTAGCTGTCCATCACAGCGAGCACCGCGACGTGTTCTCCGGCGCGCTGTAGTTGGACTGCGATTTCGTGTGCGATGACGCCGCCGAAAGACCAGGCGAGCAGATGGTATGGCCCGTTCGGTTGGGTCGAGCGGATCAGTTCCAGGTAGTGAGCCGCCCATTCTTCGATCGAGTCGGGCAACGCCGCATCCGTGGCAAGCACCGGGGTTTGCACGCCGTATATGGGTCGGTCCGAATCCAGGTAGGCGGCGAGACCCGCGTACGACCAAGAGATTCCTGATACCGGGTGGATACAGAACAGCGGCGCGGCCGAACCTGTGGTGCGCAGCGGCAAGAGCATATCGAAGGCCGCCTCGGATTCGACAGTACCGTCCGTGCGGCGGGCCATATCCGCAAGGAACTCGCGGGGAGTCGGTGCGGTGAACACCCGCATCACCGGAACCTTCGTGCCGAGCACCGACGACAGTTGAGCGGACAACTTCGCCGCGATCAGCGAATTTCCGCCACGCTCGAAGAAATTGTCGTCCATACCGAAGCGATCGACGCCGAGCACCTCGGCGAAGGCGGTGGCCACGGCTGCCTCGACAGGGGTGGTGGGCGCACGGAATCCCCGTGCTCGGAACTCGGGTTCGGGCAGTGCGCGACGGTCGAGTTTGCCATTGGGAGTCAACGGCATGCAGTCGATCACCACGATGACGGCGGGCACCATGTAGCCGGTCAGGAATTCGGCGACCTGGTTGCGCAATTCGGCTGAATCGAGGTGTGCGTCGGCTGCCGGCACGACGTATCCGACGAGCTGATCGCCGAGTGCCGCGCTAGTGCGGACCAACGCGACAGCCTGGCGCACGCCGGGGCAGCGCAGCAGCGCTGATTCGATTTCCCCGAGTTCGATCCGGAAACCGCGCAACTGCACCTGCTGGTCGCCGCGCCCGGCATAGGCGAGCCCGGCTGCACCATCGGACCGCACCCAGCGCGCGATGTCACCTGAGCGGTACATTCGTGCGCCGGGCGGACCGAACGGGTTGGCGACGAATCGTGTCGCCGCCAGTCCCGGTCGACCGAGATAGCCCCGGGTGAGCTGGTTGCCCGCGACGTAGATCTCGCCGGGAGTGCCGAATGGTGCTGGATGCAACCGGATGTCGAGCACATAAGTGTCGAGTCCGGGCAGTGCCTGGCCGATGAGGCTGGCCGGCTGATCCGCCAGATATTCATCGAGTTCCAGGAAGGAGACGTGCACGGTGGTCTCGGTGATGCCGTACATATTGACCAACCGCGGCGCGTCCACGGGATGACGTTCGTACCAGCGTCGCAACTGCCGTAGATCCAGCGCCTCGCCTCCGAAGATCACATACCGTAGCGCGAATTCTCCGGTCGGATCCGAAATGTCCCGGTCGGCTGCCGCGAGCTGATAGAACGCCGACGGCGTCTGGTTCAGCACCGTTACCTGCGTGCGGATCAGCAACTCGCGGAACAGCTCCGGTGAGCGCGACACCGTGTAGTCGACGACGACGACGCTGCCGCCGGTCGCGAGCGCACACCACAATTCCCATACCGAGAAGTCGAACGCGAACGAATGGAACAGCGTCCACACATCGGTCTCGTCGAATTCGAACAGCGACTGAGTATTGGTGAACAGTTGCACCACGGTGCGATGCGTCACCCCGACGCCCTTCGGCACACCCGTGGAGCCCGACGTGTAGATGACATAAGCGAGATTGTCCGGCCGCAGCGGTGCCACCCGGTCGGCGTCGGTGATCGGCCCCTCAGCGAATTGCGCTGTCTGTTCGAGCAGTACCGTCGGCAGGTCGGTGTCCGGGATGGCGGCGCGTTGATCAACTGTGGTCAAGACACACACCGGGGCCGCGTCGGCCAGCACGAACGTCAGTCGCTGTGGCGGGTAGGTGAGATCTATCGGCAGGTACGCCGCTCCCGCGACGAGTACACCGAGTAACGCGATCGGCAGTTCTTCGGTGCGTGCAACAGCAACGGCCACAATGGATTCTGGTCCGGCACCGGCTGCTATCAACCCACGGGCGATTTGGTTCGCGCGCCGGTACAGTGCGCCGAAGCTGAGCGTGGCGTCGTCGAATAGGACAGCTGGCGCGCCCGGGCGACGTCTGGCCTGATCTCCGATCAACTCGGGCAGCGTCGTCGCGGCGCTGGCTACGCAGGGTGACGTGCATTCGCGCAGCACGATAGCGCGCTCGGACGGGGTGAGTAGATCGATGTCGCCAACGGGCACTGTCGGATCGACGGCCACCGCTGCCAGGATTCGACCGAACCTCTCGGCGAAACTCTGCACGGTCTCGTAATCGAACAAGTCTGTGGCGAAGGAGAACTCCGCGTACATACCTGCTTCGGCTAGGGAGTCTTCGTCGGCCTCCCGTGCCGCAGCGTTCTCTCTAATGGACAGCGACAGATCGAATTTTGCGGTCTCGACCTCGTAATCGATCGTCTCGACCCGCAATTCGGGTAGTTCCAGGCTCTTCTCGGGCAGATTGTCGAAGGTCAACGACACCTGGAACAGCGGGTGCCTGGCGGTCGAGCGCTCCGGGTTGAGCAGTTCCACCAGGCGTTCGAAGGGCAGTTCGGCATGGGCGAATGCCTGAAGGTCCGCGCTCCTGGTCTGGGCGAGCAGTTCCTGGAAGGTCAGCCGCCCCGGCACCTGCGTGCGCAGCACGAGTGTGTTGACGAACATGCCGATCATGTCATCGAGTTCGGGCTCGCCGCGACCAGCCACCGGAGCGCCTATGGCGATGTCGTCCGTGCCGGACAGGCGCGCCAGTAGCACCGCAAAGGCCGCGTGCACGACCATGAACAGTGTCACGTTCTGTTCGCGACCCATGCTCCGCAACGCCCGGTACAGCTCAGCGTCCACCGAAAATCGGACGCGCCCCCCAGCGAAGGACTGCATCGCTGGCCGGGCGCGATCGGCCGGGAGTGGCAGTTCGTCGGGCAATCCGGCGAGGGCCGCGCGCCAGTAGCCGATCTGCGCCGAGACGCGACTGTCCGGATCACTCTCCGAGCCGAGCACAGTGCGCTGCCACAGGCTGTAATCCGCGTACTGCAGCGGCAATGGTACCCAGCCAGGTGTTACGCCTTCCGCGCGCGACGCGTAGGCGAGCATCACGTCGCGGGTGAGCGGTCGTATCGACCATCCGTCGGCGCTGATGTGGTGCGCGACGAAGACGAGCACGTACTCGGTGTCCGACAGCTGAAACAGGGTGGTGCGGAATGGGAGTTCGATGGTGACGTCGAAACCATCGGTGAGGATGCGGCGAATCGCGTCGCCGAGATCAGCGGGGACGATCCGGATCGGCCGGAGGTCGATCAGAATGTCGGACGATTCGAGTACATGTTGTATCGGACCGCCCGGGGTTTGCGGGAAGACGGTTCGCAGTGTCTCGTGTCTGCCCAGAAGGTCGATGACGGCCTGTTGGAGGGCGGCTACGTCGAGCCGGCCGGTCAGACGGACCGCGACCGGGATGTTGTCGACCGCGGAGGACGTGTCGAATTGGTTGAGAAACCACATCCGCTGCTGAGCCGGCGACAGCGGAATCTGTTCCGGTCGCGGTCCTGCCACCAGCGCGCGGCGGCTGCCGACGCCCACGTGCTGTTCGGCAAGCACCGCGAGTCCAGCCACCGTGGACGCTTCGAACAGGGCGCGCACCGGCACCGTGGTCTCGAGTGCGGCACCGATCCGTGCCGCAACCTGGGTGGCCAGCAGCGAGTTGCCGCCGAGAGCGAAGAAGTCGTCGTCGGCGCCGACTCGGTCGACGCCGAGCACCTCGAGATAGATGCCGGCGATGATCTCTTCGATGGGTGTCGAGGGCGCCCGGAATTCCCTGGCCGTGAATTCTGGTTCGGGCAGCGCGGCGCGGTCGAGTTTGCCGTTGGCAGTCAAAGGCAACATGTCCAGCACGACAAACGCCGACGGCACCAAGTACGACGGCAGCGCCGCACCCAGCGACGACTTCACCTGCGTCACATCGATACCGGCCGTGCCCTCGGAAGCCACCAGATAGGCGACCAAGCGATCGCCAGTCCGCGGGTCGGATTGTGCGGTCACGACGGTCTGTGCGACCTCGGGCAGGGCCAGGAGCGCAGCCTCGATCTCGCCGGGTTCGATGCGGAAGCCCCGGAGCTTGATCTGGAAGTCGCTGCGCCCGCGGTACTCCAGCTCGCGGGCACTATTCCACACGGCCAGGTCGCCGGTGCGATACATGCGTTCACCGGACCCGAACGGGTCGGCCACGAACCGCTGCGCGGTCAGCTCGACCTGCCCGAAGTACCCACGCGCGACCTGCGCACCGGTCAGATACAGCTCACCGACGACACCGTCGGGCACCGGCCGCAGGCGACCGTCGAGCACGTATGTTCGACTGTTCCATGCGGGTACACCGATCGGCACCACGACCTCGTCGGTCGCGGTGACCCGATGGCTGGTGATGGACACCGCCGCCTCGGTGGGGCCGTAGAGGTTGAACAGTTCGATGCGCGGATGTTCGCGCTGGAACCGCTGGGCGAGCGCGATGGACAGCTCTTCACCGATGGCCAGCACCCGCCACAGCGAATCGGGCAGACCCGCGGTGAGTAGGCCGTCGAGCATGGACGGTACGGCGTGCAGAGTTGTCACCCATTCCCGCGCCATCAGATCATCGAGGTAGGCCGGGTCACGGTGCCCGTCCGGGGTGGCGATCACCAGCCGACCACCGCAGGCAGCGGCGGTCCAGAACTCCCACACCGACAGATCGAAGGTCGCTGCGGTTTTCAGCAGCACCGCATCGGCCGCATCCAGGCCGAATTCGGTTATTTTCCAGAGCAATTGGTGTGCGATCGCCGAATGCGAAACGGCTACGCCCTTGGGGCGGCCGGTCGACCCGGATGTGAAGATCACATACGCGGTGTGCTGTGGCAGCAGTGGCGCCGTCCGGTCAGCATCGGTGAGCGGAGCGTCGTCGATCCCGTCGAGATCGAGATGGTCCAGCGACACCAACGGTGCCGATGTAGTGGTGAATTCGGCTGCGGTGTGCGTGAGCACGCACGCTGGAGCGACAGCCTCCAGGATGTAATCGAGGCGTTCGGCAGGCTGATCCGGATCGACCGGCACATACGCACCGCCGGCCTTTGCCACCGCGTACATCGCGACCACCAGATCCACCGAACGCCGCAACGCCAGCGCCACCCGCGATTCCGGGCCGACACCGAGCGAAATCAACAAGCGAGCGAGACGATTCACCCGGGCATCCAGCTCGCCATACGTCAGTTCGGTGGTGCCGTCCAGCGTATCGGCGACTACGGCGGTGGCCTTCGCGGATTTCGCCACAGTGGTGTCGAGTAGCGACACCAGTGTCGCCGCGGTATCGACCTGACGATCGGTGGCGTTGCGCCGGAACACGATGTCCGCGCGCTCGGCCGGCGCCAGGATCTCGATTTCCCCGACCGCGGTCTTCGGGGCCGCCGCGACTGCCTCCAGGAGCCGGGAGAGTCGGGTCGCGATGGTGACCGCCGACGAGGCGTCGAACAGGGCGTCGGCGTAGGTGAGGAACCCACTGATACCTGCCGCCGCGCCCGCCTCGTCGTAGTTGTCGGCGACGATCAGATGCAGGTCGAATTGCGAGAGTCCGGTGTCGATACCGACGTCCGATACCACAAGTCCCGGCAATTCCAGGGCGGCTGTGGTCAGGTTCTGGAACGACAACCCCACCTGGAACAGCGGATGCCGCGCGGTCGAGCGGACCGGGTTGAGCACCTCGACCAGCCGCTCGAACGGCACATCGGCGTTGGCGAACGCCTGAATATCACTATCACGCTGGCGGGTGAGGAGTTCGGTGAACGGCTCGCCGGCATCGATCCGCGTGCGGAAGACCAAGGTATTGACAAACATGCCGATCAGGTCGTCGAGTACTGCCTCGCCGCGGCCTGCGATCGGGGTGCCGATGGCGATGTCGTCGGTCTGCGCGAGCCGAGCGAGCAGTACCGCGAGCGCGGTGTGGACCACCATGAACAAGGTTGCGTTGTGGTCGCGGCCCAGATCGACCAGGGCCTGATGGGTCGCGGCGTCGACGCGCACGTCCACCTTGCCGCCTGCGAAGGACTGCACGGCCGGACGCGGCCGGTCGGTGGGCAAGTCCAGCTGATCCGGCAACCCGGCCAGGCTCCGCTGCCAGTAGGCGATCTGCTCGGCGGCCAGGGAATTCGGGTCGCTTTCGTCGCCGAGCAGTTCGCGCTGCCAGACGCTGTAGTCGGCATACTGCACCGGCAGTGGCGTCCAGTCCGGCGCCCGACCCCCCGCCCGCGCGGCATAGGCGGTCATCAGGTCCCTGGTCAGCGGCCGGATCGAGGAACCGTCACCAGAGATGTGGTGCACCACCATGGCGAGCACGTACTCGGCGGGCCCGGTGGCGTCCTGCTTGACTATCCGGAACAGTGCGGCCGCGAGCGGGACCTCGACGGTGACGTCAAAGGTAGTCGAAATCAGTGCGGCTACTGCGGATTCGACGTCCTCGGGTGTCACGATGTGGTCATCGAACCTCGGGACCGCCTGCTCGAGCGGGAGGATCACCTGCGCGGGCCCCTGTTCGAACCGCGGGTAGATCGTGCGAAGAATCTCATGCCTGCCCACCACATCCGTGACGGCGGCACGCAGCGCGGCAACATCGAGGGCCCCGGCGAGTCGCACCGCGATCGGCACGTTGTAGGCCGCCGATCGGGTATCGAACTGGTTGAGGAACCACATTCGCTGCTGGGCCGACGACAGCGGAATGTGTTCGGGCCGTCGATGTGCCGTCAGTGGCCTGCGGTCTCCCGTGTCGGCGTACTCAGACATCCGCGCGGCGAGCGCTGCGACCGTCGAGGCCTCGAACAGCAGCCGAACCGGCACCTGGGTGTCGAGCGCGGCCCCGAGCCGCGCTGCGACCTGGGTCGCGATCAGTGAGTTCCCGCCCAGCTGGAAGAAGTCGTCATCAGCGCCGAGCGTCCGAGTGGGGCGGAGCAGTTCGGTGAACACCTCGGTGACAGCCTGTTCGAGACGACCTGATGGCGGTCGGAACTGCGCGGTCTGCAACCGTGGCTCCGGCAACGCGCGCCGGTCGAGTTTGCCTACCGGCGTCAGCGGTATCTCGTCGAGCAGGACGACGGCCGTCGGCAGCATATGCGAGGGCAGTGACCTGCTGAGATCATCGACGATCGCCGCGGTGTCGACAGCCGCCTCCGGCGCGGGCAGCACGTAGGACACGAGTATGGTCGCGCCGGAACCCGATTCACGCCCCACAGTGACGGCGAAGTCGATCTCCGGCCGGGCAGCCAGTGCGGCGTCGATCTCGCCGAGTTCGACGCGGAAACCACGCACCTTGACCTGGAAGTCGTTGCGGCCGAGGTAGTCCAGCATTGTCGAACCGTTGATTCGGCGGCGACGCACGAGATCACCGGTGCGGTAGAGCCGCGCACCTGGCGCACCGTAAGGGTCGGCGACGAAGCGGGACGCGGTGAGTGCGGGACGGCTGTGGTACCCGCGAGCCAACTGGCCACCACCGAGATAGAGTTCGCCGGCGACACCTTCGGGAACCGGGTGCAGCCTGCCGTCGAGTACCAGCGCGCGCATCCCCCGAATCGGCCCGCCGATGGTCACCGGCTCGTCGGGGGACAACGGATCGCTGATGTTGGTCATGATCGTGGTCTCGGTAGGCCCGTAGCCGTTGTAGAACTCGCGGATCCGCTTGCCCGAGATCGGCTGTACCCAGCGCCGCACCAGATCCGGCGGGCAGTCCTCACCCCCGGAGATCACCACCCGGAGCCGGTCCAGTCCGGCAGGGTCCATCGAGGCCAGCGCCGCGGGAGTGACGAAGGCATGGGTCACCCGCTCGCGCCGCAGCAATTCGGTCAAATCGGCACCCCCGTAGACGGTAGGCGCGGCCGCCACCATCGTCGCCGCGCCGCCGACTGCGAGCAGTAACTCCAGAACTGATGCGTCGAAAGAGGGAGACGCGAAGTGTAGAGTGCGCGAACTGCTGGTGACCCGGTACCGTTCGCGCTGCTCCGTGCAGAAGCTCGACAATCCGGCATGGGTGACCACCACGCCCTTCGGCGTACCAGTGGAGCCCGAGGTGTAGATGACATAAGCCGGATGCTCGGGACGCAGCGGCCGTGGTCGATCGCGGTCGGTGATCGGTTCCACCTGCTGGGCGTCGAGTTCGCCGGCAAACCCGACGGTGTCGATCACCAACCAGTCGAGCTGATCGGGCAGATCGGCGCGCGCGGCTTCGACGGTCAGACCGAGCACCGCGCGCGAATCCGAGACCAGGTGCGCTATCCGGTCCGGCGGATAGTTCGGGTCGACCGGGACGAATCCCGCGCCGGTCTTCGCGATCGCCCACACCGCGAGCACCGACTCCAGCGATCGAGCGATCCCCACCGCAACAAGGTCTTCGGGCCCGACGCCACGCGCGATCAGCAACCGTGCCAGCCGGGTGGATTGCTCGTCGAGATCGATATAGTCCAGTTGCGCCAATGTTGCCGAGCCATCGGCGAAGATCACCGCGACACCGTCGGGATTTTCCTCGACCGCGGCGGTCAGCAGATCCGGCAGCAGTACGACGCCGGACTGTTCGACCTGGCGCGGTTGTAGGACGGCCGGACCGGGGGCACGTAGGCGGGCAGCCTCTTCCTCGTCGAGAATGTCGATGTCCCACACCGTTTTCGAGGGGTCTTCGGCCACCGCGGAGACGATGCGCTCGAACCGGCGTCCGAAAGCACGCACGGTCGACTCGTCGAAGAGTGCCGTGGCATAAGTGAACACTACGACCAGCTCCGCGGGGGTGCCGTCGTCGTCGAGCCGCGGCTCAACGATCACCTGCAGGTCGAACTTGGCTGTGATCTCGCCGGTATCCACCGCCGCGACAGTCAAGCCCGGTAACTCGAGTGTGGGCTGCTCGATGTTTTGGAACGACAGCATCACGTGGAAGAGCGGGTTGCGCGCTCCGGTGCGCGCGGGATCGATCTCCTCGACCACTCGCTCGAAGGGCAGGTCGGCGTTGGCGAAGGCCGAAAGGTCTGTTTCGCGAGCCCGATCGACCAGGGCATGGAAGGTCGTCGCGGAATCCACCTCGACGCGCAGGGCCAGTGTGTTGACGAACATCCCGACCAGATCGTCGAGCGCTTGCTCGCCGCGCCCGGCGATCGGCGTCCCGACTACGATGTCCGTGCCGCCGGACAGACGTCCCAGCAGGACTGCGAGGGCCGCGTGGACCACCATGAACAACGTCGCGTGGTGGTCGCGTGCGATCCGGTGGAGTTGCTCGTGCACTTGCGCCGGGATGGTGACGCCCGTAGACGCGCCACCCGTCGACAGTGTCGCCGTGCGTGGGCGATCCGTTGGCAGCTCCAGCGGTCCGGCCAGTCCGGCAAGTTGGTCCCGCCAGTACAACAGCTGTTGTGCCGCAATGGAATTCGCGTCTTCTGCCACGCCTATGGCGCCGCGCTGCCAGATCGCGAAATCGGCGTACTGCACCGAAAGAGGCGACCAAGTCGGTGCACCGCCGCCGGTACGGGCGACGTAGGCGGTCACCAGATCACGGGCCAGTGGCGCCAGTGATGCTCCGTCGGCAGAAATATGGTGCACCACAATGACGAGGAGATGATCGGCGCCGGAGCTGAACAGCCGCACCCGGAGCGGCGCGGACTCGGTGACATCGAAGCCGGCGGACATCAGTCCGGCCACTGTGCCCATGACATCGGTGGTGTCGTACTCGACCACGAGGCCGTCAGGGAGTGCCGCGCCTACCGACAGGATCTCCTGGTACGGCAATTCGTCCTGATCTGCGGGGAAGCGGGTGCGTAACGCTTCGTGGCGCTCCAGCACATCGCGGACCGCGTTTCGCAGCGCGGGCAGGTCGAGTGCGCCGGAGAGCCGGATGGCGAACGGCATGTTGTAGGCGGGGGAGTTCGGCTCGATGCGGTTGAGCACCCACATCCGCTGCTGCGCGAGCGAAAGCGGGATACGGTCGGGCCGTGCCGACGAGGCCAGTGGCGCGCGGGCGGTCGCGCTACCAGGAATCGTCCTGGTAGCGAGTGCGGAAACACGGCCTGCTTCGAACAGGTCACGCACGGTGACCTGAGAGTTGAGCGCTTCATTGAGCCTGGCGACGACCCGCGTCGCCAGGAGCGAATTGCCACCGAGGGCGAAGAAGTCGTCATCGACGCCGACTTTGTCGATACCGAGTAGGTCGGCGAACACCTGGGCGATCGCTTGCTCGACCGGCGTCCGGGCGTGCCGGTACTCCGCGACTTCGAACACCGGCTCCGGCAGCGCTCGACGATCCAGTTTGCCGCTGGTGTTGAGTGGCAGGTCCGACAACGCGACCACCGCGGACGGGACCATGTACGCGGGGAGAACCGTGGCTATCGCGTTCAGCATTTCCTGCTGGTCGACGACCTGCCCCGGTAGTGGGACCACGTAAGCCACCAGCCGGTCTCCGACGGACGAGGGCACTACCGCCGCGACCGCCTGGCTGACCGCGGGTTGCGCGAGCAGCGCGGTCTCGATCTCGCCCAGCTCGATGCGCTGGCCGCGGAACTTCACCTGAAAATCGGTGCGGCCGAGGTAGTCGAGCCGCTGCGGCGCATCGGCGCTCGGTGCGCGCCAGATCACCAGATCGCCGGTGCGGTACATTCTGGTTCCGCTGTCGAACGGGTTCGCGATGAACCGTCCAGCGGTTTGCGCTGCCTGCCGCACGTAGCCGCGGGCCAATTGATCACCAGCGAGATACAGCTCCCCGGGCGACCCGGCGGGCACCGGCCGCAGACGCGAATCCAACACGTAAACCTGGGTATTCCACTGTGGCCTGCCGATCGGTACCGTCGCCTCCTCTGCCGCCCCCGCGGGCCAGTAGGTGACGGAGACCGCGGCCTCGGTGGGGCCGTACAGGTTATGCACTTGCGCATCGGCGACGGCGCGGACCGCGCGCACGGTCTCCGGCGGCAGCGCCTCTCCGATCACGAACAGATTCCGCAGTGTCGCAATGGTTCCGGCAGCCACGTTCGCGGCGAGCACCATGAGCATCGAAGGGACGAAATCGGTGACCGTGACACCGTGCGCGGCGATGGTCGCGGCGAGATAGGCCGGGTCGCGGTGCCCGTCGTGGTCGGCGACGACCAACTTCGCGCCCGCCCGCAGTGGCATGAAGTAGCCCCATAGCGAAACGTCGAAAGTGGTCGCGGTCTTCTGGAGGTACACATCCCCCAGACCCATCGGATACTGCGCGAGCATCCACTCGATCTGGTTGTCGATCGCCCGGTGCGAGATCGCCACGCCTTTCGGCCGTCCGGTCGAACCCGAAGTGAAGATCACGTAGGCCGGATGGTCCGGCCGGACCGAGCGCAGCAGCTCGTCGGCACGGATCGGCGCGCCCGACCTCGCGTCCGTCTGGACGGTGTCGAGGTGGAGCACCGCAATGTCCGCCGGTACCGACACCGCATCGGCGGTCGTGGTCAGCACACAGACCGGGTGGGCGGTATCGAGCACGTGCGCGATCCGCTCGGCCGGATGATCCGGGTCCAAAGGTACATACGCGCCACCGGCCGTGATGATCGCGTACATGCCGATCACGAGGTCCAAAGAACGCCGAACCGCCAGTCCCACCAACGATTCCGCGCCGACACCGTGGTCGATCAGCAACCTGGCGAGCTGATTGACCCGCGCGTCCATTTGACGATAGGTCAGTTCGTTCCCCGCGTACGTGATCGCGACGACGTCTGGATGCTGGGCCACCGACCGCCGGTAGCCGTCGAGTACCAGACCCGCGGAGATCGGGTGCCGGGTGTTGTTCCAGTCGATCAGGATCGCGGTGCGTTCCGCGGGCTCGAGCAGGTCGATCTCGCCCAGCGCACGATCGGGCGAATCGGCCAGGGTCGTAAGGATCCGGCACAGCCGTCGGGCGAATCCCGCAACCGTCGCCTCGTCGAACAGATCGGTGGCGTACGTGAACGCAGCTGAGATGCCAAGCGGTGTCCGGTCGTCCTCGCGCGGCACCATGGTCAGCTCGAGATCGAACTTCGCCAAGGGCACCGCCAGGTCGAACGCGGAAACGGTCAGCGATGGTAGTTCCAGTGCTGACGGCGCGAAATTCTGGAAAGTCAGCATCACCTGGAACAGCGGATGATGGGCGCTCGACCGCACCGGGTCGAGTAGTTCCACCAGTCGTTCGAACGGTACGTCAGCGTGGCCGAGCGCTTCGATGTCGCGGTTGCGCACGTGGTCGAGCAGCTCCGCGAAGGTGCGTCCGGGATCGATCTCGGTGCGCAGGGCGAGGGTGTTGACGAACATGCCGATCAGATCGCTCACCGTGGCGTCGCCGCGGCCCGCCACCGGCGTGCCGATCGTGATGTCGCGGGTGTCGGTCAATCGCCCGAGGAGCAGCGCGAACGCAGCGTGTACGACCATGAACAACGTGGCGTCGTGCCGGTGCGCAAGCCGGTTCAGCGCCTCGTGCACCGGCGCGTCGATCTGGAATTCGTACGCGGCGCCGCGGCCGGAGAACACGGAAGGACGTGGGCGGTCGGCGGGCAGGTCCAGTCTCTCCGGCAGATCGGCCAACCGTTCCCGCCAGAACCTGATCTGTCGGGCGAGGAGCGAACTCGGGTCCTGCTCGTCGCCGAGCATCTCGCGTTGCCACAGCGTGTAGTCCGCGTAGTGCAATGGCAGCGGCTTCCAGGTCGGGGCCGAACCGTTCACCCGCGCCGAGTAGGCGGCCATCAGGTCGCGGCTCAGCGGGCTCATGGAGGAGCCGTCTCCGGCGATGTGATGGACCACGCACACCAACACGTGCTCGGTCTCGCTCGAGCGCAGCAAGTGCAATCGGATCGGCGGCGCGGCCGTGACATCGAAGCCCTCGATCGCCGCAGCTACGGCGCGCGCGGGTAGCTCGGACGCGGTGACATCGAGTACCGGAAGTTCTGGCACCGCGTCCGGGTCCGAGATGGAGTGCACCCGTTGGCTGCCCGCACCGTCGTATTCCGGATAACTGGTCCGCAGCACCTCATGCCGTCCGACCAGATCCCGGATCGCCGCGCGCAACGCGTCCACGTCCAACTGTCCGCTGAGCCGTATCGCCAGGGGAATATTGTTGTTCGCGCTGGTCGGGTCGAATCGATTCAGGAACCACATTCGTTGTTGGGCATACGACAGCGGCACCGACGCCGGTCGCGCCATCGGCCGCGGGGCCGTGTCGGCCGAATCTGTCAGTTCATGCAGGCGGACGGCGAGTTTCGCCACCGTCGGCGCCTCGAAGAGCAGAGCGACCGGAACACGTACCCGCAGCGCGGCACCGAGCCGAGCGCTGGCTTGCGTCGCGACCAGCGAATTGCCGCCGAGTTCGAAGAAATCGTCGTCTGTGCCCACCCGATCGGTGTTGTCGTCAACGGCCGGCAGCAGCAGTGCGGCGAAGGTGTCGGCGACCAAACGCTCGGTTGGTGTCGTAGGTGCGTGGAACTCGCGGGCGGTGAGCACCGGTTCCGGCAACGCGGTGCGATCCAGTTTGCCGACCGACGTGAGCGGAAGCTCGTCGAGTACCGTGATCGCGGCCGGAATCATGTACGTGGGCAGGGTCTTCGCGAGGAATTCGGACAATGCGGTGGTGTCCAGCGTCACCCGGCCGCCGTCGGGGTCCGCGGTGGACGCGGCTCGGGGCAGCACGTACGACACCAGTGCCTCGATGCCGGAGGGCAACGTCGTCCCCAGGGTGGCTGCGTAGTCGATGTCGGGATGACTGGTCAGGGCGTTGTCGATCTCATCGAGTTCGATTCGTAGGCCTCGGATCTTCACCTGGAAGTCGACCCGGCCGTGGTATTCCAGAACTCCGGCCGAGGCGCGTCGCACCAAATCGCCGGTGCGATACATGCGTGTGCTGGAACCGCCGGTCGCCTGGCCGAACGGATTGGCGACGAACCGTTCGGAGGTCAATCCGGGGCGGCGGAGGTAGCCCTGCGCGAGCGCGGGTCCGGACAGATACAGTTCGCCGATCACGCCCACCGGCACAGTCCGCAACCGTGAGTCGAGCACGTAGGTGCCCATGGCCGGCACCGCGGTGCCGATGTGCGTCGGTTCGCCGGGAGGCAGCGCATCGGTGACGGTCGCGAAGATCGTGGTCTCGGTCGGTCCGTACACGTTGTTGACGGACCGATCCTGGTGCGCCCACCGGGAGACCAGGTCGGGACCCAACCGCTCACCGCCGCACAGGATGGCCCGCAAGTCGTCCAGGCCGGTCGGGTCGACCGATTCCAATGCGCCGGGCGTGATGCACAGGTGTGTGACTCGCTCACGCCGCAACAGATCGGCCAGCTCGACGCCGCCGAATACCGTGGGCGGCGCCACGACCAGCGTCGCGCCGGCGGAGAACGCGAGCAGCATCTCGATCACCGAGAAATCGAAGCTCGGCGTGCACAGGTGGGTGACTCGGGACTCTCGCGTCACCGTACGGCGGGCGATCTCGGACTTGACCAGTCCCGCCAAGCCCGCGTGGGTCACCGTCACGCCCTTCGGCCTGCCGGTTGAACCGGAGGTGTAGATAACGTAGGCGATGTGCTGCTCGGTCAGCGGGCGCAGCCGATCCAGATAGGAGACCGGGTGCGCGGGCGCAGCGGCGATCCGTTCCCGATGTACCGGATCATCGAACTCGATCCATTCGATCGCGGTGGCCGGCAGAGTGGGTCGATGCGCCGAGGTGGTGACGCCGAGCGCGGCACCGGAGTCCGAGATCATGTGTGCGATGCGGTCTGCCGGGTAGGTCGGGTCGATCGGGACATAGGCGGCGCCCGTCTTCGCGACGGCCCATACCGCCAACACCGACTCGACCGACCGGGTGATGGCCACCGCGACGAAATCTCCTGGACCTACGCCGCACCCGATCAAGTGACGGGCCAGCTGCGAGGACGCGTCGTCCAGCTCGCGGTAGCTGAGTTCGCGCTGATCGGCGGGATGGCCGGTCGGGTTGAACCGGAGCGCGACCGAGTCGAAGGACGTGTCGACGGCTGCGGTGAGCAACTGGCAGAACAGCAGATTGCGTGATCGGGAATGCTGGGCGCGACGTGCGGAACGACGTGTGGCGGTCATGCGGTGGCGAGTTCACTCTCTGGCTCGATCATCTTCAGCTCGGCAATGGAGCCAGAAGCGGTGCCGCATTTGTGAGAACCATGACCCGAGCGTCTACGGACCTTAGCGAATAGTGATCCGAAGGGCGCGCCCCGGTTGGGAAAACCTCGACGGGTACCCATTCGACGCCGAAAACATGCAGTTCTGTGCGGAAAACAACATCCTCCGACGCCGTTCCGCGTGGCCGAGGTGCGCGGTCGCCGCCGACTCCGCGGCGTCGAATCCGTGGCTATGGTCGCGACCGAACTACTGGACGCGAAGCACGACGATGCCGGGCGACCGGACTCGATCGGCGCAGGGGAGACCGACACCTTGCTATAGGTGGCGAGGAAGTATGCGTTACGGATGGCGACATCAGTTCTGCGCACGGCATCCGATCCAATCGGGCCGACTTGTCCGATCAGCCTCGACGGCGAACGGAGACATGCGGCACTGCGGTCGGGCTCCGTCGGTGCTCGAACTGTCGACCCGACCGCTCGGAGAGTTGCTGACGTATCGGCAACATGCCTGCGACCAGGTCCGCGCCTTACGTCCTCCTCGAAGACATGTGGCCGCAAGCGTTCCGGTGTGGACGCGCGGTCGATCCATTCCGCCGATACGTCCGGTTCGGTCGGTCGGATCGGTATCGGAGCCATCGACGATGCGGACAATCCCCGGCGTGCCCGCAGACAACCGTGCTCGTCAGGGGGTGCGCGGGTTGTTACGGGTGACGATCAGTGGATCGACCGGAGTGAACGGCAGTTCCGGCAACTCGTCCAGCGCCAGACCGAAGATCGCCGCAAGGACCTTCCGAGAGTAGGCGCTCATCGAGGCGCGGTAGCCGATATCCGCCGGCGTCGGCTGATCGAAGAAGATGAGCAGATGAGTCTGAGGGGAGTCGAGGACCTCGATGTGATGCGGGTAGGCCCGCGGGATGAAATACACCTCGCCCTCGTTGACGGTATAGGTGTCCAATGACCCGTCCGGATCCATGATCGTCATCCGAGCCGCGCCTTTGTGCACATAGCCCATTTCGGCGGTGACGGGATGCCAATGGGGTTCGCGCATACCGTCCTCCCTGATCCGCAGCGAGTACATCGAGATGTCGTGCAACGCGGGCCAGAACTGCTCGCGGGCTGTCCGCGCTGATCCGACCGGCGAATCCACCGCCGCCGACATCGCCTCGATAGCGAAATGGTGGGGATCGCCGAAATGCGCCGTCGACGGAACTTCGGGTTCGCCATCGCGCCGCACGACGATCTTGGGTGTGGTGCTGCGCCGGATCTTGGCGAAGTCGGCGGCGGGCAGGTCATAGGTATTGCCGAGCACCGAGTCGGTCATCGCCCCCAACGCCGCACCGAGCCCGAAGTCCTCCGGCCGCTCGTGGCGGAAGGCCAGCACGAATTCTGCGTTGGTGTCGCCGATGTTCTCGATGTGATGCAAAGCGCCAGAATCGATATGGAACATCTCACCGGCCGTGACGAGAAACGACGAGAAATTGCTGCCGTCGTCCAGCACCGACACCAGCGCCGTGCCCGCCGTGCAGTAGGTCAGTTCGGTGGCGTTGGCGTGCCAATGCGGTTCCCGGATCGCGCCGGGCGTCAATATCAGGCGCTTGATGGAAAGTCCGGTCAGAATCGGAAAGTTGTCGGCAGTCAGTCTGGTCAGGGACCCGAGCTCGCCCCGATAAACCTCTTCGCCCTCCAGTAACGAGGCGACATGGATCGACGGATTACGCATGGGTCCTCCTTGATCACGGGGTCCGGATCGTTCGGATCGATCATGCCTTGCGATGACCTGCGGCCCAGCAAGATCATCATGTCGGTTTCCGATAGCGCCGTCCGCTGCCGGCATTTCACCACTGACATCGACCTTGCGGCGGATTCGTCGATCGTGAAAGCGGTTCTGCGCGTGGTGCAGTTTCTAAGGTGTAGTCATTCACGCCGCGTGGTTGCGCGATGTCTACGTCGTAACGTTGGATTCGCTGCGCCGAAAACTTGGATTTGTCAGGCCGAAAAATCGAATAAACCCGTCGATAACGCGCGAGAAAGATGTCCGGTACGTGACAGCGTGTCACACGATATTCCGGTGGCCGTCAGGACGCGGCATCGGCGCGATCAGCGGGATCGGGTTTGATCCCATCGAGCACGGTGTCGATCACTTGGCAGACGAAGACGTCGTCGATCGGGGCATGACCGTGGAGCAAGCGGTGATAGACCGGGCCGTACAGCATATCCAGCACGATCTCGATGGGGGTGTCGGCAGGAATCTCGCCGCGACGGATGGCCCGCTGTAGAATCACCCGCCCTTGTTCGCGGCGGTGTTCGAGAAAGCGGGCTCGGTATTCCAAGGCGAAATCCGGGTTCGACACCACCTCGACGAGCAGACCGGCGATGATCCGGCCGTAGGGCCGCCGTGCCGCGAGTTCGGCCCATGGGCACAGCAGGGTGCGCAGATCCGCGCGCACCGATCCGGTGTCAACCGCAGGTGACGTCGTTGCCCACTCCTGATATAGCGCGTCCATGGCAAGGGTTTCCTTCGTCGACCACCATCGATAGATCGTGGCCTTGCTGACGCCCGCGGCTACCGCGACAGCGTCGACAGTCGTCGCGGCCACGCCTCGTTCGAGTAGCAGTTCTATGCTGGCGTGCACGATGGCATCCCGCGCCTTTTCGCTGCGCGGTCGACCACGCCGGGCTGTAGTGATGTCAGCACTCACCTTTCCTCCAGACAACAATGCGGTAACGAAATTGTCGATTCGGTGATCTGACGTGGAGGACCCCATGCAGAGCGAGCGGCATCTCCCGCTGTCACAACAGGCCTGTCGGCCTCCGTTCTCCGTCGCCGCTTCGTGACAAGAGATTGCCGTGGCCGCCGCTCGGTGAAACTGGGATCGCAGGCGTGCCAGTCGATCCCGGGTAATTGCGCAATTCGCTGTCGCGTCAGTGCTCGGGTCGGCGGCTTCGGTTTCATAGGCATTTCGGCCGCCACTGCGCCTCCCGGGTTTTCGAGTCCCGACTTTGTACAAAAGTATACGCAAGGTTTCGTAATTGCATAGCAGGCATGCCGATGCGAATTGCTGCGGAGAGGAATACCCGATGTGAGCTGTACTTCACGCACGCGATCGGCACTGTGGCCAGTTGTGGAGCTAAACTGAAAAACAAAACTGGCAGTTTCGAAATGGAGGGATCGACATGGACATCGATACCCGGGTTGCGTCGAACTCGCCCGACCTCCTGGACGCGTCAGGTCGGGATCTGTCCGACCAATCTCGCACACCCGAGGCCTGGGCTCAGATGTATCGCGCACAGCTGCGTGTGTCCGGAGTACACGCGACAGCCCCAGGGTTCGTAATCCTGCCGCTACATGAGATGGCCGCGGCGAATGTTCCCGAGCCACTCGGCATTCGAATGCTGGACGAATTGATCTCGCGGGCTGCGCCGGTACCGGTGTTGGCGCTGGCGCAGCGTTATACCTTTTTGGCGATGTTCGATCGGTTCCCCGACGCAGGCCTGATGGAGCGACTTGCGGCGCATGGGCTGTCGGTGAGTCCGCATAGATCGAATGTCATCCTGCCCACCTGTTGGGAACCCCCGTCGCGGGGGAGCGTGCATTGGATCCGACCTCCGCGACCGGACGAACTATGGCCGTCGCTTTCGGAGGTGCTCGACAGCGCGAACGCTGTCGTCGGTGTCGACAAGCGCCAGGGCAGTTACCCGCCATCCGAGTCGGGCTGAGCATTACTCCGGGGCTATGGGCTGTTCGTCTGTGATCGTCGGCGGCGCGACGGCACCCACTATAGCGCCGACACCTGCCCCGACCGCAGCGCCGACCGCAGCGGCCGGGGCGGCGATCACGCCGAAGCCGATCGCAGCACCCAACACGGGTAGGACCACCAGGCCCCCGGGCAGGAATGGAATACCGCAGATGAAGCCTGCGACGGCGCCGACCACCCCGCTCGTTATCGCGAGCGGGCTGACGACTGCCACGCCGATCGCGGCACCGATCGCGGCACCGGCGAGGGCGCTGTTCGCGATCTGGTCGGGACGCGACTGCTCGACGTCGTCCAGAACCTGCGTCCGTGCGACATCGGCTTCCCCGTGGTCCGGCATCGGGGAGGTTTCGGCGATACCGTGTCGATCGGTAGCGCCGGGCCCGTGGGCAGTGTCCGCCACCGGGGTATCCGATTCCACCTCGGCGGCGCCGAGGATCGGCGAAGTCCAGGGCACGGTGAGGGCGTGGTCGACATGGGCTGCCGAATCGGCACTGGCAACGACCGCTGGTTCGAACGGCGTCTGCGACATTCTGGCATGGCCCGGTGTCTGCTGAGCGGTGGCGGGCGCTGCGTTGAGCACGGCGACGGACAGTGGAAGTGCGCCGACGACAATGAGAGAAGCAGCGCGCCGATAGCAGTGATACGCCAGAGCTGCGGGCCGGTGAGTGCCCATGGATGACCTCATTCCGATAGACGATGGCTACTGATCTACATTCGCAGCGGGTCACCCTGCGGATGAATAGCCCAACGGGCAAGCCAGCGTGCGGTTGCGTTCACCGTGCGGATTGGGATGCGGCAGCGCCGGGGCTCAGTTGCGCGAGCGACAACATGTGCCGGGGAGCGGAATCTATGACGGTCCGAGACCGGACGTCCAGCTGACTATCGACATGCACAAGCTCGCCCGGTGCCAACGCACGCCATCCCGGCTCCGCGTCCATCCGCTCGCTGGCAACGACGACCGCCGGATGTGCGGCCAATTGGCGGCAGTGTGCTCGGACCGTACCGGGTCGGCCGGCATGGTCGAGATGCCGATCGCCGTGCGCACCGCCCGCGGCACGTTCGAGGACGAACAGTTCATGTGTGTCCGGGTACCGCAGCGCCCACAGCTCGGTCGCAGTTGTGAGCACCAGATTCAGCGCATATACGGGTAGCCGGTTCGCGACCCAGCGCACCGCGTCGGTGATTCCTGCCGTGACATCGCCGTCGTTCCGGTCGGTACGTTGCGTGATCAACGCGAAGAATCGCTCCGAATCCGTATCGCCTGCAACAAGTTCGAGATAGTCATCGAGTTCGGCGTCCAGCTCCGTCAAACCCTGCAGGACCCCGTTGTGGGCGAACAAGCGGCCACGCTGAGCGAAGGGGTGGGTGTTGCGCAGGTTCAGGCCACCGGTCGAGGCGTAGCGAATATGTGCGACGAACGTCTGCGACTCGCGTTCCCTGGCCTCCTGCCCGAATTGGGCATCGTGGTACGCGGCGATCGGTTGTTTCTCCACGCGCGGGGCCCCGTCGGCCGCGAAGGTGCCCAAGCCTGTTCCATCGGGTTCCTGTCGACTTTGCTGCGCGAGACTGTCCGGTGAGTCCAGCAACCAGAATGTGGCTTTGACTCGATCCGGCGCGGCCGAGAGGCCGAACAAGCGACACATGTCATCACCTCCATGATCTTCGGGTGACCCGCGGCAGACCCATACAGGCGACTTGGCGCGGGTGCCCGAGTGGTCAGAAGCTTTCAGACGCGGTACCCACCACTATGGTGTCAGCTCGCGGCCACGACAGCCCACTTTCTGGCTGGACCGACGATGTCAGATGATTCCGCCGTTGGCTCGGAGCACCTGACCATTGACCCAGTGACCGGGACCGGCCAGAAACGCGACCACTTCAGCGATGTCCTGTGGCGTGCCCAGACGCTCCAATGGCGGCTGGGCGGCCATCCTCGCGATGGTGGCGTCATCCTTGCCGTCCAGGAACAAGGACGTAGCGGTTGGGCCCGGGGCGACGGTATTGACGGTGACGTCTCGACCACGCAGTTCACGTGCCAAGATCAAGGTGGTCGCCTCGACCGCCCCCTTGGTCGCGGCGTACGCGGCGTATGTGGGCAGCGCCAAGCCGATAATGGACGTGGACACGTTGATGATCGTGCCCCCGGACCGTACTCGACGGACGGCCTGCTGATCGACGACCAAGGTACCGCGAATATTCGTGCGGAGCATCCGATCCATCGCGTCGAGGTCCAGTTCGGCGAGTGGTGCCAGCACCATATTTCCTGCGGCGTTCACGACGACGTCGACACCGCCGAAGTTCTCCTCGGTAACGTCGAATAGGTTCTGAACTGCCTCTTCGTCGGCGACGTCGGCGCGGACCGCAATCGCGCGGCCGCCTTCGCCGGTGATCGCCGCGACGGTCGCATCCGCTTCGGCGGTGTTGCCCGCAAAGTTGACGACGATCGCGAACCCGTCGGCAGCGAGTCGTTCGGCGGCCGCGCGGCCGATGCCGCGCGAACCGCCGGTGACGATCGCCGCCCGTGTCGAATTGGTGTCCATGGCTCTTCGGTCCCTTCAGGTCTACGGTACGGTGCGTTTCGGTATGTCTCCCACCGTCTCAGTCGGTGCAGATTGCAGCCGGGGTGTCACTCACCCTGGAGATCGCAACCCAGAAGCGAGCGTGGGGAAGGTGCCCCCTTGGTCGGGCGGGTCGCCGCCGCGGCACACTCCATGCTGGCAGGAACTCCGGCGACTCGACCAGTTGGTCTTTCCTCTCGGTCGCGCGTGAGCAGGGTCATGGTGCCGATACCCAGCTCGCGGGGTAAATTCGCCAATTAGCGAAATGTCGAAGGAGGGTACCCGTGCTCGACGAGTGCAAAGCTCTGGCGAACGGGACCCGACTGCGCATCCTGGAGTGGCTGAAGGACCCGGATGCGAGTTTCCCGGAAAGAGCTGGCGAGGCGGTCGAACTCGGTGTGTGTGTCGGGCTCATTCAGCAGAAGGCGGGAACCTCCGCATCGACCATGTCGGCGCATCTGGCGATCTTGCAGCGCGCGGGATTCCTTCGCGCCACCCGGCGGGGGCAGTGGACGTACTACCGCCGCGATGAAGCTTCCATCCGCGCCTTCACCGAGCAACTCCATCGCGTTCTCTGACACATTACGAAAGGCGGCGCCATATGCCTCCCGCTTTGTCCATCCTCGACCTCGCGTCGATCGCACCCGGCCAGACAGCGCGCGATAGTTTCGACAACAGCGTCGCACTGGCCCAGGCCGCCGAACGCAGCGGTTACCACCGTGTCTGGTACGCCGAGCACCACAACATGCACTCGATCGCGTCTAGTGCGACGAGCGTTCTCATCGGTCATGTCGCCGCACATACCGAGACCATTCGGCTCGGTGCGGGCGGCATCATGCTGCCCAACCACTCGCCGCTGGTGATCGCGGAGCAATTCGGCACCCTGGAGACGCTCTTTCCTGGACGGATCGACCTCGGCTTGGGCCGCGCGCCCGGCAGTGATCAGAAGACCATGCTGGCGCTACGACGTAACCCGGCGTCGGCGGATTCTTTCCCACAGGATGTCCTGGAGTTGCAGGGCTACCTGACGGGGCGGTCGCGGGTGTCGGGTGTACAGGCGATTCCGCGGGCTGAAGGGGTGGTACCGCTCTATATTCTCGGTTCGTCACTGTTCGGAGCGCAGCTCGCCGCGCACCTGGGACTGCCGTACGCCTTCGCGTCCCACTTCGCACCGGACGCTCTACACCAGGCGATCGCCGTCTACCGCGACAGTTTCCGGCCCTCGGAGCAGCTGGCCGAGCCATACGCTATGGCCGGTGTCAACGTGTTCGCCGCCGAGAACCACGGCGAGGCAGCCGCCCAGAAGACGATCGCCTACCGAGCCCGGGCACGAGCGATGGTGACCCGAGGCGCAGGGAATGCCGACTTCACCGACGCGGAAATCGATGCGTTCCTGGCCTCGCCGAACGGCCACCACCTGGCGTCCATGACCCGGTATACCGCCGTCGGCACACCCACCGAGGTTTCGGCGTATCTGGACGACTTCGTCGCCGCTACCAGCGTCGACGAGCTCATTCTCGCCCATCACGCGACGAACATCGATGACCGCGTCCGGTCCGTCGAACTCACGGGCGGCACCATCGGGGCGTCCGCCCCGATTCGGTAGTCGGTCAGCCGACTCACTCCTGGCCCGCCACCACCACGGTGCCGAGATGGGTGAATTCGGCGACGATTTGTCGACCGGACTCGACGAAGACGGCGTCGGTCATCCCATCGGTGAGGACGATCCAACCGGCCTCGAGCGCGATCCCGCGTTCCGCGCGCGCGTTCGCGGCCCGTGCCAGCACCTCACCTGGGTGCCCTTGTACCGCGGCACCGGTGGCGTAATCGACGACAGTGCCGTCCACCGCAAGCACGCACGCCTCCAGAGCGACGTCGAGATCGCGTTGGACCCAGCTCGACACCGCCGATGATGAACCGGGCGGCCGATGCGTTGTGGGCTATCACATCGGGAAGGGTGAACTTGACGTCGGTGTAGCGGTTGTCGAGCCCTTCGATTCGCGCGTAGACCGAAGACACCGCCGCCATCGCGGTCGCCGCGGTCGCACCGGGCCCCCGCAGCCGTTCGCCGAGAACAGAACGATCGCGGGCTGGACGCGGGGATGAATCAACCCGCCACCCGGTATCGGCACACCGATTTCGAGGACCATCTGGTCGGTGCGGACCGCGGTCAGCGGGGACGTGATGCCCATCCGCTGCTGTTTGGCGCGGGAGGTCAGGGCGAGTTCGATTCCAATCACCTGCTCGCCCCGCGCCACTTTCTCGGCGATGAACTCCGCCTGCACTTGGTAGGCGATGTCGAGGTCGAGTTCGGGCCAGTCTTCGGTGATCGGGTGTCGGTCGGTTCGGAATGCTTCGGCATTCAGCAGCACCTCAGCGGCCGATCGGACCGTCCACGCGTGCGGCGAGTTCGATCGCGACGTCGATGATCATGTCCTCTTGGCCGCCGACATAGCCGGCCTGACCGACACGCGTCAGGATCTCGTGAGCCGGAACGCCGTACCGCTGGGCCGCACGCTCGGCGTGGAACAGGAAGGAGTTGTACACCCCGTACTTGCCTTGGACGATCGAGTTCCGGTCCGCCACCGGAAGTCTGGGGATGAACGGCTTCGCGATTTCTTCGGCTACCGCGAGGACGGCATCCGAGTCGACACCGGTGTGGATTCCGAGCCGTTCGAAAACAACGGCGATGATCTCGGTGGGCGAGTTACCCGCGCCCGCGCCGAGTGCACACAGGGTGCCGTCGATCTGTCGCGCTCCAGCGCGAACGCCCGCGATCGAGTTCGCCACTCCGAGTGAGAGGTTTTGGTGTGCGTGCACGCCGACTTGCGCATCGGTCCCCAACTCGGCGACCAACGCGGCGACTCGGTCGGCTACATCATCGGGCAGCAGCGCGCCGGCCGAGTCGACGACGTAGACGCACTGGCATCCGGCGTCAGCCATGATCCGGGCCTGCCGGGCGAGGTTCTCGGGAGTTGTGCGGTGCGACAGCATCAAGAATCCGACGGTGTCCATGCCTAGGTCCCGGGCTGCCCCGAAGTGCTGGATCGATACGTCGGCCTCGGTGCAATGTGTGGCGATCCGCGCCACCGAAGCACCGGCGTCATGAGCGCGCCGCAGGTCGGCGACGGTGCCCAATCCGGGGAGTAGAAGCACCGCGATTTTCGCGGTCCTGGCTTCCTCGGCCGCTGCGGTGACCAGTGCTATCTCGTCGGTACCACTGAATCCGTAGTTGAACGAGGAGCCAGACAGGCCGTCACCATGGGTGACCTCGATGACCGGGATCCCCGCCGCGTCGAGGCCGCGGACCACCTCACGGACCTGGGTCGCGGTGAACTGGTGTGAGACCGCATGACTTCCATCGCGCAAGGTGGTGTCGGTGAGACGGACGTCGATCCGATCGATACTCATCGAAGCGTCACTTTCTTGTCGTTGCGGGCAGCGGCGAGTAATTGTGCGGACCGAGTCGCGGCAGCGGTCATGATGTCGAGATTGCCGGCCCACGGCGGGAGGTAGTCGCCGTTGCCCTTCACTTCGAGCAATACCGCTACCCGGGCGTTGCCGTGCCAAGCGGCGATGGGGTCATCGAACTGAGGATCGGCGCGCAGCGTGTATCCGGGCACGTACTGCTGCACGTCGGCGACGATTCGGTGGATCGATTCGGCGATCGCGTCCTTGTCCGAGTCGGGGTCGATGGCGCAGAACACGGTGTCGCGCATGATCATCGGCGGCTCGACCGGGTTGAGAATGATGATCGCCTTACCTCGCTGCGCGCCACCAACGGATTCGATGGCGTGTGACGTCGTCTCGGTGAACTCGTCGATGTTTGCCCGAGTACCCGGGCCGGCAGAGCGAGACGAAATGGACGCGATGATTTCCGCGTAGGGCACGTCGGTTACTCGAGCCACCGCGTGCACGATCGGAATGGTGGCCTGGCCGCCGCAGGTGATCATATTGACGTTCGCGGCATCCGAGTTGCTACCCAGGTTGACTGCGGGACACAGGAACGGGCCGATCGCGGCGGGGGTCAAGTCGATCGCCGTGATCCCCGCCTCCGAATAGCGCGGCGCGTTTGCCTTGTGCGCAGCCGCGGAGGTGGCCTCGAAGACGAAATCAGGCAGCCGAGATCGAGCCAGCAGCCAGTCGACCCCACCGGCACTCGCCTCGACACCGAGGTCGCGCGCACGTCTGAGCCCATCCGAATCCGGGTCGACGCCAACCATGTAGCGAACCTCGAATTCATCGGTGCGCTGGAGTTTGACGAGAAGATCGGTACCGATATTTCCCGGACCGACGATTGCTGCGGTCGCCATCAGTTCTCCTTGGATCGAGTAGATGCTGCGAATGTGACTGTCACGCTGCCGAGGCCGGCAAACCTCGCTGTGACCGAGTCGCCTCCTGCGACGGGGATCTCCGCGGTGACCGAACCCGGCAGGATGACCAAACCGGCTTCGAGAGTGACACCGAGTCGGCCGGCGGTGTTGGCGAGCCAGACAAGCGCATTGAGTGGTGACCGCACGCTGTGCCGCCCGCCCCGGTCGCGACGACCTGACCCCGCTGATGGACAGCGATCGTGATCTTCCAGTCGCGAATACGACGCCGAGTTCGCGCTGCACCACCGCTGATGTCAGGCCGACTTTGTGACCTCGGATCCGGCGGCCTACACGGACCCAGTGCCGAACTTGCCGCAACTGCACCGCGTACGCGTCCTCGAGAGGCATCCCCGGGTAGCAGTCGGTAATCGGATCGACCGGCTCACCGGAGTCGTAAGCCGCCAGGAGAGTCCTCGCGATCGACGCGGGATCGAGTTCGGTCATAGGAAGTTCTTGCTTTCAGGCGCGGGAGTTCAGTGGAGGTGCAGCGACAATTGCTACTTGGACTGTGCCGGTATATCCGGTCATACTCAACGAATGAGTCCCGAAGAACGGAACACTTCGCCTTCGGACCCGACATCGGTGGTGCGACGTATGTCGGACCTGATGTCAGCGTTCGGCCCGACCGACACCGACCTCGGCATCAACGAACTGGCCCGTCGGACGGGCATTCCGAAAGCGTCGGTATCGAGGCTGGTCAAGGAGATGGAGGGGGTGGGCCTGTTCGAGCGCCAAGGCACGAAGGTGGGTCTCGGTCTACGATTGTTCGAATTGGGGGAACGGGCGTCCAGGCGGCGTTCGGTTCGTGAGATCGCTCTCCCATTCCTGGCGGATCTGCGCGAAGCAACCAGGCAGACAGTGCATTTGGCGATTCTCGACGGGACCGACGTGGTGTATGTCGAGATTCTGCGAGGCCGCGATGCGCCGCCGCTTCCGTCGGGGGTGGGTGGCCGACTTCCCGCGCACGCGACCGGTGTGGGAAAAGCTCTGCTCGCCGGCTCACCTCCCGCCTCATTCGACGCCGTCGTTGCCGCGGGGCTGACCCGACTCGGGCCTCGGACAATCACCGCGCCTGGTCCGTTGGTCCGCCAACTGCGCCGTATCGCCGCGTCCGGACTGGCATACGAGTTCGAAGAGTCAGCGCCAGGTGTGGCTTGCGTTGCTAGCGCCATCCGGCTCGACAGCCGTCCCATCGCCGCGGTCTCGGCGTCGGGATGGATCGGCAAGGTCGATATTCGTCGGGTCGGCCCGGCTGTGCACACCACGGCATTGAGCATCACGAGGGCGCTCACCGCTGCCAGAGCGTGAGTTCGGTGACCAGGTCACGGGTCGGTGCCAGCAGCACCGCGTCACGGCCTGCGGCAGTGTCCGCGGCCCACGCGTAGAAGGCGCCCTCGATGACAGCGCCGATCGTGCCGATGTGGACGCGGTCGAGGTCGAGGTAGTGGGCGATCGCGGTTGGATCGCCTTCGCGCAGCGCGAGACTGGCTGCACGCGGTGAACCGCATGACCTGGTTCAAGGACAGGGCTCCGGCGGTGTAAGCGATATCGCGGATCACGCCACCGGCAGCAACAGAAGCCAACTGCTGGTCGTCGCCGATCGCGCGAACGCTGGCACCGTGGCCGAGTAGGTACCGCACCGCGGAGTCGAGTTGGCGGGTAGAGGCTCGGGTGCGTCGAAATCGAGAAGAGCGCCGGAACCCAGCCGTGCGGCGAGCGTGGTGAGCATGTCGATCGGCGCGGTCGGCCCGGAGCGGCGATCTCCTGCCCTCGGTGAACACAGGTGGCTACCACCAGCTACCACTGCACCTACGTGTCCAGGAAGATCGAGGTGAAATCGATCTGCAGCCTGTGGGGACCCCAGCCGAAAAGACGCGATGAATACCGTCTTTGCGAACCTGCTGACAGCCGAGCGGCCGAAGGAACCACGCCGGACAGGCCGGTCACTCGATGATGTCGCCCTGATCGGGATTTCCTGGCTGCCTCAGTCCTGGGTCGGCTCGCGTTCTGTGAGAGTTGGGTGTGCGACCTTTGACGACGAGGACCGGCCGCCCACTGCCAGCCCACCTGCCCCTTCCGCGTCGCCAGGTCACGCAATGCTCTGACGACTACGGAACTTATCTGCGATAACGCCCGCCGCACCCTCCCAGATTGATAGCCAAACCGCTCAACGTGAATTTTCGCGGATCTATGCCCCCACCCTTGACACGTATAGTGGCTGTGGAGAGTCCGTGTATGGCGGCCGAGCGGTTACTCCACTGTTCGTGGCCATCTCGCCTCGACGGGGGCGCTTCGGTTCAACGTGCCGATTACGATGGGGGTCGTTCGATGCGCACTCAGCATGTATCGGACCCGGGTCTGTGAGCGTTATGGGCCCCCATTCGGGCGCGCTCGATTTCCTATCCCTGCCATTTCATCGGGGGATCCTCAAAGCGCACCTGGTATATCGATTGGAGTCGGCATTCAAGAACCTCTCAAAATCCGTCGGTGAAGGGATGTACCGCAGGACAGCCGAAGACCTTCGGATCGCGAGAGGCAATCTCGTCGGGGGCGATGAAAACGGGGCACGATGGTTCACATGGCCGCCGAACATGCAGCTATCGCCAGCTAGTTCGCGGGGGCCGGACATCGGCCTCCCGACGAATCCGAACCAGCTGCACGAGCTCTGGTCGAGGCTTTCCGCAGAGGAGAAAGATGCCCGGTATCGCGCGGACCAGTTCGTCGGAAACCGGGATGGAATCCCGCAGCGTGACCGCGACAAGTACAACCGGCAAACTCTTTTAATGCTGCGAGAAAAAGCCGCTAGGGAGCAAAATGAGGACCATATAAAGGTGCTTGACGACATACAGAAATTCCTCGATTCAACCGAGGAGGGCCTACCGCCCCACTATTTGTCGTACATCGACGACAAACTCCGGTACGCGTACACAATCGGCAACCCCGATACCGCCCATAATGTGGGGATCGCCCTGGTCGGTGCGCTGCGGCGGCGCAGCGGTGTCGGCTACGCTCAGCAATCCCTGAAACAATTGCGGCAGGCAGCTCTGGCGGTCGATCCAACCAAAGAGACATCAATAGTTCTGTGGGGTGCCTACGATAATCCGAACTCGCTGGTCGCGACGCTGTCTTCCAAACCTGCGGAAGAAGGCGCGGACGCGTTGCGTCGGTACCACGAGGGGCTGCGGGCCACGCATCAGGGCCCACCCTCGCACAACACCACCATCGCACATTCCTACGGCGGTGTCCTCGGTGGGCATTCGGCCGGACACGGGAACGCACTCGACACCGACGAGCTGGTATTCGTCGGAAACTGGGGCGCCGGAGTACCGAACGTCGGAGATCTCCGACTAACCGGCGTCGACCCCGCGCACATCAGTGACCACGTCTACGCGACTATGGCCCAACATGACTCTATCCAATTGATGCCCGCCACCCACGGTCCCGCACCAACCGACCCCGAGTTCAACGCTACGGTATTCGGCACCGACTCCACACCCAGCCTGACGCGGCTGGGCTGGAACCCACAGGATCACCTGGCCACGAACTACTTCGGTTCCGACAACCAGTCGTACCGGAGTCTGGGGCTGATCATGACCGGCCACGGAGACATGCTTCGCTGAACAGACCGCGCCCAGCTTCCGAAACCCATACGGATCGACGAAACGAGGACGGTATGCCACCGCCAACAACCCAGGCCACCGCCCGCGCACAATTGCTGGGACACTTCACCGAAACACTCCGGATACTGCCCGCCGAATCAGCGCTGGCGCTACGACATCCGGACCTTCCCGTGGCAGGGTTCCACCACGGCGTTACCCTCCCCTTCGATGAAGACGATCCTGACTCCGTCTTGGAATTCTTCGATATCTCATACTGGGTGATCGGGGCCACCCCCACGAACTCCGACCAGTACTTCGACCTGATGATCCGTGCCTGGCGTGATCACGGCTGGACGACCCGAACCGATCGGAATACCCGCCCGCGCACCGGTTACGCACGAACCTTCGCCGGGTACGGTCTCACCGTCACGCAGAGTGTGAACGGATACCTCAGCATGTCCGGGTCGACACCTCCCTTCGCATCCGACTCGGTCGAAGGAAGTCCGCTCCCACCCCAGATCGACCGCCCGTCCGAACCGCCGAACTGACGTCGCCAACCCCAATCATGGTCTCGAGAGACTCGGTTCGCCTTCGGCCATCGTCAAGTGCTGGCCACGCCGCCGTGGCGGCTTCCTTGGAAGTGGAACTACACGCGGTCGCGGCCGGCGTCGCGAAGGGTCGAGCCATGTCGGCGGCTCAGTGCGTGAGCGTGTCCGGGAAGTCGAACGTTGCGACCAGCGCCGGATCGTGGAACTTGATCACGTGGGAGACACCGGTGGCGGTGGGTGCCAGCACAACAACTCCATCGGCTCGCAGCGTGCCGTCCACGTCTCGGTGGTACACGACGGCGGCCGGTTGTCCGTTGGCTCGTGCCGTCGGAGGCGGCCACGTGCCGAAGACCGATATCGTCTTCGAGACGGAACACACGGAAATGCAGTCCACCGGGATCCAAGACGTTGAGTTCGGCACATACCTGCACGGCGAGCCGCTGGTCGCGGTCCGCGAGGTCCGCCCCAGTCCGGTATCGCACGACAACGGCACCGGACATCGTGATCACCTCCAAGCCGATGCGGCACGTCCGTCCCGCAGTCGGCAGCAGTCGCGACGTGTTCGGCGAACGTGCCGCCACGGTCGCCCAGCCGTACTGCGTAGACGGTGGCCGAGCCGACACGACCTCCACCGGGATGAGATTCGGGTTTCAGGGCAGCAAGGCAAGCTTGCCGACGGTGGCCCTGGCCTCCAGTTCAATCAACGCTTTCGGTCCGTCGGCCAAGTCATAGGCGGTGGGCTGGACGGGGGCAAGCACACCGGCGGCTATCAGCGTGGACAGTTCGCCCATGACCTCGCCGAAGATCTGCGGTGCGGCTTGGATCAGCGCGCCGATGTTGAGACCGATGAGGTGGACCTGATGCTTGTATACCAGATCCGAGTTGGTGATCGCGGCTTCGCCGCCCGCCAAGCCATAGACGACGACCCGGCCGGTGACCCGCTTGACGGCGGCCAGACTGGCCTCGAAGGTGGCACCGCCTGCCGATTCCAGTACCACATCGACGCCGGCTCCACCGGTCACCCTCAACACCTCGGCGGCGAGATCGCCCCGGCGGGAGTCTAGAACGTAGTCGGCGCCCAGAGCACGCACTGTCTCGTGCTTGGCTGGCGAGGCGGTGGCGACGACTGTCGCGCCACAGTACTTGGCGATGGCGACCGCGGCGTGGCCGGTCGCGCCCGCGGCGGCCTGGATCAGCACGGTCTGCCCGGCGGTGATGCCGCCCAGGGGCTTGAGTGCGGCCAGCGCGGTGGGCCAGTTGACCATCAGCCCCAGCGCCTGCTGCTCCATCCAGCCGGGTGGCACCGGCACCGCCGCAGCCGCGGGCAGCACCATGTACTCGGCGAAAGCGCCGTCTCCGACGCCGACGACTCGAGTCCCCGGCTGCGGGCTGGTCACCGCCTCACCCACCGCGACGACCTCGCCGGCGGCCTCGAAACCCGCCACAAATGGTGGCTGCGGGCCACCCGACGACGTGTCGTGGGCCTGCATTACGTCGCGGAAATTGACACCGGCTGCGGTGACGCGGATCAGAACCTCGCTCGGACCTGGGCTCGGTACCAACGCGTCGGTGATCAAGACGCATATCCTGCGGGCCATTGAGGGAGGTCTGCTGCAGCGCGCGGATGGTCGCTGGAATACTCATCGGCGATGAGCCCTTCTTTCTCGGCGTTCATGATCGAGGCCGGCCTGTCACGCGGGCCGCGTCTCCACCATGTAGACCCCGGCGACCACAGAAAGGAATCGCCAGCTCCCGAACCTCAGTTCCGCTGAGGGTGAGCCGGCTGGTCATGGTGAGCTCGACCTCGTCGTAGGGCAGGACGTGCTCCCAGAACTGTGATGTCACCCCGCGTTTGTCGGCCGCCGTGACGAGAACCTCGCCTGTGTCGGGGTCGACCATCAGGTAGGTAGCGCGATGTCGAAGTCGAGCGGCAAAGGCGGCAGCCACGCCAGCGGCGGCAAGCTGACCGCCAGCAGGGCCTCCGCGATTTAGACCGCCGGTGCCGCAACCCGGGCAGTGCCACGGCGACGTCAGGGTTCGCCAGCCTAGCCCAGTCCGCGGCCAACTCCGGCGCATCCGGCAAGAAATAACAACAGCCACAACCTTTTCGCGATGCCCTGGGTCTATGCCTGGGGCCTCACTGCGTTAGCGCAGGATCTCGGCCGGATGCGCCACTACCCCCTAGAACCGCAGCAGTGAGTCGGCGATGTGGGGCGGGGTGTCTGTTCGGTCGGGTATCGGTTCCTCGCGATGAGGCCGGTGTCGCGGGTGAGTCGATGGCGGAGCAGCCCGGCGCATCTGCTCGCAGAATCACTGGTGGAGCAGGTTCGGCGAGCGCCGCCGCGGGAAATCGGGGCGGCAGAATTCACCGGTTCATGATGATCTGGTTCCTCGTGTGTTCACCGCGAAGGATCGGAATCGGTTGTGGCTGGCCGATATCGGCGAACACCGAACCGGTGAAGGCAAACTCTATATTTGCGCGATCAAGGACGTGTTCTCCAACCGGATCTTGGGGTATCCGATCGACTCGAGGACGCAGTCCCGGCTCGCGGTCACCGCGCTGAACAATGCTGTCGCCCGCCGTGGTGAGGTCGCCGGCTGCATTCTGCATACCGACCATCATGACCCCAGCGGTCACTCGAGTCGGGTAACTACTGTCACCTGATCGTGCAGCAGCCCCCTGGCTCACGGGATGCCCGCCGAAACACATCTGTCGATGATCTCGGCGGCTCTTCGACCGCGTCGGACGCGAGCCGCGGATCGCTTTCGCACATGGGGGCGGTTCGTTCGCCTACTGGCTCGGGCACCTCGACAACGCCTGGCACGATCGTAGCGACATCATCGCCACATCGGCGCTTCCGCCGTCACGAGATGTCGACCGATTCAGTGTCGATTCCGTGAATTTCGACATCAGGGCATTGCGGCTTCTGCTGGACACCATGGGATCAGACCAGGTCATGGTCGGCAGCGATTACCGTATCCGTTGGGGGAGCGGCCCGCGGCGCCGGTCGCTCGCATTGCCGACTTCCTCACCGAGAAGGCTCGGAATCACGTTCTTCATCGAAACGCCCGGACCTACCTCGGACTCGTCGAATCCCACTGGCCCGGGTCTCCGACCACCGAGATCACCAGCGGTGTCGACGATCCGATCAATGAGGTTGTGCTGCACAGTATTAAGGAACAATAGGTAGCCTGAGTCCGTGATTACGCTCAGGAAAGAAGACGGCGCCGCGGATCTCGGCGGCATCACCAAGTTGAGTGTGGGGGTGAGTTGGGATCCGTCCGCCGGCGCGAGCGGGGGAGCGTTGGGCTGGGCGCGTCGTAAGCGTGGCGTGGACCTGGATCTGATCGCGATTCTGATGCAGGGCGGTGAGCCGGTTCGGTTCGCGGGCCTGGACTCGTTGGATCCATTGGGCAACGGTTCGGTCCTGCACACTGGCGACGAGCAGACCGGTGCGGCCGTCGGCGACGACGAGACGGTGCATGTCACGTTCGCGGAGGTGCCCCAAGCGATCGACGCCATCGTCTTTGTCGCCGCGGCCTTCAAGAAGGGCAGTACCTTCGAGAAAGCGAACAATATCTCGTTCAAGATTTACGACGCCACGGGAGGCAGCAGCCAGCAGGTTGCCGACATCTGGCCTTCGCTGCTCGGTACGGAGAATGCCAATGCCATTGCGCGGGCTTTTCGTAACGGGAGTCAATGGCAACTCGAAGTCCTGGACCGCAAAGGCAAGATCAAGCAGGGCGACAAGCAGACGCTACTGCGCTTCGCCATCCAATAGCGATCCATCAGCGGCGCAGTTGCTGGTCCCGTGGGCGAGGATCGCTCGGTCCATTCCCGCGGGACTTCGGTCAGCTCACACCGGAAACGCGAACATGTTGTCGCCGACGATGTTCGGAGACGTGGCTGGACACTGCGTCGCCAGCACCCGCGTCATCCAACTCCTCGGCGCCCTGCCCCGGGGCCGATCACCGCAGGCGTTGCCTGGACCGGCCGAAACCGCGACGCCCGCCCGGGCCGGAGACCGACGGGCGGCCTGGTGAAACACCTACGGCGCAGGCAAGAGGTCGCGGGACCGAGAGCGTGTGGGGCGAAGGCGGCGATCTTCGCCACACCTACGGCGGATAAGTCGATTCCGTCGAGCTGAGTCGGATAGCGCGGCCGACACGGTGAAGTCAGCCGCGAGTGCACCTCGAATCCGAGATGCACCTTTTCGATAACCCGCCCGCAGTTGAGTCACAAGGCGCTGGACTCTTGATTGTACTGCTGGACCACCTCGGCGGCGATTCGTCCGCGGCTGGATACCTCGATTCCTTTCCCGCGGGCCCAATCCCGGATAGCCGCGGTCTGCTCCTTACTGTTTGCCGAACGGCCCCTACCACCTTTTCCTCGCGATGCGCGCCCGATCCTGCGGGCATGCGGCGTCCAGTGCTCGAAAACGCCGCGCAGGTTGTTGGCGTTGAGGACGGACAGGTCGATCTCGTAGGCGACACCGTCCAATGCGAAGGTCACCGTTTCCTCCGCGGGGGACTGGCCATCGTAGTCATCCACCATCTCGACAACGACCTTGCGTGCCATGAATTCATTCCTTTCCAAAACAACGGGACACATGTGTGAACGGCTAAGCCTAGCCCTGTCTATCGATCCCGTTGATCATCGGCAGGGCTGGCGAGACCGGCGACCGGGTCATCGCTCACGCTCTCGCTGCTGTCATATTCGCGCCGTGCCGTCGTTATCGTGCTCGGATTCCGCTATCGGGTACCCCGGGACGCTCGGTCCGTATGACTGGAATGGCCATTCTCACATCATGGGGGAAAGGACTCCTGAAAATGTGATAGATCTCCTCTTCTTTCGGGTGGTCGGCAACCACACCTGCTGGAAGTCACCGGCAGCGCCGTGGCGGTGGCGGGCGCACCGCCCTCGACCAGTCTTCCCATTCCAGGGAGGTTCCGTGTATTTGGGTGAAAATCAACCTGAGCACGCTCTGTTCTCGCATACTCGCGAGTGCCATGTGTTGGCGTAGGCCAGCGCGCTCGGTAAGACCGGACCGCCGTAACGACATGCAGGAGACATCGGTGAGTCAGCCGCCGCGGGTCGATCCGGGCGAACTACGCGCGATGATATCGACGCTGGAACGACTCATCGCCGAGGCATCCCGAGCGGTCACCACGCTGAAGGCCGCCATTGTCCCAGTCGAAGAGCCTTCCGACAGCGACCATCGCGATCGGCACGCCGAGAGGCTGATTTCGGCGCGACCGACTACAGCGAGCGATCCAACACAACGCATCGTCATCGGCCGCGCGCCACGGCCTACCCCATGGTCTCGAAAACCCGCGGCAACACCGTGGTCGAAGCGTCGCACTGTGCAGTGTGCGCCTCCGCCCGACCGTCCGGTCCGAGTATCGGCGGCCCCGTCGCCGGCAACCGTTCCGACCACGGTGCTTTCGTCGCCATATCGGCAGCGGGCTGTATTCGGTCCACCGGTGTCGGAGGTGCTTCAGCAGCAGGCCGTGTTCGGTCGCCTGGAGTCGGAGGGTGTGCGGCAGGTTGTGTTCAGCCCGGAGCCGGAGGTACCTCAGCAAGAGGCGGTGTTCGGTCTACCGGTGTCGGAGGTTCCTGAGCGGGAGGCGGTGTTCGGTCCGCCGGTGTCGGAGGCTCTTCAGCGGGAGGCGGTGTTCGGTTCGCCGGTGTCGGAGGCTCTTCAGCGGGAGGCGGTGTTCGGTCCGCCGGTGTCGGACGTTCCTCAGCAGGAGGCGGCGCTCGGTCCGCCGGTATCGAAGGGTCCGCACCAGCAGGGTGTCTCTGGTTCGCCCGACGCGCAGACTGTCCGGCTGCAGACCGACATCAGCCCCGGTTCCGAGATCGCTCGAATCGCACGCGAATTGGCGACTCGCCACGGCCTGGAGGTAGTCGGATTCGACACCTCGGGTGTCGGCGTCCCGACCATTCACGAGATAGCCGCTGCTCTCGATGACCTGCTCGCCAAGTACCCGATCCCATTGCGCGGCATCGAGATCACCGACCGGTCCACGGGTGCGTCCACCCACTCGGTGCGAGACCGCCGGGCAGAAGCCGGGCGGTCGGACGCACCAATGTTGTGGATCGTCCTCGACACAGCCGCATTGACAGTCTCGGTCCCGTCAGAGGGGATCTCGCAGAAGAAGCGAGGGAGACGGCGCCGCCACCAAGTCGCCGATCGGTCGGTGTATACAGCGATCGCTCGCGAATTCGCCGGAGCGCTCGACATCGCAGGCGGCTTCCGGGCGCGGCAAGAAGCCTGGCGAGCGCTGATGGCCGAGTCCCTTCGGGCTGGCGGACGCGTCGACCATGGACTGCTGGAGCCCCGCCAGGCATTGGTTCAGGCGTTCACCGAAGTAGAACTAGCCGGGGATCGCGCCGGAGAACTGGCAAAAGTACTGCACGGCATGTTGGTGAAAATGGCGCGGGCCGATTCGTCGAACTTGTCTGCCTGACGGGGTATCTGCGGTCTGCTGCGGCGGGCCACAAGGCAGGAGGATGACGATCCGAAGCGAATCGGCGGCTGATTAGACATCGACTCCCTGGCGAGGAAATCCGTCAGCCTTCACTACCAGCCGTAGCGTATGAATCCCGCACCTGGGTTGCGCGATCGTGATGCGCTCTCCAGGCGACCAGGACGCGGAACGGACCAGCGGAGCCCCCAGCGACATCCTATCGCTGCGCGCGGTGTCCCGTGACCGCTGCTCATCCTCCGATGCGTGTACGTGGTCTCGCACTGCGCATTGGCGAGGTGAACAGTATTCTTTGCGGAGTGACGAAAAGATTCACTGGCACAGGTGGATTGGCGCTGCCGCCCGTCACCCGTATGCTCTTGCGCGCGGACGGATCCACGACATTGTTGTTGGAAGCAATACTGGACGAACCGCTTTCGCTTGATCTGGTCGACCAATGGACCGCCGGCGCCGACGAGCTGTCCTCCGAGGTGTGCTCCGCGCTCGGCTGCGGGCCCGATGACAAAGTCATCCGGCGGCGATCCATTCTTCGAACGGCCGCTGGAATTCCGGTGTCTCGCAACGATGTCACCGTCTCGTCTCGGGATCAGGAGCTCACCGACATCCTGACGCACAGTCGAATCCCGATCGGTCACGGGCTGGCTGCCGCGCACCGCCGACTCGGCCGCACCGTGTTGGCCACCGGGTGGACCACCTGGCCGCTGACCGGATCCGACGGCGCTCGTTGTGTCTACAAGGAGTACATCTTGCTGGACCAAGAATCGACCGCGGTGGCACACATTCGTGAGCGGTTCAACCCTGCGCATGTGCCGGACGGAATCCGCGAATGAAGGTCCTGATCGTCGGCGCCGGAATCGGAGGACTGACGGCAGCATTGACCCTGCAAGCCGTCGGAATCCACGTCACGGTAATCGACGCTGTCAACGAGCTGCGTCCACTCGGTGTAGGCATCAACCTCCTGCCGCACGCCACTGGCGAACTAGCGAAACTCGGCCTGTACGAGAGTCTGGCCGACGTTGCCATCCCGACGGCCGAGTGCGTGCATCTCGACCGTTTCGGCAGTGAGATCTGGCGTGAGCCGCGCGGTTTGGCCGCGGGACACACGTGGCCGCAGTATTCGGTGCATCGCGGTGAGTTCCAGATGTTGCTGTTGAACGCGGTATGCGATCGACTCGGACCAGACACGGTGCGGACCGGCATGCGGTTCGAGAGCGCGACGCAAAACGCCGATGGCGTGCGGGTTCGGATCCACGACCGGATGCGTGAGGCGGTCGTCGAGATGGTCGTCGACGCCGTGATCGGCGCCGACGGAATACATTCCGTGGTGCGCACGCGCCTGCGACCGGGCGAGGGCGCGCCGCTCTGGAATGGCATACGAATGTGGCGGGGAATAACCGACGCTCGGCCCTTTCTATCGGGTGCGTCCATGGTGATCGCGGGGAGTAACCATGCGGCGAAGTTCGTCGCTTACCCCATCTCCGCCGCCGCGCGGCGGCGTGGTCGCGCGCTCGTCAATTGGGTAGCGGAGGTGAAGGTTTCGGATACTAACGAACAGGCCTCGGACTGGAACCGCGCCGGCCGACTCGAGGACGTATTGCCGCACTACGTGGGCTGGCAGTTCGACGGCTTGGACGTGAGCGAACTCATGGCGGCGAGCGCGACCATTCTCGAATACCCCATGGTCGATCGAAACCCGTTGTCGCGCTGGACCGATGGCCGGATTACGCTGCTCGGCGACGCAGCGCACCCGATGTACCCGATCGGCTCCAACGGCGGTTCCCAAGCCATTATCGACGCCGGTGTGCTGGCACGTGAATTGGCCGCGAGAAGCGATCCGTCTGTGGCACTCGACGCCTACGAGACCGCGCGACGCGACACGGTGAACGCCACCGTGCTCGCCAACCGGGACATGCCGATGGACCGCGTTCTCCGGTTGGTGGCCGACCGTGCTCCCCACGGCTTCGATCGGATCGAAGAGGTGTTGACTGCGCGCGAAATCGACGCGATCGGCAGGGCATATCAGCACACCAGTAGGTAGAACGACCCAGTTTCCGGTCGCGGGTCCGGCTTCCGGTGCGGGGATCGGTCGATCTCGCGGAGCAGCACCGGTCCGGGTGGTCGAATGACACGCGGCTCGATGTGACTGCCGACAAATCAGCGCGTATCCGAACAGTCGACACCGAATCACGACCTTCTGGTCCGCGAGCCAGCTGCCGTGAAATCCGTGTAGAACGCACGCCGAAGCGTGTGGCGCGCAACGAGATGCTCTTTCGAGTCACTGTTAACGCGTACGGCGGTTCTGATCGGGCGGTTGTCAACACGCGATTGTGCCGGGACGGCGGGTTTCATGGGCATCGAGTGGCGGTGTCGCGGCGGGCGATGATCGACATCGTTCGGTCGAATCTTCCCGGGACTCACACGCGCGGTTTCACCCGGAGCCTGCTTGGTTTGGGGAAGGAGTTCGTGTCTCGACCAGAAAGCGGCACATCCTGCGGGCCGCGAAAGAACCACTGCCGACGGCCCTGGGGTTTGGTATTGACGAGCATGATGTTGCCACCGTAGTGGGCGAGGACCCGGTGATCCATCACTGCTCTCCAGAGCGGAGGCACCGCAGCCAGCACAACCATGGTTGCATAGCCAGCTGGTAGCTGAGGTGCCAGATCGGAGCTGCGGAGGGTTTGGTAACGACGGCCAGGATTCGCGTGGTGATCGCTGTGCCGTTGCAGATGGAACAGGAACAAGTTCGTGACCAGGCGGTCGCTGTTCCAGCTGTCACGCGGCGAGCACCGTGCGTAGCGGCCGTCGACACGGCGGGGGCGAAGCAGCCCGTAGTGCTCGACATAATTCACCGTCTCCAGTAGCCCCGCGCCGATCAGCGCCTGCAGCGCGAGGAACGGGATGACGACCGGCCCGAACAGCAAGATCATCGTGCCGAACAACGCGACGCTCATCGACCATGCTTGCAGGAGATGGTTGTCGCGGCTGAACCAGCGCTTTCCCTCACGCGCAAGCCGCTCGCGTTCCAACTTCAGCGCCGAGCGAAAACCGCCGAACATGGTGCGTGGCAAGAACGCCCACAGCGACTCGCCGAACCGTGCGCTGGCCGGGTCTTCGGGCGTGGCGACACGCACATGGTGGCCCCGGTTGTGCTCGACAAAGAAATGCCCGTATCCGGACTGCGCCAGCGCGACTTTCGCCAGCCAGCGCTCGAGGTGCTCGGCCCGATGCCCGAGTTCGTGGGCAGCGTTGATGCCGATGCCCGACACGAACCCCAGGGTCACGGCCAGTCCCAGCTTGTCGGCCAGGTTCAGTTCCGCTCTGGACCAAAGATAGCCCGCGATGAGCAGGCCGATGAACTGGATCGGCAGGAACAGATATGTGCACCAGCGATAGTAGCGATCGTTCGACAGCGCTTCGTAGTCCTCGTCGCGCGGATTGCTCCCGTCATCTCCCACCGCCCAGTCCAACAGCGGGATCGCGACCAGCACGATGATCGGACCGATCCACCAAAAGACTTCCAGCCCGGTATGAGCCACCAGCTGTGAGGGAACCAGTGAGCAACCAGGGGCGATCAATCCGAGTATCCAGAGGTAGCGCTTGGGATCGCGAGCTTGCGTGTGTTTGAAGATCGTCATAGGCGTCTCGCTCGTTCAACAGAACCACACCCAATCGAGAGTGTGGCCCGCCGAAATCGGTTGCGCTGAACTTGTAGCTCTAGAATAGCTGCTTCCTTGCTGCAAGCCAGCAATCTGACAAAACCACCGCCTGACCAGACGGCGTCTCCGCTGGTATCGCTCGCCGATGATCGGTCGACCCGGAATCCCGGGCCGGTGGGGCATTGGACGAACTCGGCGGCATCGCATCGCGGGGCTGTGCGATCTACTCGAGCAGGTCGGCCGGTGCCGCGGTTCGACTTTGGGTCGAACCGCGGCCGGCGTCGTGAGATCCGATCGGGATACTGACGGTGTCGAAATCGGCCGCGTGTCCGACGTTACGGCAGCGCCGCGCAGTTGGATGGCGCGGGACTGTCGGTGAGCCGATCGGTCAGCCACTGCCGCGAGGCCGCCAGTGACGGGAAGAAGGCCAACACGTGCGTAATCGCGATTCCGGAGAGGCTGGGAATCTGGGCGTTCGATTCCAGCTGAACGGGCACCCCACTACCGCACCAACCGGCGGCCACGTCGCGGATGGGCGGGAACGGCGCTCCCTCGTCGTTCATGGCCGACGAGACGAGGACGGGCACCGCAGGCGTGAGAGTGCCGATTCGCTGCTGGTTGAAAGCCGCCCTCAACGCTGGCGATTGATCGATCACGGCCGTCAGAGGTTGTCCGCTCGTTGTCCATTGGGACGTGTTCTGGTACTGCTGGGCCAGTCCGACCGGGACGGCGCATTTGTCCTGAGACTCGCGCAGGATCGCTTTACCGGTGTCGTTGAGTTCTGCGTCGAGCACCGGGCGGGTCTCGGGATAATCGGCCGCGATGCCGTTGAGGATCCAGGCGATGGCGGGTGCCGACGAGGCTCGGCCGTCGTTGTACCCGATGAAGTACTGGTCGTCCACCACTGGCCCGCCGATGTAGGCGCCGCGCACGTTCAGATCGGGGGCGTAGCTCGGTTGCAACTCGGCCGCGCCGGCAGAGGCCATGCCGCCCTGGGAGTAGCCGTAGAGAATGACCGGCGTACGGGGGTTGAGGCTGGTGCCGGGCAACCGCAGCGCGGCCCGTGCGGCGTCCAGCACCGCGTGGGCTTGGGACTTCCGGTTGAGATAGTCATGAACGTCGGGTGTACCGAGGCCGTGGTAGTCGGTCACCGCTACCGCCATACCGGCGGCGAGCAGGGTATACAGCGCCAGCACATCGTATTCGACGATGACATCGAACGGAGGCTGATACTGGACGAACTGCGACAGCAGTTTCGAGGGCGCGCAGTTATCGCCTTGCCCCTTCGTGCCGACCGCGTACGCGATCAGTGGTCGCTCGCCAGGGCCGGTCCACGGCGCGGCCGGTTCGAGATATGTTCCCACCGTCGCAGTCGGCGAGTCATGCGTGTCGCTGCTGACATACATCATGCGCGTCGCCGTCGCCGGGATCGTTCCGCCCATTCCGGGGACCGACAGTGCGAGGTGTGACGGTTCGGCGCGGACGATAGTGCCCGGTCCACCCGGCAGCGCTGGCGGCGGTATGTAGAAATCCCCTGCGGCATCCACGGCATCCGCGGCCGGCTGCGTCCATGCGTGTGGTGCGGAGATCGCCCCGCCTCCGACCACGAGAAGGGTTCCGGTCAAAGCTGCGGCCAATCTGCCTATTCGGCTCCTCACGATTCGATCCTTCCTTGCGATTTGGGATACCGCCGGAATCTACAATCGGATACTGAGAGTATCTGTAAGAAGTATCGGTTGTCTGCGAATCAGGATGAGAATCGGCGTGTCTGTGAATCCGTATGAGAATCGGCGACGGTTGCGATCCGCGCATTCGGCTCGACCGACCCGGGCCCAGAGCCGGTCACAAACGCGCGCCGTGCTGATTACCACCGCCAAGCGGCTGTTCTTGGCGGACGGGTATCAGGCCACAACCATCGATAAGGTCGCCGCGGCCGCGGGGTTCACCAAGGGGGCGGTGTATTCGAATTTCCGCACCAAAGACGGCCTGTGTCTGGCCGTGCTCGACGAGATTCGCGGTGAGCGGGTGGCCGAGATCGCCGACATCCTCTCCGCGCCGACGACCGCCGGCCGTCTGCAACGGATCGCCGCATGGGCCGAACATGTCATCGACGATCCGAACTGGACCCAGTTGGAGCTGGAGTTCAGCGTCCAGGCGCGGCACAACGACCAACTCCGCGTCGAGCTCGCGACCAGGCTCAACGCCATTGTCGACATGATCAGTACCGCGCTGCGGGCAACGGATGATGTCGATACCCAGGTCCCGCCGGCGGAAGCAGCCGTCGCTATGCTCGCGCTCGGTGTCGGTTTGGGGATGTTCCGAACGATGGATCCCCGCATCTCGGTGGCAGGAATGATCTCCGCGCTCGGCGCCATCGCGGGACTGCCTCAAACCGCTGACGCGGCCGGTGGATACCCGCTTTCCGAGCCATGATTGATCGCGGTGCGCGGCGGGAGCGCCGGATACAACCGCGGCCGAACAGATCAGTGGATGACAGTCGAGTGTCAATCGCGGGTGCTCGAAGCTCTGTACGCGAAACAGGGCTGCCTGCAAAACAATTGCGTCTCCTTTCGCCGCCCCGGGCGATGAGAGCGAATGGAACAGATTCATTCGATGCGAACACCTATTGATCACCGCGGTCGACGAGCATCTATTCTCGAGTATCGGTCACGTAGGCCATATTGCCGCGGATAAAGAGCGCGCTTGCTATCGACGCAAGATCTCGCGCCAGCTCGGCCCTCGCTGCTGATCGAGCTGGACAAACGCACCGGGCTACCTGACTGTTTCACCCATGCCACCGGCAAGCGGGCCGGCAGCCCCGCGCTGAAACGCACCATGATCGCGGTGCTGCTTGCCTCGAGCGACTCCGGACGGGCTGGCGGCCTTGGCCACCCACCGGAAAGCGTTGGCGGAGTTGGCGGGTGAGGTGTTCGGTGAGCACATCGCCTGCACTGCCGCTCTCGGTGGCTCGGGCGGGGGCCGTACTCACCGCGGCGCCGGGGCAAGTCGCCGGCGCAGGAGGTAGACCACCCCGCCCGCGGCGAGAACCCCGGCGCCGGACAGGACCGAGCTGACGGGGAGGGCGACGGCCAGGATTATGCAACCGGCCAGACCGAGAACGGGAATTACGCGCTGCGGGCGGCCTTCACCGGGGGCCAGGGTCCACGCCGAGGCGTTGGCGATGGCGTAGTAGGCCAGCACACCGAAAGAGGAGAACCCGATCGCGCCGCGCACGTCGACGACGGCAGCAAGTACCGCCACGGCCGCGCCGACGGCCAGCTCCGCGCGATGGGGAACCTCGAAGCGGGGATGGACCGTCGCGAGCGCGTGCGGCAGATGCCGGTCCCGGGCCATGGCCAAGGTGGTGCGCGAGACACCGAGGACCAGCGCCAGCAAAGATCCGAGAGCTGCGACCGCTGCGCCGACCCGCACCACCGGCACCAGGGCCGTCGCCCCGGCCGCACGCACAGCGTCAACCAATGGTGCTGTGGCAGAACTCAATCCGTGCTGGCCGAGTGTTACGAGCGCGGCGACGGCGACGGTGGCGTACACGACCAGTGTGATACCCAATGCGACCGGGATCGCGCGGGGGATCGTCCGGGCCGGATCGCGCACCTCTTCGCCGAGGGTGGCGATGCGGGCGTATCCGGCGAAGGCGAAAAACAGCAAACCGGCTGCCTGCAGCACCCCACGGACCGAGGCGTCGGACCCGATCGCGAGATGGCCGGCGTTGGCCGCGGAGGTGGTGAATGCAGCGACCACGACGGCGGCCAGCACCGCGAGCACGACCGCGACGATGACTCTGGTCGCCAGTGCCGATTTCTGTACACCGCGATAATTCACCGCGGTCAGAGCAACCACCGCGGCGACCGCGACCGCATGAGTCTGCCCTGGCCACGCGTAGGTGCCGACGGTCAAGGCCATGGCCGCGCACGAGGCGGTCTTGCCCACCACGAAGGCCCACCCGGCCAGATATCCCCAGAACTCACCCAGGCGTTCACGCCCATAGACGTACGTGCCGCCGGAGGTCGGATAGCGCGCCGCCAAGCGGGCGGAGGAGGTGGCGTTGCAGTAGGCGACCACTGCCGCGACCGCCAGCCCAATCAGCAACCCGGACCCGGCCGCCGCCGCGGCGGGGGCGAGGGCGGTGAAAATACCCGCTCCGATCATCGATCCCAGCCCGATCAGCACCGCGTCCCCGACACCGAGTCGTCGTGGCAAGCGGGTGTCGGGATGGCTCGACGACGACATGACACAACCCTCCTGGCTGGCGGGGACCGGACACCGGCCACGATATTCGATATCGGCATCCGTGCCGACTCGGCGGACAGAGGTTCACCTATCGGCCATGTGGGTATCGGCCTGCCACGGAGTCCACGCGGACAGGCCTGTGCGCCGGTAGGCTCGGGCATGCCGTATCGGGTGACGATATCGGGAGGCGAGTGCCGATGGTGGGAACGCGGCGGTGGTCGCGGATGCTGGGCTCCGAAGGCCCGGCGGCGGTGATCTGCATCCGGCTGTCGGTGGGGCTGGTATTCCTCAGCGAGGGGATCCAGAAGTTCCGCTACCCGAACACGTTGGGGCCGGGTCGCTTCGACAAGATCGGGATCCCGGCGCCGACGTTCTTCGCGAACCTCGACGGTGTCATCGAGATCGCATGTGGCGCCTTGATCGTCCTCGGTCTGCTGACTCGGCTGGCGGTGGTGCCGTTGCTGATCGATATCAGCCTGGCGATCGTGCTGACCAAGTTCCCCGAACTGCGCCCTGGTGGATTCGGAGGCGTGCAGGGCTTCTGGGGGATGGCCCACGACGCACGCACCGATTTCGCGATGTTGCTCGGGCTGATCTTCCTGCTGTGGGCCGGGCCCGGCCGCTGGTCGCTGGACGCTGTGATCGCACACCGACTTCAGGTCACGCGCGGCAGCCCCCTGAACTAATAGTCCCTGCGCAGCTGCTGGTGACAGTGCTTCAGCGACGCGCCGGTCTGGTCACGTTCGCCGGTCATCGCGAATTGATGGCCTCGTCCGCCGCGGCACGCGCACGGTCCAACGCGACCGGCACCGGGATCCGGCCGAGGAACATTTCGTCGAAGATCGGATCGATCGCCAGCAGCGCCGCTGGAAGTCCGGCTCCTGCGCCGGGCCGGAGCTGTCGTCCACGAAGCACGTCGAAGAAAGCGGACACGTCGATACCACGACGGGCCCAATGGTCGCGGTATCGCTGCTGTTCGGAAACGACGGCCGGGATGGTCGTGCCGGCGGCTGCGAGGTATCGATTGCCTTCCGCGCTGCCCAACCAGGCCAGCACGCGGCGCACTGCGTCGGGATGCCGGGTGGCGGCGTTTCCCGCGACGCCCACCGCGTTGTTGGCGCTCACTCGTCCAGCCGGGCCTTCGGGAATGAGGGCCACGCCCCAGGGGAATTTCGCGTCGTGCTCGATCGGTCCGAGGTTGAAGGTGCCGGACTGCAAGAGAGCCAGTTTTCCTTGCAGGAAAGCGTTTCTGGCAAGGTCGCTGTTGTTGGTGGTGTCGGCGCCCGAAGGCGCGAGCCGGTCTGCGACCAGGCCGACCAGGTAACTGAACGCCGTGCGACCGGCTGGGCCGTCGAAGACGAATCGGTCGTCCTGTTGGAACTCACCACCGGCGGAACCCAAGTACGGCAGGACGATCGATTGGAAGTCGTTGGCCGCGTTGTACGGCCACGGGGCTACGGCGGCCAACTTCCGCAGTAGCGGGCGGAAGGTGTCGCTATCGGGGTCAGCGCTCCAGTGCACCGTGCCGAGTTCGGCGGGATCTATACCGGCTTTGGTCAGCAGGTCGCGGTTGTAGAACACCGCACTGCCGCCATCCACGAATTGTGGCACCACCCAGAGCCGGTCGTTGCGGGTGAACTGGGCGACCGCGAACGCATCCCAGCCGCGGGCGGCATCAGGCCCTAGTTCCCGACCGATATCGAGGAGGTGTCCGTTGTCGGCATAGTCCTCGTACAACGTGGTCCAGAACAGGTCGTCCGCGGTGTTACCTGCCACGTCCAGACGAAGCTTTTGCGGATAGGCAGCAAAGGGCACCACCGTGAGCCGCACCTCGATGTCCGGATTCGCGGCCTGGAAAGCATCGAGGGAGGCCCGATAGGTGGGTGCGAAGCTCTGGTCCCAGATCCGCAACCGCACGACGGTGTGCTCCGAACCGTCACTGTCATTGCGCAGCCACAGCGCCGCCGCGACCAGCAGCACCGCGGCCGAGATCATGCCCAGCGCCGCACGAGTCGAATCCCTCATTTGAGTCCCGTCCACGCGACGGAGCGCAGGACTTGGCGCTGGAAGACGATGAACAGCACGATCAGTGGTGCGATCGCGAGCGTCGTTGTCGCCATCACCGTCGTCCACTGGGCGTTGTATTGGGTTTGCAAGTTCGCCGTTGCCACTGTGAGTACCTGCCAGGTCCGCCCACTGGTGGCCACGAGCGGCCACATGAAGCTGTTCCAATGCGAGACGACCGTAATCAGCGTCAGGGTGGCGAGGACGGGCCGGCTCATCGGCACCATCACGTGAAAGATGATGTCCAGGGTGTTCGCGCCATCAACCCTCGCGGCGGCGACGAGTTCCTCCGGGACGGCTCGAAAGTACTGCCGCAGCAGGAAGATCGCGTAGGGCGAACCGAAGACGAACGGCAGCACCAAAGCCCAGAAGGTGTTCAACCAGCCCAGCCGCGCGAACATCAGATACAACGGGATCAAGGTGACCACAGTCGGCACCATCATCGTGCCGAGATAGACCCAGAACAGCAGATCCCGCCCCGGAAATTCGGTGCGCGCGAACGCGTACGCGGCCAGCACCGAGGTGATCAGCTGACCGCACGTGATGAACACCGTCATCAAGGCAGTAACCAGGAGGGCCCGCCCGATGCCGGCGTCGACCGCCACGTGGAAATTGGTAGCCGACGCCGGGGCCGGCAATGCCAATGCGGAGCCCGACGCGAATTGCTCCGGAGACTTCACCGCAGTGAGCGCGCTGAGTACCAGCGGTGCCGCGGTCAGCAATGCGCCCGCGATCAGGATCAGATACGTCATAGTCGCCCGCAGTGTGAGGCGCCGCGAGTCAGAATTCATAGCTTGTCCTATTACGGAAGTACCGATGCTGCGCCACCGTGATCGCGAACACCACGGCGAACACGACAAGGGCCATCACCGCGGCCCGGCCGGGATGCGCGGCATCGAACGCCTCGGAATACATCCGCATGGCGACCACATCCGTGCGATGGTCGGGCCCGCCCTTGGTCAGGGCATACACCGTGTCGAAGGTCTGAAAGGTGGTGAGCACCCCGGTGGCCAGCACGAACAGCATCGTCGGTCGCAGCAACGGCAGCACAAGCCAACGGGTACGCCGCCAACCGGCGGCGCCGTCGAGTTCGCCCGCGTCCAGGATCTCCTGCGGTATGGCGCGGATTCCCGCGACGAAGAACAGTGCCACATAACCCACGTTCGACCACACGCTCACCACCGCGACCGCGGGCTGCGCGAGTCCAGGATCGGTGAGCCATTCGATCCGCTGCCCGAGTACGGCGTTCAACGCACCATCGGTCGGCGCGAAAATCCACTGCCACACCACACCGACCGCCACCGGAGCGCACACCCATGGCAGTGCGTAGAGCACGCGCAGTGTGGTGCCACCGCGCATCGGCCGCGCGAGAAGTGTGGCGATCAGAAATCCCAACGCAGTCTGTACCGGTACCACGATCGCGGTGAGTGTGATCGTCACCAGTAGTGAGTGACCGAACTGCGGATCGCTCAGCACGGCCCGCCAATTGCGCATCCCGACGAAATCAATGGGGCCCAACAGGTTCCAGCTGTGCACGCTCAACCACAGCACTGCCACGATCGGCAGCAGCAGAAAAAAGCCGACCCCGATCAGACTCGGCAGTAGCAGCGCATAGCTGGTCGCAACTCGACGAACTGTGGTCCGGCGAATCACGAGCGAGGTCCTCCGATGTACCCACCGAGCCGACGATCTGCTCCGAAACGGCGCATTAATGAACCGATTGCGAGCATGGCGGTGGTCCGCACGACAGTGACAACCGATCGGTGTATTCCACCGCAACAGTATGCCGTCGAGATCTGTCGACAAGGCGACGTGGTACCGAACCGACGAGATCGCTCCGTGGCCGCGACCCGCGAGCGGTCAGTGCTCCACTGGGATGGTGATGTGCAGCGAGGTGCCGCTTCCCTGCGGACTGGCGATCTGCATGTGACCGCCGAGGGCTGCGACACGGTCCTTGAGCCCGATGAGCCCGGAGCCTTTGCGGGAGTCGGCTCCGCCGACGCCGTTGTCGTGAATAGACAGCGAGAAATTGGCGCCTTCCGTTACCGCACTGACCGTTATTTCCGAGGAGTGAGCGTATTTGGCGGCGTTGGTGAGCGCTTCGGCCACTGCGTAGTAGGCGGCGACCTCGACCGAGCCGGGCAATCGGTGCTCGACAGCGATGTGAAGGTCGACCGGAACCGGGCAGCGGCGTGCCAGCGTTCTCAGCGCCGGGCCGAGTCCGCCTCTCGACAAAATCGCAGGGTGGATTCCTCGCGAAAGTTCTTGCAGGCTCTCCGAGGCCGTGGCCAGGCCCGTCACGATGTGGTCGATCTGTTCGCGGAGTTCACCGAGGTCGGACGGCACCGACGCTTGCGCGGAGCGCAGTTCCAATCCGAGGGTGACCAGGCGTTGTTGGGCTCCGTCATGCAGATCACGTTCAAGGCGTCGTCGCGCGTCGTCGGCGGACGTCACGATCCTGGCGCGTGATGCGGTCAGCTCGGCACGCGTTTCGGCGTTCGCGATCGCCGTCGCGACGAGATCGGCGAAGTCGGTGACACGCGCCTCGGTATCGGATGCCAATGGTCGGGGCTGAGCGGAGGCAACGACGGCGGCGCCCCACAAACTGCCCTCGACGATAATCGGGACCCCCACTCCGGCACAGAGGCCGAGTTCGCGAATGTGCGCGGCGGCCCACCCGGGCGCGTTCACATGCGTGTCCATCCTGGCTGGACAGCCGTCCGCGCGAATCATCGCGACGATGTTCGCGCCCTGCAACGGCCAGCGTGAACCCACTGGCATCGCGGTCCGTTGCAACGGGTCGTCGTGAGCCGAGATGAGGGTGGCTGTGCCGTCGGACTCGTATCGCCATAGCGCTGCGTTGGCGGCGCCGACCGCGCGCGCCAACTCCTGCGCCACTGTGGAGAAGACCTCGGAGGACGGCACGCCGCGCGCCACCAGTATGGCTACCCGCCGCAGCGCCGCCTGCTGCTCGGCGAGTGCCCTGAGTCGCTCGCTACTCTCCTCCAGCTTGGCCGCCGTGCCCTGGGCTTCGAGTTCACGCGCTCGGGCCGATCCGGCGAAGATATTCGTGCTCAACGCCACCGCCAGGAAGACGACGACAATCACGCCGTTTTGGAGGTCGAAAGGCACGAAGTGCTCGCCCGGTCGGTGATAGATGTAGGTCAAGACGACGGTGCTGGCAAGGGATGTGGCCACCGCCAGTCCCAACCCCCACATAGTAGAGATCACCATGATGCCCAAGAGATAGATCGGTTCGATCGTCTCACCCGGCGATTGCTGCCGCACCAGCCCCACCACGACGGTCTCGAGTGCAATGGCCACAGTGGCGACCACGATCCCCAATGCCAGCGCCGGCGCCTTTGGACGCAGCAACACCGACATCAGGCCGGTGCGCGGCGGTTGTGTGTTTGCTGCCGCCGCCCGGCGGTGGCGTTGCGGCCGCTGTACCACCGGCCACAGCCACCGCAGTCGCAACCTCCGAAGAGCCCGGTAAGTGGTGCTACCCGAAGGCCGACCGCGCATCCATGTCCTGTGCCGAAGTCGTGCCAAACTTGCCGGCATCATCTCAGTATCCACCCTGACCGAAATCGACGAGCGGGTTGGGATGAGCACAACCTCACCGGCATACCCCCAGGTCACTGCTCTCGGTGCTCCTCGGCGGCATGCGGGGCGAGGGGCATTCACACAGTCGAGTCGGGTTCCCGAGCCGTCGGGCCCACGCCGAGGATTCTCGACGCCGCCGCGGAGTTCAAGCGCTTCGACGACGTGCGGCAGCACCAACGGTGGTGATGATGCCGGTTGGGCTTGTGCTCCGATAGCTATCGACCCGACGTTGCCAATCCGCAATTCCGTACCGTTCGGCATTCTTCTTGCCCGAAGACAGGCGGCCGAGGATCTGGTGCAGCGGCATCGTGAGATCGGCGGCGAGGTCACTCATGATCTGCAACATGGTCGCGCTGTCGAGCTCGCGGGCGAGGAGAATCTCGTCGATAACCATCGCACTGAGCGCTTGGTCGTGGGTGAGCACCATATCGGGCAGCCAGCTCAATATCCACCGGTGGCGGTTGGTTCCGTCAGCGATCCTTACCGCGAATCCAGCGGAGTTGGGGCTGGTAATGGTGCGCTTCTTGACCTGTAGCGCAGTGATGTACTCGGCGACCAGCTCGCCATGAGTGCGACCCGATGACGTCGCAGGTTCTCGCATCTGATTGCCGGTCGTTGCGGCGGCCCGCTCACCTGATGTGAAAGTCTGTGCGCATCGCCCGGTCCGGGCCGTGCGGTCGCTGCCGATAGCACGTTTCAGCTGGGACAGGCCGGCCTTGATGTCGGATTGAAATCGGGCGCGCATGTCCCCATGCTCCTGGATGGCACGTCACTGGACCATGTTCGGCGGGACAGCGAGTGGAGGTGTCTGTTTAGCACGATTGGCCAAAACCGTCACGAGCTGCGGACACGGCGGTGGGCAAGCAGCCACCATGCCAGTACTACATCGCGGGTGTGGCGTAGGTCGAGGTCGGTCAACTCGTGGAAGCGGGTGAGCCGGTACCGCACGGTGTTGCGATGGACATGCAGCTCGAGCGCGGTCTGGTCGAGGTTTCGATCATGCTCGAGGAATCTCCACACGGTGTTCTCCACGTCCCGGCGACCGGGTTGACCGTCGTCGAGTGTATGCAGGTGTTGGCGTTCGAGCTGGGCGATCGTGTCGGCTCCCAGCATGGCGAGGGGGAGCGGTCCCAGGTCTGCGATGGTCACCACACCGGTCAGTCCGAAGGTCTGTGCGACTTCCAGGGTCGACACTGCCTCGTCGAATGACGGGGCGAGGTCGGTGAGGACTGTTGGTTCCGCGACGGCGACCAGCCATCGATCCCCGACCACCGGGCGTCTCGGCACCACGGCCACCAGATTCCCGTCGACGATGGCGAGAAGCGGCTGGTGTTCTGGTGTTGCGCTGGTGCGGCGCACCACCGCGGTCAGGGCGGCACGGTCACGCTCGGTGGCCGGCCGAGCGCACAAGGGTCGATACTTCGCAGACGGGTCCAAACCGAATGTGCGGGCTTCGACGGCCACGCGCACCGCCGACAGCTGCCCATGCAGGAGTGCATGGAGGAAGTCGGCTCGCTGCTGGGTTTCTCGTAGCACTGCCTCGACGGCCATCTCGTGCCGAACTTGATCGATCACTCCGGCGGCGTCGGTGGCGAACTGCCATGCCATGTCGTGCGCTTCCAAAACGACCTGGGGCGCAATTCCGCGCTTCGCGGCTTCCTCATCGAAGGCGGCCAACACGAACCGCGCGATGAGCTGGATGCTTCGGGTGAGCGCTTCGAGCGGAAAGCCCTGTGCCACGCGCCGCCGTGCGAGCTCCGACAACGCCCGGATGCGACCGGCATCAGGAGCGGTGGCCGTCACGGTCAGTTGCTCGAGGGCGGACCGGAGGATTGCCGCCGTGTAGGTCCGAACTTCCGCAATCGGAACGGTCGCGTACTCCGGCATCTGATCACGCAAACGGGCGACCAACGAGTCGACCTCCTCGTCCAGCCGCTCGAGGTTGCTCAATGCCAGCATCCGAAGATCTTCTCGGCGGTCCAACTGTCGATCGAGCGAATCGCCTGCGGCCGGCAAATCCGGCGCTTGGTCCACAAACAATTAGCCTGCCAGCGCTGATCGCCAACCGCAACGAGACGACCATGTAGGTTCGCGGACCATGTACCGGCCGCTGATGGTCAGTTGTGCGCAGCTCCCACCGAGACCCCTGTGCGCTGCCGCGAATCGGTTCGAGGTGGTGCGAATGCCTAGCGGCCGCGATGCCCATCACATCAGGACATAAAGCGTCAGCGCAACGACAATGCTGCCGAGGAACCCACCGACTGTCTCGACCAGAAGGTAGCTGTTGGAGTATCTGTGCTGCATCCAGAGTGCCCAGACCGGGGCGCACACCCGCAATACCGCGAAGAGCATGGCCAGTAAAATTGCCCCGAGCAGTCCATTCAATGGCAGTAGGGGATGCAACCAGACATATCCGATCGTCATGACATACACCTCGATTTGGGTGCCTAGAAATTGAATGGTGAAATTGTGACGTCCGGATCGCCTGCCCTGCGGGGCAGCGGTCGACCCACCGCGTGCCGCATGAATCCGCGCCACCCACGGATTTCCGTACAGCACCACCATGGCGATCGCGTGGAACAGGCCCGCAACCAAGCCCCACACAAGTATCGCGGCTGCGATCATTTCCCTCGTTCCAACAGTCGGCAACACGACCGACGCCCGCTTATGGCCGCGTGACATCTCGCCGCGCGGAATCGTTCGCCGCAGGCGGCGCAAACGGTCCCGCGCGCGAGTCGTTCGGTTGCGCAGCAAAAATATCCGACTTGCAGCCCGGTAACCGTACGCCAGGCGCTCGGCAGACCACCGCACCGAGAGTTCCCAGAAGTGGCGGCCGCCTACCTCGTGGACGAGGGCAGACGGTTCGTCCCGCGCGAGGTTGGGCAGGCGGCACTTCTGTGCGGACACGCCGCCGGGTACCGGTCGGCCGTGTTCCTCGTACTGCCATCGACCGGAGCCGTGGCGTTCATCTAGCCGTAGCAAGGCGCGTCCGGCTCCAGCCGGGATGCACTTGCGCACCCAATCACAACGGGACGGCGCCGCGTGACGATGCCGATTTCTCCGCTTATCATGAGCGGAAGTCGGGTCCACCCTGAATTTCCGAGAATTCCGAATTGTCGATGCACGCTATCATTCGGGTGTTCTGTCCGTTTTCGCACACTTTCTCCGCGGACGGACGCACATCATCCCGGATCGCCCCCCGCGCAGCGCGAGCCCGGACCCGGGCGCTGTGCGCCGGAAATAATATTAGTTCTTCTAACGTCGTATTTGTCGGGTGGAACGACAACCCTCAATTTATCCGCGATTGCCCGGACGAGGAGGACCTAGCAGTGTCTACTGATATTCGTGAAGAGCGGCTCGCACGCCGCGTCGCCGATTTGTACGCCACCGACCAACAGTTTGCGGCCGCCCGACCTGACGAGGCGATCACCGAGGCGATCGGGCGCCCCGGGGTAGGGCTGGCGGAGATCGTGCGAACCGTCATCGAGGGTTACGCCGACCGTCCCGCGGTCGGACAGCGTGCGCGGCAATTCGTCGACGACCCGCAGACCGGTCGTACCGCACTGGAGTTGTTGCCCCGGTTCGACACCATCACCTACCGCGAACTAGGGGACCGCGCCGGTGCGATCGCCGCTGCCTTGGCAGGCGATCCAGCGCATTCCGTGCGGCCCGGCGATCGAGTCTGCGTCCTCGGCTTCGCCAGCGTCGACTACGTAACCGTCGATGTGGCATTGATCCGTCTCGGCGCGGTGGCTGTTCCGCTACAGAACAGCGGGTCTCCCGCCCGATTGCGACCCATCGTCGCGGAGACCGGGCCGAAGGTGCTCGCCGCGAGCGTCGACTACCTCGCCGAGGCAGTCGAACTTGTGTTGACGGGACAGACGGTCGAGCGACTGATCGTGTTCGACTACCACGCCGAGGTGGACGATCACCGCGAGGCGTTGGCGGCCACCAGGTCACAGTTGGCGCGCGCCGGCGGCCAGGTGATGGTGGAAACCCTCGCCGACGTGCTCGAACAGGGGAAGTCGCTGCCCGCCGTGCCCTACCGCGCTGAGCGGGACGATCCTCCGATGTTGCTGATCTACACCTCCGGCAGCACCGGCGCACCCAAAGGCGCGGTGTACCCGGAACACCTGGTCGCCAACTTCTGGCGCGGGACACTCATTTCGGCGTTGGGCGTTTACGGCGCAGAGCCGTGGATCACCCTCAGCTTCATGCCGATGAGCCACATGATGGGCCGCGGCATCCTGTATGGGACGTTCGGCCTCGGCGGCACAACCTATTTCGTGGCCAAGAGCGATCTCTCGACGCTCTTGGAAGACCTTGCGTTGGTGCGGCCCACCCAGTTGGCGTTCGTCCCGCGGATCTGGGACATGCTGTTCCAAGAGTTCCAGAGCGAGTTGGACCGACGGTTGTCCGACGGCGCCGATCGAGCGGCGCTTGCGGCGGAGGTCATGGCTGAGCAGCGACAGAATTTGCTCGGTGGACGGTTCGTCTCGGCGTTCACCGGTTCCGCGCCGACCTCGGCCGAACTGCAAACGTTCGTCGAGTCCTATCTGGACCTGCATCTGGTGGACGGCTATGGCTCTACCGAGGCAGGGGTCGTCTTTGTCGACGGGCGCACACGACGCCCACCGGTGGTCGACTACAAGCTGGTCGATGTGCCCGATCTGGGCTACTTCCACACCGACCGGCCGCATCCGCGCGGTGAGCTCTTGGTCAAATCGGACGACATCTTCTCCGGCTACTACAAGCGACCGGAGGTTACCGCCGAGGTATTCGACCCGGACGGCTACTACCGGACCGGAGACATCATGGCCGAAGTCGGTCCCGACCATCTGGTGTACCTCGACCGCCGCAACAACGTGCTCAAGCTCTCGCAGGGCGAGTTCGTCACCGTGTCGCGGTTGGAGGCGGTATTCGTCGACAGTCCATTGGTGGAGCAGATCTACGTCTACGGCAACAGCGCACGTGCTTACCTCCTCGCGGTTGTCGTGCCCACCGAAGACGCGTTGTCGCGCGGCGGCGACATCGCATCGCTCGAGCCGATGATCAGCAAAACTTTGCAGCATGTCGGGAAAACAGCCGGGCTGCAGTCCTATGAGATCCCGCGCGCCTTCATCATCGAGACGACGCCGTTCACGCCGGAGAACGGTCTGCTGACCGGCGTCCGCAAACTGGCACGGCCGACTCTCAAAGACCGCTACAGCGGCCGTCTAGAGCAGCTCTATGCCGAACTGGCCGACGCCCAGAGCAACGAACTGCGCGTGTTGCGCCACAGCGGCCGAGACCTTCCGGTGTTGGAGGCCGTCAGCCGCGCCGCAGGCGCATTACTGGGTGCGGCGGCCGGCGATCTACGCCCGGATGCGCACTTCACCGACCTGGGTGGAGACTCACTGTCCGCGCTGACGTTCGCCAACCTGCTGCATGAGATCTTCGACATCGATGTACCGGTCGACGTCATCGTTAGTCCGGCCAGCGACCTGCGAGCCCTCGCCGACTACATCAAGGCAGAGCGGTCCTCCGGCGCCGAGCGGCCGACCTTCGCGACGGTCCATGGCCGGGATGCCACCGAGGTGTACGCCAGTGATCTGACCCTCGACAAGTTCATCGACGCGAAGACGCTGGCCGCCGCTGCGACGCTGCCGCGTTCGACCGGCCCGGTGCGGACCGTCTTGTTGACCGGTGCGACCGGTTTCCTCGGGCGGCACCTGGCGCTGGAGTGGCTCGAACGACTGTCCTTTGTCGGTGGCAAGCTGATCTGCCTGGTGCGCGCCAAGGATGACGAGGCGGCGCGTGAACGCCTCGACGAGGTCTTCGACAGCGATCCGGAGTTGCTGCGGCACTACCGGGAAATGGCCGCCGATCACTTGGAGGTCGTTGTCGGCGACAAGGGTGCGGCGAATCTCGGTCTCGATCCGCAGACTTGGCAGCGATTGGCCGACACGGTCGATCTGATCGTCGACCCCGCGGCGCTGGTCAACCATGTCCTGCCCTACAGCCAGCTGTTCGGCCCCAATGTCGTGGGCACCGCCGAGTTGGTGCGGATTGCGCTCACCACGAAGCTGAAGCCGTTCATCTACATATCGACGATTGGCGTGGGCGATCAGATCGCGCCCTCGGCATTCGTCGAGGACGCCGACGTGCGTGTGATCAGCCCGACGCGCGCGATCAACGACAACTACGCCAACGGTTACGGGAACAGCAAGTGGGCGGGCGAAGTGCTACTGCGGGAGGCCCACGACCTGTGCGGTCTGCCGGCCTCGGTCTTCCGCTGCGACCTGATCCTGGTGGACACCAAGTATCAGGGCCAGCTCAACGTGCCGGACATGTTCACCCGACTGATGTTGAGCCTGGTTGCCACCGGCATCGCACCCGGTTCCTTCTACCAGCTCGACGCGGACGGCAATCGTCAACGCGCGCACTATGACGGACTGCCCGTGGATTTCATCGCCGAGGCGATCTCGACTCTCGGTGGGGTGGTGGACGAGTTCGAGACCTTCCACGTGATGAACCCCTACGACGACGGCATCGGGCTCGACGAATACGTCGACTGGCTGATCGAAGGCGGCTACTCGATCCAGCGGATTTCCGACTATGACGCCTGGTTGCGGAGGTTCGAGACGACCATGCGGTCCCTGCCGGAACCGCAGCGTCAATATTCGCTCCTACCCCTGATTCAGAGCTATCAACAACCCCAGAAGCCGATCCGCGGGTCCATCGGGTCGACCAAGCGGTTCCATTCCGCGGTGCAGGCCGCGAAAATCGGCCCGGACAAAGATATCCCGCACGTCTCGGCGGCGATCATCCTCAAGTACATCAGCAACCTGCGGTTGCTCGGATTGCTGTGAGATCAGAACGACGCGTTCCACCAGCCGTCATCGGCGGCTGGGCGTGCCGGCTGCTCCGGACAGCCGGCACGTCGGTGCGGACATCCGTCGCCGGCGATCTGATCTACTAGCCGCTTCGGATTCTTTTCCAGTTGTGCGCAGTGCGAATGAACAATCCGGGCAAACTTCGTAATTACGAATCAGGGCAGTCGACTCCGCGCGGCGGCATACGCGCTTGGCTCGGTGGTGCGCGGTGCCATACGGCCCGATTACAGTGAATTCCGACCACGTCACCACGGCGCCGAAGGGAACAAGTCGCGTCCGACGCACGTTTGTGCTATGTAGTGAATGCGCAGAAGAACGACGACCTCGTCCTCTCGACGTACGGTGATGATTTTCGGGGTCGGTTTGTCAGCTGTGCCGACGATGCTGGTGAAGCGGTTGGACGCTATGGCTCGTGATCTGGACGTAGAAGATATTGCTCCCCGCCCGCAGAATGACGGTCGCAGCATCATCGGCACCGCATTCGATCTGTTGGAGTACGTAGGCGTATTGGAACCAGCGCGGCTGGTCGACCTGGCGGAGGCAACCGGCATCCCGCATCCGACGGTGCACCGATTGCTCAAGCAACTGATCGAGGTGGACGCCGTGCGACGCGACGGCACCCTGTACCGGCTCGGAGCGACTTTGTTGGGACTGGGTTCTCGGGTGACGCCCGAGCATCGGCTGCGCGTCGTCGCTCGGCGACCGATGGCTGAACTCGCCGCCGCCACCGGCGCCGGCGTAGGGCTCAGCGCCAGAATCGGGAATGATCTGGTGTTTCTGGACACACTGGATGCTCGCGTCCCACTGCCGATTGCCATGCTCGAACCGGGGAATATGGTGCCACCGGGATCTGCCCCGGCCCGCGCGCATATCGAATTCGGGCATCCCGGACCGATTGTGGATGCCGGGGCCGTGCGGCCAGATCTCAGCTGCGTCACGGTGACGGTTCCCCTGCTCGGCGGTGAGGTGGCAGCGGTGACCACACTCGTTCCAGGGAGCCGACCCCCGGTCGGGCTGCTGGGAGCGACCCGCGCTACCGGGGCCCGGATCAGCGCACGGCTGCAGGTACCGACAACCCGCGAGGCATCCCGCCCGAAGTCCAGTCAGCCGACAATGAATCGTCAGTGACCCGAGCCGCACCACTGGGTTGCGACTCGGTCGGTACGGAGGGACAGTCTGTGCGCGGGCGCTCATCACGCGTCATCGCCGCTGTCCGGATGTCAGAGTGTGTGGTCGGACTTGAGGAGATCTGCGGCGCGTTCACCGATGATGACACAGGGCGCCATGGTGTTTCCGGTGGTCACGCGAGGCATGATCGAAGCATCCGCAATCCGTAGGCCTTCTATCCCATGGACTTTCAGCACACCATCGACCACCGACATGGCGTCATGACCCATTTTGGCGCTGCACGTCAAATGCCAATAGCTCGAGGCGGCATCGCGCACGAAGCGCTCCAATTCTGCGCCCTGCACATTGCCGGGCATGACTTCGCGCTTCACGAAGGGGCTGAGCGGCGCCGAGTTGCCGATCTCGCGGCTGAGTTCGACGCAGGCTATCGCGGCCGCGAGGTCATCGGGGTGCGACAACATGTTCGTGTCGATTTCTACCGGGTCGGTGGGATCGGGGCCGGTCAAACGGACATGGCCGCGACTTTTGGGGCGAACGACGCCACCGAACAACGTCCAGCCGGATTCGGGTACATCGAATCGGGCACCGGTCTCGGCACTGTATATCGGCAATTCACCTTGACAGGTCTGCAAGTCCGGTGTGTCGAGACGGGGGTCGCTCTTCCAGAAATACGTTGCCTCGGATCCGCTGTTTCGCAGCGGCAGCGGATGCCGATACTCCCAGATGCAGCCGAAAGCTGGGTGGTCTTGCAGGTTTCGACCGACCCCCGGAAGATGCTGCACCACGGGGATGCCGAACCGCTGCAACTCGGCATTGTCGCCGACGCCGGACTGGAGCAGCACCTTGGGTGTATGGATCGCACCCAACGAGAGCACCACCTCGGAACCGGCCGCGGCGTGGTGCATCGTTCCGTTGTATGAGAAATTTACGCCGGTGGCCACGTTGCGATCGAACGTCACTTGCGTCACCAAGGCGCCGGTGAGCACCGTTAAGTTGGGCCGATCCAGGTACGGAAAAACATAAGAACGGAATACCGATTGGCGATATCCATTGCGGACGCGGATATCCGCGATGGATATGCCGCCGGCGCTCTCCATCATGCGCCCGTTCTGATTCTCGAAGGTCGGAATCCCTACCGAACCGGCGGCCTCCAGCGTGGCGGGTACGAGGGGAATGGGATCAGGCGCCGGTTCGACGAAGACCGGCCCCCCGGTTCCCCGGAAGTCGGGGTCGGGTGCACCATGCCAGTCCTCGATGCGACGGTAGATGTTCAGCACCGACTCGTAGTTCCACGCCTTGTCGTCGGCTTCGGCACTGTAGGTGCGGTAGCCGGTCGCTCGGTGGCGTGGCGGTACGGTGATGCCTGCTCGCTCCCATTGCCGCAGAGTTGCGGGATGGATGCCGAGGCTACGCGCCAACTGCCCGACTGTGAGCGGCTCGGAGGGATACCGGGGTGACGGAACGCTGTTCAGGGCTTCGAGCGCTGCGCTGACCTCGGCGTGGGTCCGGCGTTCTTGTAGGAAGCCCGCGTGCAGTTCGTCCAATAGACGATAGAGGCCAGCCCGGTCGTTGCGGTTCGCGCTGCGCATGAGGTCGACGGCTGCTTGGTGACCGTAGCCGGCGCGCAACGCCAAGAACGTGTGCAAGGCCTGGTCGTGCAGGTCGGTGTAACGGCGGTAGCCGCTGGCGGTGCGTTCGGCCGACGGGAGCGCACCGAGGTCCTCGTAATTCCGTACTGCCTGGGTGGACAGCGCGTGCTCGCGTGCCAGGTCGATCGGTCGCCAGATTCTGGAATGTGAGAGTTTCATGTCATTTCCCATGGCGTCGCGCCCGAAAGTTCACCCAGATCGTTGAACGATAGCGTGAAGTTGAGGCTGCCCCAGCCTCCGCGGTCACTGGCGTCGGCCCCCGGGTGGTGCGATGTTTCTGAACGCGCTCGATGTGCAGTCGTCGTCCCGCGCGGATAGGAAGGCTCGGCGAATCCGGAGACGAATTCGCCGAGCCTCGACGGCAGCCGAGCCGCTGCCGTGTTCGAACCTCCGTGACCGGCCCGATCGCCGGTCCGCCGACTGATCAGATGTGTGACCGGACGGTCACCTGGAGAGGGCCTTGCCGCCATTCGGCGCCACCGCGAACCACGTGTTGCCAACGCCCTGACCGAGCAGATCGCCGGGCTTCGTGTCCTTCGAGAAGAAGTACACCGGCCACCCTCCAATGGTGATTTGGCACGCACCGTCGGCACGCTCGATGAAACCGACCAGCTGAGGATCGACACCCGAGACATAGACCGACTGGTCACGGGCCACGGTCAGCGGCGGCCAAGTCATGGCGCACTGCCCAGCGCAGTTGGACACCGACGGCTTCGCGGTGTCCTTGTCGAACCGGTAAAGCGACCGGCCCGACCCGTCCGCCACGTACTGCCCGATGTTCGGGTCATTGGTCGCGGTGAGTTGTACCGCGTTCACGGTCCCGGTCGGCGCTGCTGCGCCGTAGACCTTCAGCCAACCCTGCGTCTTCGCCACTGCGGGAGCCTGCCCTGCCGCGGGCACCGGCGCCGGGACGACCGCGGTCGTCGATGCCACCTGCGCCACCGTCGACACCGTCGAGGCCGTTGGCGCGGCCTGGCCGCTCTTGTCGCCACCACAGGCGCTCAGCAGGCCGGCGAGAACGACCGCGGCCGCTGCGAGCGGGACTGCGGCACGCTGAAATCGTTTGGCTGAAATCATGTTTCGAACCTTCCATCGCTGTTCGATGCCGCGCAGACTGGCATCTCGTCACCCTTACTACGAACTGCCGCGACCACCGGTTCACTCGGTGCGCCACCGTTACGGTGTTCGCTACGTCACACTCGCCAGCGGCGAGGGAGCCGACTCCGCATCGGCAATACACCTGGAGAAGCGCCCAACTACCGTGATCGCGATGAGCTCGGCGTATGCAAAAGATCACGCAATACCCGGTTCGTCAGCGTCTGGCCAGTTCTGCTCCAGCCAGCCGGAGACGAGTCAGCCGGTACCGCGCTACCTGCTGTATCGACGTGCGGTCCGTTAGGTTGGTGCTGACACCTGTTCGGCAATCAGGAGATGTGATGGAACTGAGAACGGTGCTGAAACCAGTTGCGCGCGTGGTCAACGCCGGGGTCATGGCGTTGATGAAAGCGCCATGGATCGGATCCCGGGTCAGCCGGACCATTACCGAGATCACTTACCTCGGCCGACGATCCGGACAGACGATCAGCACCCCGGTGAGTTTTCGACGTAGTGGCGACGAGATCACCATCATGGTGGCCATCCCGGACCAGAAGACGTGGTGGCGCAACTTTCTCGGGGCGGGCGGCCCCATCTCGCTGCAGCTGGACAACACCGACCGATCGGGACATGCCGTCGCCCGACGCGATGACAAAGGGCGCGTCCGTGTTCATGTGCGCCTGAACCAACTGAACTAGCCTCCAGCGAGGGTGGACCCGGTCCGACGAGGGCATCGCGTCGGATGACCGCCGCGGTCATCGCTCCGATTGCCGATATGCAGGGGAAGCCTTCGGGAAGGGCCCGCAGAAGGCAGATCGTACAAGCGCGGATCACCTCCTCCCGGGTGACCAGAGCACGTCGTAGCCAGTTCCCGGCCCCTTCGCGACGCGGAACCCCTCGACCACAGAGCTGGGACGACTACGCTGGGGTGCTATGTCGGCGACGCGACGCGTGCGTGCCGGGGGTTCGGTGACGACCACGGATGATTTCGTCGGCCGTGGTCCAGAACTGGACAGGATCAGTGCCCTGCTGGTGGGCTCGGCCCGACTGATCACCCTGATCGGCCCGGGCGGCATCGGGAAAACACGACTCGCGACCGAAACCCTCCGCCGCTACGGCAAAGCCAGAAACACCCCCGTGTTCTGGGTACGACTGGCCCGACTCGCCAAAGGATCCGACACAGCAGCAATCGAAGAAGAAACCGCGGCCGCCATAGTCGAAGCCGACTTCTCCGGACGCTCCAGCTGGACAGCATTGATCGACACCCTGACCAGAACCGACCCCTCAGGACACACCCGACAAACAATCCTGGTCATGGACAACTGCGAACACGTCCTCACCGGCGCCGGACACCTCATCGCACAACTACTCGACGCAGTACCAGCACTGACCATCCTCGCCACCAGCCGCGAACCCATCGGATGGACCGACGAACACCTCATCGTCGTCCCCCCACTCCCACAACGCCAAGCCCTCGCCCTGTTCCGCCAACGCGCCGAACTCACCGACCACCCCCTCACCGACACCGACCACATCACCATGGCCGACCAAATCTG
>NZ_JBEZDA010000021.1:0-83113 GCF_040647855.1 Nocardia sp. NPDC049220
CGCTCGACGCGCCGCGGCGACCGCCGTTTGGGAGCCGCGCTGCGCGTCGAGCGCGTCGGCAGCGCGATGGCCGCCGGTGCGCATTTGGTCCTGATCGCGTGTTCTGGCATCCGCTTCGGCGACGTGGCAGCACGCGGACTGTTCGGCTCTGGCCGCTTTTCGTTCACCCGACAGTGCTGGGCACTCCGTGAGCCGTGCCCGACTTGCTCTCCCGCAGCTCGCCCTCGCATCCGCCGGCACCGTTCGTGGGGCCTGGCTGTGGTCACCGGCCGATACTGGACTCAGGGCGCTAGCTCACCGGAAGTGTGATGCCCTTCGCGTCGATCTCAGCCTCGACCTCAGCATCGAGTTCCCACACGAATGTCAGTTCATAGCCGGGGTAGTCCTCATGGATGTCTCCTTCTGTCTGCCAAACGAGTACTTGCAAGTCGTGGCCCACACCGCTGTCTTCCTTGTCCAAGTCACGCCCAGCCCAGTGGATCGTCCAATGGCTGGCGTCGGGCTCTCGACGCTCGTAGTGCCAGCTCACCTCGATGTCGATGATCGCCTGTGGCTTTTCGCCCTCAGGTTCCGGCTCGGGCACCGTGCGAAGGTTCGTGCCTGGACGGTTGGCGGACTTCTGCTCGGTACGTTCACGAGCACGACGCTGCTGACGGGACTCGGTCATACCTCGATACTTGCCCGGATTCGGTTGCCGAACAACCATTTACCGCGAAGACGCTTCATCAGAGTTGTGTGCGGAGGTCCCCCGCCTCCTCATGTGGCCCGAGTGTCTGACTTCCGTACGGGCGAGTAAAGAGCGCCTACGGCGTCACTTCGTGATGGCTACGCCACTCTTGACTAGCCCTAGCGTCAGCACAGAGATGGCCAGTATGAGGAAGCAGGGGAAGGCTAGTCGGCGTGCTAGTTCTGCTCTCGGGTTACGTTCTCGTGCCCACGAAGATTGAACCGATCACCGACAACGTCTCTGACTAGGCATCGGCCCGATTGATGAGGCCCGCGCTGAACCAATGAACGACGGTAGTCGCGATGCCGATCGCGACAATGGCCTCATCCTGGCTGACGTCGCCCGGCGCACTGGGTTGACCGCCGTGCCGATCATGTTGTCCGTGCCAAAGCATCCGCATCATGGCGACGATCACGTCACGAGTGGGAGCCCTCGGATGCTCGCGAGTCATTGGCAGGATCCAGTCCCCCTGATCTTCCATTTGCCTCAGCACCGTCCCTAGGGTCGCCGATTGATTCGTGGGAGACACGATTGGGATCGAAGCATCCTCTACCGCAAGTATCGCGAGCCGATACGCTTCGCTTGCGTTGGGAACGGGCGAGTAGAGCACTTCCCATGCCGACGCCAAGCGCAAACCTGCACGCCCAGCGCGAGCCATGACAAAGTCAGCTCCTACCTGGACCCCAAGCGGAACTCGTCGCACCAAGCCTGGCTTAGCCGCGCGCCTGCCGACCCGCCACGCAGACTTGCTTCGCTCCAACAGATCGTCGAGGGCGTCTGGGTGCGCATCGGGAAAGAACGCCAAAATGTAGTCCGCAATCTGGAGCGGATCGGAGTGCTTTTGCAGAACCTCGAGCGCGGCCCCAAGTTGCTTCGCACCCTTCACTCGATCAGGGCTAGCGACCCTCAGGTTTGGGAATGGAATTCGGAGCGCTTGGGCCATCTCCTCCGTCAACCCCTCGCGTAAGTGCGGCATCCGCCCGCTACCGTCTGGATAGCGGCGGGTTTCCGTGAGCGCTTGCCGTATCCAGGCCCAGAACGCAGCCGCCATCCACGCAGACACGCCGTCATGCAAGGCGTCGTATTCGGCGATCTGGTCGTCATCGTCAACCCCGAGGGGACGCCATGTCTCTTCAATTGACATGGGAGCAATCTACTGACCCGCCCCGACAGGTTCTCTGCAATCCCACGGAATCGAACTACTCGCCAGGAAGTCTCCACAATGTGGGCTGTCGTCGCGGTTGCGTGCAGTTGTCCTGGGTTGCTCAAGACAGTTCATCGTGCATGTACTGCATTGGGCAACAACGACTTTGGCATGGTCCTGGATAGCCTTGAGTCGTCTGTGGTAGCCCACTGTTCTGCTAGTCGGCAGGTTTCTGGTTCGAGTCCAGATGGGGGAGCATATAAAAGCCCTCTACCAGCGCAAGCAGGTGGAGGGCTTTTCGGCTATCCGGGGAAATCTCTCCAGATCGACTACTTTCCGACTACAAACGAGGGACTACTTTCCTTTCGTGAACTGGTCAAGGGCCTTTCTCGCGTCCGGTCCGACAGTTCGCCGCTCGAGGTAATGCCGCTCAGTCGTCGCCAACTTTGCGTGTGACAGCTGGACTTGTGCTTCGGCCGGGCCGAGGTCGTTACGAACCACTGTCGCGACAGTCGGCCGGAAGCTGCGCGGGGTGACCCACCTCAGTTCCTCGGGCAGCGCGGCACGCAGTGACCGACGCAGGTTCGCCAGGCTCATCCACCCGCCGTCCCTGTTGGTGAAAACTGGGCTGTCGGGACCAGCAGCGTCGCCGAACAGGATCGCCAGGGCTTCCACCGCGAGCTTGGGCAAGATCACCGTGTGGTCTGGAGCGTCCCCTTTCGCTCATCCTGTCGGTGCAGCGGTTCACCCTTGACCGCGCCGTGATCAATCATGGTCCCGGTGGTCGTCATCGTCGGCGGGTCGGCCAGCAAGTCGACATCAGACCAGCGCAGCGACAGCACCTCATTCGGGCGGCATCCTGTCGACACCAGCACATCAATGAACTCGGGGAGCTGGCGACCAGGTCGAGGTCCGAAGCCGCTCTTCCGGTCACGGTAAGCGCGGACGGCCTCCCGCACCTTTGCGAACTCTTCAGGGGTGAGGGCACGGGCGCCGGATTGCTTGCCGCCTGTCCGGCTGGTCTCCCGAATCGGGTTCACCGTCAGCGCGTCATATCGCACCGCTAGCGCGAACATACCGAGCAGCACCACCCGGAGCGTCTTGGCATTCGACTCCGATCGAGCTGCGATTTTGCCGAGGTGCGTCTCGGCGCGGCTGGTAGGCAGCTCTCGGACACGCAATGCAGAGCCGGCCAGCGTGAGGCTCGGTCCCGCAGTAACTGTGATCCGTGGACCTTCCGACACCGGAAAGTCGTTCGTTGTGGACGCAATCGACTTCATGCTCGGCGCCAGACAGCTTAAAGAGAATCCCGAGCGCGAGGGGTACTCGACCGTCCTGTTGGGGCTGATCCTGGCTGATGGTTCGCCGGTGACACTGGCTCGCTCGGTCAATGGCGGCAACTTCGCACTCTATCGTGAAGATCTTCAGGCTCGTCCGAACGCTGAGCTGCCCAAACCATCAGAGATACTGGCCCAGCAGCACAGTGCCACCAGCGATGGCAACCTGTCGAAGTATCTACTCAGCGAGATCGGTCTCGACGGCCGGTTGGTGCGGAAGAATTTGCATAATGCCACCGACTCCCTCAGTCTCAGGAACATCGTTCACCTGTGTGTAGTGGATGAGACGCAGATGCAGTCAGAGGTTCCTCCTGCGCTCACTGGCAATTACGTGACTAGGACCAAGGAGGTTTCGGTCCTCGAGCTGTTGTTGCAGAGCAGGTGGTCGCTGACGAGGCTGCCGCGGCGACCTCGGCAGTCGGCACTGGGATAGGTCTCCGGGCTCAGCGGGAGTTCTCCGCTGCCCTGGCCGAGCGACTGGCTGCTTGGCGGTTTCCTGATCCTGAGGGCGTCCGGTACGACCTCTCGGAGCAGGACGTTGTTTCCGACGATCAACTGCGTTTAGCTCACGGCAAAGGCGTCCGTGCAATCCAGCACGCCGCGTTTACGGTGGCTCTTGGGCAGTACTGCTTCGAGCGCGATCTCCCACATCCCGGTTTCGTCATCCTCGACTCACCGCTGGTTACGTACCGGCCACCAGACGGAGGGCACGATCCGGCCACTGTCGCGCCTTTCGGCAACGCATCGGGCGCTGAGGATGAGGTGTCGGATAACATCGTCAGAGCGTTCTACGAAGATCTCCAACGCCACTGCACCGGGCAGGTGATCATCTTCGAAAACACCGACCCGCCGGATGGGTTGGATGACCAGACCGTTGACATCAGATTCACCAAGAACGCCCAGGGAGGGCGTTACGGGTTCTTCCCGCGCTAGCTGGCGTTGCGCAAGTGCTTGCCACACCTCTTCGATGATCGAGCCCAGGACGCAGCTGATCGCAATGACGACTACAACGATGATTGGGACGACGGCGAGTAAAGGCTGCTGAGCTAAACAACGGAGTCGGCCCCGATTGCAGGATCGGGGCCTACTTCGATCGTGTTCGCGCTCGTCTGACGAAATCGCTAGGAACGCAAAGTGTTGCACCGAAATCGAAGGCCGGGCCGGGTTTCTGGATTTCGTGGAGCGGCAGCGGCGCCTGGCTCAGCTGTCATGGTAGCTCCAACACGATGGCTGCTGAGACGTAACTTTGCGCGTCGGAGATGCGATGTTGGTGCATCAACCCAGTTTCGATGGAGGCCCTGAACACATGGGGATTCCGATTTCAATCCCGGCTCTGACGACGATCTTGTCCCCACACTGCCGATCCAGGAGCTTGCCGATCCGGCCAAGCACGATCAGACGACGATCCCCGAGTCGATGAGGTGGATCAAGATGCCTCTAGATGATCAGCCGTGATCACACCGGACAACTTCGGGGCATCGATGCGGACTCTGGTGACAGGAGGGACCCCGCCGCCGATCTACCGTACGGCCTACACGCAGTGGTTCACCAACGTCATCTCGGCCTGGGAGGACACATACCGGCCACGCCTCGCCGCCGGACACGGCACCGACGCCGCTGGCAAGGCGTGGGCGAAGAACGACGTCCGGTCCGAGTTCTTCAACGAGATCCGGTTAATCCGTCACGACATCTCACACAAGAGAGGTTTGTGCGTCGAGAGTGCCGACAATACATTGATCGACTGGGTCGAACCCGGGAAGATTATAGCTCCGACAACGCAACAGATGCTCGGCCTGCTAGACCTGTTCCCCGACAACGAGTTACGGTAAACGCCGACACGAGTCGAGCGCACCACCGACCGACTGCCCTACCAGTTCGACATCGAATGGATCGAAACGGTTAAGGCCCATGTCGAAGCCATCGAGCCCTCAAAGAAGAGCCGGCCAGCCGTCATCCGACAACTGATTGACGACTGGATGAACTAGGAAGCAGCCGAATCACGTACAGTCCGCCCTCACACATTGTCGGCGCCCGGCGGGTCCGGGCGAGTGCAGACCATGTACCGGCGGTGCCTGCCCTGCTGCTCGGCGCGGAGCCGGGTCGGTTCGCGATCCACGACCAGCAGATTCTTCACTGCCGACGACATCGTCCACTGAAATTCGGAAGACCGGGGCTGACAGGGTAGGGCTGTTGTCTCCGCGGGCCGACTGCCACGCGGCGCATGCGTAATGGCTGTTGACAGGGTTCAGGTCGACGGGCCCAGGATGTCGCGGATGAATGTCATCGCGGCGGCGCGGGCGGGCTCCTCGGTGTAGGGGAGTGTGATTGCGTCGACCTGGTGCTGCGCGTCCGATTGCGCGCGTTGGATAGCTTGCAACAGTGCTTTCCTGAGCTGGACTTCTCCGAGCCGCAGCGCCTGCGGCGTTATGCGTAGATCGGTAACTTTGCCGTGGGCGTCCACCGTCGCGCTCAGCTCGCCGTGACGGGAGCTGGCACGGACCGCGATCTGTGCGAGCGCTTGCTGTACCTGATGATTTTCGCGTCGCCAGTCTTGCGCGACCCGACGTTGTTCTTCGTTCCATCGGTCCAAGTAATCCATCGGGACTCCTGAGGTGTTCGCCGCCTGGTCGGCCGAGTATGTGGGAGCAGCTGATCAGTCGGCTGTCCAGGTTGCCAGCTCGCCGTGCGGCATGCAGACAACCCGATATCCGTTCGGACCCACCAGTGTCCATGCCTCGTATTCATCATCCGGTGGGACGACGAGCCGGTTCCCGGAGTCCAGGTCGATGGTCAGGGTCCCTGCGGAGTCGACGACGGCGGAGGTGATCGCGCCACGAAGGACGGGTTCGAGTTCGACCTGCGAACCGCCGCCGTTCGCGAGTGCGATGGGCCATCGGTCGCCTCGGCTGGATTGGATCTCCATGTCTCCTTCGATCTGGAGTTCGAATCCGCCTACGGTCGTGAGCTCGACCATGTACTCACTGGCTGCGACCGAGACACGCTGTCCGGTGATCGGTAGTTCCATTACCATCCTTGTGGCTTGGGGAAGGTTCCATCTGGGTTTACCGAGATATGTGTTGTGCTCTTGGGGCCTGGTTTGCCTGCGAGATCGACCGGTTGGCCGTGCGAATTGTAGAACCGGACATATCCATTCGGATATTGCGAGTTCGGCTGCATGACCCGGATCGTGTCGGCATTCCCGGTCGATCCCGGCTTCTGCCAAACCACCCCTTTCCCGTTGTCGGCGGTACGAGGTACCCAGTCGCTCGGAACTTCGGGCGGGCGCGAATAGCTGCTGCTACTTTTACCACTACCAGTACCCGTGCTGGTATTGAACCGGGTTGGGTTGGAGCGGTTGCAACTCTGTGGCTACGCCGATGGCCGCCGCACCTGCTGCGACAGTAACCCCGGCCGCAACAGCTGCGGCGGTATCGAATGCGACGAGCACGGTAACAACGGCGGCGCCAGCAGCACTGCCGGCAGCGGTTGTTGTCGCTACGGCTCCTGTGCCCGCGGTGAAAAAGCCGACTACGACGCCCGCGATGAGACCCGCGCCGATCGCACCGGCGAGTATGGCGAGTATTTCATGGTGCGCGTCCTCAATCTGCTGTGCCCAGTCCTCACATGCGCCGCCGAGCTTCTCGTACTGCGTTGCGACCTCCCCGACGCCCATCCATACCGCGTCCATCTGATCGATTGCCTGCGGTAGTTCTTCGGACGCGTTCTCCTCGAGATTCGTCCACGCCTGACTTGTGCCGCCGCTGGCGTCGCGTAGCCCTTTGGCGGCGGTTCGCCACGCGGTACCGAGCCGCCTCAGTTTGTCGGGGTCCCCGTTCGGCCACGTATGGCCTTGGAGCCAGCTGCTGATCATGCTCCAGCCGAACGGTGGATCGGACTCACCACCGAATGCACCCTTGAAGGTCGGTGCGGTTATGGCCGCGAGAATCGCAGGGGCGGGGTCGGGTGTATCAGGAGGGTTTTTGTTCAGTTTCTCTGTGTTCGAGTGGTTTACGGCGGTGAAGGCGAGGAGGTCGTGTAGCTTGCCAAACGCGTTGACGATATCTGTTCCGGCGGCGACAGCCTTGAACGCGGCCGGGTCATAACTGTCCGCCCACGTTCGCCCCGCGCTGTCACTACCTGCGCACCCCCAGTCCTTGTCGATCGCCGCAGCGAGCGTCTTGACGACATTTTCTGCGCTGTTATAGCCGCCCTCGTACAGCGTGGCGGCGCCGTAGAGGATGCGCGGGTCCACCGAAATGGGCGCCATCAGGGCCACATTCGCTTGTTGTGCTCGACATTGGCCAGATATCGATCGCGCGCGGTCCGGGCCGCGGTTTCGAGTTCGGCGAGTGCCGCCTTCATGTCCTGCATCTCGCGCTGCCAAGTGTCATGCTTGGCGCGGTGCGTTCCCGCCGCGCTGCCTTCCCATTCGATATGCAGCGCAGCAACTTCACGCTCGACATCGGCGATACGTTGCTCGATCTGCTGCCCGATGAGACGAGCCTTGGCGACAAGTGCCAGAATCTGGTCGGTGTTCGCTACGTACGCCGCCATCACGTATCGCCCAGATCGAACTGTACATAGGTGACGTCGCTCGCGTTCTTGCTGTCGGTCGCTGTGTACCTGTCTGCGGCCTGATGTACCAGCACGCGCCGATCGATCTGATCCCGTGGGCACGACCGACCTACACCGTCACCGCGTCATGCTCTTCGAATAGCCCGTGGTCTGCTTTGACTTCGACGCCACCACTTTCCGCGGTGGACGTGCTCACTCCGTAGCGGTCTCCTTTCATCGGGTTGAAGTCGCCCCCGCGGGTTGCGCAGGGGCAATGGTGTCCTCGAGTCCCATGCGGGTGAGCAGGCGCACACGCTGGACCTCGGCAACCGCAGCGACCGGGATGTCTCCGAAGTCGGAGAAGTCGACCGTGGAGCGGTAGGGACGTCGGCCGTGGGGTAGGTCGACGATCCGCGCGATTTCGTCGGCGACTGCCTGGACGTCTTGCACCACGCCGGGTGCGAACAGCGACTCGGTTGCTTCCTGGTTCTGTGCGATCGTCTCCCCGTACAGCTGTTGATAGTCCGCTGTGACCTGGTGGTCGTCGGCCACGCCTGCGTTGGGGAAATGGGCGGTGCCCTGGGTGAACGGGCCGGGCATGACGATCGAGGTCTCGATTCCGAAGCGGGCGACCTCCACCGAGATCGACTCGGCGAACGAATCCATCGCGGCCTTCGCCGCAGTGTAGGGAGCCAGGAAAGGGGGTACGACGAAGCTCGTACCACTGCCGACCCAGAGTAAGAGGCCGGAGCCTTGCTTGCGCATTACCGGTAGTGCTGCCCGGTTGACCCGCAACGGACCGACAGTGTTCGTGTCGAAGGCGGCGAGGATCTGTTCGGGAGTGAAGGCTTCGGTGATTCCGTACAGCAGGTGGGCCGCATTGTGTACGACAACGTCGAGTCGACCGGATGCGTGGACGATCTCGGCGACGGCGGCGCGAGCCGACTCCTCGCTGAGGATGTCGAGTTCGACGACGTCGAGGTGGTAGCCGTTGGCGCGGCCGAAGTCGCGCAGGTCGGCGGCCTTGTCCTGGTTGCGTCCGTCGGGATCGCGCATCGAGGCGAAGACGTGGTGACCGCCCGCGGCGAGGGTGCGCGCGGCCAGTCGCCCCATTCCTGTGCCTGCTCCGGTGATAAGGATGGTGGACATAGGGTGGACTCCTTCGGTTCGGTGGTGTGGTGGAAGACGCAGGGATGGATGCGGTGACAGTTTGCTGCGAGTCAGGTCAGATCGCGCCGCCGTTGGCGTAGATGACCTGTCCGTTGATCCACCGAGCGGGGCCAGCGAGGAAGGCGACGACCTCGGCGATGTCACCCGGTGTTCCGAGGCGCTCCAGGGGGTTCATTGTCGACATGCGGTCGATGGTTTCCTGGTCCTTGCCGTCGAGGAACAGTGCGGTCGCGGTGGGTCCGGGCGCGACGGCGTTCACGGTGATATCGCGGCCGCGAAGTTCCTTGGCCAGAATCAGGCTGATGGCGTCCACGGCGCCCTTGGAGGCGGCGTAGGCGGTGTAGCCGGGCAATGCCAGTTTCTTCACGGAGGTGGAGAAGTTGATGATGGCGCCACCTCGACGAACGGTGCGGGCTGCGAGCTGGTTCACCACGAAGGTCCCGCGAATGTTGGTGCGGTGCATCTGGTCGAGCACCGCGAGGTCGAAGTCGGCGAGCGGTGCGAGCGTCATGCTGCCAGCGGCGTTGACCACGACGTCGATCCCGCCGAATCGGGCTGCGGTCGCATCGAACAGGGCGGCCACCTGATTCTCGTCCGCGACGTCGGCGCTCATGGCGAATGCCGACCCACCACTGGCGGCAATCCGGGCGACGACCTTGCCGGCCGCCTCCTTGTTGCCGCCGTACGCAATAGCGACGGCCATACCGTCGGCGGCGAGTCGCTGGGCGACTTCGGCACCTATACCACGCGACCCGCCGGTGACGAGGGCTACGCGAGGCTGGTTGGTGATGCTCTGTGTCATGTCGAACTCCTGTGTTGTCACCGGTAACCGTTTACCGCTTGCAATGATAACACTACGACGATAACGTGCAACTGATAACATTGATCACATGAGTGTTGGATCGGGGTCCGGTAAGACCCAGTCCCGGCGGGCCACCGAAAACTCCACCGCCGGGTCGGAGCGGGAAGATGGCGCCACGGGGGAGCGTGACCGGCGGCGCGATGCCCAACGTCATGCCATCGAGGAGGCCGCGCTGCGGCTGCTGGATGAAGGCGGGCCACAGGCGGTGACCAGTCGCGCGGTGAGTGCCGCCGCTGGAGTCCAGGCCATGTCGATCTACCGCCTTTTCGGAGACATGGATGAACTGATCGCGCGGGCCGCAGCCAAAGGCTTCGCGGAGTACGTAGCAGCGAAGGCGAATCGTGAACAGGGTGCCGATCCGGTCGGCGACCTCAGGGTGGGATGGGACCTGCACGTGGGGTTCGGGCTGAGTCACCCGTATGTGTATGCCCAGATCTACGGTCGTCACGCTCCGGGGCAACCGAACCCGGCGGCCGAGGAGGCGGCCGTCGTCTTGCGAGGCTTGCTGCAGCGTGTTGCCGAGGCCGGTCGGCTGACCCGTGATGTCGAGAGCGCCGCGGTGTTGATTCATTCCGCGGGTTGTGGTGTCACGCTGACGCTGATGTCCGTGCCGCCGGATCGGCGAGACATGTCGATCTCGGACTTGTGCCGGGAGACGATCTTGGCTGCCGTCACTGTGCCCACGGCGGGGGCACTGGAGGACGGTGCCGGCCAGGTGTCGTCCAGGTCGGCCGAGGCGGCGCGGCATGCCGTGTCTCTGGCCGCGGTCCTCTCGGGAGGCGGCGATTGGCAGCCGCCGTTGACCGAGGCCGAATCGGGCATGCTGAGCGAGTGGCTGGATCGCCTGTCCTGACGCACATGTTGGGGCCGGACTGCGTGAACCGGTCTGGATCGGGGCGATTCGTAGCGGCGATGGCGTCTTCGCGAGGCCGCCGGAATCCTGGATCGACGACGGCTTTCGAGGACGGCCTCGGTCGGTGCGATCACGGGCTGGCGGCCGTGCCGGACCGCCACGTGCCGGAGTTTCGGCCCGGCCGGCTGGTTCGCCATGAAATCGCTGGTCTGCGCGACGTCCCAGGGTGATGCTGAGGTAGCACGGCGGCTGGACGGCCGGGCTATTGACGACGGTGGTCGCGCCCGGCCCGCCGAGACCGCGACAAGTCAGGTGACCAGGCTCACGATCTGGCTCGGAAGTTCGTGAGAAGGGCAGCTGAACAGCATTTTTCGCCGAGGGTGGGGGTGTACCGGCGAGAAAATCACATGATTTCTGTCGGTGCCGACCGCAATACTGACGCGCGTCCGATGAGTTCGAACGGCCGAATCCGTCTCGATCGCTGTGGCACCGGGGATCGATTCGGTGACTCGGGAACGGGCCACATAATCCTGCTAGCACTCATGCCCCGGAGGTATCCGATGTCCGCCGAACCATCCGTCCCCACCTTGGGAGGGCGGACGCCGACCGTCATCCGGGTACTGGTCCTCGCGACATTCGTGGTGATCCTGAACGAGACCATCATGATCAACGCGATTCCGCGGCTGATGGCTGACCTCGCGGTCACCGAGCGGGCGGCGCAATGGGTTTCGACCGCGTTCATGCTGACGATGGCCGCGGTCATTCCGACCACCGGTTGGTTCCTGCAGCGGGTGTCGACTCGGCGGGCTTACGCCGTGGCGATGGGGGTCTTCCTCGCCGGTACCGCGCTGTCGGCGGTCGCGCCGTCGTTCGCGGTGCTGCTACTCGGGCGGATCATCCAGGCCGGCGGCACCGCGGTGATGATGCCACTGCTGATGACCACCTTGATGACGGTGGTGCCGGAGCAGGACCGCGGCCGGGTGATGGGCAATGTCACCCTGGCAATTTCGGTGGCACCCGCGATGGGTCCGATCATTTCCGGGGCCGTGTTGCAGATCGGCTCGTGGCGTTGGCTTTTCGTGCTGGTGCTGCCGATCACCGGAGTGGTCACCTGGTTGGGCATGCGCCGGCTGGAGAACGTCGGTGAACCGCAAGCCGGGGGTATCGATTCGGTCAGCGTGGCACTGGCCGCGCTCGGCTTCGGTGGGTTGGTGTTCGGGCTCAGCCGGTTCGAGATCGGCAACCTCACCGGCCCTGCGGTGATCGTCGCCGCGGGCTCGGCACTCATCGCCGCGTTCGTATTCCGTCAAGTGCGGTTGCAGCGCACCGGCACTCCGTTGCTCGATCTGCGGGTGCTGCTGTCCGGCACCTACACGAAGGCGCTGGTCCTGATGTCGGTCGCGTTCCTGGCGATGCTCGGGTCGATGATCCTGCTGCCGCTGTATCTGCAGAACCTGCGTGGTCTGAGTCCCTTGCAAACCGGCTTGCTGGTGATGCCGGGCGGGTTGGCGATGGGTGTGCTCGGACCGACGGTCGGTCGCCTGTTCGACCGGTTCGGCGGGCGCTTGCTGGTGATTCCGGGGTCGGTCGGGATCACCGCCGCGCTGGCCGGGTTCACCCAGATCTCGATGACCATGCCGTACTGGCAACTGCTGGGTCTGCACATCCTGCTGATGGTGGCGCTGGCCGCGGCCTTCACTCCGGTCTTCACGCTCGGTCTCGGCGCGCTGCCGCGGCATCTGTACTCGCACGGCAGCTCGATGCTGGGCACCTTGCAGCAGGTCGCAGCGGCGTTCGGTACCGCCCTGGTGGTTACGGTGATGTCGGCCCGCAGCAGCTCGCTGGTCGCGGCGGGCGCCGACATCATCACCGCCCACCTCGACGGCATGCGGCTGGCTTTCGGCATCTCCGCGGCGCTGGCGGTGATCGTGATCGTGATGGCGGTGCTGTTGCCGAGTCGGGCCGCCGCGGTGGAGAAAGAAGTCGAGGAACTCGAGACCCTCCCCTCCGAGCTCGTCAAGGGCTGACGGGTTTCATCTGCCGCGACGCCCTCGGCGGCATCAGCCGCGCGGTCGGTCACGTGGCAGGTGCGGAGTTGACGGATTGCGTGAGTGCGTCGTAGAGCCAGTGGTGTGCGGCGCCGGCCGTGGGGGTGCCGATGATCTCGTTGGTTCGGCGCCAATATCGATTGATGCGGTGGTCTGTGTCGGTCGCGCCGATGAGGAGCTCTCGGCGCAACCGTGGTGTGTCACGTGTGCCGCGGGCGGCGGCGTGCGCGGCGACGAACTGGTCGAGCTCGGGGCCGGGCCGAGGTGGCTCATTGGCGATCAGGCGGTGGCCGGCCACCTCACATGCCTGACCGACTCCGATGAGTAGTTCACGCCTGTGGCGGATCGGAGTCCGGTCTGATCGCCAGAACTGACGCGACATGACGGTGTGGAGTGCGGGATCGGTGACGAGCGCGGCGAGCTCGGCGTAGGCAGCGATGTGGTCGGGGGCCGGGTCGTGCGGTAGATCAGGCACGTTCATCGCGACGAACCCGTCCAGCATGTCCGGGGACAGGGGTGCGAGCATGCGTCGCCAGAACGCCACGATCGTGTCGTGCGTGCTGCGTCGGTCCCGGATGGCGGCCAGCAATGCCACGCGAGTGGCCTGCTCGGCCCGCGGGGCGTCTTCGACAGCTCGCAGCGAGGCACGCCGCCACGTCAACGCGGCCAGTTCGGTGTCGAGCGCGCAACGTTCGGCGGTGACCGCGTCGGCGAGGGAAACAGTGCCGGAGCGTACGTCCACTATCGCGGTCAAGGACAGGCCGAGCGCACGCAGTCGGCGCACCAGCAAGAGCTGATCGACGGCGGTGCCCGGATCGAATATCCGGTGCCCGCCGGATGTGCGGTGCGAATCCAGAATCCCGTTATCGCAATAGAAGCGGATGGTGCGGACCGGCACGCCGGTCAGCCGCGAAAGCTCCCCGATGCTCATAGAGCCGGTGTCTTGTGTGTTGTCCGTCACTATCGCTGGAACCTCCACCCGGGTGGAACTCCTACCGTACTGGAACACCCTCGGAGAGATGGAGCAAGGCGAATGACCGGTAGTGCGACGATGACGAACGACGAATTGTGGCGGGCGGTCGCCGCTGAGCGGGCAAGTCTGGTCGACCTGGTGGAGATGGTGGCCGAGGCCGACTGGAACCACAACTCCCTGTGCGAGGACTGGCGCGTTCGTGACGTCGTTGCGCACATCGTTTTATCCACAAATCCCAGCATGGCTTTATTCCTGGGTAACGTGATCCGCGCTCTCGGCAACGTCGACCGCGCGATCCGAGACACCGCCATCCGTTACGCCGATCGCACGACGACATCGCAGCTGCTCGCCGAGTTGCGCGACAGTATTGGCGTGCGCTCGACGCCGATCGGCACCACCGCCGCCGATCGGCTGATGGACCTGCTGGTGCATGGCCAGGACATCGCGGTGCCACTCGGAATCGCCCGTGAAATGCCCGTCGATGCCGCGCGGTCAGCTCTCGAACGAGTCTGGACAACGGGTACGTTCCGATCTCGCACGAAGTTGGCCGGGTATCACCTCGTGGCAACTGATGCGACATGGGACGTCGGTGCCGGACCGGCTGTCGAAGGCCCGGTCGCGTCGCTGCTCCTGCTGGTCACGGGTCGCCGTGCTGGGCGTGACCGCCTCACAGGCGCTGGCATCGAGCGGCTGATCCTGGATGAAGATATTTGGTAGTTGGGACAGTGCATCGTTGATGCGTTGCCAGAATCTGCGGCAGTCGGCTGGCGGCGATCGGCGTAATCAATTCTGGCCAAGGCAACTCATGGGTGCGGGTTTCCGGCCTCGACCGTCACCGGCTCGATTCCCAGGTCGCGATCGCCGGGCTCGAAGCACCTGCGAGCAGACATCACCAGCGAAGAAGTTCTCGCCTCGATATCAGCCGGCGTAAACGACAATGGCCTTCTGTGGGTCTTCGAACTGCGCTTCGGTCCGGTTCTGTGCAGCACGACCGTAGCCAGCCGGCAATCAGGCGACTGCGATCGACCCGGACGCAGAACATCTTTCCCTGAACAATTGTCGCGCTATTGCGGATGCCCTTGACTACAGGAGGATTTCTACCGCGCCGGTGCTTCCGGAAGACGAAAGTTCGCTCCGAGCTTGCGCCGGTTCTCCGAGTCGTAGGGTGTTCCCCCATATCGCGTGATCCTCGAGCCTGGAAGCGTGGGGTCGGTCCCAAGCGCCTCGACCGCCAGTGTGCGTTGCGAGATCCACTACTCAGGCTGTGACCGGGAGGTGAAGTCATGCCGGAGCGGTTGGTTTTGGACCCCACCGAGGTGGTGCGACTGTCCAGGAAATATGCCGTGCTGGCCGACGAGGCGATGGAGTTGTTGTGGCAGTTGAAGGTCGGCCTCGACTCGCAGGGCGCGCCATGGGGGGATGACAAGCCTGGCCGTACCTTCGCTGAGACGTACCTGCCTGCTCTTCACCAGTTGCTCGACGGACTGCACACCGTGGTGCGGACCGTTGATATGCATGGCGAAAACTTGGCGGGGCTCGCGGAAACCATTGCGGTCCAAGATGACACCATCGCAGCCTCGGTGCGCGAAGTCGAGGATCCCATAAGCGAGTTGCCATCCTCCGGCTCGGTTCCGAGTTCGGTGACAGCCACGACGATCCCGACGTCGTCCGGTTCGGTGTCGTCGACATCTCCCGCAGCCGAGCATTCCGCGAACTCCGTTGCTGCGGAGTCGGCATATCCCGTTTCCCCGACCGCGTTCGGTCACGCACCACAGGCGGCGAAAGAGCAGGTCCCCCGATTCCCGTCGGACCGACAACCGCAGCCGATCCGACAACCGCAGCCGCCGACCCAACAGCCGCAGTCGCCGACCCCCCAGTTGCAGTCCCAGGGACCGGCCCCACAATCACAGCAGCAGTCTCCGCAGCGGCGGCCCCGGGTTACCGCCGACCGCGATCGGCCTAGCGCGCGAACCATAACCGCGGCCGGGGCGTCAGCGGGCACCGGGGCGTCCGCGTCGCCGACTATGCCCCGCCCATCCGGGCCTGCCTCGCTGCAACGGCGAGCGGGCGTGCCAGCCGCAGACGAGGCTCCACCGCCGCGCGGCGGCTCCGGCAATACCAAGCCTGCCTCGGCGCGCCCTGCTACATCGTCACGGCCGAAACCGGATAACGATAGACCGAAGATCGTCCGGTCCGTGGTCGAGCGCTACGGGATCGAGGTCTCGGGATTCGACAACCCGGATATCGATGACGACGTCGTCGTCGAGTTCGCTGCTGCGCTCGATGATGTGCTGCCCCGGTATCCGGCGATCGACCTCCGCGGGGTTGCGATCTGTGAGTTGCGGCGCGGCGAGGTGTCCACCGCGACGTGGAATTGGACGTCGACACCGGATGGTCCGCGCCATTACACAACGCGAATTGTGCTGGCGGCCGCGGCCGCACGCGATCGTGGAGGCGTGACTCGTCGGGTTCGGCTGGCCGTCGAGTCCAACCAACTGGTGCCTGGATCCGAAGAGCGGCCGGTGTATTCGACGATTGTGCGCGAGCTGGGCCGTGCGCTCGACGTGGCAGGCGGTTTCCGGGCTCGCCGCCGGGTGCAAAGCGTGCTGTTGGCGCACTATCTGCCGTTGGCGGGGAAGCGGGATGGGCTGCGTGCGGTGCTCGACTCCTACCGTGAATGGCGTGGCGGTTTGAGCGGTTACAGCTTCTACGGTCAGCGTCTGCATCCTGGCAGGTGCCTCGCCGAGGCGTTCACCGATGTGCACCTACACGGTGCCTCGGCGTCCGCGCCCGCACGCGTGCTGCATCACCTGCTTGTGCAGACTGCCGAAGCGGCGAACCCACATCTGATTTTCGACAGCGCTGATCAGTCCGTCCGGAGTGAGCATCTGCGTCGTCCGTTGTCGGGGCATCAGGCCGAGTCGAGCGAATCTGCCAGGTAGAAAATACGGGGTTGACTTCAGTGATATTCGGTGAACTCTCGCGTAGCGAGTCGCGCGCTGCGTTCGCTGATGTGTTGGACTCGGCGCTCGGCGGCGGTGACTTTTCGCTCGACGGCGGATTCGGCCCGGACACCGAACAGGCCCTGATAGATCTCGCCTTCGCCCGAGCCGAGGTAGGGCACGCCCTGATCGCCAAGGCCCGCAGTGCCTTCCACGCAGAGTCGGCCGTGCTGCCCGTCGCTTTGCCCTCCCATCACGATGCGGTACGGCTGGTGCTGACCCGAATGGCGTACTGCTCGCTCTTGACATGGCAGGCGGTTGAGGCGGACCCGCCGGATATCGAGTTGGCCCACCGGTATCGCAGCCAGCGCCGGAGCCTGCTGGCGCGATGGACCGCGCTCGATGCCGACCAATTCGATTCCGATGATGTCGACTCGAGTATCGGCACAGCCTATTTCGAACCCACGCATGTGGAATCGGAAATACGCCCGCCGGAGCGACTTGAATTGTCGGCGTTGGCAGCAATTTTCGATCGCGAGATAGTTCCGGAGATCTTCCCGGTGCACGCCCCTAGTGACGAGCCGAGCGCGGTGTTGTTGTGCCGGTCTTCGGAGCATCCGGGGGTGGCGCTGCGTATTGCGACCGAATTTGGCTGTGCTGCGGTAGATCCTGATTTGTTGACTGCTTATCATCCGCATGCTGCTGTGTCGGTCGACGCGGGGGTGCGGTATGACACTTTGCTGTGGACGGTGATGGCGATCCGGTATGCGGTGTGCGGCCGCCTCGATGTCGTGGTACAGACTGCTGCGGACGAGCCGCAACGGACCGCTGAAGTAGCTGCCCTGTTCGCTGATTCCGGTTATCGGGTTGTGGTGCACAGTGTTGACGACAAGACGGTTATCTCGCCGGTGGCGTCGGGCAGCGATCCGTGACGCTCGAGATTCCGCCGGATATTCCGCAATGGGCAGTGGTCGCCGCGGCGGGCGAGAAGTTCCCGCTCATGGACGAAGACCGCATGCGTGCGTTGCAGGTGCTGTTGCTACAGGCCAAGCACGCATCCGAACGCGTGTCGTCGGACTTCGATCATCTTGTGACCGAGTTGGAGTTGTGTGGCGAGAGCCTGGCGATCGCCGCGGCTGCTCGGGCGGGTCGAGAGGTTCGTGCGGCGTGGGGTGGGCTGACCATGGGTTTGGGCAGTCTGGCATCGCATGTTGAGAAGGTTGCTGGTGACGCCGAGTTCACTAAGGCCACTATCATCACAGCGCTCAGTCAACTGGTGGCGCAGGTGGCGATAGCGGTGCTGTTTCCGCCGGGTGCGGTGGCGGCGGATCTGCGGGCTTTCGGCGCGGCGCGGGTTGCGGTACGGGAGGCGATCGAGTGGCTGATCGCCAAATTGGGCGGGCGCGGCCTGCGCTTGGTTGTGCTGGCTGGTGCGGCACAGGGTGGTGTGCCGAACTTGGCGGCGCAGTTGTACATGATCGAGAAGGGGCATCAGGACGGTATCGGTGTGGGATCTCTGGGGATCAGCATGCTCGCCGGTGGAGTCGGTGGACTGGCTGGGCACACGGTGGCCCAACGATTGATGCCGGTGCTGAACCGTGTCGATAAGCGTTATGTGGCGCAGCTTCCGAAGGAGTGGTTGCGGAAGACTGCCCGTGGCGGTGAAGTGTTGGTGGTGATCGGTGCTGCCGGTGCGGCGGGTGGTGTGGCAGGTACGGTCGCGGCGGGTGTTGTGTCGGAGCAGGGGTTGTCGCTGAATCACCTGGTCAGCGCTGCGGGTGGTGGCCTGTCCGGCTCGATGATCGGCGGCGCGGTGCACGCTTTCGGTCCCGTCCGTGTGGTTTCCGCGCCGCATGAGGTCGTCGAGGTCAACCAGGTCGTACACGACGTCGATCGCATCGCGGCCGTGCAGATGAGCAAACAGGCATGGGGGGACGCCGTTGTCGCTCAGCGCGCTGCCGCACATCAGCTCCGGACAGCGATGGCGCCCGCGGGCACGGCCATAGCTGCGACAACCACGGCCGTCGGGGTCGCCGTCGAGGTTACGCATGTCCAGCCGGCTCAGGTCCGGGCCTCGGAAGCGATCGCTGTCGCGAACGGGTCATCGGTAACTCGCCCCGGTGCCGATGGCGGATGGCCGGTGGACTCGAGCGAACCGTCGCAGAGGATCTCGACCGGGGCGATGTCCGTCGGCAATGCGCCCGGCGGTGTCCCTGCTGTGTCCGCATCGCATGCTGAGGAATTCGTTTCCCGCGTCGGTGACACCGAGGCGGGTGTTCTGGTCGAGCCGCGGCGGCCCGAACCAATCGCCATGGGTTCGGGTGCTGCTGTCGCGCCGCATTCTGCCGAGGTCAGCCCCAGAGCCGATGGATCGGTCGGGACTGGTCGACCGGAGAGTATCCAGACTCCCAACAGGGCGAAGCTCGGGGCGCCCGGCCCCGCCGAGATGAGCGGCGATCGTGTGGGCCGGGACGGCGACGTTCGCCGCGACGGGCATGCCGCGGCCGAGATTTTCGCTCCGAAGGTTTTCGCTCCCGAGACCGTTCGTGCGGTCGCGGACCTGGTGACCGATCCGCGTACTTCGACGACGGCGTCCGAGGCGACCTCGGTTGTCACTCATCCCGCGGCGGCCACCGCCATGGCATTGTTCGGCGTGACTGCGGGCGATCAGGCCGCGGGTGATCCGGCGCGCCCGCCAACGGTGTCGGATTCGCCCGACGATCGCGTGGTGAGTGCTGACACGATGCCCGGGTCGCTCGAGCTGTCGGATGGTGAGGGGTCCGAGTCGCAGGAGAAGGCCCCCGTAGGTCCCACTGCTGGCGGGGATGGGCAATCCAACGGCGGTGACGACGGCATTGCGGACCGGACGATCGATGTCGAGGGGTTGAACGGCAAGCTCACTCGTACCCAGGAACGGCTGCAGGCTGCCGCCCAGGAAATCCTGGACGAGTATCACGCCCGCTCCAGTGATCTCGTCCCGGCGACGATGCGGCTGAACGATGTGCCCGAACAGGTGCTGGAATTCGGTCTGCGCTACGGCGACGAGCACGACTCGCTTATGGCAGCGATCGAAACTGTTCGGCGCCGTTCGGGCAAGTTGTTGTACCGGGAGCAGTTGATGGGTGTGCTCGCCATGCGAGACGGGCTGATACCCGAGATGGCCCCCGGCAGCGGCAAGACGCTGACGGCGGCGGTGTACAACGTGTGGGCGGCTGTGCATCGAGGTCCGACGCTGCTGGTTACCAGCTCCGATCCGCTGGCCTACGAAGCTCTCGTCGAGTACACCGCGATATTCGGTGAGTCCGGCGTGAAGTTCGTGCGGATCGATCCGGACCGGCCGGTGCCGGTGTCGGTGCCGGGGGAGCCGACCGTCTACATCGCCACGCAGGACGCGCTCGGCTTTGCCGAACTGCGTGGGCACCTGGACAAGATTACGTTCGAGATGGCGACGGTCGACGAGATCGACGCCGCGCTGTTTTACCTGAACCCGACCTACGAGATCAGTGACGGCGCGGTACGCCCGGCGAGCAAGGAGACCGCGCAGGCGATCGTGCAGGCCCGCGATTTCGTCGCTGACGCGTTGGCGGCGACGACCTTGACCGACGCCGATTTCGGCCGTGACCCGGCGCTGCGTCGTGCACCAGCGCTGTTGACCGACGAGGCGGTGGCGAAGGCGCGGCACTTGTGGGAAGGTCCGTTGACCGGCGAGGACGTGAAGCGGATCAACGCTGCCGCAGCGGTTGCGTTGGGCGACTTCGTCGAGGGCGATCACTTCGTGATGCACGAGGGCCGCCCGGTCATCATCGATCAGGTCTCGCACAAGGTGATGCGAGATCCTCGCACCGCGACCGAAAGTCGTTGGCACGATATCGCTCCCGCGATCGAAGCCGCGATAGCGAAGAAATACGATGCGGCTGGGCACGAGCACACAGTCGTCATCCACGGCAATTCGGAAACGTCGATGAGTACGACTCTCGGCGAGGTTCTGCAGCGACGTGTCCGATCACTTACTGGTACCTCCGGCACCGTCATGAATGTCGCCGAGGCGATCTCGACGGTCTACGGCACCGGTGCCGCTGTCGAGATTCCGCGCACCAAGGAACACCACCTGGAGCACGGCGGCACGATCGTTGTGGAAAACCAGCATGAGAAGCAGGCCGCCCTGATCGACAACATTGTCGACGTGGCCCGCAGGGAAGGTCTGCCACAGCTGGTGCTGACGCATCGCAACAGCGATGTCGCCACTATCGCCGCCGGCCTGCGGGGTGTCGTCCCCGACGAGTCGATGGACGTCGTAGACGCGAAATGGATCCTCGACCAGGGCGCCGACTGGGAAGACCGGCTGCACGAGATCGTCGAGAAAGCCGGCGCGCCGGGAAAAATCACACTCATCAATATGCAGGGTGGTCGCGGCAATGACTACAAGGTTCACGAGGAGGTCTCCCGGGCCGGCGGTATGGTCGCACACCTCTACGGAAACTCATCCATATCGCAAGACGTCGACATCCAGGCACGAAACCGCGTCGCCCGCAACGGCCAACGCGGCCGCGTATACGAGTACGTCGCGGTCGACGACGCCCTGTTCGATCGGTCTGGACACCCGCACGCACGACTGGTCATCACCCAGTATCGCGATGCCGCGACCGCATACCGCGACAACCCTAGCGACCAGCACCGGGCCGCGCTCGACGATGCCGGCAACGAGGTCCTCGATCTGGTGCCGGTGCTCCAGCAGCAATCACTGCACCGGTTGAAGACCCTATTCCTGCCCACCAACGCTGCCGTCTCGGCACTCGGACTCGGCCCTGAGGACTCTGTCGCGCCCTCGTCCGCGGTCCCGATCCAGGCTACGACAACGCCTGAGTCGGCGATCGTGGCCGACCCGGATCCACACCAGGCCGGCGCATCGGGCATGCACCCGTTCGGCCGCAGCAACCGCGCCCAGCCGTTGCAGCCGGCTGCGCAGCACACCACCGGCGACGCGGCGCTGGATCCCGCGTCGGTAGAGCGTGCCCGCCACCCTGGCGGCAGCCCCGAAACCACTGCGGCCGATATCGACGCGTTGCTGCGACAGCCGCCCGCCACTGCCGAGTTGTTGCGGCAGGCGCAGCAGCAGACTGCGATGCTCGGCTTGGCGCAGGTTCTGCAGCACAGCAGCACGGTATGGCCGATCACGGTGCACCATTCGGGCGCGGGCGGCGGTCTCGACAGCCTGGACCCGTCGACCGTAGAACCAACCGACCCGCGCCGGGAGGCTCCCAGCACCGACGCGGCGGCTTCGCACCAGCCCGCATCGGATTCCCTCCAACACAGCGGTGCGCCACCACCACTTTCGGCGGGGCACCTACCGCGTCACACCATGACCACCGACCACTGGGAACACGAATCCGGCGCAACAGCCCTCGAACCTCTCGTCAACGAGGTGAACACCGTTGTCGGCGTGACGCCGTGGTCGCACGCGCGCGAGCGCCACCCCGTACCGCGGCCGCTTCGACCGACCCGTATGTCGACCTCGACCGCGACGCCGTGGTCGAGGCAGCCACCCGGCAGGTCGACCGCCGAGCCCGCGACACCGTGGTCTGCGACACCCGCTCGGGTCGCGGTACCCGACGGTTTCCGCCCGCAGGGGCTGCTACGCCGCCAAGCGGTGGAGGTGGCCTTGTGGCAGGCCGAGCAGGCCGGCGACCGTGCGAGAGTTGTCGAGTTGCGGGCGGCGGCTGAGCTGTTCGATCAGGCTGGAAGTCCGGAGTTGGTACGGCTGCTGGATGCCGCCGCGGAAGGTGGGAGTCCACCGACTCGGCTGGACACCCGGTCGGGATTGGACGAGGCGGCGTGTGCGGTGGTGGCGGCGTTGAATCTGCGGGATCTGCAGAGGGCCTTGAACAACGAGTGGGACAAGGCAATCCCTCGGGCGCTGCCGGGTGAGCGGCGAATCGATCCGGTGGCGTGGTCGTTCGTACTCGGCGGGCATGGTGTGGACCTGCCCGGTGGTGCGGTGGGTCATCGGCTGGTGGAGAAGTTCCTGTTCGGTCTGGGTGACGACGAGCTGGGACCGGCGAGTGCGGAGCAGCACGGTCGTGTCGTGGTGGTGATGGATAAGGAGAGCGCCGATTCCGCACACACCTACGTGGTCGTCAACTGGAAAGGCACGCTGCTGGTCATCGACCCGGCCCGTTATGAGCGACCGTTCCGGTTCGATCCCAGTCGCGCCGGGTCGGTCCAAGCCGTCCGTGTGGTCGAGTTCGAGACCGACGGCAGGCCAGCCGCCCCGATCGTCACCGAGTTCGACGATGAGGAGGTCGACGGCCAAGCGCCGCGCACCGCGGTCGACGACTACTGGAGAGCCCTGCCGACCGAACGCCCGGACGACGTCATTTCCCACAAGGACTGGATGCCTGCTGTCGCCGGCACCAGCGATTCGACCTCGGGCGGCGCAGCTCTACCGGGCTCGACCCCGGCCTGGACATTCGACGAGCTGTGGCAGCGCCACTCCGAGGGCGTGCGCGCCGAATTGGCGCGACAGTACTCCGACTCGGCGCTGCTGGATGCGCTGGTCGACGAGGTCCGGGGGTTGGCCAGCGGCCGTCTGGCGTTGCGTGACAACTCCACTGATCCGGTCGCGTGGCTGACCGGCCTGGCTTCGGCGGTCGCCAGTGAGCCGGTGGGCTGGGCGGACCGGGCCCGTCGCGGGCTGATGGCAGCGCTGCCGGATGCCGAGCGCGCCGTGCTCGAGCCGATCTTGGTGGACGCGACCGCCGCTGTGCTGGCGCATACGGTGGACGGCTTGCGCCCGGGCCACCGCCAGGTGGTGAATCTGCTGTGCAGACAACCGGAGTCGCTGCGGCAGTCCGGATTCGACGACGAAGTGGTGCGTGACGCGGTACGGACTGTGGCCGGCGCGATCGCCGGCTCGGCACTGGTTACACCCCTGACTGCGAATATCGACCAGGAGAGAGCCTTCGCTGATCAGACGCGGAAGGAGTCTGACGTGCTGCAGCGGCTGCGCACGGGTGGAACGGTCTCCGAGTCCGAACGTCGGCTTTTGGCGAAGGCTTTGGCGAAGGTGCGGGAACGTTTGCAAGGGAATGAGGTTTTGCTGCGACGAGCCGAGACCTACCTGCTCGGCCCCGGCGCGCGGCTCGTGGCGGGCGAACCGGCGATCGTATCGGTCCCGATGCAGTGGCTGCCGGCCTGGTTTTCCGAGTCCGGGTCCACCGGGGTCGTCCCGGACGGCCCGGCTGTGGCCGTGGTCTCCGCGCTGCGGTCCGCCGTGCAGAGACTCGTGCATCAGGAGGCGGATTACCTGCGGATGCGGATCGCGGGTCTGTCCGCGCGCGAGGTCGCCGCGGTCATGGGCCTTACCGACCAAACGGCATGGGAGCTACACCATGTCGTGATGTCGAAGATCGCCACGCTATTGGTCCAGGCGGCGCTGGCATCGGACCCGGACTTGCTGCAGCGTGGGGCACTGTTGTGGTATGCGTACGAAGAAGACGAGCTGTTGGTCGAACAGATCGTTTCCGGGGAGCGAGCGCTGCCCAGCGCGGAGCTGGAGCAGTTCTGGAAGCGGGAACAACCGGTCGAGGACCGCCGATTCCAGGCGGTCGTCTCCCTATTGGGGGAGGTCTGCCTAGCCGAGTGGGCCCCGGTGGTGGCCGTCGCCAAGGGCGTCGGACCGGCGACGACCACCGCGCTGCGCGCTCTCGCCACACGTTTGTCCCCCATGCGGGTGAAGTTGCTTCGATTGATGCTCTGGCTGTCCGACGAGCAGTTGGCTCCGGCGGGATCGGACGTGTCGATCGGGGAACTCGTGGACATGGTGTTCACCCATGGCCAGCAGGCGATGCTCGATTCGGTGATGCGCGATGAATACCGGGTACGGCTGCGACGCGGATATGCGCTGATGGAGTTGCCGCGCATCGCGGCTGTGCCGAGTGTCATGACCGAGCGTCCGGCCTTGCCGTCTCGAGATCGAGAAAAGGGCAAAACATCCGATCCCTCGGCTACCCCCCGTCCGGTCCCGTCCGGCGCCGTGCGCAGTTCTGGGCGCGGTCGTATCCCGTGGGCCGACCGGCCCGCGTGGTCGCTGCCGCATCCACGTTCGGCCCACGGGCCATCGGAAGTCCGCGCGGTGCAGGAGGCAGCCACCGCGTTGGCCGCTGGTGCGCCGTGGGAGTCGCTGTCGGGCAGCCAGATCAGTGCGCTGGTGCGGGGGCGTCCGCAGGACGTGCTCGCGACCGACGCACCGTGGCCGGTGCGGCACGCGGCCTCGATGATGCTGCTGGTCCGCGCGCGAGAGAAGGTGTGGGACGGTCCAGCGGCCAACCTCGGCATCGAAGCCGAGCAGGATGCCGCCCGGCGAGAACTGGACGCCTTGGGCCTGCGGTCGCTGCGGGTGTCGGAGACCATCGCCGCTTGGCGGGCTCTTCAGGGGCGCGTCGATCAGCTCGGCGACCCGTGGCGGGCTTGGCTCGTGTCCTACGACCCACAAACCGGTGCGGCCGTGATGGCCGTGACGAACACCGATGACGTGCCATCGGATACGGTTGTCGTCGGGCATGTGGTATCCGAAGGTCCCACGCTGCGTAACCAGTTCGCCCGCGTCGTAGGCCATCTCGTCGACGACGCCCGCAGAGTGGACGCGAACACGCCGTTCTGCGCGCTGGCCTCGATCAGCGATCGGATTGGTGCGGACCCGTTCCACGGGGCCGTGCCCGCACGGCACGCAGGCACTGTGCACCTGACGGTCCACGGTGTGCCCGAGGACGCCGACCTGCCATGGCATGAGCAGATCGCGGTGGCGCCCGCCTACCCGGATCAGCTACGGGCGGCCGTGGTCCGGCATCGCTGGTTCGAGCCCGATGACCCGGCGCTCGGTGTGTGCTTGAACGCGGTTGAATCGGTGGTCGACTATCTGGGACACACCGGCTCGACACTGTGGACTGTGTCGGGACAGCAGCGGATGGGTCACCGCACACTCACCATCAGCGGCGAATCCGCGACCGAAGTCGAACTGGTGGTGCAGAACCACTCCGACCCTGTTCGCGGCCCGGCCGCGGACGACCCGGGTCCGAGCGTCGCTGTTGCGGTGCCGTTGATCGAGGGGCGTTACCCTGCGGCGGCGGCGGCCATCGCCGCGCTCGTGAGTGGACAGTCGGCCAGACTGTCATTGCAGCAGTCGCTGACCGAGCTGTTCGCCGAGCACCGGCCTGCCCACGCACGGGTCCGCGTGTGGACGGTTGGCGGCGAGCAGCGGGTGCAGGTCACCGTCCCGGGGGTCGCCGAAGCGATCTCCGCGCGGGAGTCGATTGTTGATGACGGGGCAACATCGCCGACCTCGAGTCCGTATCAGCTCGTCGAGGCATTTGCTGAGGCGTCCGGGCTCGCCACCGCACCGGTCCGCTTCTACTGGCCGGTCCTGCCGCTGCTCGAGGAACTCATCCGCGTGATGGCCGGTGTACCCGTGGACGAGCCGATCACGGCGGGCCAAATCACCGACTTCGCCGCTCGGCTGGCGAAATCGCACGGCGACGCTGTACGGGGACCACAGACCGTCGAGCACATGCTGGATGCTGCGACGGACGCGCAGTTCTACGGCTTGCTGGAGCAGGGCGCCAGCCGAGTGGTGCATACATTCGAGCTAGGCGCGGTGATGCACCTGAGGCAGCTATATACCGAGGAGATCGGGGGTCCCGGCACCCTGTGGAACATCGTTGCCGCCGTCCCCGGCAACCAGGACCCGCGCGAAGTGATGAAGCGCTACTGGTTGGTGCACCACGAGAACAACTCCCGGTACTGGGCCGACGGCGTCGCCGTCGGCCCAGTACCGGTCACCCTCGAACGATTGCGGACCTGGGAGCCGAGCCGCGAACTCGCCGCGTTCGACTACTGGGACACCATCGAATACGTGCTGCGCAACTACCACCGGGACGAATTCCCCGGCGTGTTCGACCGGCGCCATCGGCGCTGGAGTCCGCCGTACGCGATGGAACGGATCTTCACCGACGACGTCGAGATCCTGGGCGGGGTATTCGGGATCCTCAAAGAACTGGGTATCGGCCGTGGCCGCATGCGCACCGCTGTCGACCTGGGTGGCGGCTCGAACCTCTACCCGGCGATGGTGCTGCACCTCATGCTCCACAAGCAGGACGGGGTGGTGGTCCGACTGGTGTACAAGGGCAACCAGCCCGAACTCGAATACAACTGGGTGCTATCGGACCTGGATGGCGACGGCCTGCTACGTGACACCGTCCCAGCCCGCGGCGTGGCGGTGGTCGACACCCGACGGCCATGGTTGAAGTGGCCCACCACAGTCGTCGGCGCGGCGAAGCAGCACTTCGGCACTGTGTCCGAGACGGGATTGCTGCGCAGGGCGCTCGGCAGCACCGTCGTTCCGGGAGATGTGTTCGAGTTCTCGCCGCTCGGCGTACTCTCCCCGTTGGGTCTGGTGTTCGCACCGCGATACGACATCGGGTCGGACTTCTACGTCATCGACTCGGTGTTCACGCACCTCGGCATGTACTACGCCGCACTGTTGTGCGAGATCGACGCCGTCGATCAGGTTCTGGTGTCCGGCTGGACGATCAACAACGGCGGCGGCTACGCCTCCGGTAACAGTTGGTACGCCAACACACGCTATAACAGGAGCGAGCGGGAACATTTCCTGCGCAACCACCCGAGGGTGCTCGAGGTCCGAACCTTCGAGCACACCGCCGCGGCCTCGTTCTCCGAGAACGACGAAGGCTTGGCCGTCAACGTCACGACACTGCGGCCCCGTACCCTCGAACCGGAACTCGACGAGTTAACCGCACTGCGGCGCCGGCTGGTCGACTTGGTGAGCGAGGCGGTCCCCGCGGATCTACGCGGCCGAATAATCACGGAAAATAGTGCGCCACATCCTATTACATCGCGAGAGCAACGCTCGAAACGAGAGATCCGCAACGCCGAGCTCACCATCGCCGGTCTGCCCGTCGACTCGCTCGGCGAGCTCACAGCGCAACTGTTGGAGGACACCGCGGGTACAGTCACCCGGCTGCGGCAAGCCGGTGTACCCGCCAAACCGCTCACCGAGATCACCACGGCGCTCGGGCAATACCGCGTCGCGTCCGCACACATATTCAACCTGCGTCGAGAGCAAATCCGCGAAAACCTGAACAGACAACGCGACAAAGTCTTCGGGCTCTTGCATGCCATGTCGGCCGAGCAGGCGAGTGAACTTGCCAACGAACTACTGGAGGGCGCAGACCAGCCGGATTCGCAGGCACGACCAGATCCGGATCCGGTCTACGCCCGCCTACGCGAACTCGGCATACCGCAAACGGTGATCGACGAACTGTCCGGCGCGGTCGCCTACCACCTCGGCCTCGCCGCCCTCGCCGCCCTCGCCGACATACAGGCAAGGGCCTTCGCCGACGTGCAGGCGGCCGCCCAGATCATCGAGCTGCCGACCGGACAAGAAAACGCCCCCTAGCCGGTGCCTCAGGCCATGCATCGGTCACCACGCCGTCGCGAGGATATGAGACCGGCACCGATCCTTCTCCCGAATTCGATCGACTTTGTCGTCTCGTCGAGGCCGGCCAGGAATTGATCGTCATCACGCATACTGGGATGCCCAGGAAAAGGTATTCACCTATGGCGTTTTCGGCGGCCAGGTCGGCACGATCGAGCTGCGGACAGATCCGGATCCCGCCGCAGTAGTCAGACCGGAGACCAATACGACTACGTCCGCGCCTTCGCCACCGACCGGCTGGACGTTCGCCTCGAGCACTGGAACGCGCATCACTCCGACCAGCCCTACGACGCGGTCTTCTGTATCGGCGCGCTCGAACACTTCGTCCGCTTCGGATTGTCCCGGCAGCAGCGCACCGCGGCCTATCGGGTGTTTCTCACCCACTGTCACCGCGTGCTCGCCCCGACGGCGCGCTGTCGTCCAAACTATCGGGAAAGGCAACCGGCCGCTGGACCACAGCGCCATCCCGGATGTGCAGTGTCGAATTGAAATCGACAAGCCCGGGCGGGCGGGTGCTGCGCGCCCGCACCCCTGGATCCTTGCCCGGTTGTCAACCGGGCATGATATGGACGCTGACCTGGGTTTTGTAGATGTTGCGGTCGACCTCGCCCTTGGCGCGGTGTGTGAAGATGGCGCGTTTGACCACGCGGGGCTGGTGCGTGAGCGGCGCGGGGGCATTGAGCTGGAGGTGACCGCGCGGCCGATCGCGCCGATCAGGTCGATCGTGGTGCCGGCAAGGACTCCGGCGGCGTGGATGAGCTGGTCGCGGGCGGTGTGCACGGCGATGGTGAAAGGACAGCCGATCTCGATGGCGCAGCAGCGACGCCAATGAGCCGTGCCGCTTCGTCATGCGGGAATCGCGACGGTGAGTTCCCAGACAATCTGGGACTATGTGCGGTCCGGATGTTCAGGGTTGGGCACACTACGTCTCCAGACCGTCATCGGATGCATCAGATAGGTTGCTGGAGTTCCAGGTCTGGAGCCGGGCCACGCACTTCCCGGCGCTGGCGGTCACCAACGAGACGATCGAGCGCTACCCGGCCGCGGTCACCGCGATGACCCGCGCGATCGTCCGTGCGCAGACCCTGCTGCGGGAAGATCTCGATCTCGCCACCGGCGTCAGGAAAACCTCTTCCCACCGCACGAAGCTGCGCTGATCGCCGAACTCGTACGTCGGGACGCACCGTACTGCGACCCGCGAATCGACGCTCGGACTGTGGCCGAACTGGTCGACTTCGGTGTCGGCACCGGCCTGCTCGACGAACCTGTCGGTCGCGACGCCGTCGATGCTCCCTTCCCGGAGCTTTGGCACGTTCGGCTGGCCGACTGATCCGCCGATATCGTCGGGCGACCCGCGGCCGACTACCGAGCCGCGGCTCGACGCGGGGGCCGCGGCACGGCTGAGGTCGCCGTGAAACGGGTCTGGCTCGGAAACCGGCCGAGTGCGACGACGCCGTGTTGCCGCGCACCGATGTGCGGACGCCTTGACCGAACGTGAGTTCGCTGCGCACGGCCGGTTCTTACCGCCGAACATTCCGCGATCAGCCCATAAAATTAACTTTAGATACTCTAAGGTTAGGTTTCTGACGCGATACTTAACCTCGAGGAGTGTCCGTGGCGAGGTACGAGGAACGGGTGTGGCAGCCGTCGGACGAGGGCCTGCTCGCCCGCCGTGACCGGCAGGCCGGAACTTATCTGGCCTACATCCCCGATCCGCTGGGGGTGGACCTACCGCAGATCGGCTCTCGGGCACAGCAGGCGGCCGAGGACGCGCTGACGGTGCTGGCAAGGGCTGATGAACGCATCGGGTCCCAGGGTAGCTACCTCAACCATCTGCTGATCCGGTCCGAGTCGATCTCCTCGTCCTGGATCGAAGGTAACCGCATCACCCCCAAGAAACTCGCCATCGCCGAAACCCTGGAATCGGGTACCCGCACCGCCCTGGACGTGGTTGCCACAGTGCACGCCACCGAGCAGGCCATCGATTCCCTGGCCGACCGATCCAGGCCGATCACGACACAGGACATCGTAGACCTACAGCACACCATCGAACCCCGGTTACCGGCCGGTCTGCGAACCGAGCAGAACTGGGTGGGCGGACCCGGGTGGAGCCCATTGCGGGCCGATTTCGTACCCCCGCCCGAGTCCGAGGTTCCCGCCCTGGTCGCGGATGTGGCCTCGTTCCTGACCGCTACTCACGGCAACCCGGTCGTACGGGCCGCGATCGCCCACGCGCAGTTCGAGACGATCCACCCGTTCATCGACGGCAACGGACGCACCGGCCGCGCACTGATCCACACCGTGCTGCGGCGCTGTGATGCCCTGCGGCACACGCTGATCCCGATCAGCACCGTGTTCGCCGCGCGCACCGACGTCTATCTGGCCGGCCTGACCTCCTACCGCGATCCGGACCCACACACCGACGAATGGGTCATCGGGTTCGCCCGGGCCGCCGAGCAAGCAGCGCAGACCGGAGTGCGGCTGGCCCGAGACGCTGCCGCACTCGATGAGCAACTCCTGCAAACCCTGGTCGAGCACCGTCGCCGAGAGGGCACCAGCCCCGCCCTACCCCGTCGGGATGCGGTCGTCACGAAGATCCTCACGGACTTGTCCACACACCCCGTACTCACCACAGAATCGGCCGCCACTCGGTATGGCGTCTCGGCTGTCGCCGCCCACCGTGCCCTGACCGAGCTAGCCGACGCTGGAATACTCGGCCGCTCCAAGAATCACAAGGGCAAAATCGTGTGCTACACAGCCGACGCCCACCTGGGCCTTACAGCGCTAGCTGAGCGCGCCAACCGGGTCGGGGCCGGCGATACCGACCATCGTCGACCCGATCAGGGGCCACCGGCACCGGCGGTGGACCGTTTCGGCCGACTGCGTACCGATTCACCGGAATAACTCCGGGCTCGGTCAGCGACTGCACCTGTCACCGGCCCGGTCATGAACCTCTGGTGTCCGATCAACGCACCCCTTCGACTCGGTACCGTTGCAGACCAGCAACTGCTCGGCATTGGCGGAACGACGAAGCGGCGCACGGTTTTCGACAGCGAGGGTGTTGTGCCCGATCGGTCGGCTCGTCGGCCTGGGGCCGCCCAGTCTTGTCGAGTTGGCGCTGTTCCCATTCGAGTAGGTCGCTCAACCGATATCTTCGGGATCGCCCTATTCGTGCGTATCTGGGGCCGCGCCCGGCGGAGGCCCAAACCGCGAGCGTCTTCGTGGGAATCTCGAGGCGAGGGCCAGGACGGCTCCGGCGCGGTTAGTGATGGCCAACTTGTCATACCGTGTGGCGACCGCGCGCCAGTGTTTGGCATTGTTGGAGGCGCGCTCGTGACATTGCGCCGCTTGTAGGTCTCTCGGTCGAGTCCGGCGCTCGGCCGCTACGGTGACCTCTACGTTTACGGTTGGCGGTCGGTCTGATCGGAGCGTTCGGGATGACGGTACGGATACGTTTGCGCCGTGACAAGGCCCGGTTGGCGGCCGAGGAATACGCCTACTTACCCAGTAGCGCGGCGACGACGCATGGAATACGCCTGGGGGCGAACTACAGTGCCGCGGTGACGAAGTTTTCTTGCTCTCGGAGGCCGCTCCGCGCGGTACGTACGCCGCTCAGGTCGTGACCGAGACTGCCAATCCGAGCCCAACTCGGCTATGGCACTCCGACTTTCACAGTTTTCCCGCCCGGTCCCGCCCGGCATGATGCGAGCTTGCGAAACTCATTGCTGCTCAGTTCGACTGCATTCAGACGGCAACGCCGGACTGGCATCCGGTGACTGACGACGTGGCCCAACTTCGGTGACACACCGACCCACCTCCGACTGTCGTAGGTCACGGCAGCTGGGTCAGCTCAATTTCATCGGCAACGGATGACGATGTCGGCTTCCTTGCCCTGTGGTGTGGTGTGTACGGTGTCCGATCGTGTGCGGGGCAGCGGCATGTCGTTCGCTCTATCGATGCCAGGATCACCGTCATCGGCACGACACCAGCCGATCGGCTGACGGATCTATTGGCGCACGGCCAAGACATCGCGCTTTCACTCGGCATCACACGGGACATGCCGATCCCCGCGGCGCGGATGGCGATCGATCGAATCTGGACGATGGGTGCCCCATTCCACGCCCGCAAGAAGTTCACCGGTTACCGACTCGTCGCCACCGACACCGACTGGACCGCGGGCGAAGGATCGGTCATTGCCGGCCCGGTCGTCTCGCTTCTGCTAATCGTGACCGGTCGACGGCAAGGGTGGGACCAGCTCACCGGCGACGGGTCGGCGCTACTCGGCGAGGATGACCGACGCTAGTCGGTCCAGTCGGACTCCCTGACCACCGCCAGCGACAAAATCCCTACCACATCGCTGATCCGGATAATCAGGGAAAGCTCGGTCTGACCGCAGGTCACTTCTCGGCAAGTAGGTTTTTCCCCCATACCGCTTGATCGTCAGGCATGAAACACTTGGCTCGTGGTCATCACTGTGTGTTGCCGTCGCCTGACGGGTATCGCAGATATCGCGAAGTCGCCACTGCCACGCTGGCACCAGCTGATCGCAGTAGATCTCGAGGAGGTGCGCGATCGGCCGTCTGCTGGTCTGCTTCACGCGACGAGGGCACCATCGCGTACGTCTGCGCTCGTCCCTTGCGCGCGACGTCGTCGGCCGTTAGCACCCGCACCGTCGTTCTGCGTCGAGAGATCGATGGTGCGAGCTGTCGCCAGGAGGTGAACTCATGGCGGATCGGCTGGTTGTCGACCTCGCTGAGTTGGCGAGGCTGGCCAAAGAATATGCGGTGCTGGCAGACGAAGCGATGGGGTGGTTACAGCAGCTGAAAGTCGGCCTCGACTCGCTGGGCGCGCCATGGGGCGATGACAAACCCGGCCGCACTTTCGCCGAGACATATCTGCCTGCTCTTGACCAGTTGCTCAACGGATTACACCTCACGGTGCAGAACGTGCAAATGCATGGCGAGAACTTGGCTGGATTCGCGAACAACATTGCTGTCCAAGACCATAGTCTGGGGAACTCCGTGCGCGGAGTCGAGACTTCGATGGACGCTATGCCATTCGTCGGCTCGGCCTCGAACTCGGCAAGGGCCACCATGACTCCGGCCTCGCCCGGCGTCGCGGCGCCGACACCGCTCGCTGGCGATCATGCTGCGAAGGTTGTTCCCGCGCAGCCAGCCTTCCCTTCTTCCCCAACTGCATCAGCCGGTCAGCCAACACCGACGGCGCAAGTCGCCCTGCCGCCGTCGGCCCGACAGCCGCTGTCGCCACCCGCTCAATCGTCGTCGCCACCCGCTCGGTCGTCGTCGCCACCCGCTCGATCGCCGTCGCCCTCTCAGCTGAAGTCACCGATCGGCCAGCCGCAGTCGCAGGACCGTGTCCCGCAATCACAGCGGCCGGCTTCGCAGCGTCGGGGCCAGATCACCGCAGGACACGATCGGTCCGGTGCACGATCGACAGCGGCTGCCGCACCTGTAGGCTCTGGAGCGACCGTATCACCGACGAGGCCTCGCGGGCTCGAACCCGGATTTCCGCAGCAGCGACCGAGCGTGCCAGCTGGAGACGCCGATCCGCCGCCGCGCGGATCCGGCAACACCAAGCGTGACTCGGCGAGTCCGGCTATGGCGTCACGGCCGAAGCCGGACAAGGACAGATCAGCGATCACCCGGTCTGTGATCGAGCGTTACGGAATCGAGGTCTCAGGGTTCGACGACCCGGATATCGAGGACGACGTCATTGTCGAGTTCGCCGCCGCGCTCGACGACGTGCTGCCCAGGTATCCGGCAATCGATCTTCGCGGGGTCGCGATCTGCGAACTGCGGGCGGACGAGGTATCCACCGCGACGTGGAATTGGACGCCCGCACCGGACGGCCCGCGCCCTTACACGGCGCGAATTGTGCTGGCCAGCACGGTTGCGCGCGATCCGCTCGGCCTGGCGCGTCGGGTACGTCTGGCTGTCGAGTCCCGAGAGCTGGTCTCCGGATCCGAAGAGCGGCCGGTGTATTCGACGATTGTCCGTGAGTTGGCCCGCGCCCTTGATGTGGCAGGTGGTTTCCGAGCTCGCCGCCGGGCGCAGAGTGCGCTGTTGGCGCACTTCCTGCCGTCGATCGGGAACCGGGACGGTTTGCGCACGGTACTCGATTCCTACCGCGAATGGCGTAGCGCGTTGAGCGGTTACGCCTTCTACGGTCGGCGTCTGCATCCTGGACGATGCCTCGCCGAGGCATTCACCGAGGTGCATCTGCACAGCACTTCGGCCTCAGCGCCCGCACAGGTGCTGCACCACCTGCTTGTGGAGACTGCCCGGGAGGTGAGTCACCTCTGACTTTCGACAGCGGTGAGGCGTCCGTCCGGAGTGGGCATCCCCGTCGTCAGTTGTCTGGACGGCAGGCCGGCGCGAGTGCATCCGCCAGGTAGCGATATAGGGAAGTTGAGCACGGTGATGTCCGGGGGACTTTCGCGCAGGACGTTGCGCAACGTATTCGCCGATGCGCTGGAGTCGGCACTCGGCAGTTGTGACCTCCCGCTCGACAGCGGATTCGGGCCGGACACCGAACAGGCCCTGATTGATATCGCTTTTCACCGTGTCCGTACTGATCAGAGTCTGATCACCAAGGCGCGGGGTACCTTCCTGGCGGAAATGGCCTCGCTGCCCGACTCGCTTCCGTCATATCACGAGGCGCTACGACGGGTGCTGACTGGGATGGCGCACTGTTCGCTGGTGGCATGGCAGGCGGCTGGGGAGGATCCGCCGGATATCGAATCGGCCGATCAGCACCGCGACCGACGACGGACCTTGCTGGCGCGGATGGCCACGCTCGATGCCGATCATTTCGATTCGGACGATCTCGACCCGATTGTCGGCGCGGTACCGATCACCAGCCTAGTATCGGAACACCATCCGCCCGAAACGCTCGAATCAGATGCTCTCATCGCAATTTTCGACCACGATATCGTTCCGGAGATTTTTGCCGAGAACGACCCTCGTGACGAGCCGAGTGCACTGTTGCTATGCCGATCCTCGGCGCGTCAACGTTCCGCCTTGCGCCTCGCCGTCGAGCGCGACTGCGCGGCAGTCGATCCCGATTTGTTCGCGGCTTATCACCCGCATGCCGCCGTGTCAGTGAATGCCGGGGTGCTCCACGACACTCTGCTGTGGACGGTGATGGCGATCAGGTATGCGGTGGAGCGAAGCCTAGATGTCGTCGTCCAGACCGCCGCGGAGGAGCCACACCAGGCCGCCGAAGCAGCGGCTTTGTTCGCCCACTCCGGCTACCGGGTTGTGGTAGTTGGCGTTGACGGCGAGGCGGTCGTCTTGCCGGTGGAGTCGGGTCGCGGACTATGACCATCGAGATTCCGCCGGATATTCCGCAATGGGCAGTGGCCGCCGCGGCGGGCGAGAAGTTCCCGCTCCTGGACGAAGATCTCATGCGTGCGTTACAAGCGCACCTGCTGCAGGCGATGCGGGCGTCCGAACGCGCGTCGTCGAATTTCGACAATCTGTTGGCCCAGCTGAGGTTGTCCGGCGAGAGCGAGGCGATCACTGGCGCAGTACAGTCCGGCCGAGGGATCCTGCTGGCGTGGGGTGGGCTGACCGCAGGATTGGGCAAGCTGGCGTCGCACGTCGAGAAAGCAACGGATGACGCCGAGTTAACCAAGGTCGTCATTATCACCGCGCTCAGCCAACTCGTGGCGCAGGTGGGAATAGCGGTGCTGTTCCCGCCGGGTGCGGCGGCGGCGGACTTGAGAGCCTTCGCCGCGGCACGGGTTGCGGTGCGGGAGGCGATCGAGTGGCTGATCGCCAAGTTGGGTGGTCGCGGCCTGCATTTGGTAGTGCTGGGTGGTGCGGCGCAGGGCGCTCTGCCGAACTTGGTGGCACAGTTGTACCAGATCGACAACGGGGACCGGCAAGAAATCGATCGCAAATCTCTGGCAACGAGCATCATCGCCGGTGGAGTCGGTGGAGTCGCTGGACAGAAGGCGGCGGAACGCCTAATGCCGGTGCTGAACCGCATTGATCAGCGCTATGTGGCGCAGCTTCCGAAGAAGTGGCTACAAAAGACCGCTCGCGGCGGCGAAGTATTAGCGGTGATCGGTGCGGCTGGAGCAGCAGGCGGTGTGGCGGGTCTCGTCGCGGCGACCGTTGTGTCGCAGCAGGAGTTTTCGTTGAACTACCTGGTCAGCGCCGCGGCAGGTGGCATGTCGGGCTCGATGATCGGCGGTGCGGTACATGCCTTTCGCCCCGACCACTCGATTTCCGAACCAGATGAACTCGGCGATCTCGACAAGGTAGCGGCTGCGGATTCATATCGTGCCGATCTCATCGCGGCCTCGTCGGCGAGCAAACGGGTATGGGAGGACGCTGTCGTCGCCCAGCGCGCTGCCACGCGTCAGCTTCGGGCGGCGACGGTGCCCGAGGTGACGGCCGGAGCTGTAGTGAGCGGGCCCGGCGAAGTTTCGGACGAGGCCGCGCATGCTCAGAAACCCGCCACCGTGGTGCCCGCCGTCGCGGAGGTCGCGCCCGCAACCCGCCCCGGTACTGATGTTGTGCCGACGGACTCGGCTGGACCGTCGCAAAGTCGCACCACCGCAACGAGTTCCGGGATTGATGCGCCTGCTGGTGTCCCGGACTTGCCTGCACCGCATCCTGACGGGGGCATCCCGCGCATCGGTGACACCGAGGGCGGTGTGCAGGTCGAGCCGCGGCGGCCCGAACTCATCGCGGACGCTACCGCTGCCGTCGCGTCACAGCCCACCGAAGTCACCCCCCGAACCAACGGACCAGTCGGGACCGCCCGACCTGATGGCAGCCAGACTGCCAACGGGGCGAAGCTCGCGCCGTCCGGCCCGGCGGAGGTCATCGGTGATCGCGTCGGGCAGGAGGGTGGCGTTCGCCCTGGTCGGCCCGCGGCCGAGGTCGGTGTTTCCAAGGTCATCGCTCCCGAGGTCGTCCGTCTGACCGCGGACTCGATGACCGATCGGCGCGCTTCGGCGACGCCTTCCGAAGCGAACTCGCCCGCAGCCCACCCCGCGACAGTTGGCGGCGCGGCAGTCTCCGGCGCGACCGCGGGGGACCAGGTCCCGGACGTCCGGCCGCGCTCGCCAACGGTGTCGGGTTCGCGCGACGATCGCGTGGTGAGTGCTGACACGATGCCCGGGTCGGTTGGGTTGTCGGATGGTGAGGGGTCCGAGTCGCAGGAGATGGCCGCGGTGGGTTCCACTGCTGACGGGGATCGGCAGGTCGGTGGTGGTGATGGTGTCGCGGGCCGCATGATCGGTGTCGGGGAGTTGAATGGTGAGGAGTTCACCAGTATTCAGCGCGGGTTGTATGACGCTGCTCAGGAGATTCTGGTCGAGTATCACGCCCGTTCCAGTGAGTTCGTGCCGGAGATGATGCGGCTTGATGACGTGCCTGACGAGGTGTTGAAGTTCGGTTTGCTGCACGGCGACGAGCATGATTCGTTGCTAGCGGCGATCGAGACCGTTCGACGTCATTCGGGCAAGTTGTTGTATCGCGAGCAGTTGATGGGTGTGCTCGCTATGCGAGAGGGGTTGATACCCGAGATGGCCCCGGGCAGCGGTAAGACGTTGACCGCGGCGGTGCACAACGTGTGGACGGCGGTGCATCGCGGTCCGACGCTGTTGGTCACCAGTTCTGATCCGCTGGCTTACGAGGCCTTCGTCGAGTACAACGCGATATTCGGTGATTCCGGTGTGAGGTTCGTGCGAATAGATCCGGACCGTCCGGTGCCGCCGCCGCAGTCTGGGGAGCCGACCGTCTATATCGCTACGCAGGACGCGCTCGGTTTCGCTGAACTGCGTGGTCATTTGGATGGCATCGCGTTCGTGATGGCGACGGTCGATGAGATCGACGCGGCGTTGTTCTATATGAGTCCGACTTATGTGATCAGTGACGGCGCGGTACGCCCGGCCAGCACGCAGACAGCGCGCGCGATCGTCGCTGCCCGTGATTTCGTCGACGACGCTTTGGCGGCGACCACATTGACCGACCACGACTTCGGTCGCCACCCGGCGTTGCCGCGTTTACCAGCCCGATTGACCGATGAGGCATTGGCGAACGTACGCCGATTGTGGGAAGGCGAGTTGAGCGACGACGACGTGAAGCGGATCAATGCCGCTGCGGCGGTTGCGTTGGGTGACTTCGTCGAGGGTGATCACTTCGTGATGCACGAGGGTCGCCCGGTCATCATCGATCAGGTTTCGCACAAGGTGATGCGCGATCCGCGCACAGCGACCGAAAGCCGATGGCACGATATCGCACCCGCGATCGAAGCGGCGATGGCGAAGAGATATGACGCTGCCGGACGCGAGCACACTGTCGTCATCCACGGCAATTCGGAAACATCGAAGAGTACGACTCTCGGCGAGGTACTGCGGCGACACGTCGAATCGCTCACTGGTACCTCCGGCACCGTCATGAATACCGCCGAGGCGATCTCGACGGTTTACGGCACCGGTGACGCTGTCGCGATCCCGCGCACCAAGCAACATCGACTGGAGCACGGCGGCACGATCGTCACGGAAAGTCAGCATGAGAAGCGGACCGCTCTGATCGACAACATCCTGGATGTGTCACGCAAGGAAGGTCTGCCGCAGTTGGTGTTGACGCATCGCAACAGCGATGTCGCCGGTATCGCCGCGGAACTCCGCACTCGCGTCCCTGACGAGTCGATCGAGGTCGTAGACGCGAAATGGATTCTCGATCAGGGTGCCGACTGGGAGGAACGGCTGCACGGGATTGTGGAGGACGCTGGCACGTTGGGAAAGATCACCCTCATCAATATGCAGGGTGGTCGCGGCAATGACTACAAGGTTCACGACGAAATCTCCCAGGCAGGCGGTATTGTCGCGCACCTCTTCGGCAGTTCGGCCATATCCCAAGACGTCGACATGCAGGCGCGCAACCGTGTCGCTCGTAACGGCCAACGTGGCCGCGTATACGAGTACATCGCGGTCGACGACGCCCTGTTCGACCGGTCCGGACACCCGCACGCACAGCTGGTCATCACCCAGTACCGCGACGCCGCGACCGCATACCGAATTGACCCCAGCGACCAGCACCAAGCCGCTCTCGACCATGCCGCCAACGAGGTCCTCGACATGGTGCCAGCGCTCCAGCAACAATCACTGCACCGGTTGAAGTCCCTATTCGTGCCCACCAATATCGCTGCCTTGGTCGATGGACTCAGCTCCTCCGGCTCCATCGAGCCAACAGCTTTCGTCTCAGAGCAAACCAAGCCTCAGGCAACGGCCACGTCCGAGTCCACGCCCGCGGGCCACCACGATCGAGACCAGGCCGGCGAGCGCGTCACGGGCCACAGTGGCAGCTTCGAGCCGCTACAGCTGTCCGCGCAGTTCGCGACCGATGCCACGTCCGATCCTGCGTCCATCGACCACGCTCGCCAGACCCCCGGCAGCCCTGACACCAGTGCTGTCGATGCCGACGTCGCCGCTTTGCTGCGCCAGCCGCCACCCACGACAGAGCTGCTGCAACAGGCGCAGCGCGAGATCGCGATGCGTGACCTCGCGGCTCTACAGCCTGGCGCACTATGGCACCGTATGCCGCACTATCCGGACTCGGCGGGCGGGCCCGGCAGCATCGACGTGGAGCCAACCGATCCAGGCCTCGCTGCTTCCACCACAGCCGCAACGGAAACAGCGCCGCGCGCCCCTTCGGATTCCCCGCGACCCGGCGGCATGGCGTCACCGCCAGCGATGGAACACCTGCCGCGACACACCACGACCACCGACTACCTGGAAGCCGAATCCGGCGCGACAACCGTCGCATCCGGCGGCAACGAGGTCGACACCACTGTAGGTACGACGCCGTGGTCGCACGCGCCCGAGCACCACCAGCGACGCCCGTCACCAGGGTCACGTCGACCGACCCGAGGAAAGTACGCGTCTACGACGCCGTGGCGGGCGTGGCGTCCGACGGGTGATTCCGCTGCCGCGGCCGCGACGCCGTGGTCGTCGACGCGCACTCAGGTCACAGCGTTCGACGGCATGCGTCGGCGAGGGTTCGATTTGCCTGGGTTGTTGCGTCGGCAGGGGGTGGAGGTGGCGTTGTGGCAGGCCGAGCGGGCTGGTGATGTTGCGACTGTTGCCGAGTTGCGTGAAGCGGCCGCGGTGTTCGATCAGGCTGGCAGTTCGGAATTGGTGCGGCTGTTGGATGCCGCGGTTGTGGAGGGGGTGACTGCGCCGGCGCGGCGGGTAATGCCATCGAAGCTGGATGGTGCGGCGTGTGCGGTGGTGGCGGCGTTGCGGTTGCGCGATTTTCAGTCGGTGTTGGGCAATGAGTGGGACAGGGGGATCCCTCGGGTTATGCCGGGTGAGCAGGAAGTCGATCCGATCGCGTGGTCGACTGTGCTCGGTGGGCATGGGGAGGATCGGCTTGGTGGGGAGGTGGGTCATCGGTGGGTGCAGCATTTTTTGTTGGGTTTGCGTGACGGCGAATCCGGGTCGGTGACTGTAGCGCAGGGTAGGAAATATCACGGTCGTGCCGTGGTGGTGATGGACAAGTTGGGTGCCGATTCGGCGCATACCTACTTGGTGGTCAATTGGAAAGGCACGCTGCTCGTTGTCGATCCGGCTGGTTATGAGCGGCCGTTTCGGTTCGATCCGTCTCGTGCCGGGTCGGTTCAAGCTGTTCGTGCGGTTCGGTTGGAGGTCGATGGCAGACCGTCGGATCCGATTGTCACGCAGATCGTCGATGTGCAGGTCGACGGTGCGAAGCCGCGCACTGTGGTCGAGGATTACTGGAAGTCTTTGCCGACCGAACGCCCGCCAGATGCCATCTCCCACAAGGACTGGATGCCCGCTGTCGCCGGCGTCGAGTCCAGTGGACCGATTCCCGACCCGAACGATCCCGGATACGAGTCGATCGGCGCCTGGCTCGCGGCCATGCGCCGGCACGGTGGGTTGAGCGCGCGGGATCTCGCCGAACGCATGGAGCGTAGCCATACCGGGGTATTGAAGGCGGAAACGTCCGGTCGTGTCACCGCTGACTACTTGCGGGCTTTTGGTGTGGCTCTCGGTATTCCCGGTGATGTTCTGTGGTTGGCTGTGGTGCGTTTCGAGCCCGCGCTCTTGGTCGATTTCAGCGAATCGCTGGGCAGCTGGATCGAGGCCATTAAATTGCATTACAGAATGGGCGAGGAAGACATCGCAGGACTAATGGGACGTAGCCGCGTATACGACGCCGAGGCGCCTGTTCGTGTCACCGCTGATTATCTGCGTGCGTTCGGTGTGGCTCTCGGAATTTCCGATGATGTTTTGCTGTCGGCTGTGGCGCGCTTCAATCCTGAGCTCTTGGTTCATCTCAGCATATCGCTCGGCGCTTGGCTCGAAGCATTCCGGCTAGATCGTGGACTGAGCCTGAACGACCTCGCTGGACGCATGGCATGGAACGGACGCACTGTGTACGAGGCGGAGAAATCTGTTCGTGTCACCGCTGATTATCTGCGTGCATTCGGCGTGACTCTTGAAATTTCCGATGAAATTTTGATTCCAGCTGTGGCGGGTTTCAAATCTGAGCTCGCAGCCGATTTAAGTGGATCGCTGGGAGCTTGGCTCGAGGCATTCCGATCGCACCGTGGGTTGGGTATACATGACGTTGCCGAACTCATCGGAAGAAGCCATGCGGAAGTAATGATGGCGGAGAAATCTGACGGCATAACTACTGCTTATCTACGTGAATTCGGTGTAGCTCTTGCAATTTCAGATGATGTATTGTTGTCGGCCGTCGTGCGTTTCAAGCCGGAGTTCTTGGTCGATTTCAGCGAATCGATGGGCGTCTGGCTCGAGCATCTGAGATCGCACTACGGACCGAGTCAGCAGAAACTTGCCGAGTTGATGAAAAGAAGCCAGGCCGCCGTGTCCGATGCGGAGTCGAGTGGTCGAGTCACTGTCGGCTACCTGTGGGCTTTCGGTGCCGCCCTCAAAGTTCCCGACGAGATTATGAAATCGGCCGTCGGTAGGTTCGAGCCTAGATTATTGCGCGCTTACATCGCAGGGGCACCCAACCCAACCGAATCCAGATATGAGTCTATTGGCGCCTGGCTCAGAGCTTACCGAGCAGCTTACAGACTGCATCGCGGGGACCTCGCCACTCGCATGGGCCTGACCTACGACGAGGTTTTCGATGTAGAGGCGGGTGGTCATGTTTCTGCTGACTACCTGCGTGCCTTCGGTGCTGTGATGGATGTTCCCGATGGTGTTGTCTTGTCGGCCGTAATGCGTTTCGAGCCCAGTCTTGCAGCTCATTTCAGTGATTCGTTGGGAGCCTGGCTCAAAGCGTTCCGGTTGCACCGCAATTTGACTCAAACGGAACTTGCTGCCCGGATAGGGCTGAGCCCGGCGACCGTGTCCCGCGCGGAGGCGGGCGGTCGTGTTCCCGTTGGTTATCTGCATGCTATCGGTGTTGTGTTAGGTGTTCCCGACGGTGTGGTGTTGTCGGCAGTTGAGCGTTTCGATCCCCGTCTCGCGTCCCGTCTCAGCGAATCGGCGCCCAACCCGACGGCCCCCGAATATCAATCGATCGGCGCTTGGCTGCATGCGGCCCGGCAGTCCCGCGGACTGACTCAGCAACAACTCGCCAACGCCATAGGCCGAAACCGGTCTACCGTGCGACGCGCGGAGGATGGTGAAGTCACCGCTGCCTATCTACGGGCCGTCGGCACTCCCCTCGGCATTTCCCGTGGTCTGCTGCAGGCTGCCGTGGTGCGGTTCGAACCCCGGCTTGCGGTCGAGTTCAGCGAGTCGTTGGGTTCTTGGTTCGAGGCATTCCGATTGGACCGCGGGTTGAGCCAACTGGAACTCGCCGACCTCATATTCCGAGATCGTGACACCGTATCCGCCGCGGAGGCGTCTGGTCGCGTTACTGCGGATTATCTGCGAGCTTTCGGCGTGGCTCTCGGCATTCCCGACGATGTTCTGTGGTCAGCTGTGGTGCATTTCGACCTCCGGCTCGCGTACGATTTCGGCGAAACGGTCCCACACCCGACCGGTTACCAGGCGATCGGAGACTGGATCAGGGCAGTCCGCCACGCGGACCTGCCAGACCCGGACCTGGCCGCGCGTGTGGTGGTGCTCCACTTGATCGATGAGTTCACCGTCGAGCAGACAGCAGCACGGCTGGGGATCGCGTCTGATGATGTCGAGCGACTGGCAGCGCTGGCCAGTAGCGTGCTGCGTACGGTATTCGGCCGATCTGACTCGGCGGATCGCGACGAACCCGAGCAAGCTGGTGAAACCCAGCCAAAGGTGCATCAGGCCATGCATGTGGCCGCGCCGACGCGAAGAGATGAGATCGACACTGATCCTTCCCCAGAACTCGATCGACTCGGTCGCCTCGTCGAGTCCGACCAGGAACTGATCAGCCACCATGCGTCCTGGGATCCCCGGGAAAAGGCATTCACCTATCGCCTTTTCGACGGCAGGGTCGGCACGATCGGGCTGCGCTTGGACCCGGATCCCGCCGCCGCTGCCGTCCAACCGGAGATCGACATTTCCGGTGGCCGTCACATCCTGTACGTCGCCACGTCCGCGTTGCGGGCGGAGGCGGCGGATATTCACATTGGTCGCAGCATCGCGGGGCACGTGGAGGCCATCCGTGTGAATGGCCAGCAGCACGCCGTGCCGACCAGGGGGAGCCTGGAATACCCCATGTCGATATCCGTGGATATGATCCGTAAATTCGCGGAATTGCGATATGTGGTCGGAAGAATCGGCCGGGGTGGTGCCGATCACCTGCCCGAGTCGCAGCGTGCCCTCGAAGGGTTGATCACTGATCTCGGTCTGCATCCGAATGAACCCCACGCCGCTACGCGTATGAAGTTACTGAACGCCTGGGATCCCAGGTCTCGCCCAGCTGATCGGCTTCGCGAACTCATGCCCTCGTTGACACCCGAACGAGACGGTCGGTTCTGGTCCCAACTCGCGAAGTCGAAGATCGCGCGGCTCGAACGGCTGTGGCGTGAAACCAAGGACTTCTACCGTTATTCCCCCGAACGACTCGAGGTTGCCCTACTGGACCAATTCCGTCGCGATTCGCCCGGCTCGGATTCGGCGCTCACCCACGCCGAACTGCTGCGTCAGGTCGACGCCGACAGCGGCTTGATCACTCGTGGCTACGGGTTCTGGGATGCCACCACCGCCAGGTTCACGTTCCTCGATGGCGACAACCATCGCGTCGAGCTGGTGGTCTGGACCAGTCCGGAACCGATTTCGGGAGTGGCCGCCAAGATTCATCAAAGCGACTTCGTCAACGATGTCTACCATGTGTTCGTCTCGCCAAGCACGCTGATAGGGCATGCCTCGCTCGCCGTTGCGGATGCGTTGGGTCAGATCCGGCACTGGCGGCAGCGCGCTATCGGACCGGTCAACTCGATCGGCGGGCCCGGGGCGCGCATGACTTATACGATCGCCGGCCGGTTTGCGCAATTGGGCGTCTTGGTAGGAAAACTCGACCGAGCGATGGCAGGTTCCGGCACAGAGTCGGTAGCAAACCTTCGTATGGACTTGGCGCATGTGGTTTCGGAGTTGGGCCGGAAGTTCTCGGGGTCGCAGTCGTTCACCTGGCCGACCTTGCTGGCCAGACATGACGCGTTGCTGGCGGAACGTGTCGCGTACTGGCAGTCGAAGTTCGGGTTCGAACATACCGAGGTGACCCCGTCGATCCTCGATGAAACGGATTACCCCTATGACATCGAGGTGCGCAACGTCGGCGACTTCCACGGCCGAGCCCGCCCCGCCGCCCTGCCCGATTTGGCTCACGACGAGCTGCTTCATCTCATCGAAACGGACCTTTCGCTGATCGCCACCAGCCATATGCGTTGGGTACACGACCACTTCGAATTCACGGACCGCGAGGGCTCGACCCTATATTTCTATGTCGAAGCGCACAAAGTCCGTTCCAACCTGGTCGCGTGCTGGGGTCATGACTTCGGCAAGCGCTACCGCGTCTCGGTCTCGCCCAGAACGCATCCGGAGGATGTGTCGCGCGCTGTCAAGGGTGCGTTGGACCAGTTCATCGACCAGTACAACGAACCACGGGTTCCCTGGATCTACGAATACGGTCAGCTGCGCGTCGTTGTCGAAAAGCTCGACGCGGCAGCATCTCTCGGGGAGTCCGAGAGGGTGCAGGTCTTGGGCAGGAAGCTGGCGGCGTTGGCTGCCGAACTTCGCATCCGGCCTGCTGATCCCGGCTCGGATCACCGCATGCGGGTACTGGCAGAACGCGACGAGGATCTGGCGAGGCGATCGACCGAGTGGATACTGCGAACCCAGCACAACCGAGTCGCGGTCGACGCCGTGTATGGCACGCGGCCACAGTCGGTTTTGAGTTTGCAAGGCGCGGCTGTTCGGGCCAATGCGGTGGTGTTGGCTCAACGGCGCGAGCGGGTCATCGGGGAGGTATGGGACGTCGCGCCGGTGGAATCGGCACGTGCCATGCGCGAAGGCGGAGTGCATGAACTGCACGCATCGCTCCAGGTCGCACTGCAACTGCGTAGCGCGGGGGAAACGTTGCCGATCACGGTAACCGGGCTTGCGATCGACGAACATATCGCGAGGGCTGCGATCGAGGGGGATCTGACCATCGGCGTTTCCTCGATCGAGCAACTTCAGCAGGTGGCGGCGACCGCCCAACTGCTCGATGCCACCGCGAAGGTGGCAGTAGAAGTGGACACCGGTAAACACACCGGTGGGGTGCCGTTGTCGCAGTACACGACGATGGTGAGTGCCGTCAGCGGACACGTCGCGGCGGGAACAGTCGAACTGTGCTCGGTCTTCACCGAACTCGCCCACGACGACGATCCCTGGCACCCGATGAATGACATCCAGGCCCGTCGCTTCTACGAGGTACAGCAGACGACACGCGGGTACGACGACCTCGAGGGTCACGGAATCTTCCACATCGCGGGAGCCGCACTGGCCCTACGACCGGAACTGGGTTCGGCCAGCGCGGCCCGGTTCGGTGCGCCGTTATACGGGCACCTGCCCGTGGAGTTTCCCGGCCTCGTGTTGCAGCACGCGGTGACGTGGTGGTCACGCGCCATCCATATCCAGGACGTACCGGCCGGGGAAGGCGTCGGCTATGACGGTGTGCCGGTTGACCGTCCTCGGCGGATCGCGTGGATCGGAGGCGGATACGCCGACCGCATGCCGTACGAATGGGGTCGGTCGGCCAAAGATCTCTACGTATCGGTGAATGGGGTTCGTCTACGCGTGGCCGGCCCCGTGAGTATGGACGCATTTCCCGTCGAGATCCCACCGGGAGCCGAAGTCGACTTCGGTGACGTCGCCGTACTGGCGGGGCCAGGAGCCGACGGCGAACTCACACTCGATCAATGGTCCGGTGCACTGGGAGTTCCGGTCGAACAGTTGCTGAATACGCCGCCCGGTCGGACCAGGGTGGCCAGCCACGACGGGATCGCTCTGGTGGCTCCGGAGATCTTCGACCGGAGCACCTTCGACCCGCGTCTGGCCTCGGCATGGGCGTCAGCCGATACCGACGCTTTGGCGAACAACCTGGCGGTCACCAGGCAGCGAATCAGCGACAAGGTACGCCAGACGGATCTGCCTCTCGTGGAGCCTCGGATCATGTTGGTGCTGAAGGCGGATGCGTACGGCAATGGTTCCGAGGTCATCGCGCTGGCTGGTGCGCGGGCGGGGGTGGACTTCATCGGAGCCGCGCTGATCGACGAAACGCTCAAGTTGCGTGCCTCGGGCGTCACGACCAGACTGCTGGCCTGGCAAACCCATCCTTACTCCGACTTCGTCGCCGCTATCGGTGCGGATGTGTCGGTCGCGGTGTCGTCGCTGACAGTGCTCCGCGCGGTAGCGGCCGCGGCGAAGGCGGTCGGCAGGCCGGCGAAGGTGCATCTGGCGGTGAACACCGGCCTGAACCGCGAAGGCGTCTCCCCGGATCGGTTGGCCGATTTCATCCGAGAGCTGCGGCACTTGATCGATCACGGCTGGATCGAGTTCGAGGGTGTGATGTCGCATGTAGACCATGTGGAGGAGCGATGGGAGACGCAATATCGCCGGTTCAGCGCGGCGGTCGAACTTCTTGTCGCGTCCGGTTTGACGCCGGAATTGCAGCATCTGTGGGCGAGTGCCGCCCTCGACGTCCCGGCGGACCGGCTCTTCACGATGGTTCGCACTGGCATCGCGCTGTATGGCATGCCCTCGGATCTCGGGCCGGATCCTGATTTGCGACAGGTGCTACGGGTCCACAGCCGAGTCGCTCATGTGATGGCTGTATCCGAAGGGGCCGGCGTCGGCTCCCGACATGCCTGGATCGCATCGCGGGACACCACGATCGCACGAATTACGATCGGGTACGGCGATCTTCAATTGCCCCGGCCAGGAACATACCAGGTATGGATCGAGGGTGATCGCTATGAAGTCGTCGGACAAGGGCGCGACTTCATCCTCGTCGACCTCGGCCCGGATTCTGGCATCCGCGAAAACACCGAGGTGGTCCTGCTCGGGCCCGGCGACCGTGGTGAGCCCACGCTGCGCGATTGGGCGATGGAGGCCGGTTTCAGCGAGGCGCCCATGCTCGGCTGGCGGGTCGCGGTCACCGCTTTCCACGATGAGTCGGGGGTGTCGGATCCGCCCTCGTCGATACCAACCGACGAGGGGCATCGTAGCGAGCCTGCGCCGACGCGTTCGCGCGCGTCGGCGGATGCCACGGGCCGGTCGGCTACGGGTGCTGTCGCGACGGGCGGTGTTCTTGCCGGCCGGAATGCTCTCGGGGAGGTGGAGGGCGACGAGAGGGTATCCGGTGATGGGACAGTGGCCTACCAGCGGCCGGCGGACGGTCGAGGCCATAAGTACAACCAGTGCGGGCCGATGGTGGTTGACGATGTGGCCGACGTCTTCGGTCGCGATGATATTCGCCGATTGGGCACAGCCGGTCTGAGTGGGGTTTTGATCAGTGAACTGGAGCGGGCACTGGGGGGACAAACGCAGCATCTGACGGGGACGGTGGAAGCGGTAGGGCGGTTGGCTGCCTTGGGTCGAGCGTTGGATGTCGAGCAGCCCGGTCGGGGCAACGGCGTGGCGGTGGTGGTGTTGGAGCCGGCGGTGTCGGGTCGGCGGGGGAATCTGGGGCATGCCTGGTGGCTGATTCGTCGCGTAGGGCCGAACGGGACTGTGCGCTTCGAGTTGCGAGATCCGGGGAAGGGACAGGTACTGCCGGATTTCGTTCCTGCGCAGAGTGTTTCGAACGGTCGTGGCGTCCTGGCGTTGTACTTGGACAACAAGGGTTATCCGGTCGCCGGAGGTGCTTCCGATTCGGATGGTGTTGTGCGATGGCGCGGTTCGTCCGACGACTTCGCAATCGGCAGAGATCTGGATCTCGCGGTCGGTGCACGCTCGGCGGTCGCAGGGTTCGGCCCGCACCATGGGCTGGTTGACGGGCAATCCACACAGGTCGAGGAACTCGACGAGCCCGAACGGGCCGGGCGTCTCGCCGGGGACACTCGGTCGGCCGCCGGGGTCAGCAAAAAGGGCACGAACCACGATCGCAACGACGACGCGATGACGGTTGTGGAGTTCACCCGCGAGGGGAAACCAGTCGTGGTCGCCGCGGTGTTCGACGGGGTCGGCGGAGCACCGGATGGCCACCGCGCCGCACGAGAAGCAGCGGTCGAACTCGGTGCCTACCTGAAAGAAAATTGGCCACAAACGCTGTTCAAGCGCGCGCTGAGCCGGGAGGCGGTGCTGCGCGACGCGCTACATCACGTCCATCAGAAGGTACAAAGCCTGGCACGACGGCCCGAATACGCCGACTCCGAGGACAAGCCCCAGTGCACCGTCGCGGTGGTGGTGACGGAACCGGACCGGTTCACCGTCGGGTGGGTCGGAGACAGCCGGGTCGGCTGGGCATCCGCGGACGGTAGACACGCGATGTGGTGGACCGCTGACCACTCCTACATTCGGAGGTTCGCGAAGGAACTCGGCACAACCGAGTCGCAAGCGATCCAACAATTCCCCTGGCTGGAAAAGAGCCGACACATCATCGAATACGCCCTCGGCCGGGCGTTCCCGGCGGAACCGAACGACCACGTAGCGTCGGAGGAATACGTCACCACAGTTCTGGTGTCGGATGGCATCGACGCGCCGGTGAGAGCCGAGAACGGCCAGCTCGAGGTGCCTCGCGGCGGTGTCGTGATAGCGGGCACCGATGGTGCGGTGAAGACGATGTCGACCGCCGAGGAGTTCGGCAGAGCCGTTCGTAGGCACGCCGGCGACCTGGGCGCGATCGCAAACGACGTGGTCGACCGCGCGGTCGAATCGGGCGAGACCGACGACATCACGGTCGTCGCCGTGCAGCAATCGCCGCAGGAGCGCCGCGCGTGGTGGCGGCGCAAGCCGAGGTCCGGGAGCGAGTTTGTCCGGGGGAGTGCCGCGCCGCCCGCATCGAAAGACGGTACGGCCGAGCGTGTTCCGGTGGCGACGAGCCTGTCGGCGCATGAACTCAATCAGTGCGGACCGCAGGTGCTGAAACTGCATCGTCAGGACACCGGCAATGCGGGCGTGGTGACGACCCGAGTGGTCGGTCTGGGCGGGATGTGGGTCAAGGACTTCGCAGTTGACTCCGGAGGGCGATTGCAATATTTCCCCGTCGACCGGAATCGGGCGCACCTGCATGTCGAGGAGGGATTGCGTGCGTTGGTGGCGGGATTGCTCGAAGGGCAACGCGATGGAGTGTCGGTGCTGGTGGTGGATGGCCATCGTGAGTTCGGTGAGTACGGGGTGGCCGGTCACGTCTACCGATTGGTGTACCGGGCCGACGAGAACGGTGCGAACGGGTGGATCGAGGTGCAGGACCCGGGCAAGGCGCTCTCCGGACTCTTCGAGGACACAGCGGATCCGGCTGAGTTGCGCGGAATTTGGGCAATGGCGTTCGACAGGAACGGCCATCCTCTCGAGCTTCCGGGCGGCACCACGGACGGTCCCGCTCCCGAATTCTTTGTCGGCCGGTCGCGAGAACATGACGAACAGCATGCTTTGTCGGCGCCCGACTCCGGTGCGGCCGTGGAAAACGAATCGACTGACGGTAGGTCTATCCATACTGCGGGCAGCCAGCTACCGGAAGCGGGCTCAGCCCGGTCGGCGGCAGATGGACTACTGGTCGGTGGGCGGCGCACTGCTGACCCGACCGACCCGCATCGGCCGCTTCGGGTCGTGACCTGGAACATCGCTGGCGGTCGCCGGGTACTGTCATACGACTCGAATAAGCCATTCGACTATAGCGAGGTCGATCTGCCCTACTTTGTCGAGCAGCTTCGGCGGATTGATGCCGATGTTATCTGTCTGCAGGAGACCGAAATCGGCCCGGATGGCTCTACCGCGCAACAATTGGCCGCGATGCTCGGCTACCGGTATGTCTATGAGACCGACATGAGTCCGTCGCATATGGATACCAGCAAGCGATTGGGAATCGCGGTGCTCAGCCGACTCCCGATCCAGGATGCCGAATCGCACCGACTACCTCCCCCGCAGTTCGAACTGAAAGTCCGAGCCGAGCGGGTGCAGCCGTACGCCCGCTTCGCGCAGGTCGTCAGAGTTGCGGGCATCCCGGTGGGGAACGTTTCGCCGATGCCGCTGCACGTCTTCAAAGACGAAGCGGGAAAACGATATACCTACGAGAGTGGCGAAGGCGCGATATTTGCCAAAGAGATCGGCCGGACTGTTACGGCGATGCTGCGAGGCCCAGGCATATGGGCCGGCGACACCAATACAGATAACCCGGTCTTGGTATACGGGCAGGTCTTCGACAAGCTCGGTATGGTCGCCGCGCTCGATCCCGCCGCTAGAACTGTTCCGCCTCATCCGCGCCGCCCGGTTGGCGCGCCGGATCAGTTGTGGGCAGCGGCTGAGACATTCGGTGTCGCCGCCAGCGGTACCGTAGATACCGAGACCGACCATTATCCGGCTTGGGTGGACTGGGATGTCACAGACCCGGAATTGGCCGGACTTTTGAGTACTACGCGGCAAGTCGAACGCGAGGTTGCCGTTGGTGAAGATGCGAAACCCGGCAGTCCTGGCGACACCAGCGGAGTGGACAGACCGAGTGGCGCTGACGGAGCCCCCACCGGTCGGGCATTCCAGGTGGGTGGAGCTACGTTCTATGCCACTGGTGAACAGGTGCCCTCGTCCCTGCCGAGTGATGGTTCGAACACCGGCACCGCCGCGCCTGAATCGGGTGAGCGACTCGGTGCACAGAATGATGTGGTGTCCCGAAATTCGACAGATGTCGACTGGAACACGCTGCTGGGCGGACCGGGGCAACCCCGAGTGGTACTGCTCGGAGAAGAACACAGCAATAGCCGGACCAGGGCGTATCTGGCAGACCTGGCAGCGGAATTAAAGGCCAAGGGTGTTACACATTTCGGCATCGAAGCGCTCGCTCATCCGAAATTCGATGCGCTGAACAACGGTGAATCTGTCGACCTCGAGGGGGTGTCGTGCGGTCCCGGTCGATATGGTCTGGGCGCTATCGGCCGAAGCTATCGGAAAATGGTCCTCGCCATCGCGGCACAGGGAATAAAAATTGTGCCGATCGATCTCAGCATCAGCAACCCACGCAGCATCGACTGGCGCACCCTGCTCGAACGGGAGGAGCACATGACGACTGTGGTCGCCGGTGCACTGGGCGAACGGCCCGATGCCAAAATGGTCGTCCTTGTGGGAAAATCGCATGTCGGTCCTGAGCTATGGGGAAATAAATCCCTGAGTCGACGCCTGCGCGAAGAACAATATCCGGTGACGTCGGTCCTGCTCGAGGGCGGATACGACTCGAAAGAACCAGCATTCGAGGATGGAGTACTGAACCTTCCTCCAGGCATGGACCATCCGCAACTCGAAGCCATCGCCGAGACGCATGTCGGTGTGCTGGGGCGCGGTTTGCCGGCGCCAATGGCGCAGGTTGCCAGCGGGTTGGTTTCGGCCCTTGTCTGTCTCTTGGACGGCGAAATGCAGCTGAAGCTGCGCAATCTTGCCGATCGCGGTATGGATGTGCTCGAGGTCGGCTTGACCGGCCAGGCGGGCGGGGCGTCGTACATGGTTTTGAAGGGTCCGCCGGGTGACCCGATACTCGAACAAATACTGCGCGTGCGCATGCGAGCCGGGGACCTGGTCGCGCGGGATGTGGGTCGACTGATCTCGGAGATGCTCTACGACTGCGACCATGTCTCGACGCTCTCGGGAACTGTCGCCGCTTTACTCACTCGGCTGCCCGTTCACCCCCAAGATGATTTAACGTGGTCCGCGAGCGTCGGCCGTGACCAAACGGGACGGCGGATATTGCAGTGCTTGGTCTACGACCAAAGGGGAAAACCCCTTGCTGATATGAAGATTCCACTATTACCTGTTCCGAACGACACCCGATCGCCCGTCGCGGGCGCGCAGCTCGCACCGCCGGATGGGGAAGGAAATCTGCCGACCGGCGGTGCGGCGTCATCGAGTCCGTGGCAGCGTGCTGCAGCGGATGCGATGACCGGACAGCGGATACCCCATCTGGTGGAGTCTTCTGACAGCAGCGGGTTCCGCGGCGCCGATGTCGTGGTCTACCTGCCGGCCGAGTTGGCGCGTTCCTTGCTTGGGGCGGTGGGGGATCCGGGGCGTAGAGCTCGAGAGGTATTGGACGAGTATGGGATCAGCGTCTCCTATGGAAGTTACCCGGTGTCCCGATACGACACGGTGCGTAACCATATCGATCTCGAACTCTGGGAAGACGGCCATGCGGCCCGCTTGGTCGAGATGACGGTGCATGCCAAGTGGGCTTTGGAAGGGTGGTCGGCGCGGAATGATCCGGTCGCATTCGCCAGGGACGCGTTCGTGTACAGAGCCCATGAGGAAGATGCCGCTGCCGCTGTCGAACGAATATTCGCCACGATGGAACTGCAACGCGTCGACCCTGGCGTCCCGGACGCACCTGCCCAACGGCAGTATCGAGAAGGATATCGACTGGCGCTGACCGAAGCGAAGTCGGCTGGACTGACCGTCGACGAGCAACTGAGCGCAGCCGACCGGGGCGGACGCGGCGCAGTTTTTCGGCATCTCATCGAGACCAACTTCAGAAATCCGGGCGCGGATTGGGATATCGCGGTGGCGGAGTCACAAGACGCATCGGAGTGGATCGATCTCTACAGTGGGACCGACCGCAAATGGGCTGCGATCATTCGATCCGATGGCGTGGATACCAACTTCCCCAGATATCGCTGTGACTTCGGCCAGGGCTTCTACCTCACTCGCGACTATGCGCAAGCCGAGGATTGGGCGAGTGTGCATCCTCATCCAGAAGTTCTGCATTACCGCATTCGCCGTCAGGATTTGGATGCCCTCAGCCGGAAGTCATTCAGCGATGAGAGCCATGATTTGGCTGATTTTGTCAGGCACTACCGCACCGGCGGTGGTGGCACACCCCACGATGTGATCGAGGGGCCGATGCTTCTCAATCCGCGACAATACCTGGCTGGTGATCCTCCGGAGTGGGGTGGCAACCAAGTGGTTTTCTACGGAGGGACCGGCGCGATGCTCGATGCGGCCTTGCAACCCCGTAACTGACATCGGAGAACTCGCGCAGGTCCCGCCCGATGTCCCCAGCATCTCACCGCCGTGCAGAATGACCACGATTGTGGATACACCGCGCGTGGGCAGCGTGCGCGATCGTAGTCCGATCTGAGCGATCGCCTCCGGAGCCGTCCACAGTGGACAGCCTTACCAGGACTGGACTATTTTTCGACGTCTACCGTGGTGATCGGTACGCCAGAGCCGCGCGTCGTCGGTTGTGTAGGTCGACCTGCGCCTGTTCGCTGGTCCGGAAACCGCTGCGCCGGAACCAATGTCCACCCCGCCCCTGGTAACATCCGCGCCTCGGCATGACGGCGCAGCGGGCCGAACAGGACCATGACCAGCAGTGGCAGCGCCAGTCCCGCGGCGCGGCCGACGCTGGCGCGTAACAGGCGCCGGGGCATGAATAAATGAGATCGACACGACATCGCCCATCAGGAAGCCGATTCCGTGAGCGTACAACAGCAGTCACCATCCTGACGCTGCACTGTAGTGCGATCGGCAACGAGCGGGCAGAGCATCCGGAAACCGCTGCCATCGTTCCCGTCAGTGGAACCCTCGCGTCGCTCTGGGGTCCGTGTGCCGTCGCGAATCCATACCGTACCAATCACACTGACCAGCCACCGGCGAGCAGCATCGCGGCTATCCTGGAATCCGGTGCAGTCGACGGCCACGCCAATCACAAAGGCGGTCAACATGATTCACGTCCATAGTGCCTAGCCTGTCGTGCTTTCCGATCGTCGCGTCGAACCTGTGTGGGTGCGGCCGATCCCGGGCACGTCCGCACCCGAGCCCCGATCAGGTCATGGTCGCCCGTACACAGCGCAATTCGGACGCCGCCCAGAGATATCGAAATGTGAATACTGCTTTCGCAATACTTCGAGTGGAGATCACACCATGAAATTGGAGAACGACGAATACCAGGGCGCCTCGCCGGATGCCATCCGGCATCACTACGACGTCGGAACCGAGTTCTATCGGCTGTGGCTCGACACCAGCCTGACCTACTCGTGCGCACTGTGGGCCGACGGTGACGACCTCGACCGCGCACAACTACGAAAGCTCGACTACCTCATCGACCAGACGCGCATCACCGGTGCGGAACGCGTGCTCGACATCGGCTGCGGCTGGGGAAGTCTGCTGCGGCGGATCACCGAACGGCACGCGCGGGTCAATGTCACCGGTCTCACCCTCAGCCGAGACCAATACGACTACGTCCGCGCCTACGCCACCGACCGGCTGGACGTTCGCCTCGAGCACTGGAACGCGCATCACTCCGACCAGCCCTACGACGCGGTCTTCTGTATCGGCGCGCTCGAACACTTCGTCCGCTTCGGATTGTCCCGGCAGCAGCGCACCGCGGCCTATCGGGTGTTTCTCACCCACTGTCACCGCATGCTCCGCCCCGGCGGCGCGCTCGTCGTCCAAACTATCGGCAAAGGCAACCGGCCGCTGGACCACAGCGCCATCCCGGATGTGCAGTTTCTCGCGAACGAGATCTTCCCGGAATCGGATCCACCGCGATTGGCCGAACTCGCGCACGCCGCGGAGAAACTCTTCGAAGTCCGTTCGCTGGTCAACGACCGCCACGACTACTCGACGACCTGCGCGGAATGGCTGCGCCGACTACGCGCGCATCGCGACGACGCGGAAAGAATCGTCGGCGCTCGCAACGTCGACGACTATGAACGCTATTTGGAGGCGTCCATCCAGCAATTCGACGACGAACACCTCGTGCTCTACCGAATCTTGCTTCGGAAGGTGTCCGATCCGTTGTCACCGCCCGACTGATCGATCCGAGTCTGTTCGTTCCCAACGGTCCCCGGGCGACAGCCTCGAGATCGTCCGCTGGGTCGGCTCAATCTGCGCGCTCGAGCAGGCGTTTCGGATGCATCCCATCAACCGCACCCATGAACGGCGGATGAATGCTGTAGCCGAGCATGCGCCGGATGTCTTCCGAGACTGTTCGTGCGGTGTGTCGACTGGTGGACAGCGTGAATGGTTCCTGCGGTCGTAGCCAGGGTTCGCAATACTGTGCCGTCACGGCGAGCCGCGGAGCGTTTGTTCGGTTCGCGCCGCCACCGTGCCACAGGGTGCCGAGGTAGAACACGCACGACCCGGCGGACATCTGTGTGACCATCTCGGCATCGGAGCCGGTCGGTTGACGGACCGAATCCCAGCGATGGCTGCCGGGCAGGATGACCGTGCCGCCGTTGGTCTCGGTGAACGAATCAATCGCCCACATCGTCGCGGCACTCAATGGTGGGCGCGGGCGCGGGATCGGGTAGAAACCGTCGTCGTGGTGCAGCATCTGAGCCTGCGCGTCGGGAAGGATATTGATCACCTGCAGTTGGGAGAGTAGGTAGTTCGGCAAGAACAGTCGGTCGAGCAGAGCCAGGATTCGAGGATGGTCGACCAGGCGATCGCAGGCGCGGGTCTTCTCCAGCAAGCTGTACACCCGCTGGGTTCGCTCGCCTTCGAAGACATTACGGCCGGCGTGGCCGAGTAGACGCGCGACCGCCGCGCGTATTCGCTGGCATTCGTCCGGAGTGATCAGGTTCTCCAGGATGATGTAGCCGTCTCGGTCGAGGGCGTCCAAGTCGGCATCGACCAGTTCGGGATCGGCGGACGCTCCCTGTCCCGCGGTACTGCGGTGGCGGCGGGCCAAGTCGGCACGGAGGTCATCCATCTCGGTGATGACGTCGATGGCGCGCGGCGTGCGTGCGGGATTCATGGCTTCTCCTCAGCGGATGAACGCGAACCGCCTCGAAGCACGGATGCGGCGTTATTCCTGCTCGCGGTGGCTTCGTCGCAGCCTGAGCGCCGGAAAGTAACGCAAAGGCGCACGGCGGAAGTCTCACCTACGTCCCGATACACATCCATGATCCACGATCGGGGCATGCTCGGTCGCGAATCCGGTGAGTATGCCCGTGTTGGCGGCCCTTTGCCGTGGGACAGGGTACGGCGATCCGAATCCGACCCGATCCTCGCTCTCGCACGCACAGCACGCGATCTGGGCACCATGAGGCTGTGACGCCGGTTGGGCGGGCAGCTGACGGCCTGTCGGGCGGGGAATCGTCGGTGTGGGTGTGGAGCACAACCGATAGTGGGTGCGATCGGTGGGTGACCCGGAATGCGCCCGCAAGATCGGGAAAGTATCCCCGGTTGATCGGAGGACTACGTGTAGTCCACCTCACATCCTGATTGAGTTCACCGGACCCGGGTACGCGGCCGATATCAGCCGATCAACGATTCGGAGGTATGTCATGCCGGAGCACCAGAGCGGACCTCGGGAAGCTGTCGAGGGTGTCGTGGAGGACATCAAGGGCAAGGCGAAAGAGGCTGCCGGCGTTGTCACCGATGACGAGGGCCTGAAGAAGGAGGGGCGCGCTCAGCAGGACAAGGCCGAGTCGCAGCGTGACGCGGCACAGAAGGAAGCCGAGGCCGAAAAAGCCCGCGCGGAAGCCGATTTGGACGAAGCGAAGCAGAGCGCCTACCAGCGCGGCAAGGAGGCTTAGTCTCCGACGGGAGATCCGATGCGGCGGTAGGGCGGTACGACTCGTTCCCGTTCGGCGGCGATCTGCCGCCGCCGTTGTGCCATCGCTTCGACAGGTGTGGAGCCTGTCGAAAGGGCGTGGTGGATCGCCGCGGCGTCCTCGATGGCGTCCCGTGCGCCGACACCTTCGGCGGGGGTGATGGCATGATCGGCGTCGCCGCAGAGAACTACCGGTAGCACGGGGGGCCGGGCGGCGGTGACGGGCACGTTGCGTGCGTTCGAGACATGGACGGTTTCGGTGTCGGCGAGTAGGCGTTCCACCACATCGACAATTCCGGGAGCGACGGTCCGAATGAGTTCCGCCCATTGTTCGGCCGGATGGAAGCCGATGTCCCGCAGGGGAAGAGGCGGACGGGTGACCCTGGCGAACCAGACCGAGAGTTCGTCGTCCCACAGGTGCCCGAACGCCCCGGCGGGGCGGCCGTCCGTGCCGATCCGGCCGTCGAAGTGCAGCACCGAGTGGTCGGTGCGCAGCCGCAGTGGCTGCTCGGTGCGGCCATAGAACACAACTTGACCAGCGTATTGCGGTGTCCGTTCGGGTTCGAGGCCGCGGCGGGCCACCGAGTCGATACCGTCGGCCGCGACGATAACGTCGTCGGCGGTGAGCCGGGCCGGGCCACTGAACAAGACGCCCGCGGCAATGTCGAGATCGGTGATCGGAGTGCCGTAGTGGAATATCGCCGGTGAGACCGCGGCGAATTCGTGCAGCACCCGCATCAGTTCGGACCGCAGATACAGCCGATGTCCCCGGCTCGGAGCGGTGCGAGCCGGCCCGGGCAGGTATTCGACCCGGAGCGCGTCCACGGAATGAGCGACTCGGCGCAGCCGCTCGGCCGGCACCCCCAGGCCCGTCAGCGCGACATGCGCGCGATCATCGAGCACCAGGAACGCGCCCGCGCCCACGGACGGTTGACTCTCGTACACCTCGACCGGAATCTGTTCTCGCCCGAGCGCTCCGGCGAGAACGGTCCCGGCGATCCCGCCGCCGATTATTGTGACCATGCACTCAGGGTAGGGGCGCGGGAGGCGCCGATCTCCGACAATGGCCGGTGCGTGCGAACGCTATCCGTGCTCAGCAGTTGCTCGGTGCGGGCTCACCCCGGAACCGCGCGTCGACCCAGGCCAGCGCGAAGGGTGCGCCGAGCGCCGCGGCGGCCAAGTGGTCGGTACTCGGCTCCAGCTCGGACTGGACTCGGACGCCCGCGTCGCAATATCGCCGCATCGTGTTGTCGATCGAGTCCACCGGGATCAGTGGGTCTCGAAACGCTCGCCATTGGAAGATCGGTACCGCTGGCACGCTGTCGTAGAGCTCGAGGCTGTTTTCTTCGAGCACGCTCCGCGCGCGTTGGTCATGGGCGAGTGAGGTGGAGGCCGCGACATCCGTGATGCCCTGTCCGGCGCCGACGAACAGGATATCGTTGGTACAGCTGTCCGCGATCCGGTCTCGCACCGACATACCGAACGCGTTCAAGTTCTGGCTGACCGGTAGCTGCGTCGGGTACTCGCGCTCCAGGCCGATGGCGGCCGCAAGGATGAGGCCGAAGGCCGGATGCCGGCTGTATCCGAGTCCCTCCATCATCTTCAGCATGTTCATCGGCACACCGCCCTCCGCGGCGCCCACGATCGGAAGTTCTGGCGCGTAGGTGGGTGCCATGGCGGCCGCCCAAGCGGTCGCCATACCGCCGCCGGAATAGCCGAGCATCGCAACCGGGCTGGTGGCCAGACCCAGCTCGGCGACCCGGCGCGCGGCGCGGACGCCGTCGAGGGTAATCATGCCGCCGAGCTTCGCGGCGCCATAGGCGCTGGTCGGACCGAGATGGTCGGGCATAGCCACCGACCAGCCGCGCAGTAACGCCGCGTTGAGCGCGAAGGCCTCGCGCACCATGAGATTGGGGTCGGTCTCGTAGAGCGCGTGGGACACGGCGCACCGGGCGCCGAGGCCGTTGATGATGTGCTGATAGGACAGCAGCGGCCTACCCGGTGCGGCATTCGGCGGTGTCAGCACGGTAGTGGTTGCCGCGATCGGCTTGCCCGCGGAATTGGTCGAGCGGAATTTGATCATCGTGACAGTTGCTGCCGGGAAGCCGATCGCCCCGGGCATGGGTCTGACCGCGAGGACGTCACCCGGCGCGGCGCGGTCGATATCCGCGGGCGCCGCGTAGAACGGGTCCAGGTCCGGGGCTGGATAGATCGGCTGCGCTGAGGCCAGCGGTGCCGCTGTGAGCAGGGCCACCGTGATGGTGAGGACGGTGCGAAGCATGGCTACTGATCGACTCCCATTCATCACGGCGCTCTTTCCGGGTGGGACCTTGGTCGGCGAAGTCGAAACTCCGGGTAGCGGTGACATTGCCACTGATACCCGAACCTGTGTCACATTAGGGGAAGATCGAAATGCTAAGAGGTAGCCGCGCCGCGCGGCGTGCTGGCGGGTCGACCAGACCGCCCTCGTCTGTGCTGCGGCGGCTACCGTGACCGGGTGATTCTGCTCGTCATCGGTCTGGTTCTGCTCGGCGTGTTCGCGGTGCGATTCCGCAACGATCGAAGGCGGCTCGGTCACGGCGTGTACCTGCTGCTCGGTGTGGCGTTCACCGGCGCCTGGGTGATCGGCTCGGGCGCCGAGCGCGACCTGCCGGTGGTGCTCGCGAGGCTGCTGGTGTTGCTGTCTCCGGTCTTGGTACTGGTCCTCGCCGGACTGCTGATGGCGAACAGCGTGCAGATGGTGCGGGAGGAGGGGCTGCGCGTCTCGAATCTGCTCCCGTTCGGGCTCGGCGTCGTGCTGCTTGTGCCGTATATCGTGCTCGCCACGGCCATTCTCACTCAGGACCGATGGTTGGTGGTGGCGCTGGCGTCGCTGACCATGGCAGTCAGCTACATCGGGTTCCTGTTCGCGGCGTTCCTGTTGTATTCGCTGTGCTATGGCTGGCTGCCCTATCGGTCCGGGATGGACGCGATCGTCGTGCACGGTTCGGGACTGGTCGATGGCGGCGTGCCACCACTGTTGGCCGCGCGACTGGATCGAGCGATCGAGGTCTTTCGCGCGGAGGTCGCGATCGGGCGGGCGCCGCTACTGATCGCCAGCGGCGGAAAAGGTTCCGACGAGGTGGTTTCGGAGGCATCGGCGATGGCGGGATACCTGGTCGACCACGGGGTGCCCGCCGACCGTGTCCTGCGCGAAGACCGGTCGACGACCACCGAGGAGAACCTGTCGTTCACCAAACAGCTACTGGGAGAACACGGCCCGACCACCCGAATGGTGTTGGTGACAAGTAATTTCCACATTCTACGGACGGCGATCCTGGCGCGGCGCCTGAACCTCGATGCGGAGGTGACGGGCGCCAAGACCGCCTTCTACTACCTGCCGAGCGCGTTCCTGCGTGAGTTCGCCGCGCTCGTGGTGGCGTACAAGTGGATGAATCTGGTCACGGCTATCGCGCTGGTATCGCTGCCGCCACTAGCCCTGGTAGCTACGCGTGGCCTGCCCGGGCACTGAGCCTCAGCTGGTGAAGGACTTGTGCGGGATGCCGGCCGTCAAGCCGCCGTCGATGACGAACTCGGATCCGGTGGAATACGACGATTCATCGCTGGCCAGGAAGGTCACCAAGGCGGAGACCTCGGAAGCTTCGGCCGCCCTGCCGAGCGGGATCTGTAGGAAATCCGCCGGGATGTTCTCGGTCATCGGGGTGCGAATCAGTCCGGGGTGCACGGAGTTCACCCGAATCCTGTACTGCGCCAACTCCAGTGCCGTGGACTTGGTGAGCCCGCGTACGGCGAATTTGGTGGCCGTGTAGCCGTGCAGACCAGGACTGCCGCGCATGCCCTCGACCGAGGAGATATTGATGATCGAGCCGCCACCCGCTTCGATCATGGCAGGCGTCGCGGCCTGCATACCGAGAAAGGTGCCGGTCAGGTTGATGTCGACGATCCGTTGCCATTCGGCGAGTTCGAAGGCGACGAGCAGGTTGCCGTTCGCGATTCCCGCGTTGTTCACCAGGACGGTCAGCGACCCGAAACGCCGCACCGCCTCGGTGACGGCCATGCGCCAGTCCTCCGGCTCGCGAACGTCGAGGTGCACGTAGGCGGCGTTGTCGCCCAGCTCCGCCGCGACCGCGGCGCCCTCGTCGTCGAGCACATCGCCCAGTACGACGCGCGCGCCCTCGGCGACCAGAGTTCTGGCGTGCGCGGCGCCCATGCCGCGTGCTCCGCCGCTGATCAACGCCACCTTGCCGGTCAACCGCCCCATGGCGGCACCTCCGTCTCTAGATAACCGCAACACATCCTGGAGATGCGCTTGTCAGCGCACCCCGCGACAGTAACTCAGCGCGCAGTCCGAGGCCGGTCGCCCATGAGACCGGCGCGACTATCGTTCAACGAGTGAGCGAGCCGACTGTTTTCACGATCGAGACGCTGCGGACCGCAGTCGGTGCCGACCTCGGGGTGAGCGGCTGGATCGAGATCGGCCAAGAGCGCATCGACGCGTTCGCCGCGGCGACCGGGGATCACCAATGGATCCACGTCGACCGGGAACGTGCCGTCGACGGGCCGTACGGCACCACCATCGCGCACGGTTACCTCACGCTCTCGCTGTTGCCGTCGATCATCGGCGAGGTTTTCCGGATCGATGGCGTCGCCGCTCGAATCAATTATGGCGTGAACAAGGTCCGCTTCCCTTCGCCTGTTCCATCGGGGGCTCGTATCCGGGGCAGGACGACAATCGTGCGCGTGGAAGACGTTCCCGGCGGGCTGCAGGTGGTCCTCGCGGTGACGGTCGATCGCGAAGGAGGAGACAAGCCGGTCTGTGTCGCGGAGACCATTGTGCGTGCTCTGGCGTGATCGCCGGGCGTCGTTGCTCAGCGTGCCGGTGCAGATGCTGATGTGTTGTAATCGCGCATTCCGGGGCCGAAGGTCGGTCGGCGGCGAGCCATGCTCGGCGGCGGTGGCGAACCGGTCGGCAGGAGAATCCGGTGGAATTCGGCGATCAGGCCGATTTCCGTGCCGCGGTGAGTAACTCGGTGAGCACGCGGGGCACGGCGTCGGCCAGGTCCCCGATGTTGGGTACCAGTTCCTTGCAGGCGATGAAACCGATATTGAGCTTGTCATTGTTCGATAGCACGGTCGCGGTGAGTCCTGCGCCGTGGAACACCGGCCCGAACGGGTACATCCCGTCCACACGCAGGCCGAGGAAGTGCAGCGGCATCGGCGGACCGGGCACGTTGGACACCACCAGGTTGTGCACCACGGGGTGGATCTCGGCCAGTTTCAGCGACGAATACATTCGTGCCGCGAGCCGAAAGGTGTTCGGCGGACTGTATTTCGACAAATCCTGTAGGAAATCCGCGCCCATCAGGTCGTGCTCCTCCTTCGCTCCGCGATTGGCCTCGGCGACCTGGCGCAGCCGTTCCACCGGATCGGCGATGTCGGTGCCGAGTCGCGCGAACAGCGCGGACACCTTGTTGATGCCCGAGGTGTGCCGCGTCGTGTCATGCACGGATACCGGCACCGACGCGATCAGGGAGCGATCCGGCAACTCGTCGTGCTTGCTCAGATAGTCGCGCAGCGCGCCCGCCACGGCGGTCAGCACCACATCGTTCACCTTCACCGCGAACGCCGCCCCGATCTCCTTGGCGGCGCCGAGGTCGGCCTGAGTGAAGGCGACAGTGCGATGCGGCGTGATGGCGACATTGAACGGCGTGCGCGGAGCGGAGAACGGGGTCGCCATGCCGGTCTTGTTCTTTCGGCGGCGCTGCGCGAACCCGGCGATCACGCCGAGGGTTCTCGGCATCATCCCCACGATGCCCGCCTTCGCCGGCAGCTTCAGTGCCGCCTCGGCCAGCAGCTGCCAGTCGTTCGGGCTCGGCTCGGGTTGCCAATTCTGCTCGGGTTCCGGCCGCACGACGCCCGGTTCTAGGTCGCACAGGTGCATCATCATGTCGGCGCCGGTGATGCCGTCCATGGCGGCGTGGTGGTATTTGCAGATCACCGCGACCGTGCCGTCGTCAAGGCCCTCCACTACGGAAAACACCCAGAGCGGGCGATTACGATCCATCGGCCGGCTGGCGATATCGCCGATGAGTTCGGCGAGTTGGCGGCGTCCGGCCGGTGCGGCGATCGCGATCCGGCGGAGGTGGTAGTCGAGGTCGAAGTCGTGGTCTTCGACCCAGACTGGATGGTCGAGGTGCAGCGGCACCTCGTGCACGCGGCGGCGCAGCTGCGGAATCAAGGGCAGTCGCCGACCGAGCTCGGCCTTGAATCTCTCGAACGAGTAGTCCCCGACCGATGGGTCCAGGGTCAGCAGCGCGCACACGTGGAGGTGCTGGGTCCCGGTTTCCAGATAGAGAAAGCTGGCATCCAATCCGGTCAGTCGTTCCATAGCGAGAGACTACTAAAACGTGTTCTACTTCGACGGTGAACCAGGGGTCGGTGCGGGATTCCACCTCAGCCTCGGTGGGGTGGTCATACCGGAAAGCCGCTGCTCACTCGGATGCCGGTGCCGGGCGGGACACATATTCTTTTTCCGGCGCCCGGCGCCCGGCGCCCGGCGCAACGTAAGGGACGGTGGCGCACGGCCGATCTGCGACCGAGGTGGCCGCGAACGGCCCTCGCACCTCATGATCGACGTCGACCGCATCGTCTACCGCGGCGACATCATTTTCCCAGCAGCCCGGATGCGCACCTACGGCCGCGAGTGGTCCTGGCGAGTTCGGCCTGGACGGCTTCGACTCGCTCGGCCTCGATGCCCCACGGGTGGTCGACGCCGACCCTGCGGTCCAGATCCCACAGCACGCACTCCTCGCCCGGCGTGGCCACCAGCGACCACGCCACCACGGTGCGGCCCAGTTGCTGTGCCATGGTGCCGTGCGCAGGGTTCGGCGGCCCAGCGCCTTCCGGAAAGTGGTGGAGGAAGCGGCCGTAGGCGGCCGCGCAGAACTCGGCGTAGAGCCTCGTGCACAGGATGAAGCCGTGCCATGCCTCGTCGACCGCGTGCGACGGCATCCCGATCACCTGGTCATCGCGCATCGCGGCGGCGCAGCAGGCCAACCACTGCCGCAACCCCTTCGCGACCAGCTCATGCGGCTGCCACGGGCAGGTTTTGTAGACGGCCGCCGGGAACTCCACCGTGTCGACCACGGAGCGAACAGTCGCCAAGTCGACCCCGGACCGGCGGAAGTTGAAGAACACCACGATTCACTGTATGCGTATGCCGGCCTGCCTCTACCGTTTTGCTTATGAGTGCGGCAGTCATCCTCGTGGTCATCCTGTTGCTCGTGGTGTTGCTCGTGGCGGTGCCGATCAAGGTGGTGTTAGTCGCGCTCCGCGCGCAACGCAATCGATACGCTCCGCCGACGGTCAGGCGCGCTGTGCGTGGTGGCGGAGGGTCTTTCAGCGGCGGATCCGATGCTTCGGATCCGTTCTGGGCAGCAGGTGGGGCGGGTTTGGTCGGCGGCTACGACCCGAATCAGGCGAATGGCTGTGGCGGGGGCTGGAATCCCTGTGATGGGGGCAGTCACCATCACCATGGCGGCAATTGCGGTGGGGGAGCTGGGGGTTGCGGTGGGGGAGCTGGAAACTGCGGTGGAGGCGGCAGTAGTAGTAGTTGTGGTGGCGGCAGCAGCAGCTGTGGTGGCGGCAGTAGCAGCAGCTGTGGGTGAGGTTCCTGACCACGACTTGACCTCAACTTGTCTTCAGGTTCGATGCTGGTTGCTGTCCGATGCGGCAACGAACGATGGAGGCAGTGTCATGCGGGCTGTGCAAGCCAGGGAATTCGGTGGACCGGAAGTGCTCGCGGTGCGCGAGCTGCCGGAACCGGTGGCCGGGCCGGGTGAGGTGGTAGTCGACGTGGCGGCCGCCGACGTGATGTTCCTGGACACCCGGCTGCGCGGCGGCTGGGGTGCCGACTTCTTCTCGATACGCCCACCGTACGTGCCGGGCGGAGCGATCGCGGGTGTGGTCACGGCGGTCGGCCCGGACGTCGATCCGGTCTGGGTGGGAAAGCGGGTGTCCACCGCGACCGCGGCCAGCGGGATCGGCGGAGGCTCACCCATCGGCGGATACGCGGAGAAAGCCCTGGCGAAGGCGGAGACGCTGGTCGCGGTGCCCGACGCGCTGAGCCTCCCACAAGCCGTCGCACTCGCGCACGACGGCAAGACCGCGCTCGCGGTGTTCGACCACGCCGCGGTGCAGTCGGGCGAGTGGGTGCTGATCACCGCGGCTGGGGGCGGATTAGGCACTTTGCTGATCCAACTCGCCCGCGCAGCTGGCGCGAACGTGGTCGCCGCCGCGCGTGGCGCCGCGAAACTCGAGCTGGTGGCACGGCTGGGAGCGACCGCCGTCGTCGACTATTCCGAACCCGACTGGTCGGCAAAAGCGCGCGCCGCCACCGGGGGAGAAGGTGTTCAGGTCGTCTTCGACGGTGCGGGCGGCAGCTTCGGCGAGACCGCGCTCATGGTCACCGCGGACGCCGGCCGGTTCCTCGGATACGGCGCCGCCGCAGGCGAATTCGCTGGAGTTGATCGCGCGGCCGCCGGAGCCCGTGGCATCGCTGTGTACGGCCTGTTCGACATCACCGGTGCCGACATCGACTGGCATTCGCTTGCCGAGCGCGCCAACGCTGAGGTCGCCGCCGGTCACCTGGAGGTCGTCATCGGTCAGACGTTTCCACTCGAGCAAGCCGGCCGGGCGCACGCCGCCATCGAATCCCGGGCGGCGATAGGGCGCACTTTGTTAACAGTGTGAACTACCCCGCAACTGGCGAATCGTCGTAGTGCGCGGTGTCTGCGACGGCGCTAGGGTGCCTGCGTGGAAACTCTGATCGTCGTCGGTGTCGTCATCGTGGTCCTCGGTATCGTCATCGCAGTTGTGCAGTTCGCCAGCCGGCCGCCGAAGGATCCCGAGTCCTGGGACCGCGCCGAGGCCGAGGACTACGAGGAAGACTGGGACGAGGACTACCGCGACGACTGACCCCGCTCAGTCGACCGGGGTCAGCACAACGACCGCGATAGGCCGCTTGGTCAGCTTCTGATAGGCGCTGTAGCGGCCGTGGTTCACCTTGTCGACGATCGCCCATCGCCGCGTGTAGTCCAGGTCACCCGGTAGCGTTGCTCGCGCCAGCACCGACAGTTTCCGCCGTCCGACCTGAATCTCGCACTCCGGCTTCGCCTTCAGATTCGCCAACCACCCCGGCGGGCGCGGCGACCCACCGTTGGACGCGGTGACCAGATAGTCGGCGCCATCGCACCCGTACGTCAGCGCCGTGGTCCGTGACCTGCCGGACTTACGCCCCACGGTCTGTAGCAGCAACGTCGGATTTCCCAGCAGTAGCCGATGCCCGACCAGCCCACCACTGTTCTCGTACACCCACTGATGGACCTTCAACGCCTGCGTGAAGAGATCGGCCATGTCTGACCCTTCAGTAAGTTTGCTGGATCAGATCATCGTAAGCGAGCGCCGGTCCGACTGGTCTCCACCCCACTCCAACCGGTAGCATCCCCAAGGCTCGCGGAATCATCCGCGATGAGGGGCGGTAGCTCAGTCGGTTAGAGCCGTGGACTCATAATCCATTGGTCGCGGGTTCGAGCCCCGCCCGCCCCACAAACACTATCTGATCAGCGGAAACGCTGAACATTACAGCCGAGTTGGTCCAGAACAGCGCACCGTCACCAATGTATTTTGCCGGTAGAATCCCGGTGATGGGGCTGGATCTGGACGACATCCGAGAGCTTGCGGAGGACTTCGCGACGGAGCTGCGTCGCAGGAACCGGAGCAAGCAGACCATCGACGGCTACCTCACCCGAATCAGGTACTTCGCCGACTTCCTCCACCAGCGCGAGTTGCCGACCACGGCGCCAGACATCACTCGCGCCCACATCGGCGGCTACATCGAGGATCTGCTCACGCGGCCCAACCAACGCACCGGGGCGCCGTTGTCGCCGGAGTACGCGCGCGGTCAGTATCGGTCGCTGCAGCAGTTCTTCAAATACCTCGCGGCCGAGGAGATCATCGACGCGAATCCCTTCGACAAGATGAGCCCGCCGGCGGTGCCTGAGCAGAAGGTGCCGGTACCGAGCATGGATGCGGTGAAGGCTCTACTTGCCGAGTGCGACGGCACCGAGTTCGTCGACCGACGAGACAACGCGATCATCCGGCTGTTCGCCGATACCGGGATGCGGTGCGGCGAGCTCGCGCCGCTCGAGGTGGAATCGCTGGACTTCAACGAGAACACCGTGCTGGTGATCGGCAAAGGTGGCCGGCCGCGGACATGTCCGTTCGGCGACAAGACCCGAACGGCACTGCGGAGGTACCTCCGGGTCCGTGCCAAGCATTCCGGTGCGAAGAACGACAATCCGGCGCTGTGGCTCGGATACCGCGGGGTGATGACCGACTCCGGTATCCGGCAAATGCTCGAGCGTCGATGCGACGCTGCGGGAATCGAACGGCTTCACCCGCACCAACTTCGGCACTTCTTCGCCCATACTTGGCTCGACAGCGGTGGCCAGGAGCAAGACCTGATGATGCTGGCAGGGTGGCGGTCGCGGCAGATGCTGGCGCGCTACGGCGCCGCGGTCGCGGACAGCCGGGCGAAGTCTGCGCACCGCCGGGCGCGGCTGGGCGACAAACTATAGCCGCAGCTTCCCGCCGCTCGTCGTGCGCCGCAGCTACGGTGTTCTCGTGACTGACGACCTGGTCGGTTGGGCCGAGAAAACCGCACGTGAATATCTGCGAGATCTGCCGCGGCGGTTGAGTCATGTTGAGGGCGTAGTCCGTCGCGCCGAACTTGTCGTCGACTTGGTGGACGACGCGGAGATGTTGGTGGCGGCTGCATGGCTGCACGACGTGGGGTACAGCGCCGCCATCGCACATACTGGGTTCCATCCAGTCGATGGCGCAGAGCTTCTGCGACGCGAGCGCGCGCCCCTCCGGCTGTGCGCGCTCGTTGCGAACCACTCGTGCGCACACGTTGAAGGTCGCCGCCGACGCATTGACATCAGATGGCCTGACGAATGCACTCTGCTACGGGATGCTCTGTGGTGGGCGGACATAACCACAACGCCGACAGGTGAGGTTACTGATGTGCGTTCTCGGATTGACGAGGTTCGACAGCGGTACGGGCCAGAACATGTCGTAGCGGCGTCGGTTACCGAGGCCGAGCCGGACCTGTTAGCAGCGGCCGAAAGGGTCGAATCTGCATACCGCCGCGTGCTGGGGTGAGGTAAGGCGCTTCGCTGGCACTTACTGCGCAGCCTACGCGAAGCGCAATAGAGGAATCGGCGAAAGGCTGCGGGCGTCAGTACTCGCTCTGAAAATCGAGGCCGTGACGTCCGTGATGCTCATTTTCGACGCTGGCAATTAGACGCACCAATTGACGAGATATCGCGGGATTGGCAGCGATGGTATGGCGCGCGTGGGCAGTGTGATCACTGCCATCGGAATCAGTGACTATCGCGCCACTTTCGCGGGCGATAAGTACACCAGCCGCAGTATCCCATGGATTATTCGACATGATGATGCAACCGTCTGTCCGCCCCTCGGCTACCCACGCCAGATCGAGCGCTGCGGACCCGAACATTCGTACTCGTTCCACGTTGGCGGCTAGGGCGGATGTCAACGAGATGCGCTGTGCATTCTTGTAGCGTGCGTTCGCCCCGACAGCGTAGTCGCCGATAGAAATGATGGAATTGTGCAGCTGCTCGCTGCGACCGGTAGTGATCGGCTTCTCATTTGCGAAGGCGCCGCGCCTCTGCATTGCGAAGTACTCAAGGCTGAGGAAAGGTGCGTTGATAACGCCCATTATCGGACTTCCATCTTGGAGGAGTGCAAGTGAGACTGCACATAGCGGTATGCCATGGATAAAGTTGGATGTGCCATCGATCGGGTCTAGAACCCATGCCAATCCTGAAACGCGTTGGCCGAGGTCGAGTTCTTGGATAGACTCCTCGCCTACGAATCTAATTTCGGGCGTCTTTGCTTCGAGAATTTGGCTGAGTGTGCGCTCGATCGTAACGTCGAGTTCAGTGACAAAGTCTCGCTCGCTTTTCGCGGACACTTTTCCCGGATCGGCTGTTGACAGAAGGTATGCACCTTCGGCAGCTGCTCTCCGCGCGATTTCGAGGAGTTTGTCATTGTCACTCACCCGGTTACCGTCTCTCTTCCGTCGTTCCACATGCTCTCGAAGACCGTTGCGAACGTATTGAAGATACCGTCTGTGTTCGACTTGCGTGCTACGAAGGTGGGCGACTCGACACCGCGGGCTTGAGGAAGATAGGGCTGCATGACGCAGAGTTCTTCATCGACGATCGTGATGTTGAAGCGGACAGGCGCGTCGTACGTCCGTATCTGAATATCTCCGAGTGCATCCTCGCGGACGCGTCGCTGGACACGTTGCAAGCCGCGAATGTTCAAGTCTGTCAAGCTTGACAGAACACCTGTCGTGTGACCTTCCTCGGCTTCACGTTGGCCTATGTAAGTTCCAGTGGGATCGAGAAACAAGCATCGAATGGCTGTGCCGCTTTCCAGCAGGCGCAGAATATCAGTATCTGAGTACTGTTGGCACAGCATGTTCAATGAGATTCCAACCATATCGATCGTTCTGGCTGTCTTGAATATCTCCTGCGGAGGCATTTCGCGGACAAAGTCCAGGCGGTTCGGATAGATAGATTCGACATCGGCCGTTCGCGAGCGTGGCATCGATTTTGAGTCGAAGTCCTTCGCTGTGCTGGAACCGCGATCAAGCTCATCGCTCGCTCCGGTGTATTCGGCGAAGAGTTCCGCAACGGACCACTCTGGAAACATCGCTTGAAGTACTCGACAGTGATGTGGATAGGGGAGGCTGTTTATGTCGCCGGATAGCCATCTGTAAAACTGTGCCTTCTTCGGTCCGCAGCCAACTATTTCCGGCTCGATTCGTTCGGCGATCCTGTCGTACTCACGGTTAAAAGCTGAAACGGTCTGCCAGTGCCGCTGCTGGAGCAGCGCTTTCAATACGGTCCCCATGGCCCCTGCCTTGTCGCGATTGCTTCGCCTGAGTAGAGAATACCAGGGATGAGACATAGAAGATACCAATTTCAGACATTGGTGTCATAGGAGATTCATTGGTGGCGGCGAGGGGAGACTGCATCAAAAAACATCCTTGGACGTGGAATTTCCACCGCTTTCTACCCAAGGAGTAAGCCAGTGACCGTAGGTACGCAGTCGGCCGACACACCGACTGGACTCATCAATCTCAAGACGGCCGCGTCGCTGATTGACGTGGACGTGAAGACCCTCAAGAACTGGATCAAGGCCGGGAGAATCCGCGGATTCCTGGTGAACGGTCGGCTATGGCGCGTCCAGCGTGACGAGCTGCTCGGATTGGTTCAGGTGGCGGCCGACTCCGTGATTGACGGTGCGGAATGAGCACCCCGGTCGAGCGGTCGTTGCAGGCGCGGATCGCCGCGTATGAGTCTTGGGCAAAGACTTCCGATCGAGCAGCGCGCACTGCGAAAGCACGGGCGGCGATGGCAAGCAGGTTCGACCGCCTTGTCGACCCGGATGGGCTGTTGAGCCCGGAGGAGCGCGCGTACCGCGCTGATCAGGCTCGGAAGGCCCACTACACGCGGCTTGCATTGAGGTCGGCGCAGGCTCGCCGTCGTGCCGGTCAGCGCCGCAAGGGCGGTGACATCTGATGCGGGCTCGGACGTTTGGCGTCGCTGTATCAGCCGTGGCGGTCGGCTATCTCGTGTTGACGGCGCCGGAGGTTGTCGGGTTCACGGTGATGGTGCTGGGTGGTTTCGCGTTCTGGTGTGCGTCGCGGCGGTGGGGAGTTCGGCGATGACCGCATCGTGGAGGCAGGAGCCCGTCCCGCGTGGGTACGAGGTCATGCACTTCGACCGTGGCCGTGGTGGTCACAACCCGTTGCATTCGATGGCCGGTCCGGAGTTCACCGGTACCAGTGCGGTGTTCGCGCCGTTGGGGTTGTTGCCGCCGATGGTGCGGGTCGCGGTGCTCGGTGTGCTGCTGCTCGTCGGTATGGGTGGTTGCACGGCGGCATGGGTTGATTACCAGGACTACACGCCGTCGCCGAACATCTGCCGTCCAGTGAACTCGGGGATTCCGGCGGAGCGGCCGGGTTCGTGTGTGCCGCGCTCGCAGGTGCCGGAGGTGGCGCGATGAGCGCGGCGGACCGTCGCCGCGAGCAGGCCGAGCTGGGAGCCGAGCAAGACCGCTTGGGCGTCGTTCATGGCGTGCTGTTGGACATGGCGTTCGCCGCGAGGGATGCGTCTGATGCGAAGGGTCACTGCGACAACGACTTCGAGATATCGAGGATCCGGCACACCAAGCTCAGCGCTCAGGTACACGCGGAGCGGATCGCGATATGGGGTCGGCTACTCGACTACCGGCTCGCTCCGGAGGCGGCAGCGAAGATCCGCGCCGAGGTCGCCGTCGAACGGGACCGTATACAGCGGGAGTCGCCCCGCAGGATGGGGCGGTCGCGATGAGCAGGTTTCACGATCCAGACGGCAAGCAGTTCGGTCTCCCGACGTGGCCGTGGGGTTTGGCGCCACAGCATTTGCGGACTCGTCGCCAGCTGGCGCGCGACGGGCAGCGCCCGAGTCGTCAGTACGAGGGCCAGATCCTACGGTCGCGGGGTGGCTCGCGGGGGCCGTTGAAGGCGTACCTGTATGACGCGGAAATGGCTGTGCCGAAGCGTGTTCCGTCGGAAGCGCAGTTGGAGGCATTGCAGCTTGCCCGGTGGCAGCGGTCGGTCGAGGCGTGCGAGCGGCGCGGGATCGATGCCACGGAGATGCGGGAGTTCATCCAGCAGGCTCGCGCGGATATCGCTGCTCGCCACCGGTCGGCTGGTCACAGCCGTGACGGCAGGGAGCGGAACCGATGAGCGCCGCAGAACGGCACCCGACGTGCCGGTGCGGGTGCGGCGGTACGGGTAGTGAGGGCCAGGGCTTGTGTGTGGCTGCCTATAACCGGTTTCGGCGTCGTCAGATGGCGTACGGGCGGTGGCAGCCGCGTGTGGAGGCTGAGCAGGCGCGGGCGCATGTGGAGCGGTTGTTGGGGGCGGGGTTGCGGAAGGCGCATGTGGCGACGTTGGCCGGAGTCAGCAAGACCACGGTCGTGAACCTCACCCGCGCCGGCACCGAACGCATCAGTGCCACGGTCGAACAATCGATCCTTGCCGTGCCGGTCCCGGAGCGGGCCGCCGACGTCGCCGCGGACAACGCGTTGGTGCCGATCACCGGTGCCCGTCGCCGTGTGCAGGCGTTGGTCGCCTTCGGGTATCCGCAGTCGCGTTTGGCGCGGGAGTTGGGGATAGATCCTGGTCATGCGACGTTCGGGGCGTTGGTGCAGCGCCAATTGCCGGATGGTCATACCGGGCAGTTCATCCCTGCGGGGCGGGAACGGGCGATCAAGGGCCTGTTCGACCGGTTGCAACTGATTCCGGGTCCGTCGCAGCGGGCCCGTGACTACGGCCGCCGGCGCGGGTGGGCGCTGCCGCTGGAGTGGGACGAAACCGCCCTCGATGACCCCCACGGTGTGCCAGAGCGGGCGCGGTGGACTCCGCCGACGGGGGCCCAGCGGCGTGATGAGCGTCGTGGGCAGGTTGCTGCCCTGACCGAGCGGGGGTTGTCGGCTGAGCAGATCGCCGATCAGTTGGGCGTGACGACCCGCACGGTCGTGCGTGACCGCGGACAAGCCACACCGGAACCGCGAGGTGAGCAGCTGGATTCGGAGATCGCGGTCATGGGCGATGTCGCGGCCCGAGCGCGCCGGGATATCGCCGCTCGCCGTGGCGGGCGTGTCAATCGAAGGGAACGAACCCGATGAACCACAACACGAAGATCGCGGCGCGACCGGATCGGTACGCGGCGTTGGAGTTCGATCACCGCGATCAGATCATCGCCGGGTTGCGCGCGACGGGTGTGACGTATCAGGAGATCGCCCGCGCGCTCGGTGTCCGGACGCGGCAGGTGGAACAGGTCCTCGGTGAAGTGACCGCGCTGCATGCCCGGCAGGTGAGCCAGGCCGATATTGCCCGCCGGGTCGGGCTGCCACGCACGACCGTTCAGGACTTGCTGCGTGCGGAGCGGGTGGCTCGGTCGACGCCACGGAAGACCCAAGCACTGCGTGGGTTGGTGGACATGCACGCCATGCAGTTGGACATTCTGGGCTGGTTTCTGGGCATGGAGCGCAACCACGTTTACAGCCTGGCCAAGCAGCTGCATGCCGAGGGCCGCATCTACGACCTCGACGATGTCCAAGCGGGGGAGAAGTGGGTGGTGCCCACGCGGGTGACCGCGGCCCGCTACCTCGGGTGGCGTCCCGCTGACTGGCACCCGCCGCTGGGGTTGGCCGAGCACTACCGGGCGGTGGCCCAGGCCCGGATCATGCTCGTCGGTGCCGACCCGCACCTGTGGGTCTCCGAACGCGTATTGCGGCACCGGGTCGGGGGCACGGTCCCGGGCAAGGGCAAGCCCGCCGAGGTGGAGGTATCCACGGGGCGCGATCCGCGGTTGGGTCGCCCGCACGTGCACGACGGCCGGTTCCTCGGTGTGGTGAAGGGCCGTCACGGCTGGTGGGCGGCCGAGGTCGAGCTGTCGAAGAAGGACCCCGAGTACATGGATATCGCGCTGCGAGGCGCGATCCGCGCCGCCCGTGACAGCGCCGAGGAGGCGATGGTCGGCGTGCTGTACCTGTGCCGCACCCCTGCGGTGTTCAAGAACGTCACCGCTGCCTCGGAGCGGTTGCCGGACAAAGAATTCGGTGATCTTGCCCTGGATCTGGTGATCCGTGACTTCGACAGCGAGTGGTCGAAGTTCCTCACCCGCTACGCCGCGATGCGCGAGGCCCAAAAGCAGCAGAGCCCGAACCGTCGCCGCCGCACTCTCATTCATCTCACTCAGGAAGCATCATGACCAACCCCAACTGCCACTGGATCATCACCCCCGACGACTGCGATCCACTCCACACCGCGACCCCGACGCCAGCGCCAGCCCCGGTCGCGCCGCCGATCGAGCAGGCACCGGCGTCGTCGGTCGGGATTCACCCGGAGAAGCCGCCGATCAAGCAGCTCGACGGCATCGACCTGCCCGATTTGAGCAGCGTCACGCACTTCGCGGGCACCGCGACTGTGTGTGGTGTCGTGATTGTGGCGATGCTGGTCATGATCGTCGCGGTGGCGGCGCGGTGGCCGTTGGCGCCGCATCGGCTGCGCAACTTCGCCGTCGCCTCTCTGTTGCTGCCCGCGACCTCGGCGTTGGCTGGCGGCTCGTGGACGACCCCGGCCGCTCTGTTGTGGTCGGGTGCCGGACACGTTGCTGACGGCGACTGGGCGGGTCTGCGGATGATGCTCGCGCTCGGGGCGCCGTTCGCCGCGGTGACTGCGACGTATGTGTGGGCGAAGTTCGTGCACAAGACCAACACGGTCGGTTTGAAGAATTTGGGTCGCACTGAGCGGGTGAAGGACGCGATGCTGGCCCGCAAGTTCGCTCGCGCCGCCGCGGCCGCGAAGCTGGGTGCCCCTTACACGGTGGGGGAGGGGATCGTGTTGGGGCCGTTGGCGAACACCACGACAGCGAAAACTCCCGGGTTGTGGCAGGAGCTTACCGCGCGGCATCGGCAGTGGTTGGTGATCCCGCACAAGCAGGCCCGCCGGCACTTGGCGGTGGTCAAGACCACCGGTGGTGGCAAGACCGAGACCATCAAACGGTACTTCGCTGGGATGCTCGAATACGAGTGGACCGCGTGGCAGACCTGGAAAGACGTGCCGGGCGTGCGGGGCAAGCACCCGCGCCCGATGCAGGTACTGATCTCGTGCAAGGGTGGCCAGGACGACAAAGAACTCGGTCTGCAGATCCGGGACATCGCGTTGCGTAAGGGCATCGACCCCGCCCGTATCGCGACCGTCGGACCGGACGGGGATCGGCTGGAGTTGTGGAACAGCATGCCCGCTCGCGACATGCGCGGTGTGGTTGGTGACCTGCTCAACGCCGGGCAGGCGACTACGAGTGAGGGTCAGCATTTCGACGAGATGCGCCGTCGCATTGTCTCGCTTGTGGTCGACGCCCCGATCGGGCCGCCGCAGTCTTCCACGGAGTTCCTGGAGCGGTTGAACGCCGACACCCTGCTCGATATCTGGGGTGGCGCCCCCGACGTGAAACGGATGATCGCCGCGTTGCAGGCGGAGAAGGTGCCGCAGCTCGATGACGCCCTGATCAAAGCATCGAACTTGTTCGATCTGTTGCAGGACCAGAACGGGCGCATGGTGTTCGACGGCGGCAAGAATCTCGATGACCTCGACGTCCTCTACGTGACGGTGCCCGGTCTGGACAAGGACGCTGCCCGCGCCCAGGTCGCTGCGATCCTGCGAATGGTGATGCTGCGGGCCGGGCGCACGGCCAAGGACCAGCGTCGTTCGGTGACGGTGATCATCGACGAGGTTTCGGCGACCACCACCGAACAGGGCTCCATCGGCCTGATCGACGTGTGCGAACGCGGCCGCTCGCAAGGAGTGGCGTTGATGTTCGCCGCCCAGTCCCAAGAAGGACTCGCCCGCGATGAGTGGACGCTGAACCGGCTGCTCAAAGCCTGCGCCGGCGGGCTGATCCTGGGCTACAACGAAAACGCCGGAGACCTGTGCAAACACCTAGGGTCCGTGCGCAGCATGCTCCCGTCGCGTCATTTGATCAAGGGCCAGCGCACCGGTGACGAGGGCCAGGTCTCCGTCGGTGAGAAGTGGCTGGTCGACCCGGATGTGTTGCGCCAGCTCGACACCGGCGAAGTCGTTTACGCCCGCGCACGCCACGCCCAATGGGGCCGAGTCGTGCAGGTCGACCCGACCGAACTCACCCCACTGCCAGGCACACCCGCCGCCCAGACCGTCGCGCGGCCTGCTGGCAAGCCCCAGATCTCCGGCGACACTGCCGTCGCCTGAACCCATCCAGTCCGTCACCGAACCGATTGCGAGGCAACACCATGCGCGTCTACCGCGACAACAACGACCACAACGACGAAGACCCCGACCAGGGCGGCAGCGAGGGCCGCGACCCGGTCGACCCGAAAGCCATCGGCGACATCCTCGCCGACGAGTTCGCCGACTACCTCGCCGACGTCGTGGCCGCCGCCGACAACACACCACCGGCGCACCGGCAGCCGACCGACGCTACCGAGCCACCCGCCAAGCCCACGCTGCGCCTGGTCAAGAACGACGAGACCGACACCGTCGCCGAGTGGGACAAGTCCCTCGAACCAGGCGCAGCCGCTGCGGCCGGGCGGGCGGGTCGGCGACGGATGATCCGTGGCGCGGCGGGGAGCTCCGCTGTTGTGGTCACAGCGACCGTACTCGCCACGTGGGATCAGCCCTGGATCGTGACCGGCCCGCTCGCCGCCTATGGCGGTGCGTGGCTGGGCTACCTGTGGTGGAACGCCGCTTTGCGTCCGAGCGTCCCCGATGTCCTCGGCGCTGTCACCAGCGGCGTCAGCACCGCGTTCGCTGTGGTCGTGACCACCATCGCCGTGATCGTGCGCGGTCTGGTCGAGCGGATCGACACCGCGCGCACCCGGCACGAAACAAGTCGCACCACTCCTGTCTCGCCGTCGCTGTAACTGCCCCTCTCGGAAAGGAACTCATCACCATGACCGACCGCAGTGTTGAAGACGAGTTGATCGCCGAGGCCCGCAAGTTCGGGCACTCCCTGACGCATCTGTTGCGCCTCTACGCCCAAGCCGGGACCTGGTTGGAGCGTCGCCGGGTGCGTAAGCAGATCAGTGTGGTGTTGCGTGAGCAGCGCCGCGAGGAGCAGACCGCGCGCGGTCATCAGCTGGTGTTCACCCAGCAGATGATCGACCGCTACCGCGTCCACGCGTTGGCGATCAGCGAACGCGCCGAGAATCCGAGCGTGGATCACGAACGCCGCTACCGGGATGCGCAATCGCTGAGCAGGCACGCGAACGATCTGCGTGCCCGGATCGTGGCCAACGACCGGTTGACCAAAACCGAGCAGGGCATCGCCCTGGACGGGTTGGATGCCGCGACGATGTTCCCGCGGTTCGAGCCGGGCCGGTTGTTCGACCAGGCACACAAAGTCCGCGGGATCGATGCGCTGCGTTACCGGGCGCAGGTTGCCCGCACCGTCCGCGAACAGTTGGCGCACACCCCGCAAAGGGAGCAGCGGCAGGCACCGCGGTTCGAGACAAGCCTGACCTGGAGCACCCGTGATGGGGAGATCGCCGGCCGGGAGATTCGCGGGTTCGACCAGGCCACTGACGGGTTGGCGTGGGCGTACCGCGATATCGACCACTCGTTGTGGTCCGACGACCAGCAAGTGGAGGTGAGCGTACGAGACCAAGGTGGGCGCCGGGTGTATCAGAGGCACGGGCACCCACAAGAGGTCGCAGAACAGCTCGAACACCCGTTGGGCATCATCCGTGACGCCGATGGTGCCTTCGTGCAGAAACCTGGCGCTGGGGTGTTCGCCGACCCGGACACGCTGGCCGATCACCAGCGCACCGTTGCCGAGGCTCATTTCGAGTGGTCCCGTCCAACGGTCGATCGTCCTCCGCAGGGAACGGATTCGGTGTCGAAGCCGTTCGTGGTGAACGTCGGCCCGGCTGATGTCATCCATATGGGCGAGCATGAGTTCGCCAGGATTCCGGGCGAGGACCATCCGCAGCTGCGTACGTTCGAAACCCGTGAGCAGGCCTATGACTGGGCGTTGAACCAGCTCGACGCCTACCGCGAAACCAGCAGCCGCCGTGGCGAGGACTTCACCGCCAGCATCCGCGAGCACGGCCGCCGCGACAACAGCGAGGTCGTGGACGGACCACTCGGGATGGTCACCGACGAAATCCGTTCTCTGCGTGAGGAGCACATTCGCCACAGTGCTGAACGACCTCAGACACGTTCAGCTGAGCCGAAGACGCAACCCCCTGTCGAGGAGTCGCAGCCCAGCCGTGACCGTCTCGCCGAGGTCGAGCGTCAGCTCAAGGACATCAGCGACGACCGTGACCGGTTGGGCTCGCGGGTCGAGATGCTGCAGCGCGGGCTGGATGCGGTGAGCGCTGACCGTGACGAGCACAGGCGGAAGTTGGAGGCCACGCAGGCACAGGTGGAGTCGTTGCAGAACACCAACCTGCGCCAGACCCGTGAGCTGGAGGACTTGCGGCAGAACGCATTGCGGGTGGTGAAGTTGACCGTCGAGCGTGACCAGTACAAGTCCGAGCGCGATCAGTTCAAAGCCCAGCGTGACGAAGCCGTGCAGAAGCTGGCCCAAGCCACCCCGGCCCACGAGCGCTACGGCAACCGCGAACACAGCAACGGCAAGAGCACCGACCCGCAGCCGACCTCCGAAAACGGACGGCAGTCCAGTACCGGTCCGATGGGCAAGCGCGCCAGCTACCTGCACCTCACCGGAAAAGGCCGTGACCAGGCCGGCCCGGACACCCAATCCTGGCCCCACCCCGAACGGGACACCCAAGGCCGCAACGGTATCGAGCGGAGCCGCTGACATGGAACGTGAACACGAAGAGGCCATGCGCGCCGACTACACCACCTACACCGAGCTGGGACGGCAGATGCTGCGGCCCTCGACCAGCGCCGCCGAGATCCAGGCCATCGACATGCAACAACAGATCGTGGCGGACCGCTGGGAGTTCGGCCCTCGCGCGCAGCATTGGCAGTACCTGGAGGACGCGGACGAGGACTGGAAACGCTCGCCGAAGGTAATGGCCCGGATGCTCGACAACATCGACCACAGTGGCGGAGCCGGGGTGAGCGATGTGCAGCGCCGCAGCCCGGAGCAGGCCCGCCAGCTGACCGGCAACGACCGGCCACAGCCGCGGATCGAGCGGGGGCGGTGAACGATGCACATCGAGCACGAAGAAGCGATGCGAGAGGCGTTCGCCGAGGTCGATCGCCTGTCGCAGTTGCGCGATCGACCCGGTGCCAGCGACATCCAGATCCAAGACTTCTATCGAAGGCAGGAGGCGATCGACGCGGGTTGGCGTAACGGCCCGCATCCTGGTGAGTGGAAGTACCTGAAAGACGTTCACGACCGATGGGCGCGCACCCCGGGTGATATGCGGCGCATGCTCGCCGCACCGGGAGCAGATTGGTTGGACGGGGTGCAGCGGCGCAGTATCGAGCAGGCTCGAATCCTCACCGCGCAGCACATCCGTTCCGAGATCGAGCGGGGGCGGTGACGATGACGACACCGCAACCGTCGCAGGGCCGTTCGTATGAGGTCGTGACCGACGCCCTGAACCGTCGGGTCGGTCCGGCCCGGTTCCCGCGGGATCCGCAGCAGTGGACGAACTACCTGTGCCCGGTGCACGAGGGCGACGGCCACCACCACAACCCCAGCCTGGGTGTGCGGTACGACCCACGGCAAGGCAAAACGATGGTGCGCTGCTGGGCCCGCTGCAACGACGAGGAAGTGCTTGACCGGATCGGGTTACGGGTGCGCGACCTATGGGACCGCCTGCCCGAACGCGAACCGAACCGGCCACCCATCGGTGTGCACGGTCAGCGGTACGGCGTTACCGAGCGGCGGGCATTGACCCCGGTCGAACGCGCGATCACCGCAGCGCAGTTCCCGACCCTGGCGAAACGGGACCTGGGGGCCCAGACCGGGCGGCCACAGAACGTGGACACCTACGTCTACAAATGGCCGAACGGCCGCGTCGAGGGTGCCGTGACCCGGGTGCATACCCCACATGAGCATGGGTACGCCAAGTCGTTTTGGCAGGCACGTTGGACCGGGACCGAATGGGAGAAGGCCGGTTTCGCACCGATCCCATGGAAACTCACCGACATCCGCGAAGCCCTCGACACCGGCCGCGAGATCCTCGTCTGCGAAGGCGAGAAGGACGTCCAACGCGCCAACCAGGCCGGGCTGATCGCGACCTGTAACGCGATGGGCGCAGGGTCCTGGAACTCCGAGCATGCGCGGTGGCTGGCCGGCGCGGGACGGGTGATCGTGGTCGCAGACCGCGACCGCCCCGGCTACCAGCACGCCGCCAAGGTCGCCGACACCCTCACCGACCGCGTCGGCGAAGTCCGCGTCCTGCAAGCCCGCAGCGGTAAAGACCTCTCCGACCACTTCGACGCCGGATACGACCTGACCGACCTTGAGCCCGTCCCGTACCTGGACCGACCACGGCAGCGGGAGCGATTTCATACCCCGGTCATGAGCCGGGCGCGTACCCGCAGCCGGTAACCCCAACACCTTTCAGGCCAGGTCTTGCCTGGTGACGTCGCCGGATCGCTCTGGGGCGCAGTAATAGCGCTGCGCCCCACGGCATTCACGGAAAGGAAATTCGACTGATGAGCAAATTCGATCAACTTCTCACCACAGCCGATGACCACCCCGTTGTGGTCATCGTTGCCACCGGGACGGCACTTGCGGTCGCTGTTGGCGCGGTTGTGGCCGCGCGGCTGATCACCCGATGGGTACACGGGCGTGGTGTCACCGGTGAACAGGCCGGGACTCTGATGGCCGCGGGTATCGCCACGGGTGTGAGTACGCAGGGCATGTGGGTGTTCTTCGATGAGTCCCTGCACCTGACGCTGTCGCTACGGATCATGTTTTTCGCCTTCCTCGAGATCATGGTGTTGACCTCGGCATTGCGTGCCCGCACCGCGCAGCGGCAAGGCGGAAGCGCCGGCGTGGACGGGATCGCGATGTGGGTGTTGACCTGCCTGTCGGCGATCCTGGCCGCGACCGACGCCGACAACCTCGGCACTTTGCTAGTCCGGCTGACGGCGCCACTGGTCGCGGCGTGGGGTTGGGAACGCAGCATGGCGCTGGAACGGCAGCGCTCAGGCAACCTCAGCGGCGTGAACTGGCGCATCACACCTGAACGGATCTTGATCCGGCTGGGGCTGGCCGACCCGACCGACCGCACCGCCAGCGAAGCCGCTGCCCAACGGCGCCTCATCGACGTTGCATTGGCCGCCGACTACGCCCGCACCTTGCGGGAGGCCGGCGCTCGGCCGTGGCGGATCAACCGGGCCAAGCAGAAGCTGCAGAAGTCGATGCGCCGCGCCATCGAAGACGGCGGCCTCGTTGTCGAGCACGGCCGCGACCGGCAGGCAGTGCTGCTGGACAACATCCGCGTCCTCTCAGGTGCCTCGGCACTACTGGAACTGGACCTGCCCAACCCTTGGCTGCCGACCCCAGCCGCCGATGCTGCCGACCCGGCCAGCGGGCAGGTCTCGGCAGACCCACAGTCAGTCGAACCGCTGCCGATTACGCAGCCCGACCTGCCGACCCAGCAGCCGGACCCGTCGACCGCTGCGCCGCCGGAGCACGCCGCCGCCGAGGACTCCGATCGGCATCCCGCGCGAACAGGGCGGCAGGTGCGGCGGGACCCGGCCGTGCGTGCACGAGTCCTCGAACTGCGGGCCGCTGAGAAGCCCGCCACTGAAATTGCTGCCGACCTCGACATCAGTCCCCGCACCATCGGACGCATTCTCGCCGACCTCGCCGCCGAATCCGCCGACCTGCCTGCCGACCTGCCAGATCGGCAGGCCACACATGACGCAGCTACCGACCCGGCCGCTTCGTGGCCGAACGGCCTGCGCATCCTCGCCGGCGGCACCACCGGGCACCCCGCCCCGCCTGCCGACGACGGCGAGGCCATCCTCGATGCCGAACTGATCGACGACGACCAGTACGTGCTCGCCCAACAGCCCCACACGGGCGATGAAGCAGCTGGAGTGGTTGAACGATGACCGGAATCGAATGGACCGAGGCCACCTGGAACCCGGTCACCGGCTGCGACCGCATCAGCGCCGGGTGCGACAACTGCTACGCGCTGGCGATGGCCAAGCGGTTGAAGGCGATGGGCGCAGCGAAGTACCAGCGCGACGGCGATCCGCGTACGTCCGGACCCGGATTCGGGGTGACAACTCACGCGGATGCATTGGATGTCCCGCGCCGGTGGCGTGCACCGCGGCTGGTGTTCGTCAACTCCATGTCCGACCTGTTCCACGCACGAGTCCCAGAGGCGTTCGTGCGGGAGGTATTTGACGTCATCGCCTCCACACCGCAACACACCTACCAGGTGCTGACGAAACGGCCGTCTCGGATGAGGCGCGGCCGGCCGCGGGATGGTCTTCCCGCCGAACCTATGGGTCGGTGTCTCGGTCGAGAACCAGACGAGCGCGGACTCCCGGATTCCGGATCTATTGGCGGTCCCAGCAGCGGTGAGATTTCTGTCGTGCGAGCCGCTGCTGGGACCAGTGTCGTTAGCGCAGAATCTGTTTCCGGATCAGTGCCGGGATGGGTATGGGTGCCGTCTTACAGAGGAGACTGACCGGCGGGAATGCGCATGTGGTGCATGTACGGACCGGCGTCTGGTCTCACCGATCGGGTGGGTCATTGTCGGCGGCGAGTCTGGGCCGGCCGCACGGGTGATGAACCCGAATTGGGTGCGGGGTCTACGCGACGAGTGCATCGACGCCAGGGTGCCGTTCTTCTTCAAGCAGTGGGGCGGCAGGACCCCGAAACACCACGGCCGCAGCCTCGATGGACGGATCTGGGATCAGATGCCCACGACCTGAATATCGCTCAAACCTCTCTCCAGTAGGCCCGCCGGGCAGCCGCCAGGCGGGCCTACTGGCATGTCTGGGACCCGATTTCTGCCGGGACAGTGACGGGACAAAGCCGGGACAGTGACGGGAGAGTGCCGGGATTTTCAAGTCCCGGCACAGTCCCGGCATGCCCAGGCCAAACATGCGTTTGACCTGGGGTGTTTTGTGCCGTCTCCTGCCCTGCCCGGCTGACACTCTCTATGGCTTCGCTGTTCATAGAGAGTGTCAGGCGGGCCGGGCAGGAGGCCTCTGA
>NZ_JBEZDA010000022.1:0-71630 GCF_040647855.1 Nocardia sp. NPDC049220
TGCACACCCTCCACCCGCGGCGAATACACGAAAATCTCGAACTGCGGCCGCGGCTTCGGCAACTCCGCAATCGCATGCGGATCGAGCTTCACCGAGACATAACCGCGCGGCACGCCCGCCGCGTCGGTCATGTAGTAGTTGGTGCGCAAGGTCGCCTTGATCAGGCCGAGAATCGCGCGCAGGATGCGGTCCGCATCCAGACTGACGACCTCGTCGATCCGGCCGTGCAGCTGAATCTCCAGCTCGGCCGCATGCTCGGCGGAGACGATATCCGGGTCGAAGCGGGCCGCGAACAGGTCGACAAACAGCCGTGCGACATCCGGATAGGTGAGCAGTACGCGGCAGATATTTGCCTGACTGTACGGAAAATCGGCCTGTTGCAAGTACTTCGCGTACGTGCGCAAGATCGAGACAGCGCGCCACGGCAGCCGGGCGCGCAGCACGAGTTCATTGAGGCCGTCCGCCTCGGCACGTCCGTACCAGACCGCTTCGAAGGCGTCCATGAACCGCTCACGCAGCCCACGCACCTCCGCCTCCAGCACGTCGGCGCGCTTCGAAGACTCCAGCAGTTCCGCGCCCAGGTCTCGGTCGAGCGAGCTGCGCAGCAACTCGGGGCGGGCCAGCAAACCGAAGTCGTAGATCCATCGCTCAACGCTTGCGCCCGCGGCACCGGTGAACGGCGTTTCCAGGTCGATTCGGTACGGCCGCTCGTCCACCACCTCGACGCCGAGGCTCTGCAGCACCGGGAGCACCTGGCTGAGCGAGATTCCGCTTCCGCCGATATAAAGGGTGAAGCGCCACGCACCCGGTTCCGAATCCGGACTGCGATAGAGGTACTGGTCGATGCCGCCTTCTTGCAGCCGCTCCAGTCGCACGATGTCCGCGAGGGCGCGGGCCGACTCGAAGTCCTGCTTGTACCCCTCGGGGAAAGCGTTCGCATAGCGCTGCACCACGGCGGGGTCGAGCACCGCCGATGTGCTCACCTCGTCGTTCAGGTGGTCTTCCCACGTCCGACTCGCCTCGGCAAGCAGATTCTGGATGCGCAGGCGGTTGGGTTCGGAGGTATCCGCGGCGAGCGGCGAGTGGCGCGGTACGCCGAACTCGTCCTCTGGCATGCGCACCGTGAAATACACTCGCGCCAAGTCGCTTTCGCCCACCCGCGCGGTGTAGTCGATGGAGACACCACCCAGTTCACGGACCAGGATGTCCTGCATCTCCAGCCGCACCCTGGTGGTATAGCGATCGCGCGGCAGGTAGACCAAGCAGGCGACGAATCGACCGTAGGTGTCCGCGCGCAGGAACAATCGCACCTGGCGGCGAAGACTCACGTTGAGCACTGCGGTGGCGGTGCGGCGCAGCGTCTCGGCGTCGGAGGAGAACAACTCGGTCCGCGGGAAAGACTGGATGGCCTCGAGCATCGCCTGACCGGAGAACGATTCCAGGTCGAACCCGCTCTTCTCGATGACGGAACGCACTCTGCGCTCGATCACCGGGATATCCAGCACGTTCTCGTGCACGGCAGTCACGGTGAAAACACCGATGAACAGATGCTCGCCGATGACCGTTCCGGACTCGTCGAAGTCGGCGACACCGACGAAGTACGGATACACCGAGCGGTGCACGGTCGCGGGAACCAAACCCTGGGTCAGCATGAGCAACGGTCTGTCCCCGCCGTTGACCGGCACCCGGAAATCGGTGCCGACGTCCGGACGGAGCACGCCGAGGCAGCTGGCTGGCAGAGCGTTGGACGTCACCTTGCCCGCATGGGCGCTCAGACGGTAGTGGGCGTAGCCGAGCACAGTGAAATTTCCCTGCGCCAACCAACGCAACAGATTCGCGGTATCAACGAGTTCGGTGGCATCGAACGACGTGGATCCGGATTTCGCGGCCCGCGCCAGGTCGTCGGCGAGCCTGCTCTGCACGTCCCGCATGGCCTCGGTGTCACCGATCACCTGGCGCACGTCCGCCACCACGTCCGGCATGGCGGCCTCGATCTCGGCCAGCTGTGCCGGACTGGTCGACGGGTGCAATTGCACGTGCATCCATGATTCGCGCAGCCCACCCGAGCCGGTACTGTCGACCCCATGCGCGGCGGCGTGCGTCAAGCGTCCATCGGCGTCCCGCTCGACTTCGAAGATCGGGTGAATCACCTCGCTCACGCTGACGCCGATCCGGTTCAGCGACGCGCTGATCGATTCGACCAGCAGTGGCATGTCGTCGGTGACGACCTGTACCGCGGCACCGACGCCGGAGCCGTCGTCCTGGTGGTACACCCGCACCAGCGCGCGTCCGACGGGACGGGAAGCCGCCAACTCCAGATGCCGGCGGAAAGTCTGGGTGATGCCGGTGATCGCGCAGTCCACATCGCCCGCGTCGACGTGGCGGAAATACGCCTCCTCGAGCGCCGCAAGTTCGCCGCGCAGCGACTGCGGCAAACCAGCGGCCCACGCCGCACTGGACAATTCGGACGAGACCGTCATTTTTTCGCCAACTCCCTCGGATATCGGTTCCGCAACAAAGTGACGCCGGTCCGAGCGTAACTGTGCGCCGAAGACGGGCGGGTGAATTCCGTTCCGATCCCGGGGGTGTTCACCACGGCCGCGGCATTCGCCGCTCGCTGCCGAGATCGATGGGATGAACTCGACTCAGTACAACATCGGACCTGCGAAGGTCAGGTGAGCGCGACAGATCGTATCCCCGGCGCCGCGCCGGTACGTCGGGTCAGGTCGGCCCCCGCATCGGTGTTGGGGGCCACCGGTTGCTCGAACTGCGCCTGCGCATTCACGACCCCCACCCTAGCGAGCTACGCGCGGGTAGGTGTCACTCCCTTTTCCGGTCGTTCGTGTCACTCGGCGGCCGGCGTGCCCCCGGCTCGATCGACCACGGGTTTCGCTGCTGGTTTCGGGCTCCGCGTGGCGCCGGCACGCACCTACTCCTGGCGGGAGCCGCCTTCGGTGGGGCGGTGCTGATCCGACTCCACCCCACCGAAGCGAAACTCAGTCGCGCGTGAGTTTCCGGTGTGTAACCCGGTGCGGGCGCGCCGCTTCCAAGCCGAGGCGCTCGATCTTGTTGGCCTCGTATGCCTCGAAGTTACCTTCGAACCAGAACCACTTGGCGTCGTTGTCGGAGTCGCCTTCCCACGCGAGGATGTGGGTGCAGGTGCGGTCGAGGAACCAGCGATCGTGCGAGATGACCACAGCACAGCCGGGGAATTGCTCCAGGGCGTTCTCCAGCGAACCGAGGGTCTCGACGTCGAGGTCGTTGGTTGGCTCATCCAGCAGAATCAGGTTGCCACCCTGCTTGAGGGTGAGTGCCAGGTTCAACCGGTTGCGCTCGCCCCCGGAGAGGACGCCGGCGGGCTTCTGCTGGTCGGGCCCCTTGAAACCGAACGCGCTGACATAGGCGCGCGACGGCATCTCCTGCTGGCCGACCTCGATGAAGTCCAGTCCGTCGGAGACCACCTGCCAAACCGTCTTCTTCGGATCGATACCCGCACGGTTCTGGTCGACGTAGCTCAGCTTGACGGTGTCGCCCACCTTCACGGTGCCGCTGTCGGGCTGTTCGAGCCCGACGATGGTCTTGAACAGCGTGGTCTTGCCGACGCCGTTCGGGCCGATGACACCGACGATGCCGTTGCGCGGCAGCGTGAACGACAAATCCTTGATCAACTGCCGGTCACCGAAACCCTTGTCCAAGTGCTCGACCTCCACGACAACGCTGCCGAGCCGTGGGCCCGCGGGAATCTGGATCTCCTCGAAATCCAACTTCCGCATCTTCTCCGCCTCGGCCGCCATCTCCTCGTACCTACCGAGGCGGGCCTTGTTCTTGGCCTGACGAGCCTTCGCACCGGAACGTACCCAGGCGAGTTCGTCCTTGAGTCGCTTTTGCAGCTTCTGATCCTTCTTACCCTGCACCGCGAGGCGCTCGGCCTTCTTCTCCAGGTAGGTCGAGTAGTTGCCCTCATACGGGTAGGCACGGCCGCGATCCAGCTCGAGAATCCACTGCGCCACATTGTCCAGGAAGTAACGGTCGTGGGTGACCGCGAGCACAGCGCCCTGGTACTGAGCGAGGTGCTGTTCGAGCCAGAGCACGCTCTCGGCGTCGAGGTGGTTGGTCGGCTCGTCGAGCAGCAGCAGGTCGGGCTTGCTCAGCAACAGCTTGCACAAGGCGACCCGGCGGCGCTCACCACCGGAAAGCTTGGTGACCGGCTCGTCCGGCGGCGGGCAGCGCAGCGCGTCCATCGCCTGCTCGAGCTGCGAGTCCAGGTCCCAGGCGTCGGCATGGTCCAAGTCCTCCTGCAACTTGCCCATTTCGTCCATGAGCTCGTCGGAGTAGTCGGTTGCCATGAGCTCGGCGATCTCATTGAAGCGATCGAGCTTCACCTTGATCTCGCCGAGGCCCTCCTCGACATTGCCGCGGACCGTCTTCTCCTCGTTCAGCGGGGGCTCCTGCTGCAGGATTCCGACCGTCGCGCCGGTGGCGAGGAACGCGTCACCGTTGTTGGGCTGGTCCAGTCCGGCCATGATCTTCAGCACGCTGGATTTACCCGCGCCGTTCGGGCCGACGACGCCGATCTTGGCGCCGGGAAGGAAGTTCAAGGTGACGTCGTCGAGCACGACTTTGTCGCCGTGTGCCTTGCGAACCTTCTTCATCTGATAAATGAACTCAGCCATAAGAGTGAAGCCTATCGGTGCGGGAGACGAGAGGACGAAGCAGAGCTACCACGGCCGCCGGGACGCAACCGGTCATACGATCAAGCGTCGACGGGCTCGCTACTCCGGGACGGTCGCGACGGTACCGAAGAGACCCCCGCGACATTCTCCGCCGGGCCGTCGCCGACGGGCACCCGATTCACAGCGCTCTGCCGCTCCGAAGTATTCCGCGACGGCAGATCCGACCATCGCGTCACCCGCGCCGCGCAGCGGGACAGGTCCGGGCCGACCGCGACAGCGCGCATCTCCAGATCCCGGCGCTCGATGCCGTCCTTTGTCCGGTATTCGTGCGAGCGCAGCTGTCCGTGCGCGATGATCGGGTCGCCGCGATGCAGGGACACGTCGACTCCGGCCACCAGCCTGCGCCAGCAGCTGACGGTGAGATACAAGGTTCCGTTGTCCACCCACTCCCCCGTTGTGTGATCGAGTCTGCGGGAATTGCTCGCCATCCGAAAAGTGACCACATGATCGCCGTTGGCCAGATCCCGCTTGACCGGATGGGTCACCACGGTTCCGATCACGGTCGCATTCGCCTCGTACATGACTACGCCCCTTCACATTCGGGTCCGGGCCTGCCCGGATATGCCTTCCACTCGAGGAGACCCCTCCAGCGTGCGCCGAATGCGGACATGCCGAACGCCCCGATCCGAGAATGTGCACAACTCTCCGACCTGTGAATACCAGCGATTTCAGCTGGGGCGATCCGCGGTCCCACCGCAGAGCTGTGCGCTGTTCACCCGGCGGCGATCCGACAGAACCCGTCGAGTGCAGGATCGACGTCGGCGCCGACCAGCAAACGAACTCGAACTGGTCATTCCGGGGCGAATGCTCATGCCGGGGCGCCGCCCGGCCGAACAGTGGCGTACCGCACCGGGGTCAGAGGACCGCCACGTCGGTATTGGCGCCACAGAGCACGACGACCGGGCGTTCATCGGGCGCCGGAACGTAGGCGCCGCTGTGGATGGCGGCCAGTGCCGCGGCGCCGGTCAGTTCGACGAGGATACGGAACTCGCGCCACAGATATTCCCGCGCCGCCGTGATCGCGTCGTCGGTGACCGAGAGCGAGCGCGCCCCGTCCCGGCGGGCGACGTCGAGAGCGAGATCGCCGATCCCGGTGGCGCCCAACGAATCCGCGGTGACTCCCGGCCCACGGACCTCCGCCGGACGGTTCGCGTCCAGCGCGGCCCGCAGGGCGGGGGTGCCTTCCCGTACGACCCCGATCACCTGCTGACGACGCCCCAGCGCTGCCGCCATCCCGGCGACCAGTCCACCGCCGCCCACGGCGGCGAGCACCGCGGGTCGCCCGCGTACCTGTTCCTCAACCTCCAGCCCGACCACACCGGCTCCTGCGACCACCGAGGGCAGGTCGTACCCGTGTAGTCGCAGTGCGCCGCGTTCAGCGGCGAGTTCGGTCGCGTGGCACAGCGCTTCGGCGAAGGTCGCTCCGTGCCAGAGCACGTCGGCGCCGTGCGACCACATCGCGGCGACCTTGGTGTGCGGGGCGGTCTCCGGAACGACCACCGTGCAGGACTTGCCGAGCCGGGCGGCGGCGAGGGCGGCGGCGATGCCGGCGTTGCCGCCCGACGCGATCACCACCTGATCGATGCCCTGCCCCTGGGCCAGCAATGTGTTGAAGCAGCCGCGCACTTTGAACGTTCCACCATGCTGGAGGTGTTCGAGCTTCATCGTCACCGGAACAGGACCGGACGGGCTCGCGACGGAGGTGTGGAAGACCGGTGTCTTGCGGACCTGACCCGCCATCCGTCGCCGCGCGGAACGCACGTCGGATCGGTCCACCAGCGCTGTTGGTCTGTGTTCGGAGACCATGGTGGCGTAGTCGCTCACTTACGCATTTCTCCATCTCGCTTGGCCAGTTCGGCGAACATCGCGTTGTGGGCGGCGAGCGCGGCGTCGTGATCGCGCTCCGCGGCCCGATCGGTTCGCTGCGCGAGCCGCCGATCGCTGCGTGACCATTGGATCAGCAGCGCCAGCATTACCACCACCAGCGGCACCTCGCCACCGGCCCAGGCCAGGCTGCCGCCGCTGCGCTGGTCGCCGAGCAGATCGTCGTTCCAGCCGAGTCCGATACTCCGGTAGAACCAGCCGCCGAGCACCGTGGTCATACTCATCAGCGCGACGCCGAAAAACGCGTGGAACGGCAGCGACCCGAACACCATACCGAGCTTGGTGAGCGGTTGTACCTGCCGTGGCTTGGGGTCGATGCCGATCACGACCCAGTAGAACAGGTAACCGCTGAGCAGGAAGTGCACGTTCATCAACAGGTGCGCCGCGTGCGAGTCGGCAAAGGAGTCGAAGATACCGCCGAGGTACAGCGCATAGAAGCCGCCGACGAAGATCGCCGATGCCACAATCGGGTGGGTCAACAAGCGCGACACCGGATTGTGCACCGCGGCCAAGATCCATTCCCGCGGACCTGGCGCACCACCGCGGCCCGCGGGCGGCAGCGCTCGCAATGCCAGCGTCACGGCGCCGCCCAGCGCGAAGAGGATCGGCGCCAGCATCGACAGCGCCATGTGCGCCCCCATGTGCACGCTGAACATCGCGGGCGAATACCGGCCGACCCCGGACGAAGTCGCCACCAGCAAGACCGCGCAACCCGACAGCCAGGCAACCGTCCGCCCCACCGGCCAGGCATCGCCACGCGCACGCAGCCGTCGCACGCCGAGGAGATACAGCACCGCAAGCACGACCGACAGAGTTCCGAAGATCAGATCGAACCGCCAGTCGAACAGCAATCGCGCGAGTGTCGGCGGCCCGGCCAGGTTGTATCCGAGTTCCACTTCGGCCGGTGTGGGGACCGACTGCGGCGGTGGCGGCGGTGTGCGGCCGAGCCCGACCGCGAGACCCATGGTCGCGGCGAAGATCAGCACCTCGACACCGGCGAAGCGGACCAGCGCCACCCGATCACGTGGTTCCGCCGCGAGCGCGGGGAGCGCGGCGCGCCGTTGCAGGTACCCGAATACCCCGAGCAGCACCAGTGCCGCGGCCTTGGCCAGCACCAGCCTGCCGTAGGTGGTGGTGAACAGTTCGTCCAAGGGCACCCGCACCCAGGAGTTGATCACGCCACTGATCGCGATGACGACGAAGGCGATCGTCGCGGTCAGTGAGAAGCGGCGGACGGCTAGATCGGTGCGCACACCGCCGCGCAGCGCGTGTGCCAGCACCGCGAACAGCCCGCCGACCCAGATCGCCGCGGAAACGAGATGCAGGACCAGGCTGTTGGTGGCGAGATCGTGCGACCCGCCCGACGACGAATGCCCGGTCAGCGCCAACGGCATCATCGTCACGATCGAGGCTCCGAACAGCACCGGCGTCCAGCCCCAGCGCAACGCCAGTCTGCACCCGACCGCGACGATCAGCGCGAAGACCAGGGTGGTACGCCAGGCGCCGGCCAGCTCTATTTGATCGATCGCCCGCCACAACTCGGCCGGCCGCAGCACGTCAGCCACCGGACGCCCTGTGGTATCCGACACAGTCAGCGGCACGAGTAGCGCCGCGCAGCACGCCCACACCACCGCGCAATTCGATGCCCGGCGCACCGCGCGGTAGCCGTCCACATCCAGCAGTCCGTTCGACTGTGGCGGGACGAGAAACGTCGCGAGCAGGAGCGAGCCGACGGTCAGGGCGGCCGACAGATCAGCGATCGCCCGCACCGCGGGCAGGCCGTACGTGGTCAGCGAGCCGGGATCAGGGATGCCGAGCAGACTCAATGCCTGCGCGGCCGAAAGCCCCACCACCAGCGCCGCGACTACGGCGGCGATCGCACCGGCCAGCGCGGTCACCGTCGCGAACGCCGCCCCGGACCGAGCTGTCTCGGATTCCGGAGCTGCGGGCGGAGCCTCGACTGACGACATACGACTGAGCGTAGTTCGGTAATCCATTCGTGACCCGGTCGGGTTTGGGCCGATATTCTGGGCTGCGGATCACCGGGGACGCATGAACTACTGTCACGGGATGGCCGGAACCTTGCTGACACCGAGAAACCACAGACCTGGACACTCGCTATAATTTTCGCGCTGGACAGCAAGGCCATCGTCGGCCATGGTGGAACCCACTGCCTCCGTAGCTCAGTTGGATAGAGCAAGGGCCTTCTAATCCCTAGGTCGCAGGTTCGATTCCTGCCGGGGGCGCAGCGCGGCCGGGTGGTCCACGAAGGACGTGGACCACCCGTTCGGGTGAATACCACCCCTGCCTCGCGCTTAAACCACCATTTGTCCGAAGATCCCAGCCAATCCACCCGGGACACCGCTGACATCGCCGACCGCGTTCGAATACGGCGAACCATGTTCGCGTTCGAGTCACGACTCTCGGCACGCCAGCACAGGTTCACTCATCTGTACAGCAGCTCGTGTCGTGCGTGTCGTGGTAGAAATCGAACTGTGGTGTTTCCGGCGGTTCATCGCTTATTTCGGTAGAACCGTGACCCCTAGGGAAGGTCGTGTGATGCCGCAGCAGAACCGAGCAGTCGTGGCCACGGACAAGGGCAGAATTCGGGGTGTCGCCGAGGGGCCGGTCGTTGCCTTTCGGGGGATTCCCTACGCCGCCTCTCCGATCGGGCCGCTGCGCTTCGCATCACCGCAGCCGCACCCGTCGTGGAGCGAACTGCGGGAAGCCGCGCAGGCGGGTCCGGCCGTGCCCCAGGGCCCGTCCCGATTGGAACGGGTCACGGGCCATCGGCCGCCGAACTGGGACGAAGACGGCTCGCTCACACTGAATATCTGGAGCCCACAGCAGGTACTGGACAGCGACCCTGCCCGTCCCGTGCTGGTCTGGTTCCACGGCGGCGGTTTCAGCAGCGGTTCGGGCGGCTGGGACTGGTACGACGGCGCCCGCTTGGCCGAACTGGGCAACATGGTGGTGGTCACCGCCAACTATCGACTCGGCCCGCTGGGCTACCTGTACCTGCCACAGATCGGGGCGAACAATCTCGGCGTCCAAGACCAAGGCGCGGTGCTGCGCTGGGTACGGGACAATATCGCCGCTTTCGGCGGCGATCGCGCGAGTGTGACGGTGGGTGGCCAATCGGCCGGCGCGTTCTCTGCTTTCCAGCTCGCGGTCGATCCCGAGACCGGAAACATGATCCGCCGGGTGATCGCGCAGAGCGCTCCGTGGAGCCTCGAACCACAGGACCCTCGGTTGGCCTCCCAGAATGCCGAGGCCTACCTGCGCCTCCTGAACCTCGAGGAATCCGCGAGCCTCGGCACTGCGCTGCGCGAGCTGCCCGTCGAGAAGCTGATCGCCGCTTATCGGAAACTCGCGGCGGACAAGGCCGAGTTCGGCAACCTCGCGCCACCGATGTACCCCGTCCTCGGGGGCGCCGGCATCCCCTTCGCCTGGCGACAAGCCCTGGAAAGAGGTGCCCTAGCCGGCAAGGATCTGCTGGTCGGTTCGAATCAGGACGAGATGACGGCCTTCCTCGGCTTCGACGACAGTTTCCAGAACTTCGGTCGGGAACAAGCGCTGCGCCTGCTCGCCAACCTGCACGGCGACGACGCGCAGGCATGGTACGGGCGCCGCATAGCCCAGTCTCCGGAAGCGACACCTGCGCGAATCGTCACCGAGGTGGAGACCGAGGCGAATTTCCGTGCGGGCGTGCGGGAGATCGCCGCGCGTCATGCGGTCGACGGCAACGTGGCCTACGTCTACCAATGGGATTTCCTTCCAGTGCCCGACCCAGCCGACCTCCGAGCCACCCACTGCGGCGAATTGCCCTTTCTCTTCGGCACCTTCGACAGCTACCTCAACAGCCCTATGCTCGGCCGGGTCGGACCGAAGACCGACGCGCTCTGGCGGTCATTCGCCCGCGCGATCGCCGCATTCGTGACCACCGGGTCCCCGAATGGCGCGGATCTGCCCTTGTGGCGACCCTATGACGCGGAATCGGACGCACCGGTTCGGCACTTCAGCTGACTTACACGTCCCACCGCACCAAGAGCACTCAGACGCAGTGCCTTCCGCGATGGCGCTCAGGACTTCCGCATGCGCGCTCCGATCGGTATTCTCGAATGTTTGTGCGCCGCATACCGGAGGGGGACGGACAGCGTGCCATGGGAAAAACGATCGCGCAGCGCCGTGGCCGTCTACGCGTATCTCGTCGGCGCCGGATTCCGCAGGCAGTCCCAGTATAAGCTGGCGATGTTCGCTGGACTGTTCACCAACTGTGTCTTCGGATTCGTTCGCGCGGCAGTGCTGCTCGCGGCGGTGGACGCCACGGACGACTTCGGCGGTTACGACCACGGCAGTGTCGGCGCCTACGTGTGGCTCTCACAAGGACTGCTCGGCGCGATGCAGTTCTACGGGACGATCGGGCAGCTGGACGATCGAGTCAAGAACGGCGACGTCGCGATCGACTTCTTGCGTCCGGTCGATCTCCAATTCGGTTATCTCGCCGATGATCTGGGCCGTGCTGCGTGCACGTTCTTGCCACGCGGGGTGCCTAGTGTCCTGGTCGGCGCGCTCACAGTGGGGCTGACGATGCCAGGGACGGTGATTCCGTACTTGCTCGGCACGATGAGTGTGCTGCTGGCTGTGTCGATTTCGTTCTTCTGCCGGTTCGGCGTGGTGCTGATCGGGTTCTGGGTCATCGAGACCCGCGGCGTCCGGCAGCTGTACTACACCGCCGGTACCTTTCTCGCCGGCCTCTTCGTGCCGGTGCACATGTTCCCGTCCTGGTTGCGCACGATCGCGGAGGCCACCCCGTTTCCGTCGATGCTGCAGGCACCGGTCGACATACTCTCGGGCCGGATCACCGGAGCGGACGCGTACTCGGCCGTCGGTGTGCAGGTGTTCTGGGTGCTGGCGATCGGGCTGGCCGGCCGCCTGTTACTGGTGGCCGGACGTCGCAAGCTGGAGGTGCAGGGTGGTTGAGATCGCCCAGCGCCGCGCGGGGTCATGGTCGACCCCCTACGTGGCGGTGCTGCGCTCCAGGATCCGTGCCCAGCGCAGCTACCGATTATCCTTCGCCAGTGAGATTTTCAGCGCGCTGGTGATGGGTCTGGTCGAGTTCGCCGAAGTCTGGGTGATCTTCCGCACCGCGCGGGTGCTCGGTGGGTTGGACCTGAATGCGGCGCTGCTGCTGTTCGGATTGAGCCATACGAGTTTCGCTCTGTCCCAGGTGCTGTTCGGCCACCTCGACACGCTGCCGACGCTCATCAGGATGGGCAGACTCGATGCTTATCACCTCAGACCACAGCCGCTGTTGCTGCAGTTGATCACCAGCGACATCTCCTTGCGCAGATTCGCCAGAGCATCGGTCGCGATCGTGGTGCTCGCCATCGCGGTGGCGCGCAATGACATCGATTGGAGTCCGGCCACGACCACACTGCTCACACTGACACTGCTCGGCGGGGTCGCGATGTTCGGCGGCTTGTTCGTCTGCGCCGCCGGGCTGCAGTTCTATCTGATCGACGGCTCCGAGCTGACCAACAGTTTCACCTACGGCGGCTCGTTCGCCGCCACTCAACCCGCGTCGGTGTTTCCCACACCGCTGAAGCTGCTGTTCGGGTTCGTCATCCCGGTCTCCTTCACCACGTACCTGCCCACCCTCGCGCTGCTGCGACTCCCCGGGCCGCCCTTGCTGCCACCCTGGCTGGCCTGGCTGACCCCGCTCGCCGCGCTGTGGGTGTGGCTGCTCGCGCTGGGCCTGTGGCGGATCGGCACACGGCACTACCAAGGAGGCGGCGGATGAACATGGAACGATCGGACGCGATCATCGACATGGCCGACCTGACCAGACAATTCACCCGCTACCGCAAGGACGGACACCGTTGGCGCCGCCGGCGAGAGACGCTCACCGCGGTCGATGCGATGACCTGTCGGATCGACCGCGGCGCCGCCGTCGGCTACATCGGCGCCAATGGTGCGGGCAAGTCGACCACCATCAAGATGCTCACCGGTATCTTGGTGCCGACCGCAGGCACCGTCCGCACCTGCGGGTTGGACCCGGTGCGACAGCGCCGCGAACTGGCCAGTCGGATCGGGGTGGTGTTCGGACAGCGGTCTCAACTGTGGTGGGATCTTCCGCTGCGTGAATCATTTTCGATTCTCGCCGCGATCCACCGACTGGAGCCGGATGTCGCGCGCGACCGCACGCACGAACTGGTCGAGCAGTTGGAAATGGCCGACACCCTCGACACGCCCGTGCGTCAGCTGTCGCTCGGTCAGCGGATGCGCGCGGAAGTGGCTGCCGCGCTGATTCATTCACCTGAGTTGGTGATTCTCGACGAACCGACCATCGGGCTGGACGTGCTGTCCAAGCAGCGGTTACGCCAGTTCCTGCGGGCCGAGCGCGCCGAGCGCGGAACCACCCTGCTGCTCACCACACACGATATGGGCGATATCGAAAGGCTCTGTGGACGTGTGCTCGTCGTAGACCACGGCCGCCTGGTCTACGACGGGTCGTTGGCCGGGCTGGGGACGACCGCCGGCGCTCAGCGGGTCCTGGTGGTCGACCTGGCCGAGCCGACACCGGACATCGACGATCTGCCCGCGGCCCGTTTGTTGGCCAGTGCGGGCAACGGGATGCGACAGCGGCTGGCCTTCGATCCGGAAAAGACCACGGCCGCACAGTTGCTCGCTGCCGTCTCGGACCGGGCCGAGGTACGCGACCTGTCGATCGAAGAGCCCGAGATCGAAGACGTAGTGCGGCGGATATACGAATCCGCCCGCTGAATCAGCGGGCGGATTCGGTCTTGGCGCCGGTGCGCTCGGTTCAGTCGGTTTCGCGCGCGCCTTGGTCGAGTCGCAACGGTGGGTACTCGTCCCGCATCAGGCCGGCGTACGCCTGCACCCGGATGAGCCAGCGGTTGATGCCCATCACGAAGTCGTACACACCCTGCGGATAGCGTGCCGTGCACAACAAGGCGATCAAGGCGACAATCAGCAGAATGCTCATCAGCGGAATCGAGCCGCCGCCCCATTCGTCGGAGTCACCCATGCCGACGGCGATACCCCCGCTCACCATCGCGGCGACGATCAGGTAGTGCGGAATGGCCAACAACCACCATTTCACCAGCACCAGACCACGGTGCAGCGTTTCCGGATGGTCGATCTCCAGATCCGCCGGGTAGTCCGCGTTCGACTGCAGGCTGAACGGCGGGTATTTGTCGGTGCCGAGCACCGACAGCGCGTAGAAGGTGACTCGCCAGCCCCAGCGCATGACGCCGACATTGAAATCGAAAATCGCTCGCGGGTACTTGCCAGTGATCAGGATCGCGAAGAAGGCGACGATCGTCAGCACCAGGTAGGCGATGTGCAGGAAGAACAGGACGACGTAGTGCGGGATGGCCAATAGCCATTTGACCAACCACATCCATCGCGACAGGGCGGGGTCGAGGTCTCCTCGAACGCGAATCGGGTTGGGCGCGACGGGCTTGTCGGGTTCCATGATCGATGCTCCTTCCGGGTGCTTTCGATCCATGCGAAAACCAGTTGGGATGTCCTGATTGTCGCGTATAGCGCGAGTGCGAATGACACCTTCCGATACCGACACGCCAACAAAACGGGAATGCGCGCGTTCGGCGTGTCGATACCCGCCCAAGTGCCGCGGGAAGGTCGCGCACAGTAACTCGCACTACCCGCTGTTTCGACGCCCCGGCACGCGCCGCGCGCCGCGTCCAGCTGTGCTGCCGGACAACAACATTGACACCCCGGCAATGCGGCGGCGGGAGAACCGACTGGCGTCTCGACCGATTCCTAGTGCCTCAGAGGGTGATTCGACGTCGCCCGAGGCTTGTCCACCGTGCGGCCGGCCCGGGGCCGAAACGCGGCATGGGTCGCGGGAGAGGCTCCCTAGCGGTGTACGGATCGCGCTACTCGATCAGGTCGAGCAGGCTGGCCAGCACCGAGGATGCGCGCCGATCACGTCCCAACCCGCCGACCGGCGCGCGCCCAGCGTCCGATGCGGCTAGTAGCATTGAGCCGTGACATTCAGCGTGATGCGGGTGCCCCTGTTTCGGGTGTTCGTCGCAGTCGCGTTTACGGTGTGGGTTCTGGCCATGGCAGTGCCTGAATGCCATGTCTTCGGCCACGCCACGCTGCGACATGCCCACATCGAAGCATCCGCACCTACTGCCGCGTCCACGATGTCGACGGCAGTTCTCGCCGACCGACATCAGCACGCCGCCGAGCCGGATCGGCATCTGGCCGTCGACTCGGTGCTTGCCGCCCTCCCGCGTGACGCCTCGTTGTCGGCCCTGCTCCTGGTCGCGGCCGCACTGCTCGTCGCGAATCCGGCCGTGGCCGGATTCGGCGGCGGCTTGCGCGCGCCGCCGATCGCGCTACTCCCGGTCTGTCGAGGCAGGGAGAAACTCACCAGATTCGGCATCGATCGGAACTGATCGGTCAGCGTCAGGCCTGAGCCCGCCAGGGCTCGGCCGGTGTTCGTGCGTTCTTCGCACCCACACCGTCGCTGTGTACAGCGACCGCACAGAATCGACGATTCCCATGACCTCTGCGCTGCAGAAGACAATCGTGTCGACTTCCGTCCCGCCCGAGCGGGCAACGACCGGGTCGATCACCCTTCCGAGTCCGGCGAGCCTGTTGACCACCGCCCACCGCTGCCCCCGACCGGCCACCATGGTCGGCAACACACCGGTTCTGTGGATCACCGAGCCACTGACCGCGACAACGGAGCCGACCGGCCGCGGCTTCTGGGCCAAACTGGAGGGCGCCAATCCCGGCGGTATGAAGGATCGGCCCGCACTGCACATGGTCGAACGCGCCGCGGCTCGCGGCGAGCTCGCACACGGTGCACCTATCATCGAATCCACCAGCGGCACACTCGGTTTGGGTCTGGCACTGGCGGGGATGGTGCACCAGCACCCGGTCACGCTGGTCACCGATCCCGGGCTGGAACCCCTCATGCACCACATGCTGGCGGCCTACGGCGCCCGGGTGGAACTGGTCACCGAGCCACACCCCGTCGGCGGCTGGCAACAGGCACGCCGCGACCGCGTCGCCGAACTGCTATCGCGAGATCCACAGGCGTGGTGCCCCGACCAGTACCACAATCCCGACAATCGCGATGCCTACGAAAATCTGGCCCTGGAGCTGGTCGCCCAGCTGGGCCGGGTCGACATCCTGGTCTGCTCGGTCGGCACCGGTGGCCATTCCGCCGGGATCTCGCACATCCTGCGCCGCTACTTTCCCCACCTGCGACTGGTCGGCGTCGACACCGTCGCCTCGGCGATCTTCGGACTTCCCGCCGGCCAGCGCCTGATGCGCGGTCTCGGCTCGAGCATTCACCCAGGCAACGTCGACTACCCGGCGTTCGACGAAATCCACTGGGTCGCCCCGGCGGAGGCGGTGTGGGCATGCCGTCGGCTCGCCGCGACGCATCACGCCAGCGGTGGCTGGAGCGTCGGCGCCGTTGGCCTGGTGGCGGGCTGGCTGGCCAGAACCAGTGGCCCGGATGAACGGATCGCCGCGGTCTTCCCCGACGGTCCGCTGCGATACTTCGACACCGTCTACAGCGACGAATACTGTCGCGAGCACGGCTTGCTCGGCATCGATCCACCGTCCGAGCCCGCTCGCATCGGGCATCCCGCCGACGCCGTCGTGGAATCCTGGACCCGATGCACGACGGTCGTCGACCCACGAGGCACCCACCGCACCACCAGCCCCGCGGAGCGGGCACGATGACCGAACTGTTCGCCACCTATCGCAGCTTCCCTCGGCCGAGCCGCCTGCTGATGGTCAATCAGTTCGCCATCAACACCGGCTTCTACATGTTGATGCCGTACCTGGCCGGCTACTTGGCCGGGTCGCTCGGCTTGGCCGCCTGGGCGGTCGGCCTGGTACTCGGCGTTCGAAACTTCGCCCAACAGGGTATGTTCCTGCTCGGCGGGACGCTGGCCGACCGGTTCGGCTACAAACCGCTCATCGTGGCCGGATGCCTGCTCCGCACCGGCGGTTTCGTGCTCCTGGCCTTAGCCGATTCGCTGCCGGCGCTGGTGGTGGCGGCCGCGGCGACCGGTTTCGCAGGCGCGTTGTTCAACCCCGCGGTTCGCGCATATCTCGCGGCGGATTCGGGACCGCGTCGGGTGGCGGCGTTCGCGGTGTTCAACGTCTTCTACCAAACGGGCATCCTGTTCGGTCCGATCGTCGGGCTGGCGCTGATGGCCATCGACTTCCGCGCCACCGCCGCGGGCGCGGCGGCGGTGTTCGGTCTGTTGACGCTCGCCCAACTCCGCGCCTTGCCGCAGCACACCGCGCCGCCGAGAACTACTTCGGTGCTGGATGATTGGCGCGTCGTACTGGCCAACCGCCCGTTCCTGCTCTTCGCCGCGGCGATGATCGGCTGCTCAGCGCTGTCGTTCCAGGTCTACCTGGCGCTGCCCATCCAGGCCGCGCGCATCGTCGGCGCGCATTCCGCGACCGTGCTGATGACCGGGGTGTTCGTGGTCTCCGGGGTGATCGCGATCGCCGGGCAGTTGCGGATTACTCGCTGGTTCGCGCGGCGCTGGGGTCGCGGCCACAGCCTGGCGTTCGGCATGGTGATTCTCGCGACCTCGTTCGTACCGCTGCTGCTGGTTCCGGGCACCGGTCTCGGCGTGTGGCCCGCGGCCGGGGCGCTGCTGCTGACCGCGGCGGCATTGGGAGTGGGTACGGCAGCGGTGTTTCCGTTCGAGATGGACACTGTGGTCGCACTGTCGGGAAACCGCCTGGTGGCAACCCACTACGGCCTGTACAACACCATCGTCGGAATCGGCATCCTGCTCGGCAATCTTGGTATCGGCACCCTCCTCGACGCCACGCACCACGCGGGGACGAGTTCGCTCGCCTGGGCGACGCTCGTCGCCGTCGGCGGCGTCGCCGCGGCGGCGCTGCTGGCGCTCGCCCGTGCCGGGCGGCTGGACGCACCGGTCTCGGTCAGCTGACCGGAGGCGACCGCCCGGAATACCGAACATTCGGGGCGGCGCGCCTACACCGGTCCGGTCCCCTGCGCTGAATACAGGCTGACCTCGCCCTGCTCGCTGAGGAAGGCGTTCACCAGCATGGTGCGAGTGGCCCGGAGTTCGTCCCGATCCGGGGCGGTGGTGGTGATCGAGATCTGTGGGATGACAGCCCAGTTCACCACATACCGCTCCGGCGGGCCGTCGTCGTCGGACAGGCGGGCGAGGCGAAAGACCGAGACGGTCTTGTGGATGATGAGGTTGCGTACGACCTCCGCGATTCGCTCAGGGTCTTCCAGGGCGAACATGAAGCCGAATGTCAATTCGGGCGATGACACGTACGCGGGCACGAACATGGAGGCTAGCCGATCGGACGACGCCGTGCAGCCCCGCGCGCGGCCGGTTGCTATTGCGCAGTTCGCGTGGTCGAGGGAGCCGATCGCGGCAGCACAGGCGACCCGACCGTAACGGAATATAACAATTTCCAGCCAGCTCAATTTTTTTACATCACACTATTGCGCGGATTGAACTTCCGCGCTTTCCTGGAATCGTCCCGTTTCTCGGCCGGTCTTCCTCATCGCATCGTCGCGGATTTCCCGGTCACTTTTTCCGGGTTGACTATGGGGCAGCGTCCAGCGGCGGGACTGCGCCGGAGCCGAGGGGTGCCCTCCTCGAAATCCTCCTCGGCCCTGGCGTATCCAGGATCGGAATCGCTACCGCACGGGCATTTCCCACCCAGCGCGAACAGGGTTCGCCGAATCGACCGACGAGAACCGGAGTCCGATCGCCGACGTCACCGAACCCAGGTTCGGCGAATGCTGGTACGCCCTGATCAGCGCGGCTGTTCGCCTTCGGGTTCGACGACCTCGGCGTCGAGGAATGCTGGCGCCTCGCTCACCGACGGTTCGGCTTCCGGGACCGTCACCTGGTCGTCTCGGTCGAGATCGCGGTGGTCCGCCGTGTCTTTGCGGGCAGCGGCCGCCGCCTCGTTCATCTCGATCGCGTCGGTGATCCACTCACCGATCTCCCTGGTGACCTCCGAGACGGTACCGGTGATGATGCCGGCGATATTGCCGATATGTTTGGCGCCCGAGGATGTCAATTCCTGAATGAGATCTTTGTTGCTCTCGAATTTTCCGATCATTCACACGCCCACTTCACTCGCCTTCCGCTGACGCATCACGATAACACCGGGAGACGACTCCTTCGGGGCCATTCGAGGCGGCAGCGCGAGCTTGAAAATTTTCTTCCACACCGAGCCGATCTGCCTGCCGAGCGGTCCGGTGTTGTACGGCAGACCGTACTTTTCACACAGCGCGCGCACGGTCGGCGCCATCGCCGGATAGCGGCTCGCCGGCAGATCGGGGAACAGATGATGCTCGATCTGGTGCGACAAATTACCGGACATGATGTGGAACAGCTTGCTACCCGTGATATTGGCGGAGCCGAGCATCTGACGGATGTACCACTCACCACGGGTCTCGTCCGCGGTCTCTTCCTCGGTGAACGTCTGTACGCCGGTCGGGAAGTGGCCGCAGAAGATGATGCCGAAGGCCCACACGTTGCGCACCAGATTGGCGGCGACGTTGCCTGCCAACGTGTGGAAGAACAGCGGCCCCGTGAGGGCGGGAAATACCACGTAGTCCTTGAGCACCTGTTTGCCTGCCTTGCGCCACTGGCCGAGGATCAGCTGCTTGACCTCCGGCCACCTCCGCTTACCAGCGAGGATGTTCTCGACCTCGAGGTCGTGCGCCATCACACCCCACTCGAACAACATCATCAGCGCGAAGGCATACAGCGGCTGCCCCAGACGCAGCACGTTCCACTGCTGGCCCTCGTCCATCCGCAGCACGGAGTAGCCGATGTCGCGGTCCTTGTTGTGAATATTGGTGTAGGTGTGATGGATGTAGTTGTGCGAGTGCTTCCACTGATCGGCCGGGCAGACCGTGTCCCACTCGAACACCCGGGAATTCAGGCCCGGCTCGCGCATCCAGTCGTACTGACCGTGCATCACGTTGTGGCCGATTTCCATGTTGTCCAGAATCTTCGACACGCTCAGCGCCGCCACCGCGGCGAGCCAGACCGGCGGAAGGAACCCGAGGTACATCAGTCCACGACCCGCGATCTCGAGACCACGCTGCGTGGTGATGATCGAGTAGAGGTACTTCCGGTCCCGCTCGCCGAGATCCGCCACGATCTCGGCGCGCAGTCGGTCGAGTTCGCGGCCCAACTCCTCGACCTGCTCCGGACTCAGCACCAGCGGTCCGTCTTCGGTTTCGGTGTGGACGGTCATGATCACTACCCTTCGTAGTCAGATGTCGATCTCGACATCGCCGACCGGCGCGCTGACACACAGCTGGATCGGCTGATCGGGATCGCTGTCGGTCTCGCCGGTGCGCACATTGCGCGTGCCGCCGGTTCGACGAATCGCGGTGCAGGACAGACAAATCCCCATCCGGCAGCCGTACTCCGGTGTGAGACCGGCGGATTCGGCCTGTTCCAGCAGGTTCGCTCCATTGTTCCGCGTACTGCGCCCGCTGGCCGTGAAGCTCACCGTGCCGTGCACGTCGGCCGCGTCGATCGACGCGACGGACGGGCCGAAGGCCTCGGTGTGCAGGCGGTCGTCCAACCGCTCGGCCTGGTAGATCGCGCGGACCGCCGACATCAAAGACCGAGGACCGCAGACGTAGGTCTGCGCGGTGGCGAACCAGGGCGCCACCCGCTCCAGTTCGTCGTAGTCGAAATGCCCGCTGTCGCGCGCCGGCACGAGTTCCGCGCGTGACGCGTCGGTGTCGACCCGATTCGCGACATCGTCCGATCGCGACGTATGACGAAGTTCGATGCGGAAGTTACCGTGCCGACGAGCGATCGCGTCGAGTTCGGCACGATGCGGCACCAACTCCGGCGATTTCGCGTAGTGCAGAAAGACGACCTCGCCGAGATAGCTCTCGTCGGCCAAGGTGCGCAGCATGGACAGCACCGGCGTGATCCCACTGCCACCACTGATGAGCAGCACACGTTCCGGGCGCGACTCGGGTAGCCGGAACACGCCGTCCGCGGGCTCCAAGTCGACCACCATGCCGGCAGCGGCGTCGCGGTAGAGGAACTGCGACACCACACCGCCGGGATGTGCCTTGACGGTGAGCTGGAGAGAGCGATCCCGGCCGCCTTCCGGATTCACCGGCGAATAGCACCGGGCGTGCCGTACACCATCGATCACTACACCGATGCGGACATACTGTCCGGCGGCATGGCCTTTCCACTGTCTGCTCGGACGCAAGGTAAGCGTCACCGAACCCGGCGCCGTACGGCGCACGTGGGTGATCTCGGCCCGCATCTCACGCATGGTCAGCGTGGGGCGCACCAGCTCCAGGTAGCGGTCCAGCGGGTGTGGCGAGGTCAAGGTCTGCACCAGGTCGACGAGATTCATTCGTTCTCCGTGCCTCTTGTCAGCCAATGACGCGCGACCAATATTTCAGTGCACGTCTGTACACTCAAACAGTGTGAGCTATGACCGGGGGTGTTTGTCAACCAGCGAAACCTATGACACGAACCCCATCTTGGGATCGGACAAATGGTGAACGGATGTATGCTCAGCGTGATGAGCGAGCAGGCAGCGACCCGAGGCGAACGCAAGGAGCGGACCAGGCGAGCACTCCTGGACGGCACCCTCACTCTGGCCGCCGACCGTGGGTTCGCCGCGCTCAGCCTGCGGGAGATCGCCCGCACGGCGGGCATCGTCCCGACCGCGTTCTACCGGCACTTCGCGTCGCTGGACGACCTGGGCGCGACGCTGGTCGACGACGGCGTCACCGCGTTGCGTCTCGCCCTGCGCGAAGTGCGGCGCAACTCGGACGCGAGCCTGTCGGACACGGTTCGATTCGTCTTCGAACAGGTACGCCCCAAACGGGAGCTGTTCAGCTTCCTGAGCAGAGAGCGGCACGGCGGATCCGCGGCGCTGCGCACGGCGATCTCGCTCGAACTCCAGCTGATCGGCCGGGAACTCGTCGCTGACCTCTCCCGGATCAGCGCCCTGGACTCTTGGTCTCCCCAAGATCTGGAGATCGCCGCCGATCTGCTGGTCGCGACGGTCACCGACGGGATAGCGGCCTACGTGTCGGCCGTGCCACGCGAGCAGAACGCGATCGTCGACCGCACCGTACGGCAGATGCGACTGATCGCACTCGGCATGGGTGCGTGGTCGCCGCCGAGACAGCGCTGATTCGCCAGTGCGCCCGGCACGTCAGCCTCCGGCGAGGGGCTGGCCGGCAACCGGATCGGCCCGGTCCGGTGACCGTACCGGAAGCAGCACCGCGAGTCCGACCGCGAGCACGACGAGCAGACCGACAATGCCCGCGCGATCCGCGTCGAACAGCCAGACGAACAGGCCGAACAACGTGGGGGCGAGGAACGACACGGCGCGTCCCGTCGTCGTGTACAGACCGAAGAACTGCCCCTCGCGCCCGGGCGGGGCCAGGCGGGCCAGAAAGGATCGGGCCGCCGCCTGCGCCGGGCCGACGAAGACGGTGAGCAGCAGTCCGAAGATCCAGAACAGCAGCGGTCCGGAAACCACCAGCAGCGCGAGTCCGCAGATCAGCATGGCGCTCAGGGATACGACGATGACGACCTTGGGCCCGCCCCGGTCGTCGAAGCGGCCCGCGACGACCGCGCCCAATGCCGCGACGACATTGGCGGCGATTCCGAACAGCAGCACGTCCGAGTCGGCGATTCCGTAGACCCGGACGGCAAGCACCGCCCCGAAGGTGAACACCCCGGCGAGGCCGTCGCGGAAGATAGCGCTGGCCGCCAGGAAAGTCACCGTGCGACGGTCGATAAGCCATAGCGCGCGCAGGTCCCGCCAGAGCACCCGGTACGACCCGAAGAACCCGGCACTCGCCGCTCCCGGATCGGCATCCGTGCGTGGCAATTCGGGCACCGCGAACAGGACCGGCAGCGCGAACGCGGCGAACCACACGGCGGCGAGCACGGTGACGAGGCGGATGTTCAGCCCGGCATCGGTGGGCACCCCGAGCAGACCCCGGTTGTCGCCCTCGCCGGAGATGAAGCCGAAATAGCAGATCAGCAGCAGGAAGATGCCGCCGAAATAGCCCATCGCCCAGCCAAATCCGGACACCCGGCCGACAGTCGCCGGAGTGGACACCTGCCGCAGCATCGCGTTGTAGGGCACGCCGGCCAGCTCGAAACAGGCCGAGCCGAACGCGAGCAATACCAGTCCGAGCCACAGGTCATGGTAGTCGTCGTGCACGAAGAACATCAGCGCCATCGTGACGATCGTCAGCGCGGTCAGCGCGCCGAGTGAGCGCTTGCGCTTCGCCTGCGCGTCGAAGTGCTGGCCACTGACCGGCGCGGTCAACGCCACGATCAATCCGGCGATACCGACAGCCCAGCCCAGCCAGGCGCTCGCCGACACCCCACCGGGCAGATCGTCGCCGACTTTGTCGGTCAGATAAACCGAGAACACGAACGTGAGGATGACCGCGTTGAACGCCGACGACCCCCAGTCCCAGAATCCCCACGCCACCACGTGCCCGCGCCCGGCGGCCTGCCCGACAGTCGCCGCTGCGCTCACCTCGGTCATGGGCGCAGCCTAACCGCCGCAGCACGCTTCGAGGAGGCATACCGGCTGATAGTCCCACCCAACGAGGGTGGCTCACACGGCACGGTTTCCGCGATGACCCGGGTGGGGAACCCGGCGGCGCGAGCACGCTGCGCGTCCCGCCGATCGCCGGACTACGCGGCGAGCTGAGGATGGGTGCGTCGGATGCCGTCCGTGACGGCCGCGCTCCCGGTCGCTCCGACCCGGTTGCGGCACGGGCGGAGTCGACAATCATGGTCCGAGGAACAGTCGCTCACACGGCAGTCGCGGAAAGCGATGATGGTCGCTACTCGTTGGTCGAAACAATTCGATCGTGCACCAATGCTTTCGCCACCAGTCACAGATCAGATGTCGCGCCGCCGCCACGCTGGCGGTGTAGTCCATGAACATCTCATCGCCCCACAGCCGCACGTGGACGTCACCTTCGGTCGGTAGCCAGTCCTCAGGGATCATGGGTTCACGCTTCCTGTGCGTTATGCGTTCGCCGCTCGCCGGCCTCGGTCTCGTGCCAGTTCATGGTGATGGCGAATATTTACTCCGGCGAGGACGTCGGCGTCCTCGGCCGTAAGGTCTGGTTCCGTGCTGGCGTCTCACTATTGAGTCGGGCCGACGGATCAGCTCAGGCCGCCCCATCTACCGGCTCCCGCGACCGGCCCTTGGTACAGGTGGATCCGACCTCGGTGAACACCCGCACCCCTGAGCAGCGCACAGGGCCGACGGAAGATGGAAGCGAATGCTGGTCATGCGGCGCTTTCGGGCAATGGTCGCCGCAACCGCAGCGTCGGGGGCCGGCCCGGAATCGTCCGCACATTGTGGGATGCCTATCGAGCATCACCCGCGCGGATGGCCCGGCGAATCCGTCGGGTGACGCTGGAATGACGTATCATCTGCTTGATATGCACCTAGTTGCATAGAACTGCTTGTGACAGATAACCTGACAGCCATGGCCCTCGAGCACGCGTTGCTGGTATCACTGACCGAGCGCGCCGGCTCGGGATATGAGTTGGCGCGCCGCTTCGACAAGTCCATCGGCTATTTCTGGAGCGCGACCCACCAGCAGATCTATCGTGTTCTCAAACGCATGGCGGAATCCGACTGGCTCACCAGCGAGTCGGTGACCCAAGCGGGCCGACCGGACAAGAAGGTCTACTCGGTGAGCGAAGCGGGGCGGGCCGAACTCGCCCGATGGATCGCCGAACCAGCCGATTTCGGCACCCCCCGCAATGAACTCGCGGTAAAGATCCGCGCCGCCGCCTACGGCGACATCGACGCGCTGCGCGCCGAGGTGGCCCGCCACCGTGACCAGCACCACCAGCAGCTGGAGCTGTATCGGCTCATCGAAAAACGCGACTTCCCCGTGCCGGACCAGTTGTCCGGGACGGCCCTGCACCAGTACCTCGTGTTACGCGCGGGCGTTCGTATGGAGTCGGGGTTCGTCGAATGGTGCGACGAAGTTCTGCAAGCACTGCACCCCCGCGTGCCAGCCCCGCGTGAAGTGCCGGAGAAAGGCGAGACTTCCCGATGAGCTCCTTCCCCCATCTCTTCGAGCCGCTCGACCTCGGCTGCATCACCCTGCGCAATCGCGTGGTGATGGGGTCGATGCACACCGGCCTGGAGGACCGCGCCTGGGACAGCCACCGGCTGGCGGCTTTCTTCGCCGAACGGGCACGCGGCGGCGTCGGCCTGATCATCACCGGCGGCTACGCGCCCAACCGCACCGGGTGGCTGCTGCCGTTCGGGGCGAAACTGACCAATAAGACCGAGGCCTACCGGCACCGCGCGATCACCAAGGCGGTGCACGACGAGGGCGGCAAGATCGCCATCCAAATCCTGCACGCGGGCCGTTACTCCTACCTGCCAGGCAGTGTGTCGGCCTCCTCGATCAAGGCGCCGATCAATCCGTTCCGGCCGCGCGAGCTATCGGCCAAGGGCATCGACCAGACCATCGACGACTACGTCCGCTGCGCGACACTGGCCCAGTTCGCCGGCTACGACGGCTGCGAGATCATGGGCGGTGAAGGGTATTTCATCAACCAATTCCTCGCGCCGCGCACCAACAAGCGCACCGATGAGTGGGGCGGTTCGGCGCGCAATCGGCGCCGGATCGCCGTGCAGATCGTGCGCCGCACCCGTGCCGCGGTCGGTCCGAAGTTCCTCATCGTGTTCCGGCTGTCCATGGCCGAACTGGTGGAGCAGGGGCAGACCTTCGAGGAGATCGTGGCACTGGCCAAGGACCTCGAAGCGGCGGGGGCGAACATTCTGAACACCGATATCGGCTGGCACGAGTCGCGCGTGCCGACCATCGTGACCTCGGTGCCGCGCGCGGCGTTCGTGGAGTTCACCGCGAAAATCGCTCAGCAGGTAGGCATTCCGGTCTGCGCGTCCAACCGGATCAACATGCCCGAAGTGGCCGAGGAAATCCTGACCCGCGGTGACGCTCAACTCATTTCGCTGGCGCGCCCGTTGCTCACCGACCCCGAGTGGGTGAACAAGGCCGCGCAGAACCGGGTCGACGAGATCAATACCTGCATCGCATGCAACCAGGCCTGCCTGGACCACGCGTTCCAGCGCAAGACCGTCTCCTGCCTGCTCAATCCGCGCGCCGGGCGCGAGACCGAGCTGAAGCTGCTGCCCACCCGCCGCGCCAAGCGGATCGCGGTCGTCGGCGCGGGCCCCGCCGGGCTGTCCGCGGCGGTGAATCTCGCCGAGCGTGGCCACCATGTCGACCTGTTCGAGGCCGACGACAAGATCGGCGGGCAGTTCGACATCGCGCGCCGCATTCCGGGCAAAGAGGAGTTCGACGAGTCGATCCGCTACTACCACCGGATGCTTCAGATCACCGGCGTCACCGTGCATCTGAACAAACGGGTCGACGCAGCCGAACTCGTCGAAGGCCGTTACGACGACATAGTGCTGGCCACCGGCGTGCGACCGCGCATCCCAGAGATCCCCGGCATCGACCACCCGATGGTGCTCACCTACGCCGAACTGGTCCGCGAGCAGAAGCCGGTCGGTAGGCGCGTGGCGGTGATCGGGGCGGGCGGCATCGGCTACGACGTCAGCGAATTCCTCGTCGTCGACGGACATCCCACACTGAAACTGGACGAGTGGAAACAAGAATGGGGCGTCACCTCCGACGACGAGCAGGTTCCCGGCCAACTCGCCATCCCCGAGCCCACTCCCGCCGCGCGCGAAGTGATACTGCTGCAACGCAAGACGACCCCGTTCGGCAAGGACCTCGGCAAGACCTCCGGCTGGGTGCATCGCGCCGCACTGAAGGCCAAAGGCGTCGAACAGATCGGCGGGGTGAACTACGAGCGTATCGATGACCATGGCCTGCACATCAGCTTCGGCGAGAAACACCTACGCTCCCAAGTGATCGCGGTCGACAACGTGATCGTGTGCGCGGGCCAGGATTCCGTCCGCGAACTCGAGGCCCCGCTGCGCGCGGCAGGAGTGAACCTGCACGTGATCGGCGGCGCCGATGTGGCCGCCGAACTCGATGCCCAGCGCGCCATCGATCAGGGCACCCGGCTCGCCGTGCGGCTCTAGTCGCCACCTCGATGCCGGGCGACCACCCTTTGGCGGTTCGGATATCTGGACAACTCTCGCGGCTGCGTACCGTGACAGGCCGAGCATAGGAGCGGCGACGGTGCGCGCGGGCCGACACCGCACATCGCCTAGGCTGCACCGGGTGAGCCTGCCCTCTCCCTCCTCCGAGAACCGCGCGGTCGTCACCGGCGCCTCCTCCGGCATCGGCACCGCGCTAGCCGCCGAACTCGCCGCCCGCGGCTACTCGCTGATCCTGGTCGCCCGTCGCGGCGATCTGCTGACCGAACTCGCGCAGCGGCTGACACTGGCGCACGGCATCACCGCCGAGGTGCGCGCGGTGGACCTGGCCGATCGAGTTCAGCGCGGCGAGCTCGCCGAGGAATTGACCGGCCGCGACATCGCAATTCTGTGCAACAACGCCGGAATCGCGACATTCGGTGCGGTCGCCGCGCTCGATCTGGCCGATGAGCGCGCTCAAATGGAACTCAACGCCGTCGCCGTGCACGATCTGACGCTGGCCGTGCTGCCCGGCATGATCGCTCGCGGTGGCGGCGGCATCCTGATCAGCGGGTCGGCCGCGGGCAACATGCCGATCCCGAACAATGCCACCTATGCCGCCAGTAAGGCGTTCGCCAACACCTTCTCCGAGTCGCTGCGCGGCGAGCTGAAAGACTCCGGTGTCCACGTGACGCTGCTCGCCCCCGGCCCGGTCCGCACCGAAACCCCTGATCCCGCGGACTCCTCGATCGTGGACCGCATGGTGCCCGACTTCGTGTGGGTCTCGTCGGAATACACCGCCAAGGTGTCCATCGATGCCTTGGTTCGCAATAAGATGCGGGTAGTCCCCGGCCTGCTCGGCAAGGGGATGAGCGTCGCGGGCCAGTACGGTCCGCGCGCACTCACCGCACCCATCGCCGGCGCGTTCTACCGGAAACTCGGCGGTTGATGCCCACTGAGACCGACCCGCTGAGACCGACCTACTGAGACCTCCCGCACGCGGCAGCGTCAGCGGCCTGTCAAGAACCACCCATCCGTGGTCAAGAATGCGCAAACGACCAGCCCACAGCTCTGTCATCGGCGTAGTCCTGACATCGGCCCCGCACTCAGGAAAAGCGGGGACGACCCAGGAGAACATGGTGACGCTGCTCGATATCTTCCCGTCGCTGCGGTCGGGGATGCCTTCGCGCCTCGATTCCGCGGTCTGGCCGCGAGACACGCACTACGACGGCGACGGCAGGATCACCCTCGGCGGGGTGGCCCTGGCCGATATCGCCGATCAGTACGGCACCGCTACCTATGTCCTCGATGAGGAAGAGGTCCGATCTCGCTGCCGGACCTATCACAAAGCCTTCCCCGAGGCCGAGATCATCTACGCGGGTAAGGCGCTGATGATCCGCGCGGTCGCGGAATGGGTTACCCAGGAGGGGCTTTCGGTCGACGTTTGCTCCGCCGGTGAGCTGACCATCGCACTGGCCGCCGGGGTGGATCCAGCTCGAATCGTGTTGCACGGCAACGGCAAATCATTCGACGAGCTCCAGGCCGCGGTGCGTAGCGGCGTCGGCAGGGTCGTGGTCGACTCGCTCACCGAAATCACCCTGCTTTCGGCGCTGGCCACCACGCCGCAGCGCGTCCTGCTTCGCCTGTCCCCCGGCATCGATGTACACGGACATCCCGCGGTCCGCACCGGTGTGCTCGACCAGAAATTCGGCTTCCCGATCGGCAGCGCGATGGCCGCCGAGGCGATCGACCGGATCATGCGTCAGCCCAACCTGACGTTGATCGGCTTCCATTGCCACCTCGGCTCGCAGATCTACGACCCGGATCACTATGGTGAGGCGGTTCGGCGGATGGTCGGCGAAATGGCGCGGGTCAGGGAGGACCACGGCGTCATCGTGACCGAACTCGACCTGGGCGGCGGTCACGCGGTCGCCTACCGCAGCGGTGACGCCGAGATGAACCTGCCGGAACTCGCCGACGTCATCGAGGACGCGTTGGACGCCGCCTGTGCGCGCCACCACTTTCCCCGCCCGTCGATCGCACTCGAACCGGGCCGGGCCATCGTGGCCAGGGCGGGCGTGACGCTCTACCGGGTGCTCTCGATCAAGCACATCGAGGGCGGTCGCACCTACGTCACGGTGGACGGCGGGATGAGCGACAACCCACGCGTCGCGTTGTACGGCGCCCGTTACGAGGTCGTGGTGGCCAACCGCCACCCTTGCGGTCCGCACATGACCGCCACGGTCGCCGGTCGCTATTGCGAGGCGGGCGATATTCTCGCCACCGACGTCAGGCTGCCGGCCGACCTACGCCCGGGCGAGGTGTTGGCGGTGCCGTGTACCGGCGCCTATCACCACAGCCTGGCCTCCTCCTACAACAGTGTCGGGCGCCCGCCGATCATCGCGGTGCGGCGAGGTCGCACCCGCGAACTGGTACGCCGCGAGACCACCGCTGATCTGCTCGCCCGCGATATCGGGCTCTGAGCCGGGCACGCGCCTGGACACCCGACATCGGAGGTCCGGGCGCCTTCCCGCTCAGCGCCTGCGGGTGCCGAAAATGCTGCGGCTGATCTCACGACCTGCCGCGGTGGCAGCCGACCGCAGGAAGCCTTTCACCGCAGGATTGCTCATGATGCGCTCGGCGGCGGACTCCTCCCTGCGCGTCGCGGCTCGCCCCGGCGGCGGGGCAGGTTCCGGATCCTGTGCCGCCGCCTCGACTTTCGCGGCGAGCAGCTCGTAAGCCGACTCCCGGTCGACGGTCTGTCCGTACTTGGTGGCCAGCGCACTGGACAGGGCGCGGGACTTGATCGCATCTGCTCCGATGGTGTCCATCAGCGAACGTGGCGGCGCAATCCTGGTCCAGGCCACTGGAGTCGGCGCGCCCTGTTCCGAGAGCACCGTCACGATCGCCTCACCGGTGCCCAGCGAGGTCAGCGCCTTCTCCAGGTTGTAGACGCTGGTCGTGGGATAGGTGCGTACGGTCTTCGTCAGCGCTTTCTGGTCGTCCGGGGTGAACGCGCGCAGCGCGTGCTGGATCCGCGCGCCGAGTTGGGACAGCACCTGATTCGGGATATCGGTGGGTAACTGGGTGCAGAAGAACACCCCGACGCCCTTGGACCGGATCAGTTTGACGGTCTGTTCCACCTGCTCGAGGAACGCCTTCGAGGCCTCCGCGAACAGCAGATGCGCCTCATCGAAGAGGAAGACCAATTTGGGCTTGTCCACGTCGCCGACCTCGGGCAGCGTCTGGAACAGATCCGCGAGAACCCACATCAGGAAGGTGGCGAACAGCACCGGTCGCACCGCCTGCGCGCCCAGTTCGACCAGCGTGATCACGCCCTGTCCGCCCGCCACTCGCACCAGATCCGTCGGATCCAGTTCCGGCTCACCGAAGAATGTGTCGCCGCCTTCGGCCTCCAGGTTCACCAGCGCGCGCAGGATCACGCCCGCGGTGGCCGCGGAAACGCCGCCGATGCCCTTCAGGTCCTGCTTGCCCTCGGGGCTGGTGAGATGGGTGATCACGGCCCGCAGATCCTTCAGGTCCAGCAGCGCGAGGCCGTTCTTGTCCGCCCAGTGGAAGATCAGGCCGAGGGTCGACTCCTGCGTCTCATTGAGGCCGAGCACCTTACTGAGCAGCACCGGCCCGAACGAGGTGATGGTCGCGCGGATGGGCACGCCGATTCCGGTGGTGCCCAACGAGACGAACTCGGTCGGGAACCCGGCGGGCGCCCAGTCCTGCGCGCCGGACTGCTCGGCGCGCACGCCGAGTTCGTCGTCGGCTCGCCCCGGCCGGCTCAGACCGGACAGGTCACCCTTGATATCGGCGAGTACGACAGGTATCCCGGAACGCGAGAGCTGTTCGGCAATGCCCTGCAGCGTCTTCGTCTTACCGGTGCCGGTGGCGCCCGCGATCAGGCCGTGCCGATTCATCGTTCGCATCGGAATACGAATGCGCGCTGCGGGATCCACGTGTCCGCCGACCACCACGGCGCCCAGCTCCAGTGCCGCGCCCTCGAATGCGTATCCCGCGGCGATCTGTGCGGCGGCGCTCGACAGCGCGGGCGCCTCCTTCGGCTCGACATCGGCTTTCGTGTGAACCGCGGGTCGATCAGCCTTCCCGGTGCCGTGTTCCGGTGCCGCCGCACCACCGACCCCCACTCCAGCCGCTTCTTGCTCGGCGAGTTCGCGCTCCGCAGCCTCCGCGGCGGCGGCCGCCTCGTCCGCGACCCGCGCCGCCTCCTGCGCGGCCTTTCGCGCCGCTGCCGCCTTCTCCTGAGGGGTCGTCATCGCACGTCCTTCGTCTCGGCCTGACTCCGACTGCTTTTGCGCAATATTTGCTGTCGCACCGAAAACGTCCATGTCGATCTAACAGAAACTGTATCTCCGCCGGTGAAGATCGGGAGCGGGACGGCGATTGCCGTTTGCCGCGTCGGATCGAGAGCGGCGGGTGTCGAACGTCGCCCACCTGCGGCCATACGCGATCGTGCGAACGCGGCCCCGTACCGCGGGCACGGCGGGCTCGACCCCACTGATTCGCTCGCATGTCCACCGAATATGCGGTGTCGAATCGGCGCGTGTGATATCCGGAACGCGCTGCGACAAGGCGGCCAGGTGAGCCTGGTGGGTCGCTACCACGGCTACTGTGTGTCCAGTGAGCGACAAGTACGTGGTGTGGATGGATTGCGAGATGACCGGCCTGGCCCTGGACAGCGACAAGCTGATCGAGGTAGCCGCACTCGTGACCGACAGCGATCTCAACATCCTCGGCGAGGGCGTGGACGTCGTCATCCACGCCGACGACGAGGCCCTCGCCGCGATGCCCGCGGTGGTCGCCGAGATGCACGAAACCTCCGGTCTGACCGACGAGGTGCGCCGCTCCACCGTCACCCTGGCCGAGGCCGAGCAACAGGTGCTCGACTACATCCGCCAGTACATTCCCACCCCCCGCACTGTGCCGCTGGCCGGTAACTCGATCGCGACCGACCGCGGCTTCATCGCGCGCGACATGCCACTGCTGGATAACCACCTGCACTACCGGATGATCGACGTGAGCTCGATCAAGGAGCTGTGCCGCCGCTGGTACCCGCGGATCTACTTCGGCCAGCCGGAAAAGGGCCTGACCCACCGCGCACTGGCCGATATCAAGGAGTCCATTCGCGAGTTGGAGTACTACCGGCGCACCGCGTTCGTCGCACCACCCGGCCCTTCCACCACCGAGATCGCCGCCGTCGCCGCCGAGGTCGCCGGAAGCACGGTGGAATAGCCCCAGGTCAATGGCTCGCCGGAAACCGATTAGGGCGTAGCAGGGGTGACGCGCTAATATCTACCGCGCCGGTTGTTCACTGGCCGATGGTGAGCGTAGTTCAGTTGGTAGAGCACCAGGTTGTGATCCTGGCTGTCGCGGGTTCGAGTCCCGTCGCTCACCCGAAGAGCCCGGGAGGCTCCGAGAAATCGGATTCTCCCGGGCTTTTTCTTATGCGCCCCACCACCTTCGCCGCAGCGACGTTCAGTTTCGGCCACGCATGCTGCTGTCACTACGCCGTGAAACGCCGAACGAGTCGGGTCCTCCGCGAAAAACAACGCGGTCGTCGCTGCCTCTCCTGTCGAGGGCATTGCGACGACCGCGTGAACCCACATGGTCGGTGGCCGTTCGGCACAGTCGGGTGGAACTCAGCGGTTGTCGTCCGCGTTGCCCGACTTCCAGGTCTGCCACGGAATATTCCAGTCACCCAAGCCGTCTACGCCGGACAGCGTGCCGCCCACAGTGTTCTTGACGATGGTGATGTCACCGCGCTTCGCGTTCTGGTAAACCCATTGCGCGTTCGCCGGGCTGAGGTTCAGGCAGCCGTGACTGGTATTGCTGTAGCCCTGCTGACCGACCGACCACGGCGCGGAATGGAAGAAGATGCCGCTGTAGGACAACCGCGTCGCGAAATCCACCGGCGTCTTGTATCCGTCCGGCGAGCCGACCGCCACGCCGTAGGTCGAGGAATCCATGATGATCCGCTCGTGCCGGTCGGCCACAATGTAGATGCCATTGTCGGTGGGTGTGCCGTCCTTGCCCATCGAGGTCGGCATGGTCCGGATCACCTGGCCATTCTGCTCGACGACCACCTGCTTGGTGTTGTCGTCGGCGGTGAAGATCACGGCGTCGCCGACGGTGAAGGAGGAGTGGATGTTGTCCTGGCCGTACAGACCGTCGCCGAGATCACGGCCGTAGACGTTCACGTCGATCGCGACCCGCGTCCCCGGCGCCCAGAAGTGCTCCGGCCGCCAGCGCACCTCACGGTTGTTCACCCAGTAGAACGCGCCCTCCACCGGCGGCTCGGTGGTGATCTTGATGGCCGCCTGCGCGGCCTTCCGGTCCGGGATGTTCTCGTCGAACTGAACGGCCACCGGCTGACCGATGCCGACCACCTCGGCCTCACCGGGAATCAGGTAGGGCTTGGTCTGATTGTCCGGCGAACTTGTGGTGAAACTCAGCGTCGTCGAGTTCGCGCCGCCGATACCGATCGCATCCGCCGTCAGCCGGTAGGTCTTGCCGTAGCCGAGTACCTCGGTGGTCTCCCACGACCGACCGTCCGCGGCCAGCTTGCCGCTCACCGACACGCCCTGCCGATTCGACAGGCTGACATTGGTGAACCTACCGTCCTCGACCTTGAACGCCATCGGAACGCCCGGCGAAACCCCCACCTCGCCGTCTTTGACCGGGGACAGCAACTTCGGCTTGATCAACTCGGTGATCGGGTTGCGGTCGATGGCGACCTGGGTGGCCTTCGGGCCGGACGACGAACACGACGTCATGGCCAGTACGGCCACGGCAAGCACGACAACGGTTCCCGCAATCTTTCGTGTCGACCACCGTGCGGTCGCCTCTCGCCAACCCTGACCAACGCTCATTTCAACCCCGTTTCAAGTCTCGGCGTTCCAGAACACACCGATGGCTTCGGATACCAACCGCCTACGCCGTCACCCCGCCGTTGTGGGCGGGCGGTCGAGACCACAATCGGACATTCTGCCAGTACGTCACAACTACGCCAACGCGTGTGCGAGGCCGACACAACAGCGTTACAACCGTGTGATCAGCACCGGCGCCGCCGGTGTCACCCGTGTAAGAGAGCAAGACATCAACCCAGGTCAGAGCACGATTTCACTTCTACTGCCTCGGCCTGTTAAAGTTTGTCCCGCGCCGGAACGCACGGCGGGCGCCATTAGCTCAATTGGCAGAGCAGCTGACTCTTAATCAGCGGGTTCGGGGTTCGAGTCCCTGATGGCGCACAACACGAAGACCGTGCTTTTGTCAGTCACCAGACGGCAATCGCGCGGTTTTCTTTTGCCAGGCTAACGCCGATTCCCCTGATAATCGTGCAACCCGGGCCGCTTCTCAGATGCACCACTGGTCTCAATTCGGACGCCGATACTCTGCTGCGCACGCCGAAAACCAGCATGTCGGTCAGAAAATTTTGTGACGTACCGCACATCAGGTTTAGCAGCAAACTCCCAGCTTAGGTAACGGTTCAGCAACTACGGCGCACACGTTCCAAGATCATCGGCACCGCCCGTACCCCACTCGTTAACCCTTTGTTCACCATGCGTGACCATTCTGCAATCAGGTCACAAAGCGACCTGAAGATTGGTTAGTCCGAGAAGTAATCAACATCCATCGGAAAACGACCGTACCGGCGGCACCTGCCAGCCACGCGGTCGGCGGAGCGGAAATCCGGCAACGGATCCGCAATACCCATTCTTCCGCCCGTCACTCCGCATCGAGGATACGGAGTTCCGAGCGACACCGCAGCCGAGGCCCGTCCAGGGCGAGCCGGTACCGCACACGTCGCGTGCCCGGGGATCTGAGCATCCCCACAACCAAACCACACAACAGCACATGGCCAGATCGGCGATCGCTCACCAAGCGTCCGCCGAAAGGATCCGTGTTGCCCGAATGCGGCCGGATCGAAACAGTCCCCGATAAAGGAACCGATTTCGTAATGCCTGACATCCGCTTTTCCTCTTTCCGACGTCCGTCGCTACGCGAGAGCATCGCCGTTGCCTTCGCCGCCGCGGGTGTAGTCGCGGTAGCCGCCTCGTCCGCTGTGTCCGTCGCCGACGACAGTGTTCCGTCGCGCATCGCCATGGTGGCCGAAGAGCAGCCCGCCGCCTCGCATGTCGCCGAGGCCGCACTGGCCGTGCCCGCCCCCGCGGCGATCCCGGCACCCATGCCGATCCCAGCACCACCGGCTGTGCCCGCGCCGATCCCGGCGCCGATGCCCCCACCGGCCCCGGCCTACGCGGACAACTTGGACGGCTGGATCCGGCAGGCGCTCGACGTGATGCGCGCGCACAACATCCCGGGCACCTACGAGGGTATTCACCGCAACATCATGCGCGAGTCCACCGGTAACCCCCAGGCCATCAACCTGTGGGACTCCAACGCCGCGATGGGCATCCCCTCCAAGGGCCTGCTGCAGGTGATCGACCCGACCTTCGCCACGTACCACGTCGAAGGCACCTCCTGGGACATCTGGGACCCGGTAGCGAACATCGCGGCCGCCTGCAACTACGCCGCCCAGCGCTACGGCTCGATGGACTACGTCGACAGCGCGTACTGAGCCGACCGGCGTGACGAAGCCTCCCTGTCCACGGACGGGGAGGCTTCGTCGCGTTCTGCCCAGCTCGCCTGGTCGACTAGGGTCGAGACACCCCGACCCCCGTGGACAAGTGCTATGACCGATTACGCCCACAACGACACCGCGGCCAAGAGCCGTGCCGAAAAGGCGCGGCGGCTGGCGAGCTATCTCTGGCAACGCGGCATCTCCGGCACCGAACTGCTCGCACTGCCCGCACCCATCCGACGCAAATTGGCCAGGGCCGCCGAGACCAACCCGCCGAGTACCGACGAGACCTGGGCGACGGTGGCCGAATTGCTGGACGAGAAAGACGGCTGGGCCGTCCGGAATCCGGACCATCCCTCGGCCACGCGTCAGCACACCGACGAGAAGCTGCTGTGGGTGAAGCCACCGATCGCCCCCTGGTCGTGATCGCACCACGATTACTGCGAATTAGCTCTGCGGCAATCTTTTTCACTACTGGGCGACCGTGACAGACCTGCTGGACGAGATGGACAACCGGGCCGGCCGGGGATCCGAGCTACCCCTCGGCCACGGCGAATACCCCGACGAGAAGGTGTGGATGCGGCCGCCGATCGTCCTGTGGTCGTGACCGCGCCAGGTTTATCCGGAATACCCTCTGCCGCAATTATTTTCATGACCACTATCTAGGTGCGTAGGCTTGGGTCGTGCACTCGCCGACGATCACGTCGCGATGACCGAGCGCAAGCCGCCCGATCTGGACTTCGAATCGTGGATCGACAAACAGATCCGCGAGGCGACCGAGCGCGGAGAATTCGACAATCTCGCCGGTCGAGGCAAGCCGATCCCTGGTGCGGGCGCACGCCTCGAAGAGGACTGGTGGCTGCGGGAATACCTGCGCCGCGAGGGTGTCGGCGGCGAAGCTCTGCTGCCCACCCTCCCTGCTACTCCGTCGCGACGTCGAACGACTGCCCGACACCGTGCGGGAACTGAACTCCGAGCGCCAGGTGCGGGAAACGGTGGCCGAACTCAACCAGCGCATCGTCGATTGGCTGCGGATGCCGTACGGTCCCTTCGTTCCGATCTCGCCGGTGCACGCGGACGAGGTCGTCACGCGGTGGCGAACCGGACGAGAACAGCAGCGAGCGAGCCGATCACCGCGCGCCCGGCCGTTGGCAGCGCGTGCGGATCGGACGGCGACCGAGCGCCGCCGCCGTTGGTGGCATCACCTGGCCGGCCGTCGCACCCGCAGGCGCGGCTGTCGTTCAGGCACCTAGCTCGGTCACCTGTTCCGCCCCGGCGACCACCTTGTCCGCGAGCGCGCGCAGCACCTGCGCCTCCGCCGCCGTCATCGGCTCGACGAATACCCGGCGGACCAGATCCACATGATTCGGCGCGGCCCGCTCCAGGGCGCGACGTCCTTGCGGCGTGAGCTGAACCAGCACACCGCGCGCGTCCTCCTCCGCAGGTCGGCGTTCGACAAGTCCGCGGGCATCCATCCTGGCCAGATGCTTGGACAACCGGCTTTTCTCCCAGCACACCTCGGTGGCCAACTCCTTGGCGCGCAGGCAGCCGTTCGGCGCCGCGGACAGCGCCACCATCAACTCATAGTCCGCGAGGGAAAGACCGTCCTCGGCCAACCCCGCCGAAATCGCCGCGTCCATCCGCTGACGGAGCCGCACATAGGCCTGCCAGGTCGCCTGCTCATCGTCACTCAACCACCGGACCATGGGAATGAAGTGTAGTCCCATTTGGTTGACATGGACACTAACCCCCGAGGAGGTTTCGATGCCCGCTATCACCGTCCCTGACATCATGGTCCTGCCGCGCCTGCCCCGCCCCGACGTGACCCTGCGCGAGCGATCGGTCCGTGCCGTGGTCACCGCGCACACCCAGCGCGAAGGCGCGGGCTTCGAGGTACACCGGCCGTTCCCCAGCGTGGATCTGCGTACCGCCGACCCGTTCATCTTGCTGGACCAGATGGGGCCGGTGGCCTACGAACCGCACGAAGCCAAGGGCGCGCCCTGGCATCCACACCGCGGCTTCGAAACGGTGACCTACATGCTCGACGGCACGATGGTGCACCACGACTCCCACGGCGGCGGCGGTGTCATCAGCGAAGGTGACACACAGTGGATGACCGCGGGCTCCGGCATCCTGCACGACGAGGTCCCGCCAGAGGAATTGGTCGTCACCGGCGGCTGGTTCCACGGAATCCAGCTCTGGGTGAACCTGCCGCGCGCCCTGAAGTTCGCGGCGCCGCGGTATCAGGATCTACGCGGCGGCGACCTGACGTTGGTGAGTTCGCATGACGGTGGCGCGTTGGTCCGGCTCATCGCGGGTGAAGTCGGCGGATTCGCCGGCCCCGGTTCCACCTACACGCCGATCGCCTACGCGCACGCGTCGATCACGCCCGGCGGCCGATTGGAAACCCCATGGCCGCAACAATTTACGGCGATGGCGTATGTGCTGTCCGGCAGCGGTACGGTCGGCGCGGAGCGCCGACCGCTGCGGGAAGGACAGCTGGCGGTTTTCGACCGAGGGGACGTGATTTCGATGACAGCCGATGCGCGCCAAGACAATCGGACCGGCGACCTCGAGGTGTTACTGCTCGGCGGCCAGCCGATCAAGGAACCCGTTGTGCAGTACGGGCCGTTCGTGATGAACACCCGGGCGGAAATCATCGAAGCGATGGCCGACTTCCAAGCCGGACGGATGGGAAACATTCCCGCCGAACACGTCAACGGCGAACAGCCGACCACGTGACGGACGCCTGACCGCCACCCCTGACGCCGTAGTTCCGCCCCGCTACGGTTGACAAGAGCGCTGGCCGTCACAACAGTGGATGCGGCGTCCGGTCGGACGCCCATCCACCGCAGCAACTACACAGAGGAATACATGAACGTTCGCCGGCTCACCGTCAGTGCTGCCGCCGCGGGACTGACCTTCATCGCGGCGCCCGCCGCCTTAGCCGCCCCTCCGACCGGTTCCTCCGGAACAGGCTCGTCGGCCGTCGACACCGGCTCCGCCGCGACCGGCTCCGCCGGTTACTCGCAGACCGGCTCGGCGGGGGGCACCTTCGCCAACTGCGACGAAGCCCGCGCCGCGGGCCGGGCACCGCTGTTCCGTGGCGAACCGGGCTACGGCCCGCAGCTGGACCCCGATGGCGACGGCTTCGCCTGCCCGACGGTCTGACCGACCGGTAAAACGACGACACCCGGTATGGCAACTGGCCATACCGGGTGTTGTCGTTTTACGTCTCAGCGGAATATTTTGAGCACGACCAACCCGGCGACCAGCGCCGCAGCGCCGATCAGACTGTATTTCACCTTCGGCTCGTTCAGCTTCGCGACCACGATCTGCTTGGTGTCATCGGCGATCCGGTGCGGATCCGCGCGTACCGCGAGTTCGTCGAGCGTGCTCGCCAGCCGAGTGCGGGCGGCCTCGATGTCCCGTTCGATCCGCTCGGTATCCCTTGCCACGTTCAACCCTCCTGTTGTCGATTGCCGCGCCCGGGGCGCGAATCACGCCGCATTCTCGGCCGTTCGGGAGCACCCAGCGCTCGCGGACGAGTGTATCCGGCCGCACACCGCACCAGCGGGCAGCGGGAGATCTCCCTTCCGCACCGCGTCCGTGCGGTCGGTTACCGTGCTGGAGGTGACCACCAACCAACGACTCTCCCCTGGCGACACCGCCCCCGAATTCACGTTGCCCGATGCCGACGGCGCCAACGTCTCGCTCACCGATTATCGCGGCCGCAAGGTGATCGTGTACTTCTACCCGGCCGCGAGCACGCCCGGCTGCACCAAGGAAGCCTGCGACTTTCGCGACAACCTGGCCGACCTGAACGGCGCGGGCATCGACGTCCTCGGCATCTCGCCGGACAAACCCACCAAACTGGCCAAGTTCCGCGACAGCGAACAGCTGACCTTCCCGTTGCTCTCCGACCCCGACCGCACCGTGCTCACCGCGTGGGGCGCATACGGCGAGAAGACCATGTACGGCAAGACCGTCGTCGGTGTCATCCGCTCCACCTTCCTGGTCGACGAGGCGGGCAGGATCGAAGTGGCGCAGTACAACGTCCGCGCCACCGGACACGTCGCCAAACTGCGCCGCGATCTTTCGGTGTAACTCGCACAACGAAATGCCCGGCGCCGCACCGGCGCCGGGTTCGTGGCGCGCGCTGCCGATGCGTTCAGCGCACCTGCTGTGTCCCCCACTGCGCCATCGTGCGCAAGTGCTTGTCCCACCAGTCCGCGGCCTCCGGGGTGAACGCGGCCGGCGGCGGAGTCTCGCCGGGAAAAAGCAGCACGCCATTGGGTGGGCCGACCTCGGTCACCGTTGGGGTCCCCGCACCGGGCACCAGTGCTGTCGAGGAGTTCGTCTGCGCCTCGTCGGGATCGGCGGGTTCCAGCGGCACCGGCCCATCCTCCTGCGGATCATCCCAGTCCTGCGAGAAGGCGAAAGGATCCCTGGCTCCTGCCGTCGACTCATCGAACGATCCAGCCACCTCCGGGTGCCGGGCCGGCCCTTGCTCACCGGCCCCGACGCCGGCCGGACCGGCACCGTCGACCAGCCAGCCACCCGCGGTCGCGCGCGCGTCGGCGGCCACCGCCGCGGATGTCGGCCCGCTGAACCCGTTCATCGCGTAGAAACCCCCGACGAGCATCCCGCCCGCCAGCACGCCGGCCGCCGCGAACAGCGCCGTCGCGCTACGCACCCGACGCTCCTCCGCGACCGGCTCGTCGATCTTGTCCACCTCGACCTGCGCGCTCGCCGCCGCACCCGCCGCGGCCGCGAAAGCGGCCATCCGGCACGGGATCACCGGAGCTCTGAAGCTGCGCACCGCGGCGAGCACCGCTGGTGCACGACCTGCCGACCCGATGATCACGACCGCGTTCGGCTTCGTCGCGGCCAGTTCCAGCTGATCCGACGCCGCCCGCACCGCCGCGCCCAGCGACGTCGCATTCGCTCCGCCCGCCCGGCCGACCGCGGCGAGCACTCGGCGCCGCCCGCGGTCTACCAGGGTGAACGCCTGATAGCCGGGCACGACCTCGCAGACCAGCAAGTTGTCGAACTCGTCGAGCCAGGTCATCATGCTCGTCACACTGAGGTGCGCCGACTTCGCCGAGACCATCGAGGCGGTGTGCCACCGACCGGCCGCCAGCCGGGTCACGATGGCACGCCGCTCAGCGGCATCCCGGTAGGTGACCGCCACGCCGCCGACCTCGCGATCCGGCCCCAGCTCGGCGGCCAGGCCCTCCAGCACGGCCTCGACCGCCGCTGCCATGTCCGCCTTGGTGTCACCGTGCGTCTGTTCGGTCCGGTGCAGCACCACGCGTTCGGACAGCTTCCCGCCATCGGCGAGCGCTACCGCGTGCACGGCGCCGCGTTCGGTGGAAACGCCGAGAGTTACCACAGATCGAGCTACCACTGACCACGCCTTCCCTCTGCGCATTGACCAGGCTCGCGAGCCAGCCGAAAGCCCTGAGCCCCATGGATTCCCCTGCTCGGAACACGCGTCATGATGCACGCGCGCTCGGTATGTGTTCGACGCCACATTCGCTGTGGATGGGTAGCGAATTCGACAGACCTGAACAGACACAGCACGCACGCGTGTCGCGCGCGTGTTACTACCGTTAGCCTGGGTGTGTGGAAGTACGCGCGGAGGCCAGGTCGAAGCAACGTCTGGACCCTGCGTTGGAGCTGCAGGACGACCCACAGGAGCTCATGCCGCGGCGCCGGCCGACGCAGGAACGCAGCAAACGCAAGTTCGACGCCCTGTTGCAGGCGTCACGCGAACTGCTGGTCGAGGTCGGGTTCGAGTCGTTCACCTGTGAAGAGGTCGCGACGCGGGCCGAAGTGCCCATCGGAACGCTGTATCAATTCTTCGCCAATAAATACGTGATCGTCTGTGAGCTGAATCGACAAGATCTGGTGGCCGTTTCCCAGGAGCTGGCCGATTTCCACGGCGAGATCCCGTCACTGGACTGGTTGCGGCACATGAACCAGTTCGTCGATCATCTGGCCAATCTTTGGATGACCGACCCGTCCCGGCGTGAGGTGTGGCTGGCCATGCAGTCCACCCCGTCCACCCGGGCCACCGGCGCGATCCACGAGAAGGAGTTCGCCGAGGTCGTGTCACAGATGTTGCGGCCACTCACCCCGCGCACTCCGCGGGCACGCCGCACCATGATGGCCGAAGTGCTGGTGCACGTGGTCTATTCGATGCTGAACTTCTCGGTTCAGGACGACCAGAGCAACGCGGAGGCGGTGTCGGAGCTCAAGCGACTGATGGTCGCCTACCTGCTTGTCGCGGAAAAGGAATCGCGCACCGCCAGCGAGCGCTAGCGGGTGATCCCGGCACGAGCCGGGATCACCGCACCGTCAGTTCGTTCCTTCGTGGGTTTCGACCTGGTCGTCGTGCTCGCCCGGGTCCTCCAGCACGACCATGGCAGCCGCGGTGTCGCCGTCGTGCGTCAGGGACAGGTGCACCTTCACCCGCGGAAGGAACTCGGCGGCCAGGCCATGCAGCTTGATGCTCGGCCGGCCCCACGCGTCGTTGACCACCTCGATCAGCGGATAGGGGTTGTCCCCGATCTGCGGGCGGCGGGCGAACCGCGACGCGGCCCAAGCTTTGATCACCGCCTCCTTCGCCGCCCAGCGCGTCGCGTAGCTGCGTGCCGGGTCGGTCCCCTTGCTCTGGCAGTATCGCCGCTCTCCCGCCGTGAAACTCTCTCGGAGCATGGTTGTTCCGGCGCGTTCGAGCTGTTCGGCGAACTCGGAGATAGTCACCAAGTCCAAGCCGATACCGAGGATCGTCATACCCGGGCAGCCTACGACCTGGGGTCCGCGCCCGCGCGCGGACCCCATGCGACGAGTTGCCCTGCCGCTGTTACGGTCACGCGCATCCGAGCCCGTTCGCCCGGTACGCGCCGTCGCGCCCGAGGCGCGCCTCCGGCGTCAGCAGCATGTCGGCCTCCAACTGCCGACTCCGCTTGGCCGGGGTGCCGTCCGCGCCGAGACGACGATCCGCGGGACGCTCGTACAGCGGCGTGCCGCCACACATGGCCTCGGCGAACCGCTGCCGGCCCGCCAGCTGACGCTGCTGCGCCCTGCGCTGGTACTCCTCGCGCTGCCCCGGCTCGATGGCCTGGATGAACGCCTCCGGATGCACCACGGCGAGCAGGCCGGAAACGTGCCCGAAGCCGAGCGAGGTCACCAGACCCGCCTTGAGCGGGAACCGGTCGCCGAAGCGCAGCGGCTCGCGCACCCACACCAGGTGCGGGTACTCCTGCATCTTGTCATCGACACAGTCGAGGCTCCGATTCGGCGGCACCACACCGTTTTCCAGCACCTGGCACAGGCCGATCAGCTGGAACGCGGCCGCGCCGCCCTTGGCGTGTCCGGTCAGGCTCTTCTGCGAGACGACGAACAGCGGGGCACCCTCCGACCGCCCGATCGCGGTGGCGAGCCGCTCGTGCAGCTCGGATTCGTTCGGGTCGTTGGCCCCGGTCGAGGTGTCGTGCTTGGAGACCACCGCGATGTCGTCGGGCTGTACACCGAGCTTGCGCAGTTCGGCGACAAACCGCGATTCCCGCCCACCACGACCCGCGCCGAGGGCGCCGAGGCCGGGCGCCGGGATCGAGGTGTGCACGCCGTCGGCGAACGACTGCGCGAACGCGACCACACCGAGAACCGGCAGGCCGAGTTCCACGGCGATATCACCACGGGCGAGCAGCACGGTGCCACCGCCTTGCGACTCGACGAACCCGCCACGGCGGCGATCGTTGGCCCGAGAGAAGTACCGGTCGCTGATGCCCTTCGCGCTCATGGTCGCCGAGTCCGCGGTCGCCGACATGTCACCGAAGCCGACGATGCCCTCGATTCCGAGGTCGTCGTAGCCACCGGCGACCACCAACTCCGCCTTGCCGAGCCGGATCTTGTCCATGCCCTCCTCGACCGACACCGCGGCAGTGGCGCAGGCCGCCACCGGATGCACCATCGCGCCGTAGCTGCCGACGTAGGACTGCACCACGTGCGCCAGCGCCACGTTCGGCAGCGCCTCCTGCAGGATGTCGTTCGGACGCGACTCGCCGAGCAGGTTGTCGATGTACAGCGAGCGCATCGAGGACATGCCGCCCATACCGGTGCCCTGCGTATTGGCCACCAGCGAAGGATGCACCCAGCTCATCAGTTCGGCCGGACTGAAACCGGAACTGATGAACGCGTCCACCGTGCACACGATGTTCCACAGCGCGACCCGGTCCACCGAGGCGGCCATATCGGCCGAGATGCCCCAGATGGTCGGATCCCAGCCGGTCGGGATCTGCCCCCCGACGGTGCGCGACAGCTTGGCCCGACGCGGCACCCGGATCTCGGTGCCCGCCTTCCGCGTCACGGTCCAGTCGCCGGAATCGGCGACCGGCGTGATCACCGTGTTCTCCGGAGCGGCGGCGTAGAAGGCGCGCGCCTCGGCCTCGCCCCCCACCGTGAACGACAGGTCCTGGTCGAGGAAGACCGAGGTCATCAGCGGAGCGGTCACCTTGCCGTCGTCGCCGGCGGTCATGGCGCCGTCGTCCTCGTAGCGACGCACACCGCAGCGGGCGACCACCGTGTCGTGGTATCGCTCGGCCACCTCGTGTTCGGGCACGTAGTCACCGGACTCGGCGTCGTACCACCCCGGCTTCGGGTCGTTCTCCCAGGTGATCAGGCCGGTGGTCCAGGCGAGTTCCAGCACGCCCGCGGCCGACAGCTCGTCGGAGACCTCCATCTCGAACCGGGTGCGCGCCGAGCCGTACGGGCCCAGCTCACCGGCGCCGACGATGACCACCATGTCGGTGAGATCGGCGGTGACGCCGTCGAAATGGGGCACCGGCAGCGCCGAGGACATGGTCGGCGGCGTCGGCAGTACCGCGATCGTCCGTGCCGCGTCAGCCCGAAGGATCTCGGCCTCGGCCTGCTCCGCGGCCTGCTTGGCCAGTGCGGGCAGATCCAGCTTGGCCTTGGCCAATCCTCCGGTCAGGTCGATCTGCTCCGGACCGGTCACGGTGACCTGGCGGGCACGCGAGGTGCACCACTTGAGTAGTTCGTCGGCCATCTCGGTGGTGGACCAGGTGTGCACCCCGGCCTCCTCGACCGCGGCGACCATCGGGTCGTTGTGACCCATCAGGCTGGTGCCACGCACCCAGCCGATCAGCGCGTGCACCAACGTGACCCGCGTCGACCACGACTTCTCGACCCGCCACTTGGCGACCACCGCGTCCAGCGCCGCCTTCGCCTCGCCGTAGGCTCCGTCGCCACCGAACAGGCCGCGGTTGGGCGAACCGGGCAGCACCACGTGCAGTTTCGCGTCCACGTCGTGGTCGGCGCCCAGAGTGGACAGTCCGCCGATCAAACGCTCGACCGACCAGAGCAGTACCCGCATCTCCAGTTCGGCGCGGGCGCCGGCGTCCGCGAGGTCACCGGCCACCCGCGGCGCCGCGAACGGCAACAGCAGGGTGGGGGTCATCGCGTCCTTGATCTTGATCTTGGCGCCGCCCGCACTGTCGACCTGCTCGGTACCCACCCAGTCGATCAGCGCGTCGATGTCCTGGTAGGACGCCATATTCGCCGGCACGACCCACAGTGCGGCACCGTGCCGGGCGTTCTCCCGGTACAGCTTCCGGTAGAAGCCGAGGCGCGCGTCGTTCAGCGACGAGGTGGTGACCACGACCGTGGCGCCCCCGCCGAGCAGACGCCCGGCCACCGCCGCCGCGATGGATCCCTTGCTCGCACCGGTGATCACCGCGACATCCGAGGACCAGAGCCCGGGCTCCTCAGCGCTCAGCGCCGCTTCGGCGATGCGCTCGTAGAGGCGGGCCAGCACCGAGCGCGCCTCGCACATGGCGCGCTGACGCCACCAGTTGGCCTGCGCCGCGACAGCTTCGCCCGCACCCAGGAATCCGGTCACCGGTCCCTCGGCGGAGCCGATGTCGTCGAGCAGCCACAGACGGGCCAGATCCTCACGCGCCGTGGCCCACCGGTCGTCCAACAGCACCGCTTTGCGCGCGTCGAACGCGGGGGCCACCAGGCGCGGCCAGTCCGAGCCCAGTTCGGCCGAGACCAGTTCGACCAGCGACTCGTCGGTCGCCTCCGGCGTGGACACCCGCTCGGACAAACCGAGTTGCTCGAGCACCACCCGCGCGGCAGTGGCGAGCACGCCGTCACGTCCGGTGATCTGCTCGGTGAACTCGCCGAGCGCGGCCGCGTCGACGGTCGCGCCGCCACCACCGCCTGCCGCGGGCAGCGCCACCGCGACCCCGCGACGAGCCGCGACGGCTTGCACAGCGGCGTCGATGGCCGCGTCGACCGAGGCGGCGTCGCCCAACGAGCCGGAGACCAGCCCGCCGAGATCGCCACCGCGCACGCTGGCGCCTTCCCTGGTGCCTAGCGACACCTCGGTGGTCACGTGGCTGGCCCAGCCATCGCCGAGTTCCCACACCTTCTTCACGCGCTCGGCGATCGCGGCGGGGCGCTTGCCGGACGGACCGAACACCTTGCGCAGGTGATCGCCGACCGCGTCGCTCAACACCGAACCGAACGGCTTGTAGGTGCGCGCCAGACGCTCCACCGTGGCCGAGAGCGCACCCATGTCCGCATCGGCCGCGCCGTCGATCGCGCCGAGCGACAGCTCGGAGCCGAGGTCGACCAGCAGCTGGTTACGTCGCGACGAGACGCCGTCACACAGGCCCTCGATGGTGTCCACCGGACCGATCTGGTCCAGTCGCAGTTTGGTCCACAGCGCGATCAGCACGCGGGTGGCGTCGGCGGCGGTGAACGCGATGTCGTCCGGACGGGCTCCACCTGAACTCGGCGCCGGCGCGGCGACCGGGGCCGCCGCGGCGACCGGGGCCGCGGCGGTGGTGGCCGCAGCCACCTCCTCCACCGGCTCATCGACCGGTGCGGGGTCGGTGTCGGTCGAGTACACGATCGCGGCCTCGCGCTCGATATTGAGCACCTCGATCTTGGTGCCACCGAACGCGGGCAGTTTCAATGTCTGGCTGGCGAGGTTGGCCACCGTCGGCGTCGCGCCGAGACCGATTTCGATGAATCGCTCGACACCGAGGCCACCCTGTGCGGGATCGGTGAACAGCAGGTCCTGGGTCTCGATCCAGCGCACCGGGCTGGCGAACTGCCATGCGAGCAGCTCGATCAGCACGACCCGGCACAGGTCGGTCGGTCGGGCCGCCCAGCTGTCGAAGTCGGTGAGCACCTCGGCCAGCGGCTCGGAGGGCACCAGGTCCGCGATCTCCTGGACGAACGCGCGCTCCAGCGAGAACGGCTTGGGCACCAGGTTCGGGACGTAGCGCCCGAGCAGGGTTTCCGGCTGCAGATCCGCGGGCAGTAGCTGCGCGAGCTTCTGCCGGAACTCCGGGACACCCTTGCGCAGGACGGTGGAGTGGAACGGCACGTCGATGCCGGGCACCACGATGAACGCCCGCCGACCGCCGAATTCCGCACGGCGCCGGTCGATCTCCTCCTCCAGCGCCGCCAGGCCCGCCACCGTGCCGGCGATCGCGTACTGCGAGCCGCGCAGGTTCAGGTTGACCACCTCGAGGAATTCACCGACCCGCTCGCCGATGCCGTTGACGAAATCGACCACCTCGTCGTCGGGCAACCCGATCTGGGAGGGGCGGATGGCGGCCATCTGGTAGTCGCTGCGCCCCTGCGAATCCCGCGGTACCAGCTCGTGCATGGACGAGCCGCGCTGGAACACCACCTCCAGCACCGCTTCCAGCGGAAGCACCCCGGCGACGGCCGCCAGCGCGTTGTACTCGCCGACCGAGTGGCCCGCGAGCATCGCGCCCTCGACGAAAGCACCCGACTCGCGCAGCTCCGCCACTTGAGCGACGCCCAGGGTAGCCATGGCGGCCTGGGTGAACTGGGTCAGGTGCAGCACGCCGTCCGGGTGCCGGTGTTCGACGCCGCGCGCCTTCAGGTAGGTCGGGTTGTCCCGCACCACGGCGAGGATGGAGAAGCCGAGCACCGCGCGGGTGTGCTTGTCGGCGCGATCCCAGATCTCCTTGGCGGCCTTCGAGCGGGAGCGGGCGTCCAGGCCCATGCCCTTGCGCTGAATGCCCTGGCCGGGGAAGGCGTAGACCGTCTTCGGCGCCACCGTGCGACCGGTCGCGGTCATCACCAGGTCACCGTCGGTCCGGCAGGAGACCTCGACGATCTCGCTGCCCGCGTCGATCGCGACTCGCTCGACGCGCACGTCGATCTCCGCGCCGGGGCGGACCATGCCGAGGAAACGGGTGGTCCACGCGGTCAGCGTCCGCGCGGGAGCCGAGGCGGCCGGATCGACCGCGGACACCGCGTGCTGCGCGGCGGCCGACAGCCACATGCCGTGCACGATCGGGCTGCCGAGGCCAGCCAACTTCGCCGCGGAATCGCTGGTGTGGATCGGGTTGTGGTCACCGGAGACCGCAGCGAACGCGTGCATTGCGCGCGGCGCGACGAGGGTGACGTCGCGACGACGCCGACGCGGGGTGTCGGTGGCCGAGTCGGACACCGTGCCCGCCGCACGCGGCGGATCGGTCAGCTCACCTGTCCCGGTGCGCCCGCGGATCGCGAACCGCTCGGTAAGGGTGGCCAGCACCGGCATGGACATCCCGGTCTCGGGCTTGTCCAGCATGGCGGTGACTCGAACGTGCACCTCGACGACCCGGCCGAGGTCGGTGTCGAGCGTCTCGCCCGCCTCCGCCCGGACCGCGAGGACGCTGGTCTCAGCGGGCAGTTCGGTGGCGAGGTGGATCTGGTGGTCCAGGTGAACCAGGTCGAGCATGCCCTCGATGACGCTCTCGTCCTTCGCGGTGCGCGCAGCACCGAGTACCGCGAACACGGCGGGCCAGCAGGCGCCGACCAGCACGTCCGGCGCGAGGCGTCCGAGCGTGCTCAGCGTGGCGGGCAGACCGGAACCGGTGACGCCCGCGTGGTCGGCGATGAGGTCCGGCGTCCAGGCCACGTTCAGGTGCGCGATCTTGCCCTTGAGCTCCGGCAGCGACTGCCCCGCGGCGACCGCGAGCAGCGCGGCCATGGCCTGGTCCGCGTCGGCCTCGGTGACGACCGGGGCTGCGCCGTTGTAGGTGGACACCGGAACGGTGATTCGGATCCGAACCACATTGCCCGCCAGCAGCGGAACCGTCAGCTCGACGTAGGAATGCTCCGGCTCGGGACCGGTGGTCTCGGCCAGTGTCGCGCCACTGGGCGGGTGCACCGCGCCCTTCCCGTCGACGACCCACTCGGACAGATCGCCGAGCCGGTGCACCGGGCTGATGGTGGTGCGCCCGGACCACTCGACGTCCGGTGCGGCGAGCACGGCGTCGATCGGGCCGCTGGTGATGCCCGCGGTGCGGCGAGCGTCGATCGCGGCGGGTACTACGCCGGCACGCACCAGCGAGTACGCGGTGTCCTGCTCGAAGCGGTCCAGCAGTTCGCCGACCGGCTCGTCGACCCGGGTGATCCCCGCGACCGCGACGGTGCCCGGAATGATGCACACCTGGTCGGCCGAGTAGCGCGGGTCATGCGCCTGCCACAGCGAATCCGAACGCCACCAGCGGCGCACGTCGCCGTCGACGACCGGGACGAAGTTCACCGGCTTGCCGGGCGTCTTGCACAGCGACACGAAGAACGGGACGTCGGCCGGGTGCAGCAGGGCCTGCGCGATGGCCGGGTACTGCTCCCGCAGCGTGCACAGCGCGGCGACCGGGTTCTCGAAGTCCTCGTCGCTGAGGAACAGGGTGGGGATCTCGCCGCGGTCGGTCGGATGCAGCCGGGATTCGGTGCGACGCATCATCTCCGCGAAACGGTCGCGCCAGGTGATGTCCAGCCAGACCGAACGGGTGGCGTCGGCGATGGCGTCGCCGAGGTCGCTGCCGCAGTCGAAGTCCTTGCGGCGGTCCAGGCCGACCGCGAGCTCGACGTAGCGCTCCAGCCAGTCCTGGTAGGTCATGGTCGCCACGTCGCCGAAATACGGTTTGGCGGTGGCGTTCAGCGCCGCGATGATCTCGTCCCTGCGCGCGGCGACCGCGTCGGCGTCGCCCGCGACCTCGTCGAGCAGGCGGCCGGTGCGGGAGGCCGCGTTGTCGATCTCGTGGATATCGGCGCCCAATTGACTCCGGCCCGACGCCATTCCGCCCGACGCGGTGCCCGCGCCGACCCAGTCCGGCGTACCGGGGGTGTCCACGAGCAGCTGCTTGACCTCCGGTGCGGTGGTGGCTTCGAGCGTCGCCATGGCCGCGGTGCCGATCAGCACACCGTCCAGCGGCATCTCGGGGTAGCCGTGCGGAACCGCCCATTCACCAGTGAGGTACTGCGTCGCGCGTTCGGGGGTGCCGATGCCGCCACCGACACACACCACGACGTTGGCGCGATTGCGCAGCTCGGCGTAGGTGGTCAGCAACAGATCGTCGAGATCCTCCCAAGAGTGGTGGCCACCGGCCCTACCACCCTCGATGTGCATGATCACCGGATAGTCGCGGACCTCGTCGGCGATCCGCAGCACGGCCCGGATCTGGGCAACGGTGCCCGGCTTGAACGCGACGTGCGAGATACCGACTTCGGTGAGTTCCTCGATCAGCGCGACGGCTTCTTCCAGCTCGGGAATGCCCGCGGTCACGATGACACCGTCGAACGGCGCGCCGGCCGTACGGGCCCGCTGCACCAGCCGCTTGCCGCCCAGTTGCAGTTTCCACAGGTAGGGGTCGAGGAACAGCGAGTTGAACTGCACCGCGCGACCGGGCTGCAGCAGCGTCTTCAGCTCGGCCACCCGGTCGGTGAAAATCTGTTCGGTCACCTGGCCGCCACCGGCCAGCTCGGCCCAGTGGCCCGCGTTGGCCGCGGCCGCGACGATCTTCGCGTCGACCGTGGTCGGGGTCATGCCCGCGAGCAGGATCGGCGAGCGACCGGTCAGCTTGGTGAACGCGGTCTCGACCACGATGCGCCCGTTGGGCAGCCGCACCGGCCGTGGCGCGAACGCCGACCACGAGCTCGCCGGCTCCGGCGCGGCGCCCGGCGTGAGCAGGCTGCGCTGTCCGGCCCGGGTGGCCGCGGCGACGATCCCGACACCGGTGCCCTTCAGCGAGCCGGAGGTGACGCGGGACAGCAGATCACCAGGACCGAGGTCCAGAATCCATTGCGCACCCGCGGACACCACGTCATCGACCACGTCGACCCAGTCGATCGGATCCACCAGGATCTGCCGGGCCAGCTTGCCCGCCAGTTCGGCGTCCACGCCGCACTGGGTGGCCCAGCCGGTGACCAGGTCGACGGTGTCGGCCAGCGCCGGGTGATGGAACGCCACATCGACTGCCACGTCCTCGAAAACCGGCGCGAACACCGCGCCACCGCGCACCTTCGAGTCCCGCTCGCGCGCCTGTTCGTCGTGGATCTGCGCGCACCGCTGGCGCACCCGCTCCAGCTGCGCCGGCGCACCCGACAGCACCGCGCGGCGACGACCGTTGCGAATCGAGACCACCGCGGCCGCGGCCGGATCGATGCCCTCGCTCAGCTCGGCCACCACGGCGCGCAGTTCCTCAGGGTCGACGTTCGACACCGCGACCATCGGCGAGCGGTCGCCTACCGGCATCAGCCCGCGCCGACGCGCGACCAAACCCGCCGCCGCGCCGATCAGCTGCGCCACAGCCAGCAGCTCGGCGTCGCGCTCGCCGCCCGCCTCAACCGCGGCGGCCGCCAACAGACCCTGCGAGTGCCCGACGACCGCGGCGGGCGCGTGCTCGGACGCGTCCAGTCCCTGCAGTCGCAGCGCCCGCACCGCGGCCACCTGGGTCAGCAGTACGCCGGGCATCGACACCGCGGCCGACCGCAACACCCGCTCGGAGGGCGCGGCGGAGACCTCGCCCTCGTCGGTGTCGGCCAGCTCGTTCTCCAGCATCCAGCCGATCGGGTCGAAGCCGACCGGTCGCACCACGAGCAATTGCGCCGCAACCGGCTCGAGCAGTGCGGCCGCCTCGTTGACCAGCGCGGTCAGCTCCGGCTCCAAAGCGCTGTCGCGCCCGATCTCCTCCAGCTCGCCGAGCCACTGCGCACCCTGGCCACCGAAGGCAAGCGCATACGGAACGCCACCGAGCAAACGATCGAGCAGCGGCGACCGCGCACCAGCGGACGCGGCCTTCCCGGCGGCTGCGGCCGCCTTCGCGCTCTGTCCGGTCCCGGTCTCGGTGCTCTCGTTGATCGTCAAGACGCTTCGACTTCCTTCTCCGTGCGACATGCCCTTGGCGACACGCCGCTCCCTCTCGGTACACGGGTGATCGCAAACAATCGGCCTGATATTGGCGAGGATGACACAAAATCATGAGGAAATCCTCACGTTTGCCTCTAGGCGTCGGGGCTACCGCCGAGTATTTCGGTACTTACGTACCAAAATAGTCCGAAGCGTGCCCCTTCCTCATGTTGGAACCCGCTGGTCTATCGGGTTACCAACGCGTACGAAACATGAGTTCTCCTCATGTTGGCCGTGTCCAAATTGTTATAATCCCAGGTGGGGTTACTGGCGGGTACGCCACGCCCACCCGATGCTGCGCGATGACCGATACGCCCGGTAGAGTTTGGACGGTCGTACCATCAAGCGCGAGTGGCGAAATTGGCAGACGCGCCAGATTTAGGTTCTGGTGTCCACGGACGTAGGGGTTCAAGTCCCCTCTCGCGCACAGGTTCACGTCAGTTGTATCGCTTATTCGTGCCGCGTGTCCGAGTGCGCCCGCACACACACGGATGCCGACCATCGATCAGCTGTCCCCATCCGCACAAGATCTGGCACATCTACCGGAAAACGTCGCCATCGGTGACATCCGGGGAGTTCGCCGGCCGGGAGAGGCCAGCGATGATCGCGTACGTAAGCCCACCCCAGTCGCCACCGCGAGAACTCGCACCTGCCGTCGCGGGCAACTGCCACGCCAGAGCGTGCCCGGTAAACATAGCTCCCATCAAACATAGATTTAATCTATGTAAGATTGCATCTATGTTTACCTAGCGGAGGTGACCGATGGAATTCAAGGGGCGCGCTGCCGACCTCGACCTGTTGAACGCGCAGCTACGGTCGGTCACCGACGGCAGCGGTGCCACTCGCGGACGGGCCGTGATCATCACTGGTCGCCGTAGGGTCGGGAAATCGCGTCTGGTGCAGGAGTTTTGCGATCGCTCGGGGCTTCCGTATGTCGTATTCCAGGCGACCCGGGGACGCAATCCTGCTGCGGAGCGGGAAGATTTCGTCGCGACTGTCGCATCCTCGCCCCTGGGACACGCGGAGTTGATCGGCGGGTTGTCGGCTACGGACTGGAACCAGGCGCTGCGAACCGTCGCTCTCGCGACCTCGGCGGACGGACCGAGTATCGCAGTCATCGATGAGGTGCCCTGGCTCGTTGGACAGGACCCCGAGTTCGAAGGGGCGCTGCAGACGATCTGGGATCGGCACCTGTCCGCGAAACCGGTCCTCCTAGTGCTGGTCGGCAGTGACATCTCGGTCATGGAGGCACTGCAATCGCACGAGCGTCCGTTCTTCGGACGAGCGACGAAGATGACCGTCCAGCCACTGAATCTGGCGGACGTGCGGGAGATGACCGAGCTACCCGCGGCCGAGGCGATGGACGCACTGCTCATTACCGGTGGATTTCCCGAGATCGTCCAATCCTGGCGACCGGGAACGAGTCGTGCGGAATTTCTGCGAGAGGCGGTTGCCAACCCACTGGCGCCATTGCTCGTCGCGGGAGAACTGTCGTTGCTCGGCGAGTTTCCCGAGTCCTCGCGGTCCCGCGCGGTCCTCGAGGCGATCGGCAGCGGTGAACGAACCTACGGCGCCATCGCGGCCCGGGCCGGCGGCTCCGGCGTGCTGCCCGCCGGAACCTTGTCTCCATTGCTGAATGCTCTGCAGGCCAAGCGGATCGTCGCCGCGGACCTTCCGTTGTCCACCAAACCCGATACCAAGAACAAGCGTTACCGGATCGCCGATTCCTATCTTCGATTCTGGCTCGCCTTCCTCGAGCGGGGCATTCCGCTGATCGAGCGTGGCCGAGGCGATCTCGCGCTGGAACGTATCGAACGATCGTGGACGGCGTGGCGTGGCCGCGCCGTGGAGCCGGTCATCCGTGCCGCGCTGGTGCGACTACTCCCCGATGATCGATGGCCGGACACCGAAGCCGTCGGCGGCTGGTGGAACCGGCAAAACAATCCGGAGGTAGACCTGATCGGCGCCGACCGCGAACCTATAGCGGGTGCCCTACGTTTCGTCGGCTCGATCAAGTGGTTGGAGGATCGACCGTTCGACCGGCACGACTATGACGCCCTGGCCCGCAGCGTGCTGGCCGTCCCCGGCACCCAGGTGAACACTCCGCTGATCGCGGTCTCGCGTTCCGGCGTCCATCATGATCTGCCGCTCGCCATGTGCTGGGGGCCCGAAGATCTGGTTCGGGCCTGGCGGTAGGACGGCCGTCATGGTGGACGTACCCGGGGCCGATGGAACCATCGCCAGTTCCGGGTGTGCCCCGGCAACTGGAGGTCCGCCGCCATGAGACCATCACGAACCGCGCGGGCACCGGATACTGGGCTTCGCGGCATTCGCGCCGAGTTCAGAGGTATCAAGAGGACTCTGGCGTCGTGTTTCCAGGGTTTGCCGCCAGGGATCGCTCGACGGCGGTGCCTACTTCGAACCAAGTCGATCTGCCCGCGCCATCGGGGAGAAACTCGACGCCGGATCCCTCCACGTCGAGGTCGATCGGGTTGATGGCCGCGCCCTCGTAGAACACTTCCCCCCTGAGCGGGCGCACTTTATCCATCAGCGTCACCGACAGCCGAACCTTACCGGTAGTGTCGCGCAACACATCCGAAACCAGAGTCAGGGCGGCGAACCACGCCCTCGCGCGCCCTTCGTCGTCACCCCATCCGCATTCGGACAGTCGCTCACCTAGCCAGTTGGCCGCGACCGCAGCTCCTGTCATCCGCTCCGAGTGCTCGAGCAACGGTAGGCCGACGGTGAGTTCGACCCGCCAACTGCCGTCACCCCCAGCAAACCAATCCATGGCCGCGCCCGGCGTCAATGTCCTCGCACGAGGCCGCACAAGCGAGTCGCCACCATTGAACTCCTCCTCGACCTCGATGACCTGCTCGGAAAAGCGCGCTTGGAACGCGGAGTCGAGCAGTCTCCGTACGGTATGCGCAGTAGCGCTCCCATTCTCCAGATTTTTGTACAGCAGCAGGACCTGGATACGGCCCGTGTCGAAAATCCGGTATCGCACATGAAGTTCCACCATCCGTCCGTCGAGCTCGAATCGCAGCACGTACGGTACGTCGAGTGCCTTACGCAGGCTCTCGTGCAGCACATCCGATTCCTCGACCGCGTGCAACACCAGCGATACACGTACACGCCCTGCCCCGGTCAGTTCACTCGTCGCCGACGCTACAGCCTGTCCATCCGCGCCGAACCCGGTTACCAGACCCGCGACCAACTCCCGCCGTTGGCGGACCAAACCGGCCCTGATGGCTTCATCCACTGGATGCACGATGAGCGCCCCGGCAACCTGCGGTGGGATATCCAGCGGCGCGGCTGCGGGCTTCGGCACGTCCGGACCGGTCGCGTGCGCATCAGGTCCGAGATCCGGGTGGTGGGCGAATTCCACACCGACAAGTGACCCACGCGCCGTCACCACACCCGATGCCGACCTGAAGTAGGGGGTGCTGGTCACCTCGCGCAACTCCCACAGGTCGCGGTCGAACGGGTTGACCACTGCCGGTTCCGCGGTCGGGAACGCGGGCCGGTAGCTGGTACGGAGCCACTGGGACGCGGCCGCGAAGAGGGCGTGCGGATCACGGTCGGTCGCGGAGGAAACGACATCATCCAGCATCCGCGCGCCGACAATGCGCATTCCCACCACGATCTCGTACAGCGAATGATGGTAGGGGAGCATGAATCCCGCTATCGCGGCGTGAACATCGCGTATCGGCGCGGTAATCGAGCCAAGCAAGTCGACGCAGCCTGCAATCCTGGCAGCGCTTCCCGCAGGTCCTGCCGAGAGCGGGAATCCGCGTGCCGCCAATTGCTGGAACAGCTCGCTGCCTTGCCTGAAGTGGGTCAGGACCACACCGGGCCGCCACGGCAACTCCACCTCGAAATCGGCCGGGTCCAGTCGCAACGCCGTTGCCGGGTCGACCATGCCTGCGTCGTGGAACGCCAGAACACCGTCCACGACGGCGTTTCCGATTTCGTCCCGGACCCGCTCGCCGCGCTCGTCGTAGACGTACAGTGGCAGGACATACTGGACCGTGGGGTCCTCGGCCCGCAGCTGCGCCTCCAGCACCGCTTCGTCGACCCGACCCAGGGTGGTGAACGGTAGCGCCCGCCCCGGGCGCAGCCGAGTCTTGCGCAACTTTCTCAGTTCGCCGATGGCCTCCAATTCCCGTAGCGACAACGGCATTCCGAGCCTGTGCCAATCCTCCAGCGTGAAGTGCCTGCGGCGCTGCTGCTCGAACAGACGGTCCTCGTTCATCTCGACACGACGCTGGTACTCGACGAACGCTCGGGCAGCGCGCGGCTCTGCACGATGGGCGAAGTGGAGATGCTCGACCAGGCGGAGGTCATCCGCGGTGATCGGAGCACCGGGCTTGTTCTTGCGCACGGATGCGCGCACCGCCGTCAAGGCTTCGACATTCAGGCCGATCTCGGCCGCCCGAAGCTGCCATGCCGGTTGATTCAGCAGCGTCGCGATGCCCTCGACCAGCGTCGTGCCCGTGCCTGGATGCGCGGCGCGGGGCTCGCCGTTGCGAACCATCACGTTCAGGATCGCGCACATCAGTTCACGCAGATTCCCGGTGCGCCGCAATTCATCCAGCGACACCGACCGCAGAACCGCACCACCCCACAGTTTGTTCTCCGGTGTGTAGGCGGCGAGCCTGATCTGCTCCGGTGTCGCCCACGGGTGCAGGGCCGTCGTCACCTCGAGCAGCCGATCCAGCACCGCAACCGCCGCTCGCCTACTCTCCGGCCGGTTGTAGAACCGCCGACCGAGTTCGAGCTCCCGCGTCAACCGCCACTGCCGCCAGCCGCGGTTCGACTCCCGCCCGTCCGACCCGGTCGCAGACGCGTCCGCACTCCCCGGTTGCTGGAGAGGCTCCCGCACCGGACCGCCGACATTCGGCTCGCCCTCTCTGGGCGAACTTTCCGCAGAGTCGAGGGCGTTGCTCTCGTGCTCGGCGATGAGGTTTCGGGCGTTGACGACAACCCAGTCTTCGATGCCTCTTTCACCGATCTCGCCGAACTCACCGATCTCGGCGAAGCGATCGACCGCGACCTTGAACGCCTCGTTGGTGAATTCGCGCGCTAGCCGAAGTCGACGGACACGACTGCACACCCGGCGAAATACTCTGCGTCCGAGCCGTTCCTGCATCAGGGTGACGGCTTGGCCCGAACGATCAAGCGCCACAAGTCGTTCGACGAGCGAGCGGAGAAACGCACCGGTCAAGGGGTGATATACCGCGAGCACGTGGCGCGGGATCTCTTGCTCGACGATGTGCCCCAGCCGGGGGGACTCCCTCAGCCCCTTTATTTCCCGCAGGATCTCCACCACGACGTGGTCTGGAGTCGGATCCTCATGGGTATCGGACCGCAGCCCGTAGCGGATGTAGTTCTCCACCGAAATCTGGGCTGAGACGATCGAGACGTGCTGGACGGCTGGAGCCTGCTTCGCGAACGTCGCGACCACACGGCGCGAGTGGTGTGGCGCGCAGACGGCGACGACGGATTCGACGTCATGTCCCAACTCCGCCAGCAGATCTGCCGAATTCGCCACGTTTTGCCTGGTGTTCTGAGCGTCGGGCTCCTCGATGATTCGGTGCGAGCCCAAGCCCATCTTCTCCGCGGCCAATCCGAACCTGGCGGCCTCACCGCGCCAACCGGAAAACACCACGGGGATACCATCGAGACCACGTTCGCGAATAAAGTTCGCGACAACGGCAGACCCACCGTCGTCCGGACCGCCGAGCATGATGACGGCATCATAGTTCCGTTCGGTATCGAATGCCCATTTCGGATCGTGCCGCAGGAAGTCCCAGATCGTCGTCAGCCCGGACATCATCTGCTCGGTATCCACCCCCCGTGCGCTCAGTTTTCGCAACCAGACCGCATAAGGATCAGCGTCGTTCGCACCCACGGACTCGAGATCGGGGGCGCCGTCGATGGGGTTGCGCCCGGACACCCCGCCGCCCGGCAGTTGCGGTAATGGTGCGCCACGGATGTCGTCTGGTACCGACCTGCCGTTCCGGTCGTCGCCAGGTTGTCCGAGTGCGTCCCGTGCGGGACGGCCGTCGTTCCCGAAGCGGAATTCGGTCCCCGCCGCGGATGGCCGTCCACGACGCGGCTTTTGCAGAGCCAGCGGGTTTTCGACGTCGATCGGTCGGGGGCCGTTCGGGTCGTCCGGTGTCACCGAGTCCGGCGGCTCGCCCGCGGTTACGGCGATCGGCTGCGGGTCCATGCGGGGTGTGGGGGCGATTCCGGTTGGTGTCGGTTCGATCAGAACATCGCGCAGGAGACCAAGTTCGGCATTGGTCACGCCGAGGCTTCGCAAAAAGGCCGGGGCGCCGCCTTGCTTGTCAAGGAATTCGAGGAGCCTGCGGATTGCGACAGGTTCGGTCGCTCGCCCCCCATTGCCCGGCAGCCCTTTCAGGCGGTGAAGGTTCGCGTTCGTGAGAGCGTAGTCGTGCACGATCGCCTCGGTCCGAACGCCGACGGCGGCAAGTAGCAACGCGATGAGAATTCCGGTGCGGTCCCGTCCATGGATGCAGTGGATCATGACGGCACGCCGCTCGGAATCAATAAGGTGTCGTACCGTCCGAACAATTGACTGCGCACTGACTTTCGATGTCGAACTCCGCAAGTAGAGTTTTGTGAAGTCCTGTTTTCCGCGGGGTAGTTTACCGTCGGTGGTGATGGGCAAATTGACACACTGGATCCCGGCTCCAGGAAGTAGCCCATGGCCCCCTTCCAATGACTGCTCGGGCGTTCGCAGGTCCAGCACCATGTCAACCCCGAGATTACGTAATTTACGCACATCCGACTCGGTAGCGTATTGCGGAGTACTGGACCGGAAAAGCACCCCGAAGCGTGTACGCCCGCCATCGCCGGTCGGCAGTCCACCTATGTCGCGCGCATTAGGAACCCGCTCCAGCGACAGCTGCCGCCTGCCGGACCACGTCCCCCATTCCGTCTCCCACTGGTCGGCACGCTCGAGGACGGCGTGCAGTATTTCCAGCGCCTCGAAGCGATCCAGCGCTTGTTGCCCACGCTTGCCCAGGTTGTCCGGGGCCAGATCCTCGGGCTCGACGCCGAGTCGTCGTGCCAGCAGTTTCCATTCATCCTCCACCGCACGACGACGGCGCACCATGTCGTCCCGATGCTGCCCGTAGCGCTCCAGCTCGGCCCGATTGCGCTCGGGATCGGTTTGTGCCTTTCGGAATTCTTTTTCGGGGTAGGAAAATAGCTTGCGCCAACGCTCATCGTAGTTCGACCGACGCACCTCGAACTTGCCGTCTTCCCGGAGACGCATTTCCGGTTGAGCAACGTCGAACAGGCGCAGTTTTACGCCGACATCGCCCCATTTCACCCCGTCGGTGTCGACCGGTGATATCAATGAATCCGGATCAGGCCACGGGTACGGGAATTCACTATCATCGATAACTGCGACATATCGGAGTTCGATTTCCTCGGCCCGCTCCAGCACTGCGGTAAATTCCGGGTCACACAGCGCGGATTCGAGCGTGCAGTTGTAATCGTAATGTCGGTCGGATTCATTATCGGCACGCGGCATCAGTACAGTCACGACAATTCTATCGGACTGCCCATCCTCTCGGAGTTTCTTCTCACTGAAGCCGACAAATGGTGTCACAGCCTCCGCGCCGACGGCCTCGAATATCTCAGGCCATGCGCGGCGGCAGGCTATGAGATCACTTACCCGAGCGATCTGGGAATCGAGATCCGCCACACGATTGACGAGCGACACAACATGCTGCGGCAGCCGATGCGGCAGCGGGTCCGAATCGTCCGAGCCCACATGTCCCGACCGGATCCCGAGACTACCGGCCAACCGACACCACTCGTCGCGAGGAGCGCCACGTTGCGCTACCGATTCGGCGCGGGCGGACGAGAAGAGGAGCGGATCGGCGATCCGGCGATCCAACTCATCGACACGCTGTGTCAGTTCGAAGAGCGCTCGAAGATCGTTCAATTGCCCGGTCACGCCCACGTGATCGGCCAGTACTTGCAGAACAACACGCCACGGCGCACTGGCAGCGGCCGCATACTGCGCTACGGTCCCCTCTCGATTGCGGAGCCGGTCGATAAACGACTCGAGAGATTCCTCGGAGAACGCCGCGCCCGTTTCATCGACCTGGATTTCGATAACCGGAATGCCCTGGCGCTCCAGCGCTGCCCGCAACCGCGGGTCCAGCACGCGACCGTCATCGCCGATCCCCGTAAAGACCTCTATATATGGGACCGCGCCCGTGAAGAACCGTGCTTGCGGGCCCAGCGGCTCCCCGCCCCTGGCAGCGGCCGCCTCCGCGAGAATCGTTTTCCACGTCTGAGTACGTCGCCGTGCGACAGTGGCCCGCACCTGCCGAACCAGACGGCGATACAACACCCGCTCGCCGGGGGTGGTACGCTCCTCGGGCAAGTTTTCCAGGATCGTGACGATATCGGCGTTTTCGTCCAGTAATCCTTGTCGCATCGCCTCCAAGATTTCTGGGATGACGGCGGCACCGGCCTCGGCGTATGCCTCGGTCAATCCCTTTTGCAATGCTTCCGAGCGAGCAAGCTCTTTGTCCGGAGAAAAGCTGTACCCGGTGAACTGTTCACCCAACCATTTCTCGAATGTGCGGACACGAACCGCAAGCGGTTGTGTGTTGAATTCTTTCCGCAGCTCATTGATGACCCCTTCCCGATCCAGTCGCAGTAAAAAGAAGGTTATTACGTTCCAGCTTTGAAAATGGAAAGCGTGCGTCAATTCGTGCACGAAGGTCAAATACCAGGCGCGATCAGCCGGGCCGCGGTGATACTTCGTGTCTATGTCGTCCTGATTGGCCCGCTCGAAATATCGAGGATTCCGCGCCCAGCGCGCGCCGAGCGTGATCGATCCGGTCCCCACGGTCGTGGCATATACTCCGGCTGGACGACCGTCCACCCGAATCACATTCGCGTCGATCTCACGATGCAATCGATAGACATCACGGAGTGCGGCGTCCACCTGCTGGACCGCCCGCGGATCCATCCCGAAAGTGTCCAGACCGATGGTCTGGATGCCGAATTCTGCCAAGAGCGCCGCACCGACCGCCCGGCTGGCCTCGGCGGAGGCTACCGCTTCCGCGACCGCAATACGCGGGCTGTACGCGTCGCGGCGGTGCCATATTCTGGCCTGTTCGACCAGCAACAGGTACAACACCCGCTGGCCATCCGTGAATTCACCGACCTCGACCGCGGCGAACGACGACGACAGTGCCCAGCTCGGCTCGAAGGCCTGCTCCGAATCCGTGACCTCCGGCTGGAAACAATCCTCATCGAAGTTCTCACGCAGCCAATCACCGAAGTTCAGCCGCTGTTCCTGGCCGCTCTGGTCATAAAAACGCCGCAGCCGCTCCAGCGCAACAGGCGCGGCACGCCATTGACCGGCGATATTCAGGCTCTCGGCGAGGGCACGAACCGTCTTGTCGTACACCACCCCCTCGGCCAGGGCCGGATCCCTCGCAAGTCGCCCGCTCAATCCGACCGACTGCGTGTAGACCGATCCGGTGTATGCCGGCCCGGTAGCCTCGGATCGCACGTACCCCGCCACTACGTGGACATCCTGATTCTGCGCACCGATGGCGAACCCGCCGCGCACTTCGATCTCGCTGTGCGCCCAACACATGTCGACGAGCGCCTGCGGGAACTCGCGGGCTGCCCTCTTCGTGATTCCCCGCAGCCCGAATCCGACGGCGTCGCAGCCCAGCCTCGCACTCAACACGGCCTCGATCACGCGAGGGTCGTCGATATTCTCGAACTCCTCGTATACGCCGTTCGAATCGTCGCCGAGCGTCGCCGTTAGCGACGCGGCCTCGGACCCCTCCGACAATTCTCGCAACGCAATCCACGGTTCGGCTCCCGAGTCTGCGGCAATCGCGTTCACCAAGTCGGCGACGGTCTCGCGCTGCAGCCGAAGGAATTCGGGTCCGCTGCGCCGCAGCCCCAACCGCTGGGCCAGCGCACGCAACGACGTCGGTTCCCAGAACCATCCCCGGACATACTCTCGCTGCTGTTCGGTCAGACCCGCGACAGCGGACCACACCCGACCGCGGTCCGCATCACGCAGCGCCCGACATCTCGGATCGTCGTCGGGCACATCGGGCCGGGCCGAACGCATTTCGGCGAGAATGCTCGCCCGGAACCGGCCGAACAGCGCCTGTTCCTCCGGTAGATCGGGTGGTTCGGCGTACTCGACATTATTCGGAGTGGGACCGCGCCGCGCCAGGTCGATTGTATCGGGGGCAAGCTGCTCAGGCCCGCTGTCAGTCACCGCCGGAACCGGTAGCGGCGCGGTCCCGTCCGTGACTACCCCGTCACCGGGCACCACCCCCGAGCGCCCGAAACGCCCCTCGACCGCCTGGCCCGCCCGCCGTGCCGTGTCCGCTGCGGCGCCACCAAGTCGTTCGGCCAAGTTGGGAACGAGGCCGTGCAACCGTAGATGGACAGCTTGTCCGGTGACATCGTCCGTCTCGGCGATAGCGGACACCGCTTCGCCGAGCCACCACCGGACAAAAGTATTCCGGCCCACAGGAGGCAACTTCTCGACAAGCAAGCACAACTCGTCGAGGCGCTCGTCGCGCGCCGCCCGAAGTACGGCGACCGCGGGCGCGAGCGCACCCTTGGACATCGCCAGGCGCACACCACCACTCGCGAGCAGCCGCGCCAACGCCGGCCCGCCCGCAGACGCATTCGCATTGTCATCGGCCCGGTCCTCGCCGAGTTCCATTCCGAGCTCGACTGCCAACTGGGGAACGACGCGGCGCAGATGCCGTTTGACATTGCTCGGGGTGACATTGCGCGCCTCGGCGATATCGGACACCGCTTCGCCGAGCCACCACCGGATGAAATTTTCCCGGCCCGGGCGATACAGTCGCTCGACAAGAAAGCGCAATGTGTCGAGGCGCTCGTCGCCCGCCGCCGCCCGCAGCACCGCTATCGCGGGCGCGAGCTTCCTCGTGGGCAGTGCAAGGTTCACACCACCAGTCGCAAGCAGTCGCGCCAGCGCATCCCCACCCGCCGGAAGCCAGTCGTCATCGTCCTCGCGGCGTCCCGCGCCGAGCGCGACTGCCAACTCGCGCAGGACATCCGGCACCACATCCCTGACCGCTTCCGCGCCGACACCCATCGCTTCGGCAACTGCCTCGGTAGACATGCCGTACATGAACCGCCGCATCAGCAGCAGACGCCGACCACGGGGCAGCGCGGCCACAGCATCCCGAAAGCCCCGATGGCTCGCCCCTGCCAGCGCCTCCCGATCCGCCCCCTGCGCCCAGGCCTCGACCGCGGCGCGGAACCGCGTATGCCGCACGAACTTGCCGTGATCCGAGAGGACACCATCGGTGAGCGACATGACCCACAAGCGGACATCCTCGACCTCGTCGAGCTCGTCGATACGAGTCTGCGCGCGACGAAACACCTCAGCAACCAGCTGCGCGGCGGCCTTCGGATACCGCGCTGCCATCCGCTCCGCCACTTCCGCCTCGAAGCGCTCGCGCAGCTGATCGAGCGAAACGGGCGAACCCACTATTGCGGCTTGCGCTTTCGGCTGCTGGCCTCTGTGGTCTTTCGCGATGGAGTGCGTTTCGTCGTGCTCGGAGTCCACCGCCGCGATCGGTCGGTGCGTTACCTCATGCCGCGCCGCGACAACGGTTCCGACGCCGTCGAGGCTCTTCAGGAGCCCGTCGCGACGCAGGCGGGAATAGGCCCGCGCCGCCGTGGACCGCGATACCCCGATCGACTCGGCCACGTCCTTGACACCGGGCAGCAGCCGGTTCGGCGCAAGCCTGCCCTCGAGAATCGCCGCTTCGATGGCTCGCGTCAGGGCTGTGACATCCGCACAACCCGCCACTATCGGCGACAGGTCGGCCACGTCCACCACACCGTGCACCTGGAGGTCGGAATCCCGCTCGGCAACAGTGCTATCCGCCAGCATGGTGAAGTCCGCCACCACTGTTCCAGAACCTTGGTGGGACATCAGCAGCCGGCTGCGTCTCAATTCCGCATATACCTGACCTACGGTCGCAGCCGACATCCCGCACGCCGCACCCAGCGCCGCTGCCGACGGCATCCGCCGTCCCGCTTCCAGCCGACCGTCGAGAATCGCCGCGGACACAACCTCCACCAGGGTTCGGTGGGCCGGGAAGCCAGCGGCCACGTTCGCCGCCACCGTCTCGACGTCGAGGATCGCCCGCAGTTCCGCGTCCACCGGAACCCGTCCCCGACCACGCGCCCGGAACGCATCGCCGGGCGAACTCCCGTCGCCGGTCACCGCATGAAACGTCGCCAGTTCATCAGGTCGCCACCGGACGCGCCGAGGCCGCCGCGGCGCATCCGACCAAACACCCGGCCCGTCCACGAAACCGACCGGCCCCGGGCCCAACGGCGGTCCGCCCCCGCCCGATGCTGTGTCCGTGGTCGATTCGTCCCCCGATTCGGAGAGCGGGACGACCGCGTCCCCTTCGGCCGCGCGCTGGCCCTCGGTACGACCATGTCCCAGCGCCGGTGCCGACGGTGGCCGTGCGGCCCCCGGCTCCGGCTTCGCCGGATCGGCGAGGGCCGGATGGGACGCGCCGACGACGTCCATGCGGCCGTAGTCCTCGGTATAGCTGACACCACTCGCCGGGCGGCCCGGATCCACCTCGGTAGCCGGGGATGTCACCGGCAGTTCGGAGGCGCCGGCGGCTGCCGTGTCCCGCGTTTCGTCCAGGTCTGTTCGGGTCTCGCCTGGCACCTGCCACACCCATTGCGCCGGGGCCGGTCGCTGCCATGCCCGTGCGAGATCCGGCGCGTACTCCAACAGCTCCTGCTCCTGTTGGTTCCACGTCATCAGCTCGAAGATCTGCTGCAGGTCTCGCAGCCGCGCACCCAAAAGGTGCATCGGCGCGACGCCTTTCAACGCCGCGATCAGCGCGGCTACCCGCTCCGGTCGGACCAGTTGCGCCACGTAGCGCGCCGCCGCCCCGTCCGCCCCCGGCAACGACGGCAGGCCGTGCCACATGAACTGTCTCGCGTCGCCACCCGGGTCCTGCGGCAGAGCCACATTGGCCGCCCGCGTCAGCCGATCCAGAATCGGGTTCGCCCGCATCAGGTTCGGATACCGGCTGCGCAGCAACACGACGCTGTCCACGCTGGTGTCTACCCCGTGGTGCGCGATCGCTTGCCTCAGGGACAACCATTTCAGGGCGTATCTCATCTGGAGATAGGAGGCGACCAACCGCTGCCGTATGTCCACCAGCGACACCCCGTCGGCCCCGGTTTCGAGGAAAGTGCGCCGCGCCCGGCTTTCCGGAGACAACCACAACGACCGGTCGCTCTCCATGCTCCACTCGACGGGTGCGCCGTCGGCCGCGTCTTTACTTTTGGGCTTGTCGAACCGCAGCTCCATCCGCTCGTAATCCCCATCGACAGTCACGATGGCTCGACGTGCGCCATGGTGACCGATCACCTCGACGGTGACCGTGACGTCGTCGAACCGCATCATGTGCTCGGCCGCAAGCTGGGCGCGATCGGCCGCCCGCACGATCACGTCCCGGCCCCAATCGGGCATCATCTGCTCGATCAGCCAAGTGACACGGTCGACCCGATCCTGGTAACCACGCCACAGGTGCAACTGGACCTTCTGTCGCGGCTCGGAATCATCGACGACTTCCACCTTCAGCGCCAGGAGCTCGGCGCCGCCGACGCCCACCTCGACAACCTCGACCATTGGCGTGGGCTTCCCAGACCCCCTGTCTCCGTCCGGATCTCGCACTCTTGCAGCCTCGGAACGCAATACCGCACGGACGAGCTTCTCCGCCGTCGGAATTCCGCCCTCGGGCGACCGGCCTGGCTGCGCGAGTCGGCCGACATCTAGCATCTCGGCGGGATCGACGTCGTGCGACTCCGGGCCGGTTTCGGCCGTTCCGCCGGCCCCGCGCGACGTCGGGGTCGCGCCGTCGCCAGTACTGTCGGTGGCATCGCTTCTCTGACGCGGGGCTCGATAGGCGCTTTGCGCGTCGGCGGTGGCGACGATCCAGGCGGCGCCGAGGTAGTAGGCGACCGCGTTGGACAGTTCGTCGACTCGCTGCACACCGGCCGTGCGTAGACGGTGGTAGACCGGATCCGGGTCCGATCGTGCCTGCAGCCGGTCGGCGTTGTCGAGCAGTTCCACGGCCAGCGCTCTCGCCTGCTCGGCCGGCACCATGACACGCAACAGCTCGCCGATCTCGACGCGCCGGCGCTCGACGTCCGCGCGCATCTGCGCTCGATGCCGGGCGAACACGCCGGTCGTGGCCTCCTGCTCGTCTTCTAGAGCGAGGTTGTATCGCAGGCGGTCGCGCAGTTTGTCGCGGTCGCGGACCAGCAGCATCATCGACGCCGCGTGCCACACCGGCCACGGCGCGTCGGTCGCGAGCACATCGGCCGGACGCGCCCGCACCAAGGCGTCGATCTCACGACGCGACAGCGACTCCCACGGCGCACCGGCGACCAGCGCAGCGGCGGCCTCCTTCGCCAAGTGAACCTCCGTCCCACGGACGGGACGCGGATCCGGCAGCGCCGCCGTGGGCCGGTCGGCCCACGGGCCACGCATGTGTCCCGAGGGCCGCAAGGCGTCGGACTGGACAGAACGGGGAGTAATCGGGGACTGGGATCTTCCCTCGGACATTATCTGGGTTGCCGAGCGCGGCGATTCGATCAGTGTGGGCCCTAGTCCCACCGTGAGCGGATTGTCCTGGCGTTTCGCCTTTCGAAGGACGGATTGCAACCCGCCCGCGGGGGGAAACACCAGATTTTCCAGAACCATGATCGCCAGATCGGATTGGGATTTCGGTGCGATCGACCACTCGTCGAACAGCCAAAGCAACAATCGAAGCAATTTCGCCCGGTAGGGATCCAGCTGTGCGGCCAACGCACGCAGGGCGGTGGTGGTCGTCGGTCCGAACCGCGCGGGCACGGCCACCGCCGGAGCCCATTCGGCGAGGCAGATCTCCCCCAAACGGGCGACGGTCGCCGGGAATACGCCGTCCCGGCCCGGCAACTCCCAGTACCCCGCCATCTCCGCGGCATCAGGCAGCGCACGTTCTCCGGAGACGATCCGCTCGGCCAGCGGCCTGACGGCGCTGGGCAACAACGGCCATGCTCGATAGATCAGCAGGGTGGGCACCGTTCGCAACTCTCGGTCCGAAATCGCCGCCGCCTGCACCAACACCGGAGCGACCTTCGCCATCACACCCCGGTGCAATTCCCATCCCGGCCCACCCCCACCCCGGTTCGGTCCCGATGCCGGCCACGACGGCAGTCCCATGACCTCGACGGCCTCCAGCGCGGACAGGCCCGCAATCCGCAGCCGCAGATAGTCCGCTGCTGCCGGCTCGTCCGCCGCGAGACTCCGCACGGCCGACCTCAGCGCGGACACCACCGCCACCGCGGGGCGGCCCGGGATCACGCCGGTCGACCCCGACTCTCGGAACCAGGCGGGCAGCCACTCCTCCGGAACCGACACGGTCGCCGTCGCCGACTCGCCCGCCAACAGCTGATCGGCGGGGCCGAGCAGATAGCTCTCGGCTCGTCGCAGCAACTCCGTATTCCCACACAGGCGTTGCCGCACTCTGTCCACGACGGTCTCCAGCACGAGACGCTCAGAATCGGGAACCATCTCCCCGGCGCGCACTCGCTCGAGTACCTCGAGCTCTTCCACGGTGTAATCGGTTGGGGCTCTCTCATCGCCGAGACCGGTGTGCCACGGCGCGATCGGCTCGACAGCGACAATCGCAGCCGTCACGTCAGCCACCGCGCCCCGGACCAGTTCGACTTCGAATCCGTTCTCCCACACCGAGTCCGGCTGCCTATGCAACAGATCCACCACCTCGCGGCGGCCTGGGAGCAAGCCGTTCACCGCGCGCGCCAGCACTGTCGCACTCGCGTCCACCAGGATCGGCTCGACCACCACGCGGTCGGCGGCCGACAGTCGCGCCACCAGCCCACGACGCACCCGGCCCGCCCAACCCACCGGATCGTTCACCACCATCATGGCCAAACGGGTCAGCCACCCGGCCGGGTCAGCACCCTGTTCACGCAACGGCATCCGATGGCGGGCCAACTCCTCGATGTCATCGACCAGGGCGGTCACCAACGCCCTATCGGAATACGCCCCTTCCACCACCGCGCGCACCGCATCGGAATACACCTCCCAGACCTCGAAAAAGGTCGGGTCCAACTCCAAATCTCCACGGGTCTCGGCTCCGAGAGTGACGGGATCGGCGGGAGTCTCCGACGACGGCCGGCTGAACCGCACTTCTACGCAGACATATTCACCGGGAGTACCCGTCAGCGTCCGGATTTCTGGCTCGGGGTACCCCGCTCGGACAGCCATCTTCCCGGTAAACGTGAGCAATGCCGCGTCGATCGGCGAGAGCCTTCGTTTGATCGCGTCATTGAACGTGTCGAGATTGGAGGTGAACCCCGGACGATTCACCCACCGTGCGTGGATAACTCGCACATCATCACCGACGGCATCCATCAGGTGCCCGAACATCACCGCACCTGAGGGAGTGCCTTGTGCCACCCGGGCGGTGACGTGCAGAACGCCGTGTCTATCGACGCGACCAGTGATCCCACCTGCCATTTCCCCATCATTTGGCGGGACAACCACGTCATAGTGTCTGGCGAACCTGACGATCGGCGCAATGCGCGCGAACCGACGCAGATTCACCATGACCCGCCAATACCACTCACCCCGGCCGAGTTCCGCCAATTCCGGGCCCAACGCGGCGAACTGCTCACGACAGTCGACCACATCCGCCCGCAGCAAGTCTGATTTGACGGCCATACGCATCAGCCGGTCTACCTCGTTGTCGTCGATACCCAAGTCGACCGCGATAGCAGAAACCGGCATGGGCGAATCCGCCAGGAACCGCCGACGCACGCATTCCCGTCGCAGGGGTTTTAGTTTCGCGAGCAGATTCTCCAATAGCGCCTGAGCGCGAGCCTCCGCGGACCCGAGTGTGCCGACATCCTCCGTCCGCCATTCCCGGGGCGCTGCCTCCTCCAGTTCGAACCAGACCTTCTCATATCCGCCTGCGAAACCCCTACCGGACCGCTGCGACAGAGCGTCCAACAGCTCGAGTGCCCACTCAGGCCGAACCGGCTCGCCCGCCCGGGTCACCGATTCGGACTCCCCCACGCCGCCGAACGCATCGACGCGCAGCACCCGAGCCCCCCGCTCACCGGTCACCTCGGCGAACAGCACCCCCGCAACGCCGCCGTCCACAATTCGCGAACCCAGTTCCGAGACCAGCAGCTCGGCGTTGTAGACCTGGTCAAACCGCCAATCGCCCAGCAGCTCCCGCACGTGTCGACGCGCCCGCGCCACCTCCTCCGGTCGCGTCAACACCGGCAGCGGCAAGGACGGTGCCAGTTGCCCAGGTGTCTCGGGCCGGTTCGGCCGCTCCTCGTGAGCGGGCTCCGGGACGGAGATGTCCGGACCGCCGTCGTGCGGCCGATAATCGGGGTTGGCCTCCCAGTACCGCGGCAGATCGTCGGCAAGGGCCGCGAAATCGCCCCGAACGCGTTGCCATACTTCCGCGGGAATCTCGAAGCAGCCCATGACGCGTTCGGCGCGAATGCCTCCCGGCCAGTGCACGGAGACGACGCCACCGTTCGCATCCACCACTCCGAACCCGCCGGGCGCGTCGATGACGTGAATCCGGTGTACGACGATCACCTCCGCCGCCACCGATATGCCGTTATCACCAGCATGTTTCGCCCGCACCGTCGTACAGACGACCATTCCATCGCGCTTCTGCTGTTGCGGGGGGAACCCTTGCCGCCGCACGACGGCGAGCGGGCGCCAGTCGCCGCGGAGCACTGGACCCCCTCCGCTGCGCCAACCCGATCGCTGATAGTCGACCTCGAGTTCTTCCCACCGCCTACGAACCGAGTCGAGATCGATATTTCGGTCGGCAGCCGAAGCGAGCAGAACCTCATCCGGCAACTGCGCAGCCCCCCGGCGCCACCGCACCGGCACCGACGGACTGTCGAGAATCCATCGCACCACCTGGATACCATCGCGTGGATCGGGGGGCGCCTGTGGTGGTTGAGCCGACGGCTCCGCCACATCCCCGGCCGTGCCGTTCGGGGTAGCGGCGCCGATCCTGACATCGGCGAAGACCGCGACGACATCCGGCAGCGGCTGTCCCGCAACAAACGCCGGATCCGCACCGTCCCGAGTGACCACCATCGCCAACATCGCCACATGCGCGGGCGGGCGGTAATCCTCGAATGTGGTTTCCACACCCGTAGCCGGGTCGAACACCACCACGTCGCCAACGGTGTTCTGCCGCACCACCACCGCATGCGCCCACTTCGCCACCTGCCCGGGCTCCGGCTCGTGCACGAACACCGCGACGACCGCGTCCCCAGCCGCCGCGCGATCCCGGGCCACCATCAGGTCGGTGATACCCGTGTTCCACCCCGCACCGAGCACGCCGGCCGCGTCCCTGACCAACACACCGTCCATCCGGTCGGCCTCGAACTCGACCAAATCCGCCGGCGGCGCAACTCCTACCGCCGCCCACGCATCCCGACCCGCGTCGGGCAGACATTGCACGTCATACTGGGCCGCTGGATGGTCCGATCGGAGACGGTCATAAGCCGCCACAGCTTCGTTGCGCGGACGATCCGTCGCCGGTTCCCCGTCGAACGAAGCCTGGCCTGCCCCAGCGATGTTCCTCGGTGCGGTGACCTCGACGGCGCCGATTTCTCTCGCGAGTCGTTCGACCACCCAGCGGGTGCCGTAGTACAGCTGGGTATTGAAGCTGCTCAATGAAATTTTCAGTTCGGCCGCCAGCGCTGCGGCCGGTTTCGCGGGCTGGGTCCGGAGGCGCAGCGTGACAGATCGCCACTGCTTGGCGTCGTGTTCGCGCAGTTCCTCGAGCACCGCCTGCAGCTGTGCGGGGTAATAGATCCGGGCATCGTCGACCAACACGATGTTCTTGCCCCGTGCGCCCGGGAAAAGGAATCGGGCCAACCAAGCTAGGCCGTCGTTGGCATGCGGCACGAAGTCATGCACAGGTATCCCCAGTTCGGCGGCCGCCGCAGCGACTGTCCTGGGTGGATCCGCCAGCGCCACCAGTTCGACACACCGCAGCTGGGTCGGACTGCGTTCAGCCAATCGCCGCAGACCCACTACCACTTCCCAAGGTTTCTCGTCGCGGGCCTGATGCACAACCGCCACCGCACGATCGAGTAGCGCGACGGCCGGCCGGCCATCATCCTCGGACGGCGCCAACATTCTGGTCACGTGCCGAATCGCACCGTCCAACTGCAGGTCGATAACCCGATCACCGCGCAGCCAACGCCCGACGACCCGCTGCTGATCGTCACTCAGGTTCGCGAGCGCGGATCGCAGCGCCGATTCGGGCGCGTTCGCGAGCGCTCGAATTAGTTGCGCGGATGCCGCCGTCCCCCTTCGACGCAACGCGGCGAGCAAAGTCGCACGGAACAGCGAGAATTCGGCACTGCCCGCATGACGGATCAGGGCGCCATGGTGCTGCGGAGTGATTCCCGCCGGCGCGGAACCGTCGCCGGCGAACGCGTCCTCGCTGCCCGGAGGCCGGTTGAACCAGACAGATCCGGTGGCGAGCCCAAGATGTCGCATCCCCTGCAGATTCGCGGCTCCCGGACTATTGAGGTCGCGCACGGCGCGCTCTGGACGATCCAACGCCGTAGCCCAGTCGACCGGGGCGCCCCGCACCGCGCCCGCCGAAGGGACCGGCCCCGGAACGCGGGGTGCGGGGAGAACAACCACCGGGCGCTGGGGCGGGCGAGCGCCGGCCGAATCGACTCCGAGGTGCGTGGCGGGCGTCGGTTCTGGTTGTTTGCGTGGTGTCCGTCCGGCGACGAAGCCTGGGTTGTGCACAAAAATCGACATGGCGTCGGGTCCCTGCCCCGACAC
>NZ_JBEZDA010000023.1:0-58480 GCF_040647855.1 Nocardia sp. NPDC049220
GGTCACCCGATCCCGCTGCAGTATCAGGGCGCTCCGGTGCCGAAGAAGATGAGCAAGCTGGGTTCGGCGGGCAAACCGGGCACCGGCAGCTTCCTGCGCGCGGACCCCTGGCAGGAAAGCGAGAAGCACTTCGAACTCGAGCACCACGAAGAGCACAAGCAGTTGAAGGTGCTGCAGCGGGCACAGGAGAAGGCGAACGGCAAGAACAGCCACTGAGCTGGCGTTACGCGACGGCCCCGAGTCGAATCCGACTCGGGGCCGTCGCGTATCACGAGGCGGGTGTCACCAGCGGGGCGTCGAGCGAGCCGCCTCGATGGCCTCGAACTTGGCCAGATTGTGCCGGGCGTCGGCCAGCGCGTCATGCGCGTCCGCGGGAACCGGCGGAAGTTCGGGCCGGCCGTGTGCCTCCCAGTGCTGGCGCAGCTCGTTGGTGTAGCGCGGCAGGGCATTGGGCAGATCCACCATGGAACCCCACAGCTGGCACAGCGCCACATGGTCGTAGGCCGCGACCCAGGCCCACAGTTCCGGCTGCACGCTCGCTCTGGGGACCAAGAACCGGTAGAGGTCGTCGCGGATCTGTGCGCGGCTGCGCCATAGCGGGGAGGACGGCGACGGCAGCTGCGGAAGAACGTATTTGCGCACCCACGGGCCTGCACGGTCAGGATCGAATTCGGTGGACACCGCGTAGTACTCACGGCCGTCCTCGCAGACGAATCCGATCGAGATCAAATCGATGGTCTTACCGTCCTCGATGAATTCCGAGTCGTAGAAATATCGCAGCGAGATCGGTCTCTCCTCGGCGTTCGGGTGCCGTTGCGGCAGGTAATGGGTTTCGGGCAACCCTATGTGGACGGTCGGGGCGGCAGGTGCAAGGGGCCATACGGTGGAGATTTCCGCCACCTTGGTGGAGTGGTATTCCCTGGGCACCGGGTATCCCCGGAGGCCGGACGGTCCGTATTCTGGACTGGTGAACTGGACCGTCGACGTACCCATCGATCGCCTGCCGGAATTGCCGCCGCTGCCCGCCGGTCTGCGCAAGCGGTTGGACGACGCGCTGGCGCGTACCGCGCTGCAGCAGCCGTCCTGGGATCCGGCGCAGGCAGCCGAAATGCGCACCGTGCTGGAGAGCGTGCCGCCGATCTGCGTGCCCGCCGAGGTCGAGGAGCTGCGCAACCAGCTGGCCGAGGTCGCACGTGGCGAGGCGTTCCTGATGCAGGGTGGCGACTGCGCGGAGACCTTCGCGGACAACACCGAGCCGCACATCCGTGGCAACATCCGTACGCTGCTGCAGATGGCGGTCGTACTCACCTACGGCGCGAGCCTGCCGGTGGTGAAGGTGGCCCGGATCGCGGGGCAGTACGCCAAGCCACGCTCGGCGGACACCGACTCCCTCGGGCTCAAGTCCTACCGCGGCGACATGGTGAATTCGCTGGTCGCCGACGCGGGGCTGCGCCAGCACGACCCGTCCCGCCTGGTCCGTGCCTATGCCAACGCGAGCGCCGCGATGAACCTGGTCCGCGCGCTCACCGGCGCGGGCATGGCCGACCTGCACAAGGTGCACGACTGGAACCGTGACTTCGTCGCCAAGTCGCCCGCGGGCGCGCGCTACGAGGCGTTGGCCGAGGAGATCGACCGCGGCCTGGCGTTCATGACCGCCTGTCGGGTGAACGACCCGAGCCTGCAGGCCGCCCGCATCTATGCCAGCCATGAGGCGCTCGTGCTCGATTACGAGCGCGCCATGCTGCGCCTGAGCGAGAACGCGAACGGCGAGCCGGTGCTCTACGACCTGTCCGCGCACTTCCTGTGGATCGGTGAACGCACCCGTCAGCTCGATGGCGCGCATGTGGCGTTCGCGGAGCTGATCGCCAACCCGATCGGCTTGAAGATCGGCCCGTCCACCACGCCGGAGCAGGCCGTGGAGTACGTCGAGCGGCTGGACCCGAACAACGAACCGGGTAGGTTGACCCTTGTGTCGCGGATGGGTAATGGCAAGGTTCGCGACGTGCTACCACCGATCATCGAAAAGGTGCAGGCCACCGGTCACCAGGTGATCTGGCAGTGCGACCCGATGCATGGCAACACCCACGAAGCTTCCACCGGCTTCAAGACCCGTCACTTCGACCGCATCGTCGATGAGGTGCAGGGATTCTTCGAGGTGCACCACGCGCTGGGCACGCATCCCGGCGGCCTGCACATCGAGCTCACCGGTGAGGACGTCACCGAATGTCTGGGCGGCGCACAGGACATTTCCGACCTCGACCTTTCCGGTCGCTACGAAACCGCCTGTGATCCGCGCCTGAACACCCAGCAGTCCCTGGAGCTGTCTTTCCTTGTCGCGGAGATGTTGCGCTGAACGGTGATCGGCGCACCGGGTTACGTTCCGGTGCGCCGAATGTCGCGCTGGTCGTCGCGTAGCGCTTCAGCATGACCTCCCGTGTTGCGACACCTCGCCGGGTGCGAGCGACCTCGGCGGCGTGCCGCAGTGTCAGGGAAGTGCGACGAGCGAGACGCTGCTGCCTGGCTCGACGTTGGCACCGATGGCGGGGGTCTGCGAGATCACCACCGACGCGTCCGAGCGCGTGAGCTGGCTGATCTGCACGTGCAATCCCAAGCCTTCCAAACGGGAGCGGGCATCACCGACACTCGCACCCAGCAGGCTCGGCATCTTCAGCGCGTTGGACACGAGCAGGACGACCCCGTCGCCGGACTGCACAGTCTTTCCGGCGGTGGGATCGGTGCCGATGACGTGATCCGCCTCGACGCTGCGATCGAACTGGCTTCTATTCTCGCGCACGGTGATTCCGGCGGCCGTGAGGATCTGCACCGCCTCCGCGGTGGAGCGGCCGTGCACGTCGGGCACCCGTACCGGCTGGGATCCCTTACTGCGGAAGACCTTCACCTGCGCACCCATCGGCAGCACGGTCCCCGGTTTCGGATCGAGTCTGGCAACGGTTCCCTTGGGTGCGGCGTTGGACTCCTCTCCGGCGTCCACCGGTTGCAGCCCGGCATTCCGGATCAGCTGTTCGACATTCGACACCGAGTCACCAGGTTTGGCATCCGGCACCCGGGGCTTTCCATTGGAGACCAACACCGCGACCGTCGATCCCTTGGTGACCTTGGCCCCGGCCGACGGGTCGCTGCCGACCACGCCACCGACGGGGATCGTATCGGACGCCTTCGGCCGGGTCTCGGTCTCGAAGCCAGCCTCTCGGAGGGTAGCGATCGCCTTGTCGGTGTCGAGCCCAGCGATCGGCGGAACCGCCGAATAGCGGCCGAAACCGAGCCACCACCCGCCGATGCCGACCAGCAGCGTGAGGATCGCGATGATCGCCACCCACAGCCATACGGTGCGCCGGGACCTGTCGCGGTCGTTGCCGTAAGGCCGATACGGTGGCGCTGGATGCGCTCCCCGCATCTGCTGCGGCTGGTCGTAGCCGTCCGGCGCACCGTAGTCGAGTCGTGGCCGCTGCGCGGTGACCACTCTGGTGTGCTGCATGGGTTGCGCCGTGCGCGGTTCGCGTACCGGCGCCTCGACAGCGGTCCGCAGATCATCGGGATCGACGGTCCGGTAGCTGGCGCTGAGGTGCTCGGCCGACTCCTGCGGCGCGGGCACCCGGTAGGCGGGTAGTTGCAGCGACGCGCCGATCTGTCGCAGCGCGTCCACCATCTCGTTCGCGTCGGCGAACCGATGTCCCGGTTCGCGGGCGGTGGCCTTGGCGACCAACTCATCGAATTCCGCGGGCACCCCGGCGATGAATCGACTCGGGCTGGGCACGTCGTTCTCGATACGTTGGTAGGCCACCGACAGCGAGGTGTCACCGGTGAACGGGACTTGGCCGGTGAGCAATTCGAAGATCAACACGCCGAACGAGTAGACATCGCTGCGCGCGTCCGCGGTGCCGCTGGTGACCTGCTCCGGAGACAAGTAGGCGGCCGTGCCCAGAATGACACTCGCCGAGGTGGTGTTCGCCGCGGCCACCGCTCGCACCAGGCCGAAATCGGCGATCTTCACCTCGCCCGCATCGGAGATCAGCACATTCTCCGGCTTGATGTCGCGGTGCACCAGCCCCGCCGCGTGCGCGACGCCGATCGCCGCGAGCACCGGCTCGGCGACGGCGCGCACCGCGTGCGGTGGCATCGGGCCGCGTTCACGAAGCAGCTCGCGCAGCGTGCCGCCCTCGACCAGTTCCATGATCAGGAACGGGTGGTCGCCGTCGATCCCCTGGTCGTACACCGCGACCAGCGACGGATGCTTGAGTTTGGCGACCGCCCGTGCCTCGAACTCGAATCTCGATAGGAACTGCGGGTCACCTGCGAACTTCGGGTCCATCACCTTGATGGCGACCGGTCGGTCCAGGCGGGTATCGACCCCGCGGAAGACCGTCGACATTCCGCCGCGGGCAATCGGCGCATCGATCCGATAGCGCCCTTCCAGCATCTGGCCGATCAAGTGACGTCCTCCGGCTTTCCCAAACCTCGCACCCCTCGCGGTCCATGCCACAAGCGATCAGCCGCCCGGTGCGGCCCTCACGATGGTATCGACCGAACCGGCCCGGGTGTCTCACGACGTGCGAGGCAGGACCGTCTACCGTTGTCCGGGTGAGTGCATTTCCCTGCAGTGATGACGTTCTTCCGCAGTCGGTGGCGGTGGTGCCGCTGCCCGAGGTGGCGGACAACCTCGGACTGGTGGTAACCCGGGTTCATCAGATGCTGCGCGACCACCAGCTGATCGCCGTTCGCAGAGACGGCGTGCCGGGCATCCCGGCGCGATTCTTCGACGACACCGGCGCGGTAGTGAAGCCATTGCCCGGGCTGATCACCGTGATGCGCGACGCCAAATACACCGACGAAGAGATCCTGGAGTGGATCTTCACCGAGGACGACAGCCTGCCCGGCAAGCCGATCGATGCGTTGCACGGCCCATTGGCGCGCGAAGTCCTGCGCCGTGCGGCGGCCGATCCGTTCTGAGTTGTCGGCCGCGCGGGAGCTGCGGGTTCGCAGCCCTCTTGTGGCTACCGTCCGAGCGGCCGGCGCTGGCGACTTCGTCGCGTGCGCGTCGGCTGCTCGGACGGTAGCCAGACCGCGAACGGCGCTCGATGGCACCGCGTGGGTGAGGGTTGTGTGGGTGAGGTTGGTGTCTGCTCGGCGGAGTATCGGGCTGGGGTCCGGGCATGATGGTCTTGCGCGGGTATCGGTTTCGGCTGAGCTGGGTGTGTGGTGCGGTCAGCGGTGGAGTGGGCCGCGCAGGTGTCAGTGGTGAATTCGGTTGTGGCTACCCGTAAGTGGTGAGGGCGGCGGCGCGTTGCGCGAAGACGGCGTAGTCGAAGCGCCCGCTGCGGTACCAGATGTCGGGTAGCGGGTGGCGACCGTGCGCACGGCCATTAGGCGGCTATAGGTCATGGTTGGTCGGCCGGCGCCGGCGCGGCACTCGGCGGACCGGCGCGCAACCGCAGCGGGTCCACCGTGCACAGCGACATCGCCGCCACCACGGCGGCGAAGGTCGCGGCGGCGACGTGCCAGAAGTTGTACAGGCCGATCGAGCCGTCCGGCTGGAACACCAGCATGAGCCAGGTGCACACACCGACCAGCGTCATCAGCGTCGTGGTGGACAGCGCGAATCCGGCGGCCAGCGCCAGCGGCCACGAGTAATACCAGGGCAGCGCGGCGGGGGAGAGAATGACGATGGCCACGAACGCGATCAGAATGCCGAGGACTGCCTCCCGCTCGCTGTGCCGGAACCGCCACCAAGTCCAGGCGAGCACCGCGACCAGCGCCAGCGCGCAAATCGCGCGAGTCACCCCGAGTACCGACTCCATCCGCAGCGGGGTCAACCAGGTGACCGCGTGCGCCATGATGGTCGGCAGCGACAGCCAGTTGATGATCTTCTTGGACCCGGACAGTGCGGTGAGCCAACCGATGCCGACGCCGGCGATCGCCGAGGTGGCCACGAAGACCACCGCGAACACGCTCAGCCCCAAGCCCGCGATCTTGGCAAACATCGTTGCCGGGTGGGGCATGTCCTCGGTCGGCTCGGCGGCATCGTCGGGCTGCTCACTCGCGGGCAGGTGCGACGGGTCGCGCCCGACCCGTCGCGCCGCGCGGCGTTCGCGTTCGTGCAGCATCCAGATCCAGACCAGGAACGGCAGTGCCACGCCCGCGGTCGCCTTGATGGCCACGCCGATCGCGACGACCACGATTCCGGCTACGTGATGACGCTCCAGCACCAGCGCGATGCCCGCACACATCAAGCCGACCATCAGCATCTCGTTGTGCACTCCGCCGATCAGGTGGATCAACACCAGCGGGTTCAACACGGCCAGCCACAACGCCACGGTCGGCTTGCCGCCGAGATGCTTCGTCAGATACGGCACTGCCCACATCATCAGGGCGAGTCCGGGCAGCATGACCAACCGCATCGCGATGGTGCCGGCCACCACGTTGTCGCCGGTTACGGCGGTGATCGCACGGCCGAGAAGCAGGAATACCGGGCCGTACGGCGCGGTGGTGGTGGTCCAGACCGGGCTCACATTGTCCAGCAGCACACCGGGATTCGCCACCGGCCCGACCTGGTACGGGTCGAAACCGTCGCGCAGCAGCGCGCCCTGGGCCAGGTAGGAATAGGTATCACGGCTGAACATCGGCACGGCGAACAACAGGGGGAAAATCCAGACGCCGACGATCGCACGCAGCTCGTTCGGTGTCACCCCGGCGCTGGTCCGGTCACCCGTCCCGATCGTGGCGCGCCCCAGCCGGACCCAGGCGGTGATCATCAACAGCACGCCGATCCAGATGCAGATGGTCGAGAGGGCGTATCCGTGGCCGAAGCGCAGCCAGGACAGGTGCATAGCCTCCAGCAGCGGGTCGCGCTTGCGGACGCTACCCGCGCCGAACCCGCCGAAGGTGATCATGATGGCGCCGAAGAAACCGAGTAGGGCGGCGTGACCCTCGGGACTTCTGGCGAAGTCGGCGCAGGCGCGCATCCACCACAGGGAACCACGGGGGGTGGCCGATTCGCGGCGTGCCGAGGTGTCGGGTGCCTGGCCGGTGCTGTCGGTGGTGGCGGCCTCTGCGGTGCGCGTTTCGGGGGATGCCATCTGGTGTCGGTCCCCCCGAATGATCGGCGGTCGCAACCGCGAGCGAATAGGTCGGCGCTCAGTTTACGGCGTCGTTCCGAACACTATGCCGCTGGTGCGCGGGGTTTCGCTCGGAGTGGGCCGGATATCGCCGGAAATCCGGTTTGCCGCTAGTTTTCCAGAGCAGTGCGGTGCGGGCGCCAAGCCCAGGCGTGGTGCCGCGACCAGCGATAACTATGTTGTCGCTATAGGCGGGAAAATTATCCGGTCGACATGGCGGTACCCGCTCGGCTCATGCGGAGCGTTCGGTCGCGGCCAGCGCCATCGCGCGCAACCGTTCCTTCGCGGCGGCTGTCGCGGTGCTGGCTTCGATGGCGGCCAGGCCCCGTGCGGTGAGTTCGGCGATCATGCGCTCCACCTCGTCGACCGCGCCGAGTTCGGTGAGCACCTCGCGCAGCCGTTGTACCTCGTCGGCACTCAGATCGGTGCCGATGCTGGTCCGCAGCAGCGTGCCCGCGGCAGGATCGGTCGTATCGGCACGACGCAGCGCCTCGGCCAGTAGCGCGGTCCGCTTTCCTTCTCGCAGGTCGTCGCCCGAAGGTTTGCCCGTCACCGCCGGGTCGCCGAAGACGCCGAGCAGGTCGTCGCGCAGCTGGAAAGCGATGCCGATATCGGTGCCATACCTGCGAAAGGATTCGATGAGGTCCTGATCGGCGTCCGCTATGGCGGCGCCGAGGTGTAGCGGGCGTTCGACGGTGTAGGCGGCGGTCTTGTACCGGTTGATCCGCAGCGCCGCTTCGATCGATTCGTCGGCCCCCGCCTCGCCGTGGATATCCAGCAGTTGGCCGCCGAGCACCTCGGTGCGCATTCCGGCCCAGACCGGTGCGAACCTGGCGATGGCTGCCGGGGTGAGGCCGGAGGCGTGCACCATGTCGTCGGCCCAGGCCAATGCCAGGTCGCCGATCAGGATGGCCACGCTGGTACCGAAGTGTGCCGAGTCGCCGGCCCACTCGCGTATCTGGTGGCGCCGTTCGAAGTCGACGTGCACGGTGGGAAAGCGGCGGCGGGTACGGGACGAGTCGATGATGTCGTCATGGACCAGCGCGCAGGCCTGCACCAACTCCAACGCCGAGCAGGCGGTGAGCACCGCGTCCGCCTCGGCGCCGTGCGGATCGCCGCCGGCGCCGAGCCAGCCGGTCCACGCGAACGCGGGTCGGGTGCGCTTTCCGCCGCGCAGGACGAACAGCTCGAGCGCCTCCGCCGCCTCGATGACGACCGGCCCCAGCTGTCCGACGATTTCCCGGCGGGTCAGGAAGAACCGTTTCAGAGCCGCCTGCACGGCGGAGACGAAGGCGGGGGTGCCCGGCACCGGCACGACGGCCTGTGGGGTGTGGGTACCGATTCCGGCGGACAGAGTGGAGCCTCCAAAGTCGTGTGGCGGTGGACACGCGTGGTGCGGTGCACCGGTGCCGGCCACTGCGTGTGATCCGGCACCGTGCGGAGGTGTTCGCACGTGGGCGCCGGGCGCGGCGTATGAGCTGTCTGATCCGAGAGAATACGCGGGGTGGCCGAGCGACTTGACGGCGCTGCCGTCGGTCACCTCTAGACTGAACCGGTGACTTTCGACAACGTGCGGGGACGCTCGACTCCGGGCCGGGCCTCCCGGACGCATCCGAACGTCTCTGGAACACCCTCGGTTGTACAGAGTCTGCAGGCTCACGCCGGGAGCGCGGTGCCGTTCTCCGTAGAGTTCAATCCGCCCCGGGACGGCGCCACCGAGGCGCGGCTATGGCGTGCGGCGCGCCAGTTCGAGCGCATGCACCCCGCGTTCGTATCGATGACTTACGGCGCGGGCGGCTCCACCCGAGACCGCACGGTGCGCGTCACCGGAGAGCTCGCCGAAGAGACCACCCTGCTTCCGGTCGCGCACCTGACCGCGGTGGAGCACAGCGTCGCCGAGTTGCGTTCACTGGTCGGCGCCTACGCCGACTCCGGCATCCGCAACATCCTGGTGCTGCGCGGTGATCCGCCGGGCGATCCGCTCGGTGAGTGGCACCAACATCCCGAGGGCGTCTCCTACGCCGAGGAACTGGTGCGCATCGTGCGCGACCTCGGTGATTTCCACGTCGGTGTCGCCTCATTCCCCCAGGGGCACCACCACTCACCGGATCTGGCGACCGACACCGAGTTCCTCGTCGCGAAACTGCGCGCGGGCGCGGAGTATTCGATCACTCAGATGTTTTTCGATGTCGAGCACTACTTGCGGCTGCGCGACCGGGTCGTGGCCTGCGACCCGGTCGAAGGCGCCAAGCCGATCATCCCGGAGCTGATGCCGATAACCTCGTTGCGCACCGTGCAGCGCGCCGAAGAACTCTGCGGCAGACCGCTGCCCGACGCGATCATGCAGCGGTTGCACAAGGCCGCGGGTGACGGGCCCGAGGAGAACGGCGCCGCGGTGCGCGCGGCGGGCATCGAGATCGCCACCGAGATGGGGCAACGGCTGATCGACGAGGGCGCGCCCTGCCTGCACTTCATCACGCTCAACTTCGCCAAGGCGACCAGCGAGGTGCTCACCAACCTCGGCTACGGTGTCACCGCCGCACCGATCAGCGCCTGACGTCCACGTTCCGGATCAGACGTGCGTACCCGGGTACCGCTGGTCTATACCCGCGCTGTCGCGTGATTCGACCACATCGCGTGATCGGTTGCGGCGCCGGTGCGGACGACCGAGGCGTGGGATCGACCAAGCGCCGCTGATGGGTACCGCGGGTGATCAGTAGTTCGTCCGCGGATCCTGCTCGCCCGCCTCGACGGCCACCCGCAACCGGTTCTGTGCGGGCGCGACCGAGCAGGTCGCGAAATCGGTGAAGGCGCACGGCAGATTTGTCGCCCGGTTGAAGTCGAGCAGCACTGCGCCATCTGGCTCGGGTGCGCGGACGGCCAGCGAGCGCGCCGTGGGATAGGTGGTGACACCGCTGGTGGCGTCGGTGAACAGCACCCGTAGTTGGTCCGGGGCGCCGAAGGTGACGACCCGCTCGGTCATCCCGCCGAGAGTGAATTCGATGGTGCCCGAGATGACGTGGTGGTGTTCGAGCCCTGCCACCACCGCGCCCGTGGTCAGAGTCGGTCGCCGGTCGAACGGCGTGAACCGACCGGGCGCCACCCAGCGCGGATCCGGCGGGTAGGTCGGGATTCCGTCGAAACTCAGCAGGCCGGGTGCCGCCGGATCATGCACTCGGACGGCGTAGCGGCTGGTCCGTCGGATCACCTCGAGCACCCGATGTTCCTGCAACACACTCAGTCCCGGAGCGCCCTCGGCGGGCGTGATGATCTGCACGCCCGCGATGCCGAGGCCGTCGTACTCCAGCCGGTCGGCGGGTTGCGCGGTGATGAACACCTTGTCGTCGGTGACCCACCAGGTGCCGGGAACATCCGGCAGTCGCTCGGGGTGGTCGGTAAGCCAGTGCAGTCCGGTCAGGCTGAGGAGGCCGAGCGGGTCACGCAGTTGGTCTTCCCTCGCGTGGTGCCAGCGCGCCCATTCGGTCTCGAAAATACTGGTGATGCTGGTGGTCATGACGCTTCGGTTCCTTCGTCGAGGGTGCTGCGATGGTGGCGCAGGCCGAGGTTCATCGGACAGGTGGTCGCCTCGTGGCCGAACTGCTCGTGTCGGCGGGCGGTGTCGTGTCGGCGGCCGCGGGCGGATCAGTGACGACAACTCGCGGAGGCGACGGTGCAGTGGTCGATGTGGCGACGGTTCCCTCGGACGCCGCGGGTGGCGGAGCTGATCACTGCGTTCCTCCATCGGTCCCGGCGGAAGCACCCGCGCCCGGTGACCGGGGGGTTGCTGCGATGTCGATGAGCCAGGTCTCTCGACCGCTCTGGACGGTTGATGCCGGCGCCCGGCCAGCCGATCTCAGGTCGAGCCGAATCATCATGCCCAGCATGCGAGCCCTGGAACAAGGGAAGTAATCACCGTGAGCGTAGATCTTGCCGCGTGCCGAGCTACCGGATCTGTATGTAGCCAGATATCCGCCGTCGCCGCGGTAACGGCCTACTTCGGGCAGGCCGACTCGGGTGGACAGCACCGACTGTCCGGGGAATGTCGCCGTTCGCGATAGCAGGCGGTTTGCGGGGTGCCGCACGTGGACTGCGTCGTGGCGCTAGCCGCTCGTCGGTTCGAGCGGACGCCCCTTCCAGCGCAGCGCGCCCCGGTGCCGGGCACGGTGTGAGCGCGCCCACAGCAGCAGATAAACCGCGACCGAGAGCGGGTGCGCCAGGGCGGCAGCGACATCCGTGCGCGTCGGTGCGCCGCCGATCTCCATGGAGCGGGCGAGCAGCCTGCTCGTCACGGCGGCCAGGGAGCCGAGCAAGCCCGTCCACCGGACGCCCCCCTTCCCGAGCACGGCGGCCATCGGTGGCGCCCAATAGATGAGGGCGGCAAGCAATCCCACCACGGCGCCGCGCGCAATCGTGCCGCCGTGGGCCGACCAGAGCCAGCGGGTGTAACCCGCCTCGATGTCGATCGCGCTGTGATACATCCTGGTGCGTGCCAACGACCCGGCGGCCACGACGGCGGTGGAATATCCGGCTCGGCGCAGGGCTCGGGCGATATCGAGGTCCTCGGTGACGGACGTGGCCACCGCGGCGTGACCACCGATGGCGCGGTAGTCGTGGTTGTCGAACACCAGGAACTGGCCGCAAACCACCGCGGTGGACGGCCGCGAACTGCGGTCGGCCGCCGTGATCGGCAGCGTCGCTGCCCAGGACCAGCACAGCAGCGGCTGCACCATGGCCTCGGCGGCCGACTCGGCCAACTGTAGCGGCCACGGTGATACCAAAGCGACGCGTCGCCTGCGCAATTCGGCTACCGCCGCCGCGATGGCGGTGGGCGCCAGGCGCACATCGGCGTCCAGGAAGACCAGCACCGGCGTACGCACCCCTTCGGCCAACCGGGCGCAGGCGGCGGACTTCCCGGTCCAGCCGGGGGGAGGTTCGGACTCGATGCGCAGTAACGTGAATCGCGGGTCGCCGTCGATCGCCGTGCTCGCCGCCGCGGAGGTGTCGTCGGTCGAGGAATCGTCGAGAATACGGACCGACATGCGCGGAATGCGCACCTGGGCACGCAGATCGGCGATCAGACCGGGTAGGCGATCGGCCTCGTCCCGTGCGGGGACGCACACCGTGACCGGCTCGATCGCCGGCGGGGGTGTCCTCGTCAGCCGTCGCAGGGTGACCCTGTTGTACAGGGCGATGCCCGCGCCGAGCACCGCGAGCGCCGCGGCACACGTCACGGGGATCGCGGTCGCGCGTGGCGTCTTCGGCCGATCGGCGCACACCATGGCGCTACGCTATCGCGGCGCGTCGTCGAAATGCTTCAGCGATTCTGCGTCACGGAGCGCCACCAGCGGCTCGGTGAGAACCCGATCTCCGGCGCGCCGGGAGCGGGCGGGTTGCGATCCATGAACGCCATGGCGGCGATGATCGCGGCCACGGCGAGGGTGATGCCGCCGACGATGCCCGCCCAGCCCGCGAACGAGCGGGTGTTCGGGTCGGCGTAGCTGACCTCGGCGCGCAGCGTGGAGACATCGCCGGGTGGCAGTTTCCAGGAGACGATGTTGTCGCCCTCACGGCTGCCGTTGGTCTTCGCGACGCGGGCCGGGAACGCGATGGTGAACTGTACGTCGGAGCCGTGTGGCGGAACCGATTTCAGATCGACCCGGCCCGTGAGGCTGACCAGATCGCCGGTACGCAGGAACTGCAGTTGGAACATGCCCTGGGTCTGCTCGGACAACTGCCCGAGTTGCTGCACTTCGCCGAACGACAGATCGTCGAAGAACACCTGGCTGCCCACGTAACCGTCCTGGGCGTACGCCTCCACCCGCACCGTCGCCGCGAGCGACTCGGGCGCCTTCAACTGCGGTCCCTTGTCGTTGGGGTCCGTGGGCACCACCGCGGCGACGATCCGGCCGGACACCCGATCGTTGGACGAGACACCCATCGAGACCTGGACGCGCAGGCAGCCCGCGAGCACCGGGGCCAGCAACGCCGCGAGCAGGAAGGCCGCGACCATACGCACGCCACGGCGTGGTGTCCGTTGCGGCGGGAGTACCAGGGCATCGGGCATCGTGGTCTGCACGGGTGACATCGTGCCAGGCCAATCGCCCGGCATGCCACGCGACGGGCGCAACCCGTGTCGCGGCGTGGCCGCGCCGAGGACATCGGGTCAGGTCAGCGCCGCGATCGGGGCAGGACCACCAGCAGCGGGATGCCGAGCACACCCATCCCTACCAGTCCATAGCAGGCGGAATAGGGCAAGCCGAGGAAGGCCGCGTGGGCGAGCGCCGACCCGAGCCAGGTCCACAGAAACATCGCGCCCGGGACCGCGAGACCGAATCCCCGGCCGCGGACCGGGCAGCCGGCGGGCGCCGCACGCTCCCAGACCGCGAGTAGACCGGCCATGACGAGTGCGACGCCGAACCACCCCAGGTAATTCGAGAACGGGATCTGCTCGAGACCGGGGAGGCCGGAGCCGGCGTCACACCAGGTCCACTGCCCGTCGGCGACCATCTGCGGGTCGAGGAACAGGTCCCAGCCCACGGCGCCGAGCGCGGTCAGCGTGATCCGCGCCGTTGTCCGCCGAGACACCGCCCCGGCCACCACCCACACCGGATATAGCCCGCCGATCCAGGCTGTCGCGACAACCAGCGGCACCCCGAGCAGCGCGGGTCCGAGCCGGTCCACCGCGTATCCGTAGCAACCGAACGGCACACCCGTCGCGGTGCCGACCACCTCGGTCAGCAGTCCGATTCCGGCGACGAGCAGCACGCCGGTGGCATAGCGCAGTCCCCGGGTCGCCGTCGCGTGGGTGAGCGCCGTCCCGGCGGACAGCAACACGACCGCGATCGTGATCCGGTCGCGACCGTCGCCGGACGTCAGCGGATAGCCGATCTGCGCGGCGACTGTCAGCATCGCGCAGGCCACCGACAATTCGAACAGTGCGCGGCGATGTTCCGCCATCGGGCGCGCGGCGCCGATCGCGGCGGGGTGTCCGGGCAACGGCTCGGATGTTTCGGCGCACCCGCGCGACGCCGACGGTGGGTCGACCGAGCCCTTCACCGTCGTCGCCGCCGAAGATATCGGCCGTGCCGAGGGTCGCGTAGTACCGGGGTAGTCGCCGCGCGTCCGGTCACCCTGGAGACACCACCCGGATGGGCGGACGCAGTGTGCGCCGACGACCCGCGATCGACCCGATGGCCGGGAAACCGCTGCACCATCGACACCGTCCCGCCGAGTGCCTCGTCGCGTTCGAGCACCTAGACCGAATGCCCGGCGCGGGCCGGATAACACCGGGCGGCCACTGCGTTGTGGCCGGAGCCGACGACGACAGCCGTCACCCGTCCCTCACAGCGGTAGCCGCCTGCCGAGGATTGCGAACGGCCGATTGTCGCCTGCGAACACGAAATTGCGTACCACGTCGTCGAATCCCTGCCTGCGGTAGAGCCGCCACGCGCGGTTGTCCTCGCCGTCGACCTCGGGCGTCGACAGCAGAACGGCCCGCTCGGGCCGGTCGCGAAGCAGCCGTTCCAACAGTGTGGCGCCGATGCCGCGGCCTTGCGCGGTGGGATGCACATGCAGTTCGGTGAGTTCGAAGTAGTCTGCGAGCAGTTCTCGTGTGGAGTTTTCCGGCCAGCCGCAGCGGCGCATCCCGCTGTGCACCTGTTGGTGCCACCACTGGTGCGCGGCACCGCGGTAGCCGTAGGCGATCGCGACGATAGGCGCGCACCGCAGGTCGATTCGACCGGAATCTTCGGGTACCACGGCCGCCACCGCCTGCCAGCCCGTCCTGGTGGTGTGTTCGGTCCACATCGGCGCGCGATGGTGCTCGGTGCCGCGCGGATAGGCCATGGCCGCGACGTATACCGCCAACGCGTCATGCAGCCGGGCGCGCAGATCCGCGACCGAGAGGTCGACGATGGCGGGTGCGGGGGTGTGGTTGGGCTTGACGGCGGTCATGGCTCTCGTCGGTCGCGCGGACGCGGAAGTTTGTCGGTGGGCGTCTCTATATTCAAGCTCAATTCAAACGTTCGAATACCTGTTCGGTCCGTGCGGTGGTGGAAAGCGGAGTGCTATGCCGCCTCCCACGCAGGCTACGGGCCAGGGTGTGCGATTGCTGAGATTGCTGAGATCGGCGCGATCGCTGCGAATAGGAAGGGCAGGCTCATGTCTGGTCGAGTCGAACATCCGGGGCAGCCGGGCCGGGCCGGCAAACTGCTACTGCGGGCCGATGGTTTGCTCATGCAGGCGCAGGGGGAGCGGGATCCGCGCGAGCGGTTCCGCACCGCCTACTTGGCCGCGCTGCGCGGCGCGGGTGCGGTGATCGCGCTCACCGGTGCCGATGCCGCGGCCAGGGCGCGCTCGCGCAATGCGTGGGTGCTCTTGCAGCGCGCCGCGCCCGAGTTCGTGATGTGGTCGGACTACTTCAGCGCGCGCTCGGAGATCCGGGCCGCACTGGAGGCCGGATTGGACCGGGACGTCGATGATCACGAGGCCGACGAGTTCTCTTCGCGGGTGGGCGCATTCCTACATGACGTGGAAGACCTCCTGTCGGTGTCGGCCCGATTGCGACCCGCGCCGGGATGGAGCGGCGGCATGACCGCTTAGTTATCGACGAGAAGGTGGTACGGCTGTGATCGAACTCGTATCATTGGTGACAGATAGCCGCCAAGGTCGGCTATCTGTCGCCTACCCGGAGGCGGCAGCCACGTCCTAGTGCCGGGGGAGGTACCGTGCCACTCTCCGAGCACGAGCAGCGCATGCTCGAACAAATAGAGAGCGCTCTCTATGCTGAGGATCCCAAGTTCGCCTCGTCCGTTCGCGGCGGACGGCTACGTTCGACCTCGAGTCGCCGCAGACTCCAGGCCGCCGCGTTGTTCGTCCTCGGCCTGTTTCTCCTCGTCGCCGGCATTGCCGCACCGGTGAAGCCCGGCGGCTTCCCGATCATCAGCCTGATCGGATTCATCGTCATGTTCGGTGCGGGCGTGCTCTTGCTGCTCGGCAGTACCAAGAGCGTTGCCAAGAACGGCCGAGCGGGTGACGCTTCGCCTGGTGGTTCGGGCGGATCGAGGAGCGGACGCGGGCGTCAGCGCAAGTCCGGTGGTTTCTCCGATCGGATGGAAGACCGGTTCCGGCGGCGGTTCGAGCAGGAGTAGCCGCCCGCCGCCGGACATCGTCAGTACAGACCGCGACGCCGCACCGAGGTGCGGCGTCGCCTTTTGTGCGTTTGGGCGTCGAACGCACGGATGCTCTCCACCCGATTCGGCACCGGACTTTCTCGCTTCCCCACACCTCCCCACACGCTTCCCCCGCGATGCCCCTCCGGTCGGTCCCGACGGGCCTGTCCAGGGGGTTTGCTGGGTGTTATCGGACATTTGCTCCGTGACCTGGCGCGTGTCGGTAGAACTCGCAAAAGTTCGGCATGCCGGTGATAGCTGGGGTGACCTGCGGAATCGTCTGAGCCGGGAGCCAGATCACCGCTTGTTTCGATTGAAAGTGGGGGAAAGTGGGGTAATGTGGAGCGCGCACTTACTGAAAGAGCCGACCATCGAGGTGATCGACTAGGGAGGTGTCGAGATGTTTCTCGGTACCTACACACCTCGCTTGGATGACAAGGGGCGACTCACGTTGCCTGCGAAGTTTCGAGACGATCTGGCGGGAGGGTTGATGGTCACGAAGGGGCAGGATCACAGCCTTGCCGTGTACCCGAAAGAGGAGTTCACCGCGCTCGCTCGGCGGGCCGCGGCCGCGTCTCGAAGTAATCCGCAGGCTCGCGCGTTCGTCCGGGCGCTCGCGGCCGGAACGGACGAACAGCGTCCGGACGCCCAGGGCCGGATCGTATTGTCGGCAGACCATCGCCGCTACGCCAACCTGCACAGGGATTGCGTGGTGATCGGATCGGTCGACTTCCTGGAGATATGGGACAAGCAGGCGTGGGAGTCCTACCTCGCCGAACATGAGGAGGACTTCTCGCAAGCCAGAGACGAGTCGCTGGGCGGAATCTTCTAGCCCCGACCGAGCGAGTGCCGCGCGGTCTCTGCCCGGACACGGACCCTGACGTACTTCCCCGACGCCAGGTGCCGAGGTTCGGTCAGAGACCACGGGGCATTCGTATCCGTATCAAAAGCATTGTGTATCAACGCGGCCCGTGTGTGGCGCGCGACGACGTGAGGCAGGATTCCGGGAGGTCGAGGTGAACCGTGAACAGCGCGGCCCTCGTCATGTTCCAGTTCTGCTCGAGCGAGCCGATGCGCTGCTTGGTCCGGCCCTCGGCGAACCGGGCGCGGTGTATGTCGATGCGACCCTTGGCCTCGGCGGTCACGCCGAACATTTTCTGCGCACCTATCCGAACCTGCGTCTGGTCGGCTTGGATCGCGACACCACCGCACTGAAGCTGGCTGGTGAGCGGCTCGCGCCGTTCGCGGATCGGATCACGTTGGTGCACACTCGCTATGACGGCATCGCGGAGGCGTTGACCCAGGCGGGACTGTCCGCGACCGGCTCGGTCTCGGCGATCCTGATGGATCTCGGCGTCTCATCGATGCAGCTCGACGAGGCCGACCGTGGCTTCGCCTATTCGGTCGACGCGCCGCTGGACATGCGGATGGACCCGACCACCGGTCCCACCGCCGCCGACGTGCTCAACACCTACAGTCACGGTGATCTGGCCCGGGTACTGAAAACCTATGGCGAGGAACGCTTCGCGGGCCGCATCGCGGCCGAGGTGGTTCGCCGTCGCAAGCTGAAGCCGTTCACCACCAGCGGTGAGCTGGTGGATCTGCTGTACGCCACGATTCCCGCGGCGACCCGCCGCACCGGCGGGCATCCGGCCAAGCGGACTTTCCAGGCGCTGCGAGTTGAAGTCAATCGGGAGCTCGATTCGCTACGCGACGCGTTGCCTGCCGCGCTGGCCGCGCTGCGCGTCGGCGGACGCGTGGTCGTCATGTCCTACCAATCGTTGGAGGACAAGGTGGTCAAGCAGGCGCTGGCTCCGCGCACGATGTCCAGGACTCCGGTGGATCTACCGGTCGAACTGCCCGGGATGGGGCCGGAATTCCGAATGCTCACCCGTGGCTCGGAGAAGGCGACCGAGCGGGAGATCGAGGAGAACCCACGGGCGGCGCCGGTGCGGATGCGCGCAGCGGAGCGGATCCAGGAGGCGCGATGAGGAATCATCGCGCAGCGCCTTGTCGCGCCGACCGGGTGCGGGTGTCCCGCAAGTTTCAGGAGGCGCGATGAGGAATCATCGCGCAGCGCCTTGTCGCGCCGACCGGGTGCGGGTGTCCCACAAGACACAGGAGGCCGGATGAGACAGCACCGCGCTGCGTCGATCCGGCATCTCGTGCGGACAGAGGAGGGGAACCGATGAGCGTGCGGACACGGACCGTCGAAGCGCCGGGCCGGATCGCCCGGCGGGTCCAGGATGCCGAACGGGTGAAGTCCGGTGCGGCGCAGCGAGCTTACGCCCGGCGTCGGCTGCGTGCCGAAGGTCGTTCGGATGCGATGCCGCCCGCCATGCGGCGCTCCGCGATGGCCGCGCGGATTCCGTTCGTCACGGCCATCATCGCGCTGCTCGGCTGTGGCCTCGCGCTGACCCTGTTGCTGACCACCCGGGCCGCCGAGGACAGTTACCAGCTCGGCGACGCACGAGCGACCAACCGGAAATTGGCCGACGAGCGCGCCGCGTTGCAGCGGGAGGTCGAAGCCGCCGACTCGGCGCCCGAGCTGGCCGCGCGGGCGCGGGAACTAGGCATGATTCCGGCCAAGGACCCGGCCCGCCTCCTCATCGCGCCGGACGGCACTGTCACGGTGATCGGCACACCGACCCCCGCCCAGGGCGCGCCGGTGCCACCGCTGAATGTCTCGCCGTCGGGGCCGCGGGTCGGTAACCCGCAAGCAAGAGGTGAGCGGGTGATACCGGTCACCACGATGCCTGCCGTGCCTGGACAGGGCCAGGCGGCTACTGGACAACAGAGCACCGTCCAGGGTGATGCCGCGCCCCCGGGCCCGGCGCCGGTCGCCCCGGTGATGGTCGGCCCCACTCCGTCCGGCCCGGTGTCCGCCGCCCCGCAGGCTACGGATCAGCAGTCGCAAGCCGACACGGCACCAGGGCCCCAGCCGTCAGTTCGAGGGCCGCAGACGCAAGCAGAAGAACCTCAGCTACCGCAGGTGGAAGCGCAACAGCTACCGCAGGTGGAAGCGCAACAGCCGCGGCAGGTGGAGGTCGCTCCGGCTCGAGGGGAACAGCAGTCGGACGAGGAGACGCCGCAGGCGCAAGGTCTCCTCGACGGAGGGCCGCTGTGACGCGTCCTGGGCCCGCGGCGCGTCGGCGTCGCGGGCCCGCCGCGTCCCCGGGCGCAGGTCCACGCAGGTCCACGTCACTCGGATCGGATCAGCCGCTGCGACTGCGTCTTGGAGTCGGCCGCGTCGTCATGCTGGTCGCCCTCGCCGTCGTCGCCCTGCAACTGCTGTGGGTGCAGAGCGTCGCGGCGCCGGGGCTGTCGGCGCAGGCGGCCAGCCAGCGCACTACCCATCAGCCCGATCAGGCGACGCGCGGGCCGATCACCGATCGCAACGGCAAGTCACTCGCCTTCACCATCTCCGCCAAAGCCCTGACCTTCCAGCCGGTCCGGGTGCGCAAGGAGTTGTCCGACGCCAGAGCCAAGAGTGACAAAGCGCCTGATCCGGATGAGCGGTTGCGCGATATCGCGCACATGATCCACGAGAAACTCGGCAAGGACGCGCCCACGGAAACGGATCTGCTCGCCAAACTGCGCGGTGACGATCAGTTCGTGTATCTCGCCCGTAACGTCGATCCGCGGATCGCCGGGGAAATTACCGAGAAGTTCTCGCAAGTCGGTTCCGACCAACAGAGCATCCGGGTATATCCAGGCGGGTCACTGGCAGCGAACGTGGTCGGCGCCACCGGGTGGGACGGACACGGACAGGTCGGGCTGGAGTCGTCGATGGACTCGGTGTTGGCGGGTACCGACGGATCGCACACCTACGATCGCGGTTCCGACGGTGCGGTCATCCCTGGCAGCTGGCGGGATGAACAGCCTGCGGTGAACGGGTCCGCGGTCGAACTCACCGTGGACTCGGATCTCCAGTACTACGTGCAACAGCAGGTGCAGCAGGCCAAGGAACTGTCCGGCGCGAGCTCCGCCTCGGCGGTCGTCCTCGACGCCAAGACCGGCCAGGTGCTGGCGATGGCCAACGACAACACCTTCAACCCAGCGCTCGGACCGCAGAGTTGGGCCAGGGCCGATCTGAACAATCCGTCGGTTTCGGATGTGTTCGAGCCGGGGTCGGTGAACAAGATCATCACGGCGGCCTCGGCCATCGAATACGGCTTGACCAGTCCCGATGAAGTGATGCAGGTTCCCGGCGATATTCAGATGGCGGGCGTCACCGTTCACGATGCGTGGACGCACGACGTGGCGCCGTTCACCACCACGGGCATCTTCGGCAGATCCTCCAACGTGGGAACGCTGATGCTGGCACAGCGGGTCGGTGAGAACCGCTTCGCCGACATGGTGCATCGGTTCGGGCTCGGTCAACGCACGGGTATCGGCTTGCCGGGCGAGAGTGCCGGACTTGTGCCCGATCGCGACCAGTGGTCTGGTGGCACGTTCGCGAATCTTCCGATCGGACAAGGTCTTTCGATGACGACGCTGCAGATGGCGGGAATGTATCAGGCCATCGCCAACGACGGTGTCCGCATCCCGCCAAGGATCGTCAAAACCGAGATCGCGCCGGATGGCACCCGAACCGAGGAGACACAACCGGACGGGGTGCGGGTGGTGAGCGCGCAGACCGCCGCGACGTTGCGGACAATGTTCCAGGCGGTGATGCAGCGCGACCCGATGAACGCCGAACAGAACGGAACCGGCTGGCCCGCTGCCATCACGGGCTATCAGGTGGCCGGAAAGACCGGCACCGCGCAGCAGGTCGATCCAGATTGCGAATGCTATTCGACGTCGTCTTTTTGGATCACTTTCGCGGGCATGGTCCCCGCCGACAATCCGCGCTACGTGATCGGTCTCATGCTCGATGCGCCCGTTCGGAGTTCCGATGGTAGCGGTGGCGGTTCGGTGGCTCCGCTGTTCCACAACATCGCGTCGTGGGCGCTGCAGCGCGATCGGATCCCGCCGTCGCCGGAGCCGTCCAAGCGATTCGTGCTGCAGGCAGGGTGATTCTGTTCGTCGGCTCGGTGCGGCGGCACGCACAGCCGACCGTGGAAATGACCGACACCGCGCGCTCCGATCGGCTGGTGCGCGAAGCTGGGCCACCGGAATGCGTTGGTGCTTGCCTCGCCCGCCATGGGTCGCCGTCTTCTGCCGCGTGGCGCGGTCCGTTCACGATGGTGCAGCCCGTAGGGTTCGGGTATCGACATCGCCGACGTTGCGGTGGGGCGCATGGTCCTGCCCTGATCGGTCGCCGGTAACCTGACACATCGATCGCTGCCCTCGAAAGGAGCCTGGTTTCTGTGCAGTCCGGTCAACCACGCGCATTGCGGCCCGAGCACTCGCCGGCAACGCCGCTGGCGTCTTTGGCCGCCACCATCGGGGCACGAACAAGTCTCGAGTCGGCTGCGCGTGAATTATCGGTCAGCGGCATCGAGCAACGCTCGAACGCCGTACTGCCCGGTGACCTGTTCGCCGCGTTGCCCGGCGCCCGATCACACGGCGCCCGTTACGCGCGGGACGCGGTCGCGCGGGGCGCCGTCGCGGTGCTGACCGACGCTGTGGGCGCGGAGTCGGCAGCGGAACTGGACGTGCCGGTGCTTGTGCGGGACGATCCCCGCGCGGTGCTCGGTGAGCTGTCGGCGACGATCTACGGCAACCCGTCCGAGCGGTTGCGCATCATCGGAATCACCGGAACCTCGGGCAAGACCACGACCTCCTATCTGGTCGAGGCGGGTCTGGCCGCAGGTGGGCTGTCCACCGCGCTGATCGGCACCATCGAGACCCGGATCGGCGGCAGGCGAGTGCCCAGCGCGCTGACCACTCCGGAGGCGCCGCAACTGCACGCGATGTTCGCGCTGATGGTCGAGCAGGGTGTGGACGCGGTGGTGATGGAGGTGTCCAGCCACGCGCTGGCGTTGGGTCGGGTCGACGGTGTGCGATTCGCAGTCGGTGCGTTCACCAACCTTTCGCAAGACCACCTGGATTTTCATGCCGATTTCGAGGACTACTTCGCCGCGAAACGCAGGCTTTTCGATCCGGATTCGCCGGTTGCGTCGCGAATTCCGGTGATCTGTGTGGACGACGCGTGGGGGCGGCGGCTCGCCGAGGATCTCGCGAGCCCGATCACCGTGTCCACCAAGCGATCCGCGAACTGGAGCCTGTCCGGCGCGGTGGCGGCGCATGGCGGCGAGCAGGATTTCACGGCGTCGGGCCCGCAGGGGGATGTGCCGGTGCGGTTGCGGCTTCCCGGCCATTACAACATCGCCAACGGCCTGCTCGCGATAGCCGTGTGCGCTGCGGCGGGAGTCGAATCATCGGTCGCCGCACCCGCGTTGGCCACCGTGGACGTACCCGGCCGGATGCAACGGGTGGAACGCGGACAGGAATTCCTGGCGATCGTCGACTACGCGCACAAGCCCGCCGCGCTGGAATCCGTAATCGCTACGCTCCGTGGGCATCTCGCTGCGGACACTGCCGGACGGCTCGCCGTGGTGGTCGGTGCGGGCGGTGACCGTGACGCGGGCAAGCGGCCGCTGATGGGTGCGGCCGGTGCGCGAGGCGCCGATCTGATGATCATCACCGACGACAACCCGCGCACCGAGGACCCGGCAGCGATCCGAGCCGCGATCCGTTCCGGTGCGTCGGAGGTGCCCGAGGCCGAGCGCGGCGAGGTGCGTGAGATCGGTGATCGGGCCGAAGCCATTGCGGCCGCGGTGGAGTGGGCCAACCCCGGTGACGTGGTGCTGATCGCGGGCAAGGGACATGAGGTAGGGCAGGAGATCCAGGGCGTGAAGCATCCCTTCGACGACCGCGAGGTGCTCGCGGTCGCATTGGACAGACGAAGTCCGCAAGGAAACCACGCGGAGGACTTGACGGTTTCATGATCGAGATGACACTGCGGGAGATCGCGGACGTTGTCGGCGGCACGCTGCACGACGTTCCCGACCCGGAGGTGCGAGTGACCGGTGCGGTCGAATTCGATTCGCGCCGAATAGGTTCCGGTGATCTTTTCCTGGCACTGCCGGGAGAGCGCTCCGACGGCCACGATTATGCGGGCGCGGCGATCGCCGCAGGGGCGGTCGCGGTGCTCGCCGCGCGGCCGGTGGGTGTGCCCGCCGTCGTGGTCGCTCCGAATCGCGGCTCGGTGCCCGCGAGTTCGGTTGCCTTGTCCCATGATTCGGACGGCTCGGGTGCCGCGGTGCTCGCCGCGCTCGCGGCACTGGCGCGCGCGAGCGTGTCGCGCCTGGTCGCGGCCGGCGGGCTCACCGTCGTCGGCGTGACCGGGTCCTCCGGCAAGACGTCCACGAAAGATCTGCTGGCCGCGGTACTCGCCCCGCTGGGGCCGGTCGTCGCACCGCCGGGATCGTTCAACAACGAACTCGGCCACCCGTGGACGGCACTGCGCGCCGACGCCGAGACCCGCTTCCTGGTGCTCGAGATGTCCGCACGTGGTCCGGGCCACATCGCCGCGCTGGCCGAGGTGGCACCGCCGAGTATCGGTGTCGTGCTCAATGTCGGCACGGCGCATCTCGGCGAGTTCGGCAGCCGTGCGGCCATCGCACAGACCAAGGGCGAGCTGGTCGAGGCACTGCCAGCTACCGGACTGGCGGTACTCAACGCCGACGATCCCCAGGTCACCGCGATGGCCGCACGGACGGCGGCCCGTGTGGTGAGCGTCGGCCAGGCCGAGACCGCCACCATCCGCGCCACCGGCATCCGGCTCGACGAGCAGGCACGGGCCGAGTTCACCGCGCACACTCCCGTGGGCGATATCCCGGTGCGGTTGGCTGTGCACGGCGAGCATCACGTCGGCAACGCGCTGTCCGCGATCGCGGTCGCCCTGGAGTGCGGCGCGGATCTCGACGGCCTCGCCCGGACGCTGTCCGGTGCGCACGCCGCGTCGGCCCGCCGGATGGACGTGCGTACCACCGCAGACGGGATCACCGTGGTCAACGACTCCTACAACGCCAATCCGGACTCGGTGCGCGCCGCATTGAAAGCGCTGGTGAGCATGGCGCGGGCAGGGCAGACACCGCGGCGCAGCTGGGCGGTGCTCGGCGAGATGGGGGAGCTCGGCGCGGAATCCGTCCTCGAACACGATGCGATCGGCCGGCTCGCCGTGCGACTGGATGTCAGCCGCGTGGTGGTAGTCGGGACCGGACGGCCCTCCCGCGCGCTGCACCAGGGAGCGGTGATGGAAGGGTCATGGGGCGAGGAGTCGATCCTCGTACCGGATATCGAGGCGGCGATCGCTCTGCTCGACGAAGAAGTCACCGCGGGTGACGTGGTGCTGGTCAAGGCATCGAAGTCGGTGGGCCTGTGGAAGGTCGCCGAACATCTGACCGATGCGGCTTCCGCGGCAGGACGCGACGCCGTCGCGCCGGGCAGCAGGGCGGGACATGACACGGAGGCAGCAGAATGAGACAGATTCTCTTCGCGGCGGCGATCGCGCTGACGGTCTCGATCCTGCTCACCCCGTTGTTGATCAAGATGTTCGCCAAGCAGGGTTTCGGCCAGGAGATCCGGGTCGACGGTCCGGCCAGCCACCAGGCCAAGCGCGGCACCCCGACCATGGGTGGGGTGGCCATTCTGGTCGGGCTGTGGGCGGGATATCTGGGCTCGCATCTGATCGGTATCGGGTACGACGCCGAAGGACCGTCGGCCTCGGCACTGCTGGTACTCGGCCTGGCCACCGCACTCGGTGCGGTGGGCTTCCTCGACGACTTCATCAAGATTCGTAAGCAACGCAATCTGGGCCTGACCGCGGCCGGTAAATATCTCGGCCAGCTGACCGCGGCGGTGATCTTCGGTGTGCTCGCACTGCAGTTCCGCGGCGCGAGTGGGCTGACCCCCGCTAGTAGGCACCTGTCCTACGTACGCGACATCAGCACGGTGACCATGGGTGTGGTCGTGTTCCTGGTTTTCGTGTGCTTCGTCGTGGTCGCCTGGTCCAATGCGGTGAACCTGACCGATGGCTTGGACGGCTTGGCCGCCGGATCGATGAGTCTGGTCCTCGGCGGATACGTGGTCATCACGTTCTGGCAGTACTACCACGCCTGTGAGACCAAGCCGGAGACCGGCTGCTACAACGTTCGCGATCCGCTGGATCTGGCCCTGGTATGTGCCGCGGGCGCGGCCGCGTGTGTCGGCTTCCTGTGGTGGAACGCCGCGCCGGCGAAGATCTTCATGGGTGACACCGGTTCGCTGGCATTGGGCGGCATGCTCGCCGGTCTGTCCATTACCACCCGGACCGAGCTGCTGATGATCGTCATCGGCGCGCTGTTCGTCGCCGAGACGGCGTCGGTGGTGTTGCAGGTTGCCGTGTTCCGCACGACGCGTAACCGGTTGTTCAAAATGGCGCCGTTCCATCATCACTTCGAGCTCAGCAAGTGGGCCGAGACGACGGTGATTATCAGGTTCTGGCTCTTGGCCGCGATGGCCTCGGCCGTCGGTCTCGGTTTGTTCTACAGCGAATACCTTTCTGCGGTCGGGTGAACGAGATGGTCGAACATTCTCCTCGGGCCCTACGTTCACCAGGGCCCATGCTCGAATTTCTGCGCGGGCGTGACGTTCTGGTCGCGGGTTGGGGTGTGTCGGGGCGTTCGCTGGTCGAGCCACTGCGGGATATCGGCGCGCGACCGGTGGTCACCGACGGTGGTGCCGCCGCGCTGTCCGAGGCCGCCGGGCTCGGACTGGATGTGGCCACCCCCGCCGAGCTGGAATCCACCGACTGGAGCCGGTTCGCGCTGGTGATCACCAGTCCGGGCTGGCGGCCGGATTCCCCGGTGCTCGCCACCGCGGTAGCCGAGGGCACACCGGTGTGGGGTGACGTCGAATTCGCCTGGTGGGTCGATCAGGCGAGGATCTACGGGCCGGTGCGCAAATGGCTTGTCGTCACCGGCACCAATGGCAAGACCACCACCACACAGATGACCCACGCGATTCTGCGTGCCGCGGGTATCGCCAGCGTCGCCTGCGGCAACATCGGCCTTCCGATCCTGGACGCGCTGCGCCGCAATCCCGGTCCACAGGTGCTGGCGGTCGAGCTGTCGTCGTTCCAGCTGCACTGGGCGCCGTCGGTGCGTCCAGAGGCGGGTGTAGTGCTCAATGTGGCCGAGGATCACCTGGATTGGCACGGCGGCTTGGACGCCTATGCCGCGGCGAAGGCGCGGGCGCTGGTCGGCCGAGTCGGCGTGGTCGGTCTGGACGATCCCGTCGCGGCTTCGCTGGCGCGCAAGTCCAAGGCACGCCGGACAGTGGGCTTCCGGATCGGAGTGCCCGCGGACGGCGAGTTGGGCGTGGTCGATGGCAAGCTGCTCGACCGGGCGTTCACCAAAGCCGCCATCCTCGCCGAGGTCGGCGATATCAGCCCGCCCGGTCCGGCCGGTGTCGCCGACGCGCTCGCCGCGTCGGCGCTGACCAGGGCGATCGATGTTGCCCCGCAGTTCGTCCGCGAGGGTCTCATCGAGCACAAGGTGGGTCCGCACCGCGCTGAACTGGTGCGTGAACTTGCCGGAGTCGAGTTCGTCGACGACTCCAAGGCCACCAACCCGCACGCCGCGCGCTCCTCGATCCTGGCGCACCCGCAGGTGGTCTGGGTGGCCGGCGGTCTGCTCAAGGGCGCGCACGTCGAGGATCTGGTGGAGGAGGTCGCCGAGCGGCTGGTCGCCGCGGTGCTCATCGGCGCCGATGCGTCGGTCATCGCCGCCGCGTTGGCGCGACACGCGCCCGAGGTCCCCGTCGTCGAGTTGATCGCGGGAGACGATGCAGGGATGGGTGACGAAGCGGCGAAAACCGAGGCGGCCGACGCGATGATGGCCCGTGCCGTTCGCGCGGCCGCCGGATTCGCCCGCAGCGGCGACACTGTGCTGCTGGCTCCCGCCGCCGCGTCGCTGGACATGTTCGCCGACTACACGCACCGGGGCCGCAGCTTCGCTGCGGCGGTGCACACCCTGGAAGACGGTGACATCGGGCGGCGGCTATGACGAAATCGGCGTGGCGTGATCCTGCGCCGGCCACCCGGTTCGGGGTCTGGCTCGCGCGGCCGCTCGCGTCGTTCCACTTGGTGGTCACGATCGCCACGCTGTTGACGACCCTCGGACTGGTCATGGTCCTGTCGGCATCGGGGGTTGTGGAGTACGCGGTCGGTGGGTCGGCTTACTCGCTGTTCATCCAGCAAGCGTTGTTCGCGGCGCTCGGCGCCGTCCTGTTCTATCTCGCGTTGCGGGTACCGCTGCGCCGATTGCGCCAGGTGTCGTTCCCACTGTTCGCGATGTCGGTCTTGGCGCTGGTGCTGGTCCTTGTTCCTGGTATCGGTACCCGTGCTCAGGGCGCACGCCGTTGGCTGATGCTCGGCCCTGTTTCGGTGCAGCCGTCGGAGATCGTGAAGGTGACGCTGATCGTCTGGGGCGCACACCTGCTGGCTTCCCGACGGGCCAGCGGTTCGAACTTGCGAGATCTTCTCGTTCCGCTGGTCCCGGCCGGACTGCTGGTGTGTCTGTTGATCGTGGTCCAGCCGAACCTCAGCACCACGGTCGCGGTAGGACTCGTCCTCGGCGCGCTGCTGTGGTACGGCGGACTGCCGGTCCGCCTGTTCGTGACGATCGCGGTTTCCGGAGTCGTGGCGGCGGGCGTGCTCGCGATGTCCGCCGGTTATCGGTCGAACCGGGTGCGGTCCTTCTTCAACCCGGGTTCAGACCTACAGGGCGACAACTATCAAGCTCGACAGGCTCTCTATTCCCTTGCTGACGGCGGAATCTGGGGTAGGGGGCTGGGGCAGAGCCGCGCCAAATGGAGCTACTTGCCGAACGCGCACAACGACTTCATCTTCGCGATCATCGGCGAGGAATTGGGCTTTCTCGGCTGCGCGCTGGTGCTGGGGCTTTTCGCACTGTTCGTCTACACGGGACTGCGTATCGCCAGCCGGTCGGTGGATCCGTTTCTCCGGTTGTTGACCGCTGCCGCGACAACGTGGATCGCTGGACAAGCCATGATCAACATCGGGTATGTGGTCGGTTTGTTGCCGGTCACCGGTCTACAGCTACCACTGGTGTCCGCGGGTGGTTCCTCGCTGGCGATCACTCTGATCATGTTCGGCTTGATCGCCAATGCCGCTCGGCATGAACCGGAAGCGGTCGCGGCGCTGCACGCCGGACAGGACGGTCGCTTCAGTAGGCTGTTGCGGTTGCCCAAACCCGAAGTGTACGCACCAGCTCGGGCGAGCGCCCGGGCCGCCGCGGCGCGCCGCGGTCGGGCGCCAGACCGCGGACCTTCCGCGCTGCCGACCGGTGGGCGTACGCGGTACGGTGCGGAACCGGTGCCGCGCCGTGCGCCAGAGAGTCGCGGCACCAGTTCGGCCCGCGCCACCCGGGCATGGGAACCCAGTTATCCGGTCAATCACGCAAGAGAACGGGGAAGGTCCAGGTGATCTCGGTAATCGTCGCGGGCGGCGGCACGGCGGGCCACATCGAACCGGCACTGGCGGTGGCGGACGCGTTGCGGCGGCTCGACGCCTCGATCCGGGTGACGGCGCTGGGCACCGAACGTGGTCTGGAGACCCGGCTGGTTCCGGAGCGCGGCTATCCCCTCGAACTGATCCCGCCGGTTCCGCTGCCGCGCAAGCCCACCGCCGATCTGCTGCGGCTGCCAGGGCGGGTGCGGGCCGCGGTGACCAAGACCCGAGCGGTGATCGACGCGGTCGACGCCGACGTGATCGTCGGCTTCGGCGGATATGTCGCCCTGCCCGCGTATCTCGCCGCGGGCGCGGGCGCACTGCGTCGTCGGCGTGCCGTGCCGGTCGTGGTGCACGAAGCCAATGCCAAAGCGGGCATCGCGAACAAGGTTGGCGCGCGCGGCGCCGCGCGGGTGCTCGCCGCCGTTCCTAATTCGGGCCTCGCGAACGCCAAGGTCGTCGGCATTCCGGTGCGTGAATCGATTACGAGTCTGGACCGAGCCGCGCTGCGGGGGGAAGCACGTGCCCATTTCGGCCTACCGGCCGAGGGCCCGGTGCTGCTGGTATTCGGTGGTTCTCAGGGCGCGCGGACCCTGAACGAGGCCGTATCGGCGGCCGCGCCACAGCTGTCCGCGGCGGGTATCTCGGTACTGCACGCCCACGGTCCCAAGAACACGCTCGAGTTGGCGGACTCCGGCGAGGATGGCTCCCGCTACCTGGCAGTGCCGTATCTGTCCCGGATGGACCTCGCCTACGCCGCCGCCGACGCGGTGGTCTGCCGGTCGGGTGCGATGACGGTCGCGGAGGTCTCCGCGGTCGGATTGCCCGCGTTCTATGTGCCCCTTCCACACGGCAACGGTGAGCAGGAACTCAACGCGCGACCGGTGGTGCGCCTCGGCGGCGGCCGGATTGTCCCGGATGCGGAACTGACGCCGAAGTACGTGATCGATGAGGTGATTCCCTTACTCATGGACACCGCAGGGCTGATCGAGATGGGCCGGGCCGCCGCAGGCGCCGGGCACCGTGACGCCGCCGACGAGGTGGCGCGGATCACGATGGAGGTGGCAGGCCGGTGAGCGAGACCACGGCGAACGGGATGGGGTCGGAGACCACCGGCGAGCGTTGCGCATTGCCCCCGGAGCTGGCGCGCGTACACATGGTCGGGATCGGCGGTGCGGGGATGTCCGGGATCGCGCGCATCCTGCTCGCCCGCGGCGGCGCGGTGTCGGGTTCGGATGCCAAGGAGAGTCGCGGCGTGCTGGCGTTGCGCGCGCGGGGGGCACAGGTGCGCATCGGTCACGATGCGACGGCCCTCGACCTGCTACCCGGCGGCCCGACCGCGGTGGTCACCACCTACGCGGCCATCCCGAAGACCAATCCGGAGTTGGTCGAGGCGAATCGGCGCGACATCCCGGTGCTGCTGCGCCCTGCCGTGCTCGCGTCGCTGATGCAAGGCCATCGCACCTTGCTCGTCTCGGGTACCCACGGCAAGACCTCCACCACGTCGATGCTGATCGTGTCGTTGCAGCATTGCGGGTACGACCCGTCCTTCGCGGTCGGCGGCGAACTGAACGAGGCGGGCACCAATGCCCACCACGGCACCGGCGATATCTTCGTGGCCGAGGCCGACGAGAGCGACGGCTCGCTGTTGCAGTACGACCCGGACGTCGCGGTGGTGACCAATATCGAGTCCGATCACCTGGACTTCTTCGGCTCCGATGAGGCATACGTCCAGGTTTTCGATGACTTCGCCGACCGTCTTGCCGCGGGAGGTCTGCTGGTGGTGTGCCTCGACGATCCGGGCTCGCGGGCGTTGGCCGAGCGGGTCGGCGCGCGGATGGCCGAGAAGAATGTGCGGGTGCTCGGGTACGGATCGGGTGAGCTCACCGACGCCCCGGTCGCGGTGGGCGCCCGCTTACACAGCTGGGAGCCGCGCGATGTCGGTGGTATCGCCCAGTTCCAGCTCGCCGACGAGGCTGCGCCGCGCACCCTGCGACTGTCGGTGCCGGGCAGGCACATGGCGCTCAACGCACTCGCCGCCCTGCTCGCCGCTCGCGCCGCCGGCGCCGATGTGGGCGAAATCGTGCAGGGCCTGGAGGGTTTCGGGGGAGTGCACCGCAGGTTCCAGTTCGCCGGACGGGAGAACGGCGTGCGGGTCTTCGACGACTACGCCCACCACCCGACCGAGGTGCGCGCCGTGCTCGGCGCGGCTGCCGAACTGGTCCAGCAGGAGGCCCGCGATGGTGCTCGGTCCAGACAGGGGCGGGTCATCGTGGTGTTCCAGCCGCATCTCTACAGCCGTACTGCGACGTTCGCACAGGACTTCGGCGCGGCATTGAGCTTGGCCGACGAGGTCGTCGTGCTCGATGTCTACGGCGCACGGGAGAAACCGCTGCCCGGCGTGAATGGCGCACTGGTTGCCCAGGCGGTGACCAAACCGGTGCACTACCAGCCGGATATGTCCCGGGTCGGCCGTCAGGTCGCGGGTCTGGCCCTGCCTGGCGACGTCGTGATCACGATGGGTGCGGGTGATGTGACGATGCTCGGGAGCCAGATCCTCGATGGGTTACGGGCGCGGCCTCAGCACGGACGGTGATTCGGCGTGCGCGGGGTCGGATCGGCGCGCGACATGGGGCGATCCGCGAGTGATCGCCTCGGCGTGGACGAATGGCGCCGAATTCGGCTGTGGGGATTGCTGGGCGTCTGTGTTCTCGCCGTAGTCGGCGTCGTCTGCTGGTTCACGCCCGTGCTCTCGGTGCGCACCGTGCGGATCGAGAGCACGCTCGCGGTGCCCGAGCAGCAGGTGCGCGATCTGCTCGAAATTCCGTCCGGCCGCTCCATACTGCGAATCGACACCACTGCTATTGCGCACCGAGTGGCCAGCATTCCGAGGGTACGCACGGCACGGGTGCAGCGGATATTTCCGTCCACCGTCCGAGTGACGGTCGTGGAGCGCATTCCGGTGTTGTTCTACGACGGCCCGCAGGGCGAGCATCTACTGGACGCGCAGAGCGTGGAATTCGCGATCGAACCCGCACCGATCGGTGTGGCGAAGTTGATCGCCGATCATCCCGGTGCAGACGATCCGGTGACCCGCGCCGCGGTTTCGGTCCTTGCCATTGTGCCCGCTGCGCTGCGTGTTCAGGTGGGTGAGGTTGTCGCACGGTCTATTTCGGATATTTCGCTGAATCTGAAGGACGGTCGCACGGTACTCTGGGGCGGGACCGACGACGCCGAGCGCAAGTCAGCGGTCGTGTTACCGCTATTGACGCGCCCCGGAACGGTGTTCGATGTCTCGAGTCCCAATCTGGTCACGGTAAAGTGATCCACACCCATTGTGTCCAGGGAATTTTCGGCGGTTCGGGAGCGGTTCCGGCGTCGAGGAGATGGCCGGGGGGCAACCGTCCACCATACGACGTGTGGAGTGGCGAGACGAGCGGGATCACACAAGATTCTGACTCTCGTTTCGGCGCGCCTGCGCGCGTATCGCGGCGGCTGCGAATAGCGTTCGGCACCAGTCGGATACTTGACATAACGCTAACCCTATGGTTCAGGTTTAGGGTTTGCTCGGTTCTCGGGTCGCTTTCCGAAGCGAATCGACCCACGGGCCGGGTCGAAAAGCAGCGTGCCGAGAATCCGGAAACGACAGGCTTTAGATCGAAGGAAGGCGAGAGCCCATGACGCCCCCGCACAACTACCTTGCGGTGATCAAGGTCGTCGGTATCGGCGGCGGCGGTGTGAATGCCGTCAACCGGATGATCGAACAAGGACTCAAAGGTGTCGAGTTCATCGCGGTCAATACCGACGCACAGGCCCTGCTGATGAGCGATGCCGACGTCAAACTCGACGTCGGTCGTGAACTCACCCGCGGTCTCGGGGCCGGCGCCGATCCCGAGGTCGGACGCAAGGCGGCCGAGGACCACAAGGACGAGATCGAAGAGGTGCTCAAGGGCGCCGACATGGTCTTCGTCACCGCGGGCGAAGGAGGTGGCACCGGCACCGGTGGCGCCCCGGTCGTCGCGCAGATCGCGCGTAAGCTCGGCGCGCTCACCATCGGTGTGGTCACGCGTCCGTTCTCGTTCGAGGGCAAGCGCCGCGGCAACCAGGCCGAGGTGGGGATCAACCTACTGCGCGAGTCCTGCGACACGCTGATCGTGATCCCCAACGACCGGCTGCTGCAACTGGGCGACGCGGCGGTGAGTCTGATGGACGCCTTCCGCTCGGCGGACGAGGTGCTGCTCAACGGTGTGCAGGGCATTACCGACCTGATCACCACACCCGGTCTGATCAACGTCGACTTCGCCGATGTCAAGAGTGTGATGTCCGGAGCGGGCAGTGCGCTGATGGGTATCGGTTCGTCGCGCGGCGAGGGGCGATCGGTGAAAGCTGCCGAGGCGGCGATCAATTCGCCGCTGCTCGAGGCGTCGATGGATGGTGCGCACGGAGTGTTGCTGTCGATCGCGGGCGGGTCGGATCTAGGTCTGTTCGAGATCAATGAGGCGGCGTCGCTGGTGCAGGAGGCCGCGCACATCGAGGCCAACATCATCTTCGGCACCGTTATCGACGACTCGCTGGGTGACGAGGTGCGGGTCACCGTGATCGCCGCGGGCTTCGACGGCGGAGGCCCAGCCCGGCGGACCTTCGACACCACGAGCCGGGGCACCATCGGGTCGGCGAGGTCCGGCGAGATCGGACAGAGCCGCCCCAGTGAGGTCGTCGCCCGCAGCACCGACACCCCGGCGAGTATCTCCAGCAGCCGAGGCGCGGTGCCGAGCTACCGCGACACCGAACGGCAGCGCTCGCTGTCCGAGCCGACGATCGCGAACAACCCGCGTTCGCACATCACGCCGCCGGACGATGATGACGATGACGACGACGTGGATGTGCCTTCGTTCATGCGGCGGGGTTAGCAGGTGGGCAGTGGGTTCCGGCCGCGGCCGGAACCCAGCTCGAAATAGCGTGTGAGAACGCCACTAGGCTCGTCGCTATGACTATCGCGCCGACTACGATCGTTCGACGGGTCACCACGACCAGGGCGGGGGGCTTCTCGGCGCCGCCGTATGACTCGTTCAACCTCGGCGACCATGTCGGCGACGATCCGGCGACGGTGCGGCGCAACCGGGATCGGCTGGCCGAGGGGATCGGCCTGACGCCCAACCGCTTGGTGTGGATGGAACAGATCCACGGTCGCAATGTCGAAATCGTGGACGGTCCGCGGCCGCAGCCGGTTCCCGCGACCGACGCCATCGTCACGACGGTGCCCGGCCTCGCGCTCGTGGTGCTCACCGCCGACTGCGTCCCCATCCTGCTGTCCGACGATGAGGCAGGTGTGATCGCGGCCGTGCACGCCGGGCGCATCGGCGCTCGGATCGGCATCGTGCCGCGGGTGCTGGACGCGATGATCTCCGTCGGCGCGCGCGTGGATCGCATCGGCGCCTTCCTCGGTCCCGCAGCCTCCGGTCGCCAGTACGAAGTCCCCGCGGCGATGCGTGACGATGTCGAGGCGCATTTGCCGGGAAGCGCGACCGTCACCGTCCGCGGCACCCCCGCGCTCGACCTGCGCGCCGGAATCTCCCGGCAGCTCACTGAGGCCGGGGTAGCCGGGATCGCCGTGGATCCGCGTTGCACGATCGAGGACCGCACCCTGTTCAGCCACCGCCGCGGCGCCCCGACCGGCCGAATCGGTGGGGTGATCTGGCGGGAGGACACCGCGTGAGTGAGCGTCGGCGCGTGACATGGGAACACCGTGCGCGGTCGGCTGAGCCGAGCCCGAGCGAGGCACCGTCGTGAGTGCCGACATCGAGTCCGTGTCGGCCGAGGCGGTCGCGGCCCGTACTGCGGAGTTGAGCGCCACCTTGGCGGGCCTGCTTGCCCGGATCGATGCGGGCTGCGTCGCGGCGGGCCGGGATCCGAACTCGGTCCGGCTGCTACCGGTGACGAAATTCTTCCCGGCCTCCGATGTGGCGATCCTGTATCGGCTGGGTCGGCGTGACTTCGGTGAGTCGCGCGAGCAGGAGGCCACCGCCAAAGTGGCGGCCGTGCGTGATGAAGAACTCTCCGGTATCCGCTGGCACATGATAGGGCGCCTGCAACGGAACAAAGCGAGGGTTGTGGCCCGCTGGGCGCACACCGTGCACTCGATCGATAGCGAACGGCTGGCAACTGCCCTTGACGCCGGTGCGCGGGACGCGTTGGACGCGGGGGATCGTACCGATCCGGTTCGGGTATTGCTCCAGGTGAGCCTGGACGACGACCCTGCGCGCGGCGGTGTGCCGGCGGCCGATCTCGCTCCGCTCGCCGAACGGGTCGCGGCCGCGCCGGGACTACGACTGTCGGGTCTGATGGCCATTCCGCCGCTGGGGGCGGAGTCTGATGCGGCGTTCGCACGTCTTGCGACGTTGCACACCCTGCTGCTCGCCGATCATCCGGAGGCGACGGACCTTTCGGCGGGCATGTCCGGCGATCTGGAATCGGCGATCGAACACGGGTCCACGGTTGTGCGTGTCGGTACCGCCTTGATGGGCGGCAGGCCGATAACCTCGGCGTAGCAAAGAAACCTCATCAGTCACATTCGACACATATGCTGGGAACTGGCGAGGGCTGAGCAAGACTTCAACACCCGGCTGCCACCGGGGCCGAAGGAAGGTCGACCAGAATGAGCGAGCGCAGCGAGCGAGTAATCGACGCAGCCACCATCGTGGTCATGACGGAGCCGAGCGACAGCGAGGTGCGGTCATGAGCACGCTGCACAAGTTCAAGGCGTACTTCGGCATGGTTCCGCTCGACGACTACGAAGATGACTATGTCGACGATCGCGCCCCTCGGGGTGTCGACGACCGCGGTGCGCGCCGGCCCCGGCCCCGTGACTATTCCGACCGTGACGGTTATGCCGATCGCTACGGCGAAGATCGTTACGGTGCGGACCGTTTCGACGACATCGAGTATCCGGAGCCTGCTTACAAGTCGCCGTACAAGGCGGGGTACCCGGTGTCGCGGCGCGACGACTACGCCGACGAGCCGTACGGTGACGACCGCTACGAGGCGTCGCGCCGCCCGACCCGGATCGAGTCCGCCCCGTCGGGCCGGTTCCGGGCGGGTGGGAGCGCGCCGATATTACGCGGAGCCACCCGGGGTGCGCTCGCCGTCGATCCCGACGCCGAGGAACGCCGGCTGGAGGAGCGCGTGCGTCCCGAGCCCGCCCCGGTGCGGCGTCCCGGGATCTTCGAGGACGGAGGCCCCTTGTCCAAGATCACGACGCTGCGCCCGCGGGATTACAGCGAGGCCCGGATCATCGGCGAGCGCTTCCGTGAGGGCAATCCGGTGATCATGGACCTGGTCGAACTGAGCAACGCCGACGCCAAGCGATTGGTCGACTTCGCCGCAGGCCTGGCCTTCGCCCTGCGCGGCTCGTTCGACAAGGTCGCGACGAAGGTGTTCCTGCTCTCACCCGCCGATGTCGACGTATCGGCCGAAGAACGCCGCCGAATCGCCGAGACCGGCTTCTACAACCAGAAATAATGCCGTGATCCGGGGGGTGGGGAAGACCGGTCGTGGGTGGTGCGGCGCGGTCATTTTGCGCGAAGCGATTTTTGCGGCAGAGTGAACTGGTGGCCTTGTTCGCGGTGCTGTACTTCGTACTGTTCATCTTCTGGCTGTTGCTGATCAGCCGCGTGATCGTCGAGTTCATTCGAAGCTTTGCCCGTGACTGGCGCCCAACCGGTGTCGTGGTCGTCGTACTAGAGGTGATCTTCACGATCACCGACCCTCCGGTGAAACTCCTGAGGCGGTTGATACCCCCGGTGTCACTGGGCGGAATTCGGCTGGATCTGTCGATTATGGTCTTGCTATTCATCGTCTTCATCTTGATGTCGATCGTGGGCAGGCTCGGGCAACCGGTAGCTCCGGTGTGACAGAATGGGCCGGGAAGACAGCTTGCTAGATCTGCTAGATCTCCAAAAGACGCGTGAAGGGATCCTTCCATGCCGCTGACCCCAGCCGATGTGCACAACGTCGCGTTCAGCAAACCGCCGATCGGGAAGCGTGGCTACAACGAGGATGAGGTCGACGCGTTCCTGGATCTCGTGGAGCAGGAGCTCTCGCGTCTGATCGAGGAGAACGCCGACCTGCGCCAGCGGGTTGCCGAACTCGACGCGGAACTGGCCGACGCCAAGAAGAATCGCGGCCCGGCCACCGTGAATGCCGCGAAGGTTCCGGTACCACAAGCTCCGCCGCCCGAGCCGATCAAGCCGCCGGTTCCGGTCGCCCCGCCCCCCCCGATGCCCGCGCCGGTGGTCAAGGACGCTGGTGCGGACGCGAACCTGCAGGCCGCCAAGGTGCTCAGCCTCGCCCAGGAGATGGCGGACCGGCTGACCAGCGACGCGAAGGTCGAGGCGGAGAACCTGCTGTCGAATGCCAGGGCGAACTCCGAGCGACTGGTAGGTGATGCGCGGACGCGGTCGGAGTCCATGATCGTCGACGCTCGCCAGAAGTCGGACGCCCTGCTGTCGGACGCCCAGACCCGGTCGGACAACCAACTGCGCCAGGCCAAGGAGAAGGCCGACGCGCTGCAGGCCGACGCGGAGCGCAAGCACACCGAGATCATGGCCACCATCACCCAGCAGCGCACCGTGCTGGAGAGCCGAATCGAGCAGCTCAAGACATTCGAGCGGGAGTACCGGGTACGCCTCAAGTCGTACCTGGAGTCGCAGCTCGAGGAGTTGGAGAATCGCGGCTCGGCGGTGCCGGTCGACGGTGGCGAAGCGTTCGCCGACGCCAACACCGCGAACAACCTGGCGCCCGCCTCCTTTGCCAAGGGTGGCAAGTAGCGCGGCTCGGTCTGCGTGCAGCAGGTCATACTGCTAGAGGAAATGTCGAGCCGCCTGGCATGCCTTGGGGGTCACCATGCTCGTCTTGACGCTCGTCCTTGCCGCGATCGGCTTCGCCCTACTCGTGGCCGCGCTCACCACCGGATCGGTGATCTGGGCGTGGGGCTGCATCGTGGTGTGTGTCGTCGGTGCTGTGCTGTTGCTGGTGAGTGCCCTATCCATGCGGAGGCCCGAGGGTGAGTCCACGCAGCCTCCTGGTCGTCATGCCAAACGGTAAGGGCTGCCCTGCCGGCCGAGCGTGACTTGCCCTGCGAACTGGGTTGACCGCTCTGGCTAGAATCAAACATGAATACGACGTCGATCCGGCAATCACCGGGGAGTCTTCGGAAGAACAGCCGCACGGCCCCCTGGCCGGGTGCTCAGTAGAACCGAACGGGTGAGCCCGTCACAGCTCCCGAACGAGAGGTCCGGCGGATACTGTGCCGGGCAAGCGGGGTGGTACCGCGGTTTCGGCGCACCGGGCGCTGTCATCGTCCCCGTGCCAACGACACGGCACGAGGAGACGTATCCGCGATGGCGGACCACACTTCCAGCAGCAGCGCGTATCCGCGGGTCGACTTCGGCGTCGGCAGCGCGACATCGTTCCCCGAGATGGAGCGCCGCGTGCTCGACGCATGGGCGGCCGCCGACACCTTCCGCGCGAGCATCGAAAAGCGTTCCAGCGCATCAGAATTCGTTTTTTATGACGGGCCGCCCTTTGCGAATGGTCTACCGCATTACGGCCATTTGCTCACCGGATATGTCAAAGACCTCGTCCCGCGTTTCCAGACTATGCGTGGCAAGCGGGTCGATCGTCGATTCGGTTGGGACTGCCACGGTTTGCCCGCGGAAATCGAGGCAGAAAAGCAGCTCGGTATCACGGACAAATCACAGATCGATGCCATGGGTCTGGCCGAATTCAACGCGGCCTGCAAAACATCGGTACTGCGTTACACCGGCGAATGGCGCGACTACGTGACGCGCCAAGCCCGCTGGGTCGACTTCGACAACGACTACAAGACGCTGGATACCGACTTCATGGAGTCGGTGATGTGGGCGTTCAAGTCGCTCTATGACAAAGGCTTGATCTATCAGGGCTTCCGGGTGCTGCCCTACAGCTGGTACGAACAGACGCCGTTGTCGAATCAGGAGACTCGCCTCGACGACGCGTACAAGATGCGCCAGGACCCGGCGGTCACCGTCGACATGGTGCTGCGCGTGTCCGCCGACCATCCGCTGAGCGCACTCGACGGTGCCAATGCCCTGATCTGGACGACCACGCCGTGGACGCTGCCGTCCAACCTGGCCATCGCGGTGCACCCGGACGTCCGCTACGTGCACCTGCGTGCCGCCGACGGCAAGCGCTACCTGCTTGCGGTCGAACGAATGTCGCACTACGCCCGAGAGTTCGGCGAGGACCTCGAGGTGCTCGGCGAGTACGACGGAGCAGCGCTGGCCGACCTGGCCTATACCCCCCCGTTCGACTTCTTCCTCGGCCACCCGAACGCGCACCGTGTGCTCACCGCCGATTATGTGACCACCGACTCTGGCACCGGAATCGTGCACCTCGCACCGGCTTTCGGCGAGGAGGACATGGATGTCGCCGCGGCCAACGGGATCGAGCTCGTACAACCGCTGGATCCGGGCGGCAAGTTCACCTCGATGGTCCCGCCGTACCAGGGGCTGATGGTGTTCGACGCCAACCCGATGATCATCAAGGATCTCAAGTCCACGGGAAAGGTGTTGCGGCACGAGACGATCGAGCACTCCTATCCGCACAGCTGGCGTTCCGGTCAACCGCTGATCTACATGGCCGTGCCGTCCTGGTTCGTCGCGGTCACCCAGTTCCGCGATCGCATGGTCGAGTTGAACAAGCAGATCACCTGGGTGCCCGAGCACATCCGCGACGGACAGTTCGGCAAGTGGCTGGAGGGCGCGCGGGATTGGAACATCAGCCGCAACCGCTACTGGGGCAGCCCGATTCCGGTCTGGGTGTCCGACGATCCGGCCTACCCGCGCGTCGATGTGTACGGCTCGCTCGATGAGCTGGAGCGCGACTTCGGCGTGCGCCCCGCCGATCTGCACCGGCCGACGATCGACGAGCTGACCCGCCCGAACCCCGACGATCCGACCGGCAGCTCGACCATGCGCCGGGTGCCCGAGGTGCTCGACTGCTGGTTCGAGTCGGGCTCCATGCCATATGCCCAGGTGCACTACCCGTTCGAGAACAAGGACTGGTTCGCCGGCCACTTCCCCGGTGACTTCATCGTCGAATACAACGGACAGACGCGCGGCTGGTTCTACAACCTGCACGTCCTGTCAACGGCGTTGTTCGATAGCCCGGCATTCAAGACCGTGGTCGCGCACGGCATCGTGCTCGGTGATGACGGGCTGAAGATGAGCAAGTCCAAGGGCAACTACCCGGATGTGAACCAAGTGTTCGACCGGGACGGCTCCGATGCCATGCGGTGGTTCCTGATGAGCTCGCCGATCCTGCGCGGCGGTAACCTCATCGTCACCGAGCGCGGCATCCGCGAGGGTGTCGGCCATGCGCTGCGGCCGCTGTGGAATGCGTGGACCTTCCTGCAGTTGTACGCCTCGAAACCCGGGACGTGGCGGACGGATTCGCCGAACGTGCTCGACCGCTACATCCTGGCGAAGCTGGCGCAGACCAGAGATGTGATGACCGAGGCACTGGAGGTCTATGACATCGCGGGCGCCTGCGAAGAGCTGCGTTCGTTCGCCGACGCGCTGACCAATTGGTATGTGCGCCGGTCGCGTTCGCGGTTCTGGAACGAGGACGTGGACGCGGTGGACACCCTGCACACGGTGCTCGAGGTGGTGACCCGGCTGGCCGCGCCGCTGTTGCCGTTGCTCACCGAAGTGATCTGGCGAGGACTGACCGGCGGCGACTCGGTGCATCTGGCGGACTGGCCGGCGGGAGCGGAGCCTGCGCAGCGATCAGAAAACGCTGCGGGGGCGCTTGCGCACGACCCGGAGTTGGTAGCCGCTATGGACGAGGTGCGTGTGGTGTGCTCGACGGTGCTGAGCCTGCGCAAGGCGCAGAATCTGCGGGTGCGGCTGCCGCTGGCCGAGGTCACCATCGCCGCGGCCGACGCGGAGCGGTTGGCGCCGTTCGCGGACATCATCGCGGACGAGGTCAATGTCAAAAAGGTGGATCTGACCACCGATGTGGACGCGCACGGCCGCTTCGAGCTGGTGGTCAACGCCCGTGCGGCGGGTCCGCGCCTCGGCAAAGACGTGCAGACGGTGATCAAGGCGGTCAAAGCGGGGGACTGGTCCGAGGGCGCCGATGGTGTGGTCACCGCGGCCGGTATCGCCCTGCTTCCCGAGGAATACACTCAGCGCTTGGTCGCCGCCGAGCCGGAGTCCACCGCGGCGCTGCCGGGGAATGCGGGTCTGGTGGTCCTGAACTCGGTGGTCACCGAGGAACTGGAGGCCGAGGGATGGGCCCGTGACCTGATCCGTGACCTGCAGGAGACCAGGAAGACCTCCGGCCTCGATGTCTCCGACCGCATCACCGTAGTGCTCGACGTTCCCGCGGAGCGGGCCGGCTGGGCCGAGGCCCACCGTGAGTTGATCGCGGGCGAGATCCTCGCCACCACATTGGCATTCGGCGACGCCGGCCCCGATGCCGCCGATCTCGTCGGTGGCGTGCGGGCGAAGGTCACCAAGGTCTGACGTCCAAGACAGGACGAGTCGGGGGTGAGACCGAAAGGTCTTGCCCCCGAACTGTATTCGCGGTCGTATACCCGGAGCGACTCGACCACGCCCATGGCTCGGGTTTACGTCGATGGTCAGTGTGCCCCATGGATCACATCGAACAGTGATCGCGTGCGCTGCTCGCCCGGTGTTGTGGTTCGATCCGTCATTCTGCCGGGCACGAGATCTACGGCAGTCGCAGCCGGACCGGAGCAGGTCCGCACAAATCCCTATCGTCTGCCGTCTGCCGCACGCGTGTCTCGGCTCGCGGGCAATTTGCTCGCAAGCCATGCCGGGTGATGCCGTGCCGATAGCGGGCTATCGGCACGGCATCACCCACGCGATGACTGTCAGGGCATTCCCGGCCATCCGCGCTGCCGTGGCTTCCCGGAGGTTCCGCGCGGGCTGCGAAAACTGCGCATTAGGCGCGCAAAGTCAAGAGATTGATGTGTGATGTAGATCACACGCTAGGAATTTGCTGAACCGATTGTGTCGACGCTTTCGGCCCGGCACAATCGGCGATGTTGCTGCTGTTACGCAGGTTAACTGCTGAGGCGGCAGTGTCTGTTCGCGGAGTGTCCTACTCGAAATGCGCTGCGCCAGGTGTGCTTTCGCCAGGCGCGGTAGCCGCGGCGCCATCTCGATGACCCTGCTGATGCCAGATGTTAGCCAGGGCTGTCGGTGGGTGCCCTGTCAGTCGGGTCAACGGAAGGGACGAGCACGTGACGAGGAAACCGCTGCGCCGCATCGCACTCGGGTTCATGGTGTCGATGATTGCGACACTTGTCCTGGCAGGACCGGTCTGGTCGGACACCGGTAGTGCCTCCGGCAGCGGACCGGGCAGCGGTTCCGCCAGCGAGTTGGGCGCGACCCTCAGCGCCAGTGGCTCGGCGGCACTGCCGGTGCCCAGTTCGCGCGGCCTCGCCGCACTGGCCGTGGCCTTGACGCAGATCGGCAAGCCCTACCAGTGGGGTGGCACCGGTCCGTTCGCCTGGGATTGCTCCGGCCTGGTCCAGTGGGCGTTTCGCCAGGTGGGGGTGAGTCTGCCGCGGACAACCTGGCAGCAGGCGAAAGTTGGGGTGGCGGTCCCGCGCAGCGCCCTCGCGCCCGGCGATGTCGTGGTACTCAATGACGACGGCTCGCACGTCGGTATCTATGCCGGCTTGGGGCAGGTGTTCAACGCCTACGGCTCGGGCGTGCCGGTTGGATTCACCCCACTCAGCCGCTTCGACATCTATGCGATCCGCCGCTTCTGAGCACGCCACACCAGCCTGATTCACGGTCGGCGTAATCCACGGGTATGCGCGTCACGGTCACGACCCGACGGAGTTCGGGTCGTGACCGCGGTAGTGGTACCGGTTTCGGCTCAGTCGAACCGGATGACGTCTCGGCCGCCTCGCCCCGCACGCGCGGAGCATTCGGGTGAGCCCTTCGACGTCATGCTGACGAACGCACCGCGCTGGTCGAGGAACGTGGCGAACGGCGAGCCCCGGGATCGACGACGAGAAGGTGGGCCCATGGCGGCATCGCCGACGCTATCGGCGACAGCGTCGTCGCGGGCCATGCGAGGTATCGGCGGGTGGCGGTTCGGTCAGGTGCCGAGCGACTCGGCGAGCGTGCGCAGCAGCGGTCCGTACTGCGGATGCGCCAGCGCCGAGGCGAATTGCGCGACCAGGTAGTCGGCCGGATTACCGGTGTCGTACCAGCGACCTTGGATCACCTGCCCGAAGACCGGGTTGCCGGCCGCGTGCTTGTTGATCGCGTCGGTGAGGTACACCTCGCCGGTGCGGTGCTCATACCACGCGTCGGTCTGAATGCGCAGTTCGTCGATGATGCCGGGCGTGACCACATAGCCGCCGATCGCGGCGAAATTCGACGGTGCGTCCTCGGGCTTGGGCTTCTCTCGAAGCCCGGTGATACGCAGCAGACCGTTGCCGTGGTCGTCGGCCACCACCGGCACGCCGTAGCGCTGCGATTCGGCGGGGTTCATCGGCATCAGCGCGAGGACCGGGGACCCGGTGGACTCGTAGGCGTCGATGAGTTGCTGGGCGCGTGGCACCTCGGCGACGAAGACGTCGTCGGGCCACAACACCAGCATCGGCTCGTCGCCGAGATTTCGGGCGGCGTTGAGCACCGGGGTGCCGTTACCATACGGGCCGTGCTGGTCGAGGTAGGTGATATGACCGCGCCGGGACAGCTCGCCGACCTCCTCCACCGCGTCGGCGTGTGCGGTTTTCCCCTCCGCGCGCAGCTGGTCGACCAGCGCCGGGTTGGGGCGGAAGTGGTCCTGGATCAACGATTTTCCGCCGCTGACCACAATGGTGATGTCGGTGATGCCCGAGGCGACCAGCTCACGGACCGTGTGCTCGATCACCGGCTTGTCGCCGACCGGCAGCATCTCCTTGGGGATGGCTTTGGTCAGTGGGAGTAGCCGGGAGCCGATACCGGCGGCCGGGATGACGGCCTTACGGATCTTCATGGGTCCGATCATCACATACCGAGTCCGGTGGTGGACCTCGTCCCCGCGGTTCGTCGTCGGCGATTCGGGACTGAGCAGTACATCGACCGGTCCGGCAAAAGGCCAGATCAGAAGGCATGCGCCGACGAAGAGAGCGCGTAACTCGGGTCTCGGGTACCCAGCGATCCGAGAGTGAACCGGCAGCTAGCGCACAGCGCCACCGGATGGCGTCGACGTCCGCTCGGGACCTGTCGGTGTCCGGGCGTACATTGCTCGACGTGAGCATCGAGATCGGGGTGCGTCCGGCAGGTCCGGCTCGGCGGCGCATTGTCGTGCGGGACCCCGCCGATCGGTGGGCCGGACAACGCGCGGCGAAGCATCGGTGAGCGGTCGGCGCCTTCCTGAGCTCGCCGATGCGGACAGCACCGCCGGGCGCTGGGTCCTGCACATCGATATGGACGCGTTCTTCGCCTCGGTCGAACAGTTGACGCGCCCGACGCTGCGTGGTCGACCGGTTCTGGTCGGCGGTACCGGTGGGCGCGGGGTCGTGGCCGGGGCCAGCTACGAGGCCAGGGTGTTCGGCGCCCGCTCGGCGATGCCGATGCACCAAGCGCGCCGGCTCGTCGGCGTGACCGCGGTGGTGGTGCCGCCGCGCGGAGCGGTGTACGGCGTGGTGAGCGGACAGGTTTTCGACGCGCTGCGTCGCCGGATCCCGGTGTTGGAGACACTGTCGTTCGATGAGGCGTTCGCCGAGCCCGCCGAACTCGCGGGCGCGTCTGTCGCGCGAGTGTACGAGTTCTGCGCGGAACTGCGAGCTCTGGTCCGCGCACGCACCGGGCTGACCGCATCGGTCGGTGCGGGAACTGGCAAGCAGTTGGCCAAGATCGGCTCCGGCCTGGCCAAACCCGATGGGATTCGGGTGATTTCGCCGGTCGAGCAGCAGCGGTTGCTCGCCGCACTTCCGGTGCGCAAGCTGTGGGGGATCGGACCGGTCGCGGAAAGCCGGTTGCGCGCAGTGGGCATCGAGACCGTGGGCGCGTTCGCCGCACTGCCGGAATCGGAGGCGGTGTCGATCCTCGGCGGCAGCGTCGGTGCGGCTCTGCACCACCTGGCGCGCGGCATCGACGACCGCCCGGTCACCGAGCGTGCCGAGGCCAAGCAGATCAGTGCAGAGACCACCTATGAGACCGATATCGTCACCCTCGCCCAACTACGGCCCGCCATCGAGGATATGGCCGCCGCCGCGCACCGGCGCCTGGCCGGTGACGGACGCGCTGCTCGCACCGTGGTGCTCAAACTGAAAAAGTCCGACATGAGCATCGTCACGCGCTCCTACACGCTGCCCTACGCGACCGAAGACCTGGCCACGCTCACCGCCGCCGCGCAACGTTCGGCACCGGATCCACAAGAACTGGGCCCGGTCCGGCTGGTCGGGGTGAGCTATGGCGGCCTGTCGACGGTCCGCCAGGAATCGCTGTTCCCGGAACTCGATCGCGGTCTGGGCACCGAGACCGCCCAGGAGGAGCCCGATGCCGACGAGTCGTCGCGATACGACAACGCGGCCAGTGCGTCGCGGTCGGGCGTCGCGGCCCTTCCGATCAGAGTCTGGCAGTCCGGGATGGACGTGACCCATCCCGACCACGGGCACGGCTGGGTGCAGGGCGCGGGACTCGGCGTGGTGACGGTCCGCTTCGAAACCCGTTCGACCGGCGCGGGTCCCGCGCGCACCTTCGCCGTGGGCGACTCCGCGCTCACCCCGGCCGATCCTTTGGACAGCCTGCTCTGACGACGGTTCGACAATGCCTGGACGGACGCGTACGTTCGCTGCCGACGACATCCGTCTGTCCCGGGTGGATCCGGGCGGTGGTTTCCGCCGCCGGGTAACCTGGGGCCTCGTGCAGCGTCGCCGGTTCGGGTGGCGGCTGCCATCGTGGAACACGACATGGACGTACTCGAACGCAAAGGACGAGCAGTTGAAGCTTCGTAAGACTGGACGCATCGCGATCGCCGGCTTGGCCGTCGTTGCCGCGCTCGGCATGACCGCCTGCGGCAGCGACGACAAGGACAGCAAGCCCGCCGCCAAGACGTCGACCAGCGCCAAGGCATCGGCGGCCGCGAGCGCGAACCTGCCGCCGGTCCCGACCGCCGCGGAGCTGAACACCGCCCTGTCTCGGGCGCTGGACCCGTCGGTGCCCGCCACCGAGAAGTTGGACAATGTCCAAGGCGTCGAAGCCGATCCGACGCTGCCGGACCGGCTTTCCCAGGCCGCGGCGGGTGCCGACGTCAAGATCGAGGTCACCGACGTCACCTCGTTCGGCGACAGTGTGAACGCCAAGGCCAAGTTCACGCTGAACGAGCAAGAGAACATCGTCGAGGTGCCGTTCGTCGCCGACAACGGCAAGTGGAAGATCCAGAAGGCCTGGGCCTGTGCCATGTTGACCAATCTGGGTCAGCAGTCGGCGGCCTGCGGCTGATCGGTTCGCGCGTTCGGGCCGGTTACCGGGGTTCGCCCGGTGACCGGCCCGCTGTCATTAGCGGTCTATCGTCTGGTGTCACCGAAATTTCGAGCGGGCGGGGCCCGTGTGGACTGCGTTCCTCGCTCCGGGAATGTCGAAGTCGCACGCAGGCATCGATGTCCGTGTCCGACCCACCGGTGTGGGCGAGACCGCCGTTCGTCGAGCGCTCCGAATCCCGGACGGCACGATCGACTCCGCCGGGTCGAGCGCCGTAGCGCAAGCGACAGTGTCGGGTCCGACACTGTCGTCGCCTTTTCCGGCTCAGGGTCCCGGGCGACATCAGTGTTGTCCCGATCAGCCGATGGTGTTGTTCGTCGCGATCCGGACGGCAAGTGAGACCACGTCGTCACCCGTCGATCCCGGGTAGCCGTGCAGTATCGCGCGCCAGCGCTGCGGGACGGCGCTCGCGCCCCAGCGGGCGCCGAGCAGGCCGCCCGCGATCGCGGCTGTCGTGTCGGTGTCACCGCCCGCCCGTACACACAGTTCCAGCGCCCGCGGCAGATGCGCAGGGCCGGATTGTGCTGCGTGCGTGATGGCCCACCACGCGGTCTGAAGCGCATGCACCACCCAGCCGTTCTTCGGAAAGTCGTGCGGCACACCGGTTTCGGCCTGATCGAGCAGCGGTTCCCAGTATCCGGCGCTTGCGGAGTTGGCCACGAAGTCCCGCACGCCGTCGAAACTCGCGTGCAGTACCGCGTGTCGAATGGCGTACGTCCAGATCTGGCATGCCTCGATGGCTTGCTGGTCGCGATGGGTCAAGGCGCCGATGGCGGCCGCCATGCGCACGCATTCCGCGGCGTCGTCGAGGTGGACCAGCGCGACGGGGGCTGTGCGCATAAGCGATCCGTTGCCGCCGGTCAACCCGTCCAGACTCGACGCGCGATGCTGCATGGCCTGCGCCGAATCCGGACGCACCGAGAGCACCCGTGAGGTCTGGAGCCCGACGTCCCGTGGCGCGCTGTCCCACCACGCGACGAATTCCGCTGCCACGTCGTCGAGGTCGATGCCCGGACCTCGGTCGGCCGCCAGCGCGATCGCCATCGCCATGGACGTGTCGTCGGTCCACTCACCCGGCGCCCATTGGAACGCCCCGCCGCCGATCATGTCGATCACCTGGAAGGGGCCAGGATGGGTGAATTCATATCCGGCCCCGAGCGCATCGCCCGCAGCGGTGCCGAGCAGCGCCCCCGCTGCTCGATCCAGTTGCCATTCGTCCAGCATGTATCAACGCTCCGATCTCGCCGTTCGATTCGGTCAATGTAATGAACCGCGCGCGGCCCCGAACCTGTCGGGCTCGACCGGCGATCGGTCGTATGCCTTCAGTTCGGCTGGGTGCTGGGCGAATCCGGCGGCAGGATCGCCCGGACCGCGTCGACAGTTCCGGAACCGTGTCGCCAGCACCGCACGCGCCGGCAGTCGTCAAACGTGGCTGGCAGGTGGTTCCGCTGCGGTCACCGGGTTCCGACGCCCGCGCCGCGCGCGCAGCAGGGCGTCGGTGGTGAAGATCGCCAGAGCAAACCAGATCAGCGCGAAGCCTGCCCACCGGGACCCGGCCATCGGCTCGTGCGCGACCATGACGCCCCAGGCCATCTGCAAGGCGGGCGTGAGGTATTGCAGCAGGCCCATGGTGGACAGCGGAACCCGTTGAGCTGCGACGGCGAACAGCAGCAGCGGTACCAGGGTGACCGGTCCGGTGGACATCATCAGTGCGGCATGTCCAGCGCTGGAACCGAATTCGCTGTCTCCGGTGACCGCGAGCACGATGATGAATCCCAGCGCGAACGGCGCTGCGACGAGCCCTTCCGCGGCGATGCCGCGCAACGCGTCCAGCGGGATCACCTTCTTCACCAGACCGTAGATGGCGAACGAGCAGGCCAGCGCCAGGGCGATGATCGGAGGCCGGCCGTAGTCGACGGTGAGCACTGCCACGGCGGTCGCGCCGATGGTAAGCGCCGCCCACTGTGCGCGGGTCAGCCGCTCGCGGAAGATCACCACGCCGAACGCGACGGTGACCAGCGGGTTGATGAAGTACCCGAGCGCGCACTCGACGACGTGTCCCGAGGTGACGCCGTAGACGTACACGCCCCAGTTGAGCGCGATCGCTGCCGAGGCGAGCGCCGCGAGCCGCCAGACTCGTCGACCGATGTCGCGCAGCGACGCCAGTCGTCCGCTCGCCGCCAGCACGACGAGCACCAAGACCAGAGTCCACAGAATCCGCTGGGCTACCACCTCGCCCGCTCCGGCGAACGCCAGCAAACCGAAGAAGGCAGGGAACAGGCCCCACAGGAAGAAGGCGCTAGTGCCGAATACCACACCGGGGATAGACCTGCTTTGCCGCACGATGACGACGGTAGTTGTCACGTAGCCTTGCGGTCATGTCGACTACCGCGCAGGCATCGCGCGCCACCGGGCTCACTACGGCGGAGGTCGAACAACGTCGCCGTGACGGCAGCACCAACGACGTGCCGGATCGCGCGAGCCGCTCGGTCGGTGACATCATCCGCGCGAACGTCTTCACCCGGATCAATGCCATCCTCGGTGTTCTGTTCATCCTGGTGCTGGCCACCGGGTCGATCGTCGACGGCATGTTCGGTCTGCTGATCGTCGCCAACAGCGCGATCGGCATCATCCAGGAGATTCGGGCCAAGCGCACCTTGGACGAGTTGGCCATCGTCAGCCAGGCCAAGCCGACGGTGCGCCGCGACGGCATGGCTGTCGAAATCGCGCCGCGTGAGGTGGTGCTCGACGATCTGATCGAACTCGGCCCGGGTGATCAGATCGTGGTCGACGGTACGGTCGAGGAGTCCGCGCTGCTCGAGGTGGACGAATCGTTGCTCACCGGCGAGGCCGACCCGGTCGACAAGTCGGTCGGCGCCGCGGTGATGTCCGGCAGCTATGTGGTCTCCGGATCCGGCGCCTACCGTGCGACCAAGGTCGGCAAGGACGCGTACGCGGCGAAGCTGGCCGAGCAGGCGAGCAGGTTCACCCTCGTGCACTCCGAGTTGCGGGCCGGTATCGACAAGATCCTGAAGTTCATCACCTACCTGCTCATTCCGGCCGGTCTGCTGAGCATCTACAACCAGCTGTTCTCCAGCAAGGAATCGTGGCGGCCCGCGCTCACCGGCATGGTCGCCGCACTGGTGCCGATGGTGCCCGAGGGATTGGTGCTGATGACTTCGATCGCGTTCGCGGTCGGCGTCGTGCGGCTGGGCCGGCGCAAGTGCCTGGTGCAGGAGCTGCCCGCGATCGAGGGCCTGGCCCGCGTCGACGTGGTGTGCGCGGACAAGACCGGCACGCTGACCGAGAACGGCATGCGGCTGTCGGACCTGAAGACGCTGGAGTCCTTCGACGCCACCGAGATCCGCGCCGCGCTGGCCGCGCTGGCCGCCGATGATCCCCGCCCGAATGCGAGTGTGCAGGCGATCGCCGAGGAGCTTCCCGACGGTCCCGGCTGGCAGCAGACCGCGGTGGCGCCGTTCACCTCGGCCAAGAAGTGGAGTGGTTGCTCCTACGGTGCGCACGGCGATTGGCTGCTCGGTGCGCCGGACGTGCTGCTGGACCCGGCCTCCGAGCATGCGCGGGTCGCCGAGGACCTCGGTTCGTCCGGATTGCGCGTCCTGCTGCTCGCCCGCAGTGACCGTCCAGTGGACGCTCCGGACGCCCCGGGTACGGTGCGGCCGGCCGCGCTCGTCGTGCTGGAACAGAAGGTCCGGCCGGACGCAAGGGAAACCCTCGAATATTTTGCGAGCCAGAATGTTTCCATCAAGGTGATCTCCGGCGACAACGCCGTGTCGGTCGGCGCCGTCGCCTCGTCACTCGACCTGCCGGGCGGCGACCACCCCATCGACGCGCGCGAACTGCCCGAGGACCGCGACCAGCTGGCCGACGTAGTGGAGCGCAGCACCACGTTCGGCCGGGTACGGCCGGATCAGAAGCGCGCTATGGTGTCGGCGCTGCAGTCGCGCGGACACACCGTGGCGATGACCGGTGACGGTGTGAACGACGTTCTCGCGCTCAAGGATTCCGATATCGGCGTGGCCATGGGCGCCGGCAGCCCCGCCACGCGCGCGGTCGCCCAGATCGTGCTGCTGGACAACAAATTCGCCACGCTGCCCTATGTGGTCGGCGAGGGCCGCCGGGTGATCGGAAACATCGAGCGGGTCTCGAACCTCTTCCTCACCAAGACCGTCTACTCGGTCCTGCTCGCGTTCCTGGTCGGTCTCGCCGGGATAGGTTCGCAAATTTTCGACTACGAGCCGATCGGCTACCCGTTTCTCCCGCGCCACGTCACGATCGCGGCCTGGTTCACTATCGGCATCCCGGCGTTCATTCTCTCGCTCGCGCCGAACAACGAGCGCGCTCGCAGCGGGTTCGTCTCGCGTGTCATGCGATTGGCCATCCCGTCGGGTGTTGTGATCGGCGCGGCGACTTTCGTCGCCTATCTGATCGCCTATGCCGGTCCGGATGCGGGCGAGCAGCAGAAGATCCAGGCGGGCACCACCGCGCTGATCACCTTGATCATGATCGCGGTGTGGGTGCTGGCCATCGTGGCTCGGCCGTACGTGTGGTGGAAGGTCGTGTTGCTGGCGGCGTCGGTCGCGGCGTACGTCGTCCTGTTCACCGTTCCGTTCACCCGGGAGTTCTTCAAACTCGATCCTTCCAACGTCAGGCTGACCGGCGCGGCAGTGGCCTGTGGCGTGGTCGGCATCGTGTTGGTCGAAGCCGCCTGGTGGGTAGGTGCGGCACTGCTCGGGGAGCGCCGGCAACTGTTTCCGAGTTCGCCGGGCGGGGCTGCCTGACCAGCTGGACGCCTGACTCGCCGCGCCACGAGAACCCTTGTGCGAGGGCGCCATTCAGGATTGGAGTACCTTTTGGACTATGGAGGTACTGCTGCACCAGATCGACGCGTTCGCCGACGCACCGTTCTCTGGCAACCCGGCCGCGGTGATGCCGCTCCCGTCGTGGCTCCCGGATGCGTTGCTGCAACAGCTGGCCGAGGAGAACAACCTCGCCGAGACCGCCTTCTACACCTCGCAATTACCGTCCGAGGCGGGTACGCCCCCGGGCGACTGGCCCGCCTTCCACCTGCGCTGGTTCACGCCGACGGTGGAGGTCGCCCTGTGCGGGCACGCCACCATGGCCAGTGCCGCGCAGATTCTGGCGGACATGCATCCGGGAGAAGACCGGGTGAGTTTCTACACACGCAGCGGCTGGCTGCAGGTCGACCGCACCGACGACGACGAATTCGTGTTGGATCTGCCGGTTGTGCCCAGTATTCCGGTGTCGCCCGATCCCGCGCTGGTCGCCGCGCTCGGGGTGCGCCCGGTGCGGGCCTACTCCGGCACGGATGAGGTGATCGTCGTCGCGTCCGAACAGGAAGTCCGTGCTGCCGCACCGGTGCTCGCCGCGTTTCCGGCCCTGTCGCGTGCTGCGATCATCACCGCGCCCGGTGATTCGGTCGATTTCGTCTCCCGGTTCTTCGCGCCGGCTGTGGGCGTCTCCGAGGATCCGGTGACCGGATCGGCACACGCTCAGCTGGTTCCGCTGTGGAGTGAGCGGCTGGGGCGCACCACGCTGCACGCCAGGCAGCTGTCGCGCCGCGGCGGAGCCTTGCGCTGCGAGCTCGTCGGGGACCGCGTCCTGCTGCTCGGCCGATGCCGCCGTTACCTCGACGGTGTGGTCACCCTGCCGGACTGACGCCACTCTCGCCAGGTCGAGTGCCCGTCCCCACATCGGTGTCGAAAGTCCGGAATCGGTGTTCCTGAACTGTGCCGATGTGGGGACGCCACCTTTGCCAAGTGGAATCACTCGTGTTCGCCGGCCGGAAGCAGGATGGGGCTCAGCAGATACTGCGATATCCGCAGTATGCGCGCCAACCGTGCAACGGATGGATGCGGAACTCGTCCGGGTAGGTGTCCCGGTAACGGGCGCGCGCGGTGGATTGACGGTGATCGTGTCGGTCGGCAGTGACGGACGCGCGCACGGCCCGCGGTTGACGCCGGATGTCACCACCGGGTGGGAGCCGCCGCTCAACGTCGATCCGAGCGCCTTCGCCGAGCACGACGTCGCCGTCGGATCCGGCGCGCTCGCACTGGTGGGCACGATGAGCATTCCACGTGAAGGTGCCGCTATGCCCCGCAGTCGTGCCGCTCAGTGGCGGAGGGCCGTTCGACCGCGACGAGACCAGCGGTCCGAACGAGCCGCTGAAGGACATCGCCTGGGGTTTGGCCTCACGTGGGGTGGTGGCGCCGCGCTTCGACAAGGTCACCTTCACGCACCACGGAGCGGTCGACAACCCCGAATTCACGATGACCGAAGAGCATGTGCCGCACGCGGTGTCAGCGATTCAGCTGCTGCGCGTGCGGCCCGAGGTGGATGCCGGCGCGTTTTCGTCCTCGGGCACAGTATGGGCGCGAAGGTCGCGCCACGCGTCGCGGCCGCCGAACCGGCCATTGCGGGGCTGGCGCTGATGGCGGGCGATGCCGAGCCGATGCACCATGCGGCGGTACGCGTCACCCGCTACCTCGCGGCGCTCGATCCGAGCCCGCAGGCGACGGCGAGAGTGGCGGCGATGGCTCGCCAGGCCGCGCTGGTGGACGACCCCGCGCTCTCGGCGGCCGCGGCGGTGGCCGCGCGCCTGCTGGTGCTCCAGGGCGGTCGCGACTACCAGGTGCCGGAGGCCGACGACTTCGCCCGGTGGCGGTCCGGACTCACCGGACACCCCGACGTCACCTTTCGCGTGTATCCGGACGATGATCACTTGTTCTTCCCCCCGGGCTGGGTCCCCGTCCATGCCCGCGCACCACCAGGCGCCGCGGCACGTCGACCCCGCGGTGATCAGCGACATCGCGGACTGGGTGGCGCGGCGCTGAACGCTGTGCGGGCTCACCGATCGGGAACCGGGCCGTCATCGGGGCCGGGCTGGACGACTTCCAGTTGGTCCGGTAGCAACGGGACCACCCCGAAGCGGCCCGCCACCGCGTCGGCGGGCAAGGCTTGGACGGCACGGACGCCGTTCTGTGCGGCCAGGTGTCGCAGATTCGCCAGTGGTCCCCGGACCACCAGTCCGATGACGCACGCGCAGCCCGCACGCAGACGCGTGGCGGAGACGGCGACGGTGCGGGCCGAGCGGTCGTCAGCGGGTGACGGGAGCAACCAGGCCGCGTAATCGGCGGAATCCACCGCCGCGCCGATGTCTTCCGGGACGGGCACGGCGACCAGGGGAGTCTGGACGCGGGGTATCGGCACCCGGTACAACACCTGCGCGATGCGCACACCGCCGCCGTGGTCCGGAATTCGCTCGGGCGTAAGTGGTTCGGTGAACGACAGCAGTGCCCAGTGCTGCACGCCTTCGGGACCGGTCAGCGAATCCCGCGCCCGCACGAGATAGTCCGCGACCTGTTCCCCCCGCTCCGGTCCGAGCCGGTCGGTGAATACGCCGGCCCTGCGCGGCGGATTCAGCACGCCGAGCGCGCCGACCAGCGCGATCAGCGCGACGGCCGCTACCGTGCGGGCGATGCCACGCCACGGTAGCGCGCGCGGGTCAAGCATTGCGCAAGACGTCCAAGGCGTGGTTGAGGTCGTCGGGGTACGCGCTGGTGATCTCGAGGTAGCGTCCGTCCGCTGGATGCTGGAACCCCAGCGAGCGAGCGTGCAGCCATTGCCGTTGCAGCCCGAGGCGTTCGGCCAGCCGCGGGTCCGCACCGTAGGTGAGGTCGCCGCAGCAGGGGTGGCGGATGGCGGAGAAGTGCACCCGGATCTGGTGGGTGCGGCCGGTTTCCAAGTGGATGTCGAGCAGGCTGGCCGCCTGAAACGCCTCCACCGTGTCGTAGTGCGTGATGCTGGGGCGTCCGTCGGCGGTGACCGCGAACTTCCAGTCGTTGCCGCGGGCCCGGCCGATCGGAGCGTCGATGGTGCCGCTGCTCGGGTCCGGGTGTCCCTGCACGAGCGCGTGATACCGCTTGTCGACGGTGCGCTGCTTGAACGCGCGCTTGAGCACCGTATACGCGTGCTCGGACTGCGCGACCACCATCACCCCGGAGGTGCCGACGTCGAGGCGGTGCACGATGCCCTGCCGCTCATGGGCGCCCGAGGTGGAGATGCGGTACCCGGCCGCGGCGAGTCCGCCGACCACGGTGGGCCCGCTCCAGCCGACGCCGGTATGTGCGGCAACGCCGACCGGCTTGTCCACCGCGACGATGTCGTCGTCGGCGTAGAGGATTCGCATGCCCTCCACCGGTTCGGCCTCGATCGTGAGTTCCCGCTTGGGCTCGGGAAACACCACCTCGAGCCATGCGCCCCCGGCGAGGCGGTCGGATTTACTTGCGGCGATCCCGTCGAGTTGGACGGAGCCTTCCTCGGCGAGCGCGGCGACGGCGGTACGCGACAGGCCCAGCAGCCGGGACAGTCCTGCGTCGACGCGCATGCCGTCGAGCCCGTCGGGGACGGGCATGGTTCTGGTCTCCCTCATGCGGCGCTCTCCCCGTTGTTGTGCTCGCTGCCGCGTCCGACGCGGGTGCCGTTCGGTTCGAAGCCGAACACGGTGAGTGCGACGAGCAGGATCGCGCCGCACACGATCGAGGAGTCCGCGACATTGAACACCGGCCACCAGCCGATCGCGACGAAATCGACCACATGCCCCTGCAGCGGGCCCGGCGCACGGAAGAGCCGGTCCACCAGATTGCCGAGCGCACCGCCGAGCACCATGCCGAGGCCGACCGCCCACCACAGTGAGCGCAGGGTACGACCGATGCGGACCACTCCGATCACGACGCCGGCGGCGATCAGGGTCAGCAGCCAGGTCATGCCGGTCGCCATGGAGAACGCCGCACCGGGATTGCGCACCAGGCTCAGGCGGGCGAAGTCGCCGAGGAGTGGCACCGGGTCGCCAGGCGTCAGATTCGCGACCACGAGGGTCTTGGTGAGCAGATCGAGGCCGAACAGGACCGCGGCGATGACGAGCAGGGTCCGCAGGCGCTGAGGCGGAGTCGCTGGGGTCGTCGGATCGGCGGTGTTTGCTCGGCTCTCCTCGGGCGGTCGGTCGTCACTCACATCGACCATCATCTCTCGAGCGGGATCGGGGTCGGTGCGCGCGTCCGATTGCCGTGCCTGCGCACCCGAATCGCGCTCACCCGGCACGCCGAGCGGCTGGATACCGAATGTCCCAGCTGACACTCAGGAAGCGGTCGTACCCTGTTGCTCGTGACGGCGTTGTCTTCCCTCCACATCCCGCGGATCGCGCGCTCGGGTGTGCTGCTGATGGTGCTCGCGGTCGGACTCTCCGCCTTCGGGGTCGGTTGCGGCGACGGCGCCGAAAGACGCAGTGAGGCCGAGAGCACCGAGCCGCTGGGGCTGGGCAAGGAAGTCACCGTGCCGATTCCGGCCGCCGTGACCACGGTTGTCGCGGCCGGCGCGGAGCCACGTTCGCTGCTGCGGCCGGACTACCCGGCGGGCACCGTTCAGCGGGTCACACTGTGTACCGCGCACCGGATCGAACAGCAGATCAACGAACAGCCGATGCACGACTTCTCCGCGCCCGCGCTGACCATCCCGATGACCGCCCAGACCACTGCCGAGGGCATCGACCTAACCCTCGGCACCGTCACTTCGCCCGACCCGACACTGGCTGAGGCGCTCACCAATATCGGCGGCTCGCACGCCGGTTTCGATCTCAGTGATCTCGGTGCCATCACCGCGCTGCGGCTCGAGCCGTCTCCGGATACCTCCACAGCCGCCCGGGCCGCCCTGGAACAAGCGTTCTACCAGGCTGTCTATCGCTCGATCGCGTTCCCCGACCAGCCCGTTGGAGAGGGCGCGGTATGGACGGTGCGGCAGGAAGTCACCGGTGGTGTCGCGCTCGACCAGATCACCACCGCGACGTTGACCAGGCGCGAGGGCGACCGGCTCGTCATCGAACTGACGGTCACCCAGACGCCGAAGTCTCCGATGTGGAACCTGCCCAACAACGCCGGAGCACTGGACATCAGGGACTATGTCATGCAAGGCGCCGGCACCATCACCGTCGACCTCGGTTTGCCGCTGCCAGTGGCGGGGTCCATCACGGTCGGTGGTCATCAGGCCTACCGTGATCCGCACAGCGAGAGCATGCTGCAGCAGACGATCGATACGCAGGTGTCGTGGACCGAGTGACCCGGACGTGCGGCCTGCTGGTCGCGGTCGCGTCCACCGCATTGGTCACCGGGTGCGGGTCCGCGCAACCGGCCACACCCGAACCGCCCGAGCTGCCGTCGCTCGGTTCCGCGGTAGTCGCCGCCCCGGTGACCGCCGCACCCGAATCCGATCCGAATCGCCTGCGTGGCCTGCTGCTCGACGAGGCGAACCTACCGCCGAACTTCACCGTCCTGCCGCCGCGCGCCGACATACCTGAGACAGTCACGGCCACCGGCGCGTCGCCGACGAACCCCGCGGAGTGCGCGAAACTGCTCACCCCGCTGGCTGCGCAGCGCCGCGATGCGCTCGCGCAGGCTTCGATCCACTACGCGGGACCGAGTTTTTCCAGTATCGATATCGATGCGGCGAGTTATGCACATGAGGCATTGGCCGACGCGCTCTCCGACGTGCAGGCGATACTGCGCCGCTGTTCGCACTATTCCGGCGCCGACGACACCGATACTCCGGTGGATTACCGGGTCGGCGGCCTGGCCCAGCCACCCGCGGGCGACGCGTCCACCGCCTTTCAGGTGCGCACCAGCAGCGATGGCTTGACGCTCGGCTCGTCGGTCGCGATCGTTCAGGTCGGCAGCACGCTGGTACAGGTCGCGGTGACCGCGCCGGAATCGGTGGACCCCGGCGTGCTCAGCGCTCTGACCGCCGCGCAGGTGCGTCGACTGCGCGGTGTCGCCGGTCCCTGATTTCGGGAGATCCGGCCACCGGGGTGGGAGACGGGAATAGGCTCGGGAGGTCCGACACCATGCCTCGATCGGAGGTTTCTCATGTCTGATGTCAAGCCCGTTCCCGAGGGATACCCAGTGGTCTCGCCGGGACTGTCGATCGACGGTGCGGCGGCCGCGATCGACTTCTACAAGAACGTATTCGGTGCCACCGAGCGAATGCGTATGCCCGGTCCGGACGGCACGATCGCGCATTGCGAGCTGATGTTCGGCGATTCGGTCGTCATGCTCGGCGATCCCGCGCCGGATATGGGCTTCCTCGACCCGAAGACGATCGGCGGCACCCCCGTCAATCTCTACGTGTATGTCGAGGATGCCGACGCAGCGTTCGCCGCCGCCCTGGCCGCGGGCGCCACCGAACTCACGGCGATGACCACCCACTTCTACGGCGACCGCAGCGGCGCTTTCGAGGATCCATGGGGTCACCGCTGGACCGTGGCAACCCACGTGGAGGAGGTGCCGCCCGATGAGATGGACCGGCGGATGGCCGAGCAGTTCGGCGGTTCCTGAGCCGGTTCGGCGCAGACCAGGAGACGCGGGTATGGGAAAGATCGTCGAAAGTACCAATGTGTCCCTCGACGGGCTCATCGACAATATGCGGGACTGGCACTTCGACTACTTCAAAGAGGGCGCGATGGAATTCGCGGGCGCCCAATTGAAGGCGGCCGACGCGCTGCTGATGGGCCGCAAGACCTACGAGGGTTTCGCCTCGGTATGGCCGCACCGCACCGGCGACTGGTTCTCCGACAAGGTCAACGCTATGCGGAAGTATGTGGTGTCGAGCACCGTGACCGATCCGGAATGGACCAACACCGTCGTGCTCGGTCCGGACACTCCTGCCGAGGTCGCTCGCATCAAGGCCGAGACCCCGGGCGACATTCTGATCTACGGACACGGCGGAGTGGCTCGGCTCCTGCTGGAACACGGCCTGCTCGACGAGATCCGGCTCTGGATCCATCCGATCTTCGCGGGCCGCGCAGACCCCGAGCACCTGATCTACCGTGACACCGGCAAAACCCCGTTGCAGCTGTTGGACACCACTGTCCTGGAGACCGGCATCATCATCGCCACTTACGGTCCCGACACCGTGGGCTGAGCGAAGCGCCGGACGGCGGACCCGGACCCCCTCATCTTCTGGGCCGGGTCCGCCGTTGTGGTCAGGTTTTGTTGGTGTGGATGGTGTGGAGGATGGTGGGGTCGAGGAGGGTGGAGGTGTCGCCGGGTTGGCGGCCTTCGGCGATGT
>NZ_JBEZDA010000024.1:0-50139 GCF_040647855.1 Nocardia sp. NPDC049220
GGTTCGCGGCCCCTTTGGGGCTCGCGTCCGAGTGACCGCTGCTCGCGACTGCGTCACATGCGCGGCGGTCACTCGGACGCGAGCCGGGCCGCGAACGCGCTCGCAAGACTCGCGCCGTGTGGGTTGCAAGGGTGCAATCGGCGAGGTTCGCGGTGTGTGCCCGTGGTGAGACTCACGGTGCGCGGGTTGGTGAGACTCGCGGAACGCGCGCGATGTGAGGTTTGTGGTGTGCGGGCGTTGTGAGGCTTTGCCGTTAGGAGGCACTCGGCCCAGCAGGGGGGCGATCATCCGCGCAACTGGTAACCCGCCGCCGCGACCAGTGCCGTCGCAAACGTATACCCGATGACCACCGCGAGGGCGAGCTGCACGAGCGGGACGACCTGCACGGATGCGAATCGTGTGGTTACCTCCGCTACCAACTCGACCAGCGGAGTGGGTCCGGGGGACGAAGCCCCGCCGGGCGGGGCGTGGGGGTCGCATCCCACAAGAAATGACGAAGTGAGCCCTGTACGCGCTTTCTGCGTACAGGGCTCACCCAGTGAACGGAGTGGCAGGTGTAGGATTCGAACCTACGTAGGCTCACGCCGACAGATTTACAGTCTGCTCCCATTGGCCGCTCGGGCAACCTGCCTTTTGCGCTTCGTTCTGCGCGCTGAGCAGAATACATCGAACTGGCACCCTAAATGCAAACCGGCTGGCTATCGGCCATGCCGGACGACTAACCTCAGCTCTCCGGGTAGAACTTGGCGATGGCCGGAAGCATCCGGTTGTGGTGACCCGTTCGGACCGTCAGGACAGGAGCGCAGCGTGGCTGATTCGTCTTTCGATGTTGTGAGCAAGGTTGACCGACAGGAGGTCGACAACGCCCTGCATCAGGCGGAGAAGGAGCTGAACACCCGCTATGACTTCCGTGGCACCGGTGCCACGATCGAATGGTCCGGTGAGGACAAGATCGTGCTCACCGCCGAGGCGGAGGAACGCGTGAAGGCCGCGCTGGAGGTGTTCAAAGAGAAGTTGATTCGCCGCGACATCTCGCTGAAGGCGTTCGACGCGGGCGATCCCGCCGCGTCCGGCAAGGTGTACAAGATCACCGGTTCGCTGGTACAGGGGATCGATACCGAGCATGCGAAGAAGATCTCCAAGAAGATCCGCGACGAAGGCCCCAAGGGTGTCAAGGCGCAGATCCAAGGCGACGAACTGCGGGTGAGCAGTAAGAAGCGCGACGATTTGCAGGCCATCATCGCACTGCTGAAGGGCGAGGATTTCGGTATCGCTCTCCAGTTCGTCAACTACCGCTGACCGCCGAGCCCGCAGGTTTCACCTAGCGGCGCGGACCACCCACCATTTCCTCGAGGCGGGTGATGCGCTCGGCCATCGGTGGGTGCGTGGAAAACCACCGCGCCGCCCGCTCACCCGGGCGAAACGGGTTGGCGATCATCAGGTGCGACTGCGCGGTCAACTGCGGCTGCGGCGGCAAGGGTGCGGCCTGCACGCCGCGCTCCAGTTTGCGCAGGGCGGAGGCGAGGGCCAGCGGGTCGCCGGTGAGCTCGGCGCCGGACCGGTCGGCCTGATATTCACGCGAGCGGGAGACGGCCAGTTTGATCAGAGTCGCGGCGATCGGGCCGAGCAGCGATACCAGGAGCACGCCCAGGATGTTCGGACTTTCACCGTTGCGGTTGCCGCCGAACATGGACGCGAAGAAGGCCAGATTGGCCAGACCGGAGATGACGGCCGCGAGCGCACCCGCGATCGAGGAGATCAGGATGTCGCGGTTGTAGACATGCGAGAGCTCATGGCCGAGTACGGCGCGCAATTCTCGCTCGTCCAGGATCTGCAGAATGCCGCTGGTCACGCATACCGCGGCGTGGCGCGGGCTGCGACCGGTGGCGAACGCGTTGGGCGCGTTGGTCGGGCTGATGTACAGCCGCGGCATCGGCTGCCGCGCGGTGGTGGCCAGTTCGCGCACGATTCGGTAGATCATCGGCGCCTCCAGCTCGCTGACCGGCTGTGCGTGCATCGCCTTCAACGCGATTTTGTCGCTGTTGAAGTACGCGTACGCGTTCATCCCCACAGCCAGCAGGATCGCGATGATCAGAATCGTCGGGCTGCGGAACATCGCACCGGCGAACACGATCAACGCCGAGAGCCCCACCATCAGCCCGAAGGTCTTCAGTCCATTCCCCAACGCGTGCCCGTGCATGCCTATCCGCCTCTCCGCGTCTTCAGCTATACAGGTCGGCGCCGCGAGACTTGATAACAGGTCCTACGTCGGATTCCTGGTCGACTTCCGCGTGTACCCGACGAGTTACCCATGTGCTCACGAAATCAGTTGTCGCGCCGAGCCTGGTCTCGACTCTCTGTGCGCCAGCGCCTCGTCGATTGCTCTACACCAGGTCAACGATAGGAGACCGAACAAGGTTCCTGACCACAACGCTGGTTCGCTGTGAGTTTGTGCCGTTATCCGACACGTTCGATGGTGTAGCGGACCAGTTTCTCGAGCGCGGCGTTGGCCGGCCCCGCGGGCAGCGCGGACAGCGCGGCGTACGCGATATCGGCGTAGCCCTGCAGCTTGGCTTTGGCAAGCGCCATGCCGCGGGAGCGGGCAAGCAACTCGAGCGCCTCCGCGACCTCGTCGTCGGTCTGCAGCGGGTGGGCGAGTAGTTTGCGCAGGCGTTCGCCCTCGGCGCCCTCGTCGCGCAGCGCGTACAACACCGGCAGGGTGTGCACGCCCTCGCGCAGGTCGGTGCCTGGGGTCTTGCCGGACTGCTCGGAGGCCGAGGAGATGTCGATGATGTCATCGGAGATCTGGAAAGCGGTGCCGACCGCGTCACCGAGGCGGGCCAGCCGCTCGATGTGCTCGATGTCGGCTCCGGAGAAGGTGCCGCCGAACCGTCCAGCGGCGGCGATCAGCGAACCCGTCTTCTCCCAGACCACGCGCAGGTAGTGCTCTACGGGATCCTGGGATTCGCGGGCGCCCATGGTCTCACGCATTTGACCGGTGACCAGTTCGGCGAAGGTCTCGGCGATGATGCGTACCGCGTCGGGGCCGAGTGTCGAGGTGAGCCGGGAGGCGTGTGCGAACAGGTAATCCCCCGCCAGGATGGCAATGTTGTTGCCCCAGCGCGCGTTCACGCTCGACGCGCCACGGCGCATCGACGCCTCGTCCATCACGTCGTCGTGGTAGAGCGTGGCCAGGTGCACCAATTCGACCACGGTGCCCGCCGTGATCAATGCGGGATCGGTGGGGCGCGGCCCGAGCTGCCCGGTCAGGATCGTGAATAGCGGCCGGAACCGCTTGCCGCCCGCTTTGGCCAGGTGTAGGGCAGCTTCCTGCAGGAACTCCTCGCCATCGGACAGTTCGTCGACCAGGAGTTTCTCGACTTTGCCCAAGCCGTCGCGCACTGTCGCGGCAAGCTCGATGTCACCTAGATCGACCCCGGCCACCACCGTGCTCACGTCGCTCCCGACTCCGGCTCGCTGATGCTCGCCCCCGTCGTACCTGCCGCGCGCTGTGTTCATGATTCGCTCGCTTCGCTCGCTCATGGCCGATGTGCTCATTTCTTCTCCCAGCGATGCGTCCGACCCCACGGTAGAGAACCTAGCGTGTCCCCGTCCGATGGCCCATGAACACCGTCACTCTGCGGGCGATCCGACAATTCCACGCAGCGTTGTTCGCGATCGCCGATGACTCGGGTGCGACCGCCGTCGACACCGCCGAGACTGCCCTGCGAGTATTGAGCCCATGGGTTCACCGGAAGTCACTCCCACAGGCGGCAACCGGGGCGCGTTGCCCACCCGGGCCGAGGTGCTGGTCATCGGTGCCGGCCCGGCCGGTTCGGCCTCGGCGGCCTGGGCCGCTCGAGCGGGTCGGGACGTACTGCTCATCGACTCCGCCGTCTTCCCGAGGGACAAGACCTGTGGTGACGGCCTGACCCCGCGCGCGACCGCCGAATTGGAGCATCTCGACCTGGGCGACTGGGTGCGCGCGCACACCGTCAACCACGGCCTTCGGATGACCGGTTTCGGCCGCGAGGCCCTGCTGCGTTGGCCGAGCGGTTCCTTTCCGACGTACGGAAGTGCCATTCCGCGAACCGAACTCGATGACAAGCTACGCGAGACTGCGGTGAAGTCCGGCGCACGGATGCTCGACGGGACAAAGGTGGTCGATGTCACCCGCGCGGACGACCGGGTCACCGGGGTGACGGTACGCACGGCCGACGGCGCGCGAACGATCGCGTGCCGCACGTTGGTGGTCGCCGATGGCGTGCGCTCATCGGTCGGACGGCTACTCGGCCGGACGTGGCACCGGCAGTACGCCTACGGCACCGCGGCCAGGGCCTACATCAGGTCCGGCCGCAGCGACGACCCGTGGATCAGTTCGCATCTGGAATTACGCGACGCCGCCGGCGAACTGGTTCCCGGATACGGCTGGGTCTTTCCACTCGGCAACGGCGAGGTCAATATTGGTGTCGGGTCCCTGGCGACAGAGCAGCGACCGTCGCACATCGCGCTGAAACCGCTGCTCGAGCACTACACCTCGCTGCGCCGAGCGGAGTGGGACTTCGAAGGCCCGCTGCGTGCGGTGGCGTCGGCGCTGCTGCCCATGGGCGGCGCGGTGTCGCATGTCGCCGGACGCAACTGGGTGCTGGTCGGCGACGCGGCGGGCTGCGTGAACCCGCTCAACGGTGAAGGTATCGATTACGGCCTCGAAGGTGGCCATATGCTGGCCGAACTGCTGGACGAGCCGGATTTCACGAGCATCTGGCCGCAGCTGCTGCGGGCGCGCTACGGTCGCACCTTCTCCGTCGCCCGCAGAATCGCGGGCCTGGCCACTCACCCCCGGGTGGTTCCGCTAGCCGGTCCCCCCGTGATGCGCTCGAAGTATCTGCAACGTACGGCGGTGCGCGTGATGGGCAACCTCGTCACCGACGAGGACGTGGACCTGACCGCACGGGCTTGGCGCACCGCGGGACGCGGGTCCATGCGCTTCGACGAACTGCAGCCATTCACGTAGGAGGTTGCGGTGGGTGTGACGGACGGACAATGGATGGCGGGTCGACCGACGCTGTCTCTGCTTCCACACCTGCGCCGCGCCAAGGACCTCGCCGACCGCCATTACGCGCAACCACTGAACCTGACCGAGCTGGCGGCGGCCGCCGGCGTGTCCAAATACCACTTCCTGCGCGCCTTCGCCGCGGTTTACGGATCGACTCCCGCCGCGTATCTGGCCGAGCGACGCATCGAGCGCGCACAGGATCTGCTGCGGGCGACCAACCTGACTGTCACCGAAGTGTGCATGGTGGTCGGATACAGCAGCCTCGGCTCGTTCAGCAGCAAGTTTCGCCAGCTTGTCGGGGTCACTCCCTCGCAGTACCAGGCGAAGTTCGCCGACGGCGCCCCTCGGATTCCCGGCTGCTTCGTGTTCATGCACGGATTGTCGGATCGCAAGCGTCCCATTTGACCAGCACCGCCCCGCCTGAGGCATAACACCGCAATTTCGGAGAAGCCTGCGCTTCGGCGCCCGCCCTAGCCTGGTCGCATGACGACAATTACGAATGTCTCCCTGGTCACGGTGTATGTCACGGATCAGGACGCAGCCAAGCAGTGGTATCTCGACAAGCTCGGATTCGTCGAGACCGCCGATGTCATGATGGGCGACAACGGCTTCCGTTGGGTCACCGTCGCGCATCCCGCGCACCCGGAGTTGGAGATCACGCTGATGCTCCCCGGCCCGCCGTTGGACGAGAACTACGCCGACGCGGTTCGGCGCGCGCTGGCCAGCGGCACGCACGGCTCACTCGGCCTGCGGACCGAGAACTGCCAGAAAACCTTCGAGGAACTCACCGCCAAAGGGGTGGAGTTCATCCAGCCGCCCGCCGATCGGCCCTACGGGATCGAGGCGATCATCCGGGACAACTCCGGGAACTGGCTGGTGTTGGTGGAGCCGAAGGAGTTCTCCCCGGGAGACTTCGCCTGATCCGCGCGCCAGGTATCCGCGACGGGTTCGCCCACCGGGCCGTTGCGGGCGACTGGTGCGTCTCGGGCGCTCAGGCGTCGGGCCGAGTATCCAACCACTCCTCGATGGAGTGGCACTCGCCCGCCAGCACCCTCCGGTGCAGCTTCTCGGCGAGCGGCTCTATGGCTTTACCTACCAGAGCAACCTTGACCCGCACGCTGCCGATCACCTCGATCTCGGAACCTTCTGCGGTGGGATGCATCTCGTAGGTCCCGGACATCTCGGTTTTGATTCCGCCGGTGGCGATCTCGAAGGTGCCCTTGGCCACGGCGCCGTCGAGCGGCTGCCAGTTGTCGACGCGGGAGAAGGTCAGTTCGCTCGTGAGCACCTTGCGCACGAGGCCCGGAATCTTGTCGTCCGGGGCCTTTTCGGTCATGTGGATGCGAATGGAGTCGGCGCCGTCGGGATGCGACAGATCGAGGGTCGCCGTCTCGGCCACCGCGAAGCGCGTCTGCCAAGCGTCGTCGGTGGTGATTGCCCGGTGGAGATCTTCGACCGGGACGGCATAAGGCACGGTGAAGTGGAATTTTCGGGACATGGCCGCCACCGTAGTCGAGCCGGTAGCCTGTGGCGGTGTCGGAAACCAGCGAGTCCACGCGGCGGTCGATCCGTCTGCGGCGGGCCAGGATCGGGGTGCTGACCGCGGCGACGGTGATCAGCGTGCTCGTCGGACTGCTGGTGCTGGCCGCGTGGCGCAACGACTATCTGATCAGTTCCGACAAAGGCAGCACCACCGCCGAGGTGCTGTCGGCGGGCCGGCTGCGCTCGGCGGTCATGTACGTCACACCCGACGGCGAGACACATAACCCCAAGGTCGGCGTCTTGTATCCGACCAACCTCACCGCGGGTGAGCGCATCCGGGTGGAGTACAACCGCGCTGATCCCGACCTGGTGCGGGTGGAAGGCCGCGACATGCGCGTCGCGGTCCCGCCGGCCCTGTCGGTCATCGTCGTGGTCTGGCTGCTCACACTTCCGGCGCTGTGGCTGCTCACCCGCGCGTACAAACGCAGACTCGTGCCGGCGGTCTGACCTCCCCGACAGTTCGCCGGAACTTTCCGCGCTCTTCACACCGGTGTGACGGCCTGGCACATTGTGCAGGTCAGGCTGGGCGGGTGCGTGTAGCGATCGTTGCGGAGTCGTTTCTGCCGAACATGAACGGCGTCGCCAATTCGGTGCTGCGGGTGCTCGAGCACCTGGACCGGCACGGGCACGACGCGATGGTCATCGCGCCGGACACGCCGCGCGGACTCCGCCCTGCCCTGCGCGGACACGGACGCTTCCCGGTGTACCGGGTGCCCGCGGTGAACGTGCCGAAGATCAGCTCGTTGCCGGTCGGGCTGCCGGAGCCGGGCATCATCTCGGCCATCGCCCACTTCGACGCCGACGTGGTGCACCTGGCTTCGCCGTTCCTACTCGGCGCCGGCGGTCTCGGCGCGGCGCTGCGCTTGGACCTGCCGACGGTGGCGGTCTACCAGACCGATGTCGCTGGGTTCGCCAAAAGCTACGGGCTGGGGCTGGCGAGCCGCGCGGCGTGGAGGTGGACTCGGCGCATCCACGAGGGCGCCACCCGCACCCTCGCACCGTCCCGGGCCGCGGCCGAGGACCTGGCCGGGCACGGCATCCCCCGCGTGCACCGATGGGGCCGCGGTGTGGACATCGCGCGCTTCACACCATCGGCCAGGTCCGCGGCGCTGCGCGAGGCCTGGCGGCGCGGGCCGGCGAAGTTGCTGGTCGGCTTCGTGGGGCGGCTCGCGCCGGAGAAGCATGTCGAACGACTGGCGGTGCTCGCCGCCGATCCCGACATCCAGTTGGTGATCGTCGGCGACGGGCCGGAGCGCCGCCGACTGACCCGTCTGATGCCGAACGCCGTATTCACCGGCGAGCTCGGCGGTGCCGACTTGGCCAGGGCGTACGCGAGCTTGGACGTGATGGTGCACGCGGGTGAGCACGAGACGTTCTGCCAGGGCGTGCAGGAAGCGCTGGCCTCGGGCGTTCCGGTGATCGGCCCCGACGCGGGCGGGCCGCGCGACCTGATCGCGCACTGCCGAAACGGCTACCTCCTGCCTGTCGACCGATTCTGCGAGCTGCTGCCGAGCGCCGTCGCGGCGTTGCATGATCCGGCCCTGCGCACCAAATTCGCGGGGGCTGCGCGGAAGTCGGTGCTGTCGCGGACCTGGCCCGCCGTCTGCACCGAGTTGGTGGGGCACTACGCCGAGGTGACCGGGGCACGGATTCGGTTGCCGCATACAGCCTGAACACCGCTCGTCTCGCGGTCGCGCGGCCACAATCGTCGTGCCACGCTGAATACGTCCCGGCGAGCAAGTTAGTGTCAGTGGCGTGGCGAAAACGCAATCGTATCGGGCTTCGCTGGACAAGCAGCCGCACGAGGTCGCGTCGATGTTCGACGGTGTCGCACGGCGATACGACCTGACCAATATCATCATCTCCGGCGGTCAGGATCGCTACTGGCGTCGGGCGACCCGCAAGGCGCTCGCGCCACGGCCGGGTGAGCGTCTGCTCGACCTGGCCGCCGGCACCGGTGTGTCCACGCTGGAGTTACAGAAGTCCGGCGCGTGGTGCCTGGCCGCCGACTTCTCGCAGGGCATGTTGGCCGCCGGGCAGTTCCGCAGGGTGCCGATGGTAGCGGCCGACGCGACGGCGCTGCCGTTCGCGGACGACTCGTTCGACGCGGTGACCATCTCCTACGGGCTGCGCAATATCGTCGACGCCGATCTCGCGCTGCGCGAGATGCTGCGCGTCACCAAGCCCGGCGGCAGGCTGGTGGTGTCCGAGTTCTCCACCCCTACCTTCCCGGTGTTACGCACGCTCTACATGGAATACCTGATGAAGGCACTGCCCGCGGTAGCGCGCACCGTGAGCAGCAATCCAGACGCATACGTCTACCTGGCCGAATCCGTCCGGGCCTGGCCGAATCAGCGCCAACTCGCGATGCGGATCGCGGCCACCGGGTGGGCGTCGGTGCAGTGGCGTAACCTCACCGGCGGCATCGTGGCCCTGCATCGGGCATACAAACTCGGCTGAGCCGGAGACCCTCGTCACACCTCACCAACGAATGGTGCGGCGGTGCGGCGGAATGTCACCTGCCGCTAACGCGCGGTAAATTCCGCGCAATCGGCGGTCAGCATGATCGGAGGTATGTCCGACGCACTGACCAGCCGCAGCGGCGGCACCGCCCGTACGGCGTGCTCGTACTGCGGCGTCGGCTGCGGAATCACGGTGCAGACCGCCCCCGGCGACGCGGGTAACCCGGTAATCGCCAAGGTCGCCGGCGACAAACTACACCCGGCCAACGCCGGCAAGCTGTGCACCAAGGGTGCGACGCACGCCGAGTTGATGCGCAGCACCGGACGCATGCAGACCGCTTACCGGCGTTCCGAGCGTGGCCAGGTCCCGGTGCCGTTTCCGGTCGACGACGCGGTGCACGAGGCGGCGACCCGGCTCCGGGCGATCCTGGACGAGCACGGTCCGGACGCGATCGCGCTGTATGTCTCCGGGCAGATGTCACTGGAGGCGCAGTACCTCGCGACCAAGCTGGCCAAGGGGTACCTGCGGACGGTGCACCTCGAGGCGAACTCCAGGTTGTGCATGGCCAGCGCGGGGACCGGGTACAAGCAGTCGCTCGGCGCGGACGGGCCGCCCGGTTCTTATGACGACTTCGAGCACGCGGACCTGTTCTTCGTGATCGGCGCGAACATGGCCGACTGTCATCCCATCCTGTTCCTGCGGATGGCCGAACGGCTCGCGGTGGGGGCGAAGTTGATCGTGGTCGACCCGCGCCGCACCGAGACCGCCGTCCGAGCCGACCTCTTCCTCCAGATCGCGCCGGGCACGGATCTCGCCTTGCTCAACGGACTGCTGCACCTGCTGGTCACGAATGGCGACATCGATGCGGGGTTCATCTCCGAGCACACCGAAGGCTGGGAAGCGATGCCGGAGTTCCTCGCCGACTATCCGCCACAGCGGGTCGCCGAGATCACCGGACTCGTTGAAGCCGACATCCGCACCGCCGCACGGTGGATCGGCGAGGCCGGCGAGTGGATGTCGCTGTGGACGATGGGACTCAATCAATCCACGCACGGCACCTGGAACACCAACGCACTGTGCAACTTGCACCTGGCCACCGGCGCCATCTGTCGCCCCGGCAGCGGCCCGTTCTCACTCACCGGGCAGCCGAATGCCATGGGCGGACGCGAAATGGGTTACATGGGGCCGGGACTGCCCGGCCAGCGCAGCCTCCTGTCCCCCACCGACCGTGAATTCGTCGAGACCGCATGGGGCCTCGAACCCGGGACACTGCGCACCGAAGCCGGGCCGGGAACGATCGACATGTTCCGCGCGATGACGACGGGAGAGATCCGGGCGGCCTGGATTATCTGCACCAATCCCGTTGCCACCGTGCCGAATCGACGACAGGTGATCGCGGGCCTGGAGGAAGCCGAACTGGTGATCGTCCAGGACGCCTATACCGATACCGCGACCAACGCCTACGCCGACCTGCTGCTGCCCGCCACATTGTGGGCGGAATCCGATGCGATCATGGTGAATTCGGAACGCAATCTGACCCTGTTGCAAAAGTCGGTCCCGCCGATCGGCGCCGCGCGGCCGGATTGGCGACTGATCGCCGACATCGCTGCCGCCATGGGGTTCCCTGGTTTCCACTTCGGCTCCAGTGCGGAAGTGTTCGCCGAGATAAAACAATTCGCGAATCCCGCGACCGGCTACGACTTGCGCGGCGTGAGTTACGCAGCGCTGCGTGCGGGACCGATGCAGTGGCCGTGCGCGGAGCCCGGACACAGGCGCAATCCGATCAGATACCGCAACGACGGTGTCAGCCAAAAGCTTTTCCTCGACGCGAACGGGCATCGGCCTCGGCTCGCGTTCGCCACGCCGACACGTCGCGCGGTGTTCTGGCCGCGTCCGCACCTGCTTCCGGAGGAGATGCCGGACGACGACTACCCGTTCCTGCTCAACACCGGTCGCCTACAGCATCAGTGGCACACGATGACCAAGACCGGAAAGATCGATAAGCTGAGCAGACTGACCGGCGCCCCGTTCGTCGAGGTGCATCCCGCCGATGCCGAACGACTCGGTCTGCGCGCGGGCGATCAGCTCGAGATCGCTTCGCGCCGCGGTCGGGCTGTGTTGCCCGTGGAGGTGAGTGACCGAGTTCGTCCGGGCGATTGCTTCGCCCCATTCCATTGGAACGACGAGCAGGGCGAGTACCTGACCATCAACGCGGTCACCAATGACGCGGTCGACCCGGCGTCACTCCAGCCCGAGTTCAAGGCATGCGCCGTGGCTTTGCGGCGGGTCGCGACCATGCCCGACACCCCGGCCACGCTTGCGCACGCGTCCTCAGCGCACCCGTTGGCCGCCGTGCTCGGACTCGACAGCGCCACACCGCCCACGCTGAGCGAGACCGAACGCGTCTACCTGAGCGGGTATCTCGCCGCACTACAGTCGATTACGGTGTCCGGCCAGCCGGTGGTTCCGGAATCGGCGCCGATTTCCGCGCGCAGCAAGGTGTGGATCGATGGGCTGCTTGCCGGAATATATTCGCGCGCAGCAGTGCCGACGACTGCGGTGAATGACGCGCAGGAGCATGCGATCACCGTGTTGTGGGCGTCGCAGACCGGCACCGCGGAGGAATTCGCCGCGCGGGCAGCGGCGCGCCTTGCCGAAGGGGGCTTTCACCCCAGGTTGCTCGACCTGGACTCCTGCGAGCTGAGCGCGGTGACCGGTGACGTGCTGGTGATCAGCAGCACCTTCGGCGACGGAGGTCCGCCGGACAACGGAGCCGATTTCTGGAATCGGCTGGCCGCCGCCGCGATCCGGTTGACCGGTGTGCGATACGCGGTGTTCGCCTTCGGCGACTCCGCGTTCGACGACTTCTGCGGGTATGGTCGCAAACTCGACGAGAAGCTGGCCGAACTCGGCGCGACGCGGCTGCTACCGCGCGTCGACAACGAACCGGACTATGCGGACGCGGCGGCGGACTGGCTCGAAGACGTCCTCGTCGCGTTCGGCGACAGTCACGCCGATGAGCGGGGCGACTCCCCCGCCGATCCCCCTGTGCGGACCGGAAACGGTGCCGGGCGCACGGCGAGCCGCAGCGCAGTGACCACTGAGCAGTCGCCTGCCGCCGACCCGATGCTCGACCACACCCGGATCAGGTCCACGCCGTTCACCCGCGCTGCGCCGCTGCGCGCTGCGCTGATACGCAACCAACTGTTGTCCGAGCAGAGCTCGCCGAAAGAGGTGCGCCAGTTCGGGTTCGACCTGAACGGGCTCGATGTCGGATACCAGGTGGGCGATTCGCTGGGCATCTGGCCGGTGAACAGCTCGTCGCTCGTCGCGGAGTGGCTGTCGGCCACCGGGCTCGACGGCCGCCGCATCATCGAGGTCGACCACCACGAATTGCCACTCGCCGAGGCGCTGCACGCGCACTACGACATCACCAAGGTGAGTCATGACTTGCTCGGGTTCCTCGCCGAGCGCAACCACAGCAACCAGCTCGCCAAACTGCTGCGCAAAGACAACCGGAACGAGCTGGAGAACTACCTGTGGGACCGCCAGGCCGTCGACGTGCTGCGGGACTTCCCGGTGCGCGCGGACCTGGTCGAGTGGCTCGGTACGCTGAAGAAGCTACAGCCGCGCACCTATTCGATCTCGTCGAGCCCGCTGGTCAGCCCGGATGAGATACAACTGACCGTCAGCGTGGTGCGCTACGGTGACCCGGCGGCCATCGGGTCGGCCGCCCGGCGCGGTGGGGTGTGCTCCACGTTTCTCGCCGACCGAGTGGGCGCCGGACGCGCGGACGCGGCGGTGCCGATCTTTCTGCAGCGAGCGCCGCACTTCCGTCCACCTGCCGACCAAGGCGCGCCGATGATCATGGTAGGTCCGGGCACCGGCATCGCGCCGTTTCGCGGCTTCCTCCAGGAACGCAGGGCGTTGGGCTGTCTCGGACGTAACTGGCTGTTCTTCGGCGATCAGCACGCGGCACAGAATTTCTACTACCGCGCCGAACTGGAGGACATGTTTCGCTCAGGCTTCCTGACCCGCCTCGACCTTGCCTTTTCCCGCGACCAGCGGGAGCGGATCTACGTGCAGCACCGCATGATCGAGCACGGTGGCGAACTGTGGTCCTGGCTGCGCGACGGCGCCCACTTCTACGTCTGCGGTGATGCCGAACGCATGGCCAAGGACGTCGACGAGGCCCTGCTGCGGATCGCTCGCGTGCACGGCAAGCTCGATGAGGACGCCGCCCTCGCTTTCAAGAAGCAGCTGATCGCCGAAAAACGCTATGTTCGAGATGTCTACTGACTCGCCGCACCGACCGCGGCTCATCGCGATCGGCTGCACGGTGTCGCGATCGCGAGCGTGACACCAGATTCGCTCACACCAGGGGCGGGTTCAGGCGGGCGAAGTCGGCGAGGCGATAGTACTGGTAGTAGGGGTAGGGCGGGGTGGTGGCGCCGGCCTTGTCCAAACGCGCGATCTGGTCGGCTTCGAGTTCCCAGCCGACGGCGCCGAGGTTCTGCCGCAACTGGTCCTCGTTGCGGGCGCCGACGATGACCGTCGAGACGGTGGGGCGGCGCAGCAGCCAGTTGAGGGCGATTTGCGCAACCGTCTTCCCGGTCTCGGCGGCGAGTTCGTCCAAGACGTCGACCACGTCGTAGAGTTTCTCGTCGTCCACCGGCGGACCTGCCTCGGCGGTGTGGTGCAGCCTGCTGCCTTTCGGAAGGGCGTGGCCGCGGCGGATTCTGCCGGTGAGCCTGCCCCAGCCGAGCGGACTCCAGACGACCGCGCCGACTCCCTGATCCCGCCCGAGCGGCATGAGTTCCCACTCGTAGTCGCGCCCGACCAGCGAGTAGTAGACCTGATGCGCGACATACCTGGTCAGGCCATTCCGGTCGGCGGCAGCAAGCGATTTCATGAGTTGCCAGCCCGCGAAGTTCGACGCGCCGACGTATCGGATCTTGCCCGCGCGCACCAGGTCGTCCATAGCTGTGACGACTTCGTGCACGGGGGTTCCGGCGTCAAAGGCGTGTAACTGGAACAGGTCGATGTACTCGGTGCCCAGCCTGCGCAGCGAAGCCTCCACCGCCGTGACCAGCCTGGCCCGGCCCGACCCGGCGTCCACAGGGCCGGGACCGGTCGGCAAGGACGCCTTGGTGGACAGCAGCACCTGATCGCGCCTGCCCTTGATAGCGGCGCCGAGCACTTCTTCGGAGTTTCCGTCGGAATACACGTCGGCCGTGTCGAACATGGTGACGCCGGCCTCCAGGCTGATGTCGACCAACCTCCGCGCCTGTTCGGCGTCGGTATCGCCCCAGGCGCTGAACAATGCGCCGCGACCGCCGAAGGTGGCGGCGCCGAAGCTCAGGGCCGGGACGAGTAGACCTGATGCGCCGAGCCGCCGGTACTCCATAAGAACTCCTAAGGGGTCTATTGTCCCATTAACCATCGAGACGATACGCCCACTCGGCATTAAATGAAACTGGAGTCCCGTTATGGATCACGACGAGCCCGCACCCGGTTCGGTTCGCCCTGGCGGACGGACCGCGCGGATCCGCGCGGCAGTGCTGCGCGTCGCGGGCGATCTGCTCGCCGAACGCGGCTTCGGCGCATTGGATCTGGGCGAGGTCGCCGCCGCGGCCGAGGTGGGCAAGACCACCGTCTACCGGCGCTGGCGCACCCCGGCAGGCTTGGTCACCGACCTACTGGCGGACATGGCCGAACAATCCCTTTCGCACGTCGACACCGGCACACTGCTCGCCGATCTCACCACCAACGCCCGCCTGGTCGCCGAGACCCTGATTGCCCCTCGCCAAGGACGATTGTTTCGGGCTGTCATCGCGGCCGCTACCTGCGACGAGACCGCCGCCGCCGCGCTTCGCCGGTTCTACGACATCCGACTCACCGAATGGGCTCCCTGCATCACGGCTGCCATCCGCCGCGGCGAGGCCCCTCCCGGCACCGACGCCCGAGCCGTCCTGTCCGCCGTCGCCGGACCGCTCTACTATCGCCTGCTCGCCAGCGGCGACCCCATCGACGACACGACGATCCGCGCCGCAGCCGCAGCCGCCACATGCGCAGCACGGGCCGGGGTGTTCGTCACCGATACGGAAACGATCGCGCCCAGCAAACTCTGTGACTCGAGTTCGGTGGGTGCGCATCGATCCGGGCACCGTCCGCCGTCTTGAAACACTGTCGCGGCACCCTCGGTCGGATTCGACGCAGACTAGGCGATCCAGCCCGGATCACGCCCGGTGCGGCCCAGAATCCGGTGCAGCACAGACGCATCGGCCGGGACAGGTACCACCGGGCCGAACAGACCCGGCGCGCCTTCGGGCGGCGTATCGCGCAGGAATTCGATAAGTACCGCGAGGTCGGCAGCAGCAAAGTTGGATTGCTGACCAGTTGCCACAGCGAGGTCCCAACAGTGGATGACCAATTCGTCCAGCGCGACCACAGCCATCACCGAGGCGAGCATCGAGACGCCGCCCGCCTCGGTAACACCGTCCCATGCCGCGGGTTCGCGCCACGCGGAGACAAGACCCTTCAGTTGGGCGGGAATTCGGTCGCGCCAGTCGGTCACGAGCAGATCGGCCGGCACCGAATTCGGCGCGACGGAGCCACCGACCGCTTTTTGGTGGCAGCCTGTCGAAAAGCCTCGGTCAGGTCGACGACGTGGACAAGCAGGTCACCCACAGTGGTGTCGACGCACGGCGTCCGAACGCCGAGCTGATCGTCGGTAATGCCGCCGACGACTGCCGCTAGCGCGGTAGCGGCTGGCTCGAAATCGAATTCGGGGTTCATCGAAACTCCTGAGGGCGGTGACATCTCCGCATGGTGAGACGCGGTAGTCCGACAGAATTCATCGGTCCGAGTAGACGCGCCGTAGTGCGCGGCCGCCTCCGGGCCGGCCGTTGAGGACCTCGACGACGTCGCGGGTGCGGTAGAAGCGGCGCGGTCTTCGTGTTCGCATTGTTCGTCGATGAGGTCGCGGTATTGGCGCACGGTTTACCGTCCAGGCCAAGTAGTTTCGCGATCCCGCCGAGGGTGCGCAGGGTATCGGGATCTTCGGGCATCGGGTGCGGGTCGGGCCGCTGCTGTGCTTCCGGTGGCTGACCACCGGCGCGGTGGAAGCATCCGCGGCGGCGGTGAAGGCCGAGGTCGACAAGCTCGGGTTTCTGCGCAATCTTGGTGCGGACCGTTTGGACCTCTCGGTTCTGCCGGCGGAGCGGCGCCGGTTTCTGGCCACGATGGGGTGCCGTCTGACCGGGCAGGCGTTGGAGCGGCGTGACCCGCAGCGCAGGTATCCGACCCTGTTGACGCTGCTGGCGCAGTCGGGCACCGACGTGCTCGACGAGGTGGTGGCGCTGTTCGATCAGGCGATCTCGGCGAAGCTGAGCCAGGCCGAGAACAGGATGCGCGACGCGCTGGCCGAATGCGGCCCGCTGTTGGGTGCCTTTTCCGGGATAGGTTGCGCATGTAATCGCGGCCGATGACGCTCCGACCGGTGTCACGCGGCCCCGATCGGACTCAATAAAACTCGGGACTTGACCGCCGGAACCGGACAAGGTCATGACCGGACTCGTGTAGCCGGGTGGATCGTAGGGTATTCCCTAATACCTGTTGCGGGCTTGGGTATGTCAGCATCGCTGTGAGGCTTGCTGAGCAGCTGAAATGACGTCGACATACGGGTGGCAGGACATAGCGTTGGGAGGATGAGGTCTTAGGGCTGGACATGGCTGGTGCCGGGCCGGTCGAGATACTCGAGCCAGCGGAGGTCCGCACTGTCGCACGGTGCAGACCCGATCCATGACGTTTTCGAACAGGCGGAGCGAGGTCACACGTATGTATCGTGCGGCTTGAGCGACTGCCGTCGATTCGCATAGTTCGTGAGTCAATGCCTGTGCATATTTTCGGCAGACCCGACCATCGTGCAGTTATTTCGATCTTCTATCGGTAACAGTGGGGTATCCAAAGGTGAGGGTATTCAGGGTGTCAGCATTCGAGGAATTCATAGGTATCGAGAGTCTTTCGCGCAAGAAGCAAGGGAACTTATGAGTGACTGGGAAATCGCTGTCGATCGTGACGCGTGCCTGGGGTCGGGTTTGTGCATCGCGGCGTCGGGCGGTGCATTCGTGCTGGATGGCGACCGCTCACGGCCCGTGGCTTCACCATGTCGCGCCGGCGAAGAAATCCACTTGGCCGCCCTGGGCTGCCCAACCGAAGCCATCACGATCGTCGAGGTCGCCACCGGGCGGTCTCTGTTTCCCGAGGAGTACTGATGCCGCGTGCATTGGACGCACAGCTCATCTTTCCGTTCACCATGCAACCGGGGCTCGAGATCGAGCCCGAATATGCCCGTCTTCGAACGCATTCTCCGATTGTGCCGGTCCAACTGCCGGGGGGTACCGCATGGCTGGTGACTCGCTATGCAGATATCCGGGCGATCATGACGGACAACCGGTTCAGCCGGGCACTGGCATGTGAGCCGGGTAGGCCTCGGATGACGCCTGTGCCACCGCCGAATTCGACGATCCCCAGTATGGATCCACCGCATCACACCAGGATCCGAGGCATCGTGGCGCGGGAGTTCACTGTCCGTCGCGCGGAGCAGTTGCGTAGAGGTACGGAGAAGATTCTGGCGCAGCTGCTGGATCGAATGGAAAGCTGCGGCACGCCAGCCGATTTCATATCAGAGGTGGCCGAGCGCTTCCCGGCGTTGGTCGTTGGCGACCTACTCGGTGTCTCGGAGTCCGACCGGGATGTGTTCCGTGAGTGGGCTAGAGACCTGCTGAGCATCACTTCCGTGCAACCCGAGCAGGGTATGGCCGCGCTGATGCAGCTGGCCGACTACGTGCGCGGCATCGTCGAGCAGCGGCGGGCCCATCCCACCGACGATCTGATCGGCGCGTTGGTCCGGGCTCATGACGATCAGGGCAGGCTCACCGACGACGAGCTGGTCACCTTCGGAATCACTCTGCTGGCAGCAGATTTCGACACGACCTCCGACCAAATGGCCAATTCGCTGTACGTGCTACTCACCGAGGAAGACCAGTACGGTCGGCTCCGTGACCATCCCGAGCTGGTGCCTACTGCGGTCGAGGAACTCGTGCGCTATGTCCCGTTGGGGAGCGGAAGCGGCCTGCCGTATGTGGCGACCACCGATGTGGAATTCGGTGAAGTTACCGTGCGCAAAGACGACACCGTCGTGCTGTCGATCATTTCCGCGAATCGTGATCCGGAGGCGTTCCCCGACGCCGATCGGCTCGATCTGGAGCGAAATCCGAATCCGCACATCGGCTTCGGGCATGGGGTGCACCATTGCCTGGGCGCCCAGCTGGCCCGGATGCAGTTGCGGGTGCTGTTCACCATGTTGCCGCAGCGGTTCCCGAATCTGGCGCTCGCTACGTCGGTCGACGAAATTCCTTGGAAGCAAGGGAAGCTCACCCGCGGTCCGGAACGGCTTCCCGTCACCTGGTGATCAATGGCCCCTAGTCTTCTCCGTTCTTCGGGATTCTCCTACAGGGTCGAGGCAAAGTACGACCGTAGGGATCTAGTGCCGCACCCGGGAACCTCCCGGAACGAGCATTCCAAACGAGTGCTGGGCTGATTGGTGGCCGATCATATACGCACCGAGTTGGTCACCGACACCCTGGACATGACGGTGCCACACGCGGTGGACACGGCCGCGAGGTCGTTCTACATGCCGGCCGCGGCAGCCTATACACCGCTTCGGCTTGCCACCGTCATGGCCTGCACCAGTCGATAGGCACCATCGGAATATGCCGGGAAAACGCCGCCGCCAAATCGCTGTGGTCGGCGTTCGAATACGAGTACTACTACCGGCACGTTTCTACGCTACAAAATTGAACTTGTTGCCGCAGTTGACAAATAGATGAATCGGCACAACACCCAACGCCGTCATTCATCGATCGGGGTGATTGCCCGATCGTTTATGAACAATCACTCGCAGCGGTCCCTACACCTGCATAATCCCCTGTCCACCATTCGGGGAACCTCACGCAAAGAGAGAAACCATGAGAAGAGAGAAAACCATGAGTGGCGTAAGCGAAAAAGTTGCTGTAATCACTGGTGCCGCACGCGGGCAAGGGCGTTCACACGCGATGCGGCTGGCTGAGCAGGGGGTGGACATCGTTGCCGTGGACATCTGCGAACCGATCGCCTCGATGCCTTACCCGATGGCAACCCCTGATGAGCTCGCCGAAACAGTCTCTCTGGTTGAGCGAGCAGGTCAGCGAGCCGTCGGCGTGCAAGCCGATGTCCGAGACGGAGCTGCCTTGTCTGACAGCGTCGCGAAGGCCGTGGCAGACTTCGGCGGCAGGCTTGACATCGTGGTCGCGAATGCCGGGGTGTCGACGATTCGGCCGACCGAAGGAACGTCGAACGAGCAGATCTGGCAAGATACTGTCGACATCAACATGACGGGTGTCTGGCACACCGTCGAGGCGTGCCTTCCTCATATGCTCGAAGCCGGATACGGCGGCTCGATCATCCTCATCAGCTCGACAGCCGGCCTGAAAGGTTTGGTTGGCGCCACCGGTACCCCGGCAACTCTGGCATACACAGCCAGCAAGCACGGGGTTGTCGGACTGATGCGAGCGTACGCTGTTCGTCTAGCCAAACACTCCATCCGGGTCAACACAGTGCACCCGACCGGCGTGCGTACACCGATGGTTGAGAACCCTGATCTTTACTCCTATTACACCCAACATCCGGAGGATGCGGCCATGATGCGGAATGCGCTGCCGGTCGAGGCAGTTGACGCGCGAGACATCAGCAGTGCGGTAGTCTGGCTTGCGTCTGATGCTGCACGGTATGTCACTGGTGTGACGCTTCCGGTGGATGCGGGATTCAACGTCCTGTGACGGGAAGAGCTGGCTGGACGTACTCTCGGATTCACGGACCCAGCAATCTTCAGCCCTCCTAGTACCAAGGCCGCGCAGTTAGCCGAGTGGGCTGGTTCATCAACTGGGTGGGGGGTGGTGAATTGGGACAGCGGAACTGCTGGTAGAGAGGTGCTGTCGGCCAAGACAATCCACTCACCCGAGGAGTACGCTGTCGGTTCGGTGTGTCATTGATCGTTCCGCACGGGTTGCGGATCCTATTCGTCATGCCGCGAATTATGAAGCGCCCCACCGACATCAGAGCCTTTTGAGGGTAGTTGGGAAGCGACCAAGGATTACGGGGCAAGCTCTCCCGCTGAGGGAGAGCGCGGCAGCACCTCAAGACGGGGGATACAGACCAGTTGAATACGGATCCTTACCAGTCTCGACCCCCGGATAGCACAATCAAGCGATGCTTGGGTGGGTGAGCGCCGTCCTCTCGCCTCCAACGCAATGGGCAATTTCTGCTTCGATGTCACGCTGAACTACCGGCGGCTGGAACGTCTTCGGCGCATCGCGGGGGCGATGTGACATGTCTGTTGTTATCTTTGTGTCATGCGTGTTGCTGATAGTCGTTGTGGCGCTGTGGAATTCGCGCTTCGGGTCAACACGGCGGTGGGGTTGTTGGAGGCGGGTGCTGAGGCTGCGCGGGTGTTGGCGGCCGAATTCGACTGCTCGTCACGGCAAGCTCGCCGGTATGTGGAGCGAGCCGCGTCGGGCGGTCGGGTGGTCGTTCCGGAGGAGATGGTGGTGTTCACCGTCAAAGTTCCTGCGGCGCTGGCTGTTCGGGTGCGTGAGCGGGCCAAGGAGTCGGGCGGCACGATCTCCGCCCTGGTCACCGCGGCGTTGATCGGTTTCTTGGCGCGGGGTCACACACAGCCCCGGCGCAGGTGAACGACAGGGTGGTCGAGACGGAATTCGTTTTCGACCGCCACGCGGCCACGGATTTGTCGGTGGCTTACGACATTCTTGTGCCACATCGCCGGGCCCGCGTCACGCGGACCTGGGAGGAAGGACTACCGCCTGATGACGAGCGCGGTGATATACGCCCGGGTGTCTTCGGCCCGGCAGAAGAAGGACGAGACGATTCGCTCGCAGACCGCAGCGTTGCGCGCCCACGCCGAGCAACTGGGACTTGAGGTCCCCGCGGAGTGGGTCTTCGAAGACGAAGGACACTCCGGGGCCACCCCGCATCCGGCCGGCGCTGGAACGGTTGCGTGACCTGGTCGCCGGGGTCGGGGTGGATGTGGTGCTGTGCTACTCCCCGGACCGGTTGGCCCGCAAATTCGCCTACTAGGCACTGTTGATCGAGGAGTTCACTCGCGCCGGAACCCGGGTCGAGTTCGTCAAGGGCCCGCGCGGGGACACCCCGGAGGATCAGCTGTTGGTGCAGTTCCAGGGCATGTTCGCCGCAAGAAGTGGACCGAGATCCCAGTGCCCGCGATCGTGACCGAAGAGACCTTCGACCGGGTCACCCAACGCCTGACCGACAACAAGCGATTCGCTTCGCGCAACAGCAAGATCCCCTCGCTGCTGCAAGGCATGGCAGCATGCTCGAGCTGCGGATACGGCTAGTACCGCACCTCGACCCGCACCACGAACAAGAAGATCTACTACTACCGGTGCCTGGGCTCTGACGACTACCGCTACGAGGGTGGGCGGGTCTGCGCCAACAAACCGGTCCGCGCCGACTACCTCGACACCGTCGTCTGGGACCACATCACCGCGATGCTCGCCGACCCACAGCTGATCCGCACCGAGATCGACAATCGCCTCGTCGCCGAACGCAGCAGCGACCCGGTCATCAAGCAGCACAAGCAGCTCGACACCGCACTGGCCAAGGCTCGTGCGGGGATCGCCCGCATGATCGAAGCATTCGGTGAGCAACTGATCACCATCGACGAGTTGCGCTCCCGCATGCCGGACCTGCGAGCACGAGAAGTCAACCTACACAACCAGATTCAAGCACTCGACAGCCAACTCGCCGACCGTGAAGGCTACCTCGCGCTCGCCGCCGACCTCGAAGGATTCCTCGGCCAACTCCACAGCAAAGCTGAGGCCTCGACAGTCCCCGAACGCCAACGCGTGCTGCGGCTGCTCGTCAAAGACGTCCTCGTCGGAGCCGACAAGATCACCATCCGCCACCGCATCCCCATCCGGGAACGCACCGGCAACGACACCCCAAACGCCGAGAACGCCGACTCGGAGGGCGAACATTGCCCATTGCGTTGGAGGCGATCTCACCCGGCGAACGGAACGGGCGAGCGCGACGGTGAATAGGGGTCACCGACGGATCCACCGCTGCCCACCGTGTCGTTCCCGCATTGCTGCGCCGAAGCTGGTGGCCACGCCGAGCTGCCGCCGCCATGAGTGAGTGCCGCTGACCCCCAACCGACACGCGGACATGGTTGCCCCGGAGCCGTACGGCGGGCATCCTCGAAGCTGTCGGATTCGGTGTGCCCGGGTCGATGGTGGCGTGTCACGCCGGGTATGCCGATCGGGAGTACTACGCGGAGAGGAGTGCACGATGACAGATCCCATCACGGATGCGGTCCCGGAGGCCGATCTCGCGGAGCAGTCGGTTCTCGCGTACCCGGACGAGCCGGTGACGCTCGATGACGTACCCGGGCCGGACGACAGCGACGAGTTCGCGCTCATCGAGCGCAACGAATGGGATGCGAACCCGGCGGACGTGGTCGAACAGTTGATTCCGGTCCCGCTCGACGACGAGGCCGACCTCGAATACTGACCGGTCGAGCCTTGTCAGGCGATCTTCGCCCGCACTGTCGCGTGTAGCTCGCGCAGGCTCGACCGCTCGGTGGCCACCTCGAGCACGCGCATGCCGTGCGCGTGCCCGATGAGTTCGGCGGCCAGCTGCTCCGGATCGACCTGGCGGTGCGGAATGCGGTAGGCGGCGCACAGCGCGGCCAGATCCATTCCGTGCGGGGTGCCGAAGACCCGCTCGAACACGCCCGCGTATTGCGGATCGCCCTGTTCCAGCAGCTCGAAGATGCCGCCGCCATCGTCGTTGGCGACCACGATGGTCAGGTCGGTCGGGCGCGGTTCGCCGGGCCCGATCAGCAGACCGGACGCGTCGTGCAGAAAGGTGAGGTCGCCGATCAGCGCGATGGTGCGGCCCTCATGGTGTAGCGCGGCGCCGACCGCGGTGGACACCGTGCCGTCGATGCCCGCGACACCACGATTCGACAGCACCTTGACGCCTGGCCGCGGCGGCGAGACCAGCGCGGCGTCGCGCACCGGGTTCGACGCGCCGAGCAGCAATTGGTCGCCAGCACGCAACGCGTCCATCACGACCGCCGCGACGTGCAGTCCGGTCGGCTTCGGATGACGCGCGAGTTCGGCGCGCACCACCTGATTGGCCTTCGCGTCGAGCTCACGGCAGTGCGCCAGCCATCGGGCGCTGGGCGTGCCGCTGGTGACCGCGCGCGTTCCAGTGCCGAGTACGTTGCCCGACACGTCGGGCCAGCGCGGGCCGGTAGTGAGCGCGTACACCCGAACGTCCGGATCGGCGAGCACCTTCGAGACCTGCCGGTGCAGCGTAGGGCGCCCGGTGATGATCGCCTGCCGCGGCTTCAGTAAGGGCAACACGAGCGGGTGTAGCGCTGGGCCGTGCACGGGAGCGGTGGGCTCGGCGACGGTCGGCAGATTCACCAGTTCCGGGCGAAGTCCGGCGCCGTGGCCGGAGATGACGACGGTGTCGGGGGTGAGATCGAGGTCGAGTGGCACGTCCAGCGTCGCGTACTGGGTCTCGGTCCAGGCATGCCCACCCGCGCGGCCCGCCGGGGCGGACTCGCTCGGCGCGAGATCCGGAACCAGTGGCTCACGCAAGGGAATGTCGAAGTGCACCGGGCCCGCGTTGCCGGAACGAGTGCCACGGGCCGCCGCCAGCACACGGCAGACGGTCGAGCGCCACTGGCTGTTCTGGTGTCCGTACGACGCGTGGTCGGCGTCACTCGCCTCCTGTTCGGCGAGTCCGAGCGAGATGGCGGCGCGCACCTGGCTACCGAACAGGCCGAACTGTTCGACGGTCTGATTCGCGCCAGAGCCGAGCATCTCGTAGGGCCGGTTGGCGCTGAGCACCACCAGCGGCACCCTCGCGTAGTTCGCCTCGAGCACGGCAGGTCCGAGGTTGGCCACGGCGGTTCCCGAGGTCATCACGACCGGAACTGGAAGACGGCTCGCGATGGCGAGCCCGACGGCGAGGAAGCCGGCCGTCCGTTCGTCGATCCGCATGTGCAGCCGCAGCCGGCCGGCCGCGTCGGCGGCCTGCAGGGCGAAAGCCAGCGGAGCATTGCGGGAGCCTGGGCACAGGACGACATCCCGTACGCCCCCGCGCGCGAGTTCGTCGACGACGACCTGCGCTTGTGCTGTTGACGGGTTCACGGCTCCAGCCTCCCAGACAGTGGCCGCGCAGTCTCCCTTGGGAGGAGGTGTCTGTTGTGCGGCGCATACTCGCGACCCTTCGATGGCTCGCGACCGGCGACCGAGGCTCGCGACTATGGTCGCTTGTGCTTCGGCCGCCTGGGCGCGAACCGGACCACCAACGGCGTCAGAACTCGCGCGGTGGTGGTCGATGGTGACGGAGCCCCTGGCGGGCCGGGGACCGTCAGAGGCGTCGTGCGCGCGCACATCGAGAGCCGAGTCGTGTCCGCGCTCTCGATGTGCGATCGACGCCGCACCGAATCAGTTGGCGTGCTTCTGGATCAGGTCGCCGACCCGAGGAAGCGCCTCGATGACGTTCTTCTTCGCCGAGGAACGCATCGAGGAGTAGACCTTCTGCAGTGCGGGGCGGGTGGACGACTCGGCACGCGCGTCGGTCACCGCGAGCAGCGCCTCGGCGACCTCGTCGGACTTGGCGACCAGCAGGTCGGCGAAGGTGCCCGCGCCCGACGCGGCGTATTCCTGCCAGAACGGCTCCAACTGCGCGACCAGCTTGGGCGCCAACGACTCCAGCGCGTCGGACACGATCGACGGGCTGATCTTCTTGACCGCCGCGTAACCACCCTTCACCGCCAGGCCGGACGCACCACCCTTGTCCGAGACCTCGGCATCAAGAACCTCGACGGCATCGGCAAGGAATGCCGTGCGCTTGGCGTCGTCGAGCAGGGATTCAGACAGTGCTGCAACCACTTTCAGGTTCCTCCGGATCAGTTTCAATGAACGAGCGAGGGAAACTATACGCACCTGCGCCCGCATTCACCCGGCTACGGCTGCCAGGGCAGCAACTGGACCATCAACCCTTCGCAGTCCGCGAGCAGATTGCCCTGCTCATCGAGCAATTCGGCGATGATGAAAGTTTTGCGCCCTTCGATCCGGTCCACCCGCCCGCGAACGGTCAGCGGCGTTTCCAACGGCGTGATCTTCCGGTAGTTCACGTGCAGATAGGCCGTGCGGCTGATCGGCCGTCCCGCGTAGTGCACGATCATTCCGAGCAGATCGTCGAACAGCAGCGGCAGTACGCCGCCGTGCGCGGCGCCGTTGCCGCCGAGATGGAAACGGCGGAATTCTCCGGTCATCCTGATGCCGTCCGGCCCCGCCTCGACAACCTGCCACGGCAGCAGCAGAAGGCTGCCACGCCCGGGCAGTTCGACGGCTCGGCCCGCGGGGCCCTGCAACTCCGGCGCCCGATGGGGCTCGAGCAGATCGATCAACTCGCAGGCTTTCGCGAGCGCGTCACCGTATACCGCGTCCGGCGCGTCCACCGAGACCGCGAGATCTTGCAACGTCCGCATAGCCTCGACGAACGGACCGAAGTTGGGCCCGGTCCGCGCGCGGGAGACCTTGGGAAATCCCCCGTGCTGCTCGTAGCGGGACTCGTCCACCGCACTCCGGTCGATAACCGGCTTCACTCGCTCGCTCATACTTGCACGGTAACGCCTGGTTTTACACCGTCAAGTCGGAACCATCGCACCCACCCGCGACCGACGGCGCGGCGGCGCGGGGCCGATGCCGAGCAATAATCACAGGCGTGACGTTCACTCCGAAGCTGTGGCGACCCGTACCCGGGTTCGAGAATCTGACCGACATCACCTACCACCGGCATATCGAACAGGGCACCGTCCGCGTCGCGTTCAACCGGCCGGAGGTGCGTAACGCGTTTCGCCCGCATACGGTCGACGAACTCTTTCAGGCTCTCGACCACGCCAGGATGACGCCAGACGTCGGCGCGGTATTGCTCACCGGTAACGGTCCGAGCCCCAAAGATGGTGGCTGGGCCTTCTGCTCCGGCGGCGATCAGCGCATCCGCGGACGCAGCGGATACCAGTACGCCAGCGGCGACACCGCGGACACGGTGGACCAGGCCCGCGCGGGCCGGTTACACATCCTGGAGGTGCAACGACTGATCCGTTTCATGCCGAAGGTCGTCATCGCGCTGGTGAACGGCTGGGCCGCGGGCGGCGGACACAGCCTGCACGTGGTCTGCGACCTCACCCTGGCCAGCCGCGAGCACGCCCGCTTCAAGCAGACCGACGCCGATGTCGGCAGTTTCGACGGCGGCTACGGCAGCGCGTACCTGGCCAAGATGGTCGGCCAGAAATTCGCCCGCGAGATCTTCTTCCTCGGCCGCCCCTATACCGCCGAGGAGATGCACCAGATGGGCGCGGTCAACAAGGTGGTCGACCACGCCGAACTCGAAGACGTCGCGCTGGAGTGGACCGCCGACATCAACGGCAAATCCCCGCAGGCGCAACGGATGCTGAAATACGCGTTCAACCTGCTCGACGACGGGCTCGTCGGTCAGCAACTGTTCGCGGGCGAAGCGACTCGGATGGCGTACATGACCGACGAAGCCGTCGAGGGCCGTGACGCGTTTCTGCAGAAGCGCACACCGGACTGGAACCCCTACCCCTGGCACTTCTGACATGGACATCCTCAGCAGCCGAATCATCCTGCGCCCCGCCGATTACGTGGTCACCCTCGCGTTCTACCGCGACGGGCTGGGGTTGGCCATCGCGCGCGAATATCCCGCCGGCACGGTCTTCTTCGCGGGCCAGTCGTTGATCGAGGTGGCCGCGCACGGCGGATCGGGAGACTCGTCGTCGTTCGAGGGCGCCATCTGGTTGCAGGTTCGCGATGTGTTCGACGCGGCCACCGAACTCGCACTGAAGGGAATCGCGCTGGACCGGCCACCGGTCGAGGAGCCATGGGGACTGATCGAAATGTGGGTGCGCGATCCCGACGGGGTACCGATCGTCTTCGTCGAGGTCCCGCGCCTGCATCCACTTCGACGGGATTCGCGCTGGTCGACAGAGTGACATCGGTCCGTTCGGCATGTCGGAGCGCGTGACCGAGTTGCCGACACGGCAACCATCGAGGACGATGACGGTCCATGGTCACCGACCGCCGATGTCCGGGAACCACGTCCGCGTTACGTCCGACGAATGAATCGCAGTCTCGATGCTTGGCGACCCTGAGTCCGATCTGTCCGAATGGCCGCACCCTGGTGCGCTCGACTCCGCTAGACCGACCCGTTCCCCATGCGGCGACGCGGGCATGACACGATCCCTACCGTGAGGGAGCGCAGCGAGCGAGCCATGTCCACCGTGCGGGAGCGCAGCGAGCGAGCCATGTCCACCGTGCGGGAGCGCAGCGAGCGAGCCATGTCCACCGTGCGGGAGCGCAGCGAGCGAGTTCGCGCGGCAGCGCCTCTTGGCACGACGGAGTCGGGCGAACGGCGAGGCGAGTCGTGAGCAGGACACTGCGGACCTTGCCGATGCCCACCGGATCAGGCATCGGCGAGGTCATACCGCATCTGCGGGAGGCGATGGAGGGCAGCGGGCCGGCTTGGCTGCCGATTCCCACCAGCGACCGCCGCGAGGCACGGCGTCTGAGTGACGCTCTGTCACCGGGTGAGCCGATCGATGACGAGGTCGCTCTCGTGGTGACCACCTCCGGTACTACCGGCGTGCCGAAAGGCGCGATGCTCAGCGCGTCGGCCCTGCGTGCCAGCGGCACCGCGACGCACGACCGCCTCGGGGGTCCGGGCAGCTGGCTGCTGGCCTTGCCGACCCACCACATCGCGGGCATTCAGGTGCTGCTGCGCAGCGTTCTGGCGGGCGCCGAACCCACGGTGCTCGACGTGTCTGGCGGCTTCCTGCCCGAGGCGCTGGCCGGCGCCATCGCCGGTATGCGCGGCGACCGCAGGTACACGGCGCTGGTCCCGACACAGTTGATCAAGGCGCTGGACGCACCGGTCGCGACGAAGGCACTGGCCGGCCTGGACGGCGTGCTCGTCGGCGGCGCGGCGACCCCCCTTCCGGTCTACGAGCGCGCGCGGGCCGCCGGAATCACCGTGGTTCGCAGCTACGGCATGAGCGAGACCTGTGGCGGCTGCGTGTACGACGGCGTCCCGCTGCACGACACGACGGTGCGCATCGAGGACAGCCGGGTGGTGCTCGGTGGCGCGATGATCGCCTCGGGCTACCGCAACCAGCCCGACCATCCCGCCTTCGCCGAACCGGACTGGTTCCGCACCGAAGACGCGGGCACCTTCGAAGACGGCGTGCTGAGCATCACCGGACGACTCGACGAGGCCATCATGACCGGCGGCTTGGTGGTGTTTCCGCAGGTGGTCGAGGCGGTGCTGATCACTCATCCGGCGATCAACGAGGTCGTCGTACTCGGGCTACCGGATGATCGACTCGGGCAACGTGTGGCGGCCGCGGTGGTCCCGAACGCGGGCACAGCGCCCAACCTCGCCGAACTACGCGACCATGTACTCGCGGAACTGGACTCCATCGCCGCGCCGCGCGAACTGGTGTTGCTCGACGAACTCCCACTGCGCGGCCCGGGCAAGCCGGACCGGGCCAAGCTCCGCGAACACCTTCTCACCAACTCGACACACTAGGTCCTCGGTCCTCGACGACGATCCAGCTTTCCGATACTCACCCACTTGAATTCCCGCGTCCAGCACGAGATGCTCGGGCCGACATGACAGCTCGACCCGGCCACAAGCATGGTCGGCGAATAAGCCAGCGCCGCAAGCCAGCGCCGCAGCCACTGTCGACATCCCGCGGAGCACGGCTGAAAATTCCGAGTAGGTCAATCGGCGGTACGGACCTTGATACCGTGAGAACTCATCTCATCGCGGTGGAGGACCTCGTGCGCCATAACACGCCGAATATCATCGCCGCTGGAGCGATCTCTCTAGCACTGAGTCTGCAGTCCACGATCGCGGCAGCAGCCCCGGACGAAACACCGCCGGAACCGGCACTGTCCGCGCGAATCCACACGACAACTCCTTTCGATCCCATCTGTCCCCTGTGCTTCCTGCGCGAATTGCTCGAGAGCGGCTCCAGCCAGCGATAACTGTCGCCGCAGGGCTCGCTGCGGCCTGGGCTGCCGCGACCTACGGCGAAGGGGCGAGTCTCAGTCGGAGAAGGCTGACCAGCAGATGCTGTTGCGTCGTTTTTGGTCTTCGAGGACAAGCCCGCGGACCGAATCGGGGAGCTGATCGCGTTGCCAATCACGCTCGATCCGGCCTGCCTGGGAATTGTCAGGTTGTGCGCTTCGCACTGCTTTGATCGCGTACGCAGCGGCGCCGAGATCGTGTTCGGCGACGTGTCCGACGCATGCGGCCTGTCCGGCCGAGTAGGCCGCGAAGCGGACGGCCCCGATCTGGGCCCGGGCAGCGCTCATCGCGTGCCCCCCTATCGCGCGCGCCCGCATCATCGGCATATCGCCACGCGCCCACGCTCGGGCAGCGGCGATTGCGTCTCGTGGCCGTGGATCGTCGGGCCGCTCGCGCTCGAAATAGCCCAGAACATGTTCCGCGCATACTGCTGCCCACAGCGCGAGCAACCGATGATCTACATCGGTCAGCGAGCCACCCCGACGGATGGTCACCAGGCGGGGATCGCGGACCTCGGGCAGGATCATCGCCACTCCAACGCTCGGTCGTGCCGTCCGAGCGGGATTGGAAGCTGGTCTCGTAGATGGACGTCGAGTTCGTGCACGAGTCGGCTGATCCTATTCGTGCCCGCACCGATCCTCGGGTAACGGTGCAGGACGTCGATCAGCACCGGGGTTGCGAGGTTTGCGATGTGCTCGACCGAATTGCCCACAGCCCCTTCTTCGCCGGGGCACATCTCGAAGACGCGGATGGTATGCGCAGATGCGCGCAGGATGTGGTTGACCTGGGCTGCCTCTGCCAGCGGATGCAGGTATGCCGACGCGGCGGCATCTCCGGCGGCCATCGCGGCGTGGAATGCGACAGGCGACGCTGATTCCTTCGCGGCCCGGTGGGCGGCGGGCGCCGTCACACGCTGGGCGCGGGACCGGTGGTCTCCTCGAATAAAACCAGTGGCGGCCTCGAGCGCCGCACGAGGTCTGCTGTCGTGGGGGCGGTGCGCCTCGAAGAGCGGGAGCGCTCGCTCAGCTGAGGCCACGGCGAAGGCAGTCACTGCCTTCAGCTCGTCCACGGTCAACATGAAGTCTGGAGTACGCGGCTCGCGGCGGGTGGGACGCTCGGGTTGGATGTTCACACCCTCTGATCGTAACTTTGAACTGTCGGTTGAACGTCTCGGTGGTCGGCCGTCGCCTACAGTTGGACAACCTTCAAAAGATCGACGCGGCCGGTGGATCTGGCATGAGCAGTAGCCCTCTCCCAGCAGACGGTGCGCAACTACGAAGAGGCTGGCATTCGGCCGCCCGCCACCCGCTGGCCCCAACGGCTTCCGCAGTTACAGCGAGACGCATTGCCAGCAAACCGGACCTACCAGGCGAACCAGCCCTAAAAGCAGGCGTCGCGGCCCAAAACGGCCCGGCTCGCGTCCGAGTGGCCGCCGCGCCCGCGACGAAGTCGCGAGCAGCGGTCGCTCGGACGCGAGTCACACAAGGGCCGCGAACGCGCAGCGCCGCAGGCGCTGCCGACGACAGAGCCATGCAAGGGCGACGCAAGTCAGGGCCGCCACAGTCATGGCATGACTTCTTTCGCACCAACCGCAGCGCTCGCCGTCGAGGCGGACGGCCTGGTCAAGGTGTTCGGCGAACAGCGAGCCGTGGACGGGGTGAGCCTGGCGGTGCCGCGCGGCTCGGTCTACGGTGTGCTCGGACCGAACGGCGCGGGTAAGACTACGACCATCCGCATGCTCGCGACGCTGTTGCGCCCGGACGGCGGCCGCGGCCGGATCTTCGGCCACGACGTGGTCGAGGAGCCGACGGCTGTTCGGTCCCTGATCGGCGTCACCGGCCAGTATGCCTCGGTCGACGAGGATCTCAGCGCCACGGAGAACCTGATTGTGTTCTCTCGTCTACTCGGCCTGAGCCGGACCGATGCCCGACGCAAGGCGGTCGAACTGTTGGAGGAGTTCGACCTCACCGAGGCGGCGAACAAGCCGCTGCGGAACTTCTCCGGCGGCATGCGGCGCAGGCTCGACCTTGCCGCCAGCCTGATCGCGACTCCGCCGCTGCTGTTCCTCGACGAGCCGACCACCGGCCTGGATCCGCGTACCCGCGCCCAGATGTGGGAGACCATCCGTCGTCTGGTCCGCGAGGGTGCCACCGTATTGCTCACCACGCAATATCTGGATGAGGCCGACCAGCTGGCCGACCGGATCGCGGTGATCGACCACGGGAGGGTGATCGCCGACGGCACCGCCGACGAACTCAAGGCATCGGTGGGCGGTTCTTCGCTACATCTGACCCTGGTCGATCGCGGCCAACTCGACGACGCGCGCCGTATCGTCGGCGATTTCCTCGGCACCGAGGCGCAGGTCACCGCCGAGGCGGGCAGGCTGACTGCCCCGCTGTCCGACGCCGGCGTGACCGCTGACCTGTTGATTCGCCTGCGCGAGTGGGAGATCGAGGTCGACGAGATCACGGTGAGCAAACCCAGCCTCGACGAGGTCTTTCTCACCATCACCGGCCACCCGGCCGAAGATGGCACCGACGAATCCGAAAGGAGCGCGGCATGACCACGCTCACCGCGACCGACACTACGGCACCTCATCCGGCACCCGCGCCGATTCCCGAGGTGCGCAACCGCATTCCGCTCGACCAGGCGGTGGAGAACTCGTTCACCATGGCCTACCGTGGGCTGCTGAAGATCAAGCACAAACCTGAGCAGCTGTTCGATGTGACGGTGCAGCCCATATTGTTCACCGCGCTGTTCGCCTACATCTTCGGCGGCGCGATCGGCGGCAGCGTGCGTGACTATCTGCCGATCCTGATTCCCGGCATCTTGGTGCAGACCGTGGTGCTGACTTCGGTTGTCACCGGCACCCAGTTGCGCGAGGATATGGAAAAAGGCGTGTTCGACCGGTTCAAATCCCTTCCGATCGCGCGCATTTCCGCGCTGGCCGGAGCGCTGATCGCGGACATGGTGCGCTACGTGATCGCGACTGTGCTGACCATCCTCGTCGGGCTGTGCATCGGCTACCGCCCTGCTGGCGGTGTGGTGGGCGTGGTCGCGGCGGGCCTGGTCATCGTGGCCTGCTCGTTTGCGATCAGTTGGATTTGGGCGCTGGTTGGTGTCACCGGCAAGAGCGCGGCGGGCGTGCAGGGCATCTCGATGATGATCATGTTCCCGTTGACGTTCATGTCCGGCGCCTTCGCTCTGGTGACCACGATGCCGGGCTGGATGCAGGGGCTCAATCACGCAAATCCGGTGTATTACATGGTGAACGTGTGCCGGGCGCTGATGAACGGCGGCGAGTATGGCGGCGACCTGGCTTGGTCGCTGATCGGCGCGCTGGTCGTCATAGCGATCTTCGCCCCGCTGACCGTCAAGGCGTACATGCGTCGGGCATGAGGTACGAGGTGGTACGCCGGGTGGCATCGGGTCACCCGGCGTACCGTCGTCGGCTGCGCCGCGGGCGGCGTCAGCGAGGTATGTTCAGCTCACCGAGTATTCGCATGATGCGCTGGGCGGAGTCCCTGCGGCGCAGGTGGCGTACCCGGTCGCGCGCCTCGGTCACCCGGCCGGCACCGAGTGCCGCGTCCGCGGCGTCCGCGTGCCTGGCCCAGCGCATCGAGGGAAAGTCTTGGCGGCAGTGGATATTCGGGGCCAGCGAGAGCAGCTCTAGACCGCGCGCCACGTCTCGGTCGGTGGCGATCAGATACGAGCCGATCGCACCGGCGACGGCACCGATCTGCGGCAGATCCTGAAATGGCGTCATTATCGGCAGCGTGATCTCGATCAGTCGCGCGGCCAGTGTCGCGGCGGAGTCGGTTGCTCCGTGCAGCACCTGTGCGTCCAGTGCGGCGGAGGCGAGCATCAGCGGGCCGGGTCCTGGGCCCGCCGAGCTGTCCGGCCAACCACACAGGTCGAGGGCGCGCTGGTAACGGCGCAGTCCGCCCTCGATGTCGCCCTCCGCGAACGCCACCTCGGCCGAACTCTGCACGACGGTGGCCAGCAGCCAATTGTGCCCACCGGTCGAACTCTCGATATCCACCGTGGCGAGCGCGAGGTCGAGTTCGTGCGCCGCCTGCTCGAGTTCGCCGATGCCGACCAGCGACGCCACCAGCATGCTGCGGGTCTCCACCGTATCTTCGTAGGCGCCCAGTTGCTGCAGCATTTCCAGCGAACGGCGGTAGTACGTCACCGATTCCGCGTAGTGCGCGATCTGGCCGCATACTTGGCCGAGGTGCCGGCACACTATGGCGGTGTTCCAGACCTTGTCATGCTCGAAGAGCTCGAGCGCTCGGGTCGCGTCGACGGTCGAGCCGCGCACGTCGCCGAGGTTCTCCCGGATGTTGGCGCGCAACAGCAATGCGGTGGCACGGGTCTGCGGATCGTTCGATCGGATGGCGTCGGCGATCAGTCTGCCGAGGCCCGCACCGTCGGCCCGGGCGAGAAGGACCCGGCCGATGAAGAGGTTGCTCTCGGTGAGGTCGACGCGGCTGCGCAGCAACCGACGCACGCGCAGGCGCAACCGGGCGAGCATGCGAGCGTTGCCACCGGCGTACGCGAGGTGCACGAACATCATCTGGTAGGTGGTGAGCACAAGGTCAGCCGACGGCGCGTCGGCGCCCGTGTAGCGCGGTTCCAGTTCGATGACTCGTGCGGTCCAGCTGATCACCTCGGTGTGCGAGCCGCGAACCACCCACAGCACGGACATGACCGGGAAAACCGTGTACGCCGTTGTCGCATCCCGCCGTTCGACCGCGCAGCGTAGCGCCGCGAGGAGGTTGTCCAGCTCCAGCGCGACCGAGAGCGCCCACTCGACCTGGTCGCCGGTCAGGTATCGGTGCGCGGCGTTGTCGGCGTAGTCCTTGGCCCACCGCATCACCGCGGTGTCGACCGATTCCGCCTCGCCGCCGCTGCGGATCAGTTGCTCCTCGCCGTACTCCCGCACGGTCTCCAGCATCCGGTACCGGGTGCCGAGCGCTTCGTGGTCCAGCACGGTGAGCAGTGACTGGTTGACCAGACCGTCGACCGCCGCTGCGACGTCGTCCACCGCCGTCCCGCCCGCTACCGCCTCGGCGGCCGCCATCGTGAAACCGGCCGGGAATCGGCATAATCGGCGCAGCGCCACCTGCTGCGGGGTGTCGAGCAGGTTCCAGCTCCAGTCGATGACCGCGTGCAGCGTGCGATGCCGTTCCGGTGAGCTGCGGTCGCCGTGGCGCAGCAACGCGAACCGATCGGCCAGCCGCTCGGTGATCTCCTCCACACTCATCACCCGTACTCGGGCGGCGGCCAGCTCGATGGCCAACGGTAGTCCGTCGAGGGTGTGGCAGAGGCGGGCGACGACGTCCGGGTCCAGCCGAACCCCAGGGCGCACCGCCTTGGCTCGCGCCGCGAACAGCTCGGTCGCGGGCGAACCCGCGGGGTCGATAGACAGGGGCGGCAGCGGATACACGGTCTCGGCGGTGATCATCAGCGGCGCCCGGCTTGTGGCGAGCACGGTCAGACGCTCGGCGCTGCCGATCAGATCGGCGACCACCACGGCAACGGCGTCGATCAGATGCTCACAGTTGTCCAGGATGAGCAGCATCGAGCGGGCCGACACCGCATCGCGCAGGCGCTGCCTGGCGTCGAGGGCTTTCCGGGAACGCAGCGTGGCGGTGTCGAAGGTGACCTCGCCCACGCCGAGCACCCCGGCGATCGCTGCTTCGACCTCGATTCTGGCTTGGGCGCCGTCGGCACGCACCGAGGCCAGTTCGACAAGCACCACCGGACGGGCGGCCGCCACGCGTGCACCGATCTCGTTGGCGATCCTGGTCTTTCCCGCGCCACCCGGGCCGAGCACGGTCAGCACCCGAGAACCGTGCAGCAGTTGCGCGATCGCGCCGAGATCGGCTTCTCGGCCGAGCAGCGCATTGGGCGCAGCACGCAGGCCGATCGCGTTGTTTTGTTGGAATTCCGCTGCGACATCGGTGTTTTCGCTCGAGCGCGGTGCGCTGGACAGGGAAACGGTCCGGGAGACACCGGCAGCGTGCGATACCGCTGCCCCGACGGTCGCGGACTGCGGCGCTATCGCCACCTGGCCCACCGGTTCCCCGCGCAAAATCGCGGTATTCAACGCGACGAGCGCCGATCCTGGGTCCATGCCGAGGTGCTCGGCCAGCCGGGAACGGAAGGCCGCGAACGACTCCAGCGCCTCGTTGGCGCGGCCGGCTCCGACGAGCAGACGCATCAGGGTCTGTTGTGCGGGCTCGTCCAACGGGTCAGCGGCGGCGCGGTGGCGGGCGAGGCGTAGCGCGCCGTCGATGTCGCCGCCGGACTCCCGCGCCGCCAGTTCGAGGGCGTCGAGTTCGGCGAGCCGATGCCCGGCGACGGCGCGCAATTCGTCGGCTAGATCACCGGAGGGCAGGTCGGCGCCGGGTTCGCCGCGCCACAACGCCCGCGCATGCCGCACTGCCATCAGGCACCCGGCGAGATCGCCCACCGCGCGGCGTCGGCCCGCTTGCTGCGCCAGCTCGCCGGCCAGGGTCAGATCGACCCGAGCAGTGCCGAGGGTCAACCGGTAGCCCGCGGGGCCGATCTCCAACGCACCGTCGGGCAGGGCGGACCGCAGCCGGGAGACCTGCGTGTGCAGCGCATTCATCGGCGCTCGCGGCGGGTGCTCGTCCCAGACCTCGGTGATCAGGGCCTGCGCGCTGCGGCTGCGACCGGGTCGCAGCGCGAGCGCCGCGAGCAGCAGCCGGGAGCGGGCGCCCGGCAGCGGTGTGAGCACGCCATCGCGTCGCAGCGCGACCTCGCCCAGCAGGGCCACGACGACCGATTCGCCTGCGGGCGCCGTCAATGCTCGACTGTGGCCGTTCGGGCCGCTCTGATCCGAAAACATTCCGCGGTCATCGTATGCGAGCTGGGCTGATCGGGCCGACACGATTTCGGTGCCCCCATTCCTGGTGGTCGGTGGCTTAGGCTGACCGCATGGCTGAGTTCGAAGTGGTCCGGTCGGCCGTGATCACGGCCGAACCCACCCGAGTGCGCAAACTGATCGACAATTTTCACGAGTGGACCAAGTGGTCGCCGTGGGAGGATCTCGACCCGCAGATACAGCGCAGCTATTCCGGCGCCGCGTCCGGTGTCGGCGCGCGCTATGCCTGGAGCGGAAACCGCAAGGCCGGCGCGGGCAGCATGGAGATCGTCGCGAGCGCCGAACACGAGATCGGTGTCCGCCTGCGATTCCTGAAACCGATGAAAGCGACCAATAAGGTGACCTTCACCCTCGACCCGGTCGAGACCGGCACCGAGGTGACCTGGCGGATGTCCGGACAGCAGTCCGGACTGATGGGCCTGGTCGGGAGGTTCATCCCGATGGACAAACTGGTCGGCAAGGACTTCGAAAAGGGACTCGCCCGGCTGCAGCAGGCGGCGTCGGCCGAAACGACCTGACTGCGCGGCGCGCATTAGGCTGCGGAGATGGCTACTGCAGCGCAATGGATCGAGGGTGCGCGACCGCGTACCCTGCCGAATGCGATCGCCCCGGTGCTCGCCGGGACCGGCGCTGCCGCGTCCGTCGACGGCGCGGTGTGGTGGAAAGCGATTCTCGCGCTGCTTGTTTCGCTGGCGCTGATTATCGGCGTCAACTACGCCAACGACTACTCCGACGGTATCCGCGGCACCGACGACGTCCGGGTCGGCCCACTGCGGCTGGTCGGGCAAAAACTGGCTTCGCCGGCCGCGGTGAAGAGCGCCGCGATCGTCAGTCTCGCCATCGGTGCGGTCTTCGGCCTGATACTCGTCGTCACGAGCGCGTGGTGGCTGCTGCTCGTCGGCGTGGCCTGTCTGGCCGGCGCCTGGTATTACACCGGAGGAAGCAAGCCATACGGCTACAGCGGCTTCGGCGAAGTGGCGGTCTTCGTCTTCTTCGGCCTGGTCGGCGTGCTCGGCACCCAGTTCGTGCAGGCCAAGTCGATCGACTGGGTCGGCGGGCTGCTCGCGGTCTCGGTGGGCGCGTTCTCCAGCGCCGTGCTCGTCGCCAACAACCTGCGCGACATCCCGACCGACACCGAGTCCGGGAAGGTCACCCTCGCGGTGAAGCTCGGTGATCCGCGCACCCGCACGCTGCACCTCGCGTTGCTCGCGGTGCCGTTCCTCGCGACGGTGATCCTGGTGGCCCGGACCCCGTGGGCGCTGGTCGGCCTGGTCGCCGTGCCGCTGGCGGTACGCGCCAACACGCCGGTGCGCCACGGTAAGGGCGGACTCGAGTTGATTCCCGCTCTGCGGGATTCCGGCCTCGCACTGCTGGTCTGGTCGGCGGTCACCGCGCTGGCGGTCGGGCTCGGCTAACGAGCCCGCGTCAGTTCCTAGTCGCCGTCCGGGACCAGGATGCCGAGTACCCAGTTGACGATCGAGACAATGATGCCGCCGAGTACCGCGGCCCAGAAACCCTCGACTCGCAGCCCGTAGTCGCTGAACGCCTTGGTGATCTCCGCGGTGAGCCACAGCATGAGCGCGTTGATCACCAGCAGGAACAGCCCGACCGTCACGATCACCAGGGGCAACGACAGCAGTTTGACGATCGGCTTGACCAGCGCGTTCACTACCGTGAACACCACGGCCACGATGAGCACGACGACGATCTTGACGCCGTCGCCTTGGTCGGTGGGGCTGACGATGTCGATATTGGTGACCCAGGCGGCGGCCAGCCAGATGGCCACCGCGTTGATGATCAACCGAATCAGAAGCTGCATGCGCCAATGCTAGGCCCGCGAGCCGGACATGTGCTGCCAGAAAACGCATATCGCGACAGCGCATCTCCGCGCGCTCACGCGGCATGGTCCAGTAGCGCGTGCACCTTCGGACGCAAGTCGTCGATCGCGCCGGAGCCGCCGAACAGGCGCACGGTGGTCTGATTGGGCGCCCGCAGGATCCCCAGTAATACGTGCCCGGATTCGATGGACTTGTCCCTGCGGCCGAGCGCCTCACGCAGTGCGAGTTCGAGCACTTTCTTCGAGTCCTTGCCGAACGGGATGTGCCCGAAGTTTCCGCCGCCGCGCCCCCAACCGAACGGCCCGCGCCGAGGTTCGGGCAGCGCGCGGTCGAGCGCGTCCTCGCCGAACTCGGCCTTCAACGACTCGCGCACGGCATCGAGATCGATGCCGATGGAGCGCAGGGCGTCGGCGTCTTCCGCACCGAGCGGTTCCCCTTTCCCCTGGGTGGCCAGCGTTTTCAGCACGCTCTCGTGGGTCAGTCCGGCCTCGCCGAGCAGCGCCTTCAGTTCCGGGTCGCCGTGCGAGAGCAGCCCGAGCAGCACATGCTCGACCTCGATGTTCGGCGCCCGCAGCCCCCGTGCGTCCTCGTGGGCGACGACGACGGCCGCCCGCGCCGATCTGCTGAACCGTTCGAACATCAGTGGGTCCTGCCTCTCCGGTGGTATTTCTGGTGGACCGCCTGCTTGCTGACCTCGAGCGCCGCCGCGATCGCTTGCCATGACCAGCCCTGTTGGCGGGCGTTGGCCACCTGGATCGCCTCGAGACGTTCGAGCAGCCGACGCAGCGCGAGCACCGCGCGCAGCCCGACCTTGGGGTCGGGACTGCCTGCTGCGGCCGCCAGGGTGGTTGCTTCCGTCATATCGTCAATTTTGATTGACCCCCCGCTTGATGTCAATCAAAATTGACGGACCGAGCCGCGCGGAAGCTCGAATCCACTACCGAAGAACGAACGACACCGGGTCGCTCAGCCAGATCCGCCAGCCGCCCATACGCAAGGCGCGGCACCAGGTATTTCGTTCAGCCTTCCCAGATTCCGGTCGCCATGAACTCGTCCAGGATCGCGGCGGGCTCAGCCAGACTCAACCCCTGCGAGGCGACCCAGGCGTCATCGAAATACGTTCCCGCGTAACGATCTCCGCCGTCACAGAGCAATGTGACCACGCTACCGCTGCACTTCTCGGCGATCATCTCCGCGACAAGGGCGAACGCACCGCACAGATTGGTACCGGTTGATCCACCGACCCGGCGGCCGAGCCGCGCGCCGGCGTGCCGGGCGGCCGCGATGGAGGCAGCGTCGGGCACCTCGAACATACGATCCACCACCTGGCCGACGAACGACGGTTCCACCCGGGGACGGCCGATGCCCTCGATCCGCGAGGACATCCCGGTCCGATAGCCGTGATCCACGCTCTCGTAGCCGCCGAAAAACGCAGAGTTCTCTGGATCGACCACCGCCAGCTTCGTCGCATGCCGGCGATACCGAATGTAGCGGCCGATCGTGGCACTGGTACCACCGGTCCCCGCGCCGACCACGATCCATTCCGGCACCGGATGGGTCTCCAACGCCATCTGCTCGAAGATCGACTCAGCGATGTTGTTGTTGCCACGCCAGTCGGTGGCGCGCTCGGCGTGCGTGAACTGATCCATGTAGTGACCACCGCACTCGGCGGCCAGCCGAGCCGCCTCGGTGTACATATCCGGTGGATGTTGCACGAAATGACAACGGCCACCCTGCGCTTCGATCAGCGCGACCTTCTGCGGCGACGTCCTCGCCGGCATCACCGCGACGAAGTCCAGGCCGAGCAGTTTCGCGAAGTATGCCTCACTGACCGCCGTCGATCCGGAGGACGCCTCCACCACGGTGGTGCCTTCGGTGACCCAACCATTGCAGATCGCGTACAGAAACAGCGAGCGGGCCAGCCGATGCTTGAGACTGCCGGTGATGTGCGTGGACTCGTCCTTCAGGTACAGCTGGACGTTCCACTCGACGGGCAGCGGGTAGCGCAGCAAGTGCGTGTCGGCACTGCGCTGAGTGTCGGCGTCGATCAGTCGGACCGCGTTGTCGACCCAGTGTCGCGGCGTGCTTCGGTCGCAGGTTTTCACGAGGACGCCCCAGAGTCCTCCGGGTTCTCGCCCCGCAACCGCGCACGCAACTGCGCTTTGTCCTTGCGTCGACGCTCGTCCACGAGGGCGATGTCCTCGTTGACCCTGGCACGCAGTCGCTTGAACAGCGTCAGCGACAGCGGCATCGCGATGATCAGCGCGAACAGGGCGGCGACCACCAACGGAATGTCCACCGATACCAACCGCGCGGCCAACACGATCACGGCCGTGATCACTACGACGAGAGCCAGTCTCGCGAGTGTGTAGAGCGCCAGATCGCGAATCAGCCGACGGCCCGTGCCAGCAGTTTGCTGCCCAGGAACACCTTCCGGTGGAGTTGCTTCACGCACACCTGTCAGCCTATGCGAAGCTGTTGCCCACCCCTGGTGCGATCCCGTGGTCGGGGGTGCGGCGCACATCCGTTTTGTCTATTACCTCCCCTTTACCAACTGTAGGTGGTTCGAGTACCTAGGGGTTTCAGTGCGACGATGGCGCCATCTGATGAGGGAACTGTCGAGAACGGAGAGGTTTGCTATGACTGCGATCACCGTCGGCGGCCAGGACACCCTGCTGACACCGGGCCAGGTTGCTGCCCTGTTTCACGTCGACCCGAAAACCGTGACGCGCTGGGCGCATGCCGGGCGCCTCGGGTCACTACGCACACCGGGGGGTCATCGCCGGTTCCGCGAATCAGAAGTACTCCAACTGCTGCAGTCGCTCACCACCGAGGCGACCGCACACTGATCGCAGGACGCGCGGGCCCGGCGCGTTCGGGCCCGCGCGGGCCCGCGGACAGAATTTCCTGTGCGCGGTGTGCGGGATTCACGGACGCGACTACCCTCGGTATCAGGAGGTGAGCGACGTGATATACCTGTTGGCACTCATCGCGGTCGTAACTATCGCGGTGTTGTGCTGGAAGGCGTTCGGCCCCGAGAAAGCTGGACGCACCACACCCCAAGCGCATTCTCCGCGACGTCGGCGCGCTATCGGGCCCGACGACGACCCGGAGTTCCTCTGGCGACTATCCCACCAGCAACGCGACGGCGAGTCCGGCCCAGCCGACCGCTGACGCGGTTGCTTGCCTTACCTCCATAGACGCGGTCCGAGTGGACCGGCGACGCCGTGACGTTGTGCCACGGCACTTCCTCGGCACCGTGGTATCGCACGCGTACCGAGCGCGGAGTCCAGACCACGTGACCCGCCCGATGACGAGTCGGTACTTGCGCGGTTACCCGACGGCCACCCATCGGGATGCCGCCGCCGGCGGCACAGTAATGCCACGACGGCGATCAAAGTGATATTCACCACTATCCACTCGACCGGACGGGCAGGCGCGCTGCGGTGCGCCTGCCCCTCACGCGAGCGACTGCCGATCAGGGCTCGCCGTTGACGACCGCCATCAGAGCGTCCATGAACGGCTGGCCACCCATGATGTATCCACCCGCGATCGCACCGACGACCAGGCCGATCGGTCCGGTGATGATGCTGAAGAAGCCGAGACCGATCAGCGCTCCGAGCAACCCGCCGAGCAGTCCACCGACGACGACGCCGGCGACGTTCTTGTTGAGTTCGGTCATCAGCCGGTTCATCGAGCTGATCGGCTGCATCTCGCCGATTTCCTTGGCGTCCGCGACCGGCGTGAGCGCGAGCCTCGTTCCGTTGTCACTGATCTCGTGCGCGACCGGCAGTTTGCTGCCGGAAACCTCGTAGGTCAGCGGAACTTCGGCGACGACAGCGCCGGTGTCGGACGTCAGCGCGATCTTGGCGCCGTTGTCGACGACCGCGAATGTGCCGTGCTCGACGGAGGTGGTGATCGTTCCGGTCTCGTCGGAGACCGTGGTGTGATAGTCGACGCCCTGATCGACGCCGGTCGAGACCATCTCTCGATCCGCTTGCGCGGGTTGCGCATTCGCGGTACCCGCGGCTATTCCCACTGCGGCGACCGCACTGAATGTTATGGCGGCAATTGTGCCGAACTTCATGCTGTAATTCCTTCTCACCAAGACCCGGCGCCGGAGGCCGGATGGCGTGGACTGTACAACCCCCATACCTTGTTGCCAGACCTGGCGAACGGCCAACCGCCTCAGTAGAATTCGTTATTCGATTGTGACCGAGGCGGATATTCGACGTGAATGCGCTCTGGCAACCCGGCCGAAGAGCGCATCAGCTCGACGCGGACGCGCCGAATAGTGTATGCATGGCGTGGTCTTCAATTCGCAAGACTCACAACTCGGATCTCCTCGAGAGCGAGTTCGAAGGGTTACAGCCGTGGAGGACGTGTCGTGTCGCGCCAACGTATTCGTGCCGGTATCACTCTGACGGTCTTCATAGTTGGGACCGCGCTATCGGCGGCGCTCGTAGCCTTTGCCGCGGTGTCGATGAACGGATCCGACGAAGAACCAGCGCAGGCTGCTCAGACCAGCAGCACGACGACCACATCCACACCGCCCACACCGCCGCCGCCAGCTCCCGAAATGCCCTCGTCCACTGCCGAGGCTCCGCCGACCGCCACCTCGGGCATGCGCGGTGCGGCGAACAAGAGCGCTACCACGCTCCAGGTGAACGTCGGCGATTGCGTGCGCCTCGCCGGCTCCGGCGGAATCGAGAAGTCGTCCTGCGGTGGCACCGGCGCCACCTACAAGGTCGTCGAGAAGGCTCCAGCGAACAGCCCGTGCCCCAGCGACGCCGACCACACCTACAACGACACCCTGCAGGGCGCCGCGCAAGCCGCGTTGTGCATGGACATCGACTGGGTGGTCGGCGGCTGCATGGAGCTGATCCCCGGCAGTCCGAAACGCCTCGACTGCGCGGCCCACGGCACACCGAACGGAGTGCGCGTGGTGGAAATCAAACAGGGCACCGTCGACGTCAACTCCTGCGCCGCCAGCGATAGCGGAATCGTGTACGGGCAGCGTCATTTCATCGTCTGCGTCGCCCGCCTCTGAACCACCCCGCAGTGGGCCGGCCCTCGGCGGAGCGAGCAGTGGAGTGCCGACCGTCCTGTGCCGTGGGACGAGATGACAGCGATCGGCACCGATCCGGAAGACTCCGCAGAAACAGTTCGGGTGCTGTCGCCGAAGTCGATCGGGCGGGAGCCTCGCTCCGGTGCTAACCTCCGGTTCTCAGTTGATCTGGTTATCGGCCGTGGGAGCTGGCTTCAATGACGAACCCCCAGACGTTCATCGACCATATGATTCCGACTGTTCTCGGCACGGTTCGGGTTCGAATCACCGGTTCGGGTGCACCCATACTGTGCTGGCCCAGCCTCTTGATGACCGGCGACATGTGGATTGCCCAGGCCGAGTGTCTGGCCGAACGGCACACCGTGATCATGGTCGATCCGCCCGGGCATGGCCGCAGCCAGCCGTTGACCGCAATGTTCGGCTTCGATGACTGTGCTCAGTGCATCGTCGACATCCTCGATGCGCTGCACATCGACGTCACGCACGTGCTCGGCAATTCTTGGGGCGGGATGATCGGCGGCACATTCGCCGCACTTCACCCCGATCGCATCGGTCGCGCGGTCCTGATGAATTGCACCGGCTCAGCGGCCGGGCTCGGACAGCGGATCGAGTACGGCGCACTGTTGCGCCTGGCCGGTCTCATCGGCGGATTCCGCGGACCGCTGGTTCGATCCGCAGTGAAAGCGTTCCTCGGGCCGACGACTTTTCGGACAAGACCCGACGTGGTGGACTATGTTCGCGCATCCGTGCGGTCGGTCGATCTGTCGTCGGTTTCCTTTGCCATTCGAAGTGTTGTGCCGGCTCGTGTCGACCAACTCGAACTGTTGGCAACGATTTCAGCCCCGGTGCTGGTCGTCGCCGGTATCGAAGACGCGACCTTCGCCGTGCCGGAGACCCGCGCGATGGCGAATGCGATACCCGGGTCGACATTCCAGGTGCTCGATGGTGTCGCGCACCTTGCCGCCCTGGAGAATCCGCCCCTGATCAACGCATTGGTAGCGGATTTTCTGACCGGATAGTCGCGCCAGCGCGCCGCAGACGTGGCCACCCACCGCCCGTCGATCTGCTCGAACACGCAGGGTAGTCGGCGGTCGGACCATCGAGTCACCGACGATCAGACCGTCGGCGAACTCGCGGTGCTCGGCAACCTACCTCGTTGGATGTCCTTGCAGTTCTCCCTCTGCGGCGTCGAGCAGCACCGAGATTTCTCCGGGTACACAGTGCAGCCGGAAATCCGCCGCGATGCGCTGGATTCCCCGTTCGACTTCGGCGCTGGTCGCGCCCGCGAACCGGAATCGGGCTCCGCAAAGCTCATAGCTCGCCACAGCGGGCAGCACCGAACCTGGTTCAGGGAGCACACTCGCATACAGGCTGCCGTCGACCTGCTGCGGCTGCGAGACGGCCGTGACCGTGCACGGAGCCGGAATCGACGGCTTGATGATAAGCCAGCCGGCCACAGCGGAATTCGGGAGCGGATCCGACTCGGGCCGGCGGCCCAGTTGAATAGCGGTGGCGGCCGCCATCAGGTCGAAGCCATGCACATCGCGCCACAGGAACGGAATCTCCGCGCCGCCAGGGCGGGCGGCGATCTCCAGAAACTGAATTCGCGGTGTGCCGTCCGGCTCGCGACCCAGGAATGCCTCGAGATGAAAGACCAGTGGCGACGGGCCGCTCATCGCGGCGCACACCGTGCGGGTGAACGCCTCGATATGCGACAGCACCTCCGGATCGTCGATCTCCACGGAACTGAGTACGTTGTCGCGGTCGAAATCGCCGCACTTGGTCAGGTACCGCGACGCGCGCCATGGTCGCAGTTCGCCATCGCTCCACAGACCATCGATGTGCAAGATGTCGTCGGTGCAGAACTGTTGCACCAGACGCGGCTCGGTCGCAGACTCGGCCAACAAGGCGGCATCGGACGGCGAATGCAATTGGATCACTCCTTCGCTCCCACCACCCCATCGCGGTTTCACGATCACCGGCCAACCGTGCGAGTCGGCGAACTCCAGCACGGCGGCGGTATCAGGAGCATCGGCGAAGGCAGGCAGCGGAAGCTGAGCATCCGAGATGACCTGGCACATGACCAGCTTGTCTCGGAACTTGGTGATGTCGAGGGGCCGATGACCGGGGACATCGAGATCCTGTCGCAACTGCGCGACCACCTCGAGGTCGTCCTCATAGAGGGCGACGATTCGATGGGGGTTTCCGAATCGTCCGGAGAGTTCGAGGACAGCCGCGCGCACCGCGGCGACATCATCGAGGTCGGCGACGATGACGGCTGCTGCCACAGTGTCCGGGACCGACGGCCGTGCGATTTCGCGGCAGATATACGTCACGGCATAGTCGTCGTGATCGATATAGCGAGGGTACTCGGCGTAACGGTCACGCCAACGGTGGAGTACGACAATGTGTGGCTTCATTCCAGTCCTAGCACACTCGAGCGACTACTGCGATATTCCACCCGGAGCAGTCTGCGATTCCGGGTTTCGATTTGATGGCCGACGTTGTTCTCAGCCTTGTCACGACCTCTGTCGGGCCGCGTGTCCAATCGCCTCTGCTTACGCGGGTCCCATACCTGACATGTCACACAATACGGTGGCGTCGCGGTCCGAAACATGGTGCGTACGCACGAAATACCCCGAAGAACACCGGACTTCCTTGTGCGGATACAACGGGCGAAATTGGGATGTTTCGACGACTGCCGCAAACTTGCGGCGAATACCGCTCGATTCCACGGTCGGGTCAGCCGGCATCTCGGCTCGAACGCGACGTTGCGCGGTCTCGGCAGAAGTGTGTACGACAGCCCAGTGCACCACCGGTAGTCCAGTCCGGTTGAGGTGAGGTTTCATGACAGCCTTCTGGGTCGACCCGACAGCATAGTCCCGTCGTAACCGACGACACGCAGCAGCGAATGCACGAAACCGGGTGCCGCGACAGCCATCCCGTCGGGGACCATGGGACCGGTCAGCGAGGTTTTCGTCACGGTGTCGGCAATTTCCGCAAGGTCGGTCCACGAACGTACGGTCCACAATGGCGCGCATGCCCCGGGCCGCCGCCGAATATCTTCCGCGCCAGCCGGTTTCAAGCATCCTCACATACCCATCTACGGGTTTCAGAAATGCATGGCGAACTGTGGGCAAAAACGAGGGGAACCAGTGTGATCGGCCACTGAGGCTATTGCGCAACGACCGACTGATCGGACTCCGAATCTCGGTCCTGTTCGCGGGACACCCGGAGAACCAGTCTCTTTTCGATCAAGTCGAGACGCTCGTAGGCTTGTGCCTGACTGTCGGCGGAGACAATCATGAACCCGATTCGAGCTGTCTCCACATTGCCCTCGGGCGGCAGGATGACATTGTCGCCGACAGGGCGTTCCCAGCAGATCCGCTCCAGCCAGGGATATTCCGCGGCCGGCGCGCCGGAGACCTCCCGTGCCGTGAGGATGCCGCTGTGCGTCGGATACAGCATTCTGATCGCCGCGCTCTGCTGCTCCGATGGGATCAGTTCGGGTGTCCGGCCACAGGCGATGTCAGCTGCGATGCGCGGTAGGTCGAGACCGGTGGCGAGCCGGACGAGAACACCGATCAAGTCCCCAGCGATGCGCGAGTTGACCTCGATGATCCGTGGCCCCGTGGCAGTGAGGCGCATCTCCACATGTTGCACCCCCTCTCGGACACCGAGAGCCTGCACCGCTGCGGCAGCCACGGGAGCGACCTCGGGCAGCAGTGGGTCGGCCGCGGTCACCGCGTGGCCGAGCTCCTCGAAGTATGGCGCGAAACCGAGCTCTTTGCGGACTACCGCGAGCGCCGTCGTGCGTCCCTCGATGGTGGCGCACTCGACGGAGATCTCTGGCCCCGCCAGGTATTCCTCCACCAACACGCCACTGCCTTCACGGCCTTGGCCGGTCGCGCCCGCAGTGCTGAAACTCCATGCGGCAGGTAAGTCTTCGGCAGCGTCCACTCGGATGACACCGATGGCTCCGGCGTACGACGCAGGTTTGAGCACGATCGGATATCCGGTGTGGTCGGCGGCGGCGGCTGCGGCCGCCAGACTGTCCGTCGGCGTGGATTTGGCTGACGGAACACCGTTTTCGGCGAATTTTCGCCGACTGGTGGCCTTGTCACGGGAGGCGCTCATCGAGGAGATCGAATTGCCCGACAAGCCGAGATCAGCGGCCAGGGCGGCTGTCGGAATGAGCGCGAACTCATCCCAGGTGAGCACACCGGCAATGCGGTGGCGGAGGGCCAGCGACCGCCCTGCCGCCCGGACCGAGTCGGAATCACGGGTATCGGCGACTTCGTGATCGACAATGAGTCGGCGTTGCCAGGTAGGCGGTTCGGCGGTGATCACCGCGATCGAGTAGGCCGCTGCGATCCATTCGTGACTGTACTCACGGTAGAGCTGATCGGATCCGCCGACGATAATGATCAGCGACTGTGCGGTGTCGGGCATTGTGTGAACCTCGCGAACTGTAACGAAGGGACTCGGTGACTTCACAGGTCAGTGCGGCCTACGGAAACACAGCCAGAGCAGGATTGCCTGTAGTGCGGCACAGACCGGGAAGAGCAGGGTGAGGCTGTCGAATGGCACCACTGCGACCAAGACGCCGGCCAATGGCATCGGCAAAAGCACCACAAGGATCGAAGCCGACAGTATCGAGCCGAACCCCTCAGCGGGAATGAGTTGGCTTCGTAGCGTGCGCAACACCACGGTCAGCGCTCCCTCCGCAGCCATGAACACCACCACCGCCATCGCATACGCGAGGAATTCGGGCACAATCGCGACAGCCAGGCAGGCCGCAGTGGATGCCGCGGCCGCTGCCGCACCGACGAAGTTCACCTGCCAGCGGTCGATAGCTCGCCGTGCTCCCCAGACCGCGAGCAGTGCCGCGACCGCGACGGCGCTCCACAACATACCGACGTCGGCAGCGGAACGTTGGAACCGCACCAGCAGAAGGGCCGGTGTGGCCGCCTGCAATACGGCGCTGCTCAAGTTGCACGCGGCCAAACCGACAACGAGCCAGAACAATGCGCGACCGCGAAGTAGCGCCTGCATCCCCATACGTAGATTGCTCGGGGTGGCGGAATGCCGGGCGTGGGCAAGATCGCCCGGTATTCCGATGGCCGCCGCCACCGAAAGGCCAGCCACGACGAAAAGCACCGTCGACGTGCCCGCTTGCACCAGCACACCGACGAGCAGCGGACCGGCGAGCAGCGCGCCCTGGTCGATTCCGGTGTTCACAGACTGTATGTGGTGGGCCTGGTGTTCGAACCTTCGGCCGAACTCGGCCCCGATTGTTTCCAACGCGACAAACGATATTTCGGCCAGCAAACCGGATATGGTTCCAAAGGCCAACACGACACCGGTGGTCGCCGCCCCGGACGCGGGAAGGATCGCCAGGCACGCTCCGGCCCCAGCCATACTCACCGAGCGGATGAGATTGGCGTAGCGTGCCATGAGACCAGCACCCCAGCGGTCGACGAGCGAGCCGGTGAAACTGAATGCCGCCAGCCGCGGCGTCCACTCGAGCACGAAGGCTATTCCGGTCATACTGGTCGATCCGGTGGTCATCAATACCAGCAGCGGGATGGCAAAACTTGCGGTCGTACTCGCCAGCGCATCAGTAGCCCGTGTCGTATAAACACTAGCCAACGTGGCCTGCCGCGCCGGAGCGAGTTTCAGCGCATTCACTCGGGGGCTCCCGGCAGGCGAACGGCATACTGCGCCGGGTAGTCGGCGTCACGGTCACGCCAACGGTGAATTACGTTAAGGTGCGGCTTCATTCCCGCTCTCTACACAAACGAACGACCACTGCGATATTTCGGCTCGCGGAATGCAGGTGAGTCGCGGCACTCGCGCAACTCCGAAACCTCGACGGCACAGCAGACAAAGGTAAATCCGGTTGCGCGCCTCGCACGGCAGATGATGCCGCTGACCTCGACCCGACCATGCGGTTCGCAATCAGTTGCCCTCGGACAGCTGATGCTTGAATTTGCCTAGTTCTTCTGCAGGGGCTTTGACGCGATCATCTACACATTGGAACCAGAGTGTTTACAGGGACTGTGGCGGACCCCATCCCCCGTGATGGTCACCGGGGATGCCAGGCGGGCGTGGTTCGTGTTCCGGGTTCGACTTCATCGCCAGCGATGTCGGCTCCCGGCCTCGCCATGACCTGTCACGCGGCGTGTTCGATAGCGGCTCCTTGCACACCAGGCTCTAGCTGACGCGTCATAGAGTACGGCAGGACCGCGATCCGAAGCATCTCGAGCGCGCACAAAATACCGCGACGAATGACGGCCATTTTTGGGCGCAGAGCATGGATGCCCTCGGTGGCACGAGGATTGGCCGCGGTCTGTACGGCAGAAATCGCAGGCGGACCCCGCCGTCGAATCAGCTCAGGTGTGACCAGCTCAGCGCTGCCGCACGTCGTGCAAGAAGACCAACCCATCGGTCAGCGCGGTCACGGCAAGGTGAATACCCGGCAACGGCAGTTCGAAACCTCCTGTCGCTACCTGCCCGTGCCACCGCAGCCGCAGAAGACAATCGGCAGTTCCCCACCGACGTCCCGGCCGTTGACACACCGGACCGACATCGAACCCACGCCGGCACTGGCACCACAGACCGCGAGGAAAAGGCCGTCCTGTCGGGTTATCGTGTTTGTTCGGGTATGGGGGTGTTGGTTTTGGGTCGGGTTTTTTCTGCCCAGCGGATTGTGGCGGGTGTGAGTGTTCCGGCGGTGAGGAGTAGTGCTCCGGTGATGTACCATCCTGGGCGTCCTAGTCCTAGGCATAGTCCTGTGAGTAGTACTGGTCCGATGGTTTCGGCTAGTCGTAGGCCGGTGCCGAAGACGCCGAGGTATTCGCCGATCGCGTGTGGTGGGGCTAGGCTGTTCGATACTTCGAATCCGCCTGCGCTTTGCCAGAGTTCACCGATGCTGAGGATCGCGACTCCGGTTAGCACGATGATGATGGCGAGCCAGCTGGGGCGT
>NZ_JBEZDA010000025.1:0-13667 GCF_040647855.1 Nocardia sp. NPDC049220
CGGAAGGTGTAGGAGGTGGTCTGGTAGATCGGCAGCGCGCGGGCGTTGGTCGTGCTGTCGGGCACCTGGCCTACGTGGATCTGCTTGGTCTCGAAAGACCACTGTGACGGGTCGTTCGCGCCCGCGCTGGACTCGGTCATGGTGTGCTCCAAAAAGGTGTTCGCCGGTACTCGGGCTATCGGTGTGTGGGTGCGGAACAACGACACATGTCGGCGACCTCCTGATGCGCGCTTGCTCCCGGCTTTCGGAAGCCAGGTCATCACCCGGAGCACCCCACCGCAGCTGGAGGGTTGCCGTCCAGCGAGCCGGGGCTTCGCGCTGGCACTCATGACCTTGTCGCATCATAGCTGGCAGGCGGTCCACGTCCGAAATTCGTCGGTGAACCCACTGGCCATCGGTGGTTCGCTTGCCGCGGCAGGTACGCATGAACGCGTCGAAGGTGTCGTGCACCCGAGGTGTCCCGCCTCGGCAGCGCTGCGCACCGGCCGTCCCGGGCGGCGTCACTGTGACGGTGGATCTGAACCCGATCGTCCACGACTTTTGTCGCACCGCCGACGGCTGGCGGGCAGCGCCTTCGCCTTGCTGATCGTCGGCTCGCCTCGCGGGGGACGTTTACCTACTATTCGGTAACCATCGCGGCCCCGGTCACTTGGGGGGCTGCCTGCGCGCGGGGGTCCACACAAGCAGTACGCTTGTCTTGTTTGCACCCGAGTCTCGCGGACAACGCGGGGCATATACGTTGTCTGTTGGAACAGCTGGGGTCCGCTCACAAGCGTGTTCGCCTGGCCGTGCAATAAAGGCACCATCCTAGGAGGACGCGAAGATCCATGTCCAAGATCAAGGTTGAAGGCACCGTCGTCGAACTCGACGGCGACGAGATGACCCGGATCATCTGGCAGTTCATCAAGGACAAGCTGATCCACCCGTACCTCGACGTGAACCTCGAGTACTACGACCTCGGCATCGAGTATCGGGACAAGACGGACGATCAGGTCACCATCGACGCCGCCAACGCCATCAAGCAGCATGGCGTCGGTGTGAAATGCGCCACCATCACCCCGGATGAGGCGCGCGTCGAGGAGTTCGGCCTGAAGAAGATGTGGCGGTCGCCGAACGGCACCATCCGCAACATCCTGGGCGGCACGATCTTCCGTGCGCCGATCATCATCTCCAATGTGCCGCGCCTGGTGCCCGGCTGGACCAAGCCGATCATCATCGGTCGTCATGCCTTCGGCGACCAGTACCGTGCCACCGACTTCAAGGTGTATCAGGCAGGCACGGTCACCGTGACCTTCACCCCGGACGACGGCAGTGAGCCGATCCAGCACGAGGTCGTGAAAATGCCCGAGGACGGCGGCGTCGTGCTGGGGATGTACAACTTCAAGAAGTCCATCGAGGACTTCGCGCGGGCCTCGTTCAACTACGGCCTGCAGCAGAATTACCCGGTCTACCTCTCCACGAAGAACACCATCCTGAAGGCCTACGACGGCATGTTCAAGGACACCTTCCAGGAGATCTTCGACGCCGAGTTCAAGACTCAGTTCGACGCGGCGGGTCTCACCTACGAGCACCGCCTGATCGACGATATGGTCGCCTCCTCGATGAAGTGGGAGGGCGGCTATGTCTGGGCGTGCAAGAACTATGACGGCGATGTGCAGTCCGACACGGTGGCGCAGGGCTTCGGCTCCCTCGGTTTGATGACCTCTGTGCTGTTGACTCCGGACGGACGCACCTGTGAGGCCGAGGCCGCGCACGGCACCGTCACTCGGCACTACCGCCAGCACCAGCAGGGCAAGCCGACCTCGACCAACCCGATCGCGTCGATCTTCGCCTGGACCCGTGGCCTCGAGCACCGCGGCAAGCTGGACAACACCCCCGAGGTCATCGGCTTCGCGCAGACCTTGGAGGACGTCGTCATCAAGACCGTCGAGGGCGGCCAGATGACCAAGGACCTCGCGCTGCTGGTCGGCGGGGACCAGGGCTACCTGAGTACCGAGGAGTTCCTCGGAGCGCTGGACGCCAACCTGGCTCGCGCGCTGCGCTGAGCCGACCCGACGCTGAACGTCTCGGCGTCGAATTGCGGGCCGAGCCGCGTTGCCCGGCCGACTCCGGCGCTGGGTGAGAACTCAGCGCCGGGCCGAACGGATTCGGGCACCCGCCCCACGTGTGGTGGAACGGGTGCCCGAACTGTTCTCCGGATCGGTTCCGACTCGCCATGGCGCGGCCGACCGCACCGGTGTCGGCGCGGCGCGGCCCGCCGACTCGTTGCCGCGTTCGATCTCCACACCGAGCGGCCGCTGCCAGGGATTCCGCGGATCGGAGAAGCTGACCGGGAACTCGCCGGAGTCGACCTCCGCGGCGAGAAATGGCTAGTGCGTCCAACCGTCAGCGAAAAGGGCGGGATCGGGAACTGGTCGGTGCGTCGGTCTGCCGGTGACCTTCTCGCTCCATTGGCGCGACGCCGATGCGGTGGTTGCTCGGCCGGCCGAATACTGCCCAATCCCTTCGGAATCCTCCGATTACGACATCGATTGCATCAGCCGTCTCGAGAACCGCCACCTTGCTTCGCTACCTCGCAGCTTTCTGTCCGCGCAGTACCGGCACATGTCCGAACGACGTTGCCAGAAGTTGCCGCGGTATCGGATCGGAGTGCCAGGCAACAGATCTCGCCATCGCGTGCAGAATCGGGTTGACTCGACCACGCGGTCGGTGTGTCGAGAGCGTGCCGATCCGGTGCGGTTCTGTCGCCCGGGTTGTGTCCCCGACATGTTCGATGTCGGCGGAATGGTGGCAGAACTCACGTTTGCCCGGCAAGCGAATTCGCCCACCGGGCGGTTACATAAGCGTGTGAATCTAGTAGCCACTCGTGTGCCCGAAGTTTCCAACGAGGTCGATCGAACGCGGTGGCATATCCCCGCCATGCTGGCGCTGGCACTCGGTGGGTTCGGTATCGGCACAACCGAATTCGTCACGATGGGGTTGCTGCCCGAGCTGGCCTCCGCCATGCACATCTCCGAACCGACTGCGGGCCATGCGGTGTCGGCCTATGCGCTCGGGGTGGTCATCGGCGCTCCGGTGATCGCCGCGTTAGGTGCGCGGGTTGCGCGCAAACGATTACTTGTCGGGCTGATGGTCGGGTTCACGCTGGGTAGCGTGGCGACCGTCGTGGCGCCCTCGTTCCAGACATTGGTGCTCGCGCGGTTCGTCTCCGGTTTGCCGCATGGCGCGTACTTCGGTGTCGCTTCGCTGGCCGCCGCCTCGCTCGCCCCGGTAGGGCAGCGGGCCAAAGCGATTGCCGCCGTTATGCTGGGGTTGAGTGGCGCCAATGTCGTCGGTGTCCCCGCCGCTACCTGGCTCGGCCAGCATCTGGGCTGGCGCGACGCGTTCGTCGTGGTCGCGGTGATCGGTCTCGCTACCGTCGTGGCCCTGTTCCGTTTCGTTCCCGAGCTCACCGGTGTCAAGGCGACCAATCCGATGACCGAACTGGGCGCGCTGCGTCGCCCGCAGGTGTTGCTGACCCTGCTGGTCGGCGCCGTCGGGTTCGGCGGCATGTTCGCCGTCTACACCTACATCGCCACCACGCTCACCGACGTCGCGGGCATGCGGGTCGGTCAGGTGCCGCTGGTGCTGATGCTGTTCGGCGTCGGCATGGTGGTCGGCAACATCGTCGGGGGCGTGCTCACCGACCGCGGTGTGGATAGCTCGATCTTCACCATCATGATCGCAATGGCTGTCATCCTCGCCGGATTCGTCGCCGCCGCGCACAACCCTTATTCCGCGGCCGTCGGCGCGTTTTTGGTCGGTGGCTCGGGAGCCGCGCTCGGTCCCGCCTTGCAGACCCGCCTGATGGACGTCGCCGCTGACGCCCAGACGCTCGCCGCCGCTCTGAACCACGCCGCACTGAATATGGCCAATGCCGCGGGCGCCTGGCTCGGCGGAATCGTCATCGCGGCCGGACTCGGCTATACCGCCCCCGCCGTCGTGGGTGCCTGCCTCGCCATCGTCGGCATCTTCCTCTTCGCGGCCACTGTCTCGCTCGCCCGCCGCTGACCGGAGGCGAGTGGTACCTGGTCGAGGCTGATCCCGAACCGGGATTGCTCGGTCGCGGCGCGCTGCTTGTCGTAACGTACAGGTCTGTATGTAAACATAGGATCAGCGCATGGCCAAGGGTGTTGTCGTGAAGCAGCAGCGTCGGACTCAGGAGCAGCGGAGCACCGAGATGCGTACCCGGCTGCTGGACGCGACGGTCGACTGCCTGGTCGAGTACGGGTATGCGGGGACGACGACGCCTCGGGTGGCCGAACGTGCGGGGGTGACGCGCGGGGCTCAGGTGCACCATTTCGGTTCGAAGACCGACCTGGTGGTAGCGGCGATCAGTCATCTGGCGCAGCTGCGCGCCGAAACCGCGATGCGAGAGATGCCCCTGGTCGAGGGCGGTGCGGATCCCGTCGTGGCGGTGCTGGAGTTCCTGTGGGAACTGCACCAAGGCCCGCTGTTCATCGCGACCGTCGAATTGTGGGTGGCCGGGCGGACCGATCCGGTCCTCGCCGCCGCGCTGGGAAGGGTCGAGCCGTTCGTCAACAACGCGGTGCTGATGGCGGTCGCCCGGTTCGTGCCCGACGATGTGCGCCGCAAGGAGGCACGCGACTTCGTCTACACCGCGATGGACGCGTTGCGCGGCATCCTGATCGCCAACTTCATCGAACGGGATGCCGAACGGGCCCATCGCCGTTGGCACCGCGGCTGCGCGCACCTGCGCGAGATCGCGAATGTCGCCCTCGCGGTCCATCCCGCCGAACAGTCGCCGCGCTCGAATCGGGATTGAACGCGCGTTCCCTCGTGCCTGGATCGGCGAGGCTCTCCAGGCGCCGATTCACGTCATATCAGGCAGTGAAGCTACATACACATCTCGCTGTATGTACTAGATGAGTGCGTAACCGCCAGGTTGTTATATCGATCGGCCGTAGCGCGATGAGCACTCTTGCGTACTTACATACATATTTGTATGTTTGTTTCGGCTCGATCCTGACGGTCGCCCGCGACCCGCTGTCGCTCGGGCGGCGGCTCGCGGCAGGCACAATCCGAGGAGTTCGATGGCGAAGAGGGTGTACGTCGTCGGCGTCGGCATGACGAAGTTCGAGAAGCCGGGACGCCGCAAGAACGAGGACGGCAGCGACTGGGACTATCCGCAAATGGCCGCAGAGTCGGGAAACAAGGCGCTCGCCGACGCGGGCATCTCCTACGGCCTGGTGCAACAGGCATACGTCGGCTACGTCTACGGCGAATCCACCTCGGGGCAGCGCGCTGTCTACGAAATCGGCCGGACCGGCATCCCGGTGATCAACGTGAACAACAACTGCTCCACCGGCTCGACGGCGTTGTATCTCGCGGCGCAGGCGATCAGGGGCGGGCTGGCCGACTGCACGCTGGCACTGGGCTTCGAAAAGATGCGGCCGGGCTCGCTCGGCTCGACTTGGGACGACCGCGAGCAGCCGCTGGCCAGGCACATCATGGCACTCGCCGAGATCTCCGAGGTGCTGTTCCCGGTGGCGCCATGGATGTTCGGCGCCGCGGGCCGCGAACACATGAAGCAATACGGCACCACCGCAGCGCATTTCGCGAAAATCGGCTACAAGAACCACCGGCACTCGGTGCACAACCCATACTCCCAGTTCCAGGACGAGTACACACTCGACGACATCCTCGGCTCGCGGATGATCTACGACCCGCTCACCAAGTTGCAGTGCTCGCCGACCTCCGACGGGTCCGCGGCGGTGATTCTCGCCAGCGAGGATCTCGTGAACTCCCATGATCTGGCGTCGCAGGCGGTGGAGATCGTCGGCCAAGTGCTGACCACCGACTTCGCCTCGACCTTCGACGGCACCGCCAAGAATCTCATCGGCTATGACATGAACGTCCAGGCAGCCAGGAAGGTCTACCAGCAGGCCGGGCTCGGCCCGGAAGACTTCCAGGTCATCGAGTTGCACGACTGCTTCTCGGCCAACGAACTGCTGTTGTACGAAGCCCTCGGCCTGTGTGGCGAGGGCGAGGCAGGACAGCTGATCGACGCCGACCAGACCACCTACGGCGGCAAGTGGGTCGTGAACCCCTCCGGCGGTCTGATCTCCAAGGGGCACCCGCTGGGCGCCACCGGTCTGGCGCAATGCTCCGAACTGACCTGGCAGCTGCGCGGCACCGCCGGCCGGCGACAGGTCGACCACGTCACCGCCGCACTCCAACACAACATCGGCCTCGGCGGCGCCGCGGTCGTCACCGCCTACCAGCGCGCCGACCGCTGAATACGGCTCCGCCGCAGAAGAACCCGACGAGGAACAGAACCCATGGGACATATCGAAGCCAGCAAGGACGTCAATGCCACCCCCACCGCACTGTGGGCGGTCGTCTCCGACCCGCAGACCTGGGACAAATGGTTCACCATCCACGAACGCTTCTTGGCGGATCCGCCCGCAGCGCTGAGCGAGGGCGCCAGGCTGGTCGCCAAGATCGTGATGCTCGGCATGGCGAACAAGCTGGAGTGGACCATCCTCTCGGTAGTCGCTCCGCACACACTGACCCTCGGCGGCGTCGGCATGGCCGGGGTGAAGACCGAGTTCACCTTCGACATCCAACCCAAGGGCGAGGGAAGCACGATCCTGGTGTCCGGCGACTTCGAGGGCGCGCTGATCAAGGGCGCGCTCGGCAAGGCGGTCGAAAAGGACGGCCGCACGCAGTTGGACCGGTCGCTCGACCAGCTCGACGCACTGGCCTCGGCATGACCACCGACACCAGCGCCTCCCGCGTCGTCGAATTCGACGATGCGCGCTTGGAAATCTGGTGTGACGAAGAATGTTTCGACGTCACCGGCACGCGCATCGCGGAATACGCCGCCGCGACGAACGATCCGATCGCGGCGCACCGGGCCGGCGAAGTGGCCGCGCCGATCTTCGGCATCGTTCCGGTCTTCGAGGCCATGATGATGCCGGTGATCGATGTCGCACCGATGGATATCTTCGGCCGGGTTGTGCACGGAGAGCACGACTTCCACTTTCACCGCGCGATCCTGCCCGGGGACCGGCTGGTATCGCGCGCCAAGGCGATCGGCTACGCCAGTCGCGTCAATGGGACGACCATCACCCTCCGCATCGACTGCCGCACCGACGCGGGTGAACTGGTCAACGAGCAGTATCTGACCGCTTTCTTCCGCAATATCGATGCGGGCAAGACGACCGGCGCGCTCGCCCCGGCGCACAAGTTCGATGAGGCACTCCGGGCCCGGGAGCCGATCGCTGTCGTGCCACAGCACATCGACGACGACCAGACCTTCCGCTACGCACCGGCCGCCGGCGATCCGGTGCCGTTGCACTTGGACGAACAGGTGGCCGAGGACGCCGGGCTGCCCGGCATCATCGCCCACGGGCTGTGCACCATGGCCTTCGCATCGTGGGCGGTGCTCACCGAGGTGGCGGGCTCGGATGTCCACCGGTTGAGGCGATTCGCGGTTCGCTTCGCCAAGCTGGTCTTCCCCGGCGACGATCTGGAGACCCGCATCTGGACCACCGGCTCGGCCGGCGATGTGACCACCTACGCGTTCGAGACCGTCCGCGGCGAGGACGTCGTGCTCAGTGACGGGCTCGCCGAGATCGCGGACTGACTCCGGCACCGCACCCAAGATCGCCGGGTACTGCCGGCACGGACCTCAGGAGACAACACATGGGCGTACTGACCGGACGGGTCGCCGTCGTCACCGGTGCGGGCCGCGGTATCGGCCGCGAGCACGCGCTGCTGTTCGCGAAGGAAGGCGCCGCCGTGGTCGTCAACGACCGCGGCGGGAGCAACGCGGGCGAGGGGACCGACATCGGCCCCGCGCACGCGGTGGTGCGGGAGATCATCGCCGCGGGTGGCACCGCGATTGCCGACACCGGCGACATCGCGACCTGGGACGGCGCGAAAAATCTGATCGACCGGGCGGTTTCGGAGTTGGGTTGGCTCGACATCGTGGTCAACAACGCGGGCATCCTGCGAGACGCGTTCCTCGTGGGCATGAACGAGGAGCAGTGGGACACGGTGATCGCGGTGCACCTCAAGGGCCACGCCGCAGTGCTGCACCATGCCGCCGCGTATTGGAAGCAACAGTCCAAGGCGGGTAACCAGCCCGATGCCGCGGTGATCAACACCGCGTCGGCCTCCGGCACCACCATGCCCAACGCGGGCCAGGTCAACTACGGCGCGGCCAAGGCGGGGATCGCCGCGCTGACCCTGGTCGCCGCCGACGAGCTGGCGCGCTATGGCGTGCGGGTCAACGCGATCGCGCCGATCGCGCGCACTCGGCTGACCCTGGCCACCCCGGGCATGGGCGATTTCATGGCCGCCGAGGCGGAAGCCGTGGCAGACGGCGGCTTCGACGCTTTCAGTCCGGCCAATATCTCGCCGCTGGTCGCCTACCTGGCCTGCGACAAATGCCCACTCACCGGCAAGGTGTTCGCGGTGCAGGGTGGCGCCATCTCCGAACTGGCCGGTTGGCACGATGTGAAGACCATCGAGACCGAGGGACCGTGGCTGATCGACGACATCGCCGCCCGGCTGCCCTGACCTCGCGGGAACGTTAGGAGATCGACGATGTTCGAATGGTCCGAGACCGATGTGCTGGTCCGCGATGCCGTGCGGGCGTTCATCGACAAAGAGATCCGCCCGAACTTGGACGCGCTCGACAGCGGTGCACAGCCGCCGTACCCGATCATCCGCAAGCTGTTCAGCCAGTTCGGCATCGATGCCATGGGCGGTGAAGCCGTCGACAAGATGCTGGCCAGGCAGCGGGCCGAGCAAACGGCGGTCGGCGTGCGCGAGTCGACACCGCAGCAGCGGGTGCGGCCGCCCGGCGCCAGCCCGTTCGCCGGACAGGAATCGCTGATGGCGGTGCTCATCGGCGAGCTGTCCGGGGTGTGTATGGGCCTGGTCACGGCGATGGGCGTGAGCATCGGTCTCGCCGCCACCACCATCATGTCGCGTGGCACGCTGGCGCAGCAGGAGCGCTGGTTGAAGGACATCGTCACCATGGCGAAAGTCGCGGCCTGGGCGATCACCGAGCCGGATTCCGGCTCGGACGCGTTCGGTGGCATGCGGACCACCGTCAAGCGCGACGGTGCGGACTACATCCTCAACGGGCAGAAGACCTTCATCACCAACGGCCCCTATGCCGATGTGATGATCGTCTACGCCAAGCTAGACGACCGAACAGGCAGCGACACGCGCGAACGCAAGGTGCTGACCTTCGTGCTGGACCAAGGAATGCCGGGGCTCACCCAGGGCAAGCCCTTCAAGAAGATGGGCCTGCACTCCTCACCGACCGGCGAGCTGTTCTTCGACAACGTCCGAGTCGGCCGGGACCGGCTGCTCGGTGCGACCGAGGAACGCACGGGCAGCGATGGCAGGGACAGCGCTCGTGCGAGCTTCACCGCCGAACGGATCGGCGTCGCTTTCATGGCCTTGGGCATCATCAACGAATGCCGCCGACTCTGCCTGGACTACGCCAAGAGCCGCAAGCTCTGGGGCCAGGAGATCGGGCAGTTCCAGCTGGTCCAACTGAAGCTGGCGAAGATGGAGATCGCCCGGATCAATGTGCAGAACATGGTGTTCAACACGCTGGAGCGCGGCAGGGCGGGCAAGCCGCCGACACTCGCCGAGGCCTCCGCGATGAAGCTCTACGCGTCCGAAGCGGCCACCGAAGTCGCCATGGAGGCGGTGCAGCTGTTCGGCGGCAACGGCTATATGACCGAGTACCGCGTGGAACAACTCGCGCGCGACGCCAAGTCCCTGATGATCTACGCGGGTAGCAACGAGATCCAGGTCACACACATCGCAAAGGGCCTACTCGCGCAGTAATTCCCGAGCACACCTACGCGACCGAACCTCTCAGCGGCGGCTTCCGAGCTGAAGTGAACGCGAGCGTTCCCCGTCCGCGGCGGTCGGCGTTCCACGTACGGAAATGCCCAGATTCCGCTCTGACGTGCCCGATCAAGCTGAACTCCAGGTTCCGAGCGAAGCGGGACCGAGCATTGCCCGTTCGGAGCCCCCCAGGGCCGCGAACCCGCCGCGCCCGCGCGGGCCGACTACACAGCGCGCAGCCGGTTGCGGCTGGCGTACACGTGCTCGGCGATGAGGGTGGCGATCCGATCCGGCGCCTCCAGCATCGGCACGTGGCCGACGCCGTTGACCAGGATGCGGTCGGCGGTCTCGGGTAGTTCTTTCAGGTAGCGGCGCGCGTAGACGCGGTTGGGGATGATTCGGTCGTATTCCGACAGCAGTAGCCGGACCGGCGTCTGGAGTGTGGACAGGTCTTCCTGCTCCGGCGCGCGGACAGTGCCGACGATCATCGGGAGCATGGCGGGGCAGTGCAGTGCGGCGGTGATGGCGGCCGCCGTGTCACGACGGGACACCGCGGCGGCGTTCTTGCTCAGCGCGAGCAGCGCGATACGCTGGGCTATCGGGTTGTCGACCGCGAATTCACCTAGGCGTTTGCCGATTTCCACGAGCGGGGCCAGCGCGAGGAATTTCGTGGTGATCCGCAGTTGAGTGAACGAGGCCGCGTGCCAGCCACCCGCCGGTGCGATCAGCGTCAGCGTGCGGGCCCGGCCCCGGCGTGTCAGTTCGACGCCGACCTGACCGCCGAGCGAGTTGCCCGCGATATGACAGGTGCGCCAACCGAGATCGTCGAGCTGTTCCTCGACCCGATCGGCGAGTGTGGGTACGTCGACCGACCGGTTGTCTGCGGGCGGGCCGCCCCAGTGACCGGCGAACGCGGGTGCGAATACCTCGCACTGCGTCGACAGCCGCGTCGCGGTGTGTGCCCAGCAGTGCGGCGACATCATGAAACCGTGCAACAACAGCAGCGGATCGCCGGAACCCACGTGTAGCGCCTTGATCGGTTGGGGTTTGTTCGCCGGCTCGGCACGCGCGACCGCTTTTCGCGGGGTGGTGCCGGAGCGATCGGCGGCGGACGATTGGGAGGTGTCAGACGACATCGTCATCACCCCTTCCTGGACGGCGGTGTCCGGGGGAGTTCATCTGTTCAGCATTGTACGGTCGTGAAGTGCCTTACATCATCTCGACCGTGAACGTGAATGGTGTCCGCGCGGCCACGGGCAAGGGCATGCTCGCCTGGCTCGCGGCGACCGAAGCCGACATCGTCTGCGTGCAGGAAACCCGCGCCACCGACGAGCAGACCAAGGCCGTGCTTGCGCCCGCGCTCGATGCCGGGTGGTGGCTGTCGCATGCCGAGCCGGAGTCCAAAGGACGTGCCGGAGTGGGCATTTTGTCCCGGCGGGCGCCGAGTGCGGTGCGGATAGGATTCGGCAGCGGCGAGTTCGACGCCTCCGGCCGTTATGTCGAGGCCGATTTCGATGAGGTCACCGTCGCCAGCGTGTATGTGCACTCCGGCGAGGCGGGCACCGCACGCCAGGAGGAGAAGTACCGCTTCATGGCCGAGCTCGGTGTCCACCTGACCACACGCACCGATGATGTCGTAGTGAACGGAGACTGGAACATCGCGCACACCGAGCTCGATCTGAAGAACTGGAAGGGCAACCGGAAATCGGCGGGGTTCCTGCCCGAGGAGCGCGCCTGGATCGACGAGTTACTCGCCGCGGGCTACGTCGATGTGGTACGTAGCCTGCATCCAGAGGTCGCCGGCCCCTACAGTTGGTGGTCGTACCGTGGACGCGCGTTCGACAACGACTCGGGCTGGCGGATCGACTATCAACTCGTCCGCGGCGACCTCGCCACCCGCGCCAAGCACGCGGTGGTGGAACGCGCCGCCACCTACGACCAGCGCTGGTCCGATCACGCACCCGTCACGGTGCAATACCGATGAACTCCACTCCGAAGCTGATCCGAGTCCTCGCCGTAGTCGGCGCGGTCGCGCTCGCGCTGGTGGTCGTAGCGGTGTTCGCATTGCGCGGCGGCAACGACGACACTCCCGCAGCCACCGCGACCGCCCGAGCCACCACCGCGGCACCCCGCGACGGTGCGCCGCACGGCGGATCCACCATGACGCGCGACGGATCCACCGCGTCGCCGGTCACCCAGGCGCCCGGTGTCCCGGATCGCGCCTACCAGACGCTGCGTGAGATCGATGCCGGCCGATGGCCGGACTCGGCGAACTCCCCAGGCACCAAGGGCGGCGAGCGTTGGATGAACCGCGGTCGCGACCTGCCGGTCGTAGACGCGTCCGGCAAGCCGGTGACCTACCAGGAGTGGGACGTCAATCCCAAGCAGCCCGGTCGATCCCGCGACGCCGAGCGTATCGTCACCGGCAGTGACGGTTCGGCCTGGTATACCGGCGACCACTACAAGACCTTCACGAGGATGCGCTGATGTCACAGTCGGTCCCGCTGTCGCGATTGCTCGCCCGTCCCGTCGACTACGACGCCACGCGCGCGGCGCCGTCCGCGGCGCAGCCGCCACCCACGCTCGGCGCCCTCGCGGTCGACGCCGCCGAGTTCAGCGGGCTGCGGTACAAAGTGCCCTCCGGGTATCTGGTGCGCGAACTGCGCGGCGCGAAAATGCGGACAACCGCAGGCGTTTTCGACGAGTTCGCCGCCGCGTTCCAGTTCCCGTACTACTTCGGCGAGAACAAGGACGCTTTCGACGAATGCCTGCGTGACCTGGACGATTTCGTCGGGGACGCAGCCGGATATGTGGCCGCCATCCGCGATTCGGCCGAACTGCTCACCGACGAGCCGGTCGAGCGGGACTGGTTCGCCGAGGCCATGGGTGACTGCGCGAACTACTGGGCCCGGCACGAGGTGCTCTTCTGCGTGGTACTGCAGGGCGACGCGCCCGACATTCGGGATGTGTTGCTGCGGCTGTGACCTCCAGCGCTCACCCCCGCTTGTCGGCCAAGTCCTCGCCGAGCAGCACGAACACGTCGACGGTGTGTTCGATCAGTTCGTCGCGGGTGAGATCCAGATCGCCCTGCAGCCAGGCGGTCAGCGTCTGGACCAGCCCACCGACCAGGTACATCGCGCGGAAATCGATCGCGGGATCCGGGGCCGCAGCACTCATCCGATAGAAGTCGATGCCCTCGGCGGCCACCATTCGCGCGAACACCCGCACCGTTTCGGTGGTGCGGGCACGCAACTCCGGCGTCGCCATACCCGCGATCAAGGCGACCTTCGCCTTACGCGGGTCATCGGTGAGCAAGCGCACGCCAGCGGTAATCGCCGCATGGGCGGTCGCGCGAGTGTCCGGCGGGGCGGTACGCACGGCCGCGAGGATCGCATCCGCGAGTTCTTCCGCGATCCCATCGATCAACGCCGCGAGCACCGCGTCCCGACTGTCGAAGTTCTCGTAGTAGTACCGCTCGTTCAGCCCAGCCCGCGCACACAGCCCGGACACTGTCAGCTTCGCGAATCCCCGCGTGCCGACGATCTCCAACGCTGCCGCCAGCAGCGCAACACGTCGCTGCGCCCGACGCTCCTGCGCGGAGATGCCCCCATAGGTCCGTTGCGCGGTCACGGTTCGATTCTGGCAGTGTTTGTTTGGCAGCGCCTGCGGCGCTGCGGGTTCGCGGCCCCGGGGTGGGGGGGGGGGGGGACGCCCCACAGAAGAGCCTGAGACCCGGGGGCCGGGGCCCCCCACACCCCGCCCCCCCCCGCCCCGCGCATCGGATG
>NZ_JBEZDA010000025.1:13677-49157 GCF_040647855.1 Nocardia sp. NPDC049220
GCGCTGCGGGTTCGCGGCCCCTTTGGGGCTGGCTTCTGCCCACCCGCTGCTTGCGACTTCGTCGCGGGCGCATCGGCCGCTCAGACGCGAGCCGGGCCGCGAACGGGCAATGCTAGTTCTCGCTTCGCTCGGAAGTGGGGGTTGAGCTGGTTGGGGTCGGTGGGGTGGTTTTTGGGGAGTGTCGTGGGAATGTTCGGTCTGGCTTTGCTGGGGAGGCGGGGTTGAGCTGGGTGGGGTCGGTGGGGTGGTTTTTTGGGGAGTGTCGTGGGAATGTTCGGTCTCGCTTTTGCTCGGGAGGCGGGGTTGAGCTGGTGGGGGTTGTGTTTGTTCGGCAGTGTCTGGGGTGTTGGGGAGTGTTTGGTCGGGGTTGCTTGCGAGATCGATTTCCCTGTTCATAGTGCGACCTCACAATCGTGCGCGACTTCACCACCTCCCATGCGCTGCTGAACCAACACAGCCCGCCCCCAACCTCAGGGGCACCGCTCCACCCGAACCAGTTCAATCCCCACTTTCAATCCCTCGAAAAAGGGAGTGGGGCCGAGTGGTTGCGTGGACCGGTGGCTCGCGTGGATAGGTGACATGGCGTCGTTCGGGGCCGGGTAGGCGGCTGTTTTGGAGCGGTTGTCGGGCGCGCGGGCGGGGGCGTCCGTGCACCAGATCGTTGCGGTTTGCGACGTCAATTGCGGTGGTGTTGGCGGTGCTGAGTGCTCGCTGCGGGTGGCGGTCGATGGCATTGCTGGGGTGGGGGGTGTGGTCGGGGCGGATTGCGCCGCCATTCTGGCAGGAGCTATTGCCAGAATGGCTGATTCTGGTGGATGCTGTTGTCGGATGTTCTCGATGAGGAGGCGGCGATGTCCCAGCCCGGCTACTTCAGTGACCACTCCATGATTCGCCGGGTCATGAGCAAGCGCGCGGTCGGTCTGACCTATGGCCTGCGTGCCCTGGTCGTCGGCGCGGTGCATCCGCTGCTCTACGTCGGTACAGCGGAGCACACCACGCATCGGATGACCCCATATACCAGGCTCGCGTTGACCGGACGCCTGTTCGAGGCGGTATTCCTGGGCAGCAAGGACGAGGCCGACCGAGCGCTGGCGTTCACCACGAACAAGCACGTCAGGGTGCGGGGTGTGCTGCCCGAGGATGCGGGCGTCCGGCACCCGGCCGGCACCAACTACTCCGCGCTCGACCCGCACCTGATGTTCATGACAATGGCCTTCACCTTCGACTCGGCAGAGGTGATGTACGACCTGCTGGTGCGCACCATGTCCGACGGTGAACGCGAGGCTCTCTACCAGGATTACGTGCGCTGGGGCGAGCTGTTCGGCATGCCGGTGGACGCGGCGCCCGGCAGCTACCGAGAGTTCCGCGCCTACTTCGACGGCTACCTCGCCTCCGACGAAGTGTTCCTCACCGACGAGGCGCGGATGGTCGGCTCCTACCTCGCCGGGCAGCGCGTGCCCTATCCGCAAGGGGTGCCGCTGCAGCAGGTCACCTCGGCGTTCTATCTACTCGTGCAGGGCAGTCTGCCGCCCCGGATTCGCCGGATGTACGGGATGCACTGGTGTGTTGCCGACGAGGTCGCCTATCGGGCGCTGGCGCACGCGGTCCGCACTGCCCACGTGTCGGTGCCACTGGTGCCGCCGGTGCTGCGCGGCGCACTGGCCGGGCCGAGCGCGCCGGTTTACCGGCTGATCTCGAAACGCGAACATCGATTGGTCGGTGCCGGTCGGCCGAGTATGCCCGATATCGATCCACGCAATCGGGTGCGGCGAAATTCGGCTTGAGTCCCATGCGAAGATCGGGGTATGTCCAGTCCCGCGCCCAGCCCGGCCGCCGAACGCAAGCAGCGAGTCCTGTCCGGGATCCAGCCGACCAGCTCGTCGTTCCATCTCGGAAACTACCTTGGCGCGCTGCAGTACTGGGTGACCATGCAGGACGACTACGACGCGCTGTACTTCATCCCGAACCTGCACGCCATCACGGTGCCGCAGGATCCCAAGGAGTTGCAGACGCGTACCAAGGCCGCCGCCGCGCAGCTGCTCGCGCTCGGTATCAACCCCGAGAAGTCCACCCTGTTCGCGCAGAGTCAGGTGCCGGAGCACGCCGAACTCACCTGGGTGCTCAACTGCCTCACCGGTTTCGGTGAGGCCAGCCGGATGACCCAGTTCAAGGACAAGTCGGTCAAGCAGGGCGCCGAGAACGCGACCGTCGGCCTGTTCACCTATCCGGTGCTGATGGCCGCGGATATTCTGCTCTACCGCGCCCACCAGGTGCCGGTCGGCGAGGATCAGCGCCAGCATTTGGAGCTGACCCGAAACCTGGCCCAGCGCTTCAACACTCGATTCAAGAAGACCTTCGTGGTACCGGAAGCGCACATCGTCAAGGGCACCGCGAAGATCTACGACCTGCAAGACCCGACCGCGAAGATGAGCAAGTCGGCCTCCACCGACGCGGGCTTGATCAACCTGCTCGACGATCCGAAGCTGACCGCGAAGAAGGTGCGGTCGGCGGTCACCGACACCGAACGCGAGATCCGCTACGACCCGGAGCAGAAGCCCGGTGTCAGTAATCTGCTGGTGATTCTCAGTTCGCTCACCGGTGCGCCGATCGTGACGCTGGAGAAGGATTTCGCGGGCAAGGGCTACGGCGAACTGAAGGCCGACGTCGCCGACGCGCTGGTCGAATTTGTCACACCGTTGCGCGCGAAGGTGCAAGAGTACATGTCGGATCAAGGCGAACTCGACCGCATCCTCGCCGGCGGAGCCGAGCGGGCGCGAGAGATCGCCGGCAACACCCTCGCACAGGTTTACGACCGAGTCGGCCTACTGGCCCGCTAGGTGACGCCTGCGGGGTCTCTTGGTCGAAGGGGCGCATCGTGCAGGTGGTCGACAACATCAAGGCCGGGATCGAACGCCGGATCCAGGCGCAGCCGTGGCTGGACCATCTGGTGCGGGCGGGTGGTCGATATCAGCGACAGCGCGGGGACTACTACGCGGCGGGCATCACATATTTCACTGTCCTGTCACTGTTTCCGTTGTTGATGGTCGCCTTCTCGGTCGTGGGTATCGTGCTGTCCAGCAATCCGGAGTTGCTGGAGGAGCTGCGGGCCAAGATCGTCGACAATATCTCGGGGTCGCTCGGTACCCAGTTGAACGACCTGGTCGATCGCGCGGTCGATTCGCGGGGCACGGTCGGTACCCTCGGTTTGCTTGCCGGTGTCTACACCGGCCTCGGCTGGATGGCCAACCTGCGCGCCGCGCTCACCGAGCAGTGGGAACAGCAGCACCCCGACGGCAACTGGCTGGTCACCAAGGTCTCTGATCTCGGCGCGCTGATCGGGCTCGGCCTCGCGTTCGTGATCTCGCTGGGTCTGTCGGCGTTGGCGTCGAGCACGCTCGGGACCCGGCTGCTCACCGCCGTCGGTCTTGCCGAGCTCCCCGGCGCCCGGCTACTGCTGGCACTGGTGTCGACCGTGTTCGGGTTCCTCGCCTCCTGGGCGGTCTTCGCCTGGGTTATCGCCCGGCTGCCGCGGGAGCCGGTCACACTGGCCAGCGCGGCCAAGGCGGCGGCGCTGGCCGCGCTGGTGTTCGAGGCGTTCAAGGTCGTCGCTTCGATCTATCTGCGCTCTGTCTCGAACAGCCCCGCGGGGGTTGCGTTCGGGTCGATCATCGGTCTGATGGTGTTCATCTACGTGACCTACCGCATCATCCTGTTCGCCACCGCCTGGGCCGCCACCGCCACCGAGAACGAGCCGGAAGCCGAGATCCCCCCGCCCGGCCCCGCGGTGATCGCGCCGCGGGGCGGTGCCCGCGAGGTATCGCTGGGCGTCGGTGCCGCGTCCTTCGGCATGGGCGCCCTTGCTGTCCTCGCGCTTTCGGAACTGCGTCGACTATCTGGTCGACGCTGACGCCTCCGGATGCTCCGAACTAGCGTCGGCGGTTGGCCCTTCGCGCGCCGACCAACAGGGCCAGAATCGCGATGATGCCGCCGACGATCAGGACGGTCCGGGTGCCGGCATGCTGGTCTACGTCCAGTGGCGCTGCTGCGGAATGGCCGGCGCCGCGCACCGGAGGTGCGGCGAGAGCGACTTCGGTCTGCGGGGCGTCCGCGGTGACATCGGGCAGGTCGCCGATCGCCGAGCCACGCGGGAGCGCGAAGCCGTAGTCGAGCAACCGGGCTGCCTGTTCCCACGGGCGCAGCGGCCGGACGTCGCCTTTCAACAGGGTGACGGCAAGCCTTCGGCCATCGCGTTGCGCGGCGGCGACGAATGTCTGCCTGGCGTCATCGGTGAAGCCGGTCTTGCCGCCGAGGGCGCCGTCGTAGTCGTAGAGCAGATGGTTGTCGTTGCCGATGGGGAAGCCGGGATGGTCGGTGTCCCCGGGGATTGCCGGATTCGCCGGATATCCGGGGAAGTCCACTTGTTCGGTGTGGATCAGCTCGGCGAACAGCGGAATCGTCATGGCTTCGCGGAACAGCAAGGCCAGGTCGTAGGCCGAGGTGCTCATGCCGGGGCCGTCCAGGCCCGAGGGGCTGGCCGCACGAGTGTCCAAAGCCCGCAGGGACTTCGCCAGGGCGTTCATCTTCGCGACCGCGGCCGCGTCGCCACCGAGCTGGGCGGCGATGGCGTGTGCGGCGTCGTTGCCCGAGGCCATGATCAGTGCCTGCATCAGCTGCCGGTTGGTGTAGTGGCCGCCGGGACCGATGCCGACTCTGGTGCCGTCGCTGTCGGCGTCCTCTTGGGTACCTATCACCACTTTGTTCAGATCCAGCGTTCGCAGCGCGACCGTGGCCAGCAGCACTTTGATCGTGCTGGCCGGACGGTAGCGACCGTGCGGGTCCTTCGCGGCAAGCACCTCGCCGGTGTCCAGGTCGGAGAGCAGCCACGCGGTCGCCGAAATATCCTGCGGCACAGGCGGTGCGTTCGGGGGCAACACCACGCCGCACTCGCCGAGCCGGTCGCCGCCGACCGGGGGTGTCGAGATCGGCAGCGGGGCAGGCGCAGTCTGTCCTGGTGCGGGCACCTCGGATAAGTCGATCGGCGCCGGTGGTTGCGTCTTCTGCGGACAACTGTCGGTATTCGGGGTGGTGAACGGCGTGGTCGTGTTCGGCACGGCGAGCGATGGCGCGGCCGTAGCCCCGATCGCGGCGCCGGCCAGGACGGCGCCGACACAGAGCGCGGCGCGGTGGCGGAACTCCCTGATCTTCATCGGCACCGAGCCTAGCGATCGTTGTGCCTGGGGGCCGAACGTGAACTTGACCACCAACCCGATATTGACAGATACTCTTAAATGAGAGTTACTGTCAAAAGGTTGTTACTTTTATTTCGTGGAGGCACCCGTGCAGATCGACTCGACCCGCCGCTGGCTGGCACTCGGCGCGCTGGCGGTGGCGATGCTGACCATCGGGCTGGATGTCACCGTGCTGACCGTGGCGCTGCCCACCCTCGCCGTCGACCTGAACGCCGATACCGCCAGGTTGCAGTGGTTCAGCAGCGCGTACACGCTGGCGCTGGCCGCCGTGATGCTGCCCGCCGGCGCGCTCGGCGACCGCTACGGACGCAAGAAGTTCTTGCTCGCCGCGCTGCTGCTGTTCGGAGCCGCTTCGCTCGCCTGTGCTGGGTCGACCTCGGCTGATCAGCTCATCGCCGCGCGTGTCGTGCTCGGTATCGCGGCGGCGGCGATGATGCCGCTGTCGATGTCGGTGTTGCCGGCGATGTTTCCGGAGCCGGTCGAGCGGCAGCGCGCGCTCACCATCTGGATCACTTCGACCGCGATCGGATTGCCGCTGGGCCCGATCGTGGGCGGCTGGCTGCTGGGCAACTTCTGGTGGGGCTCGGTGTTCCTGATCAACGTTCCGATGGTGGTGATCGGCGCGGCCGCCGTCGCCGCGCTGGTTCCGGAATCGCGCAGCGCCCATCGCTTCCGCATCGACCTGCCCGGTGTCGTGCTGTCGGCCGCGGGCATGCTCGGCCTCACCTACGGCTTCATCCGGATCGGGGAGCGGGGTTGGGGCGACGGCCCGGCCTGGGCGACTGTCCTGGCTGGTGCGCTGCTGCTCGGCGCGTTCGGCGTGTGGCAGCGCAGGACCGCCCAGCCATTGGTCGACCTCGCGCTCTTCGCCTCCGACGGGTTCCGTTGGGGCACGGCCTTTTCCATCGCGGTGAACTTCGCCATGTTCGGCATGTTCTTCGCTGTCCCGCAGTATTTCCAGGCGGTGCTCGGTGTGGACGCGCTCGGCAGCGGACTGCGACTGCTGCCCCTGATCGGTGGCTTGCTGGTCGGCAGCAGGCTGGTGGACAAGCTGATGCTGAAGCTGAGCGTCCGTGTGGTACTCACCGCGGGGTTCGGACTACTGGCGGGCTCACTTGCACTGGGCGCGCGGACCGGGGTCGACAGCGGCTACGGGCATACCGCGCTGTGGATCACGCTGCTCGGCGTGGGTATGGGCTTGGTGATGCCCGCGGCCATGGGCTTGGCGATGGGTGAGTTGACCGCGGAGCGCTCAGGGTCCGGCTCCGCGTTGTTGCAGGCGCTGCGTCAAGCCGGCGGCACGATCGGCGTCGCTGTGCTGGGTACTGTCCTATCGACCCGGTACCGCTCCGAGCTGGGGGAGTTGAATCGCGGCCCGATCGCCGACGGGGTCAATGCGGGTGTCGCGACCGCACACAAGCTGGGTGATCCGTCGATGCTGCATCAGGTGCAGAGCGCGTTCGTCGGCGGAATGGGTGCGATGCTGTGGGCCTGCGCGGCACTCTGCCTGCTCGCTGCCGTGGTGACCGTGGCGTTCGTCCGCTCGAGGCGACCGGCCGAGTGGCGTGAGCCTGGTGCGGCAGAATCAATTCATGTCGGTTGAGTTACCCGCGAACGGTACGGTGCAGGGTCTGCGCGAGCGGAAGAAGGAACGAACGCGCCGGACGATCCGGTTCGAGGCGTTCCGGCTGTTCCGCGAGCAGGGCTACAACGAGACCACCGTCGAGCAGATCGCTGCGGCCGCCGACGTGTCGCCGAGCACCTTCTTTCGTTACTTTCCGACCAAGGAACAACTGGTACTCGCCGACGACCTTGATCCGTTGATGATCGACGCGCTGCGCCGCCAGCCGCGTGACGTCGCGCCGATGGTCGCCCTCCGCAACGTGGTGGCCGAGGTGTTCGGGAATCTGCCCGTCGCCGAGTTGGCGTTCGAACAGGAGCGGCAGGCACTGCTGTATCACGTGCCCGAGCTGCGCTCGGCTATCGGCCTGGAGATCGTGCGCGGCATCGATCTGATCGCGGGGCTGCTGGCTGATCACCTCGGGCGCGCCGCCGACGACTTCGAGGTGCGGGTGGCCTCGGGTGCGCTGGCCGGCGCCGCGCTCGCTATCTCGACGATTACGCCGATGAATGTCGACAACATCACTCGTGCGCTGGATTTCCTCGGGGCGGGACTTCCGCTCGGACCCGCCCGCGAGGCCGGGCAAGGCTGAGGGCTAGACCGATCGTCTGGTTGACTTCCGGCCGGGCTGACCTCGTCCTGCCGCACGTATCGGGCCCCGCCCCACAGGATCGCGCGAACCTACGCTGCCCCGGCGGCACTCGACTGCCGCAGCCGTTCGGGGGTGTCGTCGTCCATGGTGGCGAAGAACCCTCCGATCACGTCCTCGATCTCGCTGATCGACTGTGCGCAGTAGAGGACCGGCTGGTAGTGGGTGATGTCGTAGACCGCGGTGCCCATCGCGCCGACGTCGAGCGGGCGTAGGTCGGCGTGCCGGAACTCCTCGATCTCGCCGTACGAGGACAGCAGACCAGCGCCGTAGCAACGAATCTCGTCACCCTCGCGGACGACGCCGAATTCCATCGAGAACCAGAACACGTTGGCGAGGAACTTCAGCGCATCGTCGGTGCTCAACCTGCCCACGGCCGCGCCGACTTCGGCGTAGACGGCCGCGAACCGGGGGCTGGCGATCTGGTTGGCGTGTCCGATGATCTCATGGATGGCATCGGGCTCCGGCGTGTACAGCGGTGCGGAGTGATGCCGGATGTACTGCGTGGAGTGGAAGGTCCGGTCGGCGAAGGAGCCGAAGAACTCCCGCAACGGCACCAGGCCCGCGGCCGGGGCGTAACGGAACCCACTGAGTGGCGCGAGCGCGGCCGATACCTCGTCCAACTGCGGGATGTGATCGGTCGGAAGGGCGAGCGCTTCGGCCGCCGCGAGCACCTCCGCGCTGGCGTACCTGCGGTGCTTGCGCGTCAGCTCGGCGGACACGATCCGCCACACCTGTTGTTCCTCTTGGGTATAGGCGACGTGAGGGAGCGCGCCGCCGGGTGTGTAGTCCAGCGCCAGTGCTGCGATGGCATTGCGTCGGGCCCGGTATTCCGGGTCGCGCACGCCGGGGTGCTCGTCGCTCAGGTGCACCGTCACATCACCGTCGCCGGTGCGGGTCACCGGCGAGTACAGCTGCGCCTCGTTGAACATATGTCGATGCAATCACCGCTTGGCGCTGCCGACAATGAAAGCCCACCCTGCTGAGCAATATGCCTAGCTGAACCCGGCTTTGCGCCCGGCTTCCGGCAGTTGAACGGCGTGGCGGGCGGTTTTCTGATCAGTGGCCGGAGAGCGAACGCACCACCGCGTGCCCGGTGCCGCGCTCGATCATCCACTTGTTCACCGACGTGGTCAGCACGCATACCACCGCCAGGGTGAACGCCGAGGCGGCCCAGAACAGTTAGCGATTTGCCACACATGAGCGGGCAATATGGCGGAAGATAACGAATGTATTAAGGAGGGCGCATGAAATCCGTGCGGATCGATCTCGACCAGAAATTGCTCGACGCGGCCGCCGCGATCATGGGCACGTCGACGAGCGCGGCCACCGTCAACGAGGCCTTGCGCCGAATCGTCGTGCACGAGCGTCAGCTGCACCATCTGGAGAAGCTGGCCGCGACCGCCTTGTTCCCTCTCCCCGAGCCGGAGGTCGCGGTCGTCGACCGGTAGCCGTCCACCACTGCCTGAGCAGGCGACCCTACCGCCGACGACTCGCAGTCTCCCGTCGACGCGAAACCCGATCCGCGCGGAAGGAGACCTGCGTCGACACGGTGCGCCTGTGCTCTGTCACAAGTCCAGCTGCACAACGCATCCGGCTGCACCAACAGCGCGCTCGTCTGGGCGCGGGTCGATCGGCCGGGCATCGAGCCGCCGCGTGCCTCTCCTCGCGCCCGAGTTCTGTCGGTGGGTGCTGGCAGAATCCGTGGGACTGTTGGTGTGCCGAGGGGTGGAAACATGGCGGTCTCTCTTGCTGATCTGCCGGTCGGACAGCGGCCGCGCGAACGGTTGCTGGCGCTGGGACCGCAGGCGCTCAGCGATGTGGAACTGCTCGCGCTGCTGTTGCGGCACGGCAGGCGCGGTGCGAGCGTGCTGGAGCTGGCGGCAGAATTGCTGGTCGAGCACGGGGGGCTGGCCGGGTTGGCGTCGGCGCGCCCGGAGGAGTTGTCGCGTCGGGCCGGGATCGGGGTGGCGAAGGCGGCGGCGATCATCGCCGCGTTCCACCTCGGCGTACGGGCGCGCGGCGGTCCGGACACCATGATCCGGCTCTGCGGTGCGGTCGACGTCGCCTGCGCCGCTCGGCCGCAGTTCGCGGGCCTGCGGGTCGAGCGCCTGCTGGTGCTGGTGTGCGATGCGCAGAACCGATTACGGCAGAAGGTATTCGTCGCGCAGGGAGCCGTTGATCAGGTCGCCGTCCCGGTCCGGGAGATCATGAACACGGTGCTACGGCACGACGGACGCGCTTTCGCCGTGGTGCACAACCACCCCTCCGGCGACCCCACGCCCAGCGTGGACGACCGTCGCGCGACCACACTGCTGACCGAAGCCGCCCACACGGTGGGTCTGCGATTCCTCGACCATGTGGTGATCGCGGGCGAGGCATGGGCCAGTGCACCGGGGTATCCGGTGCCGTGACCGGGCAATTCACCGCAACAACGAAGGCCGCCTTCCTCAAATGAGGAAGGCGGCCTTCGTGGTGACCTGGTTTCAGCGAGTGAAGAGCAGGGCGCGCTTGACTTCCTGGATGGCCTTCGTGACCTCGATGCCGCGCGGGCAGGCATCGGTGCAGTTGAAGGTGGTGCGGCAGCGCCAGACGCCTTCGACGTCGTTGAGGATGTCGAGGCGCTCGCGGGCGCCTTCGTCGCGGCTGTCGAAGATGAAGCGGTGGGCGTTCACGATCGCGGCCGGACCGAAATAGCTGCCGTCACTCCAGTACACGGGGCAGGAGGTGGTGCAGCAGGCGCACAGGATGCACTTGGTGGTGTCGTCGAACCTGGCGCGGTCGGCCTGGCTCTGGATGCGCTCACGGGTCGGTTCGTTGCCCGAGGTGATCAGGTACGGCTTGACCGCGCGGAACGCGTCGAAGAACGGCTCCATGTCCACCACGAGGTCCTTCTCCACGGGCAGGCCGCGGATCGGCTCGACGGTGACGGTGACGGACTTGCCGTCCTTGGGCAGCATGTCCTTCATCAGCACCTTGCAGGCCAGCCGGTTCACTCCGTTGATCCGCATGGCGTCCGAACCACAGACGCCATGCGCGCACGAGCGACGGAAGGTGAGCGTGCCGTCCAGGTAGGACTTGATGTAGATGAGCACATTCAGGAAGCGGTCGGTCGAAAGGACCGGCACCTGGAACGACTCCCAGTGCGCGCCCTTGTCGTCCTCCGGGTTGAAACGCGCGACCTTGACGGTGACCATCACCGAACCCTCGGGGACCGGTGCGGGTGCCTGCGGCGCGGGTGCTTCGGCTACAGCAGTCATCAGTACTTACGCTCCATCGGCTCGTAACGGGTCTGCACCACCGGCTTGTAGTCGAGGCGGATCTCGGAGATGAGTTCGGCAGGAGAGCCCGCTTCGATTTCCTTGTAGGCCATCGTGTGCCGCATGAAGTTCACGTCGTCGCGGTTCGGGTAGTCCTCGCGGGCGTGGCCGCCACGTGTTTCCCTGCGGTTGAGCGCACCGACCACGGTGACCTCGGCCAGTTCGAGCAAGAAGCCGAGTTCGACAGCCTCCAGCAGGTCACTGTTGTACCGCTTGCCCTTGTCCTGCACCGTGATCCGCGTGTAGCGCTCCTTGAGAGCGTGGATGTCGGTGAGAGCCTGCTTGAGCGTGTCCTCGGTGCGGAACACCGAGGCGTTGTTGTCCATCGAGCGCTGCAGTTCGGTGCGGATGTCGGCCACCCGCTCGTTGCCGTGTTCGGACAGGATCAGTGCGAGCCAGTCCTGCACCATGCCCGCCGGGTTCTCCGGCATATCGACGAACTCGCTGCGTTGCGCGTACTCCGCGGCGGCGATGCCGGCGCGGCGACCGAACACATTGATATCCAGTAGCGAGTTGGTGCCGAGGCGGTTGGCGCCGTGCACCGAGACGCACGCGCATTCGCCCGCCGCGTACAGGCCGGGCACGACGTCGGAGTTGTTGCGCAGGACCTCGCCGCGGATTCGGGTCGGGATACCACCCATGACGTAGTGGCAGGTCGGGAACACCGGCACCAATTCTTTCACCGGGTCCACACCGAGGTAGGTGCGGGAGAACTCGGTGATGTCGGGCAGTTTCTCCTCGAGCACGTCCTCGCCGAGGTGGGTCACGTCGATGTAGACGTAGTCCTTGTTCGGCCCCGCTCCGCGGCCTTCCAGCACCTCGAGCACCATCGATCGGGCGACGATGTCACGCGGCGCGAGGTCCTTGATGGTGGGGGCGTAGCGCTCCATGAAGCGCTCGCCGTCGGCGTTGCGCAGGATGCCGCCCTCGCCGCGGACGGCCTCGGAGATCAGGATGCCGAGTCCGGCCAAGCCGGTCGGATGGAACTGGTGGAACTCCATGTCCTCCAGTGGAAGACCCTTGCGGAACACGATCGCCATGCCGTCACCGGTCAGCGTGTGCGCGTTCGAGGTGGTCTTGTACATCCGGCCAGAGCCGCCCGTGGCGAACACGATCGACTTGCCGTGGAAGACGTGGATGTCGCCGGTGGCCAGCTCGTAGGCGACCACGCCGGTGGCGATCGGACCGCGCTCGCTCTCGGTGAGCACCAGATCCAGCACGTAGAACTCGTTGTAGAACTCGACGTCGTGCTTGACGCAGTTCTGGTAGAGCGTCTGCAGGATCATGTGGCCGGTGCGGTCGGCGGCGTAGCAGGCCCGGCGGACCGGGGCCTTGCCGTGGTCGCGGGTGTGGCCACCGAAACGACGCTGGTCGATCTTGCCCTCGGGCGTGCGGTTGAACGGCAGGCCCATCTTCTCCAGATCGAGCACCGCGTCGATGGCCTCCTTGGCCATGATCTCCGCGGCGTCCTGGTCGACCAGGTAGTCACCACCCTTGACGGTGTCGAAGGTGTGCCACTCCCAGTTGTCTTCTTCGACGTTGGCCAGCGCGGCGCACATGCCACCCTGGGCGGCGCCGGTGTGACTGCGGGTCGGGTACAGCTTGGTCAGCACCGCGGTGCGAACACGCGGGCCCGCCTCGATCGCGGCACGCATACCCGCGCCGCCCGCGCCGACGATCACAACGTCGTAGCGATGCTCCTGAACCCGGGATTCACTCATGCGTGCACCTCGTTGCGGTCGGCTCCGGCATGTGCGAAGCACGCTGAGTCGATGATTCGTTCGCTGCGCTCACTCATGGAGGTGGCCTGTTCCTAACTGATATTGGGGTCGAAGGTGAAGATGACGTAGGTGCCCACGCCCATGATCAGGATCATCGAGATGGCCAGCAGCGTGTTCAGCCAGAACCGGGTCGAGTCCTTGCGGGAGTAGTCCGCGATCACGGTGCGCAGCCCATTGCCGCCGTGCAGCTGCGCAAGCCACAGCATGGTCAGGTCCCAGAACTGCCAGAACGGGCTGGACCACCGACCGGCGACAAAGGCGAAGTTGAGCCGTTTCACGCCACCGTCGAGCAGCAGCATGATCGTCATGTGCCCGAACACCAGCACGATGAGCAGCAGGCCGGAGAAGCGCATGAACAGCCAGGCGTACTTCTCGAAGTTGTTGTTCGAGCGGGCCCGGGGCGACCGAGGCAGATCCAGGCTGGCCGGACGGTCGTAGGACTTGCCGATGACGGGTGCGCTCATGCCCGCACCTCGCTCACGCTCGGCTCCGGCATGACCGCACCGGCGGCTGTGTTGATTGTGCGCTCGCTCATGTCAGTGCTCCGTGAACAGGTAGAAGAACTGGCGCCCGACCGCGGGAACCGCGAGCAGGAACCAGATCGCGAGGATGATCCAGAGCATCGTCCGCTGGTACTTCGGGCCTTTGGACCAGAAGTCCACCAGGATCACCCGGACGCCGTTGAGCGCGTGGAACAGCACGACGGCGACAAGGCCCATCTCCATCAGCGCGACGATGGGGTTCTTGTAGGTCTCGATGGCCTCGTTGTAGGTGTCCGGGCTGACGCGCACCAGCGCGGTGTCCAGGACGTGTACGAAGAGGAAGAAGAAAATCGCGACGCCGGTGATCCGGTGCAGTGCCCACGACCACATTCCGGGGTCGCCTCGGTACAGCGTCTTCCGCTTCGGCTGAGCCGGAGCTGCAATCGTGGTCATAGAGTGCGGTGCCTCCAACGTCGTTGATGGACCCGGTTGCAGGTCCGACGCCGGCTGCGTTGGGGGGCAAATGCCCAGGTGGCTGCATTCCGGCCCGCCGCCGGGAACCTGAACCGATCTGTTTGGACTCTAATCCTCTCGCAATGCCGGAACTAATTCGGCGTGGCGTGCGTTACGCGACAGACGGCTGGGTTAGGTTTACCTTTCTTGATCGTCGCGGGGTTCCGTCGTGGTCTTCGCGCGGCCATTTTCGGCTCGACTCGGGAGGGGTTCGCGATGTCGCGAATTCAGTGGAATGTGTTGCGCGACAACGCTATTCAAGTTATGCGTCACGCGTACGCCCCGTACTCGCGGTTTCCGGTCGGCGCCGCCGCTGTCTGTGTCGATGGCCGAATTGTGCGTGGGTGCAATGTGGAGAATGTCTCATATGGGTTGACCCTGTGCGCCGAATGCGTACTCGTCGGTAACTTGATTTCGGGCGGCGGTGGCCGTCTTCTAGCGGTCTCCGTGACCGATTCCCGCGGCGAAATCCTGATGCCCTGTGGGCGGTGCCGCCAATTGCTCTACGAGCACGGCGGCGGCGACCTCCTGATTGATCACCAGGTCGGAGCGGTGTCGCTGCGAACGCTGCTTCCGGACGCCTTCGGCCCTGACGACCTGGTCGCCGGACAGCGGTGAGCCAGGCTCGTCGGCACTCGCTCGAGCGCCGCGTCGATGCCGCCCTCGGGGCACCGTGGGCTCGCCGCCACCGGCCCCTGCGGGACGCATCGCTTCGCCATTTCGAACGAATGGTGCCGCAAGGTTGTCGAGCGCTGCCGACCGGAACCCGGGCCTGTCGCCGCGTCATGCCAGACTTGCGAATGTGACGGCACTGGACGCGGTTTCGATCATCACGACCAAGCGCGACGGCGGGGAGCTGTCCGACGCGCAGATCGACTGGGTGGTCGACGGGTTCACTCGCGGCGATGTCGCCGACGAGCAGATGTCGGCGCTGGCCATGGCCATCGTATGGCGCGGAATGACCCGGCGTGAAACGGCCGCGTTGACGGCCGCGATGATCGCCTCCGGGCAGCGCATGGACTTCACCGACCTGCGCCGACCGACTGTGGACAAGCACTCGACCGGCGGGGTCGGCGACAAGATCACGCTGCCGCTGGCGCCGCTGGTCGCGGCATGTGGTGCCGCGGTGCCGCAGTTGTCGGGACGCGGACTCGGGCACACCGGCGGAACGTTGGACAAGCTGGAGGCCATTGCGGGCTGGCGGGCGGAGGTGCCGGTGCACCGGATGCGCGAGATCCTGGCGGATCCGGGTATCGGCGCGGTGGTCTGCGCGGCGGGCGCCGACCTCGCGCCAGCGGACAAGCGGCTCTACGCACTGCGCGATGTCACCGGCACCGTCGAATCGATTCCGCTGATCGCCAGTTCGATCATGAGCAAGAAGATCGCCGAAGGCACCGCGGCGCTGGTACTCGATGTCAAGGTCGGCTCCGGTGCGTTTCTGAAGAACCTCGACACCGCGCGGGAACTGGCCACGGCCATGGTCGAATTGGGCACCGACGCGGGCGTGCGGACGGTAGCGCTGCTCACCGCGATGGACACGCCGCTCGGTCGCACCGCGGGCAACGCGCTGGAAGTCGCGGAGTCGGTGGAGGTGCTCGCGGGCGGCGGCCCCGCGGATGTTGTCGAATTGACCGTCACCTTGGCGCGTGAGATGGTCGCGCTGGCCGGACTGAACGTCGATCCCGCGGACGTACTGCGCGACGGCCGCGCGATGGATCACTGGCGCGCGATGGTCCGTGCCCAAGGCGGCGATCCGGCCGCACCGCTGCCCACCGCGAAACATACCGAGACCATCCTCGCCGAGCGCGACGGGCTGCTGACCAGGCTCGATGCGTTGGGTGTCGGGCTCGCCGCGTGGCGCCTCGGTGCCGGCCGCACGCGGCAAGGCGACCCGGTACAGCACGGCGCCGGCGTCGAAATGCACGCCAAACCCGGCGATTCCGTCACGGCGGGGCAGCCGTTGCTCACCATGCACACCGACACTCCGGAAGCATTCCGGCGCGCCTCGACGGCCCTGCGCGACGCCATCACCCTCGAGGCGGGTTCGGCCTTGTCGCCCGCTGCGCTGATGCTCGGTCGCGTCGGTGTTTGATTCGCCTCAGCCGGCCCGATCCCGGCTGATTCGCAAGCCCTATCTGTCCCCTGCGTCGATGCCGTAGCCGACGGTCCCCGGTGGGGCGGTGCGGACGGCCCGCTCACCGTGGCAACGAGATGGTTGCCACGCCGAGAGTCGGCTGCCGTTTCGGCCGGGTGCCGCTACCGTCGTTACATGACTGGACCGATGCCTTTGACGCTCGCCTCGATCCGCCAAGCGCCCAAAGCACTGCTGCACGATCATCTCGACGGTGGTCTGCGCCCTGCCACGGTGCTCGAGCTGGCCGCGAGCTGCGGTTACGACGACCTGCCGGCGACCGACGCGATCGCGCTCGGCGATTGGTTCCGGGACGCGGCCGACAGCGGATCGTTGGAGCGGTACCTGGAAACCTTCGCGCACACCGTCGCCGTGATGCAGACCCCGGAAGGCCTGCGCCGGGTCGCCCGTGAATGCGCCGAGGACCTGGCCGCCGACGGGGTGGTGTACGCCGAGGTGCGTTTCGCTCCGGAGCAGCACCTGGAGCGCGGGCTGACGCTGGACGAAGTGGTCGAACACACCCTCGCCGGTTTCCGCGAGGGCGAGCAGTCCGCGGCCGAGCAAGGCCACACCATCGTGGTGACCTGTCTGCTCACCGCCATGCGACACGCGGCGCGCTCACGGGAGATCGCGGAGCTGGCGGTGCGATTCCGCGACCGTGGCGTCGGCGGGTTCGACATCGCGGGCGCGGAGGCGGGCTTCCCACCCAGCAGACACCTCGACGCGTTCGAGTACATGCGTGCCAATAGCGCGCACTTCACGATCCATGCGGGCGAGGCGTTCGGCCTGCCGTCCATTCACGAGGCGCTCGCGTTCTGTGGGTGCGACCGGCTCGGCCACGGTGTGCGGATCACCGACGACATCAGCGTGCCCGGCGCGATCGAAGACGCACGGCTCGGGTTGGTCGCGAAGTATGTGCGGGACATGCGCATTCCGCTCGAACTGTGTCCGTCGTCGAATGTGCAGACCGGCGCCGTACCCGCGCTGGACAAGCATCCGTTCGACCTGCTGGCCCGGCTGCGTTTCCGCGTCACGGTGAACACCGACAACCGGCTCATGAGCGACACCAGCATGAGCCAGGAGATGCTGAAATTGGTCGAGACCTTCGGCTACGGCTGGACCGATTTGGAGCGGTTCACCATCAACGCCATGAAGTCGGCGTTCATCCCGTTCCCCGAGCGGTTGCGCATCATCGACGACATCATCAAACCCGGATACGCGGTCCTGCTCGGATAGAAAGTGCTGGTCGGACGGGGAACTGCGGTGCGCAACCGTTCTGGCGCCGGCGGGCCACACTGCGCCGGCGGCCCAGGGGGTTTCGGCGCCGCAGGCTTCGATTGTCGGCTCCGCTCGATCGCGCACGGTTGACCACAATCGGTCGCGGTGCCCCGCACCGACCGGACAGACGCGGGGGATCGCGTTCGCTAGCGTGGCTGACATGGCGATTCTACGGATCCCGCGGCGGTTCAACGGACCACCCGACTCGGGCAACGGCGGCTACGTCGCAGGGCTGCTGGCCCAACAGTGCGACACGGCGGCGGTGACGGTGATCTTGCGTAGCCCGCCGCCGCTGGAGCGGCCGCTCCAGCGGCGCGCCGCGGCGCTCTACGACGGTGCCGTTCTCATCGCTGAGGCGAAGGCGGGCGAATTCGAACGGGACGTGCCGAGGCGAATCTCGTTCGACGACGCCGCGATCGCATCGGGTCGTTATCGGAGCAACGAGATGTTCGCGTCCTGCTTCGTGTGCGGCAGCGGCCGTGCGGATGGTTTGCGCATCGCGCCCGGCGCGATCGGCGCAGGCTACGTGGCAGCACCATGGATCCCCGACGACACGCTGCCGCCCGGCCCCGCAGTGCTGTGGGCAGCGATGGACTGCCCCGGAGGCTGGTCGCTGCCGGACATGGTCGACCGTCCCGCCCTGCTCGGCTCGATGACCGCCACTGTGCATGCCATGCCCGAGATCGGTGAGCCGTGCGTCGTGGTCGGCGCGAATCACGGCGAGCAGGGCCGCAAATCTTTCGCCTCGACAGCGGTGTACGGCGCGAACGGACGTCTACTCGGGCAGGCCGAGCAGGTCTGGATCCGGTTGGTCTAGCTACTGCTGGTCGAGGCGGGATTCGAGAGCACGTTCCAGCTCCCGCCACGATTGTGCCTCGGCGGTGAACGGCGGGTTGGGCGCCATCCTGGTCGGGTCCGGGTTCAGCAGGTAGGAGACGTACCAGCCGAGTGGGGTGGATTGCGCCAGCGCCTGCTCGACAGTGTCGTCGTCGGCGTAGTCGGCGGCGTCGGTGAACAGCTCGACCGCCAAGTCCAGCTGCTCGATGTCGACCGCCTCCGGGCCCTCCGCCAAGTCGTCGGCCAGGCCGGGCAATACGTAGACGTTCTCGTCGGTGACCTCGACCTCGAGGGAGCCGTCGACCGCCGCGGTCTGTACGTCGGCGAACGTGCTCACCCTGGCCAGTTCGTGCTCGTGGTCGTCGGCGAGGTAGCGGGCCAGCGCACGCTCGGAGGGGAACACGGTGATCGCGCCCTTGGCGCCGAGGAAAATCGGTTCGTCATCGAGATAACAGCGCAGCGTGAAGAAGCTGCCCTCGGAGGTGACGATCTTCACCGGGTCGATGCCGACTTCGTGCCAGAACGACTCGTCGTCCTCGTCCTCGTCGTCCTCGTCGTCTTTCTCGACTTCATCGAGGTCGACGGACTCGAACTCCTCGTCCTCCTCGCTGTCGGCCACGTCATCGGCGTCGACGACGTTCTCTTCGGCGGCCAGCAGTTCGGCTTCCGCGACCGCCACCGCTTCGGCGTCGACGTCCGGGGTCTGCACCACGGAGTCGATGGCATCCAGCACGTCGTCCCAGCCCTTGGCGATCGCGGCGCCGATCTGGTCCCACAACTCCTCGCCGTCGCGTCCGACGAACGCGCTGATCCCGCCGGGCAGCGCGCCGAGCACCGGGTGCGAACCGAAGAACTTCGTCACCGTCTCCAGTTCGCAGACCTCGCCGATATTGCGCACCATGCCGAGGGTGTCCTCCAACTCGGCGATGGTATCCACATCGGGTTCGCCTGCGGCGAGTTCCGGTACGGCCACCAGGTCGAAGGTGAAGTTCTCCTCCGGCTCCAGTTCGACCGCCGACAGCCCCGCGACGACCTGCCACGCGGGATGGTCGACGAGGTCGTTATCGGAGTTGGTGCGGATGAACGCGGCCAGCTCCGCAACGGACTCGAAGCCGTAGAGGGCATCCTCATGTCCGAGGAATGCCTCCCACTCGTCGTCACCGTCTCGCCAGCGCGGTGCCCACAGGGTGACGAGATCGCCGTCGGTCAGGCCGAGCTCGATCGGGACGATGTCTCCAGAAGCCATGAGCGGAAGCCTATCGACCTTCTGCGTCAGGCACTATCCGGCCCGCCCGCTTTGGTTGCTCCGGGCTCCTGCCCGAGGGGAACGAATGACTCGTTCAGTGTCGCAACGACCTTCGAGCGCTGTGTGCCGGCATGCTCGGCGGCCTGCCTGCACGCCCAGATGATCAGCTGTCCGACTTCGGCGGGCGGCAGCGCCGTGACCGCTTCGGACAAGCTCAGACCGACCAGCGCGCCGTCGCTGTTGACCTCGACGCCGACCGCGCCGTCCTCGGTGGTGAACCGACCGCGCACCTGCTGCAAGCCGTGCAGCGCCGCCTCGAGTGCCGCCAACTTCTGGGTCGCCGAGGCGACCAGCGCATCCATTTCCGCACTCATACCGGCCTCATCCAGCTTGTCGGTCCCGTGTCCGCATCGTCGATACGGTCCAGTTCGTCCACCGCTTGCTGGCGGTTGGGTAGGCCGAGCCGGTCGAGAATGTCCGTGGGCATGCCGGCCTCGGCGAGCAGTTCGCGTCGTCGCGCGCGCGCCGCGATCGCGGAGCGCTGTGTCAGCCGCAAGATCTCGTTGGCGAGAGATTGCGCGCCGTAACGGTATTCGTTGCGCTCGAACGTGATCTCCACCGGCATGCCCTGATCGGTCGCCCGAACCGAGATGGTGCCTGAACGATTGCTGCTCCCCGCCACCGTGACGTTGGGGACTTGGGGGCGGGTCATGCGGTGTCCTTTCCGGCATGGGCCTGACCGGTCATGCGGTGGGCCGGTAGAAGCCGTAGAAGTCCATGCCTGAGTTCTCCGTTCGAATCGAGCTGATCTGGACCGGGTCACCTGCCTCGACGAACTGCCCGTTGCCGATCACCATGGCCACATGGCCGTCCCAGATCGCGAGGTCGCCGGGCATCAGGTCACCGGGTGACACCGGCGTGGCTCCGTTGCCCTGATCTGCCGCGAGTCGGGGCAGGTCGACACCCGCTTCGCCGTAGGCGTACTTGGTGAGCCCACTGCAATCCAGCCCCGAGCCTGGGCTGTTTCCACCCCAGACGTACGGCGTGCCGACGGTGCCGACCGCGCACCGGACCGCTGTGGCGGCCCGCTCGTTCGGCGCCTCCACGACGCTGCCGTCGGGCAGCGTGATCCGCACGCCCTTGCCGTCGGCGGGCAGTCCCGACGAACCAGTGTCCGGCCGGGGCGCACCCGGGGTGGTGCCGGGCTTTCGCTGAGACTGTAGCGAAGGGCGCGGTGCGCTCATCGCGGTGCTCATCATCTGGCCCGCGCTGGTGACGACGCCGGATGCCAGCTGCTGAACCGCAGGGGTTGGACCGGGCAGACCGGCGGGCGGCGGGGTCGGCGGTGGTGGGGTCAGGTCGTGCATCGACGCGGTGTGCGTGGTGAGTTCGTTGTGCACGCGGCCGACCACGGTGAGCGCCTGGCCGAGATGGTCTATCGCCGAGCCGACGATCAGCGTCAGCCCCTGCGGCGTTCCCAGGGCCGGGCCCATACTCGCCGCGGTGTTCACGAACGATTGGGCGATGCCGGTGAGGTCCTGCTGGCCTTTCTCGACCTCCGCCGCGGCCTGGTTGACCACCGTCGCCATGTCATTGCCACGGTCGGAGATCGTCGCCGCGGAGGTCTGCACCCGCAGTGCCTTGGCGGTGGCGGCGTCGGCGGCGCGCCCGTCCCACGCGGCGTTCATGCCGTTGATGCTGTCGCGACCGGTCCGGTGGATCTGGTCGAGCACGCTCGAGGTGTCGCGGAGGGCATCGGAAGGCCCGCCGGTCGGCAACACGCCGGTACCGAAACTGGCGAGCAACTCGAAGATCGGTGTGGCCAGCGCGTTCACGTCGATCACCGGCTCACCCCAGTTCGGCGGCCGCGGTCCGCAGCGCACCCGCCTGGGACGTATCGGTCTCGGTCAGTACGGTGGCCGCGCCGGTGGCCGCGCCACCCACGCTGGCGAGCACCGCCGAGAGTTGACCGATCGAGGCCAGATGCCCGGCATGCGCCGCGGTGTAAGCAGCCATGAAGTCGCCACCGATCAGCCCCATGATCGGGCCGAGTAACGCGGGCTCGGCCGCCGCCGCGCGAACCCCCGCCGCTGCCATCTCACCCGCCATGGCGTGAGCGGTTTCGCCATAGGCTGCGATCCCCTCGGTGTCTGCCGACATCTTTCGCATCAGAGCTTCCCCCATCTGTTGTTCCCAGGCAGAGTACGTCATCCACTTGGTTCGACGCGCGCTCTTCGCATTCGGTTCCACCGTTCGGAAAAAAGTTGAGTGGAGGTCGGGCGGCGCACCCCCGACCGACTTTATCGTTCCCTCATGCGCACCCACACCGTTGACCATCCCCTGGCCGCCGCCCTGCTCACCACGATGCGGGATGAACGAACACCCAACGCGGCCTTCCGTTCCGCGCTGCGCGATCTCACCGGAATCCTGATCTATGAGGCGCTGCGCGACGCGCCGGTGGAGCGATTCGACATCGTCACGCCGGTCGCGGGCTCCGAAGGCGTCCGACTGGCCGCACCGCCGCTGCTGGTTCCAGTGCTGCGCGCCGGACTCGGGATGATCGAGGCGGCCGCCGAACTGATTCCGGACGCCAGAGTCGGTTTCGTCGGCATCGCCCGCGACGAACACACCCACCAGCCGGTTCCCTACCTGGAATCGCTGCCCGCCGATCTCGCCGGGCGTCCGGTCTTCGTGCTCGACCCGATGGTGGCCACCGGCGGCTCGATGCGGCACACCGTGGAGTTGCTGGTGGCCCGCGGCGCTACCGACATCACCGCATGCTGCGTCGTCGCGGCTCCGGAAGGTATTGCGGCGCTGGCGGACTCGGGCCTGCCGGTGCGCCTGGTGACCGCCACCGTCGACGCGGGACTGAACGAGAACGCCTACATCGTGCCGGGCCTCGGCGACGCGGGCGATCGGCAGTTCGGCCCGCGCTGATCGGTGGGCCGGGCAGCGCGGCGCCGAGCGGTCAGAGTGCTCGGCAGAAATCACCCAGCGCCGAAAGCCGCACGTGCGCGGCCGCTCGCGCGGGTGCGAGATCGGCGCGGGTACCGACCGGCTCGACCACCTCCAGGTAGCACTTCACTTTCGGCTCGGTGCCGGACGGGCGGATGACCAGCCGCGACGAGCTGCCCTCGAAGATCAGCGCGTCGGTCCGCATTCGGCCGCGCACCTGGAACTGATCGATGTATTTCACCGGCTCGCCCGCGATATCGTCCGGTGGACTCGCCCGCAGCCGGGCGACCACCGCGGCGGCGGCCTCGGCCGACGCCAGTCGCAGCGACACCTGATCACCGGAGTGCAGTCCGAATTCCACCGCGTAGTCGTCGAGTTCGTCGCCCAGCGTGTGACCCGCCGCCTTCACCGCGGCCACCAGGTCGGCGATGAGCACGGCGGCGGAGATGCCGTCCTTGTCCCGGACCGTCACCGGGTCGACACAGTGTCCGATCGCCTCTTCGTAGGCGTACACCAGGCCGTCGCCCGCACGGGCCAGCCATTTGAAGCCGGTGAGGGTCTCCGCGTAGCGCCCGCCGCGCGCGGGGGCCAGCTTGGACAACAGCCGGGACGACACGATCGTTGTCGCCACCAGCGCGCCGGGGCCCGCGGTCTCCAGCACCCGGGCGCCGAGCAGCACGCCGGTCTCGTCACCGCGCAACATCCGCCAGGACCGGTCGGGCAACGGGATACCGACCGCGCAACGGTCGGCATCCGGGTCGAGCGCGATCGCGACATCGGCGCCGACTCGGCTGGCAAGCGCGAGCAACAGATCGGTGGCGCCCGGTTCTTCCGGGTTCGGGAACGCGACCGTGCGGAAGTCCGGATCCGGCTCGAACTGCTCGCCGACCACGTGGACATCGGTGAATCCCGCCGAGGTGAGCGCTTGCACCGCGAGGTCGCCACCGACGCCGTGCAGCGCAGTGAGGGCGATCCTGATGCGCGCGCGCTCGCCGGGGCCGCCGAGCAACGAGGGCAGCTCGGCGACCCGGTGCAGATAACGCCGCACCACATCGTCGTTCGCGGCGGCGACCGGTGTGCGTGCGACCGGCTCGGCGACCGCCTCGATGCAGCGCTCGATTTCGGCGTCGGCGGGGGCGATCAACTGCGCCCCGCCGGCGAGGTACACCTTGTAGCCGTTATCGGTGGCGGGGTTGTGTGACGCGGTGATCTGCACACCCGCGACAGCGCCCAGTTCGCGCACCGCGTACGCGACCACCGGCGTGGGTAGCGGACGCGGCAGCATCGTCACCGAAAACCCCGCAGCGGCAAAGATTTCCGCGGTCGCCGTGGCGAACTCGGCGGACCCGTGCCGTGCGTCGCGGCCGACAACCACCGCGCCGCCGCCGAGGCACCGGCCGCGCAGCCACTCCACGATCCCGGCGGTCGCCCTGGTCACCGTAGTGACATTCATGCCGTCCGGGCCGTCCTGTAGCGGCCCGCGCAGGCCCGCCGTGCCGAAGCGCAGCATCTACACCCGTTCCAGCACGCCACGCAGCAGTTTGCCGAGCCTCGGCGCGGCCGCATTGCCTTCGGCGAGCACCTCGGCATGCGACAGGTGCGCCCCCGTGACGCCCGCAGCCAGATTGGTGACCAGTGAGATGCCGAGCACTTTCGCGCCGAGCGCGCGGCAAGCGATCGCCTCCAGCACGGTCGACATACCGACCAGGTCCGCTCCCATCGTACGCAGCATCCGGACCTCGGCAGACGTCTCGTACTGCGGTCCGGTGAGGCTCGCGTACACCCCCTCGGTCAGACTCGAGTCGACCTCTCGCGCCAACGCCCGCAAACCGGGATCCCACGCGTCGACCAGATCGACGAACGTCGCGCCGGTCAACGGTGTGCGGCCGGTCAGATTGAGGTGATCGCTGATCAGGACCGGTTCGCCGACCTGGAGGCCGGCGCGGATACCGCCCGCGGCGTTGGTCAACACGATGATTTCCGCGCCCGCCGCGACGGCAGCGGTCACCGGGTGCACCACCTCGGCGGGCTCGTAGCCCTCATAGAGATGCTGACGACCCATCAGCAGCAGCACGGAAGAGTTGTTCACCTCGACCGAAAGGACCATGCCCAGATGGCCCTGCGCACTCGGCGTCGCGAAACCGGGCAGCTCCGGCATCGGCACCGACGCGCGCGGCGGCCCGATCTCCGCGGCCGCGTCCTGCCAGCCCGATCCCAACACCACCGCGACCCGATGGCGCGGTACTCCCGTACGTTCGGCGATCGCCTCGGCGGCCTGTTCGGCAAGCATGATTGTCACAGTAGTCGTGTTGATAGGCAGCGCCTGCCGCGCCGCGACCGGCGCTCGTAAGACAGACACCCGACGGGAGTGCAGGGTGCTGAGTCGCTACGGCGCGGGTGAACTTCGACGGAGAGGAGTGAGCAGAGCGAGTGCCCGAGTTCTACCCGTGAGTAGGGTTTGGGTGCACACCAGATACGCTGCGCGCATGCCGTATCTGGAACGTGAAGGGGAAGTGTTCGTCGTCTACCTCGGCGATGCGGGGCAGACCGACGATGAGAATCGCTTTCACCCGGACTGGATCGACGAGTTTCACGCGCTGTTGGATCAGGTCGAGAGTTCCCAGGGGCCTGCCGCGCTGGTGACGACGGCGAACGGAAAGTTCTACAGCAACGGCCTGGACACCAACTGGCTGTTCGGCAACCTGAACGCGACGCACAGCTATCTGGACCGGGTGCACTCGCTCTATACCCGCCTGCTCGGTTTCCCGCTGCCAACTGTCGCCGCGGTCAACGGCCACGCGTTTGGTGCGGGCGCTATGTTGGCGACCTCGCACGACTTCCGGGTCATGCGTGCTGACCGCGGCTACTACTGCCTGCCCGAGGTGCACCTCGGCATGCCGTTCACCGTCGGCATGAACGCCCTGCTCACCGAGCGGTTGTCCAACCAGGTCTGCGTGCGGGCGATGACCACCGGTCACCGCTATCCGGCCGATGAGGCGATCGCGGCGGGCATTGTCGACGACAAGGCCGATGCTGCTTCGTTGCTCGCGACCGCGATCGGACAGGCCGCGGCACTGGCGGGCAATCGCAAGCCGAATCTGTCTGTGATCAAGCGCGCGCTGCACGCGAAGGCGTTGGCCGGACTCTCGGTGCCGACCACGCCCGAGAACCTGGCGTTCGACCCGAGGTGACGGGAATTCGCCGCGGGTGCAGGGCGTCGCGGCGGCGCGATGGTCGGCCGACCGCGCGCAGTGCGCCGGTGTGCCCACGCAATGTAAGACTGTGACCCATGCCATCACCGCGGAGCGGACGCCAGGACTCGCACCTCGACGACCGCGCGATGTGCACGGCTGCCGATGATGTGGTCGACGGCTCCGACGCTGCCATCCGGGCGGCGTCCGCCGAGTTGGTCGCGCTCTCGCACGCGATCCACGCCGAGCCGGAGTTGGCCTTCGAGGAGACCCGTAGTGTCGCCAAGACCATCGCTCCGCTCGCCGCGCGCGGCTTCGAGATCGAGGCCGGCGTCGCCCTGTTGCCCACCGCGTTCCGCGCGCGCTACGGCAGCGGGTCGCTGACCGTCGGGATCTGTGCGGAGTACGACGCGCTGCCCGAGATCGGGCATGCGTGTGGGCACAACATCATCGCGGCGACGGCGGTGGGCGCCGCGCTCGGCCTCGCCGAGGTCGCCGACGAACTCGACCTCACCGTGCTGGTGCTCGGTACCCCAGCCGAGGAGAGCGGCGGCGGCAAGGTGCTCATGTTGGAGCGCGGGGCGTTCGACGACGTCGCGATGGCGATGATGGTGCACCCGGGTCCGTTCGACATCGTCGGTGCGCACTCGCTGGCACTGGCCGACGTGTCGGTGGTCTTCCACGGTCGTGAGGCGCACGCCAGCGCGGCTCCGGAACTGGGCCGCAACGCGGGCGACGCGATCACTGTCGCGCAGGTAGCCCTCGGATTGCTGCGCCAGCACCTCCTGCCCGGCCAGCAACTGCACGGTATAGTCGGCGAGGGTGGCGTAGCTCCCAACATCGTGCCCGGACGCGCGGAACTGCTGTATTACCTTCGCGCGATCGACTCGGTAGCCCTCGATGATCTGCTGCGACGAGCGTCGGCGTGTTTCGAGGCGGGCGCCCTGGCGACCGGCTGCACCCACGAGGTGCGAACGCTCGCGCCGACCTACACCGAGTTGACCCCGGATCCGGAGTTATTGTTTGCCTATCGCGAACAGATCATCGGATTGGGACGCGTGCCGATCGCACCGGAACTCGAGGCGCAGCGGCCGCTGGGCAGCACGGACATGGGCAACGTCACGAATGTCATTCCGGGCATTCACCCGGTTATCGGCATCGATGCCGATGGTGCTGTGACGCATCAGCCAGGTTTTGCCGCGGCGAGCATCAATGCCTCGGCGGATCGTGCGGTCCTCGATGGTGCGCTCGCGCTCGCGCGTACCGCAATCAGCGTCGCCCGCGATGACATACACAGACACAGGTTGTTGCAACGGCTCGTTCAACGACAGGAGGACATTCGGTGAGCACTACCGGCCGTTCGGCGGCGCGGGCCAAGGGCCCGAAGGCGGTGGCCTGCGTCAGCACGGAGAGCGCAGGGAACCCCGCATCGTCGGACATCGCGCGAGCCGGGCGGGCGGCAGTCGAGTCGTGGCTGACCGAGCACGCGGTCGATCTGGTCCAGTGGCGCAGGCACATCCACGCCAACCCGGAACTGTCCCGCACCGAGTTCGCCACCACCGAGTTCGTTTCGACCTGGCTGACCAAGGCGGGCATGGTGACGCGCGTGCTTCCCGGTGGTACCGGCCTCATCTGTGACATCGGACCGGAGGGGCCGCGGATCGGGCTGCGCGCGGATATGGACGCGCTCCCGCTGCAGGAATTCACCGGACTGAGCTTCGCGTCCACCGTGCCCGGCGTTTCGCACGCGTGCGGCCACGACGCGCACACCGCGATTCTGCTCGGCACGGCGCTGGCACTGGCCGAGGCGCCCGTGCTGCCGGTCGGTGTACGGCTGGTCTTCCAGCCCGCCGAAGAGGTGATGCCGGGTGGTGCGATCGACGTGGTCGCCACCGGTGCGATGGCAGGGGTGGAGCGGATCTTCGCGCTGCACTGCGACCCCCGTCTGGAAGTGGGCCGGGTCGGCATCCGGGTCGGCGCGATCACCTCGGCGGCCGACACCATCGAGTTGGTGCTCGACTCCCCGGGCGGTCACACCTCGCGCCCGCATCTGACCAGCGATCTGGTCTATGCGATAGGCACGGTGATCACGGGTCTGCCCGGTTTGCTCAGCCGCCGCATCGACCCGCGCACCAGCACGGTGATGGTCTGGGGTGCGGTGAGCGCGGGCAAGGCGCCGAACGCGATTCCGCAGACCGGGATGCTCACCGGCACCGTCCGCACCGGCGATCACGCGACCTGGTCGCTGCTGGAGCCGATGGTGCACGAGATCGTCGACGGTCTGCTCGCGCCGACGGGTGTGCGTTACCAGCTGAACTACCGGCGCGGTGTGCCGCCGGTGGTCAACGACGAGCACTCCACCCGAATGTTCGAGGACGCGATCCGTCGACTCGGTCCGGATGCCCTTTCCGACACCATGCAGTCCGGTGGCGGCGAGGACTTCTCCTGGTACCTGGAGGAGGTGCCGGGCGCGATGGCACGCCTGGGCGTCTGGTCCGGACACGGCGAGCAGTTGGATCTGCACCAGCCGACGTTCGATCTCGACGAGCGGGCACTCGCGGTCGGCGTCCGGGTGTTGAGCAATATCGTGCTCGACGCGGGCTGAACTTTCGGCGCAGGTTATTCGGCGCAGGTTATTCGTCACAGCACGGCGTGATCGGCCCTCGGGACGGTCACGCCGCTGGTGTCACCCGACCGAACGCGGTCAGCCGAAGTTGCCCGGTCCGACATTGCGGCTGTTGCGGGTGCGCAGAGCGTGGACGTAGTCCTCTGGCGCACCCGCTTTTTCGGCGGCGTCGGCGATCACGCCGATGTAGCGGGCCGACGGCAGGCCGCCCTCGTAGGCGTCGAGCACATACAGCCAGGCCAGCGTTGGTTCCGCGGCGCCGTCCGCGTTTCGGGTGACGCGCAAACGGATCTTCTTGTGGATGCCGAAGTCCGAGCCTTCCCAGCGATCCAGCCGCTGCTCGTCCTCCGGGGACACGTCGTAGAGCACGACGAACACGCGAGAACCCGGCTCCTCGACGACCGTCGCGAGAGGCCCTTCCCAACCGATATCGTCACCGGCGAAGGTGAGCCGCCAGCCCTCCAACCAGCCCGTCCCGGACATGGGGGAGTGCGGACAGCGCTCGAGCATCTGCGTCGAGTCCATGTTGGACCCATAAGCGGCGTATATCGGCACCAGCAAAGGGTAGCCAATAACCTTCGGAGACTGCGTTCGATTGCCACACCTGCGGCGCGGCGCGCGGTGGGCGATAGTTGTGCACGGGTAACGCGGTCGGGGGTGCGAGGTAGTTGCCGGATAACGTCTAGTGCGTGCCGGAGATCCTGGCACCGGGCTCTAGCGGAGGTATCAATGACCCGCATCGCGATCATCGGTGGTGGACCGGCCGGTTACGAGGCGGCACTGGTGGCGGCCCAGCACGGGGCGTCGGTGACGCTGATCGATTCCGACGGTATCGGTGGGGCGTGCGTGCTGTGGGACTGCGTGCCTTCGAAGACGTTCATCGCCTCGACCGGTGTGCGCACCGACCTGCGCCGCGCCCGCGATCTGGGCATCACCCTCGACCCGAACCAAGCGCGGGTGCAGTTATCCGAGGTCAACGCGCGGGTGAAAGCGCTCGCGCTGGCGCAGTCCTCTGATATTCGCTCGAAACTGCAGACCATCGGGGTGACGGTGCTGACCGGGACCGCCGAGCTGACCGATCGCGCGGGCGGGCTCGCCGCGCACCGGGTGCTCGCCACGCTGTCCGACGGCGCACAGCAGACCATCGAGGCCGAGGTGGTGCTGATCGCGACCGGCGCGAGCCCCCGCGTGCTGCCCGGTGCCGAGCCGGACGGCGAGCGCATTCTCAACTGGCGTCAGCTCTACGACTTGGCCGAACTGCCGGCGACCTTGGTGGTGGTCGGCTCGGGCGTCACCGGCGCCGAGTTCGTCTCCGCCTATACCGAGATGGGTGTGCGGGTGAAGCTGGTATCCAGCCGCGATCGCGTCCTGCCCGGCGAAGACGCCGATGCCGCGCTGGTGCTCGAGGACGCGCTCGCCGAGCGTGGTGTCGAACTGGTCAAACACGCGCGCGCCGACACGGTGCAGCGCACTGCCGAGGGCGTCGTGGTCACGTTGTCCGACGGCCGCACGGTGTCCGGCTCGCATGCGCTGATGACCGTCGGGTCGACGCCCAACACCGCGGGGCTCGGGCTGGAACGGGTCGGCATCGAACTCGACAGCGGCGGTTATCTGCGGGTGGACCGGGTGTCGCGTACCTCGGTGCCGGGCATCTATGCGGCGGGCGACTGCACCGGTCTGTTGCCGCTGGCCTCGGTGGCCGCGATGCAGGGACGTATCGCGATGTACCACGCGCTCGGCGAGGGGGTCAGTCCGATTCGCTTGAAGACCGTTGCCTCCGCGGTGTTCACCCGCCCCGAGATCGCGACCGTCGGGGTCAGCCAAACCGCTATCGACAACGGCGAGGTTCCCGCGCGCACGGTGATGCTGCCGTTGAACACCAACCCGCGCGCCAAGATGTCCGGGCTGCGACGCGGTTTCGTCAAGATCTTCTGCCGGCCCGCGACCGGCGTGGTGATCGGTGGTGTCGTCGTCGCGCCGATCGCCTCGGAACTGATCCTGCCGATCGCGCTTGCGGTGCAGAATAATCTGACGGTCAACGACCTGGCGCAGACCTTCTCGGTCTATCCCTCGCTCACCGGTTCGGTGACCGAGGCGGCCCGGCTGCTGATGCGGCACGACGACCTGGACTGACGCGCGCCGTGTCGTGTCCGTTCTCGGACATCGGCCCCCGAAGCTCCGGGCCGATGGCGGGCTCGGGCATCTTGCCACCCTTGGCTATTCGTCGCATTGCCCATCGTGCACACATGTGGTTCACTCCTCCACAGAGATGCGATCGGACGGCGGTCGCGAGGTTCGGTGTGGGGGGATAGGTCCTTTCCAAATCGGAACGGCGAATGATTCGGCTTTGTTCGACGATCAGGCGTCTCACCCAGGGACAACTGAGTGCGGACAACCCGGTCCGCATCCGGGAAGGGATTGCGAAAAGTGAAACATCGTAAGCCGAGTCGAGCCCAGCGAGCGATGGCGAGCACCTCGTTGCCACTGGCCACTGCGGCCGCTGTGGCCACTCTCTTCGCAGCGCCGGCCGGGGCTGCTCCCAACGATCAGCCGACTACTCCGCCGACGCCGGCTCCGGCGCAGCCTGGCGTGAACGAGTCGCCGAGCACTCCGGAGACCACCAAGCCGGATCCGAATGCGCCCCAGTCGAATCAGGGTTCCGAGAAGCCGGAGAGCACACCGACGCCGAGCCAGCCCGGCGTCACCACTCCGGACCCGAACCAGGTGATGCCGGATAAGCGGGATCCGAAACTGTCCGCGCCGACCCAGCCGGGCGTGACCTCACCACGTGTCGCGCCGCTGCCGGTCCCGGGTCAGCAGCCGGGAGAGGCACAGCCCGCGGTCACGCCGGAGCAGGGCGACTCCAAGCAATCCGAGCAGCCGGGCGCGCAGCAGCCCGACACCCCCGGCGACCAGAACGCCGAGGCGAAGCAGCCGGAGTCCTCGAAGCCGGTGCAGCCGCGCTGGCAGGCGCCGCGGCTGGAATCCGCTCCGCCCGCGCCGGTCGTGGAGATGACAGGTCCGCACGCGGAGTTGGGTGCGAACGTCGATGGCGGCACGCTGCTGCCGGGCTACGTGGCCAACACCCACCACTTCGGCAACGAGGCGGGTTACGTCGGCACCATCGGCTACCGCACGCCGACCGGCGCGGGCGAGGCCGGTGTCTCGGTGGAGTTCGTCGACAAGAACACCATCAAGCTGACCACCTACACCGGTGGCGAGGGCTTGGCCGACAACAACACGACCGCGGTGTTCGACACCACCCAGCTGAACATGGCCAAGGCCGCAGTGGAGGGTTGGATTCGTGAGCAGCCGGGCGGCGCCGCCGCGCTGGATGCCGCCGCGCAGGTTAAGCTTCCGCTTCAGCCGGGCGAAATTGCACCGCAGACCATCGAAGTGGCTGGTGTCACCACCCAATGGGGTGGTTCACTCCAGTACTGACACGAGCTGATTTCGACGGGTGGGGCGGTCGTTCGCGACCGCCCCACACGTGTGTCCCGGGGAAAGGATTGGGTGTGACCTCCGAGGGTGATGCGAGGGAGAACGAGCCCGACCGGTCCGGGTCGGGGTTCGGTCCGCCGCTGGGAGAATTCGGACCGCCGATTTCCGAATTCGGCCCACCAACGGGTGCCGACACCGGCCCGCGCTGGTCACTGCCCGAACAGCAGACCGACCACCCCGAGCTGATCTGGCGACCCGCCGCCGAGCCGGAGACGGCGCCGGCGTCGCCGCCGCAGTATCGGGCGCCGGATTCGACCGACTATTCGGATCGGCCGCCTGCGCCTGCGCCCGCACCGGCGCCGCCTGCGCCTGCGCCCGCACCTGCACCGCCCGCGCCTGCACCGGCACCGCCTGCCCGCAGCGACTCGACCGCCACGGCTGCCGTACGTCCACCGACCCGAAACGACGAAAAGGACGCGTGGTGGAACCAGCCGACCGCCGAGGGCGGTGTGCCGAAGCCTCCTTCGTCGACCGACTCCGGTCTGTCCTGGGCCGAGGACCCGATCGCCATGCGGCTCGCGCTGCGCGTCCCCTCGACACCCGCGCCGACCCGCCGAACCGGCCCCTCGAAGCGTCGGATCGTGCTCGGCGCGTTGGCGGCGCTGATCGTGCTGATCGCGTTGACCGTGACGATCGTCTCGGTGTCCGAAAATAATGGTGACGAGGGCGCTTCGCCGGGCGCGGGCGGGAAAACGACTGCCGCATTGAGCTGTCCGTCCAGCAAGGAAGGCAAGGTGACCGTCGGCAACGGCGCCGGTGACACCGCCAGCGGCCCCGGGGCCATTCTCGGGTTCCAAAACGCGTTCTACGTGGCACGCAACGGGGAACGGGCCAGGTCGTTCGTGGCACCGGATGCGGATTTCTCCACCGCCGCCGTCATTCAGAAGGCGATCGACGAGCAGATCCCGGCGGGAGCTACGCATTGCGTGCGCATCACCGAGGTAGGCGCGGACTCCTTCGATGTAGACCTGACCGAGCACCGCCCGGACGGCACCACGATCGTGTATCGACAGAGTGTCACCACTGTCGACCGGGACGGCAAGAAACTGGTCTCCATCATCCGGGAACGGTGACAACGTCTCATATATTGAGAATTAAATTTCATACTCTGGTCGCCGATATGCGACAGTGAGGTCTCGCGTACCGCGGCGTTTCCTCGGAGGTTTCATGTCGCCGATCACCCCACCGCTGGCTCGGCGTCTCGACGGCCTGAAGAGCTCCGCGATCCGCGACCTGTTGAAGCTGACCGCCCGTGCCGACGTGATCAGCCTGGCCGGTGGGCTGCCCGACCAGCAGCTCATGCCGCGTGATCGGATCGCGTTGGCGGCCGAGTCGGCGCTCGCGAATCGCGCGCGGCTGCAGTACACCGAATCGGCCGGATGGGGGCCGCTGCGCGACGTACTGTCGGCCCGGGAGGCGGCACGCCTGGGTCGACCGGTGCCGCTCGAGGAAGTATTCGTCACGCACGGCTCACAGCAGGCGCTGTCGCTGCTTGCCGAGGTGCTGCTGGACCCGGGCGCACTCGTCGTGGTCGAGGATCCGACGTATGTCGGTGCGCTGCAAGTCTTTCGGGCCGCGGGCGCGCGGATCGTGACGGTTCCGCTGGACGCCGAGGGTATGCGGACCGACGCACTGGCCGAACTAGTCGGCCAGGGAGACTGCCCCGCGCTGGTGCACACCGTGAGCAATTTCCACAATCCGCGGGGTGTCTCCATGAGCCCGCGGCGTCGCCAAGAACTCGCCGCGCTCGCGGACCGGTACGGATTCTGGGTGATCGAAGACGATCCATACGGCGAGCTATGGTTCGATCGGCCGTCGCCGGAGCCGGTCGCGTCGTACTCGCCCAACGTGATCCGGTTGTCGAGTGTCTCGAAAACGCTAGCGCCGACTTTGCGGGTCGGGTGGATGATCGCACCGAATGTGGTGTGCCGGGGCGCGGAGTTGCTGAAGCAGGGCGCGGACCTGTGTGGTTCGGCTCTGACTCAGCAGATCGCCGCCGACCTGCTTGCGGACACCGATTGGCTGGTGGCGCATGTGGACAAGATCCGGCAGATCTACGGTGAGCGTGCGGGTGTCCTGATCGGGCGGTTGCGCGAACGCTTTGGTGACCGACTGGTGACCACCGAAGTCGCCGGCGGCATGTTCGTGTGGGCCGACTTCACCGATGGCACCGACACCGTGGACCTGCTGCCCCATGCGGTCGAACTCGGCGTCGCCTACGTTCCCGGAGCGGCCTTCGCGGTGTCCGGCGCACACCGCAACTCGATGCGCTTGTGTTTCACCACCTCCGAAGCAGCGACGCTGCGGGAGGCGGCTGATCGCTTGGCTCGCGCGGTAGCGGAATAACGTCCTGGTCGCCGCCGAACACGGCACGGTGTCGTCGCTAATCCACCCAACCGTAAGTGCGTTCGACGGCCTTGTTCCAGGCGGCCAAGTGGTTGTCGCGGTCCTGCGGCGACATCCTGGGATGCCAGATTCGGTCAGCGGCCCAGTTGGCGCGGATGTCGTCGGTGCTCGGCCAGAAGCCGACCGCCAGACCCGCGGCGTACGCGGCGCCGAGCGTCGTGGTCTCGTTGACCACCGGACGCACCACTGGAACGTCGAGGATGTCGGACTGGAACTGCATGAGCAGGTCGTTGCCTACCATGCCGCCGTCCACCTTCAGTGTGGTCAGCTCCAGGTCGAGTTGTCGGGACTCGGCATCGGCACGCATCGCGTCGACCACCTCTCGGGTCTGGAATGCCGCGGATTCCAGCACCGCCCGTGCCAGGTGCGCTTTGGTGACGAACCGGGTGAGTCCCGCGATCACGCCGCGCGCATCCCGTCTCCACCGCGGCGCGAACAGCCCCGAGAAGGCTGGGACGATATAGGCGCCACCATTGTCGGCGACCCCGCGGGCCAGCGGTTCGATCTCGTCGGCGGTGGAAATGATGCCGAGATTGTCGCGGAACCACTGCACCAGTGCGCCGGTGACCGCGATGGAGCCCTCCAACGCGTACACCGCGTCCGCTTCGCCCAAGCGATAGCACACCGTGGTGAGCAGGCCGTGTTTGCTGATCACCGGTGTAGTTCCGGTGTTCAACAGCATGAAATTCCCAGTGCCGTAGGTATTCTTGGCCTCGCCGGGCGACAAGCAGGCCTGGCCGAAAGTGGCGGCTTGCTGATCGCCGAGGATGCCCGCGACGGGCACCCCGGCCAACGGGCCAGAGTTGATCTGCGCGTACATCTCCGAGGAACTGCGAATTTTCGGCAGCATCACCTCCGGCACGCCGAATTGCGCGCAGATTCGCGAATCCCATTGCAGCGAACGTAGATCCATCAGCATCGTGCGGGAGGCGTTGGTCACGTCGGTGATGTGCTCGCCGGTGAGATTCCACAGCAGCCAGCTGTCGACCGTGCCGAAACACAACTCGCCCGCTTCAGCGCGGTCGCGCGCCCCGGCTACATTGTCCAAGATCCAGCGCAGCTTCGGCCCAGCGAAATAGGTGGACAGTGGAAGGCCGGTACGGTCCTGGTAGCGGGTCGGTCCCACCGCGCCGCCCAGTTCGGTACACAGCTGATCGGTGCGGGTGTCCTGCCAGACGATCGCGTTGTGAATCGGCTTGCCGGTCGCGCGGTCCCACACGACCGTGGTTTCGCGCTGGTTGGTCACCCCGACCGCGGCGATGTCGTCACGGGTCAGCCCTTTGCGCTCCAACGCCTCGCCGAGTACGAGTGCGGTATTGCGCCAAATTGTTTCGGGATCGTGTTCCACCCAGCCCGGCTGCGGAAAGATCTGCTCGTGCTCACGCTGGGCCGCGGCTTCGACCCGCCCTTGCCGATCGAAGACGATGCATCGACTCGAGGTCGTGCCTTGATCGATGGCGGCCACATAGCGACGCATTCGTGCAGGTTACTCGAATTTGTGCGGTGTTTGTCCGACAGGTGTTTGTTGTGGTTGCATGTCACGCTGGGGATCCTGGGATAGTCATACTCACTGTGGCCAGCAACATCCAACCCGGCGGCGGGTATCCCTGAACATGAATAGTTACGGTGTAACTTACAATGTAACCTATGCCTAGGCACACGGAATCCACGATTTCGGCGACCCCGGACTTCAT
>NZ_JBEZDA010000026.1:0-47813 GCF_040647855.1 Nocardia sp. NPDC049220
GGCTGACACTCTCTATGGCTTCGCTGTTCATAGAGAGTGTCAGCCGGGCAGGGCAGGAGGCAACACAAAACACAAAGTGAGGAAGAGGCAAGAGACGAGACCACAAGGGAGAGAGGAGGACCACAAAGGGGCTTGGCAAGGTGGTTGCGTGGGGGCGCCAGTTACGTTCCGTACGCGACTTGGGAGAAGTGGGGATGGACAGCGGCCGCAACGGATCCGCACGTGACTCGGCAACAGCGTGCAGTTCCGTTAGGCGTGCGGCCGGGTGGCGGGTTCGACGAGACCACAACAGAAGGGGTTCGCCTTCGGCGGGTCTTGATGACTACGCGTCAAGATGCAACCGAGGCGTTCTTGATGCTCAGGCGTCAAGGCGGTTCGACACATACCTCAAATCTGGTGATGCATGAGCATCAAATTCACTGTCTACCAGCACTTTTGCGGTAGAATTGATGCATAGGCATCAATCGGAGGTTCTTCGAATGAGTACATTCGCAGGGTTCGTGGTGACCGTGATCGAGACAGTCTGGGTTGCGATCCGGGATCAGCACCCGGACGTCCCGGATGTGGTGGTGACTATGGCTGGCGGTTCGATCGGCTCCCGTCGGGCGATGCGTCTCGGGAGCTTCGGACCGGACCGCTGGCTACGCGGCAGGGAATGGATGCCCGAACTGTTCGTCGGCGGTGAAGGGTTCGCCCTCGGCGCCCGCGATGTTCTCGGCACTCTGTTGCACGAGGCGGCCCACGGCGCCGCCCGGACTCGCGGTGTGCAGGACGTCAGTCGCGGCGGCGCCTATCACAACGGGAAGTACCGTGACATCGCGACCGAATTCGGGTTGGACGTTGTTCGACAAGGCCATCGCGGATGGTCGGAGACGACCGTTAGGAACGCAACGGCGAAGCAGTACCACGCCCAGATCGATGCGTTGGGATCCGTGCTGACTGCACATCGTCGATCTGAACACGACCCAGCACCAGGCGCCGAGGGGCGCGAAGGAGGGGACGATGAAGAACGCGCACCACGTAGCGGCTTCGCGCTGACCTGCCACTGCGATCCAGCGAGGCGGATACGGGCAGCGAAGCGCAGCGTGAACGCCGGGCCGATCCTGTGCGGGGTCTGCCAACACCCGTTCACGGTCCCGGACTCAGCGACTATGGCGGCAGGCTGCCGCCGTGGCTGAGCAGGCGCGGCTGCCCCCCGAGGGCCTACTCCGGCGAGTAGACGATCATGGCGGACGGCGTCGGCGATACGGCGTTGCCGACCGGTCGCAGCCCTCGTGGCTGTGCTGAATGTGAAGATCTCCTGCGCTAGGCTCGGGGCCTGGATGGAGGCCACCACCAGGGGCGACCCGTCAATCGAGTCGGCATCCAATATCATACTTCGAATGTGTGTTCGAATTTGTTTCGAGGAGGGCAGGTGACACACCCACATGCGGGCAACGATGGGCACCATGCCGACGGCCAGCCCGGCGCTGTGATCTGGGGTGACAGCGACCGCGCGGCTCTAGTCGCATTGATGCGACTGAAGCCAAAGAGTGGAGACTGGTCGAAACTGACCGAGCAAGTGATCGAATGCGGAAGCGCGTTCGAGCTTTGGAGCGCTGACCACCCGGAGTCGCTCTTTGGCAGCGATCCCGATGCAGCATTGATGGCCACAGCGCGCCGAGATGTAGACGAGTGGAAGCACATGCCCTTCGACTTCCATACGTTTCGGGATAGCTCGTATCCTGACCAGCTCCGTTCCGTGCGTCAGATGCCACCGGTGGTCTTCACGCACGGGAAGCTGATCCACAACGAGGTTGGCATCAGCGTGGTTGGGTCTCGAAAGGCGTCTCAGAGCGGCTTGGAGTTCGCGCGTGATGTTGCATATGCGCTGGTCGAACATGACGTGTCAGTCATCGCGGGACTCGCAGCGGGAATCGATACAGCAGCACATTGTGCTGCGCTGGAAGCCGGCGGGCGGACGGTTGCTGTCTTAGGTAATGGACTCGATTACGTCTATCCGCGTTCGAACCAGGAGCTACAAGCTGAGGTGGCGTCTCGCGGGATGCTGCTGACGCACTTCTTGCCCGAGTACGCGCCGACAAGGTGGTCTTTCCTAGCGCGGAATGTGACAATGAGCGCCTATGGCGCAGCGACCGTGGTGGTAGAGGCGGGAGAGCACAGCGGGACCCGTACGCAGGCGCGCGAGGCTGTCGCTCATGGTCGTCCAGTCATACTGAACTCAACGGTCATGCAGACAACCGACTGGGCACGTCGTCTCACCGAGGAACCGGGTGTTTACGTCGCTTCAACCCCGTCGGAGGTTATCGGTCATGTTGGGACCATCCTCGCGCACCGGCGGACAGTCGAGAGCTGGCTGAGCGCTTCCGAATGATGCAGATTGGCCCGCAGGCAGGCATTGTCAGACAGATTACGCAGGAGCGTGTCGGTAAGACCTTTCGCAATGCCTATGTCGCGGGCACCCCTGACGTATGTGATGTCTGCCGTGGTCCGGCACCGGCCACGGATGTCTGCTCTCGTTGCCAGCAGCATGCGACTGAGTTTGGTCCGTTACTGGCAGACCGCACCGTTGTCTTGACTTACGCCCAAGGCAATCATCCCGCTGGTATCCATCAGTCAGCCCACGAGGTGCGCGCGTACAAGCAAGGGGCAGATCAGTGCATGCAGAACCTGCAATTACTGATGAAGCTTGGAGCGACGATTCACCAACACTGCATCGCCCAGTGGGTAGGAGCATTGTGGGATGCCGTGACGTTCGTACCGTCCATGCAACGGCCTGGACCTGATCACCCCGTCGCCGCGCTCGCGAACGCCGTCGTACAGGACCTGGCATCGCCAGTCAATATCAGGAAGTTTCTGATTGAGCCTGGCCCTGGTGTGAACGTTAAGCGTGTCCTGGTCGGCGACCGGTTCGTCGTACCAGACATCTATCGCCCTGTTGTCGAGGGGAAACGTGTCCTGATTGTCGATGACACATGGACGACGGGTGCGAGCGTGCAGGGCGCAGCGATTGCCGTAAAGAACGCGGGCGCGAGTTCAGTCACCGCCTTTTGCTTCGACCGCTGGCTCCGTTGGGACTGGGATGACCATAAGCAGTTGCTCGGCTCACTGGACGCGGATGCTCGTTACGATCCGCTCCGCTGCCCTGTCAGCGGATCAGTGTGCGCCTACGCGGCCAACTTTCGCTTGAGGTTCTAGCCGCCATCGTCGTACATAGGGTGTATGCCGTTGGTCAACTCATCGGCGAGGCGCCCGCTTGCGAAGTCCTCCGCAGACTGCCGCTTGCGGCTCTCAATGAGGGGTTCAGGGCGAGCCATGCCTCCGTTGCGGGTGTAGCCGACTCGTGCGGTGCCTGACTGGGTTCGTTTGGAGGCCTGGGCTTTGCGGTGCCGCGCCGGTGGGCCCACCAGTCGCCGCCGGTCGGGACGCGGCCGAGCGTCTTGACATCGACATGGATCAGGCTGCCGGGATCGGAGTGCTCGTAGTGCACCACCTTCCGCAAGTGTCCCGGTCGGCGGATCCAGGTCGGTCGACCGGTTGACGCCGCGGCGCGTGAGCATCCGGTGCACGGTCGCCGCCGGCGCGACGAGAACGATGCCGTGCTCGGCTGCCAAGCGGGCAGTGATGTGGGCTGGGCCGAACTTGCTGGTCCGGCGGATGTGTTCGATCAGGTCGGCGACATCGTCGCTGGTTCGGACTGATTGGCGGTTCGGTGCCGAGGAGTGATCGGCTAGTCCGGAATCGTGGCGGTGAGGGCGGTAATGATCGCGCGGCTTCGCTATTGGCTTTCCGCCGACATCCCGACCCAGACCACAGTCACACCTGCATCGATGCATGCCCATCAGCATGGGCCCATGGGTCACAATCGTCGGCACGGTAAAAACCAGGACAAATGTCGCATTAGATTCCAACCGGTTTGGAAACAATGCATATTTGACGTTCGCAATATTGCATTCTGTACGGTGTAATTCTAACTGTTCTACTGTGGTTTACAGGATTTGCGCAGCTCAAGGCCGAGTTTTTGATTCTCGCTGGATGTGATGGAGATCGAAGATCAGAGATGCAAAATTGCGTTTCAACTTCCGTTTTTCGACCTAGTGGGTAGACTCGTCACGTTCGGTGGGTTTCGGCACCAGTCGTCGAACTGACATCGCAACTCTGCGTGGCCCTTCCCGTTTGGGGAGGGCCACAAGGCTGATCGGCCCACTGTTGGGCTGGCTGAAGCCGCTCCGCTGGTCGGGGAGGTTTCCGCCGCCGCAATCAGACGGCGGATTTGAAGAGGTTGACGATGGAGGTGATGCTCGGTGACGGCTGCCGGACCGAACGGGTCTGAGCCGCAACGGCCGGACAAGACCAAACGCTGGTTGGAGTTGCTGTTGTGGCTCCGGACCGCCGTGAACGTGCTGGACTTGGTGATGCGGACTGCTCCGCATGCGGCCGAAAATGCCACCGCCAACCTGGCACTCATGACGGCCAGGCTGGCGGCTTGGCTGCTTCGCACGATAACTAGGTTTCTTGGCTAACGATCGTGTGAGCAGGATGTTCCAGGTGGGGGACTGAGAGGCTGGGCAAACAGCCAATCGGGCCCCACCGCATCTAGGCATCTCGGATGCGTTGCGTACCGTCCAGCAACGAAGTCGGACGGTACGCAACGTGAACTGTACAGGGCTTTTGTGCCTCGCAGGGGGCTGACGCAGATCAGCATTCGATCCCTGGTCCACCTGTGCTGCGAATTTTGTCCGAAAGGGTCGGTGAGCGCCTATATGGTTTGGGAGCGCTCGTACACTGCGCTGATGATTTCCGACGTACCGGCTGAACACCCTGCCGGTTTCGACTTCGACTACAGCTACTGGTTCGACTGCAAGTGCGGACGGCGCGTTCAGGTCTCGGCCACCGCGTATGACCTGCAATGCAGTGGTGACGAACCGTACCCCGTGTGCAACTGCGATACGACGATCGATATTGCCGCGGCGCACCCGGCCCTTCGCGACCTTGACGACATCGATTGCCAGGACGAGCAGGTCGACCAACACCTCTGGTATCACACCAGCATCTACCAGGATTGGCCATCTCCGACGTACCACGACGACATCGCCGCGCAGCTTAAACACTCTCCATTGCCGACATACCAGCACGAGAAGATAATCGAGGCAAAGACCTCGCTGGCTCTTCATCTGGGAACCTATGCCGCCGCAATCGATAACATGCTGCGTCGCATGCGCGATCAGGACTCGCCGAGCCACCAGTACTGGCTTCATCAGGTGCAGATCCGCCTTCAGCATGCAGATCTGGCACGTGGGATCCACAGCGAATTGTGCGGATGGTTCGGCGATGTACCGATGACGGCGCTTGCCGATCTCGGCGCCCGGGCTGCCCGCTATGTCAACGTCCACGAGGCGCCCGGGTCGATTTCGCTGGCCGTTGATCCGCATGTGATCATGCGAGTGCGGACGATCCCGCTGACGCTGGCGGCAGTGCTGCCCGCAGCCGAAGCCAGCGAGCAGGTCGTCGACCGCGTCGTCGCTGATCTGCGCGCCGCACAACAGCTTCGCCCTGATACCACCGGTATACCGAAAGATCAGGTCTTCGAATCGGAGTTGGACATCTTCCGCGCAGAGATGAGCGGCCGCACTGTCAGTGACGAGGCGAAGAAACTCACCAAGCAGCTCACCCCGCAATTCAGGAAGTATCACCGTCGGGAAAGTGAGATCTGGTCGAACCTGCAAACCACACTCACTGACATGTATCTAGCCCACGTGACTCCACGGCTGCGCGATCGATTGCTCAGCGTCATTCCTGCCGATATCGAACCCGGACAGTATCACCAACGGTTGCGTGAACTGGCCGGCCTGATGATGCAGCCACACGCTGTGCTCGGACGGTTCGAGACTGCTTCGTGGCGAACGCTCGAACCAACGAGCTACAGCGTGCCCTCGGAGTCGGATGAGCGGGGTGGCCAGGCAGCGGAATGAGGTCGGCGCACATCTCTGCGTGCTCAACTCGGTCCAGGCGGCGATTGGTGGCCGAAGACGGCAGTAGTAAGCCTTCGATGTGGAGCCACAGAATTTGCCCACAGCTGCCAACGTAGTCGAGGTGCGTCACCGATGGTCGCGGTCAGGGTTATGAGGCGGAGAGTATTGCGACACCAATGTATTTTGCGTGTTTGCTCATCTCGGAGCTTGGTCTCCGCAGGTCAGCACACTGTTCGGAGTGTTTGATCTCATAATCCATTGGTCGCGGGTTCGAGCCCCGCCCGCCCCACAAACCCACTCTGAGCAGGGGTTTATTTTCACGAGAGGTCCTTCCAGCGACCGGACCGCCGCGCGATCGAGGCCGATCCAGTAGCGCTGCGCGGGTGGCTCGAGCAGGCGTATCCGGCGCTGACCGTGCGCCAACGCTGAGGACGCGATCGTGTTGTTCACCGATCAGGTCGACGTGCGCAGCGACCTTCTTTTGGGCCGGACCTGGCTTCGCCGCGCGGCTAACCCCGACGGTGGCACGGACGGGGAAACGGTTGTCCCTCAACGCGATGTCGGCGTTCTCCCCTCCGAATCGGGAGTGCTGGGCGTGAGGCCGGTTATGGCCAGGAACAGCGCGGCGAAGGCCACGATCCAGGCCAGGGCCGAGCTGTCTGGCGTCGAGTACCTCCGGTTGGCTGGCGCCCTGCTGGGGGCGGAGTTCGGCGAGGGTGGCGAAGGCGGTGCTGGTCGCGTGTTGTGCGAGGACCCACCGCCGGTTGTCGGTTTCGATCGCGATCGGGACCGGTAGTCCTCGGACCGGAACCCGGTCGAGCAAGGCGGAAGCGTTGATTCATCAACAAAGCGCGCGTGGCTGGGGTCGTTGCCTCGGCCGGGTGTCAGTCAACGCAGTGATGACGGCGATAGCGACCCGGGAAGGGTGTTCCGAGGCCGGATGCTGGTCTGTTACCAGCCTGGGCAGGGATCGCTACTATCCGCCCGGAGGTAGGGATCGCACCTCGTGAGTTCGCCGATGACATGCAGGCTCTGGGATTGAGCCTGGCCCGACGAGGCGCGGGGCTGTTCTCGCTTCGGGTAACTCGGCGTCCCACGCCCTGTCTCGACGTTACCCTGTATTCTCGTCCCGCTCGGGGATATCGCAATTCGTTGCTGCACAACGGGTTCTACTCGCCGGGTAGGCCGACATCGGGACACCGTCGGCACCCGATCGGGTACACCGCCGATCGGGGTTACAAAGGAGCAGACTGTGATCGACAGCCACCAGGATTTCTTCGATGGCCTCGACTTCTTCGATGAACGGCACTGCGCGCGACTCGATGACGAACTGAAGTGGGCACGCGAGCAGTGCCCGGTCGTGCATACGAACTTCGGCGGCGGGATGCACATTGTGACGCGCTACGCGGACTTGCGCACAGTCGCAGTACATCCCGAGGTGTTCAGCTCAGCGCAACCCGGCATCGTGGAGGTACCGGTCGCGCTTCCACCACTCGATCTCGATCCACCGCTACACGGCGAGTTCCGCGGCCTTCTGAACAATCGCCTCTCCCGCGCCGCGCTGGCGCGCTACCGGCCGATTCTCGAGAAGCTCGCGGACGAGTTGATCGATGACTTCGTCCAGGACGGCGAGGTTGAGTTCATCAGCCGGTTCGCCATTCCCTTCACCGCTGGAACTCTGGCGAAGGTAGTGCTCGACGATGACAACGAGGAGCGGCTGCAGCGTGGAGTCGACGCGGTGACGGCCGTATCGGTGCAGGGCACGCCCGAGAGCTTCGCCGCGGTCGCGGAATTGGCCACGGAATTGATGGCCGCCCGCGAGAGCGACCGGCGTGATGACTTCCTACAGTCCGTCGTCGAGGCGACGGTGGCGGGCGGACGGCCATTGACACAGGAAGAGCGACTGGGATTGGTCACCGTGCTGCTCCTCGGTGGTCTGGACACCACTCGCGGGACACTGGGCTACATCGGTCAATTTTTGGCCGAGCAACCAAATCTGGAAGCGCGCCTGCGCGAACCGAATTGGGCCAACCGCAACTTGGACGAGTTGCTGCGCCTCACCTCGACGGTGTCGGTGATGGGCCGGGTTGTGTTGCAGGACAACGACCTGCTCGGCATCCCCCTGGTCAAGGGCGACCGGGTCGCCGTGCACTGGCGCTCGGGCAACCGTGATGCCGCCAAGTTCGACAATCCCGACCAACTAGACCTCGATCGTTTCCCCAACCCACACATGGCCTTCGGCGTCGGTATTCACCGCTGTGTGGGGCAGCATATAGCCCGGCTGCAACTGGAGATCGGGGTCAACCGCCTGCTCGCCCGGCTGACGAACTTCCGGATCGCACCCGGAACCTCGATCCGCTCGGCCAGCGGCGTCAGCATCGGCGCACCCGAGGAACTCCACCTGCAATTCGACCAGATCTCATGACCGTCCCAGAATCGCCGCGACCCAGCGGAACCTGCCCAGTAGCCCACGGCGCACCCAACGGCATCGTCGGCCCACGCGTCCCGCTATATGCTCCGGAGTTCGCCGCGGATCCGCATCGCGCGTACGACGAAATGCGCCAGCGATACGGCTCTCTGGTGCCGGTGGACCTCGCGCCGGGTTTGCCGGCCACCCTGGTGATCCGCTATCACACCGCAGTGCGGATCCTCAACGACCCTGAACACTTTTCGCCCGATCCGCGGACGTGGCAGAAGAACGTCCCCGCCGACTGCCCTGTCCTGCCTCTCCTAGGGTGGCGTCCCACCGCAAGCAAGAACACCGGAGTCGACTACTTTCGCTATCGGCAGGCGACCACGTCGAGTATCGACGAAGCCGATCTGCATGCGCTGCACGCCATCGTGGGGCAGATCGCCATCCCGCACATCAACAGTTTTTGCGAGGCTGGTAGCGCAGACATCATCAGCCAGTACGTCTTTCCGGTGGTCTTCGACGCCGTTAATTCCCAGCTGGGCTGCCCTCCGGACATAGGTCAGCGAGCCGCGACGGCGCTGGCTACTGTATTCGAGGGCGTCGATGCCGAAGCGGGAAACGCAATGCTCTCCGAAGCATTGATCGAACTCGTCACCTCCAAACGGGCCCATCCCGGCAACGACATCACCTCGCGGTTGGTGCAGCATTCGGCCCAGCTCGACGATGTGGAGGTCCTCAACCAGATTGTGGGCATCTACGCCGGCGCGTGCGAACTGCAATTGAACCTCATCGCCAACGCCCTGCTGCCGATCCTCACCGACGAGCGGTTCGCGGGCGGCGTCCTCGGCGGGAGCCTGTCCACCCGCGACGCGCTCGACGAGGTGCTTTTCAACGACCCACCGCTGGCGAATCTCTGTGTCACCTTCCCCAGGCAACCGCTCCTCGTCGACGACGTGTGGCTGCCCGCACATCAGCCGGTCGTCATCAGCATGGCCGGATGCAACAACGACCCCGAGATCCGCACCGATAGTCTCGTCGGTAATCGCTCGCATCTGGCCTGGGGTTTGGGGCCACACGCCTGCCCCGCGCGGTCGATGTCCTACCTGATCGCACAGGACGCGATCGATCAGCTTCTCGATGCGCTGCCCGAGCTAGAGCTGGCAGGGGAGATAACCTGGCGGCCCGGACCCATCCACCGGGCGTTGGCGGGCCTGCCGGTCCAGTTTCCGCCCTCTGCACCGTTCACCGTGTTGTAGCCGCGTTTCGGCTAGGACCGCAGCCCTGGAAGATGGAGTCGAAGCGCAGTTTGTTCGTGGCTGCGGATCGCGGCGGGGATCGTGGTCGGCCCAGGGTTGCGCTCCGTCCGGGCGGGCGCGTCGAGCCTCGCGGACATCAGCGTGATACTCGACCGCACCCGGCACTCGAGTCATTGCCGGTGCAACCCTGGTACGGCCGGTGATACGAGGCATCGATAGTCTGGCCCGCGCTGACCGCAGAGAACGAAGCGGAATCGCAGCAGCGGGGTTGGCGCGGCGACTGAACTCCAGCTCGAAGGATTGATGGCCCGACACGTCAACTTCACGGCTTGGTCGCTACGCCTGACTGAGTGGCATCGCCGCTGATTCCAGGTCGGGGCAACCATGGCCGAGGGCCAGCATCGTCCTGCCCACCCTGCGGGAGATCATGAGTTTCAATGCCGTCATTTTGCCCAAGTTGCTGTGAATGGGCATCAGCGTCGGCTCGCCGTAATCCAGCCATGCGCCTGATCGTCAGTAGATCCTGATCGTCAGTACATATCGCCAACGCTCCGATGTCGAGCGGGCTCTCGCCTCGATCGACGAGCACGTGCACGGTGTGAGCTACCTTGTGTTCGTCGACGACTCCGGCGATGCCGGTCACCATGACTGGTTCGCCCAGCACGGCAAGGTGGTGGACGTCGGCCGCCGCCGTTACAGCGCCGCCAGGCGCGCCGTCTGCGCTGCCGCGGAAGGCCAGCAGTTCGACACAAATTCCTCGACGTCGATGGCGTCCTCGAGCAGGCCGCGACCTTCACCTGCAGTGCAGTCTTCACCGCTCGCTCACGCTGCTGGATCGGATACTGCGGCTCGATCGACAATCACCGCTCGCCCGGCATGATGTGGGTGCGAGCAGTCCCTGCGCCGGTGTGCTTTGCCTCACCTCGACTGACGAGAACTCCCGCATTCCACCGCTTTTCGATTCGATCGATGATGTGAGGAATCGGACAATACCGACCGGTTTGTTGCACGATCGGCTGGCTGTCGGATAGCCTGCCAATTGTTCCGACGTAACGTTCCCATATCGAATTTTTTCATTTTTTGAAAACGACTCGTCGAAGCCCGGCAAATTCGCAGCAGACCGCTCACCGGTCGCATCGGGCTGCACCGTGGAGGTACTAATCGAGCATGCGTCCGATATCACGAGCCGGTATCCTCGCGACCGCAGTGGCAGCGATACTTTTCTCGGTGAACATCCCCGCGCTCGCGGTCAACGACCTGGCCGGTCCAGCACATACCGAGATCGATGAGGCACAGTTTCTGCCCGATCCGACCGGAGATCCCTACCTCGATCAGAATTTTTCTGTGACGAGCGCGATACCGAACGGCACCATTCTTTCGGCTCGTCCGATCGATGCTGATATCAGCGTCCCGCTTTCCGGCGACGGCGTCCAAGCGTGGCAGGCGTGGTACAAGACCACCGCGGGCGACGGCTCCCCGTCCGCCACCATCGTCACCGTGCTGAAGCCGGCGCGCTGGAACGGTGGGATCATCGCCAACAACTTCGCGATCGACGGTCTCGGCACGAAGTGTAATCCGTCCTATCAGATGCCCCACGGCGACTTCACCGAGATTCCTCCGGTCGGTCCAACCCTGCTGAGCCGTGGATACGCCCTGGTGATCAGCGATTACGAGGGCCCGCGGATGGCCTACGCACACGGCCCGACCGAGGGGCGCGCCGTCCTGGACGGGATTCGCGCGGCACTGCGTCTGCCGGCTGCGAATCTCTCGGGCCCGGTTGCGCTGCTGGGTTACAGCGGCGGCGGGATCGCCACGGTGTGGGCAGCGCAACTCGCGCCGACCTACGCACCGGACCTGCACCTGATCGGCGCCGCGCCCGGCGGCGCGCCGACCGACCTGGACCAACTGCGGCCGCCGATGGACGGAAAATTCGGCGCCAGCGGCTTCTATCTGTTCGGCGCGCTCGGCCTGGCCCGTGCCACCCCCGGCGCGCTACAGCAACTGAACCCGATCGGCGCCGAGCTGGCCAGGCAATTCAGGAATTCTTGCGTATTTACGGCGATGGCGGCGGGTGTCGTACCGATAAAACTGACCGCCCTTACCAACGGCTCGCTCTACAAAACCGATCTCGCCGATCGGATCTTCCAGGACACCACGCCTGGAGAATTGACACCGAACATCCCTATTTTCTTCTGGCACGGTGCGGAGGATGAATTCATACCGATCAGCGGCGTCGAGAAACTCTCCGCCGAGTGGGCGGCCAGAGGCGTGAACAGCACGGTCGACGTTCTGCACTGCGGCGAGCATGTGACCTGCGCCATCGCGCCCGAGGGCATGGACGCCATCGACCGATGGATGGCCGCGGTCGGTATCTCTACGACCCGATAGCGCAGCGCGGCGCAGCCTCTGGACCGCATGAGACCACGGGCATGGGCGGTGTGCGTGCGCGGCCTTCGTGATGCGCGTACCTAGGAATGCTGGTTACACCCCCGGACTGTGCCTCGTACACCGCGGTGGCGAAGGCGAGTGATGCATGGGCCACCGAGTCGAGTCAGGGGAGCCGATCTTCTGCTGGTCCGGCTACGGCGCGGGATCTTGGTGCCGCGATCGACGGCCTGTAGGACAACTCCCACTACGGTCAGAACTCTAGCCGCATCCCTCGACGCCCTCCGCTACAGCCGACATCGCCCGGGGCGGGTCACCCCATGGTCGGTCAGCCTGCCGCAATCGTCGGCAGTGCTAGGACTGGGGAGCCAACGTCCTGTTCGAGACCGGGGAATCGGGCCTTAGGTGCGTCCACAGGAGATTTCGATGGGCTCGTTCGATGTGCCGCTGGACGACGAACGCACACAGCTCGAGGTATTCATCGAAGAACATCGCAGCGCCATCGAGGGGCTCTCGACGGTCTTACCGAGAAACAGGCCCGCCGCCGGCTCGTCTTGTCGGCGACGACGTTGCTCGGGCTACTCGAGCACGTCACGTGGATGCGGAGGGTGTGGTTCGAGGAGTGCGTCGGCGGAACGTCCCGCCGGGAGCTGGGCCTTGCGCGGAGTCCGGACGAATCCTTTCGGTTCGCCGTCGACGACACTGTCGCCTCGGTCACGGCAGCGCACCGGGAAGCCTGTGCCACGGCCGGGACGGTGATCGCAGACCAGCCACTGGACACCGTCGTGACCGGCCACTGGGCCGGACCGCGCACGCTTCGCTGGTATACCCGCAAGTTCTGCGGGAACTGGCCCAGGGTTGCGGGCACGCCGCCATCCTGCGCGAACAGGTACTTGCCGACTGAGTCGAACTAAGTCTCGGCGCGACTTTTCCCGCCGCTGAACCCCCATGCCTAAACTTCCCGACGGGGCCCAATCACACGGTGGCGGTGCTTACCAGTAGCAGCCTGATCGCTGGGCGCACCGCAAGCGTCACCTATGGAGACCACATTCAGGGCGCTGGGGGTGACGGCGACATGTGTGAGAGGGGATCGTCTACATTCCCAGCCCTAAAACTCTCGCGTTGTTCCGGTACGCAACTACCCGGATAGTAGTGCGGCGTATATGTCCAGCAAGAAGCGCACAGGACCGACGAGAGCGGGACCGCGCAGCCGCGAAATCGACCGGAGCCGCGCACGACCTCCGCAGCTGTCATCCCTCCAGCTCCGAGGGGCTCCATACGAATGGTCTGTGTCGTGCCCGGCTACGGCCGCATCCAAGCGATACCATTCCGCCCCATGCTGCCTTCTGGAACCGCGATCCGTGTGACCTGCGCCATCCTGGTGGCGCTCGCCACTCCGGCGGCCTCGGCTCAGGCATTGGACTCGGCGGCCGTCGATGCCGCAGTATGCGGAACGGCGCTGTCCCCGGACGAGCTCCGGATGATCGCCGACCTCTCGGATACCACCACCCTCGCCGGAGATTCCTTGCAGCGGTCGGAAACCGCTGTCGATCGACTGCACCGGATCACCGAAATTTTGGTGTCGCACCGCGATCGACGTGGTCTGTTTCCGCTGGGCTGGGATGCCGTCGAGCAGGTGGCCGTAATGCCGTTGCAGCGCGACCCCGCCGCCTTCGCCGACCGCGACTACGCGCACGCCGTCAGCCTCGAATTGCTGCGCCGTATCCTGGTCAACCTGCATGCCGAATTCACTGGCGGCAATGCCGAACCGCAGTGGGCGCACTATTTCGAGATGGCGCGGCAGTGCGAAATCTCCGGCGCTCGCGTGGCAATGGCCGGGTACAACGCCCAATACACTGTCGATATCGCGTATTCCGTTGCCGCTGTCGCCTCCAAGCCGGAGAACGCACCCGATTACTTCAAGATCATCGACGCGATCTCCTCCACCGGCGACGTCGTCATCGACCGGACCAAGCAGGTCTACGACGCCGATCTCGGCCCGCTGTGGCGCTTTTATTTCGTCGGCGAGGGACTGGACCTGGTGGTGGGCAAGGGTGTCGCGACCGGATCGATGCGGCGCGCCGTCGACCTCGGCTACGGCGCTATCGTTTTCGACAATGGCCTTGCCCTTCAGGATCCCAGCGTGCGTAACGTGAAAGAGTCGGAGATCCGGCTGCTGTACGCCACGACCGAATCGGCCTTCGACATGCTGACTCGGCTTCGTGCGCTGTGATTTTCGTCAGCCACCGTTCGCCAGGACGCCGGTGATATCGCCGACGATCCCAAGCGTGCTGGAGGCCAGCGGTCTCGGCGAGATCCTCGGTGCCGGCGTACTTCACCATAAGATCGAGCCAGGCCGGTTCTTCCGTGGGTCGACAATGTCAATCGGCATCGGCACGTCACGGCCAGTCCGAGTTTTAGTGCACTGCCATCGATGCCGTCTGATCTGCCGCGGTCGGTGTGGAGCATGCAACCGGCCATATCACCGAGCCGGGCCACGGCAGTATTCGCCGCGGTGGCCGCCAGTCGCGATGTCCTGCGCGAGTCGATCGAGTAGCCGACAATCCGGCCCCGGACGGGCGGACTTCCCTCGGGAGCGTTTGCCGAACACACTCCAGCATCGTTGCGACGAGCAGATCCGACACGCGGTCCGTTCGCTCATCACCGCACCGGCGGCACGGGCTCATCGGCGAGAAACCAATACCCGAATACGGAATCGTCACGGTGGGCGTCGAGGCAAAGCGTGTGCCCGATACGCCTCGGCTATCTCGGCGGCAGTCAATGGGGCACCTTGTAGATGCCGGATCCCACTTCTATCCTTACGGGCAGAGGGACAGACCCTGCGGAGTCGAGATGATCTACGACAATCTGCTCACGTGGACAGCGCGGGCACCGATCACCAGCGGCTTGCGCCAAGGCGACGCATTTACGCCCTACGCCGCTTTGGTCGAGCGGATCGGCCGTCTTGCGGCCGGCTTGATTGAACGTGGCATCACAAGTGGCGATCCCGTTGCCTTGCTGATTCCGAACTCACCCGATCTATTCGTCACTGCGCACGCGCTGTTCGCTATAGGCGCCATCGCGATGCCGCTGAGCGAGACGGCTACGCGATCCGAACTTTCCACGCTCGCGCAAAAGACCGGACCCAAGTCTGTCATCTCAACGCCTGGTGCTGCCGCTGCTGCCGAGATGCTGATCACAGATGCGGCCCCCGGCATTCCCTTGTTCCTCACGAGCGCTTTGCCCGAAGGAGGTACCACCGCCCGGCTGCCGAAGCTGCCGGGCGACACAACGGCGCTCTACCTCTTCTCGTCCGGCTCCACTGGGTTGCCCAAGGTGGTGCCGCACACCCATGCCGAGTTCATCGCCGATGGTGAGCGAGCCAGCACGGCGTGGGACCTGCAGCCCGACGACATCGTCCTCGATATGTTGCCGGGCAACTTCGCATTGGGTTTCCTACTGGGCGCCACGGATGCCGTCGCCGGCGGTGCAACAACGCTCTACTGGAGCGATCCGCTGCCGCTGGCGCTTTCGCGCAAGAGGTTGCTCGACACCATGGTCCGCGAAGGCGTCACCTTCATGGGTGCTGTTCCGGCAGTGTATGAAATCATCGCCGGGCACGTCGGCAGCTTCGATCTCCGGCTGCGTTCGGCCTTCTCGGGTGGCGTGGCACTGAATCGGCCGATTTTCGAAGCGGTGCGCGAGCGCCTTGGTGTCACACTTCGTCAGGATTACGGCTCGACCGAGGCCGGCATGTTCTCGCATAACAACTCCGCCGATCCCGACGCAAGCTGGGCCTCGGTGGGCAAGCCGGCGGGCGACGCCAGGGTCCGCATCGCTCCGTTCGAGACCGAACTCGGTCCATCTGTCGGCGAGATGGAAGTAAAATCCTCATCGCTCATGCAGGGCTATCTCGGCGATGACGTGGCCAACGCCCAGGCGTTCGATGAGGGCTGGTTCCGGACTGGCGATCTTGCCTCGCTCGATGACGAAGGTCGCATTTTCATCCGTGGCCGCAGCAAACTGCTGATCGAGGTCTCGGGCTACAAGATCGACCCCATCGAGGTGGAGGAGACTCTCATGACCTCGCCCGCCGTCGCCGAGGCCGCGGTAGCAGGTCTCCCGGACAAGCGCAACACCAATCGGCTGATCGCGTTTGTCGTCAAAGGGGCAAACGTGTCGGCCGATGAATTGATCCGCTATGCCCGCGAAAGGCTATCGATTCAGAAGGTCCCGGCCGAGATCGCGTTCGTCGACACACTGCCGCACAGCCCGGCCGGCAAGGTGCTCCGCGCACGGCTGCGCGAACTCTAGGCGGGCTGGCCCGCTCGTCGCGAAACGTAGGCTGCCAAGGTCCTGGGCGAGGCGAACAGATCCTCCCGGATGTCGGTGTCAGGGATGCTGATCTCGAATCGCTCCTCGAGGAAATGCACCAGTTTTACCAGATTGATCGAGTCCAGCACGCCGGTCTCGAGCAAAGGGGTCTCGCGATCGACCGGGGCTCCGCCGGTTTCGACCACCATGGCGGAGATATACTCGACTGTCAGTTGTTCGATATCAGCCATCACTCGAGTCCTTATGTAGTCAGCGTGCCAGCCCACTTCATCGCGACCTGAAATCGTACTCGAAAAAATCGGAGGACGGCTTGGGTGAAACGCGCCCGCTGGGCGAACAGGAACAATTGCTCAACAGTTTGCATGCCCGTGGTGGGCTGATCGCGATGCAGGTGCTGCATGTGCGCGGGCGCCTCGATCCGGCGCTGGTCAAATGCGCGCTCGCCTGGCTACAGGCCCAGCACCCTATGCTTCGCGCTCACATCCGCTACGGCAAGATTGTCTGGCACCTGCCGTCGGTGGTCTATCGCCAGCCCTGGTTCGACACCGAGGGCACGACGGAAATTCCGTTGAAGGTACTCGACAGCGCCGACCCAGACGCCTGGCGCGAAATTTTTGCCGTCGAGATCCGCACACCGATCCCGAAGGGTAATCATCCGCGCGTACGGATAACGATAGTGCGGCAGTCACCGGACGCTGATCTCAATCACATCGTAATCTGCGCCGATCATGCGACTCTCGATGCCCAGTCCGCTAATATGTTCGCTCGCCAGCTTCTCGAATTTCTCGCTGATCCAGCGATTGCCCAACGGCAATCCCCGAGGGATACCACCCTGCCCCCGCCGATCGAGGCCGGCCTGCCCAACAAATCCGGCAGTGCCGAGACAGCAACCTACACCCCGGCCATTCGGCTACCCAAGCAGACAGTACCCGAGCCAAAGAAAGAAACGCGCGTATTGGCGCGTCACCTCGCCTGCGCCGTAACGGCACCGCTCGACGATGCCATCAAGGCAAATAGAACCACGCTGCACGGTGCGATAACGGCGGCGTTCCTGCTTGCCATGCGCGAGCGGTACCAGCTCGACGCGATGACCGTGCTGACGACGGTCGACGTCCGTCGCCTCTGTAAACCGGTGCTGCCGCACGAGATCTACGGTTGCTACATAGACATCCTGCGTACCAAGCACCCGATAACCGACGACTTCTGGTCCACCGCGCGCGATGCCTCGTTCAAGGTGATCACCGCGCTGGCCAAGAATAGGGAGTCCGCCTCGATCCTGAAGTTTCCGAAATGGGAAGTATATCGGTACGAAGCCGGCCGAACGATCCGCAACAAGCGGCGCATCGACGGACTTGCTGTTACCACGGCAGGCGACTCCGGCCTTCAGGACAGCTACGGCACCTACACGCTCGAGGACGTCACCAGGGCCATCTCGATCGACTTGTTCGGCCCGTCACTGACGGTCATTGCCAACGAGCGGCTCGGCGGCCTCGATCTCAGCGTGGTGTACACGGCAATTGCGATAAGCGAGGATGAGGTGCGGTGGCTCACCGACAATGCGGTGGCCCGGCTCGAAAGTTTTGGATGAGAACACCGATCACAGCGATGCCACCGCCGTCGTCATTGGCGACCACGATGGTCGTATCGGCCGGGGCATGCTGCACCGGGCTCGATCAGGAGGCCGGACGCGTTGTGAAGGAAGGTCGGATCACCCAGCAGCCTCCATAGTGACCCGCTTGCGGTGCACGGTCCGCGACGACTATTGCTGCTCACCCCTGGGGCGATAGTTCGGATTGGGTATGAGCCTCGCCACCTACACATCCGACACCGAAATCGTTTTCCCCCACCAGATTCCGCCGCACCGAATCGTCGGCGCACAACAGGTCGACAGACTCACGATGACACCGGGAAAGGGAGTAGTCGCGGGTTTCGGAAGTCGGTCGCTGTGGTACGAAGCCGGTTTGGAACAGTCCATCGGGATGCGGTCGTCTCCACGGAAGATATGTCCGTGGTGTCTGCTGATATACAGTGTTTGACCGAATCGGGATGCGGCTTCGGCGCTCAGATTCATTTTACCGGTCATCATACGGAGTTGCTCGAGTTCTGCTGGGGTACGGGGTGTTCCGTGGAGGGGTCGCATGATCCGGTCGATGTCCGAGAAACGGCGTGCGGCGGCGAAGGTCTTCCTCGGCGACAAGTCGAGCCGTTCGAACTCGTCGCGTCCTATTGTCCGATCGACGCCCGTGAGTTCGGTCGTGGTGTACGCAAGGTCGTATCGAGCTCGTCGCGACGGCGCCGATATCCCCGGGCCCAGTTGTCGAGCCGATCGGCCACCCGTCTGGCGATCCGCCGCGTCAGCTCCACAACGCCATTGGTCACTGCATTTGCCCTTCACCCGCGCGCATCGGTCGGGCCCCATGCGCTCGGTCCGGAGGAGTCGATCCACGTCGACGCGGCAGCACGCCGGCTCGTGCACACCGGCGACGGACTCCGTTCCATCGCACAGTCTGTCGGCTTCAACTCCGTCGAGACACTGCACCGAGTCTTCGAACAACACTTCGGTGTGGCCCCGGCTGTCTACCGTGAGCGTTTCTCCGGCTGACCGTCGCGACTCGAAAAACCTTGTGTCTCATGACGACGTCGTCGCGTCCACGTCAGATACGGGTGAAATCGAACTAGGGAACGAGTATCACCGTCTTGCCAGGCCCGGGTTTCGGCGAAGACCCGCTCTCGTAGGCAGCCCGACCAGCCGATAGCGGAAATGTCTGAGCGATCGCCACCTCGACTCCATCCGCGGCGAGCAACGTGGCCAGTGTCTCCAGCCTCTCACGGCGTGTGCGGACTACGAAGAAGACCGCGTGCACGCCATACTTGTCGGCCAGTTCCTGGCTCGGGGGCTCTTGGAGAACGATGAGGCGTCCGCCCAGGCGGACCGAGGCATACATCCATTCCGGCACGTCGCCGCCGACCGCGTCGATGGCGACGTCGAATGGTGGTAGATCGAGCCCTTCCGAGCGCGCGGTGGTCACGACGACATGGTCGGCACCGAGGCGTCTCGCGCGGGCCTCGGCCGCCGCCGAGGTCACTGTCACCGTGACAACCGCGCCCATTCCGTGCGCGAACTGGGTGAGAAATGCCCCGACCGCACCGGCGCCGCCCCTGATCAGGAGGCGTTGACCAGCAGCCAAGTGCGTCTTGTCGCACAGTGCCTCCCAGGCGGTCAGAGCAGGTAAGGCGGCGGCGGCCGCGTAGAGGTCGGAAACAGTGGTCCTCTTGCGTGCCACGCACGCGGACGGGACGACCACGAACTCGGCCGCTGCTCCGTCGCGGTCGAATGGTGCGATCCCGAAGACCGAATCACCTACGGCCAAGTCGATGACACCCGGGCCGACTTCGGTGACCACTCCGGCGAATTCGTGTGACGGGATTACGGGCGTCCGATCGATGCCCGCACTCTCCCAAGTTTCTGCCCAGGTCAGTTCGGCGAAGGTGATAGCCGCTGCCCGCACAGCGACGCAGATCTCGTCCCGGCCGGGAGCCGGGCGCGGTGCCTGCTCGTACACGAGGCGTTCGGGCCCACCGCGCTCATGCGCGCGCAGTGCCATCATCATCAGAGGTGTTGTGTTCGCGACGGTCAGTTCAGCATCCATCATCGATCCTCCCTCTGCCTTGGTCGCGTACCGGATCCGAAGAGTTCCGGCTTTCGCGCTATCCGATAAGCCTGGCCGCGTACAACTCTCGCCGCTGCGCCTATTCGGTCAGGAACCACCCGGATCCGGACAGTTACTCGCGGGCTTTCGGGAGCTCGAGCGTTAGCGCAGTCGGCTGAGTGCAATCGGTCCGGATCGGACGAACTGGACCCGCCGTCCGTCTGCACTCAGGACGGTGTCGCACGGTCTGTGGCCGACTCGCCCCGGCGCGCTGTGCGGAATCGGCGCTGGTAGGCAGCCGGCGACATCTCCAGTTCGCGGGCGAAGACCCTGCGCAGGCTCTCGTAACTGGGAAAGCCCGCACGCTCCGCGGCCTGGGTGGCGGTGTATCCCTGGTCCAGGAGAGCCTTGGCGACATCGAAACGGATCGATTCGACATACCTGGCCGGTGTCGTCGAGAGTTCGTCGCGGAACAGACGAGTGAGGTGTCGAGGGCTCAGATTCAAGCGATCGGCAAGCTCGGTCAGCGAATGGCTCGCCGACGGGTCCGCCGTGACGAGATCGACGATCCTGCGCAGTGCCGGCGTCCGGGGTGGTGGACCTTGCAAAGGTGCGGAGAACTGCGACTGGCCGCCCGCTCGCTGGAGATAGACGACGAGGGCGCGCGCAACCTCACGAGTGAGGTCCGGCCCGTGGTCCTCCTCGACGAGAGCCAGCGCGAGGTCGATGCCGGCGCTTACCCCCGCCGACGTGTATGTGGTTCCGTCACGGACATAGATGGAGTCGGGCTCGACCCGAATCATCGGGTAGCGCGAGGCAAGGGTGTGCGCGACCTTCCAATGTGTTGTGGCGCGTTTACCGTCCAGCAGCCCGGCGGCGGCGAGGATGAACGCGCCGGTACAGATGGAGGCGACTCGTTTCGCGCCGACCGAGATGGCTTGCGCGGCATCGACCAGATCTCGCGGTACGGCGGTGCGTGGATAGATTTCGCCGCCCGCAATAAGGAAGGTACGGGGCGCAGGCTGGATGTCCGGGCCGGTATCGACCGCGATTCGGGTGCCGATCGAGGTGGTGACGTCTGCGCCGGTGGGCGACACCAAGATGACGCGATAGTCGGCACCGAGCCGGTTCGCCTCTGCGAAGACTTCGGTGGGGCCGGCAATGTCGAGGAGCTTGGCACCGTCGTACACCAGGACTGCGACCCGATGGGCGTCGGCACGCGCCGTGCGGTGGCGGGGCCCGGCGTTGTCCTGATGTGGGTGATTCATGTCCCGGCGGAGGCGGCGTGGACACCTCGCTCGACGGCAGTGTGGAAGTCGGACGAATTGTCCGGTTCCACGCGGTCGAGACCCGAAGGTGAGCGTTGCATGTCCGAGATTATCGCAGGAGTGGAGATCCCCGAGACCTCCACCGCAGCCGATGCGACCCGTTTCATCGGGGAAAAGATCAGCCCACTTCTGTTCCATCACTCGCGCCGTGTGTTCCTTTTCGGCTCGATGCATGCTCGCGCCTTGGGCCTCGATCCCGACCCCGAGCTCCTCTATGTGGCCGCGCTGTTCCACGACGCGGGACTGCTGACTCCGTTTTCGGCGACTGTGCAGCGATTCGAGATCGATGGCGCTGATCATGCCCGAGCCTTCCTGCTCGACCGTGGCTTTTCCGCGGGGGCCGTCGAACTCGTCTGGAATGCGATCGCACTGCACACCACACCGGAGATACCGAGGCGCATGGGCCCGGAGATCGCTGCCACCAACCTCGGCGTGCTCACCGATGCCATCGGTGTGGGGCTGGACGAGTTCGACCCCGTGCTGGTCGATGAGATCACCGCGACGCACCCGCGCGGTGACTTCAAGAACGAGTTCCTCCAGACCTTCCGCGAAGGACTCGAGCACCGGCCGGATACCACTTACGGCACCGTCAACGCCGACATTCTCGACCACTTCGTCCCCGGTTTTCGCCGTATCTCCATGGTCGAGCGCGTCATCGCCTCGCCCTGGCCCGCCTGAACTCCGACTCCCTGAACCTCAGGACACCGCCGCGTGGTGATAGTCCGCGGCCGCGAATGCCTTGCCCAACTCGACCAGGGATTGCGGACTGTCCATTCGTTCCATCATCACCTCGAGGAAAACCAGCCGGTCGTTGTCGGTCTTCGCGGTGTCCAGTGCGGCCGCGAGTTCGTCCTCGGTACCGGCCTGGACGGTGCGGGCTCGACCGTCGGGATCGAAGGCTTCGACCAGCCGGTGGTAGTTCCACCGGGGTATGTCGTTGTAACTGGCTTGTGGCCCCAGGATGAGGCGTTCGACCGTGTAGCCGTCGTTGTTGATCAGGAAGATGACGGGATTGAGGTCGTGTCGCAGAATCGTCGACAGTTCTTGCGCGGTCAATTGGAAGGAGCCGTCCCCGATCAGCAGGATGTGGCGGCGATCCGGCGCTGCGAGCATGGTGCCCAGCAGAGCCGGAAGGGTGTAGCCGATCGATCCCCACAGCGGCTGCCCGACGAAGGTGCAGTCCTTGGGAAAGGCCAGATCGGCGGATCCGAAGTACGACGTACCTTGTTCGGCGATCACGACGTCACCGGGCTCGAGGAAAGCTTGGAGTTGCTCCAGGTATCGAGATTGGACGAGTCGGGTCGAGCCGACGGGCTGGTATGGCGCCCGGCCACGGACGATCCGGTCGTAATACGACGTGATCTTCGACGGCTTGGTCGTCACCACGGAGGCGAGGGCGCTCATCGCGTCCTTCATGGAGACGTGGGCATGTCGGCTTTCACCGACGGCTGCGGCCGTCGGATGCAACGCGATGACCCGGGATGGATCGATCTGCTGGGAGAAGCCGCCGGTGACCGAGTCCGTGAACATGACACCGACAGTCAAGAGACAGTCGGCCTGTTCGATCGCCCGCTTGACCTCGGGATCGCTGAGCTTTCCGGAGTATCCGCCGAGAAACTGGTCGTGATCTTCGGGGAAGACGCCCTTGGCGTTGCTCAGGCAGGCGACCGGGCAGCCGATCTTTTCGACGAGCTCGCGCAAGTGCGTAGCAAGCCCGTATCGGTCGACCTCATGACCGACCAGGATTGCCGGACTGTGTGCTGCGCGTAGTCGTTCGCTGGCCTCGTTCTTGAATCGTGCCAGCTCATGGGGCTCACTGGAGGGCTCGGGGAGAACCAGGGGCTCCGTCGGCGCGTCGATCTGTTGGTAGGCCACGTCCGCGGGAAGCATGAGCTGCACGGGGCGCTTGAACAACCAGCAGAGCCGCAGCATGCGGTCGATCTCCGAGGCGGCGTTGTCGCGGCTCAGCCACGACTGCGCGACGGTGTACTCGTGCGCGCATGTCGCGGCGTGGGTGAAGTCGCCGTCACCGACGGTGTGGTGCACCTTCTGGCCCGCGTCCATGACGAAGGTTGCCGGTGTACCGACGATCGACACGACCGGCACGGATTCGGCGAAGGCGCCGGCGACACCGTTGAGCGCGCTGAGTTCGCCGACGCTGAACGTGGTGAGAAGCGCGGCGATCCCGTTCAGGCGGCCGTAACCGTCGGCCGCGTAGGCGGCGTTGAGTTCGTTGCAGTTCCCGACCCATTCGATACCGTCCATCGCTTCGAGCTGGTCCAAAAACTCCAACTGGTAGTCCCCAGGCACGCCGAAGATGTGGTGTATACCGATCTCACGCAGTCGAAGCAGGAGATAGTCGCCGACGGTAGACGTGGCCATGACGAAGCACCTTTCTCGATAAAGGCATCTTCTTCCGACAGATTTTCGGCAACCCTCATCCGCGAGCCCAGCAAACGGGCGAGCTTTCGGTGCGTCGTGGCAGGACGCATATCGATCATAGGTCAGCGCAAGATCGGTCGGACCCGACTACCGGGCAGAAAACTCTCGAGGCACTTGATGTGGTGCGGGGCGATTAAAAGCTGACCGGCGGGCGCCGTATGTGCCGATTTCGACGGAGTTGCTCCGAATTGTGACCTCATGACGAGTGTGATCCGACTTTTCGGGTGGTGGTGGCGACGACGGTGCAGGCTTACTATCAGACGTGTTGGGGACTGTCAACGAAATCGACAATCGGCGAGTGGGGTCAGTGCGACGAACTCCGCCGGAAGAAGGTAATGATGATGACCAACAAGACGCACCGAAATTCCACCTGCCAGCTGCTCGCGAAGGTCGCGCTCGTTGGAGCCGCGATAGCGATTCCGATGACGACAGTGACGGTTCCTGCCATCGCCGCGCCGACGTCCGTATCCGACGTGGTGCAGGTCGATCGACCTGGTGGTGGTGGTGGCGGTGGTGGTGGTCATGGCGGCGGTTGGGGCGGAAGAGGCGGGGAAGGCCCGGATCGTGATCGTGGCTGGGGCAACGATGGTTGGGGCGGCGGCGGTTGGGGTGGCGGCGGCGACGGCGGTTGGGGTGGCGGTGGCTTCGGCAACGGTGGTTGGGGCGGCGGCTTGTTCGGCAGTAGCTGACCGAACCGACCTGGGTGGAATCGATACGGTCGGGTCGCCGTATAGACCTGAGCACTGACACCGCACGACAGCGGACGCCGGCATGTGCTGGGGCTCGAACACTTCACCAGCTTCGGCCTGTAACCGACCGATCGGTTTCTATAACGTTCTGGCCGTAGATTCGATGAATGGGGAGACGGTATGGAGACAAGCGGCGCGTCGACCGTCCGGGTGGTGCGGCCCGGGGACGGGGGCATCGTCCAGATGCCTGGATTCAGTGCGGTTTTCAAACTTTACAGCCGTGACAACGGCGGTGAAGTGGCTATAGTGGAGCATCCATTCGAGGTCGGTGCCATCACTGCGGCGCACCGCCATACGCGTGAGGACGAGCACTCGATCGTGCTGGAGGGCGAGATCGGTTTTCGATCCGACGCCGATGAAGTGGTCCTGGGGCCGGGCGGCTATATCACCAAGCCGCGCGGCCAGATGCATGCCATGTGGAACGCCGGCTCGGTGCCCGGCAGAATCATCGAGATCATCACGCCCGGAGGTTTCGAGAATTATTTCCGGGAACTCGGGGAGTTGCTCACCGCCGGCGTCCAGGACGCGGCGGTCGGCCCGCAATTGCACGAGTCGCCCGAATTCAGTGAACTCGCACGGAAATACGGCCTGACCTATGGGGTCCCTGACTGGTTCGACGATGTGGTATCACGTTACGGGTTGCGACCGCCGACCCACTAGAACGCCTGACGCCTCCGTCGAACCACATCGAGACGAAACATCGAGGAGAACCTCGTGACAGAGCGTATCGCGGACATTCCGATTCCCGACAGCCGCCTGATCGCCGAAGCGACCGCATTGGTGCACGATTGTGCGCCGCCACTGCTGTTCCATCATTCGCGGCGCGTCTACCTCTTCGGGATGCTGCAAGGACGCCGGCGCGGATTGTCACCCGACCCCGAGTTGCTCTACGTCGGTGCGATGTTCCACGACCTCGGCCTGACCGATACGTATCGCACCACGACCCAGCGGTTCGAGCTCGACGGCGCCGACGAGGCTCGCCGCTTCCTCGCCGCGCACGGCATCGATGACGACGGCCTGCGACGAGTCTGGACCGCTATCGCGTTGCACACCACCCCGGGCATTCCCGAGCGGATGGAGCCCGAGGTCGCATTGGTCACCGCGGGCGTGGAGACCGATGTCCTAGGAATCGGATACCACGATCTGGACCCGGCCGATATCCAAGCTGTCGTCGCCGCCCATCCACGCCCCGACTTCAAGCGCCAGATTCTCGCGGCCTTCACCAACGGCTTCGCTGATCGCCCGGACACGACATTCGGTACGGTGAACGCCGATGTGCTCGCTCATTTCGTGCCCGGGTTCACCCGAACCGACTTCGTCGAGATCATCGAAGGCAATCCCTGGCCCGAATAGGGCAGGGCTGGGAGTGCCGCAATCTGTTGCCGAACGAGGCAGTTCGACCATCGGCACCCGCGCTGAGCCACCGTGGCGTGTACAGCCACGGTGGCACAGCGCCTTGCAGCGACGTCATCAGGCACCGTCGAGCAGATGTCCGGGTGCGGCCTGTCGCCATGAGTCGAGAACGATGGCTGCCAGCTCGTCCCGGTCGTCGAGGGCGGTGAGGCGCACGCGGACCCAGGCGTTGTACGCCTCGTGGGTGGCGATCCAGAATTTGTTCGGTTCGGCGGCGACGAGTTCGTCGCGGTCGATGAGGGGGCAGCGGACCGCCATCGAAGTTTCGCCCTCGGGGAGCGTGAGGAAAAGCTTGCCGGCAACCCGAAAGGTGGGCATTCCCCACGTGAATTGTTCGGCCGTCTCCGGCAACGAAAGGGCAAGGGCGCGGACATCGTCCCCAGTGGCGCTCATCCCTCGAATCCTTTCAGGCGCGATTTCGGAGCGCGCGATGTGTGCCCGGTTTCCCCGAAGGACGGCCCGCTGCGCGGTAGTGCACGGCGATCGGCAGCGTGCCGTCGCAGCGGCCTACAGTTGCGCCATCAGCGGAACGGCCTCTTCGATCGCGGCGGCCTCGTGCGCGAGCAGAACATCACCGCCCATTGTCGCGACGATCGGTGTGTAGGGGTCGTCGACGAATTCTTCGCCGAGTAGTTCGCGCAGCACCGCCACACCGCAGTAGGGCACGTAGTGCGGGCTGTATCCGCCTTCCTGCACGAACGCGATCCGGCCCGCGCACACGTCGGCGGCCGTGTCCAGCATGCGACGGGTGAACTTCTGGAAGCCTGCGCTGGTGACCATTTGACGTGCCAACGGGTCGAGGATGCTCGCGTCGAAGCCGGACGCGACGATGATGAGCTGGGGATCGAAGGAGCGCAGCGCCGGCTCGACCACACGCTCGAGGGCGTGCAGATAGGCGGCGTCACCGCTGCCGGGCGGCAGTGGGATGTTGATCGCGTATCCGTACCCGTCGCCTTCGCCACGTTCCTCGCGGAATCCCGAATTCGGCGGGAAGCACAGATGCTGGTGGATCGAGATGGTCAGGACGGAGGGGTCGGTGAACCAGATGTCCTGGGTTCCGTTGCCGTGGTGAACATCCCAGTCCACGATGGCAACCCGTTCGATGCCGAGGACGGCTTTCGCGTAAGCGGCGGCGACCGACACGTTGTTGAACATGCAGAATCCCATGCCGGTCGCTCGGGTCGCGTGGTGTCCGGGCGGATTGACCAGCGCGTAACCGTTGTCGACAGTGCCTGCCACAACCTGTTTGACGAGCTCGATCGCGCCGCCGGCCGATAGCGCCGCGATCTCGTATCCGCCCTTGCCGAATGGCGAGCAACCGTCGCCGGCATCCCCGCCTTTCGGTTGAAGGCTCTCGGCTTTGATCCGGTCCAGATGTTGTGCGGTGTGCACGCGCAGGATGTCCTCCTCGCTTGCCGGCACCGCCTTGATCGACCGGACCCGGTCGAGCAGGCCCGATACCGCGACCAACTCGTGGAAGCGGCGTTTGGTATCGGGGTGGGCGAGATGGTGGCTGATGGGCTGGAGGCCCGCGGTGGCGTCGGACGGGAACAAGCTGCCCGTACCTGTGTCGACCCATCCGTAGACGGTGTTCCAGACGTACCCAGTCGTCATGTGGAGCTCCTCATCGCGGTGGACCGGTCAGCGCGGACCACCCACAGTCAAACCTTGCTGCGTTGAAGACAGCGCTCCCATTAGAGGACACCGGCCACTCCGCCGCAACCGGAAGCAGCGGCCACCGAATACGCACGGACAGATGGGTATTCGGTGTCGCGTCGAGCCAGGCGGACAGACCGTCGTTGTAGGGATCACTGGCGAATCGGCAGCAAACATTTATTGACCGACGCGATGTGGGGCCTTTCGCCGCGGATTCGGCGAAAGGTCGTGCGACACAACGATCAATGAGGGCGCATGGGTTCCGGAAACCCGTTCGACGTGCCATCATTTAACGGCACAATGCGTGAGTGCATGAAGGGTGCGGGAGGTTGATTCATACCGCCCGTCGCTGCTCTCCTCGAGAGGATTCGTCATGGCAGTGAGCTCAGCGAAATCATCGGACTGGACTTTCGAGCACAAAGGCACCGAGTGGGTCGCCGACGAGGAACGCCGAGGCGAATCGCGCGCCCTTTTCTGGCCGTGGGCGGGCACGAGTTGCAACGTGATCTTGGTGTCGTTCGGTCCCTACGTGATGGCGCTCGGGCTCGACTGGCATGGCGCAGCACTCGCCGCCGTGGTGGGTGCGATTCTCTCCTTCCTGTTGCTCGCCTTGGTGTCGTTGGCCGGGCAACGGGGCGGTGCGGTAACCATGGTGGCCAGCCGTGCGGCGTTCGGGTTCCATGGCAACAAGATCCCGGCCGCGCTCAGCTATCTGGCCTTGGTCGGTTGGGAGACCTTCTCGGCAGTCCTGGCGACCCTCGCGGCGCGCACCGTGGTGCATCGGCTCGACCCGGATCTGGATACCGGACCGATCATGGTCGGTGTCCTCGTCACGGTCATTCTGGTGACCACGGTGGTCGGAATCTATGGTTGCCACGTAATCCTGCGGATCCAGAAGTGGTTCACCCTCGCATTCGCCGGGCTGTCGATCGGGTACGTCGTGTTGACGCTGCCCAGGATTTCGTTCGCGACGCACGGCCAGTTGAGTGCGGGTGCGTTCGTGGGAGGCGTGCTGCTCGTCGCCAATGCGCTCGGTCTGAGCTGGGTCAACTGCGCGGCCGACTACACCCGGTATCTCCCGCGCGAAGTCGGCAAACGTGGTGTGGTCGGCTGGATCACGTTCGGTGGTGCTGCCCCCGCCATCGTGCTGATGGGATTCGGGACATTGCTGGCCGCGGGTGATCCGGATGTCGCGGCGAGGGCCGCGCACGATCCGGTGAGTGCCCTCTCGGCCCATTTGCCCACCTGGTTTCTGGTGCCATATCTGATTTTGGCGCTGGTGGGCTTCATGTCGGGCTCTATCATCGGCCTCTACTCTTCGGGGCTCGCGCTGCAGACAGTGGGGGTTAGGATGCCTCGGCATCGCACCGTGGTGATCGACGCGATTCTGATCGCCGTCGTCGGCGGGTATGTGGCGTTCGCCGCACCGGGTTTCTTCGCTCCGTTCCAGGCGTTTCTGACTACGACCGGGGTAGTGATGGCCGCTTGGACCGGCATCTTTCTGGTCGATCTCTGGCAGCGTCGCCATGTCGGGTATGACCGAGGGTCCCTGTACAGCCCGGCCGGCGGCTACGGCAGGGTGAACCGCGCGGGAGTCGGGTGCCTGATCGTCGCGACGATCGTCGGGCTCGGCCTGGTCACCTCACCCGATCCGCATATCGGCCCGCTACTCGGTTACCTGTTCACGCCGGCCGCTCGCGCCGGCGGTCTGGGCAGCAGCAACCTTGGAGTATTCGTCGCCTTGGTGCTGGCCGTCGTGGGATACGCGGTTCTGCACCGGGTAGTTCCGCTCATACGGCCGACTTCGACCGGGCATGCCGAGGACCACAGTGCGGAGCGAGTGGGCGTTACCGCTTCATGAGCTCTGGTCGGATGACCAGGTAGACGCGGCTCGAGCTGGCGTCGCCTCGGGTCCGAATCTTTGGTTTCTGGTCCATAGTTCGGCCGGGTTCGTGACTGCGTCCGACCGGTGTTCGCATACGAGAATCTATTGTCAGCCCGGCTTTTCAGTCATTGTCAATACCTTCTTCCGACGAGGTTTGCCGCGTGGTCATGACTCGCCGACGTGTCGAATTGTCGCCTCCGGCAAACCCGATAAAAGGCTGGTATCCGCGCCGCGTCGTCATGTGAAGACGTAGAATTCCCGCTCCGCCCGACAGTTGTCATTAGATAAGTGACCGGCCGGGAAAGGTGAATGCCGTATTCTGTCACGAAAGGCAATCGCGTGCCCGAACAGCTGTGTTAGCCTGCCGTGGTTGGCTCGTGCTCGGTCCGGCTTCCGGTTCTTCCCGCATGTGCGGTAGAGGAAGTTTTCGTCGTGGTCTCGCTGTGAAGTGCCGTTCCGTCCGAGTTGCCGATATCGAGAGATATTCGTCTCGGCGTCGGTGAATCGGTGGCGGCTGACCCTCGAAGGAAAACCGTGTCCAGAATTCCGTGCAGGATTGTGCTCTTGTTGTCCAGTATCATCTCGATGGGGCTGTTCGGCTTGCCCGCGAGTGCTCAACCACTGTATCCCACACCGGATCCTGATCCGTTCTACGCCGCGCCGTCCGATCTCGCGTCGCTCCAGCCGGGTGATGTGGTGCGATTGCGCAGGGTCGGCACCGGCCCCTATGTGGGCAGCGAAGGCTGGCAGGTGGCGTTTCGCTCCACCAACTCGACGGGCAATCCGGTCATGGGCGTGACCACGGTTCTGCGCCCGATGGGGGTGCCGAACCCGCCACTGGTCTCCTACCAGGCGCTGATCAATTCTCTCGGCACCAAATGCCAGCCGTCACGATCGCTGCTCAACGGCGGAATGCCAGAGGAGGACATGGTGGCGGGCGCCATGGCGCCGATCGCCCGCGGCTGGGCGGTATCGATGCCGGACTACCTCGGTCCGACGTCGGCCTACGGCGCGGCCAAGCTCAGCGGCATGATGACCCTGGACAGCATCAAGGCCGTAAAGAAAACAGCCGACCTCGGTCTCGCCGCGTCGCCCGTCGCGATCGCCGGGTACTCCGGCGGCGCCATGGCCACCGCGTGGGCGGCCGCATTGCAGCCCACCTACGCCCCAGATCTCCGACTCACCGCAGCGGTCGCGGGCGGTATTCCTGCCGATCTCGAGGAGATGGCGACGGCGCTCGGTTTCGAGCCGCACCCCGGCTTCGGCTTGGCGTTCGCCGCCGCCATGGGTTTGGAACGGGAATACCCGGACCGGTTGCCGGTTTCCGAGCAACTCAACGAAAACGGGCTGTGGTTCCGAGAATTGACACACGACGCGTGCCGGAAGTTCCTCCTGTTTCACGGCGCCTTCCGCAGTGCCGAGCAGATGGCGGCGTCCAAGAACCTGATGGACAGCCCGGAGGCCCATGCCGTCTTACGGGAGAACAGCCTGCGCTACTTCGAGGGCGTTCCGGGCATTCCGACCTACTTCTGGCAGGCGCGTTTCGACGAACTCACCCACTTCGGTCCGGTCGCCGAGTTGGCTGACCGCTACTGCAAGGCGGGAACTCCGCTGCAGTTCCGCCCCTACGACATCACCGAACACATGACGGCCGCCATCACGGGCTTCGGTGGAGCGTGGAACTACCTGGAAGCTCGATTCCGCGGTGAACCGGCGCCGACCAGTTGCTGACTTCGCGCCGGTGCCGGAATACGGTCCGGGACCGGTTTCCGGCATGCTGCCGCGCGAGGAAGTAACTAATCTGACTCTCGTGACACGTGCCGAGCCACTTGCGTCCACCTCCGGCGATTCCAGCGCGGAAGCGGGGTTTCGCCGCCGGCTCCTCGACAGCATGGCTGTCGCGATCCGCGAGCGTGGTTACCGAGACTCGACCGTCGCCGACGTGGTTCGGCACGCCCGCACCTCGCGACGCACCTTCTACGAACACTTCACCAGCAAACAGGACTGTTTCGTAGCTCTGCTGAACGAGTGGAACACCACAACGATCGAACAGATCGACGCGGCCGTCGACCCGCATGCCCCGTGGCGTAGGCAAATACGCCAAGCCATCGAGGCATGGATCGGTTTCGCGCAGCAGGATCCCTCGATTCTGCTCAGCTGGATCCGGGTCGGTCCTGCGCTCGGCGAGGACGCGCGGCAATTACAGCGGGACACCGGCGACGCGTTCATCGCCCTGATCCAGAAACTCACCGGTACCGCGGAATTCGCGGCCGCAGGTCTGCGTCCGCCCTCCCGTCAGGTGGCGACGATCCTCTTCGGCGGCTTCCGCGAACTCATCGCGACTACCGTCGAAGACGGCAATGAGATCTCCGACGTCATCGATGCGGCGGTCGAATCCGCGATCGCCCTCGTCGGTCCTCGCGATTGCTGAACGCTCGAGTACTCGCGACCCCGACCGGGGACAATTGTCGGTTCGAGCACCGCCACCTCGATGCGTTCGGCCGCCGAGACCGATGGGTGAACGCACGATCCCGTCGATACCGGAACTACGCCGGGCGCTACTGCTAGAACTCGTCGATGGCGAGCGCCCCGGACGGGCAAGCATCCAAGGCATCCCGCACTGCCGAGTGCCCGCGCCGCGGTCTCGCATCGAGTACCCGCACCCTGCCGTCGTCCTCGTCCTGATCGAAAACCTCCGGTGCGGTCAGCGCGCACATGCCCGAGCCGATACAGCGCTCCCGATCCGCGAATATTCGCACCCTCGTCATCTCCTTTCACGACCAACGGGTATATCGAGGACGGTCGTCCCGCTGCTAGCTGGCCGATTCCGTCCAGGTGACGGGCAGTTCGTGGACGCCGTAGATATTCATGTCGGTCCGGAGTCTCACCTCGCCGGCGGGGATGGCTAGTTCGAGGGTCGGGACGCGACGCAGCAGTCCCGCGAAGCCGGCGCGCATCTCGATGCGGGCCAGTTGCTGGCCGAGACATTGGTGGATGCCGTGGCCGAAGGACAGGCGTCCGCGCGCCTCGCGGTGGATATCCAGGGTGTCGGGGTTGTCGAAGCGCTGGGGATCGCGGTTGGCGGCGAGCATCGAGACGATGACGGTCGAACCCTCGCGGATTGTCTCACCGCCGAGTTCGATGTCCGCCGTGGCGTAGCGAAAGAGGATATCGACAACCGACAGGTAGCGCATGAGTTCCTCGACGGCATCGGGTAGCAGGTCCGGGTCGGCACGCAGTTCGGCCAGCTGGTCGGGGTGCTCCAGGAGCGCGAAGGTGCCGAGCGCCAGCATGTTTGCGGTGGTCTCGTGGCCCGCGAGCAGCAGCAGGAAGGCCATGCCGGTCAGCTCCTCGATGGTGAGGTCGTCATGACTGGCCAGGTCGGACAGGATGTCTTGCCCGGGTTCGGCGCGTTTGCGCGCGACCAACTCGGCGAGGTACGTCGTCATCGCGACGTAGGCGGCGATCTTCTCGTCGAGCGACTGATCCTTGACCAAGAACTTGGCGGAGTTGATCTGGAAGTTCTCTCGGTCCGCATAGGGGACACCGAGCATTTCGCAGATCACCAGCGAGGGCACCGGCAGTGCGAATTCCTTGACCAGGTCGACCGGCGGGGTAAGACGCGCCAACTCGTCCAGTTGCCGTTCGACGATGTCGATGATCTGCTCTTCGAGCGTTTTCATGCGTTTGACGGTGAACGCGCCCGCGAGCTTGCGCCGCAGACGGGTGTGGTCGGGCGCGTCCATGGCGATGAACAATCCCGGCGTCTGCGGCGACGGTTCGGTGGCAGCCGGCATGTTCGGGGTCTCGTAGGGGATGTGCAGAATGCCGATGTCCTGGCGCGAGCTGAACCGGGTATCCGCCATGAGCCGGCGGACCGCGTCGTAGCCGGTGACGAGCCAGCCCTCGTGACCGTCGGGGAAGACCATGGGACTGACCGGCCGGGCCTCGCGCAGCTGGGTGATCCGGCGGGGCGGATCGAAGGGCCCCGCATCACGTTCGATGGGGAGGCCGTGCGGGATGGAAATGGTGGGATTCATTGGACTTCCTTCTGCGGCGGTTTGTTGTGCCACAGTCGCCGACTGGCCTGACATTCGACTGACACCGCCCTGACACCGACCATGCCGGGGCCATTGCCGGCCGGCCCGCACGAGCACGAACCGACTGCTCCTCGACATGCGGACACCTGAACCGGCCAGCGACACCGCGACGTTCGACGGAGCCCCGGCCGCCCCACCGGACAAGCGGCCGGCGACGCCGACGATCGACGACCAGCTGGTACCGGGCCAGGCGCGAGGACCTCGGGAACTTTCTGCGCGGCGTCAGCAGTCGGAGGCCGGCCGATCACCCATGGCAGGATCAGCCGGGTGAAGATCGGGATGCTTGGACCATTCGAGGTTCGCACGGGCGACGGCGACGGCGTCGTCGTCGACGTGCCGGGCGCTCGGCTGCGCGCGGTGTTGATCGCGCTCGCGCTCGAACCTGGTCACGCAGTCCCGAAGGCGACGCTCATCGACTGGATCTGGGGTGAGCACCCGCCCGCCGATGCGGCGAATGCCTTGCAACGCCTGGTTTCCCGGCTGCGGAAGGTGCTGCCGGACGGGTCGGTCGAGGGTCAGGCGGACGGCTACCGGTTGCGGGTGGAACCCGACGCTGTCGACGCCGTGCGGTTCGAACGCCTCGTCGCGCAGGCCCGTAATGACGAGGATCCGCGGGGGGTCCGGCGGCTCCGCGAGGCCCTCGCGTTGTGGCGTGGTGCGGCCATGCAGGACATCGGTCTGCAGGAGAGTGCGGCTTTCGACGCGGTGGTCACCCGGCTCGAAGGACTGCGGTTGACCGCCATGGAGGATCGGTTCGATGCGGAACTCGGCCTCGGAAACGGTGCGGAGCTGGTCACGGAACTGACCGACTTGGTGGCGCTGCATCCGGTGCGAGAACGGCTTGTCGCCGCCTTGATGCGCGCCCTCGCGGCGACCGGTCGGGACACCGAGGCGCTGCTGGTGTACGAGCGCACGAGAGAGACCCTCGCCGACACGCTGGGCGTCGATCCCGCACCGGAACTGTCCACGGTGCACGTCGCGCTATTGCGTGGTGAGCTGGGACGGCGGGAGGAGAACCGGAAGACCAACTTGCGCGCGGAGTTGACCAGTTTTGTCGGCAAAGACGAAGATGTCGCCGAGGTGCGCGAACTCAATGCCGAACATCGGCTCACCACCCTGATCGGGCCGGGGGGCTCGGGCAAGACCAGGTTGGCCACGGAGACCGCGCGCACCCTGCTCGGCGACCTGCCGGACGGGGCCTGGTTGGTCGAACTCGCGGCCATCGGCGCCGATGGTGACGTGGCGCAAGCGACGCTCGCGGCGCTCGGCCTGCGGGATGCGCTGCTCGGTGCGGCACCGGACGCCGAGCCGACGGACCGGCTCATCGCCGCCGTCCGTGAGCGGGCGATGTTGCTGATTCTGGACAACTGCGAGCACGTGATCGAGTCCGCCGCGACCTTCGCCCATCGAGTGCTCGGAGAGTGCCGGCGGCTGCGGATCCTCGCGACGAGCAGGGAACCCCTCGGCATCACCGGCGAGGCGCTATGGCCGGTCCTGCCGCTGGCCTTGCCGAAAGGGGACGCCGGCCCCAGCGAAATAGAGTCCGCTCCAGCCGTCCGATTGTTGCGGGACCGGGCCGGCGCGGTGCGCAAGGATTTGGCGACCGACGCGCATACCTTGTCGACGTTGGCGCGTGTCTGCCGGGCGATGGATGGGATGCCACTGGCTATCGAACTCGCCGCGGCCAGGTTGCGCACCATGTCTCTCGATCAGCTCGCCCATCGACTCGACGATCGGTTCCGCCTACTGACCGGCGGCAGCCGTACCGCGCTGCCACGGCACCGGACACTGCGCGCGGTAATCGACTGGAGCTGGGAATTGCTCACCGACGCCGAACGGATGGTCCTGCGCAGACTCTCGGTGTTCTCGGGCGGGGCGAGCTTGGAAGCGGCCGAGCGGGTCTGCGCGGGCGACGCGGTCGAGACAGGCCAGGTACTCGAGTTGCTGACCGCGTTGACCGAGAAATCGCTCGTGCTCACCGAGGGCGACCGGGCGCCGCGTTACCGGATGCTCGGCACGATCAAGCAGTACGCCGAGCAGCGGCTCGCGGAGGCGGGGGAATCGGATCCGACGCGCCGCGCGCATCTTGGATATTTCACCGCACTCGCCGAAATCGCTGATCCGCATCTGCGCCGCGCCGAGCAACTGGAATGGCTCGCCACGCTAGAGGCCGAGCACGACAATATCGGTGCCGCGATGCGCGCCGCCCTCGCCGCCGGCGAGGCAGCCGGGGCGATGCGGCTCGCCGCTGCCGCCGGCTGGTACTGGTGGCTCGGCGGGCACAAGGCGGAGGGCAACGAGCTGATCATGGCGGCCACGGCCGTGCCCGGCGAGGTGGCTGACGAGATCCGGGCCTTGGTGTACGCGTTCGTCGTGCACTTCGTGACCTCCGGGCCGCAGAGTGACCAGTACCAGGCGCAGGAGTGGATCCGCAAAGCTTACGAAATCAGTCGGCGGGTGCAGAGCCGTCACCCGGTGCTGCGGTTCGCCGCCCCACTGGAAAGCATGTTGCGAGGGCCGGACGTGTTTCTGCCCGCGTGGGAATCACTCCTGGTCGACGAGGACCCCTGGGTGCGCGCCCTGGGCCGACTACAGCTCGGCAAGATGCGGATCCAGCTCGGGCAGGGCGGCAGGGATGCGGACGTCTACCTCGAGACGGCGCTGACCGAGTTTCGGGCACTCGGCGAACGCTGGGGGATCTCGTTCGCTCTGACCGAGCTGGCGAATCGAATCGCTATGCGGGGCGAATTCGCCAGTGCGTGCCGGCACTACGAGCAGGCGATCGCGGTCGTCACCGAGGTCGGCGCCATCGAGGATGTCGTGTCGATGCGGTCGCGGCAGGCCCAGTTGTACTGGCTGCTGGGCGATGCGGAGTCGAGCGAGGGTGCCATGGCCGAGGCGCAACGGTCCGCGGAACGAGTCGCCTGGCCGAACGCGCTGGCCGAGTTGGCGCTGGCGAAGGCGGAACTCGCCCGCTGGCGCGGTGATGCCGAGCAGGCACACCGGCAACTCGACGTCGCGTCGGCCATGCTGGGCGACGACGCCGAGCGGGCGATCGTCCGCGCGGTTCTTCATGACCTGCTCGGATACCTCACCGAGGATCTCGACGAGGTCCGTGCCCACCGCGTCGCGGCAGTCCAGGCGGCGGGCGAGTCCGGGCATGCGCCCTTGCTCGCGCAGGTGCTGGTCGGTGTCGCGGATCTGGCACTACGCGACCACCAGTACGAACAGGCCGCGCGGCTGCTCGCGGCGAGCGTCGGCGTGCGCGGCCTGTCGGATCGCTCCCACCCGGATGTCGCGCGGATCGAGCAGGCCGCGCTGAGCCGCCTCGGCGACGCGGAGTTCGCGGAGGCGGCTCGGGAGGGCACGGAGAGGAGCTGGAGTCAGTTGGTCTCGGTCACGCTCGCTTCGTGAACGTCGAACGCGCCCACAGATACCCGATGAGAGCGATCCCGACGCACCAGGCGACGGCGGTGATTGCCGCGCCGCTGTCGGGTGCGCCGTTGAGCGACCCACGCATGGTTTCGATGATCGGCGTGAAGGGCTGATACTGCGCGAACTGCCGCAGGCCCGGCCCCATCTTCTCCGCCGGCACGATCGCGCTGCTGAAGAACGGCAGCATGACCAGCGGCACGGAGGCCAGACCCGCCGTTTCCGGAGACTTGGCCGCCAATCCCAGCGCGACCGTGAGCCAGCCTGCTGCGACACCGAGCAGTACGACGATGCCGGCGACGCCGAGCCAATCGAGGAAGCTCGCCGCCGGACTGAATCCCAGCAGGAAGGCCACTGCGACGAGGGCCACGATGGCGACCAGATTGGTCAGCACACTGGCGACGACGTGACCGGTCAACACCGCACCACGGGACACGTCCATAACCTTGAACCGGTTGATGATTCCGTTCGTCATGTCGGAGTTCACCGAGGTCGCGGTGGCCCCCAGTCCATAACAGACCGCGAGCAGGATCAGTCCCGGCGTCGCGTAGTCGATGTAGTCGACACCGACGTCGAAAGCGTCGCCGAACATGTACACGAACATCAACATGATGATGATCGGCATGAGGACCGCGTTGAACACCGAGGTCGGGTTCCGGGCGATGTGTTTGAAGTTGCGGCGCAACATGACCAGGGCATGGGATTTGCCGCTCATTTCGCGACTACCTCCGTGTTGTGGCCCGTCAGGGCGAGGAAAACGTCGTCGAGGTCGGGAGTGTGCACCGAGAACTCGTCGGCGCTGAGCGCGTACTCGTCGAGCCGGTCCAGCGGAGCCCGCAGCGATGTCGTGCCGCCGTCGCTGGGAACCCGGAGTAGAAGTGCCTCCTCGTCCCGCGTGGAGTCGGGGAACAGACGCGCGGCCGCGTCGAGCGTGGCGACGGTGGCGAATCGGAGCCGGACGTGCGTCCCGGGGATCTGGCGCTTGAGGTCGTCGGGTGTGCCCTGGGCGACCAGACGGCCCTGGTCGAGCACCGCGATTCGGTCGGCCAGCTGATCGGCTTCCTCGAGGTACTGGGTGGTGAGGAAGATGGTTACGTCGTCGGCCACCAGATCACGGACGATCGACCACATCGTGCGACGGCTGCGCGGGTCGAGGCCCGTCGTCGGCTCGTCCAGGAAGATGATCCGCGGGTTGCCGACGAGCGTCATCGCCAAATCGAGCTTCCGGCGCATACCGCCGGAGTAGGTCGACGCGGGCCGCTGCGCCGCCTCGGCCAGATCGAAGCGCTCCAGCAGGTCGGTGACGATCCGCTTGCCAGCTGTGGCACGAACCCCGGTGAGGTCCACCATCAACTGCAGGTTCTCCTGCCCCGTCAGCAGTTCGTCCACCGCCGCGAACTGGCCGGTGACCCCGATCGCCGCGCGCACCGCCTTGGCGTCGGTCGTGACGTCATGTCCAGCAACGTGGACCGATCCGCCGTCGGCCTTCGTCAGCGTGCTCAGCACGTTCACCGTCGTCGTCTTCCCCGCCCCATTCGGGCCGAGCAGGGAGAAAACCGTACCCGCAGGAACATCTAGATCGATGCCATCGAGCACAATTTTGTCCCCGTATGTCTTCCGCAGTCCTGAAACCGCGATCGCTGAATCTTTCATGCGACCACCATCGGCGCCCGGCCTGACAGCTACCTGTCACACCCCTGACACGACCACTGACGCCCTGGTGCGACGAACTGACCCGGGTTTTGCGATTGCTCAGTAGAGCCGAACACGTCCAGCGCGGTAGGGCGCCGTGAGGTGGTTACCGACCAGTGGACTCCGCGATCGAATCGAGGAATTGGTCGAGCACACGGAAGAACAAAAGTGGTTCGTCGAGTTGGGGAAAATGGCCTGCGTTGGGCAGGATCTCGATGCGACTGCGCGGTACTTCGCGGCGGAGGTTGTCGGCATGTGCGGCGGGAATCATTCTGTCCTTGCCGCCCCAGACCAACAGCGAGGGAATCGATTCGAACTTCGCGAGATGCTGCGTGGCACTGACCGTCTGCCCACGTGGTCCCACGACCGCGCGGGTGGAGGCCAGAAACGCTGCTTTGGACGACTTGTCCGACATGGTCTCGAGCATCCGCCACGTTTCGGTGGCGCCGCGACTCGGCTGCAGCGGAAACCCGAGACGTCCCAGCCTTCTGAGTGCGGTCTCGGCGTTGCGCCGTAGCCAGTTGGAGGCAAGCACCGGCAGCACCACTTCACTTCCCGGCAGGGTGGCCGCCTTGAGCAGCAAGCTCACCTCGGGCCCGAGGCCCCCGCTGCTGACCAGACAAAGCCGGGCGACCCGCTCGGGAAAAAGATACGACAGTTGCATCACGATTCCGCCGCCGAGGGAATGCCCTACAAAACTTGCCGTGGGAATCTCGAGATGGTCGATCAGGTCGCGGAGGGTGGCGGCGTGCGCGCTCAGTGAGTAGTCGCCGGCGGGTTTGTCCGACGCCCCGTGCCCGAACAGATCGGGTGCCACCACCCGATATTTCTTGGCGAGCTTCCTGATCTGGGGCGTCCAGGACTCGTGCGAGCCGAGTAGGCCGTGCACCAACACCACCGCGGGCCCGGCACCGACGTCGACGAACCGGAGGACGTCGTTGTGCAGGACCACGGACTCGAGTTCGTGAAGTGGCATCTTTGCCCTCCGTCGCTGTTCGACCAGTCGAGCATCCGGATCGGATCGCCCCGCTGCCCCGGCTGCGACTTCCACCGCACGAGACCACTCGCCGTCGTGGGAAGCGTGGACAACCGACGCCTGTAAGGCATACAAATATTCTCTCAGCAGGACCGATCGTCGTGTGCGCGTTGTCGGCGATCGAATTCCGGGGCCTCGCCCGCGGATCCGGCGGCTCGGATCGGGTCGATCGGGCCGCTACCGGCCTCAGTAGGAGCCCCGTGTCGTCCGGATCTCGGAAATCGACATCCCGCGGCGGCGGCGGAACAGACTGCGCAGGGTGCCCGCGTTGAGATAGCCCACCTTCGCCGCTACCGCGTCCACCGTGAGCGTGGTGGTGCGCAGCAGGTGTTTGGCCCGCTCCATCCGGATATCGTGGACGAATTCGGTCGGGGACATACCGAGTTCGGCGTTTGTGGCGCGTTGCAGAGTTCGTTCGGTGACGCCGATGGCTCTGGCGGCTTGGCCGATTCGGAAGTTGTCGGTGAGATGGTCGCGGACCCAACGCTCGAAGGCGGCGGTCACCGAATCACCCCTGGCGACGACCTCCGGAATGATGAAATCGCGCTGGAGTCGGCCCGAACCGACCGCCAGATAGCACATGGCGCGCTCGGCCAGCGCGGGACTCGTCGTGGCGACCAGCGACAGGGCGAGGTCCATATGCGACAGCGCGGCGCCCGCGGTAGTGACGCCACGGCCGCGGCACAGCGTCCGGCCCTCGTCCAGTGCGACGCGGGGGTATCGGCGGCGAAAACTCGGGCCGAGCCACCAGCTGGTAGTCGCGGGTGAGCCGTCCAGCACACCTGCCTCGGCGAGGAAAAACGTTCCGGTGCAGGCGGCGGCCAAGTGCACGCCCCGGCTGTGCGCTGCGACGAGGCGGTCGAGCGCTGGGCGGCTGGCCGATGCGGAGACGAGGTCGATCAGCCTGTCGGCGGCAACAACATTCACCGCGGGGACGATCATCAGCTCGAATTCGTCGGTGATCTCGTCGAGCGGCGTCGTCGGCACGGCGTACCCGTTGCCCGTGCGCACGGAGTCGCGGAACGACACGGTTCGGATCTGCCACGGCTCTGGGGGGCCGACGAGTTCGGACCGCACGCAGTTCGCGGTGTTGAAAGTCTCCAGTACGGCGGCCAATCCGAAGTCGGCAACGCCGTCGACGACGAAAACCGCGACATCCATGTCGGAAATAGTACCGAAAATGTCGTTTGCGACACGCCGTTCCGGCGGCAATCCGATCTACGCTCATTCGAGCGGCTCGCCACCCGTATCGAAGCCCGGGCGCAGCCGAGCCCGACCTTCGTAATTTCTGCACCTGGGGAGCTTTCGTGACAGCGATCGAAACAACCGGTACTCACCACATTCGGTTGACGGTGACCGACATCGTTCGGTCCAGAGCCTTCTACCGGGACGTCCTCGGGTTCCCGATCGCCGCCGAATCGAATGGCAGCCCGGATGACCCGGTGGTGCGCGCCGACCCGAGGCAGCTGTTCGGCGGGGTGGTGTTCCACGCCAACGGGATGCTGCTCGGCCTACGCCCGGTAGCGCCCGCGACGGACAGCTTCGATTCCGAGCGTGTCGGGCTGGACCATCTCAGCTTCGCAGTCGCGTCTCGCGACGACCTTGTCGCGGCAGCGTCCCGACTGTCCGAAGCCGGTATCGAGCATGGTGAAATCACCGAGATGGCGGATTTCGGCATCGCCATCCTATCGTTCTCCGATCCGGACGGCATCCAACTCGAGTTCACGTCGCCGATGTGACTCGCGAAGCACTGTGATCGACCGGATTTGTGATCGACCGGATCCACGGCTGGCAGGACAAGATGCTCGCACCAGGCCATGTCCTCTCGGGGTGGCGGGCCAGGAGGCGTAGGCTGGTCGCTCCGACGGACGGTGCTACTACTGGGAGCGGTGCATGAGCAAGGGTGAGGGGACTCCTCCCGCTACGACGCGGACCGGGATGATCAGCGTGCGGGTGCCCGCGGAGTCGGAGCAGTTGGCGATGTTGCGTGCCTTGGCGGAAACCGTCACGCTCATGGCTGATTTCGGCATCGACGAGGTGACCGACATCCGGCTCGCTCTGGACGAGGTCGCCAGCGCCCTGGTGCTGGACGCCGTGGACGGGTCGGAGATCGACTGTGCGTTCACCCTCGACGCCGAGGCGGTGGACGTGCGGATCTCCTCGATCGCGGTGTCGGATGCCACCCCGGACGAGACCAGTTTCGGCTGGCACATCGTGTCGACCTTGACCGATTCGGTCGCCACCGCGCGCGGTGACTACGACGCCGTCGCGGGCGGCTACCCGACCGTCGTCGACTTCCGCTGGGTCCGCGGCGGCGCCGATGGGTAGCGAGCCCAATCCCGGGACTTCCAGGCGGAGGTCGGGCAGGGGAGACAGCTACGACAATATCGAGCCGTTGTTCGCTGAGCTGGCGGCGTTGGCCGAGGATGATTCGACTCGGGAGGCGGTGCGCGCGGAGCTGATCGACCGGTGCCTGCCGCTGGCCGAGCACATCGCGCGGAAGTTCAGCGGTCGTGGGGAAAGCTTCGAGGATCTGCTGCAGATCGCGCGGGTAGGCATGATCGCTGCGGTCGATCGGTTCGATCCCGAACACGGCGCGACATTTCTGTCGTTTGCCGTGCCGACCATCATGGGCGAGGTCCGGCGGCATTTCCGCGACTACGCGTGGTCGGTGCGAGTCCCGCGGCGGCTCAAAGAAATCCAGTCCACGATCGCCCCCACTGTGGAGATTCTGTCGCAGCGGCTCGGTCGTATGCCCCGGGCCAGGGAGATCGCCGAGGAACTCGGCGCCGACCTGAACGAGGTGACCCAGGCGCTGATCGCCCGCAACGCCTATCAGACCTCGTCGATCGATGCCGCGCCCGACGCCGACGACGCGGGATCCAGCGGCTCTTCCTTGCTGGACACGCTCGGCGCCGAAGACCCCGACTTCGGCACGGTGGAGAACTACATGGCGGTGAAACCGCTGCTGGCCGCGCTGCCGGAGCGGGAGAAGCAGGTGCTGGTCATGCGCTTCTTCGATTCGATGTCCCAGGAGCAGATCGCCCAGCGGATCGGCTGCTCGCAGATGCAGGTCTCGCGCATCCTGTCCAGAACGCTGAAATCGTTGCGCGAGCAAGCTTTACGAGACTGACCGCCCGGGTCGCACCGTCGGGTCGCTTGCGCGTCGCCCGGGCACCGGCGACAAGGCCGTGGTGGGCGGCGCGACATTGCGGTCACCAGACCGGCCGGCGCGCAGCGGGTCCGTTGTCCCGCCGGAGAGTCTGAGAGAGTTGTCGGGTGAATGCTTGGGATCGGTACGCGTCGCTGGTGACCGCTCGAAGGTCGTGGGTGCTGCTACTGGTGATCATTGCCGCGTCGGCAGGGCTGATCGGCGCTGTCGGGGAGAACACCGCGGCGGGGCAGGCGCCCGATTCGCTGCCGTCGTCGGCGCCGTCGGCGCGGGTCGAGCAGGTGCTCGGCGAGTTCCCGGACGCGGGCTCGACCGCCGCGATCGTCGTCGTCACCCGCGCGGACGGCGGCGACCTCAGCGATGACGATCGGGCCGCCATGGCTGCGGCGATCATGCGCGCGACGGGACAGCAGTCCGCGGGACCCATCCTGACGTCTCCGGATCAGCAGGCAGCGATCGGTCAGGTGCCGGTGGACGCCGAGTTGAGCGGATTCGCGCTGACCGACCGGGTCGAGGACATTCGGGCTTCGACGGACGAAGGGCTGCCCGACCGGCTGATCCTGCAGGTGACCGGCGGCCCCGCGTTCGGAGCCGATATCGCTGATTCGTTCTCCGGCGCCAACATCACTCTCCTCGCGGTGACGGCGGCAGTGGTCGCTGTGTTGCTGATCGCGACCTATCGGTCTCCGGTTCTGTGGCTGGTGCCGCTCGCGGTTGTCGGCGCGGCAGACCGGGTGGCGACCAGCGTCGGAACCGGCTTGGCGAAGCTGACCGCACTGACGTTCGATGGATCGACCGCCGGCATCACCAGCGTGCTGGTATTCGGCGCGGGAACCAACTACGCGCTGCTGCTGGTGTCGCGCTATCGCGATGAGCTGCACCGGGAAGCCGATCACCGGGCGGCGTTGCGGCATGCGGTGCGGCGGGCCGGGCCGGCGATTCTGGCGAGCAACGTGACTGTGGTCGCCGCACTGCTCGTGCTGCTGCTCGCCGCGCTGCCCAACACCCGCAGCCTCGGCGCGATGGCAGCGGCGGGTCTCGTGGTCGCGGTCGTGTTCGTCCTCCTGGCGCTGCCGGTCGCGCTCGCGCTGTGCGGGCGGAATGTGTTCTGGCCGTTCGTGCCGGACGCGAAGGGGCAGGACACGATGAACGACGGGATCTGGCACGCCGTCGCCGGCTGGGTTGTGCGCAGGCCGGCGGTGGTCGCGGGCTCTGCGATCGCGCTTCTGGTCGTATGCGCGGCCGGTCTGTCCACGGCGCAAATCGGGCTTTCGCAGATCGACCAGTTCCGCGTCCGTGCTGAATCGGTGGATGGATTCGACACGCTCGCACACCATTTCTCATCCGGCGCCTCGGATCCGACCATCGTGCTCGCCCGCAGCGGTTCGGCCACGCAGATCGAGGCAGCGTTGCACCGAACCGCGGGTCTGGCGCAGACGTGGCGGAGCGGGATCTCGCCGACCGGGCTCACCCGGTGGGCGGTCGTGCTCGATGCGCCACCGGCTTCCGCGGAGGCTTTCGACATGATCGAAGCGCTGCGCGCGGCGGTCGATGCGGTGCCGGAAGCCGACGCGCTCGTTGGCGGCACCGACGCGCAGGTGCTGGACATCCAGTCCGCCGCGAGCCGGGACCGGACAGTGATCATCCCCTTGGTCCTGCTCGTGGTGCTCGTGGTGCTGCTCGTGCTGCTGCGGGCGGTGCCGGGCGCGCTGGTGCTGGTCGCGGTCACCGTGCTGAGCGCCGTGGCCGCGCTCGGTCTTGGGAGCTGGATCAGCGAGTACGTGGCCGGTTTTCCCGCGCTGGATATCAGCGTTCCGCTGTTCGCCTTCCTGTTCCTGGTCGCGCTCGGCGTCGACTACACGATCTTCCTGGTCACCAGGGCGCGCGAGGAGACCCCGCGACATGGCACCACCCGGGGCATGGTCCGGGCGGTGTCGGCGACCGGTGCCGTGATCACCAGTGCCGGGGTGGTGTTGGCGGCGGTCTTCTGTGTGCTCGGCGTGCTGCCGCTGATCACACTCACCCAGATCGGCATCGTGGTCGGTCTCGGCATCCTGCTGGACACGTTCGTTGTCCGCACCGTGGTCGTCCCCGCGCTGTTCAGCCTGATCGGGCGATCTGTCTGGTGGCCGAGTGCGCTGTGGCGCGTTGAAGAGTCCGACTGACCGCTTGTCCCGCGTACCGCCGATGCGGCGCGGTGCTTCCCCGAACCTGGGCACAACGAACCGATGACAGCTGGGAGGGTGGCGTGGCCGGTAGGGGAGCGCGTCGACTGCGAGTACTCGTCCAGAGGGGCGTGCTGGTAACGGCTCTCGCGGTGGTCGGATCGAACACGTGGTTGTGGATGTTGTCCGCGGGACACCGATTCGCCGCCGCGCACGCGCCGTGCGCTCCAGTGGTGATCGTGCCGGGAGCGCGGGTCGGCCAGGACGGTTCACCGATGGCGTACCTGCGCGGGCGGCTCGATGTCGCGATCGAACTCATGCGTGCGGGCCGGGTCGAGGAGATCCTGGTGTCCGGCGATGCCGGTGGTGCGTCTGGCAATGAAATTGTCTCCATGACAACCTATCTCGAGCGGCATGGTGTCGATCCGAAGCTCATCCGCACGGACGGGGTCGGATTGTCGACGCGAGCGACCTGCCTACGAGCGAGACACGTGTTCGGCATCGAACGCGCGATCATCGTCAGCCAGCGACGACATTTGCCGCGTGCGGTGGCGTTGTGTCGCGCGGCGGGCATCACTGCCGACGGTGTCGTGGCCCCGTGCGAGGCGCGCCGTGTGACGAAAGTCCGTAACACTCTTCGTGAGTGGTTGGCCGCGCCGAAAGCTCTGATCGGGTTGTATTTACCCGGTGACGCGTCGGCGGCGGACCGTGTTGCCGGTATCGGTGTCGGAGGTGTTGCTCGAGTGACGACGCGGCATAGGGTTGCACGGTGAAGACGAACAGACAGCGGGCCGCCGAGTTGGCGGCGGAGGCCGAGCAGGCGCTGCAGGACGTCCAACGTGGTGTCGGGGATGGTTCGTCCGGCTTCTTGCGCGACCGTGGCGCCGAGGCGAGCGCGGCGCGGTGGGCGCGGGTCCGCGCGCTACAGGCCCAAGCACAGGTCTTCGCGACGCTCGCGGTGGTTGACGAACTGAGTAGTGGGCGTCCGCGCGGGACGTCCAGAGGTAACAGCGGATGACCACCGGTGTGGCCATCCGCTCGTCGCGCTCGGTCAGTGTCGGAAGGCGTCCTTGACCTTCTCGCCCGCGCCCTTGACGTCGGACTCGACTTGGTCGGCCCGACCCTCATTCTTTCGGTCCTGGTCGCCGGTCGCCTCGCCAAGCTTTTCCTTGGCCTTGCCCGCGAGATTTTGGGCCTTGTTCTTCGCCTTGTCGACTGTGCTCATGGAACAACCTCCGTATGCGATGACCGGCCTGCCATATCCAGTCGGTCTCTTTCGCCATAGCCCATTGGCGCCGGTCCAAACGTGAAGGTGTTCGCCGCAAACGGGCAGACCCGGCTGAAACCGGGTCTGCCTGGGTAAACGTGCGAGATGACATTGATTCAGCCGGCACCGACTCCGCGCATCGAATTCTGATCCGCGGAATCGCGATCCGCGCAGAGTTGTCAGGGCAATCAGGCTAGGGCGCCGCGATGGTGGGCGGCATGAGCAGCCCTTGGGCGAGGCCGGCCGCCGCACCGATCGCCGCACCGACAGCCATGGCCGGCCATGCGACGAACGCGTAACCAATGGCGGCGCCGAATATGGTTGTCACTACCGTTCCCGTCGGAAACATCGGAATGCCGGCGATGGCGCCACTGATCCCGCCGATGACCGCTCCGATCGAGGCGACCGGGGCCGCCACCAGGGCGCCTACCGAGGCGCCGATCGTGGTCGAGCCGAGCAAGTCGGCGGCGATGCGGTCGGAGCGGGAAGGTTCGAAGCCTGCCGAGTCCAAGGACTGCGCGATACCCGCTTCGGTGCCGGCCACTGCGTCGTTGAACTGTTTACCCATCTCAGGTGGCAGAAAGTCTGGACGTCCAACCACGACGGAACCGATGCGCAGCGTGCCGGGGGGCGCCTCGATCGGTGCTACCGAGGGCGCGGGGGCGGCGGGATTGGGCATGTGCAGACGCTCCGGAAGGACGGGAGCCAGCATGTTCGGGTCCGGCATCGGCCGATTGGTGCTCATGTCGTTGCGACCGGTGGACACCGGTGCCGCGGGAGCGACGTCGGGCGGTATCGCACCTGGGGCGGCTGGAATAGCGCCGGGGTCGGCGGGGTCGGCGATCGGGGCGACCACAGCGATGGCGGGCACCGGTGCGAAGAGATTCGGGACGGAAATTTCCGGCGCCAGCGGAGTCGCCACAGCGGTCGCTGTGCTGAAAACCGACAGCGGGATCGCGCTTGCGACGACGAGGCAGGCCGTTCGGCGAAGAAGCGGGTGTGCTGGCGTTTCGGGTGTTTGTCGGTCCATGGACTTACCACCTCATTCAGGAGCGGGCATATGCTTACCTTCTGGTTCGGTCCGGGACGTCTTCTGGATGCGCGGAAGTTGAATTTCTTTTCGATCGGCTCGGTTCGCCCGATTCGAGTGCTGGTCCGTATGCGGAACGGCGATAACACCGCAACTGTTTTCTGAGCCGGTCTTTCGACCAAAAATCAGGAAAACCAGCTCGAAACGGGATTTCGTCCCGCTGTTCGGCACGCAATCCCCGCAAGCTATTCGTGCATCGTCGGTGCCCCTGGACGATGCGGCACCCGGGGCATCAACGCGTCAGGAAGCTGCCGCGGCGAAACCCGCCCGCAGATCGCCGAGGATGTCGTCGATTCCTTCGATGCCGACGGCGAGGCGGACCAGGCCTGGAGTCACCCCGGAGGTCAGTTGTTCATCGGGTGTCAGTTGAGAATG
>NZ_JBEZDA010000027.1:0-44707 GCF_040647855.1 Nocardia sp. NPDC049220
CGGGTTGCCCGCCGCCATGCACGCGACCCTGCTGAAGTGGGGAGATACCGGTGCGCCGCTGCTCGAACGCGGCCTGCCCTGGGCGACCTTCCGCCACGCCATCGAAGACCTGGCCGAGGTCAAACAGTATTTCGACCAGCACCTCGACCAACTCGTCGACGACCCGGGCGATGACGTGCTCAGCCTGCTGGTCACCGGTGGCGAACTCACCCGCCGCGAGCAAGTGGCCAACGCGGCCCTGCTCCTGGACGCCGGATTCCTGACGACGGTGAACATGCTCGGCAACGGCATCGCCCTGCTGACCAGCCATCCCGAGCAGCTGGCACTGCTCACCGAACAGCCGGAACTGTGGGACGGCGCGGTCAACGAAATCCTGCGCTACGACGGCCCCGTCCGAATGACCGGCCGTTTCGCGAGCTGTGACATCGACATCGCCGACCAGCATGTCAAATCCGGTTCGCTGGTCTTGCTGTCGTTGGCGGGTGCCAACTACGACCCCGAGGTGTTTCCCGATCCCGAACGATTCGATGTGACCAGGACCAACGCCGCGGACCATCTCTCGTTCAGCGGCGGGATACACGGCTGCCTGGGAGCCAGGCTCGCCCTTCTGGAGGGCACCATCGCGCTGCGCGCCCTCTTCGAGCGATACCCGGATCTGCGCCTGGACGGCCCGCCGGTCCCACACCACCTGCGGAACCTGCACGCCTACCGCTCCATGCCCGCCATGCTGCCGGTGGGCTAGCCGCACAGCCTATTCCTCGACGTGGATCATGCCCGGACCGACTGAAGTCCCGCACGCACCGCCAGCGATCGCGGGTTGCTCGGGCTACAGCTTGAAGACGGCCCGACTTGCGTTTCCAGGCGCAGCCGACTATTCAACGATCTGCCGACACATCAGCTGAGCAGGGCGCGGGACATGACCAGGCGCTGGATCTGGTTGGTGCCCTCGTAGATCTGGGTGATCTTCGCATCGCGCATCATGCGCTCCACCGGGAAGTCGGTGGTATAGCCCGCGCCGCCGAACAGTTGGACGGCGTTGGTCGTCACCTCCATCGCTACGTCGGAGGCGAAGCACTTGGCGGCGGCGGAGATGAAGCCGAGATTCTTCTCGCCACGCTCGGCGCGAGCGGCCGAGGTGTAGACCATCAGGCGGGCGGCCTCGATCTTCATCGCCATGTCGGCGATCATGAACTGGGTGTTCTGGAAGTCGGCGATCGTTTTGCCGAATTGCTTGCGGTCCTTGGTATATGCGATGGCCGCGTCCAGTGCGCCTTGGGCCAGGCCGACGGCCTGCGCCCCGATGGTCGGGCGGGTGTGGTCGAGGGTCTGCAGCGCGGTCTTGAAACCGGTGCCCGGTTCGCCGACGATCCGGTCGCCCGGCACCCTGCAGTTCTCGAAGTACAACTCCGCTGTAGGCGAACCCTTGATGCCGAGCTTGTGCTCCAGCGGGCCGACCACGAAACCCTCGTCGTCCTTGTGCACCAGGAACGCCGAGATGCCGTTGGCGCCCTTGTCCGCGTCGGTCACGGCCATGACGGTGTACCAGGAGGACTTGCCGCCGTTGGTGATCCAGCATTTGGATCCGTTGATGATCCAGTCGTCACCCTCCCGCTTGGCCCGGGTACGCATGCCGGCCGCGTCGGAACCGGCCTCACGCTCTGAGAGGGCGTAGGAGGCCATCTCGCCGTCGACGATGTCCGGCAGGACCCGCTTCTTCAACTCCTCGGAACCATTCAGGATCAGTCCCATGGTGCCGAGTTTGTTGACCGCGGGGATCAGCGACGAGGAACCGCAGACGCGAGCGACCTCTTCGATCACGATGCAGGTAGCCACCGAGTCGGCGCCTTGGCCACCGTAGGTCTCCGGCACGTGCACCGCGTTGAAGCCCGCGGCATTGAGCGCGGTCAGCGCCTCCTGGGGAAAGCGGGCATCGCCATCGACGTCCTTGGCGTGCGGAGCGATCTCCTTCTCCGCGAGACCACGGATCGCAGCACGCAACTCATCGTGGAAGTCCTCGAGCTTGAACAGGTCGAAATCGGGGTTTCCCGCCATGCGGCTCACTCCTGGTCGTCGGTCGTGATCGCCGATCCGCGCCAGGCGGATCAAACCATCGGCACTCAGTGCCATACCTTCGTCAGTATACCCACAAAAAGGCGACCACATGCATGTATCCTCTGACACTCAGTGTCATGGATAGTGCGTCCAGGTCGGCGCTACAGCGTACCGAGTTTGCGGGCGAGCAGATCGGCGACCTGCCGGGGCGGGGCGTCACGCGGGAAGACCGCGACGACCAACTCGTCGGCGTGCACCGTCCGCCCGGTACCGCGCGCAATCGCGGCCAGCTCGACCCGCAGGTCCGCTACGCCGGCGTCCGACTCGCCGCGCACCATCCGGCGCAACAGGTAGTTGTGCGTCGTCGTGACAGCCGCGGCGAACTGCACCCGGGTCAGGTCCGGTACGTCGGGCAGCCGCTCACGCAAGTAGTCGGTGAACAACCGCTCATAGCGGAACACCGTGACGATCTCGCGCTCGCGTAGCGCGGGCACTTCGCGGACCACCTGGTAACGCCGCGCCGCGATCTCCCGCCACTGCGTGAATCGCTCGAACACCAGCACCACTGCCGCGCACACCGCCTCCCACGGATCCTCGCGCGAGGCCGTCAGAAACTCCTGCGCCCGCGCCAACTGCGACTCATGGTCGGCGAAGATCACGTCCTCCTTCGACCGGAATTGCCGGAAGAACGTCCGCCGCGAGATCCCAGCCGCCTCCGCGATCTCATCCACCGCGGTCGACTCGTACCCCTTCGCGGCAAACAGCCGCAACGCCTGATCCACGACCATGAGTCGAAAGTGCGCGGTGTCGTCGCCGCCCCGCACCCGAGCGATGTCACCAGTAGTCACGGACTCACCGTAGTCAGAAGACGCGAGCGCGGGTTCCCCCCAGTGAGGTTCCCGCGCGCGGTGTCATCAACGCGAACGAGCGACGAGACCTCTGGCCCCGACGATCACCCGCCTTTCGCCCGACCCGGATCGAATGTGATTCAGCCCAAGAGTCGTGCGCGCAACGCGTCGTCCTTTTCCGAGACCATCTGTTCGAGCCCGGCCTGGAACTCTTCCATGCGGGTGCGCAGCGCGGGGTCGGTGGCGGCGAGGATGCGCACGGCGAGCAGGCCAGCGTTACGTGCGCCGCCGATGGAGACGGCAGCCACCGGGACACCTGCGGGCATCTGGACGATGGACAGCAGCGAGTCCATGCCGTCGAGATATTTCAGTGGAACGGGCACACCGATCACCGGAAGGGCCGTCGCCGAGGCGACCATGCCGGGGAGGTGGGCCGCGCCACCCGCGCCCGCGATGATGACCTTCAGCCCACGGCCCGCGGCGTCACGTGCGTAGTCGAGCATGCGCTGGGGGGTCCGGTGCGCCGAGACGACACCCACCTCGAAGCGAATTCCGAACTCCGCCAATGCTTCCGCAGCGGCCTCCATGGTCGGCCAGTCCGAGTCGCTGCCCATGATCAGGCCGACCGCCGGCGTCACTGCCACTGCTTCACTCATGCGGATCCCATCCATCGGTCCAAACTGCGTGCGACATCCAGTGCGCCGCGCGCTCGGCCTTCTCCCTGACCTCGGCCACGTCGTCGCCGAGGATGTTGACGTGCCCGATCTTGCGTGCGGGGCGCTCGCCCTTGCCGTACAGGTGCACTTTGGCGTCGGGCATCCTGGCGAACAGGTGGTGCAGCCGCTCGTCCATCGACATGGCCGGCGCCTCGGGCGCGCCGAGGATATTGGCCATCACGGTGACCGGCGCCAACGGGCTGGTGTCGCCGAGTGGGTAGTCCAGCACAGCACGCAGATGCTGCTCGAACTGTCCGGTGCGCGCACCGTCCATCCCCCAGTGCCCGGAATTATGCGGGCGCATAGCCAATTCGTTCACCAGCAAGGCGCCGTCGTGGGTCTCGAACAACTCCACCGCCATCGCGCCGACGACGCCGAGCTCTTCGGCCAGGTTCAGCGCCATGGTCTCGGCGGCCACAGCCAACTTCTCGGGCAGCTCGGGCGCGGGCGCGATCACCACCGCGCACTGCCCATTGCGCTGCACGGTCTCCACCACCGGCCAGGTCGCCGCCTGCCCGAACGGCGAGCGCGCCACCATCGCCGACAGTTCCCGCTTGAGGTCGACCTTTGCCTCCGCGAGCAGCTGCACACCGTGCGCGAGTTGGTCGACGACGATCGCCTCGGCGGCCTCGGCGGAATCAGGCATCCACACGCCGCGCCCGTCGTAACCGCCGCGCACCGCCTTCAACACCACCCGCCACTCGTGTTCCGCGCCGAAACGCACCGCGTCGGCCGGCGAGGTCACCGGTGTGAACGCGGGCACGGGCAGCCCCAGTTCGGCGAGCTTGGTGCGCATGGCCAGCTTGTCCTGCGCGAAGACCAGAGCCTGCGGCGGCGGCTGCACGTTGACGCCCTCGGCGACCAGTGCCTCCAGGTGCTCGGTCGGCACATGCTCGTGGTCGAAGGTCAGGGCGTGCGAGCCGACCGCAGCCTTGCGCAGGGCGGGCAGGTCGGTGTGGCTGCCGAGCACCACCTCGGGACTCACCTGGGCGGCCGGGTCGTCGGAGGTCTCGGCGAGCACGCGGAGCCGCTGGCCGAGCGCGATCGCCGCCTGGTGGGTCATGCGCGCCAGCTGACCGCCACCGATCATGGTGACGGTGGGCATGGCCGACGGATCGAAAGAACGTGCGCTCACGTCGGACAATATTGTCATGGCCGGTGGCAATGCGCGGTACCGGTACACTCCGAAGTTGTGTCATTCGTCGACGACGTGGTCAGCGTCCTCCCCAAGCCGCTGCAAGACATCGCGTACCGGCATCGGGAGTTGATCAAGTTCGCGATCGTCGGCGCGACCACCTTCGTGATCGACAGCGGCATCTTCTACATGCTGAAGTGGACGGTGCTGGCGGAGAAACCGGTCACCGCCAAGATCATTTCCGGCGTCCTCGCCGTGATCGCGTCCTACATTCTGAATCGGGAATGGTCGTTCAAGAACCGAGGTGGCCGCGAACGCCACCACGAAGCGCTGCTGTTCTTCGGCGTCAGCGGCGTCGGGGTGGTGCTCGCCTTCACTCCGCTGTGGATCTCCAGCTACGTATTCGACCTGCGCCAGCCCAATGTGAGTTTCACCGTCGAGAACGTCGCCGACTTCATCAGCGCCTTCGTCATCGGCAATCTGCTACAGATGGCCTTCCGGTTCTGGGCCATGCGCCGCTGGGTCTTCCCCGATGAAATGAGTGAGATCGACGCGGAATTCGAGGATCTGGTGGAAGAGGAACTCGGCCGCGGCTGAGTCACCGCGGCTCGGGCGCCCCCACGTTCGACGGCCGGGACGCCGAGGCGCCCAGGAATACCGCGAACAGCGCGGGTCTGCGTCGCTGCAATTCCAGGCGCCCGCCGTCGGCTTCGACCAACGCCCGCGCCAGCGCCAATCCCACGCCGGTCGACCCGCCCGCGGAAAATCCCCGATCGAAAACGTGCGGCGCCAGCTCGTCGCGGATCCCATCGCCCTCGTCGGCGACCTCGACACAGACGAGCGGTTCCCGATCGCCCCCCGGCCGGACCGTGCGCACCGACACCGTGCAGGTCCCGCCGCCGTGCATGAGCGCGTTGTCCACCAGCACCGTGACCGCCTCGCGCAGCCGCGACCCGGTGATCGGCGCGCGCAGCGACTCGTCTCCGGTCAACGTGAGCATCCGGCCCGCCTCGCTGAACGGGTGCGTCCATTCGGCGACCACACCGCGCAGTTCGGCCATCACCGGCACCGGATCCCGGTCGGCCGCGTCCTCGTCACGAGAGGCGCGCACAAGATCGTCGATCGCGTCGGTGAGCCGGTCCACCTGGGCCATCGCCTCCTCCGCCTCGTGCACCACCTCGGGGTCGGAGTGCGTGGACAGTTCGTCGAGCCGGAGCCGGACGGCGGTGAGCCTACTGCGCAATTGATGCGAGACATCAGCGACCAATGCGTGCTCGCGCTGCAACCGTCCGGCGATCTCCACGGTCGCCGAGTCCAGCACATCCGAGACGCGGTCCAGTTCCGAGATGCCGTGCCTGCGCGGATCGGGGCGGAAATCGCCCATCGCCAGCCGGGCTGCACGTGCGGCGACATCGCGCAACGGATCGGCCACCCGACGGGCGGTGACCACCGCGACCGAGACTGCCGCGCCCAGCGACGCGAGCACCGCGAGCGCGACCACCGCGACCGCCTGTCGCTGCATGGCGTGCATGGGCGCCGACGGCACCTCCAAGCGCAGCGACCCCAACGTCCCCATCGACAGCGACTCCACCAGCGGGTCGGACACGCTGGCCACCCCGATATCGCGTCGCGAGGCGTTGTCCAGTGGTGACGGATAGACAATGGTGAGTTTGCCGTCCCGCGGGACCAGGGGCGCCACCGATCGGGTGTCCAGCTCACCGAGCACCGTGCCGTCGCCGCGCTCTTGCGCGATGATCTCCACCGCGATCCGGTCCAGCCGGTTCTGCAGGTCGTTGCGGGTGATGTCCTCGACCCACAACCACGCCGTGTAGATGAGCGGCAAGCCGAGCACCACCGTGGTGAGGGTCAGCACGGTGAGCATCGAACGCAGAATCCTCCGGCGCACGTCAGTCGGTATTCAGTCGGAATCCGACACCGCGGACGGTGACGATACGGCGCTCGGCCATCGGGCCTTCGTCGCCGATCTTGCGGCGCAGCCACGACATATGCATATCCAGGGTCTTGGATCCGCGTAACTCGGCATCCCCCCAGACCTCACGCAAGATCGTCTCGCGCGGCACCACTTGGCCCGCTCGGTCGATCAGTACCTTGAGCAACTCGTATTCCTTGTTGGCCAATCCGATTTCGACGCCATTGACCAGAACCCGCCGTGCCGCCGGCTCCAACCGAATACCGCCGACCTCGACTGTGTCGTCACCGATTCCGCTGCGGCGCAACAACGCCCGCACCCGGGCGAGCAATTCCGCCAGCCGAAACGGCTTGCCGACATAGTCATCGGCGCCCGCGTCCAGGCCGACCACGAAATCCACCTCGTCGGTGCGCGCGGTGAGCATCAACACGGCCAGATCCGCACCGCGAGCACGCACCTGACGGCACACCTCCAGCCCGTCCATGCCAGGCAGCCCGAGATCGAGGATGAGCAGATCGTGGTTGCCTTCCAGCGCCCGCTTCAGCACGGCGGGCCCGAAACGCTCGACGGTCACCGAATAGCCCTCACGCCCGAGCGCACGCGAGAGCGGCGCGGCGATGGCCTCGTCGTCTTCGGCCAGCAGTACAGCGGTCATCTGCCCAGGTTACGGCTTAACGGTAGCCACCACGGTCGTCCCGGGTACCGCGACCGGCGTGACCACGCTCGACATCGAACACCTGGTGGTAGAGCAGCGCGTGCACCTGCTGCACGGCCGGGATGTCGTCGTACTCGAGTGGTTCGGCCGACGACGACTCGATGATCAGCGTGCCGGTGCCGAGCATGCGGTCGAACAGCCCGTGCCGGAACTGCACGCTGGAGATCCGGCTCATCGGAATGTCGATACCAGTGTGCGTGAGCACGCCGAGGCGAACGAGCACCCTGCGATCGGTGATGATGAAATGCGTCGACTTCCAACTGACAATGGGTGCGACACAACGCCATCCAAGAACGACCAGGTACACCACGAGCACCGTGATCAGCAGCGCGGACCGCGCGCTGGCCTCGGTCTTGCGTGCGATGAGTCCCCCCGCGAAACCGGCGAGTGCGGTAGCGACGATGAGCGTCACAATCGGCCAGAACAGCATTTTCCAATGCGGATGACGATGGAGTATCAGCTGTTCGCCGGGCGCCAGCACATCCTCCGGATAACCCATGCCAGGCACCCTACCGCGTGCTCGAGCCCGAGCGGCCGACTCCGAAGCGCGGCGGGCGGCACGAATTCGAGCAGCGACGCCATCGGATGGTCGCCCTGGACACCTGTGTGCGACACACCAGATCGGTCAGTCCGGTGCGCGCCGGTGCCCTACGAAGTGAGCCGGCCGCGCGGTCTCGGCAGTGTCAGTATTCCGCCCGCAAATGGGTGACATCGCCCGCCGACACCGCCTGGTCGCCGATGAGGAGGCGGCCCGCGTCGTCGATGCCACCCGCGACACCGGTCAGCGTCCGGCCGCCGGGCAACTCGGCCCGTACCTCGGCGCCGATCGTGCTGCACCGATCGCGGTAGGCGGCGGCAAGGTCGGCGGTGGCCCAGTTCCGGTCGCGCCACGTGGTGAAGCGACCGGCGAACTCGGTCAGCAACGATTGCGCGAGCACGGTGCGATCGGCTTCTTTCGCGCCGGCCAGAATGAGCGACGTGGTATGCGGCGCGGGCAGTTCCGCCTCGGTCAGACTCACGTTGAGCCCGATGCCGACGACCACGGCAGGCCCTTGGTCACCCGCCGCGACCTCGGCGAGGATGCCCGCGACCTTACGGCCATCGATCAGCACGTCGTTGGGCCACTTGAGGTACGCGGCGACCCCGGCGGTCGCACGCAGCGCGTCGACGACCGCGACGCCGGTGAGCAGTGGCAGCCAGCCGAGCGAGGCGGGTTCGATCTCGGGCAACCGCAGCAGCATCGACATCGCGATCTGTGCCCGCGCCGGGCTGACCCAGGTCCGCGCGTGCCGCCCCCGCCCGTGCTGCTGCGCCTCCGCAAGGAGCACCGTACGGTCGGCATCCGGTTCGCCCGCGCGTGCTATCAGATCCGCGTTCGTGGACCCGGTCGTTTCAACCACGTCGATCTGCTGGAAGAACGACAACTCGGGCGACTCGATGACACTGCGCCGCAATTGCCCTGCATCCAACGGTTGCCTTTGCACATCGGGCAGGCTACCCGCCGCGCGCAATGCCACCGGACGAGGTCGTGCTCGCGGTATTGGACTCGCGGGCCGCGATCCCCGTCTGGTCCTACCGTCCGTGGTCGCACCGCCACCACCTCCCCCTCGGCAGACACCCACCGACTGTCGACGAGCGCAGTCATATCGCGGCGCTGCGACAACGACCACCCACCAACCCACTATCGTCGACTCATCGTGCGATCGGCCACGATCCGCGCGGCGAAACAGTCGGAGGCCAGGTCGAGTTCGGCAACGAGGGTTGTGTAGGTGCCGCACCGTCGAACGATCACCGCCATGGGCACCGACGGTCACGTGGCTTCGGCGTTCGGCATGCGCGTCCATGCCGTGACAGCGGCGTCGGGTTCGGCGACCGCTGCGCCGCGGATCCCCTCCGATGGGCTTTTCGAGGTTTGGAAATCGGTCCCCAGGCGAGCCTGACAGCACCCGCCCGCGATCCTCGTCGTGTGCCACCCGCACCCACCGAGCGACCCGGAAATTCGGGCCTGAAACCTGATCTAGCTGCGGTTTTTACTCACCGGTAGGCCGGCCTCGGCTAGCAAGGAAGCACTGGCACTCGTTACACTCCGGAGCCATGACGAGTGTCCAGCAGCAGCCCGCATCAGGTTCGGCGGGCTCCCCCGATATCCACACCACTGCCGGGAAGCTGGCTGACCTGCGGAATCGGCTGGAAGACGCCAAGCACCCGATGGGTGAGGCCGCGGTCGACAAGGTGCACGCGAAGGGCAAGATGACCGCCCGCGAGCGCATCCTCGCCCTGCTGGACGAAGGCTCGTTCGTCGAACTCGACGCGTTGGCCCGCCATCGGAGCGTGAACTTCGGCCTGGAGAACAACCGCCCGCTCGGCGACGGGGTGGTGACCGGCTACGGCACCATCGACGGCCGCGACGTCTGCCTCTTCAGCCAGGACGTCACCGTGTTCGGTGGCAGCCTCGGCGAGGTCTACGGCGAGAAGATCGTCAAAGTGATGGATCTGGCACTGAAGACCGGTCGTCCGCTGATCGGCATCAACGAAGGCGCGGGTGCACGCATCCAGGAGGGCGTCGTCTCGCTCGGCCTCTACGGCGAGATCTTTCACCGCAACATCCAGGCCTCCGGCGTGATCCCGCAGATCTCTCTGATCATGGGCGCAGCCGCCGGCGGTCACGTGTACTCTCCCGCGTTGACCGACTTCGTGGTGATGGTCGACGGCGCCAGCCAGATGTTCGTCACCGGCCCGGACGTCATCAAGACGGTCACCGGCGAAGACGTCACCATGGAGGATCTCGGCGGTGCGCACACGCACATGACCAAGTCGGGCGTCGCGCACTACGTCGCCTCCGGCGAGCAGGACGCGTTGGACTACGTGAAGGACCTGCTGTCCTACCTGCCGAGCAACAACCGCGCCGAGGCGCCGCGTTTCCCGGCCACCGACCCGGTCGACGGCGCGATCGAGGACTCGCTCACCGACGAGGACCTCGAGTTGGACACGATCATCCCGGATTCGCCGAACCAGCCCTACGACATGCACGAGGTGATCCGTCGTCTGCTCGACGACGACGAGTTCCTCGAAGTGCAGGCCGAGCGCGCGATGAACATCATCGTCGGCTTCGGCCGGATCGACGGCCGCAGCGTCGGCATCGTGGCCAACCAGCCCACGCAGTTCGCGGGCTGCCTGGACATCGACGCCTCGGAGAAGGCGGCGCGTTTCGTACGCACCTGCGACGCGTTCAACATCCCGATTCTCACCCTGGTCGACGTCCCCGGATTCCTGCCCGGCACCGACCAGGAATACAACGGCATCATCCGCCGTGGCGCGAAGCTGCTGTACGCCTACGGCGAGGCCACCGTGGGCAAAATCACGATCATCACCCGCAAGGCCTACGGCGGCGCTTACGACGTCATGGGTTCCAAGCACATGGGCGCCGACGTGAACCTCGCCTGGCCGACCGCTCAGATCGCTGTCATGGGGGCTTCCGGCGCCGTCGGATTCGTATACCGCAAGCAATTGCAGCAAGCCGCCAAAGACGGCGCGGACGTCGACGCGCTGCGGCTCGAGCTACAGAACGAATACGAGGACACGCTGGTGAACCCGTATGTGGCCGCCGAGCGTGGATACGTTGACGCGGTCATTCCGCCGTCGCACACGCGTGGTCAGATCGTGTCGGCGCTGCGGCTGCTCGAACGCAAGATGGTCAGTCTCCCGCCGAAGAAACACGGCAACATACCGCTGTAATCAAGCGATACCTCGGTAGGCCGCGCACACTGGTTGCGGAGACGTAATGAGTGGATCCGAGGATAATCGTTTCATTCGGAGACATCGGAATACGCCGTACCCGCCTGATCAGGACAACGCGATCGAGGCAACGCTATCGAGGCAAAGAGAGGATCTGGCACTGTGACGACCGTGGCAGAAGAAGATGTGTTGAGCGCCGTCGAACTGGATTTCACAGTCGACTCGATCGCGGAGGAGGTCGTAGCGACTTCCGACGCGAACGTGATCGCCGCCGCACCCGCCGAAGCCACGGCGGAACCGTTGTTCCGCGTTCTGAAGGGCGCGCCCACCGACGAGGAACTCGCCGCCTTGGTGTGCGTTCTGTCCGCCGCCGCGAACAACTCGGCAGCCGCGGGCCCGTCCGGTCCGCCGGACCTGTGGGGACGCCCGACCCTGATGCACCGCGGCAGTTCGCCCTTCGCTCCGTTCGCATTCCCTCAGCTGTCGCACCTGCGCGGGTGACCAGGCTGGTTCTCGCTTCCGCGTCCCCAGCCCGCCGAGAAGTACTCCGCGCGGCGGGTATCGATCCGATCGTCCGAGTATCGGATGTGGACGAAGACGCGGTGGCCGACGCTCTCCCGCAGGGCACCGCGCCCCAGGTGGTGGTTGTCGAACTGGCCCGCGCCAAAGCGGCCGCGGTAGCCGCCGTCATTCCCGAATTCGCCACCGATTGCGTTGTGGTGGCCTGCGACTCGATGCTGCTCGTCGATGGCGAGTTGCAGGGCAAACCACACACTCCCGAGGTCGCCCGGGCCCGCTGGGGCGTGATGGCGGGGCGCAGCGCCGATCTGGTGACCGGCCACTGTGTACTGCGACTGCGGGAAGGACAGGTCGCTGCCGAGGCAGTCGACCACAGCGCCACCACGGTGCATTTCGCCAAACCGGAACCCGACGAGTTGGACGCCTACATCGCGACCGGTGAGCCGTTGCAGGTGGCGGGTGCGTTCACCCTCGACGGGCTGGGCGGCTGGTTCGTCGACCGTATCGACGGAGATCCATCCAGCGTCATCGGCATCGGACTACCACTGCTGCGCCGACTGCTTGGCGATGTTGGCATCGGAGTTACGCAGTTGTGGGGCCACACGCCCTGACGGCGCGATCAGCGGCTCGGGAGGCATCTCGTCGTCGTCATACGCGGACACCGTAGCCCCGTCTTGGTCGACCGGGGGCGGCGCCGCGACGAGTTCCAGCCGCGCCACACACAGTTCCGGCTCGATGAACGGATACAACTGGACGTCGACCTCGCCGCGCGCCCCATTGCGGTCGAGCACCTCTTCGATCAGGCCGAGGTGCACACCGCACACCACCTCGGAGTGCGTGCGGGCGAGTTCGCGCAGCGGACAGGCCGGAAGCCGGATCAGGACCCGCTCGGCGGTCTCCGCGGCCGAGTCACGCTCCGGCGCGAAGCCCAGCTCCGACATCAGCGTCATCGTGACGTCTTTGGCGTCCTCCAGCGATTCGATCCGGTGGTCATCGACGTCGAGTTTGGCGCCCCAGGCCCGGCCCGCCGCTGTGGCGGCTTCCGAGCGACGCCGCGGGTCGGGCCCCAACTGATCGGCCAGTACCTGCGCCAAATCCTGGTAGCCAACCGATCGCTGTACCGCGCTGTATCCAATCCTCGGACGCCCGCGACCGCGGGGTGGCTGCTGGAATTGCCGGACCAGGGATTCCCTGGTGAGCACGTCGAGATGGAAGCGAACCGTCGTGACGTGCTGTCCGGTGATTCTGGCCAGTTCCTGGGCGTCGAGAGGTTCGCTGGCGCCACGTAGGATCGCAAGCAGTCGCCGCCGCGGCCAAGAATCGGACATAGCTCACCCCTCCTCCCGGGAGACTTTATCGGATGTAGGTGCCATTTATTCATCCCTCATCCGATTTGTGATCTGAAACGAGAGTCACTATCGCCTCACACACGGCGTCGCTGTGAGACCCGAACCATTGTCACCACCGCCTACCCATGTATGAAGAACCCACACCTGCCCGCTGCCCAGGATCCTCATCCCCTCATCCGGTTTCTACACATCCTCACCGACTAGTAACCACAGAGTGGCTATCGGCAAACATGGGCACGAAAGGACTCGCGATCATCGAGTCCGGTGAGGACATAGTGCTCTACGACATCGGGCACATCCCGGGCACCACGACAGTGGACTGACGAGGCGATCCGAACGATCCGGTCACGCGCGACTATATCGACGAAACCCGTTTTACCGAACAGGACGATGCGATGGTCTATAGCCACGCCGTGTACGGTCCAGCCACACTTGGTTCGTCCGCACCTACCCGCTCCGCTACGACACCGTCCGCAACCTCGACGGTTCCTGGACCGAATGAGGGCAACGCGGTACGGATGTCGATCGCCACCAGAGATGGACCCGGCGAGATCCCGCTGGGCGTGGCGACGGGCTCGGAGCAGGTAGGCGGGCCGCCGCCACCAGGTCAACGACGTGGGTTATGATCTGCGGCCTACTGTCGAGTAGGGCTGGCCGAGTTCGGCGTGCGTTGGCGGACTGCCTACACTCGCCCGAGATGTAAGTTGTCGACCACGGGAGCGGAGCCTGCGCAGCGACCCCATCCCCCGCGAAGCGACCAAAGATTGCACACAGGAGGCTCAGTGCCCAGCCATGCCAGCGCGCGGATCACGAAGGTACTCGTAGCCAACCGAGGCGAGATCGCGGTGCGGGTGATCCGGGCCGCCAAGGACGCGGGTATCAGCAGCGTCGCGGTGTACGCCGAGCCGGACGCCGATGCCCCGTTCGTGCAGCTCGCCGACGAGGCATTCGCCCTGGGCGGACAGACCTCGGCCGAGTCATACCTCGTGTTCGACAAGATCCTGGACGCCGCGGCCAAGTCCGGCGCCGACGCGATTCACCCCGGCTACGGCTTCCTGTCCGAGAACGCCGATTTCGCCCAGGCCGTCATCGACGCCGGGCTGATCTGGATCGGCCCGTCCCCGCAGTCGATTCGCGATCTGGGTGACAAAGTCACCGCGCGACACATCGCCGAGCGCGCGAAGGCGCCGATGGCCGCAGGCACCAAGGATCCGGTCAAGAACGCGGCCGAGGTCGTGGAGTTCGCCGAGAAGTACGGCGTTCCGGTAGCGATCAAGGCAGCGTTCGGCGGCGGTGGCCGCGGCATGAAGGTCGCGCACTCCATCGAGGAGATCCCCGAGCTGTTCGAGTCGGCCACCCGGGAGGCGATCGCCGCGTTCGGTCGCGGCGAGTGCTTCGTCGAGCAGTACCTGGACAAGGCTCGACATGTCGAGGCGCAGGTCATCGCCGACAAGCACGGCAACGTCGTCGTCGCGGGTACCCGCGACTGCTCGCTGCAACGGCGCTTCCAGAAGCTCGTCGAGGAGGCCCCCGCGCCGTTCCTCTCCGACGAGGTGCGCGCGAAGATCCACGCTTCGGCCAAGGCCATCTGCCGGGAAGCCGGCTACTACGGCGCGGGCACGGTCGAATACCTGGTGCAGGGCGACACGGTCTCCTTCCTCGAAGTGAACACCCGCTTGCAGGTCGAGCACCCGGTCACCGAGGAGACCGCGGGCCTCGACCTGGTGCGCCAGCAGTTCCGTATCGCCAACGGCGAAGAGCTGGAGATCAAGGACGACCCGAAGCCACGCGGCCACTCCTTCGAGTTCCGCATCAACGGCGAGGACGCGGGCCGCGGCTTCCTGCCGGCCCCCGGCCCGATCAGCGTGTACAAGGAACCGACCGGCCCCGGCGTGCGGGTCGACTCCGGCGTGGTGCAGGGCAGCGTGATCGGCGGACAGTTCGACTCGATGCTGGCCAAACTGATCGTCACCGGCGAGAACCGGACCCAGGCGCTGGAACGGGCACGGCGCGCCTTGGCCGAGTTCCAGGTCGAGGGTCTGGCCACCGTCATCCCGTTCCACCGGGCGATCGTCGAAGACCCAGCGTTCGTTGGAAACGGCGAGACGTTCGCCGTCTACACCAAGTGGATCGAAACCGACTGGAACAACACCGTCGAACCGTTCACCACCGCGGATGCCGCGGCTGACACAGACGAAGATCTGCCACGACAGCGGGTCGTCGTCGAGGTCGGCGGGCGCCGGGTGGAGGTGTCGCTGCCCGGCAACTTCACCGTCGGCGGCGGAGCAGGCGCGTCGGCGAGCAACGGCGCCGGTGTGATCCGCAAGAAGCCGAAGCCGCGCAAGCGTGGCGGCGCGGGCGGCGGCGCGGCCTCCGGCGACGCGGTCACCGCTCCGATGCAAGGCACCGTCGTCAAGGTCGCCGTCGAGGAAGGCCAGTCCGTCGAGGCGGGCGACCTGATCGTGGTGCTCGAGGCGATGAAGATGGAGAACCCGGTCAACGCGCACAAAGCGGGTGTGGTCACCGGTCTGTCCGTGGAAGCGGGCGTGGCGATCACCCAGGGCACGGTCCTCGCGGAAATCAAGTAGACACCAGGCGACAACCGTTTCGAGCGGGCGCTGGACAACGATGTCCGCGCCCGCTCTGCGCACCCGTCGGCTGTTCGATCGCACGAGTGGGTCGACACTCCGGGGATACCTGAGTTACCTCCTCCCGATCCGATGCCGCACACCACGATGTCCGATACGGCCACCTTCGCGGCCTCCGGACATACGTGAGCTATCTCCTGCGGAGCCCGATGTGCACGCCGCGGTGTCGTATCGTGGTCGAGTGTCCAGCTCGCCAGGCGTCTCCCCCGTCGCGGAGGTGATCCGCGGCCGCTACAGCTACGCCGGGCGTGCCGACGGGCATCGGCTCGTGCTCGTCGTGGAAGGTGGCGGCAGCCGCGGTGTCTACACGAGCGGCATGGTGGCCGCCCTGGAGGAACTCGGTCTCGCCGGTGTGTTCGACGCGGTCTACGGCACGTCCGCGGGCGCGATCAACGGCGCGTGGCTGCTGTCCGGGCGCGCCATACCCGGCATGCGCTCCTGGACCGATCCGGTGATCATGCGGCGAGCCATCGATCCGGCACGTCTGCTGCGCGGGCGTCCGGCATTCGACCTGCACTATCTGGTCCACCAGGTATACGACGGCATCGAGCCGATGGACTTCCCCGCGATCCTGGCCAACCCGACCACCCTTCATCCGATCGCCACCGACACCCGCACCGGCCAGGCCGTCGACCTACACCCGCACATCAGCGACAAGCGCACGCTCATGCGCGCGCTACGCGCCTCGGCGGGCCTGCCCATCCTGGCCGGGCCACCCGTCACCCTCGGCGGCTCCGCCTACTTCGACGGCGGACTGACCGAAACGGTGCCGATCCGCACCGCTGTCCGCGGCGGCGCCACCCATGCCTTGGTCTTGCGTTCGCGCCGCGTCGACGAGAAACGCCCGCCCGCCTCCCGGCTACACCAACTCGTCGGTGGCGGCTACCTGCGCGCCGTAGCCCCTGGCGCGTACCGGGCCTGGCTCGAACGCCCGTACCAGCAGGACATCGAGGACCGAGCGCTGGCCGAGCTCGGCGACTCGGTCCTACAAATTCACCCCCCGGTCGGTTCCCCGGACGTCGACAGCGCGGCCCGGGACACAACCTTGTTGGCCCGGGCGCTGCACATCGGACGCCAAGCGGTCCGTACCGCCCTCTCCAACACCGTCCGCGTCGCCTGAGCCGGCCGTCAGGGGCCGTGCGACGTCGCCGGTCAGTCGAAGCGCACCTGAACGCCGTGGGAGAAGACGAAGTCGTGAAGTTCGAGATGGGCGGGGCCGGCCTGCTCGGGTAGGTCGAAGACCAGTTGGGTGGTGGCGGACTGGCCAGGGCGCAACTCGAATGAATAGCCGAGGCGCTGTTGGGTGTTCTGCCACATGGTGGCGGTGGCGTTGTGATCGAACGGCGTGCCCTGAGTGTCGAACAGTCGCTGACCCATCGGCAGGAACCATTTCACCTCATCGGAGATGTTGCGCACGGCGACGGTGACGATCAGGAACGAACCCACCGCCGTTTGCAATCCGACCCGCGACACACCCGCGTCGACCTTCGTCACGACGAACTCGAACTTGCTGTCGCGAACCGGGGTGCCGACCGACGCCGGGACGGCTGGTTCGGCGGGCGACCCATCCCGAGGCGTCCCGGGATACTCCTGCGCCCGCACCGAGGGCGGCAGGGCGGGCGGACCCGAGTCGCCCGCCTTACTCCCAGCGGCGATCAGCGCGAAACACCCGGCCGCGAGCGCGAACGGCGCCAGGAAGACGACGACCAGTGCGCCGATCACTTTCGACGTCAGGCTCCGCCGCCGCGGCCGGCGCCGCACCGCGGGGACGAGTGGGCGCCGGCGCGAAACCGGTTGATAGGCACGATGATCGATTCGAGCGGGAAAGACCTTGCGCGCAGGTGCGCCGGCCCGCGAATACGGCACGGGCAACCGCGCGACAGTCCGATGCTTCGGTGGCAGCAGTCGCGCCTGGAAGGCGAGCAGCCGCGCCTGCCATCCGGCGGGGCCGGCGCCCGGTCGCCCACCCGGAGCAGGCACCGCCGTGGACGACGAACCGTTCGGATACCAGGGCAGCGCGCCCGGATACGGCTGTCCGGCACCGGGATATGCCGGACCGGCGGCCCAAGGTGACTGCGGTGCGCCGGCATACGCCGCCCCGCGATTCATCCGCCCACTGATATAAGTCCTCGGAGAATTCGAATCACTTTGTGCCACAGCAGGATACGACTGAAGCTCGTTCACGGACATGTCGAGCGCGGTCGCCACAAGAGTGGGCGTCGGACCGGGATCCGGGAGGACCTTGGTCGGTGTCGGCGCTGGCTGCGCCGGGGAAGCCGCGGTGTGCCCTTTCGGTTCCGGACGAGCCGTTTCGGAGAGATATCCGGTCTGTGGCATCGAGTCCGCCACCGGCACCGGCGCGGTCTGCCCACGCGGGGCGGGCACACCGAGCGCGGAGCGCGCCGCGGCGGCGAAATCGCCTGCGGTGGAGTACCGATCAGCCGGGTCCTTCGCCAGACCACGGACGATGACGGCGTCGAGTTCGACGGGAACATCGGCGCACACCGCGCTGATGCGAGGCGGAGGTGTCATCAAGTGGGCGTGCATCTGCTGTGCGGGATCGGTGTCACCGTAGGGCCGCGCACCGGTGAGGCATTCGTAGAGCACACAGGCAAGCGAGTAGACGTCCGCGCGTCCGTCCACTGTGCCGGCGAATCGCTCCGGGGCCATATATGCCAGGGTGCCGATCGCCATGCCGGTGGTGGTCACGGCCGTCTGTCCGAGCCCATGTGCGATGCCGAAGTCGATCAGGTAGGTGTAACCGGTGGGATGCACGACGATGTTCGATGGCTTGACGTCGCGGTGCACCAGCCCGGCCCGATGGGCCACATCCAGTGCGATCGCCGCGTGCCCCACGATGCCGACCGCGACCTCCGGCCGCATCGGCCCTTCGGCGGCCAATTTGCCCGCGAGATCGGCGCCCTCGACCAACTGCATATCGATGTAGAGCCGGCCGTCGATCTCGCCGAACCCGTGAATCCGCGGAACGTGTGGATCACGCAAAGTGGCGACCGCCTCGGCTTCACGCTCGAACCGCTTGCGGTAGTCCGCGGCCGCCGCGAGTTCGGGCGGCAGAAGTTTCAGCGCCACCCATCTCGTCGCCGCCGTGTCATACGCCAGCCAGACTTGACCCATTCCCCCCTTGCCGAGCAGCCGCTCCAGCCGATAACCGCCGAATCGCACCTCCCCCATCGCGAACCTCCAGTCGCCGTGAACATCTGGCGGATCCAGCCTCCGCTCGGACGAGCCGACAACGGAAATCAGCAGCTCACCATACGAATACCGAATAATCCGGCCTCTTTCGGAGCCTAACCGGATGCCGACTCGGACACCACTGTGTGCTCAACGACAATCCGGCCGCCGACTTGTGCGACCTCCCGTGCGGTGGCCCGGCTTGCCTTGTCTTTACTTCTGTCCGATCATTCGCAGCGGAGCGGCTCGCAATGGCCGCGGAGTGATCGCGCTCGCGGCGACATATCGATCGCCCGCAGCACCGGTCCCCGACGAGAAGGACCGTGACGAGGAGAACAAGGGCTGATGGAACCGATCGAGATCAACGCGGGCACCTGGTATCTCCGTGCTCTGCGTGCGGACGACCGAATCGATGACCGCCCCGCCCTGGCGCAGGGCGGTATCACCGACCCTGATTACGTGGCCCGGCGCAACGTCGGCTGGGCCGAGGAGACCCACTTCACCTGGGCGGTCTGCGAACCGACCACCGCCGAACTGGTCGCCGAGATCGGCGTGACGCCCGCGGGCGACGGCACCGCGAGCGTCACCGGGTGGGCGCGCCCCGGATACGCATCGGCGCTGGAGACCGGACTGACCGCCGTCCGGCGCTTCGTCGAGGGTGGATTGAGCCTGCGACCGGTCTCTTCCTGATCGAACTCCCGCTGATCGAACGCAGAGTGTCCGGGCGGCACCACGGGTTCGCCCGAGGTAGCCGGCCGACACATCAGCAGCCCGGTGCGGGGCTCTCGGGGATGTCATCCCGGCGCGAGCATCCGGTGCCGCGCAGGGGCGGTGCCGGATCGACGCGGTTGCAGCGAGGCGGCATAGTCAGCGCATCACACCGGTATGCCCGGTGGAGTAGCGCCCGGGCTGCGGCCAGATGGTGAGCCCGTGTGGTCCCTTGCCCACCGGGATGCGAGCCAACAAGTTCCAGTTGACGACATCGATGGCGTACACCTCGCTGTGGTGGCGGCCCGAGGCCCAGAAGATCCGGCCGTCCGCGGAGATATTGCCCATGTCGGGACTACCGCCGCCGGGTACGAACCACTTGTGCACCAGCCCGTTCGCCGCGAAATCCCACACCGAAATGCTGCCCTCGTGCCGGTTGGTGATCAGCATCTGCTGGGAGTCACGGGTCACGTAGAGCCCGTGCGTCCCCTTGCCGGTCGGCACGAACCCGGTGTTGTCGAAGGTATGGGCGTCGATGGTGTACACGCCGTCCGCGACCATGTCGGCGACGAAGAAGGTAGTCCCGTCCGGTGACAGTTTCACATCCTGCGGCTTGCCGGAGCGGCCGCCCGGCAGGTCGATCATCTTGACGACCCGGCGCTCGGCGACGTCGAACACAAGCATCCGGCCGATGAATTCGCAGGAGGCCAGCCCGAAGCGGCCGTCGGCGGTGAAGTCCATGTGATCGATACCGGCGCAGTCCGGCACCGGCAGACTGTGCATCTCCTGCCAGGTCTGCGGGTCGTAGAAGTCCAGCGATTTGTCCGCCTCCGCGACGACCAGCGCGAACCGGCCGTCCGGTGTGTAGTACATGTTGTACGGATCGCGCACCGGGAACGGCTGCCCGGGTTTGCCGGTGCGCGGATCGATCGGCAACAGGCTTCCACTGCCCAGCGGCAGGTCATTGGTGACGAACAGCGTCTGCAGGTCATAGGACGGCACGACATGCTGAGGCTCCAGGCCACCCGCCGGGAAGGTATCGATCACCTGGAAAATGTTCGGGTCGATCACCGAGACGGTGTTCGACAGGCTGTTGGGCACGTAGACGAGTTCGCGGTGGTCGGCCACGCTCGGGCTCAGCTCGCGGTTGGCGGCGTACACGTCAGTGGGCGAGAGCGGCGCGGGCATTCCCGGGAGTAGTTCGGCCGGGCCGGGCGGGAGCGCGGCGGCAGCCGGGGCGGGCATGGTGGCCGGGGCGGTCGGGATATTGGCGGTGCCCGCGTCGCTGGATGCACAGCCGGCCACAACTACCCCAGCGGCGAGGGCGACCCCGAAATGATGTGGTAGACGCCTTCGGTGCCCGCGCTGTCGGTTCACGCGCTGCACCGGTTCAGGGAGTGGTGAACAAAGGGACATGTGTGCGAAGCCTAAGCGGTGGATCCGGGATTCCGGCGTAGTCCGCGCCGGGACAACCGGAATCCCGGATCATTCGCTTACGCAGGTCAGACGATGGCGGTCAGCACTCGGTCCAGCGCGGCGACGGCTTCATCGAGTTCGGCGGCGGTGACCGTCAGCGGTGGGCGGAAGCGAATGCCCCGCTCGCCGGTGCCGAGGATCAGCACGTGCTCACGCTCGCGCAGCGCGGTCAGCACCTGGTCGCGCAGCTCGGCCGAGGACAGCGTGATCGCACACATCAGTCCCCGACCCCGGGGCTCGCTGACGTCGGTGTGCTCGGCGGCCAGCGTCTGCAACCGATCGAGCAGGTGCGCGCCGAGCGGACGCGACCGTTCGATCAGTTCGTCGCGCTCGAGCACCTCGAGGATGCGTCGGGTGCGCACCATGTCGGCGAGATTGCCGCCCCAGGTCGAGTTGAGCCGGGAGCCGACCGCGAACACGTTGTCGGGTATCTCGTCCACCCGCCCGCCCGCCATCACGCCGCACACCTGGGTCTTCTTGCCGAAGGCGACGATGTCCGGCGCGAGCTCGAGTTGCTGGTAGGCCCAGGTGGTTCCGGTCATTCCCACACCGGTCTGCACCTCGTCGAGGACGAAAAGCGCGTCGTTCTCGTGGCACAACTGCTGCATCGACTGCAGGAACTCCGGACGCAGATGCCGGTCGCCGCCTTCACCCTGAATCGGCTCCGCGATGAAACAGGCGATGTTGTACGGATTTTCCGCGAATGCCCGCCGCGCCTGGTCCAGCGCACGCGCCTCCGCGTCCTCGACGTCGAAGGCCTCGGTCCGGTACGGCGCCTCGATGCGTGGCCAGTCGAACTTGGGGAAGCGCGCGGTCTTGACCGGGTCGGTGTTGGTGAGCGACATGGTGTAGCCGGTGCGGCCATGGAACGCGCCGGTCAGGTGCAGCACCTTGGTGCCGAGTCCCGGTGCACGGCCGCGGCATTGGTTGTGCCTGCTCTTCCAGTCGAACGCGATCTTGAGTGCGTTCTCCACCGCGAGGCCGCCACCGTCGATGAAGAACAGGTGCGGCAGTCGCGGATCACCGAGCACTCGGACGAATGTCTCCACGAAGCGCGCCATCTCGACGGTGTAGATGTCGGAGTTGCTCGGCTTGTTCAGCGCCGCGACGATGAGTTCGTCGCGGAACGCGACGTCGTCGGCGAGGGCGGGATGATTCATGCCCAGCGCGTTGGACGCGAAGAAGCCGAACATATCGAGGTAGGAGCTGCCGTCACGTTCGTCGACGAGACGGCAGCCGCGGGATTGTCGTAGGTCCAGCACCAGATCGAAGCCATCGGCGAGGATGCTGGCCGACAAGATCTCGTGTACTCGGGCGGCGGGGGTGACCGCCGTGAGAGTGCGTTCCAGTTCGATGGTCACGCCACCGAGGGTACGCAAAAATTTACGGAATCTCTACGAAATGATGTATATATTCCACGTTATGGCTCCCTGTCATAGAATGTCTGCAAGATAATGGTGCTTCGAGTCCTGACGTTGGCGGTCGCTCTGATCTGCTGCAGCAGCTGCTCGAGGTGTCTCGGGGACGCCACCCGCACCAGCAGGACATAGCTCTCGTCACCCGCCACCGAGTGACACGCCTCGATACCGGGGATGTGCTGCAGGGCGGCGGGCGCATCATCGGGCTGTGACGGGTCGAGAGGAGTGATCGCGACGAATGCCGACAAGAGTTGACCGAGCGCTTCTGGATCGACGTGCGCGGTGTACCCGCGGATCACCCCGCGTGCCTCGAGCCGACGTACCCGCGATTGCACGGCGGACACCGACAGACTTGCCTTTTCGGCCAGGTTCGACAGGGTGGCCCGGCCATCTGCCATCAGTTCACGTATCAACAGGCGATCGATGTCGTCGAGTGCCGGTCTAGCTGGTGTATCCGCCATCAGCGAAGGCTAACCCAGGCGGCCCGACTCGCGCCCGAAACCTTGTCCCCAGTCTCCCGATATATGGGATAGACCCGCCGCGAAGCGGCCGAAAGGTACAGCGGAACAACACATGACTGAAGTACTCGGCACCACGCCCACCCCGGAACCGGCTGCTCGCGTGGCCGCATTATTGCGCGAACTCGACGTGCGACCGCCAGAGCCCGGCGAGCTATCCGCACGCACACCGATCACCGGAGGGCAGCTGTTGACCCTGCGCGCCACCACGCTCGACGAGGTCGATGCCGCGATCGGCCGGGCTGCCACCGCGTTCCGCGCGTGGCGCCGCGTGCCCGCCCCCGTCCGGGCCGCGGTGGTGCGCAGGCTGGCGGAACTGCTCACCGCGCACAAGAGCGACCTCGCCGAACTGGTGACGCTGGAGGCGGGCAAGATCCCCGCCGAGGCCGCCGGCGAGGTACAGGAGATGATCGACATCTGCGAGTTCGCCATCGGCCTGTCCCGGCAGCTGTACGGACGCACCATGCCGTCGGAGCGGCCGGGGCACCGGTTGATGGAGACCTGGCATCCGCTCGGCGTGGTCGGGGTGATCTCGGCGTTCAACTTCCCGGTCGCGGTGTGGGCTTGGAACACGGCGGTCGCGCTGGTCTGCGGTGACACCGTGGTGTGGAAGCCATCGGAGACGACGCCACTGACGGCGGTGGCCTGTCACACCCTGCTACGCCGCGCAGCCGTCGATGTCGGCGCGGACCCCGAAGTACATCAACTGATTCAGGGGGCGAGCGAGGTCGGGTCCCGACTGGTCGAGGACGAGCGGGTGGCGCTGGTGAGCGCGACCGGATCGGTGCGCATGGGCCGACTTGTCGCGCCCCGCGTGGCCAAACGGCTCGGGCGTAGCCTGCTGGAATTGGGCGGCAACAACGGCGCGATCGTCACGCCGTCGGCCGATCTGGAGCTCGCGGCGCGGGCGATCGTGTTCGCGGCCGCAGGCACCGCCGGGCAGCGGTGCACGACATTGCGGCGGCTGATCGTGCATCGCGACGTGGTCGGTCCACTGGTCGAACGACTCGAACACGCGTATCGGCAACTACCCGTGGGCAACCCGCTCGACGACGGGGTGCTGGTCGGCCCACTGATCGACCGCAGAGCCTACCTCGGGATGCGCGCCGCACTGGAGAAGGCGATCGCCGACGGCGGCGAACTGGTCTGCGGTGGCGAGCGAGTCGACGGATTCGGTGACGACGCCTACTACGTGCGGCCCGCTATCGTGCGCATGCCCGCCCAGACCGCCGTGGTCCAAGAAGAGACCTTCGCACCCATTCTGTACGTGCTCGGCTACGACGACTTCGACCGCGCGATCGCCTTGCACAACGAAGTGCCGCAGGGCCTTTCGTCCTCGATCTTCACCACCGACCAGCGCGAGGCCGAGCGCTTCCTGGCCGCCGACGGGTCCGACTGCGGTATCGCCAACGTCAATATCGGTACCTCCGGCGCCGAGATCGGCGGCGCGTTCGGTGGCGAAAAGCAGACCGGCGGCGGCCGCGAATCCGGATCGGACTCCTGGAAGACGTACATGCGTCGGGCCACCAACACGGTCAACTACTCCGACGAACTCCCCCTCGCACAGGGCATCGAGTTCGGCTGATCCACCCCCGTTACCCTGCCTCACCTGCACGATTCGGTCATCGGCGCACAGTTGTGTAGTGTTGTCCCTACCCGACGCGGGGTGGAGCAGCTCGGTAGCTCGCTGGGCTCATAACCCAGAGGTCGCAGGTTCAAATCCTGTCCCCGCTACTAGGGGAAACGGCCCGGACACAGTGTTCCGGGCCGTTTTTCATTTTCCCCAAGGAACGGAATCGGGAACCTCGGCCGAACTCAGGATTCCGGATCGACCGTGGGTCTGGGCCTGCCTCGCCCAGTCGAAACTCCGCGCGCCGCCAGGGCCCGATGCATCCCCGACAGCACAGGCGAGTAAGTCTCGAGCGTGAACGCCCCATCGGCGTGACCGACTCGCTCGCCGTCCGATACGGCCAGGATCGCGTGCCGGTCGACATTCGGAAAGATGGTGCTATGCACGAGGATTCAACGCAGACCCGGCGACATGCGGTCAGGCGGTCCGGCCGGAAACGGGCAAGTCGCGCACCGGAGCAGCGACTCGACACGGAATGTGTGCTGCACGACCCGTAGCGCACACGAAGTTTATGGAGTTCCATCCTCGAGTACGCCGCCCCACATGCGCACCCAGTCCTGCCCGATCTTCCGCGGCTCGCCACTCGATTCCGACGACCCTCGGGCAGCCGACGCATGCGCCGGAATTCGCCGCCGACCCGCACCGCGTCTACCGTGAAATGCGAAGCCAATATGACTCTTCGGCGCCGGCCGAGTTGGCGCCAGGCGTTCCGGCCACCCTGCTGATCAGCTACCACACCGGCACGGGGATCGAGTTCCTGCTGAATTCGATTGTCAACACCTTGCTGGTGATGCTCACCGACGATCGGTTCGGCGGCAGTGTCATGGGCGGGAACCTGTCCTCCCGTGAAGCCTTGGACGAGGTCTTGTTCGACGACCCGCCGCTGGCGAACTTCCTGATCACCTACCCTCAGCAGCCGATCCTCATCGACGGTGTCTGGTTGCCCGAGCATCAGCCGGTCGTGATCAGCAACGCCGCCTGCAACAACGACCCCGCGATCCGGACCGAGGAGCAGACGGGCAATCGCTCATCGAACCGCTGACTGGTCGGGTCGCGCAGCTAGCATTGGATACATCAGCGACGCAACCCGACAGGCAGCGAACCCTATCGCGGGGTTCAGGCGCGGCGCAGCTCCGCGGTCAGAAACAGATTGCGCGGAGTGTAGGTAGACGCGGCGATCTTTTCCATCGTGGTGCCCGGCTCCGCTCGCAGTCGCCATCGGGCCGCGATCGTGGCGAGGGCCAGAGTCCCCTCGACGATCGCGAAGACGTCACCGATGCACTTGCGTGGCCCGTTTCCGAACTGGATGATCGCATCTCGGGGAATCTGTGCTGCCCGCTCCGGCAGCCATCGGTCCGGATCGAACTTCTCCGGATCCGCGAACAGGCGCGGATCACGTTGCACGATATAGGGACTGACGATCACCGAAGCACCCTTCGGGATCGGATATCCTTTGAGTTCCAGGTCCTGGGTGGCGCGGCGGGTGATGATCCAGGCCGGCGGGAAGCAGCGCAGCGCCTCGCTGATCACCTGGGCGGTGTAAGCGAGTCGCCGGACGTCGGCGTATTCCGCAGGTCTGCCATCGAGTACGTCATCCACTTCGGCGTGTAGTCGCGCCTCCACCTCTGGATGCTCGGCGAGCACGCCGAACACCCATGCCAGGGTCGCCGCCGTGGTTTCCGATCCAGCGACGAGGATAGTCGTGATCTGGTCGTGAATCTCCGTATCCGACAACCCCTTTTCGGTCTCTTCATCCGTCTCTTCGAGCAGTATGCTCAGCAGATCGTGCCGGGGATTCTCGCTCTGCCGGTAATCGGCGATGACGGTGTCGATCATCGAGTGCAGTCGCGCCAAACCCGCGGCATATTCACGGTTCCGCGGCAGTGGTAGCTTGTTCAGCGCCGCGAGCGGGGTGGTCAGCTGCTGGTACATCAGGTCTAGTAGACGCGGGAGATTATGCTGCATCTCCGCCACCAGATCCTTGCCCGGCTCGGCGGAGATCAGCGTCTTGGCGGTGACCGCGAGCGTCATCGCGGTCATCTCGACTCGAACATCGAGCACCTTTCCGCTATGCCAAGCGTCGGTACGCGCCACAATCTGCTCCCGCATGGTCTGCGCGTACTCCGCAATCCGTTCGCGACGGAACGCCGGTTGCATCAGGCGGCGCTGCTGCTTGTGCACGTCGCCTTCGGAACTGAGCAAACCGTTGCCGATCAGCCCGCGGGCATTTTTGATCTGCGCGCCCTTGTCGAACTTTCGCGGCTGGACGACGAGCACTTCGCGCGCCAGTTCCGCTGAACTGACCACAAAGGCCCGTTCGGGGCCTAGCCTGATCTGCACGATCTCGCCGTACTGCGGCAACGAGGTGAAGAATCCCAGGGGATCATTACGTAGTCGCAGGGCGTGTCCCAGCAGCGGCAGGCCGCCGGGGGCCGCGGCGATTTCGAGAGTTGGCACAGAGACTCCTCCGCCGAAGTGTCATGAATCCAATGGAGGCACCTCGATTTTCGTCGATATTATTACGGTTAACTCTAGCCAGCTATGGGGAAGGCGTCTGCCGATATGGCTGTCGGCCCCACACGCCCGGCGGCGATGTGTAACTCAGAACTGAGCGGTCCAGGCCGGTCGCGCCCGGGCATGTCGCAGCACTCGGCGCCGGTGACCCCACACCCACGGCTTGGGCGGCCGACGATCCGGTGAATGGTGGATTGGCACCCGGATAATCTGAGCCCGTCCGCCACGGGGTCCTGTTTTTCGAGTCGCACGGGGACGGCTCCGCGTCCAGCACGATCGCCTCACTAACGGACACCGCGGACAAAACCCACCAACGCCTGAAGTGCCCGTCAGCCGAAGGGGTTTCCACGCAGCGGTCCGGCGGGGAACACCGCATTCTGGATGAGTCCCGCCATCTCGCTACGCGGACGCCAGGTGTGCGCCAATCGACCTGCTCGATGATCGTGAGCGGGTGTCGGACCGTGTCCAGCCCGACGCTGCGACCAAGACCGCACAGCGCCAACGCCTCTCGGCGACTGCTCCCGCATCGAACTGCGACACCCGGACCGCACACCGACCGAGAGGGACAGAGCGGGGGCCGGGGCCGAATTCGATCGCGATAGTAGCGTCCTCTACACCCGTGGAGGCTCGATGCCGAGCTCACGCAAGCGGTCACAATAACGCTCGACGTTGGCGAGCTTGATGCCTTCGTAGCCGCGCACCAAATCGGGCAGAGCCGCGGCCGCCACAGCGCGGTCGTAGCCCGCCGCATCGAGGGTGTCGGCCAGTGTGGTCACCATCCCGGTGTAGTGGCCGAGCAAGGCGCGTTCCACCCGGCGCACATGCGCGTAACCGAACGGATCGAACTTGGTGCCGCGCAGACGCTTCCCCTTGGCCAACAGGCGCAGTGCGATGTGGCCGCGCGGACCGATTCCGATCTTCTTCTCGCGACCCATGGCGCGCAGGGTCGGTGGGTGCAGCCGGTAGGTCAGGTTCGCGCCATCGGGAAGCTGTGCTGTGACGTCGTCGAGGAAATCCGGATCGGTGAGCCTGCGCGCCACCTCGTATTCGTCCTTGTACGCGGTGAACTTGTACAACCCGCGCGCTACCTGCTCGCTCAATTCGGTGCGATCGCCGACCCGCTCTTGCGCCGCCCAGATCCGTTGCACCGTCCGGACATAGGTGCGGGCGACCTCGACGCTCTGAAAGCCGATCAGCTCTACGGCGCGCAACTCGACCAGGCGTCGGGTCTCGCCCGTCGCGGTCAATTCCTCGAACAGGTCCGCCGGAACCGCGATCTCGGATCTCGGTCGCGGCCGCCGAGTGGTGGCGGCGGCGAAGTCGTCCGGCTGGGCGACTGCGGCGCGGCCCCACCGGAAGGCGGCGATATTCGCCTCGACCGCGACACCGTTGATCGCGATGGCCTCTTCGATCGCCGCGGCGGGAAGGCGCAATCCTCCGGCTTGGTATGCGGCGCCGACCAGCAGGAAATTGGCGGCGGCGGTGTTTCCGAACAGCATGTCGGCAGCGGCCAACGCATCGAACGAGCGTACCGAACGTGAAACCTGCGCCAACCGGGACAGCAGCAGGCTCTCCTCCGGATAGCCGACCGACTTGTCGTAGACCATGTCGCCGGTCGGCGTCTTGCTGGTCGAAGCGACCGAAACGGTGGACGTGTTGGACCCGTACGCGAGATTCTTGGTGTCGGTGGCGGCGAGCAGGTCGAAGGCCACGATGCAGTCGGCCGAGGCGGGTGTCAGCCGGTTGGCCGGTTCCAGTTCGCCGAGCACGAACCGCAGGTGGGAGACCACCGGGCCGGCCTTCTGACTCAAACCGATCTGATCCAGACTCGCCACCTCGTATCCGGCCCGCAGCGCCGCGGTCGCCAACACCTGATTGACCGTGACAATCCCGGTCCCGCCGATACCGGCGAGGAAGACGTTCTGCGTCGAGACCGGCGGCACGTGCGGAAGTTCGGGCAACCGCGGCGGCTCAGGCCGCCGAGTCCTGGCGCGCGTGGTCGCCTTCGCTGGATCGGGCAGCTCGACGGTGACGAACGACGGACAGTCACCGTTAAGACAGCTGTAGTCGGTGTTGCACGAGGTCTGGTCGATCCTGGTCTTCCTGCCGAATTCGGTGTCCACCGGCTGGACCGACAGACAGTTGCTCTTGACGCCGCAGTCGCCGCAGCCCTCGCACACCGCCTCGTTGATGATCACCCGGGTGCGGCGGACCGGCAGGGTGCCGCGCTTGCGCCGGCGCCGCGCGTCGGCGGCGCAGTGCTGGTCATAGATGAGCACCGTCACGCCGGGGATCTCGCGCAACATGCGCTGGGCTTCGTCGAGTCGATCCCGGTGCCACAGCAGGGTTCCCGCGGCGAGATCGCGCTTGCGGTAGCGCGCCGGTTCGTCGGCGCAGATGATGACCTGTCGAACCCCCTCGGTGGTCAGTTTGTGCGTCAGCATCGGTACCGTGAGCGCGCCTTCGGCGTTCTGGGCGCCGGTCATCGCGACAACATCGTTGTGCAGCAGTTTGAAGGTGATATTCACACCCGCGGCGACGCACGCCTGCACGGCGAGCTGGCCGGAGTGGAAATATGTGCCGTCACCGATGTTCTGGAACAGGTGCGCGACATCGGTGAACGGGGCTTGGCCGATCCACTGCGCGCCCTCGCCACCCATTTGGGTCAACCCGGTGACCTGGCTGTCGGCGCGTCCGGACATGGTCACCATGGTGTGACAGCCGATCCCACCGCCCGCGAGCGACCCTTCCGGTATCGCGGTGGAGCGGTTGTGCGGGCAGCCGCTACAAAAATAGGCGGCACGCGTGGTCGATAGGACCGACAGCGAGAGCGGCTGAGGTAATGGACGTTTCAGGTCCAGATAGCCGTCGAGCGCTCGACGCAGCGGCGCGGTGATACGCGCGGTGGTGAGTTCACCATCCTGGGGGAACAACGGGCGTCCGGTGGCGTCGCGCTTGCCGATGATCTCCGGCCCGCCCGGCGTGCCGTACAGGATGTCGCGGAGCTGCGTCTCGACGAACGCGGTCTTGTCCTCGACGACGATCAGGCGGGAGAGCCCGTCGGCGAACTCCCGGACCCGGTCGGGTGCGATCGGATACGGCATGCCGATGCGCAGGAGTCGCACTCCGGCGCGGCGCAGCCCGTCGTCATCCACCCCGAGGTCGATCAGCGCCTGGCGGACGGCATCGAAGGCGGGTCCGGTCGCCGCGATCCCGACCGACGCCCGGGCCGGGTTCACCTCGATCACGTCCAGCCCGTTGCGCGTGCTGTAAGCGCGCACCAGCTCCCAGCGTGGGCCGTAGAGGTCGGCCTCGGCGAGCACGCTGTCGGCCGGGGCCGCCATCGGACGCTGACGGTAACTGAACGGGCGGCCCTCCCAGTCGATCTCGGGCACGACGATGTCGATGTCGCCGACCGCCCCATCGACCGTCCAGGCGCCGTCCGCGACGTCGGCGACGATCTTCAATGCCACCAGACATCCCGAGGCACGCGACAGAGCGACACCGTGCAATCCCATCGTGATGATCTCGCGGGCGTTGCGCGGGAACAGCACCGGAATGTTCATGGCCGCCAGGGAGCGCTCGCTGACCGCGGGCACGGTGGAGGACTTGGACGCCGGATCGTCACCGACCAGCAGCAGCACACCACCGCGCGCGTTCGCGCCGTACATGTTGGCGTGTCGCAGAGAATCGGTTGCGCGGTCGAGCCCGGGCCCCTTGCCATACCAGACTCCGACGACGCCATCGTGAGTCGCGGCGCCCAGGGGCAGATCGGCCTGGCTGCCCCAGACCGAGGTGGCGGCGAGTTCCTCGTTCAACCCTGGAACGAATGTGATGTCGTGCTCGGCCAGGACATCGGGCATCCCGGCCAGCATCTTGTCCACACCCCCGAGTGGACTGCCCTGATACCCCGACACGAACGTGCCGACCCGACGCCCGGCGCGCAGGTCACGCACATGCTGTTCGACCAGCTGCCGAGCAATCGCCTGGACACCGGTGAGCAGCACGCTCCCCGCGCCGACCCGGTACCGGTCGGCAAGATCATAGGGAGCGGCGAACAGATCGCGGTCGGCAAGCTCGGTCATCCAGATCACCCATTCACTCGGTACCGATCGGGTACCCCACATCGTTGAGCACTTCTCCCCGATATCCTGTCCTTAAGTGACCAAACGCACAATAGAGACCCTATATGTTGAGCACTCTGCCCACTGTGACGCTATCGAGATGGCGCTACCTATGCAGCCTGCGAGGTCCGTGTGCCCGGCATCCCGACGCTTTGGCCGCCGCGACCGTCGGTGCTGCCGTCCCGAATCGGAACAGCGGCGACTACCGACCCCGACGCACCCACGTAGCTACCTCCGTCACGTCGAGCGCGACCTGTGTGAAGGTGGGGGGATGATGGGCATGCGCAGGCGGGTCGCGTCGGCGATAGTCGTGGTGGCCGCCGTCGGCGCGCCGACCGCGTGCGGCCGACAGCTGGCCCCCTCGGCGGGCCCGGTCGCCACGTCCCCGGCGGAGGCGCCCGCGAATTCGACGTCGGAAATGCGGGCAGACCCCGGCCCCCGGCACTATGTGGGCGGGACCATGGTCGTCATCCCGCACTCGGCGGATCTGGAACCCAGTGCCGCGGTCCCCTTCTCGACCTATGACACCGAGGACGGCAAGGACAGACTCGCTATCCACATCCCTGGACCGGTCGGCTGCTCGAGCATCGGTTTCACGGCGCAGATCGAGGAATCGGCAGAACTGGTGAGCGTCGAACTCATCCGAGGTCTGCACCGCGGGATGCCACCGTGCCAGAACGCGAACCCGGAGCAGAAACGAGAATACGGCGTAGTCGTAGTCGATCTGCGCAGCCCACTCGGCGCTCGGCGGGTGCTCAGCCGCACCTGAACGGACACTCCGCGAGAGTTCGGGCGCCCGAGTCGACGAATGCGTAGTGATCTTGATGCATGCGACACCCGAAGTCATTGTGAGATGTCCCAATTACCCTTTTCGAGTAGGCATCGGTCCCGCTTCGGCGCTATCTTTCGCAGCGGATGGAGCCCCCACCGTGGTTACCCGGCGGTCTCGGGGCCGAAGAAAGCGTGCCAATCCACCGAGATCGCTCACGCTCGTTCCGGCTGGCTCTTTTTTCCTCCATCCGCAGTGAACGAGGTGGTTCGCTGCAGCTTCCCGTGCAGTGCCGGTCCGTCCGAATCACCATCGCCGCGGCGTCTCCGCCATCGGCCGGTGCGTCGGTGGCGGCTGAACTTCGAAGGAAAAAGGTGTTCAGAGTTCCGTTCAGGTGCGCGATTCTGCTGTTGAGCCTCGTGTCGGTCGGCTCGCTCGGCCTCCCCGCGACCGCTCAGCCGATGTATCCCACGCCAGATCCTGATCCGTTCTACGCCGCACCCGCCGACCTCGCGGCACTCCAGCCGGGTGACGTCGTGCGGACCCGCAAGATCGACACCGGTTTCTATCTGGGTACCGAGGGCTGGCAGGTGGCGTTCCGTTCCACCAGTTCGCAGGGCAAACCCGTCCTCGGCATGACGACCGTGCTGCTCCCGGTCGGGGTCGAGAACCCGCCGCTGGTCTCCTACCAGGCCTTGATCAATTCCCTCGGCACCCAGTGCAATCCGTCACGATCGCTATTCAACGGCGAACTGCAGGACGCGGTCGGCGCGATGCTGCCCATCGGCCGCGGATGGGCGATCTCGGTGCCGGACTACCTCGGCCCCACCTCCGCCTACGGTGCGGCGCGCCTGAGCGGCATGATGACCCTCGACAGCGTCCGGGCCGTGCGCAAGGTCGCCGATCTCGGTCTGGCCGATTCCCCGGTGGCCATCGCGGGCTACTCCGGTGGCGGAATGGCCACCGCGTGGGCGGCCGCGCTGCAACCGACATACGCGCCGGATCTACAGCTCACCGCCGCTGTCGCCGGCGGGGTCCCCGCCGATCTCGAAGAGATGGCCCTGACGCTCGGCTTCGCGCCGCACCCCGGTTTCGGCCTGGCCTTCGCCGCGGCCATGGGGTTGGAACGCGAATACCCGGACCGGCTGCCGATCTCGGACCAGCTCAACGCAAATGGTCTGTGGTTCCGGGAATTCACGCACGACGCCTGCCGCCGCTTCCTGCTCTTCCACGGAATCTTCCGCAACGCCGAGCAGATGGCCGCGTCCAAGAATCTGATGAACAGCCCCGAGGCACACGCCGTCCTGCGCGAGAACAGCCTGCGCTATTTCGAAGGCGTTCCGACCGTTCCCACCTTGTTCTGGCAGGGCCGCTTCGATGAACTCACCTTCTTCGGCCCGGTCGCCGAGGTCGTCGACCGGTACTGCAGAGCGGGGGCGCCGCTGCAATTTCGCCCCTATGACATCGCCGAGCACATGACCACGGCCGTGGCCGGATTCGTCGACGCCTGGAACTACGTCGAAGCCAGGTTCCGCGGCGAACCCGCGCCGACAAGCTGTTAGCCGCGCACCGGAAAACGGCCCAGGAGCGGTTCTCCTGGGCCGTCACGCCGTGAAGTGCAACGTCCATTCACCGCGATAGTGCAGGCGGGTGACGCTGCCCGGCGGAATGTCGATCCGCCAGAACGATTTGGGCGGTGCGTCCAGCGTCACCAGCAGCGCCGCCCGGATCACCGCCGGGTGGGTGACCGCGATCGTGGACATCCCGGCCGCGGCGATCTCGGCCATCCACTGTCTGGTCCGCTCGATCACGTCCACCACGGACTCGCCGCCGTGCCCGCTGAACCCGGGGTCGGTCAGCCAGGCGTAGAGCTCGTCCTGGGGCACCGACATCAGCTGCCCGCCACGCCACGCGCCCGCATCGAGATCCCGCAGCCTGGTGTCCTCTTCGCCGGGTAGCCCCAACAGCGCGGCGGTCTCCACAGTCCTGCGCTCCGGTCCGGTGAGCACTCGCGCGGCGGTGAGCGGGCCACAGTCGGAGATGGCCCGGCGGCCTGCCTCGGTCAGCGATTCATCGACCGGAAAACGTGCCTTTCGCATCGCCTCGGTCATGCCATGGCTGACCAGGTCGAGTCTGAGCACCTTTTGCACGGATCGAAGCGTACGGCGAGACGCTGACGACCGTACTTCGATTGCTCCCGCTTCGCCGAGGCGAACCGTACGGCGTGTCGGTACCCCGGTGCACACTGATGCCATGGCCCAGTTCTCCCGCGCCACCCAAGAGTGGTTCGACGGCGCGTTCCCCGCGCCGACGGCAGCTCAACTCGGGGCCTGGGACGCGATCGCGGCGGGCGACCATACGCTGGTCGTCGCGCCGACCGGATCGGGAAAAACCCTCTCGGCATTCCTCTGGGCGATCGATCGCCTCGCGACGCGGGAACGGCCCGCCGAGCAGCCGCGGACCTCGGTGCTCTACATATCGCCACTGAAAGCGCTCGCGGTGGATGTGGAGCGCAATCTGCGGGCGCCGCTGGTCGGCGTGACACAGACCGCCAAACGTTTGGGGCTCGACCCGCCGCGGATCACCGTCGGCGTCCGCTCGGGCGATACCAGCGCCGCCGATCGGCGGTCCATCCAGCGCACTCCGCCGGACATCCTGATCACCACACCGGAATCGCTGTTCCTGATGCTCACCTCGGCGGCACGGGAGACCTTGCGCGACGTGGGCACGGTGATCGTGGACGAGGTGCACGCGATCGCCGGTTCCAAGCGCGGCGCGCATCTGGCGTTGTCGCTGGCCCGGCTCGATCTACTGACCGAACGACCCGCGCAGCGGATCGGCCTGTCCGCGACGGTGCGGCCTGCGGCGGAGGTCGGGCGGTTCCTGGTCGGGGACGCGCCGATCACCCTCGTCGCGCCACCCGCGCCCAAGACGTTCGACTTGTCGGTGCGGGTGCCGGTTCCGGACATGACCGAGCCGGGCGATTCCGACCAGCCCGGATCAATCTGGCCGCACGTGGACGCGGCGATCGTGGACCTCGTTCTGGACCATCGCTCCTCGATCGTGTTCGCGAATTCGCGCAGGCTGGCCGAGCGTCTCACGGCCCGGCTGAACGAGGCCTATGGCGCGCGGCTCGACGAGTCGGAGCCGCCTGTGCCCGATTCGGCGCCGGGGCTCGCCATGGTTGCGCCCGCTGCCGCCTCGGGGCCGGACGCGCGCGCCGGACTCCGGCCCCCCGCGCAGCTCGGTTCGCCCACCGAAGTGATCCACGGCGCAAGTCTCCTGCTGGCACGCGCGCACCACGGTTCGGTGAGCAAGGAGCAGCGCGCGCTGATCGAAGACGATCTGAAAAGCGGACGGCTGCGCTGTGTCGTCGCGACCAGCAGCCTGGAACTCGGCATCGACATGGGCGCAGTCGACCTGGTGGTGCAGGTGGAGGCGCCGCCCTCGGTAGCCAGCGGGTTGCAGCGGATCGGCCGGGCCGGGCATCGAGTCGGCGAGATCTCGCGCGGGGTGATCTTTCCCAAGCATCGCACCGATGTGATCCGCTGCGCGGTGGCCGCGCGGCGGATGACCTCGGGCCATATCGAAGCGATCCAGATCCCGGCGCACCCGCTGGACATTCTCGCGCAGCAGACGGTCGCGGCGTGCGCGCTCGATCCGATCGACGTCGACGCGTGGTTCGACACCGTGCGCCGCACGGGAAGTTATGCGTCGCTGCCGCGTTCGGCCTACGAATCGGTGCTGGATCTGCTGGCGGGGCGGTATCCCTCCGACGAGTTCGCCGAGTTGCGGCCCCGACTGGTCTGGGACCGCGACGCGGGGACGCTCACCGGGCGGCCCGGTGCGCAGCGCCTAGCCGTGACCTCGGGCGGAGCAATTCCCGACCGCGGCATGTTCGCGGTGTACATGGTCGGAGAAAAGGCCTCACGGGTCGGGGAACTCGACGAGGAGATGGTTTACGAGTCCCGGGTCGGCGACGTGTTCGCGCTCGGGGCGACGAGCTGGCGGATCGAAGAGATCACCTTCGATCGGGTGCTGGTCACGCCGGCGTTCGGACAGCCAGGCCGGTTGCCGTTCTGGCATGGCGACGGACTCGGGCGGCCCGCGGAACTCGGCGCGGCGCTCGGTGAGTTCGTGCGCACAGTCGGCCAGGAGCGCGTCGCCGCGTCGAACAGTGTGGCACATACCCGAAAAGTGGTGCGGCACAAGGCCGATGCTTCCTCGGCTGCTGCCCGCGCCGATCCGGCGCAGGACGGCCTCGCGCGAATCATGGCCTCGGCCGGTCTGGACGACAACGCGACCGCGAATCTGATCACGTTGCTCGATGAACAGCTCTCCGCGACCGGCCAGCTGCCCACCGATCGAACGCTGCTGGTCGAGCGGTTCCGCGACGAACTCGGCGACTGGCGGCTGGTCCTGCATTCGCCGTACGGCCTACCGGTGCACGCGCCATGGGCGCTGGCCATCGGAGCACGACTTCGCGAACGGTTCGGCGTGGATGCCGCGCCGAACGCCTCCGACGACGGCATCGTGGTGCGGCTGCCCGACACCACCGACGATCCGCCCGGTGCGGAATTGTTCGTCTTCGAGCCCGATGAGATCGACGACATCGTCACCGAACAGGTCAGCGGATCGGCACTGTTCGCCTCCCGGTTTCGCGAGTGCGCCGCGCGCGCACTCCTGCTACCCCGACGCGATCCGGGCAAGCGCGCCCCACTGTGGCAGCAACGCCAACGTTCGGCCCAACTGCTCGATGTGGCCCGCAAGTTTCCCGACTTCCCAATCCTGTTGGAGACGGTGCGCGAATGCCTCCGTGATGTCTATGATCTGCCGTCGCTGCGAGACCTGCTCAGCCGGGTGGCGCGCCGCCAGGTGCGGCTGATCGAGGTCGCGACGACGACGCCGTCGCCGTTCGCGAACGCCCTGCTGTTCGACTACATCGGGCAGTTCATGTACGACGGGGACAGCCCCCTGGCCGAGCGCCGCGCCGCCGCGCTCTCGCTCGACTCGGGGCTGCTCGCCGAACTGCTCGGCCGAGTCGAACTGCGTGAGCTGCTCGACGCGGCGGTCATCGACCAGACCGAACGAGAGTTGCAGCGGCTCATCCCGGAACGTCGCGCCAGGGACGCGGAGGGTTTGGCCGATCTGCTGCGGTTGCTCGGACCGCTCACCGCCGCCGAAGCAGCCGAGCGCTGCGATGCGGATCCGGCCGCCTGGTTCGGGAGCCTGGTGACTGCGCGTCGGGCACTGGATGTGACGTTCGCGGGCCGGGTCTGGTGGGTGGCGGTGGAGGATGCGGCACGGCTACGCGACGCACTGGGGGTGCCGCTGCCGATCGGCACTCCGGCGGCGTTCATCGAACCGGTGGCCGACCCGCTCGGCGACCTGGTCGGCCGCTACGCGCGCACGCACGGCCCGTTCGATACCGCGGCGGTCGCGGCCCGGTTCGGCCTCGGCACTGCTGTCGCGGCCACCGCGCTGCACCGGCTCGCCACCGAAAAGCGGGTGGTGGAAGGGGAATTCAGCCCTGCGGCCACCGGATCGGAATGGTGTGACGCGCAGGTGCTGCGCCGGCTGCGCCGCCGGTCACTCGCCGCGGCACGGCACGAGGTCGAACCGGTGTCGACCGCGGCGCTCGCCCGCTTCCTGGCATCCTGGCAGCATGTCGACACCAGTGAGTTGCGCGGCGTCGACGGTGTGGCGGCCGTGGTGGAACAGCTCGCCGGCGTACCGATTCCGGCGTCGGCGTGGGAATCGCTGGTCCTGCCCGCACGAGTGCGTGACTACTCCCCCGCCATGCTCGACGAGCTCATGGCGACCGGCGAGGTGATCTGGTCCGGCCACGGTGCGATCACCGCTAAGGACGGCTGGATCGCCTTGCATCTGACCGACCATGCCCCGTTCACCTTGGCGCCGCCGGACGAGATCGACTTTTCGGACACGCACCGGCGACTACTGGCGGCGCTCGGCGCCGCCCTGGTGCCGTGGACACCCCCACCCACCGGGGACCCGCACCGAGCGCCGGTCCAGCTCGATGAAATGCGATCCGGGGACGCTACCGACCGCCGGGCGCCCGGCACTCGTGACTCGGCGATTTCCGGGCGGTCTCCGAATGACGGCGCACCCGAGAGGAAACCGGACGGACGGCGATCACCGTCCGAATACGACGCCACGGCAACCCGACTGGACGCGCTCGCCGGCGACGCTCCGCACCTGGTGCCGGTGCCCCAGGGCGGCGGCGCGTTCTTCTTTCGGCAACTGTCGGATGCGACCGGACTGCTCGACGATACGGCGATCGCCGCGGCGCTGTGGGACCTGGTCTGGGCGGGCGTGGTTTCCGGGGACACATTCGCACCGGTGCGGGCACTGCTGTCCGGCACGACGCGGACCACCACCGCGCATCGGACACCGCGGCGCGCACCCCGTGGTCGGGCCTATCTACCCAGGCCGAGTATGCCGACCCGGTCCGGTCCGCCCGCTGTCGCAGGGCGATGGTCGCTGCTGCCGGAGCGGGTGTCGGACAACACGGTGCGCGCACACGCGACCGCGGATTTGCTCCTGGAACGCTATGGGGTGCTGACCAGAGGATCAGTGCAGAACGAGGGCGTCGCCGGCGGCTTCGCACTGATGTATCGCGTGCTCACCGAGTTCGAAGATCGCGGGCGCTGCCGCCGTGGCTATTTCGTCGACTCGCTCGGCGGCGCCCAGTTCTCCACCACCGATGTGGTGGACCGGTTGCGTTCCTTCGACGCCGAGCGCGCCCGCCCCGAGAGCAGGCCGCCGAGCGGCGCCGTGCTCGCGCTGGCCGCGTGTGATCCCGCGAACCCCTACGGCGCGGCGCTGGCCTGGCCGAAAGGCGACGTCGAGGGCGGGCACCGACCGGGACGAAAAGCCGGGGCCCTGGTCGTGCTGGTCGACGGTGACCTCGTCCTCTACCTGGAACGCGGGGGCAAGACTTTGTTGACCTTCACCGAGAATCCCGATGCGCGCCGCCGCGCCGCACAGGCACTGGCCGATCTGGTGCACCGCCGCCGGGTCGACGCACTGGTCATCGACCGCGTCAACGGCGACACCGTGCACGGCAACACTTTCGCCGGCTTCCTCCTCGAGGCGGGCTTCTCCGCAACCCCACGTGGGCTTCGCCTGCGGAGCCGACCATGAATTTGTTTACCAGGGCGCACGCGGAGGTCACCAGGGCAACCGCGGTGCGACAATGCGGCCGGCTGCCCGCCTCCCGGTGCACGGCCGACATCGCGGGCAGCGGGCCGACCGGCCGGGTGCCCGGCCCCGCCGCTCCGCCGCGTGCCGATCTCCCGGACCCGGGTGCCCAGGCAGAGCCGGCGCGATCGGAGCGGCGACATGCCTGAGGGCGACACCGTCTACCTGGCCGCACGGCGTCTGCGTGCGGCGTTGGCCGGAAAGACGCTGACGCGCAGCGACTTCCGAGTGCCGCGATACGCGACGGTCGACCTGCGCGACGAGGTGGTCGACAGCGTGGGCAGCTACGGCAAGCACCTGTTCATCCGGACCCCAACCGTGAGTGTGCACACCCACCTGAAGATGGAAGGCAGTTGGCGCGTCTTCCACTGCGGGCAGCGGTGGACCAAACCTCGGGTCGCCGCGCGGCTCGTGCTGAGTACCGACGAGGTGGAGGCCGTCGGCTTCTCGTTGGGCACCGTCGAAGTAGTGCGGGTGAGCGAGGAGCACCGGATCGTCGACCATCTCGGACCGGATCTGCTCGGTCCGAATTGGAACGCGGCGGACGCCGTGCGGCGGCTGGAGCGCTATCCGGATCAGTCGATCGGCGTCGCGCTGCTCGATCAGCGCAATCTGGCCGGCATCGGCAATATCTTCCGCAGCGAGATCTGTTTCCTGCGCCGGGTGCACCCGGCTACCAGGGTCGGTGCCGTCCCCGACCTGCTCGCCCTGGTCAACGAGGCGAATCGAGTTCTCACCGAAGCCGTCCGCACACCGCCGCGACGTCCCCTGGCCTATGGCCGCGCTCACCGCCCGTGTCAACGCTGCGGCACACCGCTGGTGGCCGACCTGCTCGGCGACACCGCCCCCGACTTCGATCGCGTCGTCCAGCGCGAACGCGGCATCTACTTCTGCCCGCGTTGTCAGCCCGTCCCGGCCGTCTGATCAATATATTGCCGCGACACCGCGCCTGCCGCGCGAGCGGTCACGGACGCCGATTCCCCGAGCCACTGTATTGCCGCCCAGTTGCTAACGATCTGTGCCCGCGTCACGACACCACTGGTGACGGTTCAGAACCGAGCCCCGAACACCAGGAGCAGGCACATGACGGCGGTATCGAGATCGGGCGGGCGGCTGCTCATCGCGATCGCCATGCGCCTCCTGACGGCCGTGACGGCAACGCTCGCCACCGTCGTGTTCAGCTACCTCCTGCTCCACCAGCATTCGCTGACGGGCAGGCCGCCTACCCCCGGGGGGCCGCTGTCGACCGTCTCGTCACATCCTTGACGCGCAACTGCCCCTGTTCTCCAGGTCGTCGAGTTGTCGAACCGTCAACGCTGGCCCAACGGCTGACGCCGCCGGTCCACAATAGAATGTGGTAGCTCCCGGCGAAGCGGGGGCGCCGACATAGTGCCCTCATACACGCTCACCGACCACAGGAAGTGCGCCAGAGCCGTTGATCTGACGCTCCCGCATTTAGACGAACTGCAGGGGAGGTGATTCCGGGAATACGACCGGTAGTGAGGCAAGAGCGCGGTGGAAGGGTCCCGGCCGCCACGTCAATTCCGCAGCCGAAATGGCGAGGCGCATCTCGGGCAGTGCGTCGAGCAGCTGATCGATGGCGTCCTGCACGACCAGGTATGCCACCGATCTGGCGGGGCAAGCATGGACCCCGACACTCCACGACAGGTGGGAGCTGTTGACGGTATGGCCATCGTCCGCGATTGCGGGATCGTTGTTGCAGGCAGCCATGCTGATGACGACCGGCTGGTGAGCGGGTAGCCATGCGCCCTCGATCAGGACCGGCTGTCTGGGAAAGGAAACACAGTAGTTCGCCATCGGCGGGTCCGTGAACAGCACCTCGTCCAGTGCGTCACGGGTCGAGAGGCTGCCGCCGATCAGGCCGCTCGCGAATCGGTCGTCGGTGAGCATGAGCCGAAGCGTGTTGATGATCAGGTTCTGCATCGGTTCGATGCCCGCGCCGTAGAAGACGAGAATCTGATGGATCATCTCCATGTCATCGAGGCCGGCCGGATGCCGCAGCAACCGAGTGGTGATGTCGTCGCCGGGCTCGGCACGTTTGAGTGCCATGAGATCGAACATCGCCTGCACGAGCATGGCGTTGGCTTGGTCCGCGTGTGCGCCGTCGAGTATCGAGGCGATGGCCTGTGCGGCTCGTTGGCCGATCTCGGGCGGGCAACCGAGCAGGACATTGACCACTTCGAAGGTGAGCGGGAACGCGTACTGACCGACCAAATCGGCGGTACCGGTTTCGCAGAACGAATTGATCAGTGGGATGGCGATCTGCTCGACCGTGCTGTGCAGTGCGAACCGGTCGACCCCGTCCAAAGCAGCGACCGTGACCTTCCGGTAGCGGAGGTGTTCGACGCCCGCGCAGCGAATCGCATTCGGACGCCACTGCAGCATCGGCAGGACCGGACAGTCGGCGGGTATGTTCTGCTGCCAGATGCGTGAATCGGCGGAGAAGTGGTCGGGATCATTCAGGATACGCAAGGCGCTGTGGTAGCCGACGACCAAGGTGGCGGGCACGCCGGGTGCTAGGTCCACCGGCACCAGCGAACCATATCGGGCGCGCATCTGTTGGTAGGCGCGGTGGGGATCGGCGGCGAATTCTTTGGTGTACACCGGGACCCGAGGGCCGTTGGTGTCGACGGGAAAGCGAGTTCCGGCAAGGCGGTCGCCGCTACGGTCGGGGTACTGCGGGGTGGTCACAGATGGGACTCCGGTTCGACAGAACGAGGACTCGATGAATGCACCCACGTACCGAACCTGCGCTTCGGCAGCCCGGAAACTCAAAACTCTTCCAGGACAGGAACTCTCAGGCCGCATAAGTGTCCAGACTTCAGCGACTCGCCTGTGCTCCTGGATGTGCAGTTCATCGGCCATAGATATTGAAAAGCGTACTTTAGGTGGTCCATTGTCACTGGCACATCACCCAATCGCGTCTGAATGGATCCGCTTTGCTTGCCGGTTTCAGGGTTGCGTGGTCACCGGCTGGACGTTGAGCGGCAGCAGGCGGCCGCACACTCGTCGAGCGAGACACGGCCGAGAAGGCTGTGCGGCCGCCTGTAGCGCAGTCGGACGCGGCGCCCCGTCGGTCTTTCACCGCGATGGGTTTCTGTAGCCCCCTCCGAGCGCAGACGTGCGTCTCCATGCATCCGGCTCTTCTATGGTCATGCGTTCGGCGCGGACCAGACCGGACTCGGCGCACAGTCGGCTCAGCCTTCCGACGGCACCGGTTCCAGGATTTCCGGTCGGGTTTCCGGCGCCGCCACCCGCAGGGCATCCGCGGCGGCGTCATCCGGCTGGGTCTGCGAGCGGATCTCCGCCTCCACCCGCGCTTGATAGGTCAGAACCTCGCGATCTATGTCGTCGTCGTCCCAACCCAGGATCGGTGCGACCAGTCTGGCCACCTGCTCGGCGCAGTTGACACCGCGGTGCGAGTACTCGATCGAGATCCTAGTTCGCCGGGCCAGAATGTCGTCCAGGTGCAATGCGCCCTCGGCCGCGGCCGCGTAGACCGCCTCCACCTGCAGATACGACGGCGCGTCGGTGATCGGTTGCCGCAGTTCGGGTTTACTTTCGGCGAGGGCCATGACCTCATCGATCAGTGAGCCGTACCGGTCGAGCAGATGCTTGATCCGGTAGGGGTGCACACCGTATGCCTCGGCCAGCTGGACCGTCTGATTGACCAGTGCGAAATAGCCCTCCGCGCCGAGCAACGGCACCTTCTCGGTGATCGAGGGCGAGACCCGGGCCGGAATATCCTGTGCCGCTTCGTCCATCGCGTCGTACGCCATCACGCGGTAGGTGGTGTATTTGCCGCCCGCGATACCGATCAGTCCGGGCGCGACCCTCGCGACGGCGTGCTCACGCGACAGTTTGGAGGTCTCGTCGCTCTCCCCTGCCAGCAACGGCCGCAGACCCGCATACACACCGTCGATGTCGTCCGGGGTGAGCGGGACGACCAGTACCTGGTTCACCCGGCCGAGCAGGTAGTCGATGTCTGCCTTGGTGGCCGCCGGATGGGCGAGGTCGAGGTTCCAGTCGGTGTCGGTGGTGCCGATGATCCAGTGCGTTCCCCACGGGATGACGAACAATACCGAGGTCGCGGTACGGAGGATGATCGCGGTGTCGCTGACGATCCGGTCGCGTGGTACCACGATGTGCACCCCCTTGGATGCGCGCACATGGAACCGCCCCCGCTGATGCGACAGTGCCTGGACCTCGTCGGTCCATACGCCGGTCGCGTTGATCACCACGTGTCCGCGGACCTCGCCGATCTGCCCGTCCTCGGTGTCGCGCACCTTGACGCCGATCACCCGGTCGGCCTCCCGCAGGAGCCCGACCACCTGAGTCGAGGTGCGGATCACCGCGCCATAGTGCGCGGCCGTGCGGGCCACGGTCATGGTGTGCCGCGCATCGTCGACGACCGCGTCGTCGTAGCTCACGCCGCCGATCAACGAGTCCCGCCGCAACCCCGGCGCCAACCGCAACGCGCCCGCGCGGGACAGATGACGTTGTCCGGGTACCGATTTGGCACCACCCATGGTGTCGTAGAGCAGCAGCCCAGCCGCCACATACGGACGCTCCCAGGCCCGGCGGGTCAGCGGATACAGGAAGCGCAGCGGCTTGACCAAGTGCGGCGCAAGGGTGGACAGCGCGAGTTCGCGTTCCCGCAGCGCCTCGCGCACCAGCCCGAACTCCAACTGTTCGAGGTACCGCAGTCCACCGTGGAACATCTTCGACGACCTGCTGGAGGTACCGGAGGCGAGGTCGCGCGCCTCGACCAGCGCGACCTGCAGACCGCGGGTCGCCGCGTCCAGCGCGATCCCCGCACCGACCACGCCCCCGCCGACCACGACCACATCGAAGTGCTCCTTGCCGAAGCGGTCCCAGGCCGTCCTGCGCTGCTCCGGGCCGAGGAACTGCGAATCCGGTTTCATGGTCATGCTCGACTCCTCCAGCCGCCACGGATGTGCTCGATCGAGCCGTTCAGCTCCAGGCTAGGCGACCCACCGTGGATCCCCGGACCGCAGCCGAGTTCGTGTCACTGTCAACTACTCATCGGTAACAAGACCTACCCTAGCCGACCCACGTTCCACCACATCGCGCCAGTGCAGCGCACCGACCGGCCCCACTTCCCTGGCGACACGTGTCCGAAATCGCCCTTCACCGCCAAAAGCGCAGCCAGTCGGAGACAGTCGGCGAAACCCACGCAACCGTCTCCAGACTTGACCAGCTCGACCACCGCTGTCGAGCGAATACGTTCCGGGGCGGTGTGCTCTCCGCCTGATCGAGGTGTATCTCACCTGGACATCCCGCATCCGACCCGACACGGCTGAACGGCACAGATGCGGCGGTCGGTGAGATCCCATGCTCTCAAGTACGTGTTGTCCAGGTGGCGATGAGGCGCCGCAGTCCATCGTGGTACACGTCGTGGTTGGTGACCGCGGCGACGATCGTGTCCAGATGCTCTGTCAGTATCGG
>NZ_JBEZDA010000028.1:0-40770 GCF_040647855.1 Nocardia sp. NPDC049220
GCTCACCCAACGCCTCAGCAGCCTCCACCAAAGACAACGGCGCCAACCTCAACTCACACAACACACCCTCACGCGCAGCCTGCGCCACCGCATCCATCACCAGCCGCGGTGCCTGCCGGGGACGGTAGGCCAAGGCCAGCACCATGCGTGGTACCGAACGCCGCAGCATGTGCGCGATCAGCTCCGCCGACGCTGGATCCGCCCAATGCACATCGTCTAGCGCCAACACGATCGGCTTGCGCAGAGCTAGTTGGTCGAGGGCGGTGCGCACCGCACGATAGAACTCGAAGCGCTCCACTTCCAGTCGGCCCACGGCATGCGAGTCACGTCCCGACAGCGATGGCAAAACCGCCGCCAACTCCGCCATCCGATCCGGACCCAGCTCGGCGACACCCTGGGAGTCCAGGGCTGCGAAGCTTTCATCCAACGCGTCGACCACCACACCGAACGGAACCTCGCGTTCCAACTCGGATCCCCGCCCTGCCAACACTTCGAAACCCGCTGCAGTCGCTCGCTTACACAACTCAGTCAGAAGAAGCGTCTTACCGATCCCCGGTTCACCCAGCATGACGACGGAACCCGCCGAACCGGACCGAGCATCTGCCAATGTCTGGTCCACTCGCTGCAGCTCGGAGGCCCTCCCTACCAGAGTCGCACCTCGTCTGCCACGGGCGCCGACCGCCACCATCAAGCCTCCACCCAAAGATCAGCCGCACACGGGAGCCGCGGCCAACAGCCAGCACCCGCACACCGATACTAGTCCCCGCGTGCCGGACCGCGGTCTCCGTCGCTAGCGGCGACGGTCCATGGCACCGCGTCGGCGGCCAGGTGACAAAGCTCGTCAGCCGCCCGAAGTCGTGATGAGAGCCGATATTCTCGGCCAGGCCGCGGTCCTCCACCTAGGTCGAGTCCTCGGGAAACACGCAACGGCCAGCAGAGTTGAGGAGTGATCGGCGAACGACGTGTGGAATGCCGCGAACGGACGCTTCACCCCGTGCCGAAACTTGTTGGGCCACTCAGTACGAGGCTCCTGGCGCGGCGTAAGACACCGCTCCGATAGCGACTGCCCTGGTTTGCTCTTCGGAGTCGGCCGTGTTTGCGCGGTGCCACGAAGCACACAGAACCGGAGGCACGCCAGCAATCGACATGGACCACCGTTGCGGTCGGCCACTCTGACCGGAAGTGACAATCGCCGCACGCGTCGCCGGGAGATGCTATCGTTTAGACGTCTGATGATCAGCTGTATATGTAGGCAGAGGCATATACCGGCAGGGACATCGTCGTTGCGAGAGAGGGGCGGACGAAGGTATGTGTAGGACACGGTCCGGTGCGGTCCATCGGAAGTAGGCGCCCACGCTGATTGTTACCGAGCCCGTGCGGAGCCCAGGGCGAAAGATGTCCAGCCCGCTCCTCCGCAAATCAATTGCCTGGATGTCGGTGCACCTCCGTAAACCGAAGGGCATGGATACGGATAAATCACGGTCATGGTTTCGCGACATTCCGTGACACGATACAGAAGACCAGGCACATCATATGCCGCACCAAACGAAGCCGATGGATCGAAACCGGTGTCGGAGCGACAAAATTCGATACCGGCGGCGATCGAACGCTTCCTCTCGGAATTGAACAACAAATGGACAACCGCCGCAATATATGCGCCGCCGCACCCTCGCCGCAAAGTTATCCGGCCGCGCATTGAACCATCCCCACTCTTCGAGCCATATGCATTGAACGTTTATATCCGACCAAATTGAGAAAGAAACTTTCAGAATGAGTTCGTGGACGCCGTCGAACATCGAACCGCGTTCCGGAATGGGGGCATGTCGCGACATCGCATGCAGATACCCCATCAGCCCAGTCACAGAAGGAGTCCGCAGTGTCGGGCACATCACCGCTCACCTCGAAATCAAGCCCGAACAACCGACCGCCTGGGCCACGAGGATCGTTTGCACCCACTCTGCAGTTCCAGCGCACACCGCTTGAATTTCTCTCCAGAATGCTCGACGAACACGGTGATATATTCTCCGTCGATCTCCTCGGAATGCCGACCATCGTGCTGAACGACCCCACGTTCGTCGATCATGTTTTAAAGCGCCACCACCATAACTACGACCGGAACGGCCCCGCGGTCGAGATGGCACGGAACATGTTCGGCTATGGCCTCGGCACCGCGTCCAGGCCCGAGTGGCTTCTACAGCGCCGCCTTCTGCAACCAGCCTTCCATCGCCAGCGGATTGCCGCGTTCGACGAAATGATGACAACCGCGATCGAAACCACGCACGATCGGTGGGAGCAGGCGCGGATTGCCGGCACACCGATAGACGTCGGCGCCGAAATGACCGACCTCACCCTCAGGATTGTTCTCGCGACACTTTTCGACTTGAATCCTGGTGACGAAATACTACGTACCTTCACCGATGCCTTCACCATCACGACCCAAGAGCTGGCATCGTTCATGCGGTTTCCCTTACTGCCACTCTCTGTGCCGACGCCTGGCCACCGACGCTTCCATCGGGCGTTGAATGTGCTGGACTCGATCATGTACGAGATGATCCGACGGCATCGGGCGGACGAGGGCTCCGACCAGAGCCTGCTGTCGAGGATGATGGCCGCCCGAGACGCCGAATCCGGCGAAGGGATGACCGACCGCCAGTTGCGTGACGAGATCCTGACGATGCTGTTCGCTGGGCATGAGACCAGCGCCAACACGTTGACCTGGGTTTGGTACCTGCTCGGCCACCATCCCGATGTCGAGGAACGGTTGCGCGCCGAAATCGACACCGTCCTCGCCGACCGGCGGCCCCGGACGGCCGATCTGCCGCCGCTCACTTATACCCGCCAGGTCATCCAGGAAACCCTGCGCCTCTATTCTCCCGCATGGCATAATTACCGGCAAGCCGTGGAAGACGATGAAATCGGTGGCTACCGAATTCCCGCCGGCACAACCATTTTGTGGAGCTACTACTTCATACATCGCCACCCGAACTATTGGCCCAATCCAGAGCAGTTCGATCCCGACCGTTTCAGTGAAGTCAACGACGTAGGCGGAACTCATCCAGGTTACTACCCATTCGGCGCCGGACCCCGCATGTGCATCGGCAACGTTTTTGCGATGGCGGAAATGCAGCTGACGATCGCCATGACGCTCCAACGCTATCGACTCGTTCCGACCTCGAACAAACTTATCGCTCCGGTTCCTCTTATTACGCTTCATCCTCGCAGACCAGTGACCGTCCACCTGGAGCAATATCGTTCCTTGTCGTCCCCCTCGACCGGGAGCAGGTGAGGGCTCCGGATGCTGAACGCGAGGGCACACGTATCGCGGAAATCCCCACGCAGCCAACGCCGACCGCAATGCTGCGGCCAGCCGGACGGTGTCCTCGCGAAGCCACACCGATGCGCGACCACCACGCGGGAGTGGTCGTCGATGGACACGAACGGATACGTCTTCAAGCGGACTGAGGGCGCAGCCGCACCCCCGTACGCCGCTCCGTGCGGCCGCAGCATTGCGGCCGACGATGGTGGCTGTTCAGCCGCAGGCATTCACCCATTCGGAAAGTCCGTCGGAGAACAATTGTCGCTTCCAGATCGGCACTTCGTGTTTGATGCGGTCGACCAACTCCGAGCAAGCGGCGAACGCTTCGGCACGGTGCGCCGCGGCCACCGCAGCGACGATCGCGAGATCACCAATGGTCAAGTCGCCGACGCGGTGGACGGCGGCCATCGGCAGACCGTACGACTCGGCCACCTGGCCGCACACCTGCCGCAGGAACCGCTCGGCCTCGGGGTGTGCCGAGTAATCCAGCGCGGAAACTTTTTGGCCACCATCATGATTGCGAACCTTGCCGGTGAACACCACCACAGCGCCGTATCCGGGGCCGGTCACCGCGGCTTCGACCTCGGCCGCATCAAGCGGCCGGTCACTGATTCGGACGAGCCGAACGAAGGATTCGGTTCCTGTCATGATTTCAGCCTTCCCGCGACACTGGTGCCGTCGGCTTCGGCCGCCGCGGTGGCCGGACGGTGGGCACGAGGCCCGTCCGCGAACAATTGGATGGTGGTCTGGGATATCGCATCGACCGAGGACCGGCTGAAACCCGGCCTCTCCCAATGTCCGTGCTTGCCGCCGTCCTTGGTGAGTAACCGCACCGCGTCGAGCGTTGCCGCCGGGTCGACCGCCTTCAGCAGGTAATTCAAGGTCAGCCCTGCGACTGCGACCGCGGTGAGCGCCTCCATCTCGACGCCGGTGGGCCCGGTGGTTTTTGCCGTCCCCTGGATCGTGATGGCGGTATTGGTGAAGCCGAACTCGACCTGGACCGAGGAAAGGGCCAGTTGATGACACAAAGGAATAAGCTCCGAGGTCTTCTTCGCTCCCGCAATGCCTGCGATCCGTGCGGTGGCCAGCACATCCCCCCGCCACTCGCTCTCGCTACGCAATGCCGCTAGCGCCTCGGTGGTGGTTCGTAGTTCACCCGCGGCGACCGCGATCCGTGCGCTGTCGGACTTCGCGCTGACATCGACCATTCGCGCGCGACCTTCCCGGTCGACATGGGACAGCTCACTCATCATCGTCCTTCTTGGCGCCGGGGAGCGCACGCCGCATGTTTGCACACTCGTAGCTATACGTTTGCTTACTCAAAACAATCACATTCATACAATTATGCCCACCTCGGATACGGCTTACCTCTCAGGGGCCGCACAGTGTTCGGGTTCGCGGGCGATCCCATCTTTGCTGATCAGCCGAATCGCATGCACCGCTGCCGCGGGGTCCACTGCTTTCACCATGTCGTGCAGGGTGAGAGCGGCGACCGTGACCGCGCTGAGCGCTTCCATTTCTACCCCGGTGGGCCCGACGGCTTTTGCCGTTGCTCGGATCGTAATGGCGGTGTTGGTGAAGCCGAACTCGACCTGCACCGAGGACAGGGCCAGTTGATGACACAAAGGAATAAGCTCCGAGGTCCTTTTGGCCCCCATGATTCCCGCGATACGCGCGGTCGGCAGCACGTCGGCCTTCGGCATGTCATCCGCCCGCACGAGTGCGACCACCGCCGCGGTGGTCCGCAGCTCACCCGCGGCGACCGCGATTCGTGTGATATCGCTCATGCAAATGATGTTTGCACAATCGCATCCCACAGATGGCTACAGGATTGCCCACGGGTGGGAAGTTGACCAGATTTGTCCGTCTGTGACATGGCTCATAATTCTGAACATGAGCTTTGTCGAAATGGGGATGCCCGCTTTACGTCACTCCGGGCGTCCTTCGCTCGACGGACGTCCCGACACGAGTGAATTAATAGATCGCTTCGGCCGGATTGCCCACGATCTGAGGGTCTCCATCACGGAGAAATGTTCGCTGCGCTGCACATATTGCATGCCCGAAGAGGGCCTGCCTCCGATACCACGCGAAGAGCTGCTGACAGTCGACGAGATCGTGCGGTTGGTCAGCCTCGCGGCCCGCCACCTCGGCGTACGCGAGGTCCGATTCACCGGTGGTGAGCCGTTGATGCGGCGCGATCTCGAACAGATCGTTGAGGGCTGCCATGAGCAGGCACCCGACACCCCACTGTCCATGACCACCAACGGCATCGGTCTAGAGCATCGCGCTCGCCGCCTGGCCGCGGCTGGGCTGCAGCGCGTCAACGTCTCGCTGGACACCGTCGACCGAGCGGGATTCGCCCGGCTCACCAGGCGTGATCGCCTCGACTCCGCGCTGGCGGGCATCCTGGCCGCCCGCGACGCGGGGCTGGCACCAGTGAAGGTGAACGCGGTGCTCATGCGCCAAACCCTCGCCGGTGCACCGGATTTGCTTCGGTGGTGCCTGGACGAAGGGTGTCAGTTGCGTTTCATCGAGCAGATGCCACTGGACGCCGACCGGGAATGGGCGCGCACAAACATGGTGACCGCTGCGGAACTGGTCGACGTGCTGAGTAGTCGCTTCACCTTGACCGAAGCGGGGCGAGGGGATGATCCGTCCGCACCCGCCGAGCTGTGGCTGGTCGATGGCGGCCCAGCCACTGTGGGCATCATCGCCTCGGTGACCCGCAATTTCTGTGGCTCTTGCGACCGCACCCGCCTCACCGCCGACGGTATGTTGCGGTCCTGCCTGTTCAGCGACCAGGAATTCGATGTGCGGCAACTATTGCGTTCCGGTGCCGCCGATGCCGAGATCGCCGACCTCTGGCGCGGCGCCATGTGGAACAAATCGGCCGGCCACGGCATAAACGCCGACGGCTTCGTACCCCCGGAACGGACGATGGGAGCAATCGGTGGTTGAGATCCATTACTTCGCCGCGATGGCCGAAGCCGTCGGCAGGGACCGTGAAGACCTCGATCTTCCAGCCGGCGCCACCATCGCCGACCTGTGCTCCACCCTCGCGACGAGATACGGTGCCGACATCGCAAAGAGACTTGCCGTCTGCGCCTTCGTGGTTGGAGACGAGCTCACCCGTGACCGCGGCACACCGCTGTCGCTACGTGTAGACGTGTTACCTCCATTCGCCGGCGGGTAGCCGCACCTCATAACAGCGACGTTTGCCTACCCCAAGGTCAAGTTCCCGGCGTTCGTGGTCGACTGCTTGTCCCGTTCCATCGTGGGCTGGCAGGCCGCCGTGATCGAGGACGTCGTCATGGTCACCACCGCAGTGTGGATGGTGCTGGAGGCGGCGCGACCACGATGGTCACGCCATCGGATCCATCACAGTGACGCGGTCGCAATACACCTCGATCTGTTCGAGACCGAGGCGTTGCCGTGGCAGCCCGTTTCTACCGGGCCGTTGCGGTCCCTCGACGATATTGAGTTCGCATCAATGAAATGGGTCGGCTGGTACGAAACCAGTGGCTACACACAGCCTCCTGGCCCACGTCCCACCCGCCGAGTACGAAGCCGCGCGGGTGGCGCCTGCCGAGTCCGAACACACCTCGCGCATCCGCGGACCTAGGTTCGTTTCGGCCTCATCGGCGCCGCCAGAGGGATCGTGACGACCGAAGCAGGAAAGGAGCAGTGGCTGACGGATCCGTCCTCAGCGGTCCGCCAAGGTGACTGGTTCGTGCTTTTCGATCCGGACTGGCGTGGTGACCTCGCCCGAGGCCCACCTCCGAGGTAGATGATGGTCGGCGGTTGCAGACTCGAAGAGCGAATACTCGAACCCTTCAGACCGAACGAAAAGTGTCAGCCCATTTCGGTGGCGAACTCGGCGAAACTACGCGGCGCACGGCCGAGCAACTTCTCCACGGTGCCGGTGACATGGCTGAACACGCCCGCTCTGGTTGCTCCCAGCACGGCGGTCATGGTGGCGACAAGTGGCGCGGGAAGCCCTTGGCCGGTCAGCTGTTCGACGAATCCTTCCGGTGTGACGTCCCGTAGTCCGATGCGGCGCCCCAAAGCTCTCGTCAACTCCGCCGCCAGTTGCTCGAATGTCAGGGCCGCTGGTCCGCTCAGCGCGTACTCCTGGCCTTCGTGGCCCTCCGACGTCAGCACCACCGCCGCCACCGCCGCGATGTCGTAAGCATCGATGTGGCTCACCGCCGCAGAACCAGCGGCCAACACCAACTCGCCGGCTTCGATCATCGGCGGGAAGATCGGGCCTTCGCTGAAGTTCTGGTGAAACCAGCTGGCGCGCAGGATAGTCCACGCCTTGCCAGAGGCTTGCACGGCTAGCTCGGCCGCGCGATTCGGAGACTCTGAACCGAGCTGATCGGTGCCCATCGCCGACAACAACACCACCCGGCGGGTATCGCCCGCGGCAGCCAAGAACTCAGCGGTGCGGCGGCCCGCGCTGGGGTATGCGTACGGACCGACCACATAGACGGCCTCGGCTCCGGCTACCGTCGGCGCCCATGTGCTCCGGTCCAGCCAGTCGAAAACTACCGGTTGCACACCGTCGCGGGCGGGTGCGGGTTTGCGGCTCGCGGCTCGCACGGTGGCACCGCGAGTCAGCAGCGCTTCCACTACCTGCCTGCCGGTCTTGCCGGTTGCGCCAATCACAAGAACGTTCTGCACAGCACTCCTTCAGTCGACTTCCGTAATGGTCACGCTAGTCATCGACCGCGAGACGATCCATGCCTGACTGTCGAGAAAAGATATCCATTCGTATTGGCCGTACAGATGTATGGTGCAGTCATGGACGTTCTCGCGGATGTGCTGTCTGCTATGCGCACCGGGCATCCCGTGTCCGCGCACACCGAGGGCCGGGCGCCGTGGGGGTTGCGCTACCTGAGACCAGCCGCGACCGCGTTCCATATGGTGTTGCACGGCACCTGCTGGTTGGTGCGGCCCGAGGCGCCGCCGCTGGCACTGAGCCCTGGTGATGTGATCTTGCTACGCAATGTAGGCCCACACACGCTGGCCGACGATCCGGCCAGCACGCCGGTCGATTTCACCCCGGATGCCGTCGATGATTCCCCCCGTATCAGCAGACTGCGGTTGCCCGGCCCTGGCGCCGAGACCGCACTGCTGTGCGGGGCTTATCTCCTCGAGCAACAACGTGCACACCCACTGCTCGAGTCATTGCCGCCGGTCGTGTACCTGCCCACGCGGGCAGGCCGGCACCATGTGCTGCACGCCACGGTGAACTTGCTCGCCGAGGAGGTCGATGTCCAAGGCCCCGGCGCGAGCGCAGTGGTGTCCGCGTTGGTCGACGCGTTGCTGATTCACATACTGCGGGCGTGGCTGGCAGAGCAGCCGAGCGGCTGGGCAGCGGCGCTGACCGACCCCGCAATCGGCAAGGCACTGGCAAAGATGCACACCGATCCCGCGTTGCCGTGGACCGTCGAGGGGCTCGGTTCCGAGGTCGGGTTGTCGAGGGCGGTATTCGCGCGCCGGTTCCACATGCTGGTCGGCGAGCCGCCCTTGACCTACCTCACCAGGTGGCGGATGACCACAGCGGCAAGGGCTCTGCGGGAATCGAACGCACCTTTGAAGGCAGTGTCGCGACAGATCGGATACAACTCTGAGTACGCCTTTGCCAAGGCATTCAAGCGCGATTACGGCGTCGCCCCCGGCCGTTACCGCCGTACCGCCCGCCTCGCGGGTTCGCCGAACTGATTGTCTCGCACCGCACCTCAGGGGCTGTGGCCGGAATACGGCAGAAGGGACAATAGCGCCCTGTAGCCGCTGGTCGTAGGTATCCGGTCGCGATGGTCGGACTGGTCGTTTAGGGTTCTGACCGGCTGTGTAGACCATGGGTGGCCGGGGAGTTGTGTGGCGTCGATCGACCGGACCGCGTATCCGCGGTTTCAAGCGTGTGGTGTCGGGCCGGGAGCTGGCTGATTCGTTTACGCCCTCACCAACCGAGGTGGAGTGGGCCGGGTCGCGTACCACCTCCGAGTTGCATGCGCTGGTGCTGAAGTCGTATCAGCGGCTCGGGTATTTCCCGAAGCTGGCCGATGTGCCGGAAGTTGTTGTCGCCCACGTCGGTACGGCGGCCGACCTAGGTTCGGGTGTTGTTGCGGTGGAGCATGTTTCGCCGCGTACGGCGAAGTGGCATCGACAGTTGATCCGCGAGTATCTGGGTGTGACGTTCGAGCCGGCGCGGGTGCGGGCGGTGGCGGAGGCCGCGATCCGGGCGGCGGCGCAGACGAAGGACAATCCGGCGGATCTGATCAACGTCGCGTTGGAGGAGCTGGTTCGCCAGTCGTGTGAGCTTCCCGGCTACACGACCCTGGACGCGATGACCAAGACCATCCGTACCGAGGTCAACACCAGTTTCTACACGGCGGTGGCTGGCGGATCGGCCAGCCGGAGCGGGCCCGGCTGGCGCGGTTGCTGCTGGTGGATCCGGTGACGCGGCGCAGCGAATTCGACCGGATGAAAGATCCAGCGAAACAGGCGAGCCTGGGCAAGTTCCGCCAACGCCTGGAACACATGGCCGCACTCGACGCGCTCGGCGCAACCGAGCAGTGGCTCGACGGGATTCCCTCGGGCAAGGTCGGCCACTTCGCCGGGGAGGCGCGGGTGACTGATGTCGCCGATTTCCGCAAGTATGGCCAGTACAAACGGCTGACGTTGCTGGTCAGCCTGATCCACACGTTGCGGACCGCGGCCCGCGACGAGGTGTGCGACATGTTCTGCAAACGGATCTCCGCCATCCACAAGAACGGTCGCGACCTGCTCGACAGGCTGCGCGAGCAGCATCGTGAGGAGTCCGAGCGGCTGCTGGGTGTACTCGGCGATGTCCTGGGTGCCACCCGTCAAGCTGTCGCGCCGGCCGACCTCGAGGCCGAGCCTGTCACCGCGCCGCGCGCGGGAGCTGTTGGCGGGGTGAATGATTCAGAAGTGTTCGGGCGGGCCGGACAGCTGATGCCGAAGGTCCTCGAAGCCGGCGGCGGCATCGAGGCGCTGGCCGCCGCGCACGAGGAGATGTCGGCTCATCACGGCAACAACTATCTGCCGCTGTTGGAACGGTTCTACCGTTCGCACCGCAAGGCACTGTTCACTCTGGTCGACTCGATCCAGCTGGAAGCGGTGACCGCCGAGCGCAGTGTGCTCGACGCGGTGGAGTTCGTGCGCGCGATCCGTGACCGGCGCAGCGACTGGATCGGTGAGATCGCGATCGACGAGGGCGACGGCGAGAAGGTCACGCTCCGGGTGGATGTGGACGGCTTCGCCAGCGAGGCGTGGCGGAAAGTGGTGTGTGACAAACATAAACCGGGGATGCTGTCGCGGCGGCATCTGGAGGTGTGCGTGTTCTCGCACCTGGCCGCCGAACTGCGCTCGGGCGATATCTCGGTGGCTGGGTCGGATTCGTAAATGGTTTTTCTCGAGAGCTCGTAGGCTCCTGGGCCTCTTTGCTGCTTGTTCGTGAATGTTCGGATGTCTTTAGTTTTAGTGCCAGGGATTCATATGTTCAGATACGCATATCTACGTATCTACATGTTATTTGCACACTGGCCAAACCTGCCCGGGCTGGGGCTGGTATCCCAGCTCGCGGAACGGCGCAACATCTTCCTCGAAGATTCCTCCTGACGGCACCCCAGCTGCTTCAGCGATCGCACTCCCCTCCCCTGGCGCGCGGCGGCCGAACTGCCCTATCCCCTGCGCTGTGCCGACGAAACGGGTCTAGGCAGTAATCGCCGAAACCAACAGATATGGCGTAGTGCCTGGTTAGAGCTACCAGTCACCGGCCAGGGCGGTGTCGCCACGACGAGTGCTCCCCCGAATGACATCCGTCATGGACCGGATGGACCGTTCGCACGACTGCTGTTCGCCGTCACCGACGCCACGCAAAATGGGGACTGCCGCGGTTGAACGGACTTCGGTCGGCGAGGTAGCGCTGCATCACCACGGTGTTGAAGTGCCTCGTCTCGGCCAATCGGAACTGGATACGCTTGTCCAGTGTCGGGAAGAGCGGTGTGCCGGCGCCGAGCACCACGGGTGAGAGGAACAGTTGGTACTCGTCGATGAGCCCGTGTGGCCTCGGCGAGGCCGCGAGGCTCGCGCCGCCGACCTCCGCGCGAAACACAACGACATTGGCTCGACCAGCAGCGATGGCGGATACCCTGTTTCCGTGGCAGCTATCCCAATCTGGTCCGCGTGCAGAAGGCGGTTCTCGAGCGCTGTTCGAGAAGTCAGGAAAAGGAGTTCGATGCGAGCGCACCGACGCCGCCGCGTCGTCGCCGCACTCGCGGCTACCACTGCGGCACTGGTCATCAGTGGCACGGTGCCGGCCGCGGCGCGCCCCGCGCCACCCACCCTGATCGCGCCGATGGAGGCAGATTTCCTCTGGGGCGTTGCGGCTTCGGGATACCAGTCGGAAGGACACGCCCCCGACAGCAACTGGTCGCGCTATGTGGCAGCCGGGAAAACACAAGATCCATACCGAGATTCGATCGACTTCACCGCGCATTATCAGTCGGACATAGCCCTGGCGGCGGCCCTCGGCGTCACGGTGTATCGCGTCGGAATCGAGTGGGCTCGCGTGCAACCCGAAGCGGGTACGTGGGACGCGAACGGGCTGGCGTTCTACGACAACGTGATCTCCGCGATCAACACGTCGGGCATGCGCCCGATGCTCACCATCGACCACTGGGTATACCCCGGCTGGGAGGTCGACAAGGGTGGGTGGAACAGCCCGGGCATGGTCGAGGACTGGCTCCGCAATGCACGTATGCTCGTCGACCGCTACGCCGCCCACAAGCCGCTGTGGGTCACGTTCAACGAGCCGGCGTTCTACATCGTCAACGAATTGCGCCACGGCGGCTTGTCACCCGCCTCCGTGCCCGCGATGCATGACCGGATTGTCCAGGCGCACAAAAGCATTTATGACTACATCCATCACGTGCAGCCGGACGCGATGGTGACCAGCAATGTCGCCTACATCCCTGCCGGCGAGGACGTCGTGAACAAGCCGCTCATCGACACGATCGCCGCCGAACTCGACTTCGTCGGCATCGACTATTACTACGGCCTGTCCCCCGACAGCCTGCTCGGCATGATGAGCTTCACGGAGTTGTGGAAGAACCCACTGCAACCGGAGGGCATCTACTATGCGCTCCAGCACTACTCGCGCCGATTTCCCGGCAAACCACTTTACATCGTAGAGAACGGGATGCCCACCGAGAACGGCATGCCGCGCGCGGACGGATATGATCGCGCCGACGCGCTCCGCGACACTGTCTACTGGCTCCAGCGCGCCAAGGCAGACGGAATGAACCTGATCGGCTACAACTACTGGAGCCTCACCGATAATTACGAGTGGGGCTCTTACACACCACGTTTCGGGCTCTACACGGTGGACGTGCTGTCCGATCCCACACTGACCCGCAAGCCGACCGACGCGGTCGCGGCGTACACCGACATCACCCGTGCCCATGGCGTAGCACCCGACTACCGCCCGACCCGAGCACCGAAGAATTGCTCGCTCGTCGACGCGGTGGCCAGCTGCGCCGACCCGGTCACCATCCCACGCTGACCCCCGCGACTCCTGCCCGCACCGTGGGCACCACCAGGAAGGCAGATGATGGCCGTCGACGACCCAGTCACAGTCCTACGCCGCTGGCACGATTTCGGCGGCGTCTGGCGCGTGCTGGGGCACCGATCCGGCGCAGTCATCGTCGCGCTGTATCAGTGCACCGGCGGCGAAGAGGTCGACCGTCTCGTCTCCGCCGATCCTGAACTACTCGAATTCCTCGGCGGCCGGCTCAGTAGCGAGGACTGACCGCGGAGGCTGAGCCGAGGTACGCCGGTCGGGCCGGACCGCAACCCTTCGAGCACTTCGCAGCGGTGACCTTGCCGACGTCTTCCCGGCGATCAGTACCCATAGACCGCCACAGCCGATCCCGACTGTCCGCACTCGTCGGTGATCAGCCACGATAGCCCAGCATGTCGAGTAGGGCATCGAGTTGGAGTTCGAACACTTCGTCACGGTCGGCGAAGGTGTCGGCGCCGTACATGTCAAAGACGTCCGCGCTCACCGCACCGAACAGAGCAACCCAGAACGTTACGCCGCGGGCGATCAGCCAGTCGGGCAGATCGAGTTCGAAATCGTCCCGGATCCGCGCGAAATCGCCTGCGAGCGGAGCGGATATCTGCAGCGCGCGACTGGGTTCGGCGAGCAGACCCGCCTGGTGGGCGCGAGCGAACAGGATCTGCATCATGACGATCACCCGGGTCCCCGGCGCGATGGTCTCGGCCGCAGGCGCCTTGTAACCGGGCACCGGCGTGCCGAACAGCAATCCGTAGCGGGCGGGTTCGGTCAGCGCCCAGCGCCGGACAACGCGGCTCAGGACCCGCAGATGCTCGACCGGATCGTCGGTACGCTCCGCCAGTGCGGCGTCGACCTCATCGCCCAACTCGTTGTAGCCGTCGACCACGAGCAGGGTGAGTAACTCGTCGCGGCTGCGGACGTACCGGTAGATCGCGGAGGACACCACTCCGAGGTCGCGAGCGACCGCCCGCAGCGACAGCGCGGCCGCGCCGTCCGTCGCCAGATGTTCCCGTCCGATCCGAACGATGTCGGTCATGGTCTGAGCCCTGGCGCGGGCGCGTGGTGTCGTCGGCATATCGTTAACCATGCTCGCCGTAGAGAGCAATGTCAACTCTTGCGAGCGGTGCTCTGGATGGAGCGGAGGCCGACCGCCATCGGCGGCCGGATTCGCCTTGCCCGCAGACGTTCGAGATGCCGCCACCTGGCGCGGGGTCGTTGGCACCACGGTGCGACACAAAACCTACTCGGGAGTAGTGTTGTCCGAGTCACTGGCGACAGATCGAGGAGTTCCACATGGACCAGCGGACGACGGATTTCGATGTACTCATCGTCGGTTCGGGGTTCGGCGGCAGCGTCACCGCGCTTCGGCTGGTGGAGAAGGGCTACAAGGTCGGCGTGCTCGAGGCAGGCCGGCGATTCTCTGACCACGAGTTGCCCGAAACCAGTTGGGAGCTGAAGAAGTTTCTTTGGGCACCCGCTTTCGGCTGCTATGGCATCCAGCGCATCCACCTGCTGCGCAACGTCCTCATCCTAGGCGGCGCCGGTGTCGGAGGAGGCTCGCTGAACTACGCCAACACGCTCTACGAACCGCCGGAGCCGTTCTTCCGGGATGTGCAGTGGCGGGATATCACCGACTGGCGCGACGAGCTGACACCGTACTACGAGCAGGCGAGGAAAATGCTCGGCGTGGTGCGTAACCCGCATATGACGCCTGCGGACGAGATCTTCAAAGCGGTCGCCGACGACATGGGCATCGGCGATACGTTCGTGCAGACACCGGTCGGGGTATTTTTCGGCGAACCAGGAAAGACGGTGGCGGACCCGTACTTCGGTGGCGTCGGTCCCGAACGCACGGGTTGTGTGGAATGCGGCGACTGTATGGTCGGCTGCAAGTACGGCGCGAAGAACACCCTCGTGAAGAACTACCTGTACCTCGCCGAAAAGGCCGGCGCCGAAGTGATTCCGATGACGACGGTCACCGAAGTGCGCCCACTCCCCGACGGCACCTGGGACGTGTCCACCGCCCGCACGGGCAGGTGGGTGCGCAAGCGGCCGCGGACACTCACCGCGGCGCATGTCGTACTCGCCGCGGGGACACGAGGCACCCAGAAATTGCTGTTCACCATGCGAGACAAGGGTGTGCTGCCGGACCTCTCGGATCGGCTCGGCGTGCTGACGCGGACCAACTCGGAATCGATCGTCGGCGCGGCGACGAAGAAGGTCACCCCTGGCGTCGACTTCACCAAGGGCGTCGCGATCACCTCCTCGATCCACCCCACGCCTGATACCCACATCGAACCGGTCCGTTATGGCAAAGGCTCCAATTCGATGGGTCTGCTGCAAACGCTCATGGTCGACGGCGGTGGCGGCATTCCGCGCTGGCTACGATTCCTCGGCATGGTGCTGCGGCATCCGATGGACCTACTCAGCTTCCTGAGCACCCAGAACTGGAGCGAACGGACCATCATTTCGCTGGTCATGCAGCATTTGGACAACTCGATCACCATCTACACGAAGCGTGGGCTGTTCGGCCGCAAGCTCACCAGCAAGCAAGGCCATGGCCAGCCCAACCCCACCTGGATTCCCGAGGGCAACGATGTCACCCGGCGGGTCGCGCGGAAGATCGGCGGCATCGCGGGCGGAAGCTGGGGCGAGATCTTCAATATCCCGCTCACCGCACACTTTCTCGGCGGGACGGTGATCGGCGCCGACGCCGAACACGGGGTGATCGATGGGTACCACCGGGTGTACGGCTATCCGACGCTGAGCGTCGTCGACGGCGCCGCGGTCTCGGCCAACCTGGGCGTGAACCCCTCGCTGACCATTGCCGCGCAAGCCGAGCGGGCGGCGGCGTACTGGCCGAACAAGGGCGAGGTGGACACCCGACCACCAGTGGGCAGCGGGTACCGCCGGATCGCTCCGATCGCTCCCGCTCAGCCGGTCGTTCCGGCGAGTTCACCTGCGGCACTGATGCTCCCGATAGTCGAGGTCAAGCAGACACCTGCCGCCGGATGAGCCCACCGCGTGCCCGCGCCGAATCGTGAAACTCTCGTGCACATCCGAGCATGATGCAGACAACCGCTGCCGGATCCGAATGCGGAAGCGGACCTCAGCTGAATCGGACGATCGACAGCGATCCGGCGACCAGGCAATAGACCGCGAACGGCAGCAGTTTGTGGGTCTGGAAGTATCGCTCCAGGAAACGCACCGCCAGCCACGATGACACGCCGGAGACGATAGCTCCGACCAGCACCGGTCCTCGGATGCCATCGGTTCTGGGCCCGACCAGTTCCGGCATCTCCAACAACCCCGCGCCCAGGATCGCCGGGGTGGCTAGCAGAAAAGCGAATTTGGCCGCGTGCTCGTGTTCGAGACCACGCCACAAGCCGCCGACCATGGTCAGACCTGCCCGGCTGAATCCGGTCAGCAAGGCGCCGACCTGGGCAAAACCGATACCGACTGCGTCCAGGACCCCGAGGGCCGCCAGTGGCCGATCGGTTTGGCGACGAGTTTCCGTTTCGACGGCGAGAGTGCCGCCGCGCGCCTCTCGTAGGGCGAACCGTCGGCCGTATTCTGCCAGTGATGGTTCATTGCGCCGCCGCAGCCCTTCACCGACGATCAGCACCACACCGTTCAGAGTCAGAAAGACGCTGGCATAGATCGGCGCCGCGAGCAGAGCGTGCAGTGGATGTTCCAGTAATGGCCCGAGGACGCCGACGGGGATGGTGGCGATCACGATCAGCCATGCCAGGCGTTGCGGAACGGTGTCGAGGCGCCTGGTCCGCAGCGTGATGATGAAACCGACGATGATGGCATGCCAGTCACGCCAGTAGTAGCCAAGTAGCGCCACCGCGGTCGCGACATGCAAGGCGACTACGAACGCCAGATACGGTGTGCCCGTGTCGGACTCGCCGGAACTGACCAACTTCTTCCAATCGCCTCCGAGCCACGCGGCAACCAATACGGAGTGCCCCAGGCTCGAGATCGGGAACAGCTCGGTGACACCTTGCACCGCACCGATGACAGTCGCTTGAAAGTAAGTGAGCATCGTAACGAGTCTCGCATGGCGCATTCCCGCAGCGGCAAGGCGGCCGGTCCAGCGGGCAAGCCCGGAAGCTCGAAAACCGTTCTCCGATAGGGGCCCAGCCGGCTACCAAGTGAGGAGAAGCCGCTCCGGACCACGAGTGAGCATGCCGTGCTTCCACGTAACATCGCCGACCGGCACAGCAAGGGCCAGATCCGGGAACCGCTGCGGCACCATGGTGAGCAGCACTTGTAACTGCATTCGGGCCAACTGGGCGCCGAGGCAATGGTGCACTCCGTGCGCGAAACCTATGTGCGGATTAGGGTTTCGCGCCAGATCGAGCCGATCGGCGTCGACGAATGCCTCGGGGTCCCGATTCGCGGAATTGATCGACAGGACCACACTGTCACCTTCGCGCACCATTAGCCCACTGAGTTCCACGTCGGTGGTCGCCACATACGGCAGGCCGCTTCCACTTCCGAGCGGGATGTAGCGTACGAGTTCCTCGACAGCGGTTGGCACGAGCTCGGGGCTATCGCGAAGCCGATCGTACTGCCGGTCATCGGTGAGCAACACATACAGCGAATTCGCCATTTGATCGGCGGTGGTCTCGAAACCCGCTGCCAGCAACGTGATTCCAAAGGTGACGAGTTCGTCGTCGGAGAGTTTGCCCTGGTCGTCGTGCGCCCGGACCAGCGCGCCGATCAGGTCGTCGGTGGGATGTCGGCGCCGTTGTTCCACCATGTCGCGAACGTAGTCGGCGAGTTGCACCATCGCGGCCATGCCCTCCTCTGGATTCACGGAGGTGACACTCAGCAGGTCTCGGGCCCACTCCCGGAACGCATCCCGATCGGACTCCGATACCCCCAGCAGGTCGCCCATGACCAGCGCCGGGAAGCGTATCGCCACCTCCGAGACGAAATCCGCCGGCCTGCTTCCGTTCTCCAGCCGGTCCAACAGCAACGCCAAGATCTTCTCCGCTCCTGCCCGCAGTTGCTCGACCCGGCGGACAGTGAACTCCCGCGCCACGATGCTGCGGATTCGGGTGTGATGCGGCGGATCCATACTGATGATCATCGAATTCGGCGGCGGGACCGTGGTGATCCGAGGCATACCCGGCGCACAGGCCAGCGCCCGGCTGAACCGGTTGTCGGTCATGATCGACCGAACATCCGCATAGCGGGTCACGAGCCAAGCCGTGCCTTCGGGTAACCTGACCGGCACCACCGGGGAAGACTCACGGAGATGGGCATATTCGGGCTCGATATCGAGACCCGATTGCGCGGCGAACGGAAAGCCCAACTGCGCTTGGCGTACCGCGGACATCAGCTCTCCTCAGGAAACAGAAGTCGGCCGGTGTCAACGTCCACGATCGTGATGGCCTCGGCCGGACAGCTCATGGCCGCCAACAGGATTTCCTCGCCGGCACGGCACGGTGAAGCCGCGGGCTGTGAACGGTCACCGACCAGCATGAACGCCCCGTTCGAGGCCGCGACGCAGATCCCCGACCCTAGACACAGGTCACGATCGACGGCGATGTCCCAGTCGCTCACGCGCTTGCCTTCCTGCTACTCGTGCGGAAGACCGAACACCCGCGCAACTTCCCGGACCAGGACCGACGACATACCGAATCATTCACCATCGGACAACTCACTCTTACAAGCCAGAAAACCGGATCTCGCAGCGAACTGTAACCGATACCCTTCGACCGCGCAGCTGGTGCAATCCCGTGAATCCGAGTGGTACCGGAATCCACGCGATCGCTGACGGTGACTGCTTCGTCGCTCTTTCTCCGACAATGGATTCCGGCCCACCAGCCGTCCGAAAACGAGATCGTGCTCTGCGGCCGTATACAACTGAGCATCGAGTGGCACCGATGACGGAGATACTCACTCTGAGTGACGTTACGCGGTGGCGTCCGGGCGGCTTCTAACCGAAAGGCCGATCGCGTTGGATTGATTCATTCTTTGGCAGAACACGATTCGTCGCCATCGCGGATCGAGGATCAGTCTGCTCGGGCCAGCCGCGACAGTAGCGACGGAGCGGGTTGCGCGCGCGCTCGGAGCTATTGACTGTCGGCGGTATTCGCCTCCAGATGCTTGCGGACCGTCTCGATGAACTGCGGCGGTGAGGGGGGCGTCGGACTCTGCACGAAACTGCCCAGTGCGACGTCGTAGCGCGGTCCGACCGAGGGTTCGATGACATCGTGTCCGTCTTCGCGCAACTGGGCGACGTTCCGCTGGATGGCGGGCTTGGCCCACATCTCCGCGGACATCACCGGGAAAAACACGACCGGTGCGGTGGCCGCGATGATGGTGGCGGTCAGCATGTTGGGCGCCGCGCCGGTGGCCGCTGCCGACAAGACGTTCGCGGTCGCGGGAAGTACCACGAACAGGTCGTGCTCGGCGGCGAGGCTGGCGTGATTCTCCCGAGCCCAGGTGCTGGCGTCGTTCCCGGTGACCACCTTGTCGGCGAACAATCCCATCGTCGAGGCGGGGAGGAAGGTCGTCGCGGTATGGGTCATGATGACCGTCACGGTGCCATGGAACTGCCCGCGCAGCGCGGAGACGAACATGGGCAGAAACGCGACTGCGACCGAGCCGCTGGCGCCGATGAGCAGGCTCCCGGCGAAGGGAGGTGGCATGGTGTCGGACATCGTGTTCCCTTCGGGCTGGTACGGATACCGATCGTTCTCGGCTCGAACATGGACGGCTTTGCGGGCTGCACACACCGACGACCAGTCGCGCGAACGCCGCGGGGAACTGCATGGTGTAGGCCGTCAACTGTCCACGAACGTCAATGAGCCCAGCGAGAACCGCGCTGCGATCGTTCTGCGAGACCATGCGCTGACCTTCGAACTGGATATTGGCCAGCACGTGGACCTCGCGACTGCGTGCGATGAGCGTGCTGTGCGACTCACCCGCTGAGCGAGTCAGGACACCGTCGAGGACCCGACCCCGTCGATGTCGGTATGCCGCACTCGGCCGCCGAACCCGCTGTCGCCAATCGGCTGGATCCCCACTTCGACGAAGGTTTCGCAGACCAAGTCCCGCCAGTAAGCGGCCACGTCCGCACCCGAGACGTCCGCCGTGGACCACATCGCGGCGGAACCAGGAGATGATGGTGAGATCGGTTTCAACATCCTTCCTTGCGACGCAGCCCTGTCGTGCGCCGACCGGTGTCGGTAGGCCTCTGGTGTACCGATGGACGGGCCGTCTCGGCCCTCTGCACCGGCCCACCACTCGTCACGGATCCAGATAACGTCTCCGACCTCAGCGGTCACACTTCCGACACGTCACGTCCGGCATCCGCTATCAGTCACAGTACGCCCCACACCACCTGAGCCGTGCCCGGATGGCTTGCTGCGCGCCGACCTCGCCGAGCTCACCGAAAGATGGTGATCGCCTGGTCAGCGCACGCAAATCGCATCGCGGAGCCAGGGGGATCGGCGGTGGTGGGGGCGGATCCGATCGGTCCAGAGCGGATTGGATTCGTCACGGCGGTAAACCGCGAGCTGCCCCGCGATGGCGAAGTGCAAGCGGGTGGCTTTGCCGACCACCTCGCCATCGGTGGCCAGCGCCTCCGGAGTGGGTATCTGCACGTGCAGTTCCGGCAATAGGCGCTGGCCGTAGACCTTGCTGTGGCCGATTGCGGCGAACAACAGCGCCAGCACCGCACGAGCGCGGGACCAGCGCAGGTCGGCACGCAGCCAGCGTAGGTCGAGCACTCCGGCATCCAGCCGGTCGCGGAAAGCGGGTACCGCACCATACGGATGGTAGGGGCCGTTGCCCACAAACAGGAACCACACCCGTTGCCAGCGTCCGTCCAGACAGATCTCGATCGGTTCGGCACGACGCAGGGTAACTACGAGCGCAGCGGCGAAGGCCGGCCATTTCCCCCAGCGCGGTTGCCATTTCTCGCGCAGCTGCACCAGATCCGGATAACTGCCGACGCTGGCGGTGTTGATCAAGAATCTTGTGCGCGAACCGGTTTCGTCCTCGTACTCGACGCTCGCGATGTCAACCGCGACGGCCTCGCCGACCCCGGTGGCGTCGACCACCTCACGCAGGTCGTAGACGCCGAGGTCGCGGGCGAAGTGGTTGAGTGTACCGGTAGGGATGACGACCAGCGGCAACTCGTGACGCAGTGCGGTCGCGGCCACGGCGGCCACCGTTCCGTCGCCACCGGCGACCCCGATTGCCAAGACCGGCTCGATGTGCTCGGCGAGAGCCTGCTCGAGCTGATCCGCACAGTCGAGATCGGGTTGGGTGCGCAGCACGGTAGCGGCGGGCAAGGCCTCGATGATCTCGGCGGTGGGATCGTAGTTCGGATCGCCGGACACCGGGTTCACCACAACCACAAGCCCTTTGCCTTCCACCAGCACGGGCACCTCGCGCACCGGGCGGGCCCGTGCCTCGTCCGATTCGCGCACCGGCCACCAGCGGCGGGTAGCCAGGGCGATACCGGAACCGATGGCGGCACCGACGAGCACATCGGAACTCCAGTGCACGCCGGTGTGCACCCGAGAGTAGGCGACGGTCGCGGCCAGCGGGGCGGCGACCAGTGCAGTGCGGGGACTTTCGAGCGCCACGGCGGTGGCGAATGCCGCTGCACAGGCGCTGTGCCCCGAAGGGAAAGAGGAGGAGGTCGGGGCAGGGCTCAGACGCCGATGCAGGGGCAGTAACTCTGCGGCTGGGCGGCGCCGCGCGATGAGCGTCTTGAGTCCAGCGTTGACAGTGAGACTCGCGCCTGCGACGGAGACGACGCCGCGCAGCGCAGCGCGCCGCGGCGCTCCTTTCCGTGTGGCGAGCAGCGCCGCGAAGACGAGCCACAGCATGCTGAAATCAGCGCTGCTGGTGAGCCGCAGCAGCCCGTGATCGACCATGGAGGTCGGCAGCTCGGCGACCGCACCGCCGATTGCCCGATCGAACCGTCCGATCCTGTGGAAATTCCTGCGCACCCAGTTACTCACTCGTTCGACACTACCGACCGCCGTCACGTTCCTCCGCGAAGCCCAGCGGCGTAGGGCTATTCGACATCATGCCCAGCAACGGGTTGGCCCGCAGGCGAGGTCATGGCCACTGGATACGACTGCATTACTCGGCGAGGAATTCGAGTAGGGCTGGGTTGACGACGTCAGGGTGTGTCCAGGCGATGTTGTGTGGCCCGCCTTCGACGGTGACGAAGGTCAGGTCCTTGATCAGCGCCGGCAGTCGGGCTGCGGTGTTGGCGTACGGCAGAATTCGATCGGCGTCGCCGTGGATCAGCAGGGTCGGCACATCGATCTTCGGCAGGTCCGGACGAAAGTCCGTCAGCCAGGTGTCGACGCAAGCGTATGCGGCGAATGCCGACGCCGCGACGGCCACATTGAAACTTTGCTGCCATGCTTGGTCGCTGATACGTGTCCCACCCAAGACATCGACGTTGTAGAAATTGTCGAGAAAATCCTTGAAATAGGCGGGTCGATCCTTCTCGATCGCTTCTTTGATGCCTTCGAACACCGAACCGTCCACACCGTCGGGATTGTCCTCGGTCTGGAGCAGGAACGGCGGAATCGCCCCCATCAGAACGGCCTTGCGCACGCGGGCGGAGCCGTAGGCGCCGAGGTAGCGGGTGACTTCTCCGGTGCCCATGGAGAACCCGCAGAGGATTATGTCGTCGAGGTGTAGGTGATTCAACAGCGTGTCGAGGTCGGCGGCGAAGGTGTCGTAGTCGTAGCCGACGGTCGGTTGCGAGGATCGGCCGAACCCACGGCGGTCGTAGGTGATGACGCGGTAGCCCTCCGCGAGCAATACACGTTCTTGCTTTTCCCAAGAATGCCCGTTGAGCGGATAGCCATGGACCAACACCACCGGCTGCCCTTCGCCGTGGTCCTCGTAGTAGATCTCGATGTCGTCCGCGTTCTGTTGACCGACCTTGACCTTGCCCATCAGGTGTCCTCTCTGGTGGCTGCCCCAGCGGCCCGAGCTGATCGCAGCTCAGCGGGCTACGGTCTAGTGGCAGGTGATCCGTCGAAACTTCTACAGTTCGGGTGTCGCCGCACTTGCGCGACGCCGTGGAGCTACGAATCAGCGAACGCCTGCGCGTATGGGAGTTCTAGACGCCTCAGGCCGTCATACCGGGATCGGAAATGTGCCGCGTGCTGGGACCGAGTCATGCCGCGACACCGTGGGTCCACGCGGCATCGAACAGACGAACCTGGCCGGGACGCGGCCGATATGACGCTGCCGCTTCATGATTCCAACCAGGCAAGGAAGGTCGACCTGTTACGGCAAATTCCGGGCCGGCGTCCGGGCGACTGAATTGCCACCAGTTCGCTGATCCGGTCGTAGTAGACGTCGACGCCACCGTCTTCCACGAGGGAATCGTATCATCGAGAGCCTTGTCATTCAGCGAGGCCGGCACCGGCCGAAGCGGATCGACACCCGGATGCGTGGGCTCGGGACAGTGCGGGCACCTGTCCGTTATGTGGATAAAATCCCATATCAGTGCCATATTTCTCCCAATATCATCACCGCGGTGCCCACGGGCGACATTCGACATTCGGGGCGGAAGCTACCGGTCGTCGCGGGCGGACGAAGTCGACTCACAGATCGACATCAAGGCGGCAGTCCGTATTTGCTGAAAGATAACGATACGCTAATTTCTGATGGCGTCGACATTATCGCGCATCCGGCCCATATCTGCTCCGGCGCACCTCCCGTACCCGACCCTTGCCACATCGCGACGCTCGCAGGGCTTGCCGACCAGACCGACAAGGTGGTGGGCTTCTGGATACGCCATATCACCAACGTCCCGGATCCCACCTCCTGGTCTCGCCGAGAAAGAAGGTGGTTCACCAGGCAATCGCGTGGAATACCGAGTTCGAGTCCGTGCCGAGACAACGATGGAGCAACGTATGGACGACGGTTCCGATCGCAAGCCGCAGCTCACGGCGTTCCCGCGCATCGACGACTATGGTTTCATCTCCGACTGCGAGGTCACTGCCCTTATCGCTCCCAGCGGAGCCATCGAGTGGCTGTGTCTACCGCGAATGGACTCCCCCAGCGTCTTCGCAGCCATTCTCGATCGGTCCGCCGGGTCGTTCCGGTTCGCCCCCGCCGACGCCATGGTGCCCACCGATCGGCGCTACATCCCCGGCACGATGGTCATGGAAACCACCTGGCGCAGCGGCGAAGGGTGGGCGACGGTGCGCGATGTGCTGCTGGTCGGGCCCTGGCGGCACCAGAAACCAGGCCGCAGTGCCCATCGTCGGGCACCCACCGACTACGACGCCGAGCATATTCTGCTGCGCACGGTGCGGTGTGAGACCGGGCAGATCCAATTCGGGCTCGACTGCCAACCGGGCTTCGACTACGGCAAGCACCGCGCCCGGTGGGAGTATCTCGACAGCTACCATCTCGCGCAGGCCAACGCCGACGGGATCGATCTGCGGCTGACCTTGAGCACCGACATGCGCTTGGGGCTGGAAGGGACGCACGCTGTCGCCCGTACCCTCTTGAAGACCGGTGACACGCGTTTCTGCGCGCTCGCCTGGGGAAGCCGCGACGCCCCCCGCACGGCGGACGAGGCCGATGAACGGCTGCTGCGGACGATCCATCATTGGCGGCACTGGCTGGCCGGCGGGCGGTTTCCGGACCACCCCTGGACTACCCAGCTGACCCGCAGCGCGTTGACCCTCAAGGGTCTGACCTTCGCTCCCACCGGCGCCATCAGCGCCGCCGCCACGACCTCATTGCCGGAAACTCCAGGTGGACAACGCAATTGGGACTACCGCTACTCGTGGGTGCGCGACTCCGCCTTCGCACTCTGGGGGCTGTACACACTGGGTTTCAGCTGGGAGGCGAACGACTTCTTCTCCTACGTCATCAGCTTGACCGAAGGCGTCCGGGATATGCAGATCGTCTACGGCATCGGCGGCGAGGCCGACCTCACCGAGCAGACCCTCACTCACCTGCGCGGCTACGAGAATGCCCGTCCGGTGCGGATCGGCAACGACGCCTACCGGCAACGCCAGCACGATGTCTGGGGCGCGGTGCTGGATTCGGTCTACCTCTACGCCCGTCAGCAGGACCAAATCGACGCACGGGCTTGGCAACTGCTGGGCCGAGCGGTGAAGAGCGCGCTCACCTACTGGCGCGAACCCGATCATGGCATCTGGGAAGTTCGGGGGAAGGCCCAACACTTCACCTCCAGCAAAGTCATGTGCTGGGTCGCCGCCGATCGCGGCGCCCGGTTGGCCCGGATCCACCAGGACCCAGAACACGCGCAGCGCTGGCAACAGGCCGCGGACGAAATCCACGCCGACATCTGCACCCATGCGGTGGACTCCCGGCGGGTGTTCACCCAGTACTACGGCAGCACAGCACTGGACGCTTCGACTCTGCTCATCCCGCTGGTACGGTTTCTGCCCCCGGACGACGATCGGGTGCGCAACACCGTGTTGGCCATCGCCGACGAACTGACCGAAGACGGCCTGGTACTGCGATATCGCGTCGAGGAAACCGACGATGGATGCGCCGAGGAGGAAGGCGCTTTCACGATCTGTTCGTTCTGGCTGGTCTCCGCACTGTCGGAAATCGGCGAAAAGAAGCGAGCGGAACAACTGTGCGAGAAACTACTCGGTTACGCCAGCCCCCTCGGGCTCTACGCTGAGGAGATCGACCCCCGAACCGGCCGGCACTGGGGCAACTACCCACAGGCATTCACCCACCTTGCCCTGATCAATGCCGTGATGCATGTCATCCAGGACGAACAAGCCGTGCTCCGACAAGCACTCGGAGGAGAATCGATCGCCCCGCGACTGAACGATGCACCGTTCACGCTGGGCTACCTTCACCACTGACCAGGGCGGCAATGGTATCGGTTGTCCGGTCGTCGAATTCGTGCGGCGGGTCGAGTTTCCCGGCGTTCCCGGTCGAGCAGGCCCGTCGATCGTAGCGGCTTCCGACCGCCACCAGCCGAGATAACGCTGCGCCACGACAGTCGGCTGATTCGGATCGTGGCGTCGACGACCCAACGATTCGGGCACCACCCGTCGGTGCTCCAGCGGGTCAGGTCATGCGCCGACGTAGGCCGCGAGGTGTTCGGCGGTGAGAGTGGCGCGGGCGGCAACGAGATCAGCGGGGGTCCCCTCGAAAACGACCCGGCCGCCATCGTGGCCCGCGCCGGGGCCGAGGTCGATGATCCAATCGGCATGCGCCATGACCGCCAGATGGTGTTCGATCACGATCACCGACTTGCCGGAGTCGACCAGCCGGTCGAGCAGACCGAGCAACTGCTCGACGTCGGCGAGGTGCAGACCCGTGGTCGGCTCGTCGAGGATGTAGACGCCGCCTTTCTCGGCCATGTGGGTGGCCAGCTTGAGCCGCTGCCGCTCGCCGCCGGACAGCGTGGTCAGCGGCTGGCCCAGGCTGAGATAGCCGAGCCCGACGTCGGCGAGCCGCTGGAGAATAGTGTGCGCGGCCGGCGTGCGCGCCGCACCGGTGCCGAAGAATTCCGCCGCCTCGATTACCGACATCGCGAGCACCTCGCTGATGTCGAGGCCGCCGAGACGGTACTCCAGCACCGACGCCTGATACCGCTTCCCTTCGCAGTCCTCGCAAGTGGTGGCGACACCCGCCATCATCGCCAAGTCGGTGTAGACGACGCCGGCGCCGTTGCAGGTGGGGCATGCGCCCTCGGAGTTGGCGCTGAACAGCGCCGGTTTCACACCGTTGGCCTTCGCGAACGCTTTACGGATCGGGTCGAGCAATCCGGTGTATGTCGCCGGGTTGCTCCGGCGCGAGCCACGGATCGCGCCCTGATCGACCGACACCACGCCGTCCTCTGCCCGGAGAGACCCGTGCACGAGCGAGCTCTTGCCGGAGCCGGCGACACCGGTGATGACGACAAGCATCCCGAGGGGAATGTCGACGTCGACGTCGCACAGATTGTGCGTCGTCGCGCCGCGGATTTCCAGCGCGCCGGTGGACTTACGCGCCGTCTCCTTCACGACGGCCCGGTCGTCGAAATGGCGGCCGGTGATGGTGCCGCTGTCGCGCAGCCCGTCGACGGTGCCCTCGAAGCAGACGGTGCCACCCGCTGTACCTGCGCCGGGGCCGAGGTCGACGACATGGTCGGCGATCGCGATCGTCTCCGGCTTGTGCTCCACGACGAGCACCGTGTTGCCCTTGTCGCGCAGTCGCAGCAGCAGGTCGTTCATTCGCTGAATGTCATGCGGGTGCAGGCCGATCGTCGGCTCGTCGAAGACGTAGGTGACGTCGGTCAACGAAGAGCCGAGGTGGCGGATCATCTTGACGCGCTGCGCCTCGCCGCCCGAGAGCGTGCCCGACGACCGGTCGAGCGAAAGGTAGCCCAGCCCGATCCCTACGAACGAGTCGAGCGTGTGCCGCAGCGAGGCGAGCAGTGGTGCCACTGATGGCTCGTCGAGGTCGCCGACCCAGGCGGCCAGGTCGCTGATCTGCATCGCGCACGCGTCGGCGATGGTGATCCCGCCGACCCGCGAGGAGCGGGCCCCCTCGCTGAGCCGGGTGCCACCGCATTCTGGACAGGTGGTGAACGTCACCGCTCGCTCCACGAACGCCCGGATGTGTGGCTGCAACGAGTCTGCGTCCTTCGAGAGAAAGGACTTCTGCACTTTCGGGATCAGCCCCTCATAGGTGAGATTGACGCCGTCGATCTTCACCTTGACCGGCTCCTTGTACAAGAAGTCGTGCAGCTCCTTCTTCGTATATCGCCGGATTGGCTTGTCCGGGTCGACGAAGCCCGATTCCGCGTAGACGCGCACTGTCCAGAAACTGTCCGACTTCCAACCGGGGATGGTGAACGCACCCTCGGCGATCGACTTGGAGTCGTCGTAGAGCTGGGCGAGGTCGATATCGGACACCGTGCCCCGGCCCTCGCAGCGCGGGCACATACCGCCGGTGCGGGTGAAGGTCTGTTTCACAGCCTTCGTCTTGCCGGCGCCGCGTTCGACGGTGATGGCGCCGCTCGCCCGCACGGAGGGGACGTTGAAGGCGAACGCGCTGGGCGGGCCGATGTGCGGCTGCCCGAGTCGGCTGAACAGGATGCGCAACATCGCGTTGGCGTCGGTGGCGGTACCCACGGTCGAACGGGGGTCGCCACCGAGCCGCTGCTGGTCGACAACGATCGCGGTGGTCAGCCCTTCCAGCACGTCGACCTCGGGGCGCGCCAACGTCGGCATGAAGCCCTGCACGAACGCGCTGTAGGTCTCGTTGATCAGCCGCTGCGACTCCGCGGCGACCGTGCCGTACACCAGCGAACTCTTCCCCGAGCCGGAGACGCCGGTGAACACCGTCAGCCGGCGTTTGGGGATCTCGATACTGATGTCCTTCAGGTTGTTCACCCGCGCGCCGTGCACGCGGATCACATCGTGACTGTCGGCGCCATACGGCGCGGGCGACTGGGTGTCCGTCCTGGTGGGCGTGCTCATCGTGTCTCCATCTGTTATGCGGGGCCGGCTGCGCAGTCTCCGTCGGCGACACCCGGCTCGATCTAACCAGCTTCGACCACTCGGTCTGGTTTTCGCTTTGTCGGTGTGGTCGCGCCAACGGTCCGCTGTTCTCCGACCGGTGGTACCGGACAGGGCTGGCGCTACGGCCGTCCGGCCGGCGCGGTCGCGGCGGCGCATGGACCCGAGACAGCGACGCCGCTCGTCTCCACCAGCGCCGCCAACCCCGACCACGCCCGTCCGATGCGTCCGGACCGACCGACAACCGTCGCGCTGCTACCTGCTACCTGCGATCGAGTATCGCGTTCACCGATCCGCCGCACCGGCCACCCGGACAGCTCTGTCGTGAGCGAGCCGATGCTCGATCCCGTGCAGACAGCACTGATCAGGCCGGAATCAGCTCGTGAACGTCGCTCTCGCGATCAGTCACGGCAACCACCGGTCGGCCGCAATCGACGGCATTCGCGGGTATCGATCTGGTGCTGTCTGTGCAGCTCGTGGCGGTCGGCGCCGGGCGACTCAGCGCAACTGCTGAACGCGGATCAGGTTACCCGCGGGGTCGCGAACAGCGAAGTCGCGAACTCCGTACGGCTGCTCGGTCGGCTCTTGGACGATCTCGGTGTCGCTGGCTTGCAACCGTGTGAAGGCATCGTCGAGGTCGGCGGTAGCCAGCAGAATGCCGCCGTAGGTCCCTTTGGCCATCATCGCCATGATGGTGCTGCGCTCGTCCTCGGTGACGCCGGGGTCGACCCCCGGCGGATGCAGGACGATGGACGTGCCGGGCTGGTTCGGAGGGCCGACTGTGATCCAGCGCATCCCGTTGTATCCGACGTCGTTGCGGACCTCGAAGCCGAGGGTGTCGCGATAGAAGGCCAGGGCTGCGTCCGGGTCGTCGTGCGGGAGGAAGCTCGAGTGAATGCTGATATCCATGGCAGTCACGATAATTGCGGCTCGATAACCGGCGCTTCTCGATTCCTGATCGGTCTGCTCACTTGTTTCGCGACGCACGAGGGTATCCCCGCCGTCGCGTCCGCCGCTCGGCGTCGATAGACGCTAGGCGGCACACCGACCAGCTCGGTGAAGCGACTACTGAAGGTTCCCAGCGACGAACAGCCGACCGCGAAACAGACCTCGGTGACGCTGAGGTCGCCACGACGCAGCAGCGCCATCGCGCGCTCGATACGTCGCGTCATCAGATAGGTGTACGGCGACTCGCCGTAGGCGAGCTTGAACTGGCGGCTGAGGTGCCCGGCCGACATGTTCACACCGCGGGCGAGCGCCTCGACGTCCAGCGGCTGCACGTACTCCCGGTCGATCCGGTCGCGCACGCGGCGCAGCAGCGCGAGGTCGCGCAGGTGCTGCGCGGCGGTCGGTCTGCTGGTCACCCAACGGATCCTGCCACATCGCAGGGATCGCCGATCGGGGGCCCAAGCGGTCGAGCGCTGCCATGGGCGCGTTCGCCCGCAACCGCGACACACGCACCTGCCGACCCGGTTGGCCGAGGCTGACCGAGTTCGATGTGGGCAGCGTGCACGCCGTGCTCCTGTCCGGCCCTGGGTATTGGACCCGCCCCACGCATTGACGGGTGGGGCGCGCCCGCGGTGCACCTTCGGCGCGACGACCATCGGGTTCACCACCGGCCCAATGGAATTCGCCAGTATTGGCACTTTTCCGCGCACGCCGCGCCTTATAGCGTTCAGGCGTATGAGGAGGAAGCGTGGGAGCAGACGAAAGTACTGCCATTCATCGAGATGGCACAGGTCGCCGCTGCGTTCACGCCGGCTGTCGCGTCGCCTCCGGGCGACAACGCCATGCCGCATCGCCTCGCCCGCGCCGAGAAACGTAATCTGTTAGGACGTCCGATGGCCGCACCCGAGCAGTGGCACGACGGAAATGATCGAAATCTTCGCCGGTTGCGCGCGATAGCTGGAGAAGTTCTCGAGCTAGATGCCGAAACAATCGATATCGGCGCAAATTTTTACGATGACCTGGGCGTATCCTCGTTGGAGAAGGCAGAGATACTGTCGCGGATCGAACGAGAATTCGGCGTGACGCTCACGGACGGTTCGCACACCACCGTGAATTGCCTCGACGACGTGTCGGCGATCGTCGACCACTCGAGAGGTGGTCGTCGGTGAACCTGATCGAGTTCTTCGTCGGAAAACACGTGGATTCGTCTCGGAAACATTGTGTGGCCTATATAGATTCCGAAATCGGGAATGTCACCTTCACCGAACTGTTCCGGGCGGCAGGCGAATTCGCTGCACTGCTCGCGAACGCGGGGGTGGCCGCGCGGACACGGGGCATGGTGCTGGCAGACGACTCGGTGACAACCGTGGTGGCCGTCCTCGGACTCTGGTGGCACGGGTGTTCGGCAGTCCTGGTGAATCCGGCCTTGTCGGACAATGAGATCGGATTCATCGCCGCCGACAGCGGCGTGGAGTTCGTCCATGTCGATGTGACCGCATCCAGGCGAAGAGGCCTCGCGGCGGTGCTGGCGGACACTGCACAACTCGACGGTGACGCCATCAGAGAGCTGGTCATCCAGCAGCAGCGCTCGACCGAAGTCTCCGAATGCCCCGAGCCGGCGCAATGGTCGCCCGATCAGGAAGCGCTGCTGCAATACACATCTGGCAGCACCGGGGTACCGAAGGGAGTTGCGCACCGGGCGGACGCCCTCCTCTCGGTGCCTGCCGGGTTCGGACGCGTTGTTGCGCTCGCTCCAGGCGACACCGTGCTGTCGACCGCGAAGTTGTCCTTCGCCTACGGCTTCGGCAACTCCCTGCTCTTGCCGCTCAGCGCGGGCGCAACCACAGCGCTGATCCGGGGCGGGGTGGACGCGCAGGTCGTTCGCGGCGCGCTTCGCCGCTACAACCCGACGGTACTTTTCTCGGTACCACGCCTCTACGCGTCGCTCGTGGGGTCGTTCGACGGCTCCGGCGGCGGTCGGCTGCGTCTGGCGGTCTCGGCCGGCGAGGCTCTTCCCGCTGAGCTGAGCGAACTGACCATGCGACGCCTCGATGTTCCGCTGGTGAACGGCCTCGGAACGACCGAAGTGCTGTACATCGTCGTGGCCACATCGCCGTCGGATCCGGCGCCCGGCACTATCGGTGTGCCAGTGCCCGGGGTGCACGTCACGGTACGCGATCAGGACGGCCGGGTCCTGACCGGTGACGATGTGGAGGGCCGGCTCCACATCGCCTGCCCCTCCGTCGCGGCCGGCTATCTCGACCGGCCCGCCGCGACGCAGGAAACGTTCGCCGCCGGTGGCGCGTTCACCGGTGACATTGTTCGGCGATCACGGGGCGGCTCGATCAGTTACCTCGGTCGAGTTGACGACTTCTTGAATCTGGGCGGATACAAAGTCGCCCCCGCCGAGATCGAGCGGGTGGCCCGCACCGTTCTCGGTGTTCGTGACTGCGCTGTGGTCGCGGTCGCGGACCGGCACGGGCTTCAGCAAGCGGTGGCGTTCGTCGTCGCGAACAACGAGTTCGAGCCCAACGCGGTACGTCGCGCTGTCATCGCAACCCTGCGTGCCGAACTTGCCTCGTTCAAGCGCCCCGGTCGGGTCGAGATGGTCGATGCCCTACCGACCACATGGACGGGCAAACTCGCACGCAACCGCCTGCGCGCAATGGGAGCCGGCTGATGCCGTGGGATATCACCGGGATGGCGGCCACCGCGTCCATCGGCGACGCGCCCGACCAGATTTTCGCCGCGTTGTGCGCGCGACGCAGCGGCATCGGGAGCCTGCGCGCGTTCGACGCGGCAAAATACCGGACCCGGCACACCTACGAGATCGATGACCGCGGATCGGACGGCGACCGGCCGTTCCGGGCTACGCAATGGCTTCGAGCCGTGATCGCGGCGGCGTTGGCGGACTCGGATCTCGCGGCGTCGTCCCAGCAGTACCCCGTGCTCGTCGGAACCACGCTGCGAGAACAGCGATCCGTCGAACTGTGGTGGAAAGACGCCGGCGCGTCGACATCACTCGATCCCGATCGCCTCGATTTCGCCGCCGCGCTTCGAGACACCGCACAGATCGGCGAGGTGTACACAGTCGCCAGCGCCTGCGCCGCGTCCCTGTACGCACTGGGAATGGCGACGGACCTGATCGAACTCGGACTTGCCGACACGGTGATCGTCGCGGGCACGGATTCGATCACCGAGAGCGCGTTCGGTTCGCTGGACCGCGTTCAGAACAGTACGCCGAACGCGCTGCGCCCGTTCGACACCGATCGCGCGGGCATGATCATGGGTGAAGGCGCGGCAGCGGTTGTCGTGCGTCGAGCCGAAACCGGAGTCGCTCGGCATGCACGGCTTCGCGGCGTCGGGATGAACTGCGACGCGCGCCACGCCACCGCGCCGGATCCGGCGAGCATTCAGGCCGTCATCGGGGACGCCCACAAGCGAGCAGGAGTCGATGCCGGCGACATCGACCTGGTGATGCTGCACGGCAGCGGCACACCGCTCAACGACGCCGTCGAAGCATCGGCGCTGACCGAAGTCTTCGGCGGGCTCGTCGCACCACCCGCGATGACAGCGATCAAATCAATGACCGGTCACACGCTCGGCGGGTCCGGATTGTTGAGCCTGATCATGGGGGCAATCGCGTTGCGGCGCGGGCTGATTCCCCCGATCGTAGGCCTCACCGATCCACTGGCCGAGGCAGCGAAACTGCACCTGGCGCAGGACGTGGTCCAGGCCGACATGACGATCGCACAGATCGATGCGTTCGGGTTCGGTGGCATCAACGCGGTGGCAGTCATCGAGAAGGGGACGAAATGATGCGACAGCCATCGGTCGTCACCGGCGTCGGCCTCGCGGTCGCGGGGCTCGCCACCGGCACCAGCCTGATGTCGGTGGACTCGATCGACGGTGGGTTCGATCCGTTGGTCGACCTGGGCGGACCGCAGATGCGACACAAGGACCGCGCGTCGAGACTGGCCTTGCGCTCGGTCGAGCGCGCGTTCGCCGACGCGGGCAGGTCGGCCGGGACAGCGGGCTCGGTGGATCACGCGACGACGGCCACGGTGGTCAGCTCCAACTACGGCAATCTCGACACCGTCTGCGAATTCACCGATCGCATCGCGGAACTGTCCACAGCCGGTTTGAGCCCTTTGGGGTTACCCCACGTGTCGTCCAACGCCATCGCCGGCTGGATCGCGATCCGGCACCGGCTGCACGGTCCGAACATCACCTTGTGCAACGGCCGGACCAGCGGAATCGACGCGCTGTATTGGGCAGACAACCTCATCGGTGTCGGCCGCGCCGACGCCGTGGTGGTCGTCGGTGTCGAACCCGACACGCGTCAGGTGCGCCGACTGTTGCGTGCCGGGCCGGATGTGCAGGTGCTCGACGGCGCCGCGGCCGTGATTCTGGAATCGGAGGCGTACGCGGCGAATCGGCAGGCGAGGGCGCGGGCCGTCCTGGGAAGCCGTTCTCGTGCAGCCGATATCGATCAGGTGGTTGCCATGTTCCGAGACGAGACACCGATGCCGGGGCTGTGGCTGACCCCGTCGGCACTACCGCCGGATACCTCGCCGCTGGTCTCGGTCCTCGACCTCACCCAACAACTCGGAGAGTGTTCGGGGGCTCTCGGGGTGCTCCAGTGCGTGGCGGCGGTCGCTCACCTCGACAGCGGGGATCCGGGGCCGATCTACGCGACGTGCGGCGGTGGGCCACGCGGCGACCTCGCGACGATGCGATTTCTCCGCCCGCGCGACCTCGCGACGACACCGTTTCCGGTTCGACACCACGCCGGAAATTTCCCACTCGATCAGGAGGGAAGATGACGAGCAACCCATGGTCGGCGGCTGATATCGAGGATCTGCGGGACTTGGTCGCCCGCGTCCTGGAGGTGGCTGCTTCCGAGTTCACCGAAGACACGGATTTCGTCGACCAATTCAATGTCGACTCGCTGCTCGAGCTCGAGCTCGCCGCGCGTTTGGAGCGGAAATACCGCATCGAGATTCCCGCAGCCGAGATCGCCACGCTCACGTCGCTCGGGCACGTTCGGAAACTCGTCGACCGGCTGCGCGACGCGGATTCACTCCGTGCCGAATCGAATAACTGAGAATGGAGGACCAGGTGACCGCACCGGAATCCGTGCGCATCGAGCCGGCGGTCGACACGGCGACCGCGATGTCGCGCCTGGCGGGATCGGATCGATTCGGTGATTACGTCGTCTACGAACGGCCCGGGCACTCGGTCTTCGCGGCGAGTCCCCTCGGTCACGTCCAGTTCGACACCGACCAACTGCGGGTGAGCGTTGCCGACCGACACACACGCGAGCACTGGAACGGCCGGCCGGTCGACACGCTGAGGCGAGCGTTGGAGTCGTTGCGTGTGGGCTGTGGTGCAGGGGCATCGGGTACCGCGTACGGGTGGATAGGATTCGAGTTCTGCGCCTATTCGTTCAGCGCCGAGCACCACCTCTCTAGCAGAACCGGTTTGGCGCACTTGATCATTCCTCGCATCGAGGTCACGATCACGGAATCGAAGGTGACCGTGAACGGTGCGACGGCCACGGAGGTCGACGTGATCGAAGAACTGCTCGGCGCGCCGGTCGAGTCGCCACCGGTGGCGCATCCCGTCGACATCCGCGCAGATGCGAGCGGCTACCGCGCGCGGGTTGCCGCAGCCGTTGCCGAGATCGCCGAGGGGCGGTATCAGAAGGTGATCCTGTCGCGTCGGGTCGAATTACCGTTCCGCGTCGACCTGCCTGCCAGCTACCGGCTCGGGCGGGCCCACAACACCCCCGCGCGCTCGTTCCTTCTGCGGCTCGACGGATTGGCGGCGGCGGGGTTCAGCCCGGAGTTGGTGGTCTCGGTCGATGACGAGGGCGTCGTGTCCACCGAACCGCTGGCGGGCACCCGAGCCCTCGGGCGGGGCGCGAGAGCGGATCTGGCTGCCCGGAACACTCTGGAATCGGACCCGAAAGAAATCGTGGAGCACGCTGTCTCGGTGAAAACGGCGCTTACCGAGGTGGCGTCGATCGCCGAACCGGGTTCGCCGGTGGTAGCCGATTTCATGACCGTCCGAGAGCGCGGAAGCGTCCAGCACCTGGCGTCGACAGTCCGCGGGCGGCTTGCCCGGCATCGGACCAGCTGGGATGCGCTGGAAGCGCTGTTCCCGGCCGTCACCGCGTCGGGAATACCGAAGCGGGCCGGCGTCGACGCCGTCTTTCGCCATGATGACCCACCACGCGGTCTGTACTCCGGGGCGGTGGTGACAGTATCGGACAGCGGTTCGCTGGAGGCCGCACTGGTGCTGCGGGCGGTGTACCAGTCCGATGGTGCCGCATGGCTGCGTGCGGGTGCGGGCATCATCGGGCAGTCCCGGCCCGAGCGCGAATTCGAGGAAACCTGCGAGAAATTGAGCAGTGTGGCGCCATATCTGGTGCGCATGGCTTGAACTCGCACTGAACCGGCCCGACGACGGATGCCGATCCGGGCGCCCGACGGCTCGGAAAGCCGTGCTTCTCGCGACGTTGTTCGCGCGAATTGCAGTGGCGCGTAGGAGTTGCGGCATGGTGACGCATGAGTAGGCTCCCGATATGCTCGGCCGGACCCACTCATGAGCGCGGCGCTCACGGCTTTCCCGATGGGTGCTGCGCGGCGCCCTCCACCATCGATGTCCGGCCACCTGCCGTCGCTCGCCAGCCGACGAGGCTGACAGTGGACGTGCACGTGACATTCGCGGGTCGAGGGGACCTCGGTGGCCAGATCTACCGGCAGATCAAGGCCGCGGTGCTGGACGGGCGACTGTTGCCAGGACAGCCACTGCCCCCGTCACGAGAGCTCGCGCGACGGTTGGCTGTGTCGCGCAACACTGTGACCGGCGCCTACGATCGACTGACTGCCGATGGACTGGCCGAGAGCCGCGTCGGGGCCGGAATATTCGTGCGTGCGGCGATCACCGCGCCGGGCTTCCCACCCGCATCATCCGGGGGTGAATCCGCCGTGCTGCCATTGCCCCTGTGGACCGACCTCACAGTTCCCGGTCCCGATTTCTTTGCGGATACACCACAGTACGACCTGCGTCCCGGTATCCCGGATGTGCGGCTGTTTCCCTTCGAGGCGTGGCGGCGATTGACCTCGCAGATGCTCCGAGCATCGTCCATGGGGACAGGAATGCCCATCGACCCGGCGGGGCTGCTCGCACTGCGGGCCGCTATCGCCCGCCATATCGGCGTCTCCCGGGCGGTGCACGCGACCGCCGAGAACATCATCATCACGCAGGGCATCCAGCAGGCGTTGGACCTGGTCGGACGAGTGCTGCTGCGACCAGGTGACTGCGTGGCCATCGAAGATCCTTGCTACCCCCTCGTGCGAGAGTTGTTCCGGTCCATGGGCGCCGAGGTCGTCGGCGTCGAGGTCGATCCGGAGGGCATGCGTGTGGATGCGCTTCCCGACCACGCACGGATCGTCTATGTCACCCCGTCGCACCAATTCCCGCTGGGTATGCCGATGTCGTTGCCGCGCAGGCTTGCGCTACTCGACTGGGCGCGCGGTCGCGACGCCATCGTGGTCGAGGACGACTATGACACCGAGTTCCGGTACGGCGGGCGCCCGCTTCAACCGCTGCACAGCCTCGATTCCGCCGGACGGGTCATCTACGTCGGAACCTTTTCCAAGATCATGCTTCCGGTGCTGCGAATGGGGTTCGTCGTCGCACCCGCTGCGCTCTGGGCAGCGTTGCGGGCCGCGAAGTATGTTGCCGATTGGCATTCCCCGGAGCCGACGCAGGCCGCACTTGTCGGGTTCCTCGAGGAAGGCTTGTTGGCCAAGCACATCCGTCGGATGCGCCGAGAGTATCAGGCGCGGCACGATCGAATTGTCGACCTGCTGGCGGCGGATTTCGCCGACGCGTTGACCGTCATTCCATCTGCGGTAGGACTGCACGTGGCGGCGTGGACCCACCCCGGCATCGACGCACGTGCCGTCGCTGCTCACGCTCGCGGTCGCGGCGTGGGCGTGTTCCCACTCTCCCAATTCCGCATGAGCAAGGGCCCCGACGGCCTGATAGTGGGATACGGTGCCATCCCGCTGACCGATGTCGACGAGGCCCTCGACCTGCTGCGCTCGACAATCGAAGAGAACCGACTGACAACTGCTACGCGCGCCGTCCGGCGCGCTGGGCCATGAGTTGATCGGAGCACTCCCCTTACTCGGATCGTGATCAGCCGAATTGTTTGCGCGCCCGCAACTCGGCCGACGTTTCGGTCTCCGACACAACGCGGCGTCGGTCTGCCTGCATTCGAACTACGGAAGGCGAATTGTCACCGTTCAGGGCCCGTGAGTCAGAGACTAGGTTCGGACCGCGATCTTGAACACGAGGTTGGTCAGGGCGCCGAAAGCGCCGTGTGCACCGATATAGAGCCGTTTGGTGTCGTAACCGGCGACGTCCTTCATGTTCTCGCCACCGAAGCGGGCTGTGGCTTGTCCGTCGATGAGGGTGACGTCAGTCCCGAGCAGGGCGTGCCTGACGTGAATCCGCTCGTCGCCACTCACGGTGGCCACCAGTTCGCCAATAGTACGTTCTCCACCCGATACTGGAAGGGCGGCGCAGGTCACGTTGCGCTCGTCGAGGTAGCGGTTGATCTGCTCCAAGGTGGCTTCGGCTCCGACGATCAGGGTGAGGTTACCGAGGTCGACAGCGATGTCGGTGTTGCTTCCAGCAGTCGGCGTGGCGGCCGGATCCTGTGACAGGTTGCCGGTCAGAGCCTCGCGGACGGCGGCACCGAACGTGCTCACGTCTGGCTCCTCGGGTGCGGGATCGGGCAGCATGATGCCGGGATTGAATAGCCCTGCGGGGTCGAAAGCCGTCTTGATCGCGCGTTGGGCGGCAATCTCGACCGGAGTGAAGCGCTTGGTCATGAATTGACGCTTCTCGGTGCCGACCCCGTGCTCGCCGGTGATGGTACCTCCCAAACCGAGGGCTGCGTCGATGATCTCGTTGTTCGCGGCTTCCAGTGCCGAGGCAGCCTTGGGGTTGCCCTTGTCGAAGAAGGTGGTTGGGTGCAGGTCGCCGTCGCCGGCGTGGCCGGTCACGGCGATGAACAGCAGCCCGTCGGCGTGGCGGGCGGCGGCGCCCTGGATCGCCTCCTGCATGTCGGGGATCCGTTGGCGGGGAACGGTGACGTCGCCGATGAAGAACCCTTTGCCGCTCTGCACCACCGAGTCCGGGGCGTGCAGACGGCCGTACCACAGCACGGCACGGGATTTCTCGTCCTCGGCGACTCGGACTTCGGTGGCCCGCTCGCGTAGCACCCGGTCCACGATCGGCTGGTCGCGGGCGACCTCGGCGGCGGTGCCGTCGATGTCGATGAGCACGATGGCGTCAGCGTCGAGCGGGTATCCGGTGTCGTAGAACTGCTCGAGCCCCGCAATACCGTCTCGGTCGAGCCATTCCACCGCGGCCGGGACGACACCGGAGGCAATCACCGCTGCGACGGCATCGGCACCCTCTCGGGCAGAGGCGAACGCACCCATGAGGCTGTGCGTTACCTCGGCGATCGGGCGAAGCGCGATGGTTGCCTCGGCAACGATTCCCAAAGTGCCCTCTGAGCCGATGAGAACGCCGAGCAGGTCGGGGCCGTCGTCGTCGACGCTGAGGGTGACGGTGGACCCATCGGAGAGTACGACCTCCACCGACAGGATGTGGTTGTAGGTCACGCCGTACTTCAAAGCATGGGGGCCGCCGGCGTTCTCGATGATGTTGCCTGCCACGGTGGCCAGGTGCGCGGACACCGGGTCAGGGGAGAAACACAGCCCGTGTGGGGCGAGCCGCTCCTGCAAATCGGAGTTGATGACGCCGGGTTCGACCCGTGCACGGCGGTTAGCGACATCGACCTCGAGGATTCGGTTCAGGTCGGAAAGGTCAAGTAGCACACGGCCTGCGGCCGGCATCATTCCCGCGGAGCAGTTCGACGCACCACCACGGGGGACGATCGGGACGTTGCGCTCGGCGGCGATCCGCACGATCGCAGCGATTTCGTCACGATCACGAGGGCGCAGCAGCAGGTCTGCGGTGCCGCCGAAACCCCAAAAGTCGTGGCCACGCTCGGTGCGGACGGTGCTGTCGGTGATCACTTCGCCGCTGCCGGTGACCGCGGTGGTGAACTGTTCGATGGTCGCGCTGTCCAGACTGGTGACGTTTCCTGAAGCATGAGTGGTCATTTCGATCGGTCCTTCGATCGTGCGAATCGACTTGTCGAGAGCGGTCGGTTCGGCGGTGCGCCGACGGCTGGACATCGACAGGTTCGGTGCTGGTGCGGCTCAGCGTGGGTCGCCGGAGGTGGTCATGAGACTGCCGCTTGCTGTTGGTCCGTTCATGGTGTCGGACGCCGGTGAAGTCGGTTGCCGTCGTTCCGATAGATGCGAACCGGCGCTACCCGGAGAACTGCCTGATGGGTTTTCGTACTGCCGACTACCGGCTCATAGATGGCCGCGTCGACCCGCAATGATGGCTTGCAGCCGATTCCCGGTTGTCAGAGAACAAAATTTAGAAGACCCCAATTATAGAAGGTCGCAACATATTCCACAACCGAGGTCGATCGGCGCGGAGAACCTGGATGAAGATAACCACCTGACGCCATCGCCATAGAATTGACCGCTGATCGAATTCCTTCCTCCGACAAAATATGGAGGATGTCAGGGACGCTCTCGAAAATTGTCGCCCATTAATCTAATCAATATTCGGTCGCTCAGAAATTCGCAGCGCGTGCGACGGCCTTCGCCGCGTCGCTGGCGCGAACTGGTCGACCCCACTCAGCCACACACCCGATCGGATCAGCCACTCCACCTATCGATCCCTTCCATTTCTATCGAGGGGCGACGCGGCGGCAGGTGTCGGCCGAGTTGCAGGCTTCCGCCGATTCCAGTCCACGAATGTGTCATGCGTCACAATATGTGATGAAACCGTCGCGGCGGCTTTCACGACTAGATGTCGGCAGTGAATTCACGGTGCCGACTGCACTGATCGCCGCCGGGATCCCCTCCTGGAACGACACGCACTGAACACCCGAAATACCGGAGGTCGTGGTGGTACATGCCGGACCTGCCACCACACCAACCCGGTCGGAATCCGCACGCGCGCTCACCCATCGTTCGGCCATCAGCATCCGAGCGACTCCGATTCGCTGACCCGAAGAAGTGAGCATCATTATGCGCATTTCCGGCAAATGCCGTGTCGGAGACAGCGTGCCGGTGCCGAATGTACTCGGCAATAGCGGGTGGTGAACTTCGGCGGCTACGCTGGGGTGCTATGTCGGCGACGCGACGCGTGCGTGCCGGGGGTTCGGTGACGACCACGGATGATTTCGTCGGCCGTGGTCCAGAACTGGA
>NZ_JBEZDA010000029.1:0-37196 GCF_040647855.1 Nocardia sp. NPDC049220
TTCCCCTCCCCCGCCGCCCAAAATTGGCCCCGTACAACACCCCCCTTTTAACCCCACTGCCCGGCCGCCGGGGCCACCCGCTTGCCGGGGCCCCGCGACAAGGTTTCTCGGGTTTTCTGGCCGATGACGGAACGTAACGGTTATCGACGGTGCTCGTACCCGATCTGGGTGCTGATGACATGGCGGGTGTCGGCGGTCGAGCACATCCCTATACTTCCGCTATTAGGAGCACTCGCTGAACAGCGCGTCACCATGAGCCGGATCCGCTTTGTCGCACAGCCACTCTCGGGCTACCAACGATGGTCGCCCTGTCGCGGGGGGCAGCGTTGACGCTGGTGAGGACATTCGTTACGTCCCTGGGCATCTCGATCGGCGCCTACCTGGAGTATCGCCGACTACGCGGTGCGGGCGGCGAACGCGGAAACAGCTTTACGCCGAACTCGAAGCCGACGCCGAGTTCATCGGCGGCTACGACCCGCGGATCATCCCCGGCCTGGTGCGGAACGCCGATTACGCCGAAGCGAAGTTACGCAGCGTCATCGTCGCAGTAGAACGGCACACTGCGGAGATCACCGCCGCACCGCCGAAAGAATTGCGCTGTGTGGTCGCACTTCGACCTTCTCGCTGGGCAGTTGGTTACCGGGACAGGATCGCGCGCATCGATCACCGACGCGCTGGATAAACGTTGTACCTGAACACGCGGGAACGCAGCACGTCTCCCGCCCGAATTCAGCGCTGGCAGAATCGGGCTTGCTTGGAGTGCACTCCAGGTGACTAGCGTCGTCGGTGTTCAACGAGAAGGGCGAGTCAGTGAGCGAATCATCGGCACAGCGCGCAGCGCGCATGACGGAGCCGAGCGCCGGCGAGGTGCGGTCATGAGTGAGACCGCATCGCACGGCACGGTGACCGACCGGGATCTACCGCGGCATTCGATCGGCGCCGCGGCCGAACGGTCGGGACTGAGCCGGGACACCTTGCGCTGGTACGAGCGGATCGGGCTGATGGATTACATCGGCAGGGACCACACCGGCAAGCGCCGGTTCAGTGATCGCGATCTGGAATGGCTCGTGCTGATCGGCCGCCTGCGCACCACCGGCATGTCGGTGGCGGACATGGTTCGCTACGCGGAGTTGGTGCGGGAAGGGGAATCCACCTTTCCGGAGCGTCTGGAGATGTTCCAGAACACGCGCACCGAGGTACTCGCCAAGATCGATGAACTTCGTCAGACCCTGGCCGTGCTGGATTACAAGATCGCCGCCTATGAGGGCAAAGCCCAGGTGGTCGCACCGGTCGTGGTCACCGCGCAAGACAGCGAAGGGGTCAAAGTATGAACGCAGTATCGAGCGATTCGACAGAAGGTGCCAGCCGGGCGACCGGTGGGCACGCCACCGCCGCGCTGCCCACCACCACGCTGGGCACCGGCGGCATCCCGGTGGGGGCACAGGGACTGGGCTGTATGGGGATGAGCGAGTTCTACGGCCCGAGCGATCTCACCGAATCACGGGCAACGCTGGACCGCGCACTGGAACTGGGTGTCACACTTTTCGACACCGCCGACATCTACGGTTCCGGCCACAACGAGGAATTCCTCAGCGATTTCGTCGGCGCCCATCGTGACCGGGTGGTGCTGGCCACCAAGTTCGGCATCGTCCGAAAAGCCGACGACCCGAGTTACCGTGGTGTCGACAACTCCCCCGCCTACCTTCGCGGCGCGGTGGAGGCCAGCTTGCGCAGGCTCCGGATCGACGCCATCGACCTGTACTACATGCACCGCAAGAGTCCGGACGCACCGATCGAGGACACCGTCGGTGTACTGGCGGAACTGGTGCGGGAGGGGAAGGTGCGCGCGCTCGGCCTGTCCGAGGTGACGGGAGCCGAACTTCGCGCCGCGCACGCGGTGCACCCGATCGCCGCCGTGCAGTCGGAATGGTCGCTGTTCTCCCGGGATGTCGAACAGACCGTGGTGCCCGCCGCCGCGGAACTGGGCGTGGCCTTCGTGCCGTATTCGCCGCTCGGCCGCGGTTTCCTCACCGGGTCGTATACCGGTGCGGGCGGATCGTCGGACGGAAAGGACTTCCGCGACTCGATGCCACGCTTCTCCAGCGACAACGTGGCGCACAACACCGAGCTGCTCACGCCGCTGCGGGCGATCGCGGACACTCGCGGCATCACGCAGGCGCAGGTCGCCTTGGCCTGGGTGCACGCACAGGCGCGCGTGCACGACCTCGCGGTGATCCCGATTCCAGGGACGCGCAGCAGGGCCCGCCTCGCCGACAACGTGGCCGCCGCGACTGTCGCACTGACCGCCGACGAGCTGGCCACACTGGAGCCGATCGCGAGCAAGGTGGCCGGAACCCGGTATGCGGACATGGCTTTCACCTCGGCGGGCCGGGAGTAGCAAACCGACAGAGGGAGAACAGTTATGGCGGTGGACACATTGGTGCTCAACGTCCGCTTTATCGCCAAGCCGGGCCACGAGACCGATCTGAGGGATCTGCTGCAGAGCATGATCGAACCGACCCTCGCGGAGCAGGGCTGCCTCGACTACCAGCTCTACCTGCATCCCACCGACCCGAGCCGGGTGATGCTGGTCGAGGAGTGGTTCGACGCGGATTGCTTGGCGACGCAATTCCAGACACCACACTTCAAGGCAGGCGCTGCAGCACTGGAGGAGATTCTGGTCGAGCCGATCCAGGTGCGGCGGTTACGCGAAATCGAGTGATCCGTCCGAGCCCTACCCCTCGCCGTCCGGTGCTGAAAGCGGCACCGGACGGTCGTGGTTCGAGCGGTCATCGATCAGGTCGGTGGGATATCCGCCGGGCGCCCAGCCACGCAATACGTCGGACCGAAGTCCGTTTATCCGAGATCCCCCGTCCGCGCGTTCACCCAAGCCAGCTAGCATCCGAGGAATATGAAGCCCTCGGCAGCCCATGACCGCGTCTGGATCGACAAGCAGACGCCCACCGCGTTTCGCGCGCTCAACAGCGTCGCGAGCGAGGTGCGCGCCGCGGCCGCCGCGCTCGGGCTCGACCGCAGAATCATCGAACTGATCAACTTGCGCGTCTCGCAGATCAACGGCTGCGCCTACTGCCTGGACGTGCACTATCGGGCCGCACTCGCGGCCGGAGCCACCGAGCAGGAGATCGCGGTGCTGCCCGGATGGCGGCGCAGCGAGGCGTACACCCCGTTCGAGCAAGCCGTGCTCGCCCTCACGGAGATCACCGCGACGCTTCCCGACGAGAACACCCTCGAGCGTGAGTACGCCCGCGCTCGCAACCACCTGACCGATGACCAGCTGGCTGTCGTCGTCTGGGCAGCGACCACGATCGGCGCGTTCAATCGCGTGTCCATCCTGAGCAAGCACCCGGTACGCGCACGGAAGGAGAAGGCAATGACCGAATCGGCACAGGCGTCCACAGTCGTCCGCAACGAGGACAAGCAGCGCTACGAGGTGTCCTACGACGGCAACCTGGCCGGCTTCGCCGAATACGAGGAGCGCGACGACGAGACGGTGTTCATCCACACCGAGATCGACGGCGCTTTCTCCGGCAAAGGGCTCGGTTCCGTCCTGGCCAAAAACGCGATCGAGGACACCATCGCGCGCGGGCGGGTCATCCGGGCACTGTGCCCGTTCATCAAGGCATACCTGGAAAAGCACCACGACTACGACGCACACGTGATCGGCAAAGGTGTCATCCGGTGAGTGACCTCGACTCGAAGCCCGCGGAAACGCTCTGCGAGTCCGCGCCGGGGCCCGGCCCGGTCGCCGAGTTGTATCCGGCGCGTGAGGTACCACTTGGCGGCGTGCGCGGCGTCTATGTCGAACGCGTACTGCCGCAACGGGATCTGCCGACGGTCGGCGCGTGGTGTTTTCTCGATCACTTCGGCTCGCCGACGGTGACGAACACCGGCGCGCCGCCGGACATCGACCCGCACCCGCACATCGGCCTACAAACGGTGACCTGGCCGTTCGACGGCCGCATCCGGCACCGCGACTCGGTCGGTTCGGACGTACGGATCGAGCCCGGTCAGCTGAACCTGATGACATCAGGCCGCGGCATCGCCCATTCCGAGTACGTGGTCCCGGGCGCACCCGCGGGGCACGGCCTGCAATTGTGGATCGCGTTGCCCGGCGACCACGCCGGCATCGCCCCGCACTTCGAACAACATCGGGAGCTTCCGGTCCTGGAAGCGCCCGGCCTCCGAGCGACCGTCTTGATCGGCTCGCTCGCCGGGGTCACCTCCCCCGCGATCGCGTACACGCCCCTGGTCGGCGCCGATATGCGGGTGGAACCGGGTGCCGACATCACCGTCCCGGTCGATCCCCGTTTCGAGCACGCGATTCTGGTGATCGAAGGCAAGGTGACGGTCGCAGGCACCGAACTCCCCCCGGGACCGCTGCTGTACCTGGGTACCGGTCGCGACGAACTACCGCTCACGAGTGCCAACGGCGCCCATTTCGCATTGATCGGCGGCGAACCGTTCGGCGAGGAACTCGTGATGTGGTGGAACTTCGTCGCCCGCAGCCACGAGGAGATCGTCGCGGCCCGGAATGATTGGGAGAACCGGGATGTCGAACGGTTCGCGGACATCGCGGGCCACCCGCCCGAGCAGCGCGTCCCCGCGCCGCCGCTGCCCGGACTGCATCTCGAGCCGCGCAGACGTCGGATCGGGCCGGCCAGGGACTGAGCGTCACACCATGATTCGGCCCCGCCGCACCGACGGGGCCGTTTCCGGTCAGGATTGCCTGGCCAACAAGGCGTCCAACGCTCGGTAGCCTGCGTTGAGCCCGATCTCCATACCGGACTGCACCATGCCGTCGCGCTCCTGCGGTGTGTGGAACTGACTGTCGGTGACCACCTTGGTTCGACCGGCACCGAGATCGGCAAAACTGACACTGTCGATCGCGACGTGCGCGGGCATCCCGTCCCACTCGAACGAGTACACGATCCGCTCCTGTGGCGTGATCTCCCGAAATCTGCCTTCGAAGCCATGGGTTTCGCCGTCGGCGTGCTCGACGAACCGCCAGTGCCCACCCACGCGGAACTCCCAACGCTCGACGTCGAGCCGATTGCCGCGCCCCCACCATTGCGTGAGCAACTCGATCCGGCTGTAGGCCGCCCAGACCCGCTCACGCGGAGCATCGAAGACCCGCTCGATATGGATCTCGCGATCGATGTCGGTGGTGACCACGGCGTCGTTCGTAGTTGTGCTCATCTGTCCTGCTCCGTTCGTTCGAGGAATTCACCGAGGCGGTCCATCCGGGCTTCCACCATCTGTCGATAGCCCCGCATCCAGGCCATTTCACGATCGAAGACGTTCTCGCCGAGCGTGCAGTAGCGCACCCGACCGCGCTTCTCCGTGACGACCATGCCCGCGGCCTCCAGCAGCTGGATGTGCTTTTTGACGCCGGTCAGCGTCATCTCGAAGCGTTCGGCCAGCTCGCTGACCGTCGCCGGTGCACGACCGAGGCATTCCAGGATTCCACGCCTTGTGGGATCCGCGAGTGCCCCGAAGGAAGCATCAAGGAAGTCATACTGAACCATCTAGTTCAGTATTGCGCGGGCGAGCGCGATCGTCAAGTGCCGAACCACGGACTGTCCGAAGTCAGGGCGCAGTCAGGGGGACACGCCGAAGCCGAGGGACGGCTCCGGCAGATGAAGACCGCACTGACGGCTCTGGTTCGCGAGGACAACACCAACAACTCGGCGGGCGAAGACCGCACCGACAGCTCAGCCCGGCACGGGTATCGACGCGGCTTCGTCAGCGGGTTCCCACTGGGACCGGCACGGGCGCCCGACGTCATTACCGTGCCCACCGGCGCGATCGTCGCGCCGGCCAGATTCTGGCAGAGGGCGTTGACGTGACCGCTACGACTCAGTCGAGACGATCCGCGGGAGCCAGCTGCTGCGTTCCGATCACCCGCAGCAGTTCCAGCTTCTCGGCCGCGTCGGTACCAGGACGCGGCAGAAAGACCAGCAGGCGCTGCGCGGCGTTAGGGGTGAGCAACGTTTCGCACACGGTGTCGATCAGCCCGACCCGCGGGTGCAGGAACTGCTTGGTGTCCGAAAGTCGCACCGCCACTTCATGTTCGTTCCAGAGGCGATTGAACTCCATGCTCACCGACCGCAACTTCGTGATGAATTCGGCGACATCGGCGTCACCCGCGCGACGGGCGGCGGTCGCGCGCAGATCGGCGACGTGCTGGCGGGCCAGCCGATCCCAGTCCTCCTCCGGAAAGATCGCGCGGGTGCCGACGTCGGCGAACCACCGGTAGGCATGGAAACGTTCCCAACCGCGCAGTTCGCTGTGGTCGCCGACGAGCAGAGTGTGCATCCGGTTCTGGACGAGTTCCTCGCCGAGATCGGTGACGACCATAGCCGCGGTATCGTCCAGCTTCGCCAATAGATGCATCAGGCCGGGGCCAACATGCTTGTCGGTGAACTCGCGGCCCGGCGGCGCGTGGTCACACAGGTGGTAGAGGTAGTCGCGTTCGTCGCTGCTGAAACGCAGCGCCCGGGCGAGCGCGGCGAGCACCGTGGTAGACGGCCGCGGACCACGCGCCTGCTCCAGCCGGGTGTAATAGTCGGTGGACATTCCCGCGAGCATGGCGACCTCGTCGCGGCGCAGTCCTGGCGTGCGGCGTCGGACACCGGGCGGCAGCCCGATATCGGCGGGCGTCAACTGCTCGCGGCGCCGGCGCAGGAAATCGGCGAACTGGGCACGATCCATGTCACCACTGTCCCCGGAAACGGCAGGCTCAGCCAGGGATCGTCACTCCCCTGATCAACTCTCTCTCCCGGAACGGGCTCGCACAGGCCAAGCTGGTCATATGACAACTCCGAAGATCGAAACAGTGCGCCTCGGCCGTACCGGACCCGAAGTGAGCCGCATCGGGCTCGGCGCGATGGGCATGTCCGGCATGTACGGCGCGGCCGACGACGTCGAATCGACCGCCACCCTGCACGCGGCATTGGACTCCGGCCTGAACCTGATCGACACCGGCGACTTCTACGGCGCGGGCCACAATGAGTTGCTGATCGGCAAGGCTATCGCCGAACGGCCGCGCGAGGACGTGGTCCTGAGCGTGAAGTTCGGCGGCCTACGCGGCCCCGGCGGCACCTGGGGCGGCGTGGACAACCGGCCGGTCGCGCTGCGCAACTTCCTCACCTACAGCCTGCAACGACTCGGCGTCGACTACATCGACATCTATCGGCCCGCGCGGCTCGATCCGGACGTGCCGATCGAGGACACCGTCGGCGCCATCGCTGAACTGATCGAGGCCGGATATGTGCGCCACGTCGGCTTGTCCGAAGTCGGTGCCGAAACCATTCGCCGCGCCGCTGCCGTGCATCCGATCGCGGACCTCCAGATCGAGTACTCGCTGATCTCGCGCGGCATCGAGACGGAAATCCTTCCGGTATGCCGCGAGTTCGGCATCGGCATCACCGCATACGGCGTGTTGTCGCGTGGTCTGCTCAGTGATTCGTTCCAACCCGGAAAAAATTTCGCCGCCGACGATTTCCGCGCGCATAGCCCGCGCTTCCAAGGCGACAACCTCGACCGGAATTTGGAGCTGGTGCGCGCACTCGCCGCGATTGCGGCGGGTAAAGGCGCCACGGTGGCGCAATTGGCCATCGCATGGGCACTCACCAGGGGTGCTGACATCGTGCCGGTGATCGGTGCGCGGCAGCGGAAACGCTTGGCCGAAACCCTTGGCGCCCTGGATATCTCGCTCGATGCCGACGAGCTGTCGACGATCGAGGCAGCGATGCCCGCCGATCAGGTCGCGGGTGAGCGCTACGCGAGCGCGCAGATGGCGATTCTCGACAGCGAGCGCTGAGGTCGCAGGCGGAGACGCGGCATGCCACCGGCAGCGCGGATGCTGCCCGACGACCAACAGCCGGAAACCGAGGCGATCGACAGTAGAGCAGGCAGCACAAACCCCCTAATGTTGTTCTCGATCTCCGAGGGGAGTCGAGAATGACAATCGATCCGGCAGAGCGGCGCACATCGGCGACGACGATGGATGAAGTCCAGTGCCACGTTCCCGGTGATCCAAGCCCTCGGCGGCGTTCATGTCGGCAGCCCCCTCGAGTGCCACTCCCTGAAGGAATGATCTGATGCCGCATGCGGAAGAGCGTGACCGTAACCAGCGGTGGGGCATTGCAACCTGCAGTTCTTCGGCCTTCTTTGTTTGCGGTGTCGTTGTCTTGGCAATTGCCACGCAAATAATAGGCCCCGATGGAGCCGATATCCCCTCGAGCGCATACCTTCTCACGACGGGTGTGCACGGAGCGATCGCGGCGGTTTCCCTTCTTTGGAAGTCCACGGCCGTCGGGCGTGCCATCGCGGTCGGTGCGATCACCGCCTTCGCTCTGTGGTCTACCGCCGCGTTTGTTGTCGCGTTGCTCTACCAATTGTCGACCTAGGAGAGGCATTGGCAGAACTACGGACCGCCGCGCCATCAAACCGATCGGACTCAGCGTGGTTCGGCCCATCTTCTCTGGCGACATCTGCACTGACGGTGCTGATCAACGTACTTCCGGTTTTGGTCGTCCCCTTCACGGCGTTCTCCCTAGTTTTCGGGTACGGCGGCGAACTTCTGGCAGCATCCGTTCTCATGGCGATCGGCGGGCGTGCTCGCCAGGTGGGCACTGGCCTGATTGTCGCGTTGGCAGGCACCTTGGGGTCGTTCTTGTCGTTTGTCGGGCTGTACTGGGTTGGCCACTGAGCGCGATCACCGCTGCCGCCATCGGAAAACGAACTATGCGGACGCGGTAGCCCCAGGTCCGGGCGGCGCAATCCAGTGCAGCGCATACCCTCCGAAGTCGACCCGCCGCAGAACGATCCGAGCACCAAACTCAACCATCCAGCACAGCGCGCAACGAGAGTGCAGTGCGGCCGGCGATAGCGTCAGCGAGCGTAGTGAAAAAGTCGTTCGAAATGGTCTCCGCAGCAACCATTCAACTCCCGTCACGGCTCGCTCGTGCGGATCACGCGCGGTGGTGATGGCAGGGTAGGCAGTTGCAGGTTCGTCCGGAGGTGCCGGGATTTGGTTGGAGCGGGCGTCGAGTTCCAACTCGTCAACGCGATACGCGACGCTGAAGCGATCACGATCCTGCGCTCCCTGCAACGGAAACTGCACACCCGCGCTGGCGCGAAAAGGCTGTTCGAGCCCGAGCTCTACGCACCCGAATATATCGGGCCACGGTAGGTGGCAGGTCGAAACTACTGAAAAAGCCAACCGGCGTTTACGGGCAGTCCGTTACGCGCCAGAGGCTGTCCATCTTGACTTGGTGATGCAAGAAAGCGGTGGTGCCCCACCACATCGAGACTGAGGCTCTCGCGTAATCGGCCTTCCGCGGGGAGAATGATGAAGACGGCACGCCCCCGGAGGCGAGTCCCGTCTGATATTCGCACTTTTGGCTGATCCACTGAAACGATCGAGATCTCGGCCCGCCGCCGGCACCGTAGCAGACCGACGATGCCGTCTACCGAATCGAGCACCTCATGAAAATCGCTCTGCAAACAGCGTTATCAAGTCTCATCGGGATCGCGTTGTTCGGCCTGTTGTTGTTCTTGCCGACGGGAACATTCAATTACTGGCAAGCATGGGTTTTCATCGCCGTGTTCGCCATCTCGACGACCGTGCCGACCATCTATTTACTTCGGAAGGATCCGGCAACCCTCCAGCGACGAATGCACGCAGGCCCGAGAGCGGAAACCAGAATAATACAAAAATATGCCGTGTCGGGCGCATTCTTATCGCTGGCCGCGATGCTGATAATCAGCGCCCTCGATCATCGCTTCGGCTGGTCGTCGGTGCCGACGGCGGTCTCGTTGTGTGGCGATGTTCTGGTAGCGCTCGGGCTTGGCATCGCCATGCTGGTGATCCTGCAGAACAGGTATGCCGCCTCCAACATCACGGTTGAGGCGGAACAGAAAGTGGTCTCCACCGGGCTGTACGGCCTCGTGCGACACCCGATGTATTTCGGATCGCTGATCATGATGGTCGGTATCCCCCTCGCGCTGGACTCCTACTGGGGACTTGTCACCGTCATCCCTGGCCTGATCGTTCTCGTCATCCGCATCCTCGACGAGGAAAAGGCGCTCGAGCAGGAACTGGACGGATACCGTGAATACACGCAGAAGGTGCACCATCGGTTGGTGCCATATATCTGGTAGGGCCGGAACTTCCGCTGAGTGCCGTCAACATTCGCGTACATGTCATCAGGCGTGTAGTTGATTGTCGACCAGCTCGAAATCCGCCGCCGCGATCGCTCACAACACAATTCGGCCCCCGACTCCGCAAGGAGTCGGGGGCCGAATGCTTGTGCGATGTACCGGATTACCGGTAGTCGCTGAACCCGTAATCGTCCAGCGGCACCGCGGCACCGGTCGTCTGACCGAAGCTGTCCGGGCTGTAGTAGGTGTCGTCGTAGGACGGCACCGCGTACGCCGCGGCACGGGCTTCTTCGGTCGGCTGCACCTGGATGTTGCGGTAGCGGTTGATACCGGTACCGGCCGGGATCAACTTACCGATGATCACGTTCTCCTTGAGACCGATGAGCTTGTCGGAGCGGCAGTTGATCGCCGCGTCCGTCAGAACTCGGGTGGTCTCCTGGAAGGACGCCGCCGACAGCCACGAGTCGGTGGCCAGCGACGCCTTCGTGATACCCATCAGCACCGGACGACCCGCCGCGGGCTCGTTGCCCTCGGCGACGACGCGGCGGTTGGATGCCTCGAACTCGGCACGCTCGGTGAGCGAGCCGGGCAGGAACTCCGTCGCGCCCGAGTCGATGATGGTCACGCGACGCAGCATCTGGCGCACGATGACCTCGATGTGCTTGTCGTGGATCGACACACCCTGCGAGCGGTAGACCTCCTGGACCTCGTGGACCAGGTGGACCTGCACCTGACGGGGACCCATCACGCGCAGCACCTCGTGCGGGTCCGCCGCGCCTTCCAGCAGCTGCTGGCCGACCTCGACGTGGTCACCGTCGGAGAGCAGACGCTCGGTGCCGTCGTCGTGCTTGAACACCCGCAGACGCTGACGCTTCGAGAGCTTGTCGTAGACAACCTCTTCGCCACCGTCATCCGGAATGATGGTGATCTTGTAGAAGCGGTCGTCGTCCTCGAGCCGGATACGGCCGGAGACCTCAGCGATCGGCGCCTTGCCCTTCGGCACCCGAGCCTCGAAGAGCTCCTGCACACGGGGCAGACCACCGGTGATGTCATCACCCGCGACACCACCCTGGTGGAAGGTGCGCATGGTCAGCTGGGTACCGGGCTCACCGATGGACTGCGCGGCGACGATGCCGACGGCCTCACCGATGTCGACCAGCTTGCCGGTCGCCATGGAGCGGCCGTAGCAGGTCGCGCAGACGCCGGTGCCGGTGGTGCAGGTCAGCACGGAGCGGACCTTCACCTCGGTGATGCCGGCGTCCAGCAGCGCCTCCAGGGCCGGGTCGCCGAGGTCGGCGCCCTTGGCGACGACCACGTTGCCCGCGGCGTCCACCGCGTCGGACGCGAGGGTCCGAGCGTAGGTGGAGGTCTCCACGTGCGCGTCGCGAATAATCGAGCCGTCGAGCTGCTTCTCCGCGATCGGCACCACGATGCCGCGCTCGGTGCCACAGTCGTGCTCGCGCACGATGACGTCCTGTGAGACGTCCACCAGACGACGGGTCAGGTACCCCGAGTCGGCGGTGCGCAGCGCGGTGTCGGCGAGACCCTTTCGGGCACCGTGGGTGTTGATGAAGTACTCCAGAACCGTCAGGCCCTCACGGAAGGAGGACTTGATCGGCCGCGGGATGAACTCACCCTTCGGGTTCGTCACCAGGCCCTTCATACCCGCGAGGGTACGAGTCTGAGTGAAGTTACCCGTGGCGCCCGAGTCGACGATCGTGATGATCGGGTTGTCGGCCGGGTAGTGCGCGCGCAGCGCCTTACCAACCTCCTCGGTCGCCTCCTGCCAGATCTTGACCAGGGCGTTGTTGCGCTCCTGGTGATCGAGCGCACCACGCTGGTACTTCTTCTCGATCTGATCCGACTGCGCCTCGTAGCGCTCCATGATCTCGGCCTTCTCCGGCGGCACGAGCACGTCGGACATGGAGACCGTCACACCGGAGCGCGTAGCCCAGTAGAAGCCCGCGTCCTTGAGCTTGTCGACGGTCTGCGCGACCACGATCATCGGGTAACGCTCGGCGAGATCGTTGATGATCGTCGCCTGACGCTTCTTCGGCATCTGCTCGTTGATGAACGCGTAGTCCGCGGGCAGCAACTCGTTGAACAGCACTCGGCCCAGCGTGGTCTCGGTGGTCCACGCGTCGCCGCGCCGCCAGCCCGCCGGGAACCGCTCCGCCTCGACATCCTTCGGCGGACGCTGGTCGGTCAGCCGGACCTTGATCAGCGAACGCACGGTGAGTTCACCGCGGTCCACCGCCATTTGCGCCTCGGCGGGCGAGGAGTACACGCCCTGTTCCGGTCCGTCCTTGGTGGCCGGCTGGTAGGAACCCCGCGCGCCGTCTTCCAGGCGGGTCAGGTAGTACAGGCCGGTCACCATGTCCAGACGCGGCATGGCCAGCGGCCGACCCGAAGCGGGCGACAGGATGTTGTTCGACGACAGCATCAGGATGCGTGCTTCGGCCTGCGCCTCCGCCGACAGCGGCAGGTGCACGGCCATCTGGTCACCGTCGAAGTCGGCGTTGAACGCCTCACAGACCAGCGGGTGCAGCTGGATGGCCTTGCCTTCCACCAGCTGCGGCTCGAAGGCCTGGATACCGAGGCGGTGCAGGGTCGGCGCGCGGTTGAGCAGCACGGGGTGTTCGGCGATGACCTCTTCGAGGACGTCCCACACCTGCGGCCGCTGCCGCTCCACCATGCGCTTGGCGGACTTGATGTTCTGCGCGTGGTTCAGGTCGACCAGGCGCTTCATCACGAACGGCTTGAACAGTTCCAGCGCCATCAGCTTGGGCAGACCGCACTGGTGCAGCTTCAGCTGCGGACCGACGACAATGACCGAACGGCCCGAGTAGTCGACACGCTTGCCGAGCAGGTTCTGGCGGAAGCGGCCCTGCTTACCCTTGAGCAGGTCCGACAGCGACTTGAGCGGACGGTTGCCCGGTCCGGTGACCGGACGGCCCCGACGGCCGTTGTCGAACAGTGCGTCGACGGACTCCTGCAGCATCCGCTTCTCGTTGTTGACGATGATCTCGGGCGCGCCGAGGTCGATCAGTCGCTTGAGGCGGTTGTTGCGGTTGATCACGCGCCGGTACAGATCGTTCAGGTCGGAGGTGGCGAAGCGGCCACCGTCGAGCTGAACCATCGGGCGCAGCTCCGGCGGGATCACCGGAACGGCGTCGAGCACCATGCCCATCGGCGAGTTGCCGTTGGCCTGGAATGCCGCGACGACCTTGAGCCGCTTGAGCGCGCGCAGTTTCTTCTGGCCCTTGCCGCTGCGGATGGTCTCGCGCAGCAACTCGGCCTCGGCGTCGATGTCGAAGTTCTCCATCAGCTTCTGGATGGACTCCGCACCCATGGCGCCGGTGAAGTACTCGCCGTAGCGGTCGATCAGCTCGCGGTAGAGCACCTCGTCCACGATGAGCTGCTTGGGGGACAGCTTGGTGAAGGTGGTCCAGATCTCCTCCAGCCGGTCCAGCTCACGCTGGGACCGGTCACGGAGTTGGCGCATTTCCCGCTCGCCGCCGTCCTTGACCTTGCGACGCACGTCGGATTTGGCGCCCTCGGCCTCCAGCTCCGCCAGGTCGGCCTCGAGTTTCTGAGCGCGGGCCTCGAGATCGGCGTCACGCTGGTCGGCGACCGCCTTCTTCTCGACCTCCATCTCGGCCTCGAGCGTGGAGAGCTCGTTGTGTCGCAACTCGTCGTCGACGGCCACGATGACGTAGGCGGCGAAGTAGATGATCTTTTCCAGATCCTTCGGCGCCAGGTCGAGCAGGTAGCCGAGGCGCGACGGAACGCCCTTGAAGTACCAGATGTGGGTGACCGGAGCGGCCAGCTCGATGTGGCCCATCCGCTCACGGCGCACCTTGGCGCGAGTCACCTCGACGCCACAGCGCTCACAGATGATGCCCTTGAAGCGCACCCGCTTGTACTTGCCGCAGTAGCACTCCCAGTCCCTGGTGGGACCGAAGATCTTTTCGCAGAACAAGCCGTCCTTCTCCGGCTTGAGCGTGCGGTAGTTGATGGTCTCCGGCTTCTTCACCTCACCGTAGGACCACTGGCGGATGTCTTCGGCTGTGGCAAGGCCGATCCGGAGTTCATCGAAGAAGTTGACGTCTAGCACGTAACTTCCTTTCCCCTGTGCGGGTCGAATTCGAGCAAAAGTTCACTAGTAGGTGTCTGCCGAGGTTTCACTCGGCCGAGCACTCCCTATATCCGCCGAGATCTCGCTCGGCCGAGCACTCTTGTCAATCGCGGGAGGCCGGATGCCGTGCGCGAGCAGCGGCATCCGGCCGACCGCCTAGTTCGCCAAATCGTCGACGGTGGCCGCTTCGTTCCTCGACAGGTTGATGCCCAGGTTGGCCGCCGCGCGTTCCAGATCCTCATCGTCGCCGTCGCGCATCTCGATCGCGGCGCCGTCGGACGACAGCACCTCGACGTTGAGGCACAGCGACTGGAGCTCCTTGAGCAACACCTTGAACGACTCCGGAATGCCCGGCTCCGGGATGTTCTCGCCCTTGACGATCGCCTCGTAGACCTTCACGCGACCGACCACATCGTCGGACTTGATGGTCAGCAACTCCTGCAGCGTGTACGCCGCACCGTAGGCCTGCATGGCCCAGCACTCCATCTCACCGAAACGCTGACCACCGAACTGCGCCTTACCACCCAACGGCTGCTGGGTGATCATCGAGTACGGACCGGTCGAACGGGCGTGGATCTTGTCGTCGACGAGGTGGTGCAGCTTCAGGATGTACATGTAGCCGACCGCGACGGGGTACGGGAAAGGCTCGCCCGAACGTCCGTCGAACAGTGTCGCCTTGCCGTCGTCGTTGACCATGCGCTCGCCGTCGCGGTTGGGCAGCGTCGAACTCAGCAGACCGGTCAGCTCCTCCTCGCGCGCGCCGTCGAAGACCGGCGTCGCGATGTTGGAGTCGCCCGGAGCGCCCAGCATCTCCTCCGGCAGTGCCTTTGCCCAGTCGGGACGGGCGCCGTCGGTGGCGACATCGACCTGCCAGCCGGCCTTACCGATCCAGCCCAGGTGGGTCTCCAGGATCTGGCCGATGTTCATACGACGTGGCACACCGTGGGTGTTCAGGATGATGTCGACCGGGGTGCCGTCCGGCAGGAACGGCATGTCCTCGGTGGGGAGGATCTTGCCGATGACACCCTTGTTGCCGTGCCGGCCGGCGAGCTTGTCGCCGTCCTGGATCTTGCGCTTCTGCGCGACGTAGACGCGGACCAGTTCGTTGACACCCGGAGGCAGATCGTCGTCGTCGCGAGCGAACACGCGGATGCCGATGACCTTGCCGGACTCGCCGTGTGGCACCTTCAGCGAGGTGTCGCGCACCTCACGCGCCTTCTCACCGAAGATCGCCCGCAGCAGCCGCTCCTCCGGGGTCAGCTCGGTCTCACCCTTCGGGGTGACCTTGCCGACCAGGATGTCGCCATCCCGGACCTCGGCGCCGATGCGAACGATGCCGCGCTCGTCCAGGTCAGCGAGCACCTCGTCGGAGACATTCGGGATATCCCGGGTGATCTCCTCGGCGCCCAGCTTGGTGTCCCGGGCGTCGATCTCGTGCTCCTCGATGTGGATCGAGGTGAGAACGTCCTCTTCCACGAGGCGCTGCGACAGGATGATCGCGTCCTCGTAGTTGTGCCCTTCCCACGGCATGATCGCCACGAGCAGGTTCTTGCCGAGCGCCATCTCACCGTTCTCGGTGCACGGCCCATCGGCCAAGACCTGGCCGTGCTCGACCCGCTGGCCCTCGTCCACGATCGGACGCTGGTTGGAGCAGGTGCCCTGGTTCGACCGGTTGAACTTCCGCATCCGGTAGCTCTTACGGGAACCGTCGTCGGCCATCACGGTGACGTAGTCGGCGGAAACCTCCTCGACCACACCGGCCTTCTCGTTCACCACGACATCGCCCGCGTCCACGGCGGCGCGCAGCTCCATACCGGTGCCGACGATCGGCGCCTCGGAACGGATCAGCGGCACGGCCTGACGCTGCATGTTCGCACCCATCAGGGCGCGGTTGGCGTCGTCGTGCTCGAGGAACGGGATCATGGCGGTCGCGACCGACACCATCTGGCGCGGCGAGACATCCATGTAGTCGACCTCGGCGGCCGCGACGAGCTCGTTCTCCTCGTTGCCGCGGCGGCACAGCACACGGTCCTCGAGGAAACGGCCCTCGGCATCGACCGGCGAGTTCGCCTGGGCCCGGACGTGCCGGTCCTCCTCGTCGGCGGTCAGATAGCGGACCTCGTCGGTCACCCGGCCGTCGACCACCTTGCGGTAGGGGGTCTCGATGAAACCGAACGGGTTGACCCGCGCGTACACCGACAGCGAACCGATCAGGCCGATGTTCGGGCCTTCCGGAGTCTCGATCGGACACATCCGGCCGTAGTGCGACGGATGGACGTCACGGACTTCCAGGCCGGCGCGCTCACGCGACAGTCCACCCGGGCCCAACGCCGAGAGGCGGCGCTTGTGGGTCAGACCCGACAGCGGGTTGTTCTGGTCCATGAACTGCGAGAGCTGGGAGGTTCCGAAGAACTCCTTGATCGCGGCCACGACCGGGCGGATGTTGATCAGGGTCTGCGGCGTGATCGCCTCGACATCCTGGGTGGTCATCCGCTCGCGGACCACACGCTCCATCCGGGACAGACCGACCCGGATCTGGTTCTGGATCAGTTCGCCGACGGTGCGGAGGCGACGGTTGCCGAAGTGGTCGATGTCGTCGATCTCGACCGGTACCTCCTGGCCGCCCGGGGCGGTCATGGCACGGTCACCCGAGTGCAGGCGCACCAGGTACTCGATCGTGGTGACGATGTCTTCCTTGGTGAGCACCGAACCGGTGATCTGCTCGCCGAGGTGGATACCCAGCTTCTTGTTGATCTTGTAGCGGCCGACGCGCGCCAGGTCGTAGCGCTTCTCCTTGAAGAACAGGTTCTCCAGCAGGGTCTGCGCGGACTCCTTGGTCGGCGGCTCGCCCGGACGCAGTTTGCGGTAGATGTCCAGCAGCGCCTCGTCCTGACCGGCGGTGTTGTCCTTCTCCATGGTCGACATCATGATCTCGGAGAAGCCGAATCGCTCGACGATCTCCTCGGTGGTCCAGCCGAGCGCCTTCAACAGCACGGTGACCGGCTGCCGACGCTTGCGGTCGATACGCACACCCACGGTGTCGCGCTTGTCGACGTCGAACTCCAGCCACGCGCCGCGGCTCGGGATGACGCGCACGCTGTGCAGGTCCTTCTCCGTGCCCTTGTCGACGGAGTGGTCGAAGTAGACCCCCGGCGAGCGGACCAGCTGCGAGACGACGACACGCTCGGTGCCGTTGATGATGAACGTGCCCTTGTCGGTCATCATCGGGAAGTCACCCATGAAGACCGTCTGGCTCTTGATCTCACCGGTGTTGTTGTTGATGAACTCCGCGGTGACGAACAACGGCGCCGCGTAGGTCATGTCCTTGTCTTTGCACTCGTCGATCGAGGCCTTGACCTCTTCGAAGCGTGGGTCGGAGAAGGACAGGGACATCGAGCCGGAGAAGTCCTCGATCGGAGAGAGTTCCTCGAGTACCTCCTCGAGTCCCCCGACTAGGCCGACGTCGCCGCGTGCGGCGGCACGCTCACGCCAATCCGGTGAACCGATCAACCAGGCGAACGATTCCGTTTGTAGATCGAGAAGTCCGGGCACCTCCAAGGGTTCACGGATCTTCGCGAAAGACACCCGCAATGGGGCTCCGGGGATTCCGGCAACTGCCTTGGTCTGGGTGGAGACTGCCAAGATGCGTCCTTCCAGCACCTCACGCGCGTCGCGTGGTGGTCCGCGACCGTCGCTTGTCTGCTACGAATTCCGCTGGTTACAACCCGAACGAAACTCGAACAGGCACCAACGGAAGTAACACCGGAAGGGTGGAACTCACGTGTGCTAATCGAGGAAAGGACAGGAGGCAGCCAGCGCAACGTCCAAACCTACACCCATTTACACGGGAGTGTCAAAGTACCACCCGTGCGAACGTCCGCATGGCTGGCGCGCCGGGCCGCATTCGCTGGCTGCGTCGTGAGCCGCGGTGCGCTGGAAGCCACTGTGACAGCTGCCGCTGTTGTGAATAGCGTGACGGTTCGCACGAAACTCGTCAAGTGGCTGGCACGTCCGATACACAGACGAGATCGCCTGGCGCGCTGCGCTATCCCCGCTTGTACGGGGGACTTACTGGTCGACTATGTCGCTGGCCAGCCAGCGACCGTCCACCTTTCGCATATGCAGGACGACGGGACCCGCGACGCTCTGCTGCGCAACACCGTCCTTGGTGGCGCTCACCACCAGATTGACCAGCAACTCCGCGCGGTCGTCCGTGAGCAATGTCACGGCAATGGGATCTGCCTTGGCGTCAGCACTGGTCTGCGCCTGCTTGACCGCCGAGATGGTGGTGTCGGCGTACTTGTCCAGATCGGCGAGCATCTTGCCGGTGAGCACCTGCTTGGCGGTATCCCGGTAGTCGTCGATCTTCTTCACGTCGTAGGCGTAGACGGTCCGCAACGCACTGTCGGCGGCCGCCCGCACCTCCTGGGTGGCCTCGTTGTTCACGAACGCCTGGTTCGAGGTGTCGACGCCCGGACGCTGGGCGGCGACCACGGCGAAGACGCCGAGCGACACGGCGGCGAGCAGACAACCCGCGACGAGGAACCACCGCGTGCGACCTGAGCCCGTACCCGGCGGTCGGGTCGCGCTCGGGACGAGAAACTTGCGCAGGCGCGTCCGGACGGGAGCCTGGTCGAGGTGCGTGGGTTCGCGTGTCGTACCGAGCTGGGCAGCGCCCGCCACTCGCGGCTTGGCGCGGGTCGACGGGAGGCGCTCGGTGCGCTGTGTTGCCGGGCGCGATGGTTGCTGGGCACCGGAGCGGCGCTTGGAGGTGACTCGATTGACCGGCCGACGAGGCGACGTCATGTGCTGTCCTCCTACGATCCCGGCTTCGGCGCGGCGGGCGCCTGGTCCGCGCGAGGCGCTGGCGGCTGCTGGCCCGGTCCACCACTCAACAGCACCGGCTGGCTGAGCGAGGAGATCTGCTCGGCCTTCCAGGTATCGCCGCCCTTGGCCACATCGACGCTCCAGGTGTATCGGTATTCGGCCGGCGGTTTGTCCTTGCCGACCTCCGTCACCTGGAGCACAACCAGCGCCGACGCCTTGTCCTGCTCGGTGTTCAGCGAGGTGAGCGCGGCGCCGAGCACCTTCGCCGACATCCCGACACCGGTTTGCGCGGCCAGCTTCTCGGCCTGGTCCTTGTTTTTCGTCGCCGAGTCCAGCAGCGTACCGGTCATCGACGACCTGGCCAGGGCAAGCGAACCGGGCACATCGTCGAGGTTCATCGAGGTCATGTTGAGTGCGGCCTGCCGGGCGGCGTCCAGAGCATTGTCGCGGGAATCGGCGCGCGGACCGTCGGTCATCGCGGCCCCAACCCAGCCGGTGCCGAACCACGCGGCGGCGACCACGGCCACCACCAGCAGTGCGGCCGATCCGACCAGCGCGAATGTGCCGAACGACGCCACTGCGCCGGAGCGCTGCGGCGCATCGGCGACGATCTCTGCCGCACCGGCGACGTCCTTGTCCGGTATAGCGGCCTCGGCCGGACCAGCAGGCGAGACCACAGTGTCTGCTGCGTCGGCGTGCTCGGGCAGATCCGGGTTCACCGCGGCACCTGGCGGTCGGTCGACTCCGTCGCGCCCAAGGGCCGGATGCCCACGGTTCGCTTGTTCCAGTCACTCACGCGAGCACCCTAACGTCGTCGGTCCTGGTCACCGCTTCGGCGTGACCCCAAGCAGGGTGGCCAACTGTACGGCGATCGGATTCAGATTCAGCTTGTCCGGATCGGTCTTGGGGTTGGAGTCCCACGGCTGCACGATGCTCGGATCGGCGAGATCGGCACGCTCACCGCCGCGGACCGCGGTCGGATTACCGAACGGAACGAGGCATTTCGCGTCCTTGTTGAACGGGAATTCGTCGCGCGTGTCGTCGAAATCCGGGTTCTGCGCCTTCATCTGCTCGAGAATCCGATACGTGCCCTCGTAGCCCACGGTACAGGCGGGCGGATTATTGGTCTCCAGGACCACGCCGAAGTGGCTGGTACCGTCGCCGGGCGCGGTGGAGGAGGCGCCGATGGACAGCTGCGGAAGCATCTGCAGCAGCGGTCGCAGCGCGTAGAACTTCGGCGAGATGGCCTGTAGCACCAGCCGCAGATTGGCCAAATCCTCGGTCAGCACACCGCCGCTTTCGTGGATCAACGCAGCGACCTGAAGACCGGCGTCGGTCCCGGTGCCGATCAGCCTGCGCACGTCCGGGTCGCTGGAGCGCAGTTGAGCGGTGAGCTTGTCCAGGCCGTCGCTGAACTGGCGGATGGCGTCGGACTGCTCGGCCTGGGTACCGAGCGCGACTCTGCTGTCTCGGATCAACTGGATCGTCTGTGGCAACGTTTCGTCGAACGTCACGGTGAACTTGTTCAGCGAGTCGACGAATACCTGTAGGTCATCGCCTTTACCGTCGAGTGCCCGGCCGAGTTCGCGAACGGTGGTGTTGAGTGCGCCCAGATCCACCGAGCGGGTGAAGCCGTCCACACTCGCGATCAGCTGCTCGACCGGCACAGGCAGGGTCGCCGACGTGATCACCGAGTTGTCCCGCAGGTACGGGCCCTCGTTCGAGTCGGGTTGCAGGTCGACGTACTGCTCGCCGATCGCGGATCGGTTGGCGACCACAGCTTTCGCCGAGGCCGGGATAGCCGGCGAACTGGTGTCGATAGCGAGGTTCAGCACCACACCGTCGTCGGTGAGTTCGAGTTCACCGACCCGGCCGACCGGAACACCACGGTAGGTCACCTCGGCGCCCTTGTAGAGACCACCGGTCTGCGCCGCCCGCACCCGCACCGTGTATTCGCCGAACCCGAACATGTGGTCGAGCCGGATGTATTTGGCGCCGACGAACACCACACCGAGCACCGCGATCACCGCGAACGCGATCAGTTGCCCCCTGACCAGACGTGTCATCGGGGACCACCCTCCGTTTCCTGACGCGTTCCGCCGCCGACCCCGAGCTGTTCGAGGATGGCATCGACCGGGTTCGGCGGCCCGCCGAGCGCGGGTAACTGCGCCATGAGCGGCGGCAGCGGCAGAATCGACACCGTGGGCCAGCCCGGCCGCGGGCCGTTGCCGTTGTAGTACGGGTTGGTCGGGTTCACCGGCACCGGCGGGCCGATCGGCGGGATGTACACCGGGTCCGGTTTTCCCACACCGAGATTGCTCAAGGTGGTGCCGATCTGCAGATCCACCGATAGCCAGGTGTTGACCTGTCCGCCGAAGGTGCTCTCCAGCGCGGAGTCGGGGAACGGGTAGGTCGGGATCAGCGGCAAGGCGGTCACCAGGTCGGGTGCTGAGCGGCCGAGTTCCTGCAACGTCGGACGCAGCGCGGTGAGGTCGCGGATCAGGTCGTCCTTCGAGGTGTTCAGCACGTCCAAGCCCGCCTGTCCGAGTCGGTCCAGCTGCGCGAGCAGGCCGACCAGTTGCGGACGCTGTTCCTCCAGGATCTTGATGCCCTGCGGCAGTTGCTCGAGGATCTTGTCGATCTGGTCGGTCTGCCTGCGCACCCGGTTACTGAGCACATCGAGGCCATCCAAGGCTCGCGTGATGTCGCCGACCTGCTTGTTCAGTCCGTCGATCAGGGTGTCCGCCTGCTCGAGCAGGGAGCGCACCCGGTTCTCGCGACCCCCGAAAGTATTGTTCAGTTCGGTGACGATCGGCTGCAATTGCGCGATACCGCCACCGTTGAGTAGCAGCGACAGCGCGCCGAGCACCTGCTCGACCTCGGTGGCGTGCCTGGTGCGGTCGACCGGAATCACCGAGCCGTTGCCGAGCTTGCCCGAGCCGGGGTCGGTCGCAGGCCTGGACAGTTCGATGAACTTCTCGCCGAGCAGATTCGACTGTCGGACCTCGGCATGCGCATTCGCGGGCAGGTCCACCGACGAGTTCACCACAGCACGCACGGTGGCCGTCCACTGGTCCTGGCCTATGGTGATTTCCTCGATCCGGCCGACCGGTACGCCTTCGACCTTGACCGCGGACTGCGGCACCAGATCAAGCACATCGTCGAACTGGATATCGATGTGCATAGGGTGCTCGCCGACGTCGGCGCCACCGGGAAGCGGGATGCTGTAGATGCCGTCCGCAGCACACGCGGTGACCAGCGCGGCGGACAGGACGAGCACCAGCGCGGCACCGAGACCGTGTGCGGCAGAACGGATTCGAGGGGTCATCGGACACCTCCCTGCGACGGCGGAAGCTGATCCGACGGTGTGCCCGGCACCGTGCCGGGGACCGGAGCGCGCTGCTGGTTCTCGCCGCTGAGAATGCCGAAGGGAAGGATCAACGTCGGGGTCTGCACGCCGGCGGTGATCTGATCGGTGATCTCCTTGCAGTGCTCCAGCAGCGGACGCATCTGCCTGCCGAGTGCCTCGAATTTCGGATCACCCGGCATCAGCTTGGACAGATCGAGCAATCTGCATGCGACGCCGAACGGATCCTGCAGATCGGTGAGGTTGGTCCGGATGTCGAGGGTGCCTGATTCGGCATTGTGAATATTGACCAGGTTGCTCAATGCCAGCGGGAGCACTGGCAGCGCGGCGGCCAGGTCGTCGCGCTGATCGGCCAGTGTCTTGGTGAGCGTGACCAGACCCTCGGCATTACTGGCGACCAGATCCCGGTTCTCCTCGATGAACCGCGCCACGTCGCCGAGCGCGACCGACAGGAGATTCAGCGCGGCGCCGAGGTTCTCCCGTTCGCCGGCCAGGAAGGTCGACAGCTCGGCGAGTTGCCCATTGAACTGCCGCACCTGCTGGTCGTTCTGGGCGAGCATGGTGATGAAGGCCTGCAGGTTCTTGATCGTGTCGAAGATGTCCCCGCGCGCGTCGGACAGGTACCGCGTCGCTCTGGACAGCTGGGTGAGACTGTCGGCCAGCGCTTGGCCGTTGCCCGCCAGATTTGCCGCGCTGGTCCGCACCAGCTCGTTCACCGCTCCCTGGGCGTTGGCTCCATTGGGGCCCAACGCGTCCGACAACTCGGTGATGCTCTTGTACAGCTGGTCGACCTCGACCGGCGTCACCGTACGGTCGCGCGGGATGGTCGCGGTGCGGGCCATCTTCGGGCCTTCGATGTAGACCGGGGTCAGCTGGATATAGCGGTCCGACACGATCGAAGGCGTGATCTGCGCAGCCCGGGCATTCGCGGGAATGTCGTAGTTCCGGTCGACGCTCATGACGATCTCGACCTGATCCCCCTGCGGCTGCACCGAATCCACCGAGCCGACCGGGACACCGAGGATCCGAACGTCCGAGCCCTCGTAGATGCCGACCGAACGATCGAAGTAGGCGGTGATCTTGGTGGTGGCCAGCCGGTCGTATTGCCACCACAGCACCCCGGCCACCAGCACCGCCACCACCGAGACCAGCGCGATAGCCACGAGGGCGCCGCGGCTGGCGGACTTCACCGCGGCGATGAGATCGCCGCGCCAGGTGTACGGCACGTCAGTTACCTCCCAGCGTGCGCACTGGCGGACGGTAACCGGGAATCTCCGGCAACGCGGGCGGCAACAGGTTGACGATCACCGCGTCGAACCAGCGGCCGGTGCCGAGCACGTTCGCGTAGAGACCGTAGAAGGGCGCCGCCAACTCCAACGTCTTGGAAATGTTCTGCTGGTTGGCATTGAGCAGGTCGATCGAGGCGCGCAGGTTCCGCAGTGCCGGCCCGATCTGCTCTTCGTTGTCGTGCACCAGCGCGCTCAGTTCGGCCGACACCGTTCGGGCGCCGGACAGCAACTTTGCGATGGACTGCTGTCGGATGTTCAGCTCGGCGAGCAGCTGACCGCCCGAGGCGAGTAGCCGCTCGAACTCGGCATTTCGGTCGGCGAGAATCTGGGTGGTCCGCCTGGTCGCGGCGAACAGCTTCTTCAGTTCCTCATCCCGCTTCGCCAAGGTCTCCGACAGTCGGGCGACACCGTCGATGGAGCCGCGGATCTGCGGCGATGTGGTCTCGAACGCTTCGGACAGCACACGCATACTGGTGGCCAGCTGCGCGGTGTCGATCTGGTCGATGTTCCGCGCGGCGTCGGTGAACGCGTCCACCACGTCGTACGGAGACACCGTGCGAGACAACGGAATCCGGTCGTGTGGATTGGCGGACGCCGACCCTCGGGGATCCAGCGCGAGATACTTCTGCCCGAGCAGCGTCTTGATCTGGATGGACGCGGTGGTCTCATTGCCGATCCACGCGCCCTTGGTGCGGAAGTCCACGAGCACCCGGTCACCATCGAGCCGGACATCGGAGACCGAGCCGACCTTGACGCCCGCGACGCGGACCTCGTTGCCCTTCTTGAGGCCCGCCGCTTCGGAGAACTCGGCGGTGTACTTGGTACCGGCGCCGATGATCGGCAGCCGGTCGAAGAAGAACGCCGACACCGTCACCAGCAGCACCAAGGCCAGACCGAGCGCGCCCAAGAACGCCGGGTGGCGCTTGCCGAGCAGGATGCGGTCGTCCATCAGCGGGCCTCCCCGTGGCAGCGCGGCGCGGCGTTGGTATACAGCGGCTGGTTGACCGTCGGTAACCCGGCGGGCAGGTTGAGCTGCGGCGCGTCGACCGCGCCCGGCCCGACAACGATGTCGATGCCGCACAGATAGAACTGGAACCAGGAGCCGTAACTACCGACGCGGCCGAGCTTTTCCATCTTGATCGGAAGATTCCGCAGCGCTTCGTTCACTTCGTCCTGGCGGTCGTCGAGGGTGCCGGTGAGCTGGCTCAGGCCCGCGATCGACCCTTGCAGCGTCGGTCGGACCGGCACGAGCAGGTCGGAGGTGGCCGCGGTCAGATCGGCGAGCGAGGTCACCGAGCGCCCGATCGTGTCGCGCTCGGTGGACAGGCCGCTGATCAGTGCCTCGGTGTTCACGATCAGCTGGTCGAACTGGTCGTCGCGCTGATTGATCGTGTCCAGCACGGCGGTCAGGTTGCGGGTCAACTCACCGATCACCGCATCCTTGTCCGCGATCTTGTTGGTCAGATTCGCGGTGCTCGCGACCAAGTCGTGGATCGTGCCCTGTTCACCTTGGAAGACCTGAATGATCTCGAAGGAAAGCCGGTTCACGTCGTCGGCGGTCAGCGTGCGGAACAGCGGGCGAAAGCCGTTGAACAGCGTGGTGAGGTTCAGCGCGGGCCTGGTGCGCTCCACCGGGATGGTGGCGCCCTTGTTCAGTTTGCGGCCCGGCTCCCCGGTGCCCTGTTCCAACGCGATGTAGCGCTGTCCGACCAGGTTGCGGTACTTGATGGTGGCCGTGGTCGAGGCGGGCAGCCAGCTCCGGTCGGTGAGATCGAATTTCACCTCGGCCAGGCGTTTGTCGACGATCGATACGTCGGTGACCTTGCCGACCCGAACCCCGGCGATACGCACCTCGTCACCGGGGTTGAGCGAGGTGACGTCGGTGAACCGGGCCATGAACCCCGTTCCGCGGCCGCTGTAGTTGGCGATCGACAAAGCGAGGACGGTGGTCGCGAACAAGGTCACGACGATGAAGATGATCAGCTTGGACAGCGGCCCACCCAGGCCGCGCAGCGTCTGCTTCATCGAACACTCACCTCGCTGCCGCGGAACGCGGGCGCGCCTGCCCTGGTCACCCAACCCGGCACCTGCTCCGGTGCGACACCGTTGGCCGCGCCGTAGATCGTGCCGAGCGACTGCTGCTCCATCGGCGAACCGGCGATCGTCGGCACGGTGTTCGCCGGGTAGACACCGAATTGCGGTGGTTCCAGTTTGCCGGTCACCTGGTCACCCGGGTCGCGGCTGGGCACAGCGTAAGAGCCGTCGTTGTTCGGCCCACCGGTGTACTGGCCAGGGTCGACGTTGACGGGCATCTCGGGAATGCACCATGGGCCGCGGGTATCCAGCCAGCGCGGCTCGTCCTGATTGGGTAGGTACCTGCCACGCGTGTTGGTCAGCTCGAGGGTCACGCGCGAGCCGGGCCGATCGGTGCCCTTGCCGAAGAGCTGGTCGATGCGTGGTTTCATGGTCGCGAAATTCGCCAGCGAGCAGGCGTAATTCGGCGAGTAGTAGGCCAGTTGCTCCAGCGCGGGGCGCGAGTCGGCGGCCACGTCGATGATGTTGTCGCGGTTGGCGATCAAGAAATCGGCGGTGCTCGACGAGGCCGGCGCCCACGTCGCGTAGAGCGCGTCGATATCGGTGCGCCGCTGCACGATCGTCGCATTGGTGGTGCGCAGGTTGTCCAGCGCCTGGATCAGCTGCGGCGCGGCGTCGGAGTAGGTAGCAGCCACCTGGGCGAAGCTGCGCAGATCCGCCTGCAGGTCCGGCAGCACGCCATTGACCTGGCGGAAGATGTTGTCCAGCCTGTCCACACTCGCACCGAGCTCGAAGCCCCGTCCCGCCAGCGCCTGGGACAGCGCCCCCAGGGTGGCGGCGAGGTCCTGCGGCGGAATCGCCTGTAGCAACGGGAGCACATCATCGAGCAGTTTGCTGACCTCGATCGCGTTGCCGCTGACGTCCTGGTGCAGCGTGAGGCCGTTGGTCAAGTGCTGCGCACTGCGGTCCTCGGGAATCATCAGGGCTACGTAGCGCTCGCCGAACAGCGTCTTGGGCAGCAGCCGCGCGGTCGCGTTCGCCGGAATCTGGTTCGCCTTGTCCGGATCGATGGCCAGCCGCAGTGTCACGTTGCCACCCTCCGAGCGGCTGGAGCGCACCTCGCCGACCGGGATGCCGCGCACCTTGACGTCCGCGTTGCGGGTCAGCGAGTTGCCGACACTGTCGGTGACCAGATCGACATCGACGGTCCGCACGAATTGCTTGTTGTAGATCGCGATCGTCGTCCACAGAAACAGTCCGACCACGAGGAAGAACACGATCCCCAAAACCCGCACCCGCAGTTTCTCGGTGGAACGCCAAGCCTGCACCCTGCCGCTCATCCGGCCACCCGCACCGTGGTCGTGGTGCCCCAGATCGCGAGACTGAGAAAGAAGTCGAGCACGTTCACCAGCACGATCGCGGCGCGGACCGCGCGACCGACCGCGACACCGACTCCGGCTGGGCCACCGGTGGCGTGAAAACCGTAGTAGCAGTGCACCATGATGATCACGAAGGCGAAGACCAGCACCTTGAGGAACGAATACAGCACGTCCTCCGGTGGCAGGAACAGGCTGAAATAGTGGTCATAGGACCCGCTGGATTGTCCGTTGAACCAGATGCTGACCATCCGGGACGCCAAGAATGTGCCGAGCAGGCCGACGACATACAGCGGGATCACCGCGAGGAACCCGGCGATCACCCGGGTGGTGACCAGAAACGGCACGCCAGGCACCGCCATCACCTCGAGCGCATCGATCTCCTCGGAAATCCGCATGGCGCCGAGTTGCGCGGTGAAACCACAGCCGACCGTCGCCGAGAGTGCGAGCGCGGCGACCAGCGGCGCGATCTCGCGGGTGTTGATATACGCGGTGAGGAAGCCGGTGAGCACCGAACTGCCCAGTGCGTCGAGGGCCTTGAAGCCCTGCAGACCGACAACGACACCGACCGAGCCGGACATGAACACGATGACGCCGATGGTGCCGCCGATCACCGCGAGCGCACCCGTACCGAAGGTGACCTCGGCGAGCAGCCGCACAACCTCCTTGCGGTAATGCACGGCGGTGCGGGGGATCCAGGCGATCGTGCGTGAGTAGAACGACATCTGATCGCCCGCGCGATCGATGATCTTCAGCGGTGCGCGTAGCGCGTCCCCCACCCGGCGCATTGATCTGGCGACCGGGGTTCGGTACGAGGTGGCCATCGGATCAAGCGCCCTTTGCCGGGACGACCTGCAGATACACCAGGGTCAGGACGAGGTTCACGAAGAACAGCACCAAGAACGTGATCACCACGGATTGGTTCACCGCGTCACCGACTCCTTTCGGACCCCCCTTGGGATGCAACCCCTTGTACGCGGCGATCACACCGGCGAGCAGGCCGAACACCGCCGCCTTGATCTCGCCGATCCACAGGTCCGGCAGCTGGGCGAGGGCGGAGAACGAGGCCAGATAGGCGCCCGGGGTTCCGCCCTGCAACAGCACATTGAAGAAGTACCCGCCCGCGATGCCGACCACCGACACCAGGCCATTGAGCAGCAGCGCGACCAGCATCATGCCGATCACGCGCGGCACCACCAGCTTTCGCACCGGGTCGACACCCAGCACCTCCAGTGCGTCGATCTCCTCACGGATGGTCCGCGAGCCCAGATCGGCGGCCACCGCCGACCCAGCCGCGCCCGCGATGATCAGTGCCGTGACGACCGGGGCCGCTTGCTGGACGGTGGCGAGAACACTGGTTGCGCCACTGAACGATTCGGCACCGAGCTGCTTGATGAGCGAGCCGGTCTGCAGTGCGACGACCGCGCCGAAGGGAATCGCGACCAGCGCGCTGGGCAGGATGGAGACACTGGCAATGAACCACGACTGCTCGATGAACTCCCGCCATTCGAACGGGCGTCGGAACGTCTTGCGCATCACGTCGATGAAGAGCGCGAAGATGTTGCCGGCCTGAGCAAACCCCGACTCCAGAGGAGCTCGTATGCGCGCCGGCGAGGAAGTCACGAACGCATATGTTACCCGCTGGTTGTGTTGTGTCGCAGGCTAGTGTCGTAACCGCCGCCGTGATGTTTTGCCAGGTCGCCGTCGTTGTACGCCAGCACCTGGGTGTCGTCGTTCTCCGCAAGTGATTCACGAATCGCATCTCGAGCGGCGGGCGGCAGCGTATGCATAATCTCGCGAACACGTTCCTTCCGGCGGATGACGCCCTGCCGCACCGGCATACCCGGAGTCGCGCGCATCTGCGGGATGATCCCCTCGACCTCCTCGGCGCCGCCGTGATGGTGACCGGCGTCCACCAGGGCCTGCTCGCGCGCCATCTGCGCCTCGTCTTTCTCCTCGGACATGCCGATCGGCCCGATCATGCGGCCGTTGAGGAACTGCTTGACCACCGGTTCCTCCGAGGTGAGCAGCACCTCACGCGGACCGAACATCACCAGCTGGCGGCGGAAGAGCATGCCGATGTTGTCCGGCACCGTCCGGGCCAGGTTGATGTTGTGCGTGACGATAAGGATCGTGGCGTCGATCTGGGCGTTGATATCGATCAGCAGCTGGCTCAGGTAGGAGGTGCGCACCGGATCGAGGCCCGAGTCGGGCTCATCGACCAGGATGATTTGCGGATCGAGCACCAGGGCGCGAGCCAATCCCGCGCGCTTGCGCATACCACCGGATATCTCGCCGGGCAGCTTGTTCTCGGCCCCGAGCAGACCGGTCAACTCCAGTTTCTCCATCACGATCGTGCGGATCTCGCCCTCGCCCTTCTTCGTGTGTTCACGAAGCGGAAAAGCGACATTGTCGAACAGATTCATCGACCCGAACAACGCGCCGTCCTGGAACAGCACGCCGAACAACTTGCGGATTTCGTAGAGTTCCTTGTTGGAGCAGGTCGTGATATCAGTGCCGTCGATAAAGATCGAACCGCGCTCCGGGCGCAGCAGGCCGATCAGCGACTTCAGGAATACCGACTTACCGGTACCCGACGGGCCGAGCAGGGCACTGACCTCACCGGAAGGCAATGTCAGCGAAACGTCCTGCCAAATGCGCTGCGAACCGAAGGACTTGGTGACACTTTCGGTCCTGACCTCGACGCCCACGCCAACCTCCACATTTCTCAGCGAGCTGCCCACGGGCGCACCCGGGCTCGATCATCGCGATGCGTCACGTCACAGTGGGTTCGGTCACTGTAACCCATGAGCGAGACGGGGCACACGCCAACCTGACTGAAGAGTAACCCCGCGATCTTCTCGATATTCACCATTCCGCCCACGTTGCCGGAAAGAGCAAACGGGCGGCTCCCCCTTATCAGGGAACCGCCCGTTGGTGCGTTTCGGTCGCGAATTACTTGACCGAGACCTTGGCGCCGGCCTCTTCCAGCTTCGCCTTGGCAGCCTCGGCGGCGTCCTTGGCGACCTTCTCCAGGATCGACTTCGGGGCGCTTTCGACGAGGTCCTTGGCTTCCTTCAGGCCCAGGCCGGAGACGATCTCACGGACCACCTTGATGACCTGGATCTTCTTGTCACCGGCACCCTCGAGGACGACGTCGAACTCGTCCTGCTCCTCGGCGGCCTCAGCCGGAGCGGCGGCGCCAACCGCGGCGACGGCGACCGGAGCAGCTGCGGTGACCTCGAACTTCTCCTCGAACTTCTTCACGAAGTCCGACAGCTCGAGCAGGGTCATGTTGCCGAAGGTCTCGAGCAGTTCGTCAACGTTGGCCATTGTTGTTTTCCTTTCGGTAGTTGATGTCTCTGAGGCGAGTCACTGGCGAGTCACCCGCACGGGGTATTACTCGGCGGCAGTTCCGCCTTCTTCGGCCTGCTTCTTCTCCTGCAGCGCGGCGGCCAAGCGGGCCACCTGCGAGGCGGGAGCGTTGAACAGACCCGCGGCCTTGCTGAGGTTGCCCTTCAGCGCACCGGCCAGCTTGGCCAGCAGGACCTCGCGGGTTTCCAGGTCGGCGATCCGCTCGACCTCGGACACGGACAGCGGAGCGCCGTCCATGTAGCCGCCCTTGATGATGAGCGCCTTGTTGTCCTTCGCGAAGGTCTTCAGGGCCTTGGCCGCGTTGACCGGCTCACCCGAAATGAAGGTGATCGCGGTCGGTCCGACGAACAGGTCGTCGAGGCCTTCCACGCCCGCCTCGGCGGCGGCACGCTTGACCAGGGTGTTCTTGGCGACGGAGTACGTGGCGTCGGCGCCGAGCGCGCGCCGCAGCTCGGTGAGCTTGCCGACCGACAGGCCACGGTATTCCGTGACGACGGTGGCCGTCGAGCTCTTGAACTGCTCCGCGATCTCCTCGACCGCGGTGATCTTCTCGGGTTTTGCCATACTTCGCCTCCTCTCTGATGGTCGGTTCGTATACGCGAACTACCGATCAGGGGCCGGCGACAAAACAAACGCCCCGGACGCAAGGCGTTCCGGGGCGCAAGAGAAAACCGATCGGGAACTTGCCCCGGTCAATTCCCAGCCTCGGCTCTCCCTGCGTGGGCCGCCGGCAATGTCGCCGGACCTTCGACCGAACCCATACGGGAACGGCGACCAACGGTCTTCGGTAGAACGGATTGGGTAGCGATCGAACTGGTCGATAACTGGTGTTCAATGTACCTGGAGGGGTCCGCATCTGCCAAAACGGCCCCCGGTATGACGACATCGAGGCCGTTCGTCCCTCGAGTAGTGATGGCGTAGCTCACTTCTCACGCCTCGAACTACCAGCGCTGCGCGAACGACACGGCGCGCCGGCTCCGTCGCGCCGGCGTCGTGCCGTGTCAGGGCGTCACCCGCTGCGCGTGCTCTACCAGCAGGTTCAACGCGTCGAGCGCACCCAACCGAAAACCGGTGTCGGGCACCAGCCCGTCCGGTCCGATATCCTCGCGCAACACCGGAAGTCGTACACAGGCTTCCGGAACTACGTCGGCACCCAGGTAACCGAGCACACTGCCCAGCGTCGTAGTCGCGCCGTCGCCCCGGCCTGCCACCGCGACGGTGAGCCACGCCGTCGGCTTCCCGTAGAGATCGCCGGTGCCGACAGTCCAATCCAGGAGGTTCTTCAGACTGCCCGGCAAGGTGCCCGCGTACTCGGGAGTGCACAGCAGGACGGCATCCGCGCGGGAAAGTCGGTCGCGCAGCGCGAGAACCGAAGGATGGCCCGCGCCGTCGTCATCCGGACTGAAGGCGGGAAGCTCGGGTAGGCCGTCATACCACAGCGTTTCGACACTGCCGGGGGCGATCGCTCGTACGGTGCGCAGAGCGGCGGAATTGGTGGACGCGGCCCGGGTACTACCGGAGATCAACAGAACGACTGTCACTCCATGCCCAACTACGCCCCCGGGCGAATTAGTCCGGCGAACACGCGACGGCGGGAACGCGATCTGCGTTCCCGCCGTCGCGGTGATGCTCGAGTGCTGCTTACGCGTCCTCGTCGAGGAGGTTGCGGGTGCGGTTCGGGTCCACCGGGATGCCCGGTCCGGTGTTCGTCGAGACCGTCACCTTCTTGACGTAGCGCCCCTTGGCAGTCGACGGCTTGACACGCAGGATCTCATCCAGCGCGGCACCGTAGTTCTCCACCAGCTTGGCGTCGTCGAAGGACGCCTTGCCGATGACGAAGTGCAGGTTGGCCTGCTTGTCGACCCGGAAGTTGATCTTGCCGCCCTTGATCTCGTTGACGGCTTTGGTCACATCGTTGGTGACCGTGCCGGTCTTCGGGTTCGGCATCAGACCACGCGGGCCGAGGACACGCGCGATGCGTCCGACCTTGGCCATCTGGTCCGGGGTGGCGATCGCGGCGTCGAAGTCCAACCAGCCGCCCTGGATCCGCTCGATCAGGTCCTCGGCGCCGACCGCGTCCGCACCGGCGGCCTCGGCCTCGGCGGCCTTCTCGCCGGCCGCGAACACGATCACACGGGCGGTCTTACCGGTGCCGTGCGGCAGGTTCACGGTGCCGCGGACCATCTGGTCCGCCTTGCGGGGGTCCACACCGAGACGCACGGCGACCTCGACGGTCGCGTCGGTCTTGGTGGTGGCGGTCTCCTTCGCCAGGCGCGTGGCGGCCAGCGGGGAGTAGAGCGTCGTGCGATCGACCTTTTCGGCCGCGGCGAGATACGCCTTGCTTCGTTTTGCCATGATTCTCTGTCCTGTTCAATCGGTTCAGAAGTGGTTATCGGGTCTGGCCGACCCTCCCACCGGAGCTGCGGAGCCCGTGCCGTGTTCCGTGGCGGAACTCAGCCCTCGACGGTGATACCCATCGAACGCGCGGTACCCGCGATGATCTTGGCCGCCTGCTCGATGTCGTTGGCGTTCAGATCTTCCTGCTTGGTCTTGGCGATCTCGCGCACCTGATCCATGGTCACCTTGGCGACCTTGTTGCGGTGCGGCTCGGCCGACCCCTTCTGCACACCGGCGGCCTTGAGCAGCAGCTTGGCGGCGGGCGGAGTCTTCAACTTGAAGTCGAAGGACCGGTCCTCGTACACCGAGATCTCGACCGGGATGACGGTGCCACGCTGCGACTCGGTCGCCGCGTTGTACGCCTTGCAGAACTCCATGATGTTGACACCGTGCTGACCGAGCGCGGGACCGACCGGAGGGGCCGGGTTCGCCTGGCCGGCCTGGATCTGGAGCTTGATGATCCCGGCGAGCTTCTTCTTCTTGGGGGGCATCTTTCTTTCCTAGGTGTTTGTTGTCCTTGCTCTTTGCAAGTCGTGGTGTGGCGATCCTCGACCGGGCGGATTCGCCCGGTCGGTGAAAGAACGGATCTAGATCTTCGCGACCTGGGTGAATGCCAGCTCGACCGGGGTCTCACGACCGAAGATCGATACGAGCACCTTGAGCTTCTGCTGCTCGGCGTTGACCTCGGAGATGCTGGCCGGCAGCGTGGCGAACGGACCGTCCATCACGGTCACCGACTCGCCGACCTCGAAGTCCACCTCGATGGTCGGCTTCGGCGCGAGATCGCCTGCGGTCTCGGCGCCGGTGGCCGTGGCGGCCGCGGGCTTCTTCTGCTGCTGTGCGGCCGGGACCAGGAACTTCACCACGTCGTCGATGGACAGCGGCGACGGGCGCGAGGTAGCGCCGACGAATCCGGTGACCCCGGGAGTGTTGCGCACCGCGCCCCATGACTCGTCGTTGAGTTCCATTCGCACCAGGATGTAGCCGGGCAGCACCTTGCGGTTGACGTGCTTGCGCTGACCGTTCTTGATCTCGGTGACCTCTTCGGTCGGCACCTCGACCTGGAAGATGTAGTCCTCGAGGTCAAGGTTCTGCACCCGGGTCTCGAGGTTGGCCTTCACCTTGTTCTCGTAGCCCGCGTAGGAATGGATGACATACCAATCGCCGGGGGCGCGCCGCAGCGCGGACTTCATCTCGGCAACGGGATCGGCCGGCTCCGCATCGACCGGAGCGGCGGCGGGCTCAGCAGGCTCCGATTCCTCGACCACGGGTTCGTCGGCCACAGACTCCTCGACGGCGTCGCTGGACTCGGCCACCGCGTCGTCGACCGGGAACTCGTCGTGTGTGTCGTTCTCCGGGGTGCTCACTGGGGCACTCGCTTCCTGTGTCGTCACGTACATCCTCTGCGTGCCGGGCCGGGCGCGCGGCGAAAGTCCTTCCGCCTGTGTCCGCCCCGGGATCGGCTATCGGCGTCGGCGTCGTTCAGCTAGCCGAACAGCCAGTTGACACCCTTGATGAACGCCAGATCCAACCCGCTGATGAACGCGACCATGAAAATCACGAACACCAGAACAACGCTCGTATAGGTGACCATCTGCTTCCGGTTGGGCCAGATCACCTTGCGCAGTTCCGCGATGACCTCACGCAAGAACCTGATCAAACGCTTGAACGGATTACCCGACTTCTTGCGTTCGGCCCGATCGGTTGTCTTGGTTGCTTTCCCGGACGGACGATCGAGTGTGGCGAGCACACCCGTGTCGGTCTGTGAGGACGACGCGGAGCGGGTCCGCCGGGCGGACCGCTTGCCGCTCGGACGGTTCGCTGCGGCGGTGCCATCGCCGTCATCGGCGCCATGCGCGCCGTGGCGAATGTCCCGCTCGTCACTCACGCCTTCTCCTCGCTGCGCTCGTCGTCGGCGTGCGTGATGCGCGCTGTGCCACTAGCTCGCTCGCTACGCTCGCTCACGTCGATCCTCTCTCGTCGCTGGCATCCAGGGCAGGGGCGACAGGACTTGAACCTGCAACCTGCGGTTTTGGAGACCGCTGCTCTGCCAATTGAGCTACGCCCCTTCGGTAGGACCGTATTGCTGTCCTACCACTGTTCGATATTCAGTTGTATCCGGGTGTCACACAACACGCGCGCTACTCCGGCAGTTGCCGGCCCCGTTGGCGATCCTCGCGGACCGCCTGGAACCAGCCCTACAGAGCAGCGCGCAGCGGCTGGTGACCCCAGAAATCTGAGTGTACGTTACCCGCCGCGGCATTAGCCAATCAGGGTCGCCCGAGCAGGTCAGGCCAGTTGCACCGTCGCCGTCGCACGCCCGAAGATCCGCTTACCCGCCGACTTCGCCACGATGGCGACGACCGCCGTCTTGGTCTCCGGATCAACCGACTTCACCCTACCGGTGTACTCGACCTCGGCGGCCTCGTCGACACCCACATAGACCGGGCTGGTGAAACGGACATTGTATTCCTTCACCGCACCAGGATCGCCGAGCCACGAGGTGACGAAACCGCCACCGAGCCCCATGGTGAGCATCCCGTGTGCGACGACGTTGTCCAAGTCGACCAACTTGACGACCTCATCGCTCCAGTGGATCGGATTGGCGTCGCCGGAGACGCCCGCGTAGTTCACCAGATCGCCGCGGGTCAGACGGACCGTACGCGGAGGCAATTCGTCGCCGACCGAGACGTCCTCGACACGGAGCGCACGCTTGGTGGGCACTACCGCTGGGGCGGTGGTGACCGGCACGGGCGGCTCGGCGGCGGGCGGCGTACTGCGCGGGTGGTGTTGCGGCGCCTCTTCACCGATGCCGTGCATGAGCACGTTGCGGACAGCCGCGTTGAGGTTGGGATCGATATCGCCGCCACTGCGACCGACGAGCGTGGTGTAGGTGGTGAGCACCAGTTCGTCGTTCTGCGCGGTGACGATGTTCTTGGTGACAATGATGTCGCCGCCGAAGGCCTGCCGGAACGAGTGCAGGTAAACGTCGCAGGTCAGCTGGTCGCCGACCTTGATCGGCCGGTGCAACTCGAGGATCTGGTCGGTCTGCAGAATTTGACTGAGGTCGTAGCCGGTGACCACCTGTTCGAACAGCTTGCGCTGGGCCAGAATCCCGACCAGGGAGATGAAGGTGACCGGTGCCAGCAGGTTGTCGTAGCCGTACTCCTGCGCGACGTCCTCGTCCCAGTGCGCCGGGTGGTAGTCCTGCACGGCGCGGGCATACTCGCGCACCTTCTCGCGGCCGACCTCGTAGTAGTCGTCGACGCGGTAGTGGTGACCGACCATCGCCGCGGCGTGGGCCGCTGGATCGAACGCCTCGTCCGTCAGGACCGCTTCGTCTGTACCGGTGTTGATTGTCACGGGAGGACTGTACCTATCTGACCCCGTCGCCCGGAGTCTGCGGAGCGCTCACCACCGCACCCACACCGTGAAAATGCGTCAGGGCCGGACTTATGTCCGGCCCTCGCGATATCACGGCCCGAGATAACCGGGATGCGACTCCCGGCGCTCCACCACGCGGTAGTTCACGCGTGGAGGACTAGCGGGATTCGCGGTGCGCCCGGTGCGTGCCACAGTTCGGGCAGAACTTCTTCAGCTCCAGCCGATCCGGGTCGTTACGCCGGTTCTTCTTGGTGATGTAGTTGCGATGCTTGCACTGCTCGCAGGCCAAGGTGATCTTTGGCCGGACATCGGTGGACTTCGCGGCCACGATATGCCTTCTTTCCGGTACCTGATGGGCTTAATCGGTTGTGGTAGCGATGGCCGGACTTGAACCGGCGACACAACGATTATGAGTCGTTTGCTCTACCGACTGAGCTACACCGCCACGGCGTCGCATTGCCGTGGTCCCACGCCCAACCCCGCACCTACGGGAGCGATGCCGAGTCGGTCACCACCGGCAATCCGGCGAGCCCCCTAACGGAATCGAACCGTTGACCTTTTCCTTACCATGGAAACGCTCTGCCGACTGAGCTAAGGGGGCATGACTACATCCGCACCGAGCTCCGAACACTCGACCTCAGCGCGGTGAAGTCTTGGACGAGACTACACACTCACCGGTCTCACCACCAAACCGCGTGGTCAGAAGGGTTGTTGCTGTGTTGGTTGGCCGCGCGGGCGCGGCGGGTTCGCGGCCCCTTTGGGGCTCGCGTCCGAGTGACCGCTGCTCGCGACTGCGTCACATGCGCGGCGGTCACTCGGAC
>NZ_JBEZDA010000030.1:0-35328 GCF_040647855.1 Nocardia sp. NPDC049220
TCCACAAAATATAAAAAAACCCCAAACTATTTTTTAGTCCCCCCCGGGCAGGGTAGGAGACGGCGCAAAACACCCCAGGTCAAACGGCAGTTTGGCCTGGGTATGCCGGGACACTGCCGGGACCTGGAAATCCCGGCAGTGTCTCGGCACAGTCCCGGCAATGTCCCGGCAGTTCGCGGTCCTGCGTGCAGCGATATGGAGCACTCCAAGGCCGCATCGCGTTCCGGGCGGCTCCCCGATTTCAGGCGCGGACACCGCAATACCGCTCTCTGCTCAAGGGCTCTGTGGCCGAGCGGCAGATCACGACGGCCCGAGACGGCGCGACCCGATTCGCCGCGGCCACCGCGCTTCTTAGTTGATGGCGTTCTACCGGGGTTTTCAAATCTGGGACCAATCTGGGACCACACGCCATGAACGGCTCTGCACGGGAACAACACCGAACGCAAACTTGCCTCGCGCACTGCGTGATTGACGTGCGCAAACGCTGAACCGGGATAGCTGGGGGTCAAGTGGTCGCAGGTTCAAATCCTGTCAGCCCGACACATGCAAAACCCCCTCCGAACTGCATCGGAGGGGGTTTTGTCGTTACTGGACTGCCCGGGGAGTTGGGGCCAATTGGGGGCCAGTATCGCCGCGTAGGTGTTGCGACAACTTGCCTCCGTCGTCGCGGAGTTCTTTGTGTCCGGGTGGAGGTACCGCTGGGTGATCCGCGGATCGGTGTGGCCGGCGATCTGCTGCAACCGGTGCGGCTGGTACCCCGGCGTCGGCGAACCAGGTCAGCCCGGTGTGCCGGAGATCGTGGCGCCGTAGATGCTCATAGCCAAGCTGCGCGACCACATCGTCCCAGTGGGTTGCACGTCGAAGAACGCCGGTCGCGATACGGCCACCGCGGGGGCCGACGAACAACCGCGCATCCAGATACGCCTCGTTCCGGGCGTCGACCGGCGAGTTCTCGAGAGTGGGATCTGAATCTACGCGGGCACGCGCCAGGTTGACCCGTCTGAGCACCAACGGCCGGAATTCCTCAATGATCGGAATCTCGCGCGCCCGTTTACCCTTGGTGCCCTTATCCTTCAGGCCACCGGGGCCAGGTGTGGTCTGGCGCCGCAACATCCACACCCACTGCTCGGTATCGACATCGCCCACGCGGCAACCGGAGACTTCACCTATCCGGGTAGCCGTGCACGCGGCGAACACCACCAAATCGCCCCAACCCTGGTACCGGTCGGCGGAGGCGTCAACCAGCGCCGCGGCGAGCCGCTGGAAGGTCGCCCAGTCAGGCAGAGCCAAGGCCCGAGGGTTGTCCAACTCGTCTTCGTGCCTGGCGAACTGCCGTTGCCACTAAGTGACATCGACGCGGTTTCGGTCTATGACCTCATCACGCACGGCTTGGTCCAGCACCCGCGCCAATGCGGCAAGAGTGTTTTTGATGGTTGACTGACCGCACCCATCCAGTTCCGAATCGCATTAGGCAGAAATCAGAGTCGGATCGGGTACGCATCTAGACCGTCTCAGTAACACCCGGATTCACTTCCCGGAGCAAGCAGCTGTGCTCACCGGTCAGAGTTCCTGCGCGGGGGCACGTGGGGGCCACACTCCAAACCGCTGGTTTGAGGGTGAACAGATGTGGACTGTTCCACACGGACAACCGTCGGCCCGCAGCGGTCCGCACCCAGAGTTGTTGTGCGCTCGACAGATTGGTGCTCGGACCGGGAGCGGCTACTCTGAAGCACAGTCACTACGGACCGCTTCGACACACGATGAGCCGCTGGCCTGGGGAGGTGCGTCCACCGAATGAGTTCTGGACAGGTTTCAGGTTGGGCGCCTGTGGTAGTTAGCGCGGTTGGAATCATCGGTGTGATAGTTGGTCAGCTCCTCAGCGCGGGGGGCGAAGTCCGGCGGTGCAACAAGGAAACGGCTCACGACGGACGGCGCCACCGGCGAGACCAGAAGCTGGAGGCCTACAGCCCTTCTACGCTGCCGCAGAACGCTACTGGAGAACTGTGTTGACCACCCCCGATCAGATGGGTGGTGCCACAGCCGCGGAATGTCCGGCCAGGCTTGACCACACAAGGTCTGCGGCAGAAGGTCTGTATCCGGTCGTGAACCTGATTGGCTCCAGACCTGTGTATGACGATGGCTTGACACCGCTGGCGATCCCTATCTCGCTGTCGCGCTGCTGTGGTTCGTCGGGTTCTGCGCCGTGGCATTGTCTCGCCTTCCACATGCGCACCCGAACCACATCCAGCATCCCCTGAGCATTGGCAAACGCACCGAGAGGCCGCGAGTACGTGCCGCGGCGCATACGCATCGACGCCCCAATTAAAAACGGAGTTCACATTGCAGAATAAATCACCTCTCGACCCCGACAATATTCCCCGGCATGTCGCCTGCATTCCGGATGGAAATGGGAGGTGGTCTCAGCTGCAAAATGGTTCCCGGATCGGAGGACACAACCAGGGCGTACGAGTAATTCGGGATCTCGCAATATGCGCCTCCGATCTGGGAGTCGAATGGTTCACGGTATACGCATTCTCCACAGAGAACTGGCAACGTCCCGAGCTCGAGGTCAGATTCATTGCAAGCACGATGGAAAGAGCCATCTACCGGTGGCTCGACGAATGCGGTCGGCACAATATACGGATCCGATGGATCGGGCGCGCGGAGATGCGCATACCCCGCGCTCTGCGCAGGGCGATCGACTATGCGACATCGACGACAAAGAATAATACCGGAATGACATTCACCATCGCCTTGAATTACGGCGGCCGAGACGAAATTGTCGATGCTATCCGCAAAATAATCGAAAACGGCGTAGATGCCGCAGATCTGAATAGCGAGCTGGTGAGTCGATATCTGTACGCGCCAGATATGCCCGATCCGGATCTCGTTATCCGCACATCAGGCGAGAGCAGGATCTCCAACTTCCTGCTCTGGCAGCTCGCTTACAGTGAATTGGTGTTCACATCTGTTCTCTGGCCGGATTTTACCGTTGATCACCTGCGGGATGCAATCCGCGAGTATCAGCGACGCGATCGAAAATTCGGGAGCATCGACGACGGCAATAGAAAATTGAATACGCAGTCACAATAACCCCCGGTTGAACCCCTCACCATCCTCAGGTGATCATTGGAGGTATTTATGAGCACGGATTGGGCGGCTAAGATCCCGAACCTACCGTTCGAGGATCCCTATATCGAGAGTTCCCGCATCAACCCCTTCCGGGAGCAGGTCGACGAGAAAGTGCGGTCATTTCGTACGAAATGGCTGGGGACGCTCACCGCTACCGAAGAAGAGCGATTGCGCGGAGTAGACTGCGCAAAAATCGCATGTCAGTTATTTCCGGACTCCGATCCCGAAGACCTGGCTATATTTACGATGCTTTGCGAATGCAGCTTCCTGCTAGACGATCGAATCGGATTCGATGAATACGACTCACCGGAGGACTTCCAAGACCATATTTCCCGCCTCGATCGCATACTCGAAACAGGGCAGGCCGAAACGCGTGACCCCGGGCTCGAAACCGCCCTCGCAGAATGCTTGCAGAGAATTTACCCCAGACAATCACACAGCTGGCGGAGACGAATACGGCAAAATTTTCTCGACTGCATTTTTGCCATGGGGATCGAACTCGACAACCGGCGAGAAGGGCATTCCCCGGGTCTCCAAGAGTATATTTCGATGCGCCGAAATACGATCGCCTTATACCTTTTTCTGGATGTGGCCGAATTCATTCACCGCATCGAACTATCGGACGCGCTGTACGATAGCAGCGAAATGTGTGATCTTCACGAAAGTTTTGCCGATATCGCGGGCTGGATGAACGACATGGCGTCGTATCATAAGGAGGACGCAGCCGGTGAAGTGAACTTGATACATGTCGTTCGGGCAGAGAAAAATCTGTCACTCGTAGCGGCATTCGACGAAGTGGCTGACATGATCGAATCTCGTGTCACCGATTATATTGAGGCCGAGCACGCATTGAAAGGTAGTGCCGCATATCTAAATAGCACCAGCAATGAGCGCGATGCGGTCGAAATTATGACGCAAACAGTGCGGAACGGATTGGGAATGTACGTGCGACTACACCGGGAATCACCGAGATATGCGAATCAGGACAGCAGGGTGTAGCTCGCCGCGCCGGCCGCGGGCCTGCACTCGGTGCTGCCAGCGGCGAAAGCCGCCGGGTACGAACTCGTAATGCTCGACGGCACCCTGAGCCACACCGACCGGGTGTCCGAACCGGGTTCCACGCCCTGGCAAGGCAAGGCAAGAAGGGGTTCCGAGTCGGGCGCGGAAAGGCGGGCGGCTGGACCCATAGTGGTCGGGGATACATTGCGACCCTCCGTCGCCGCGATATGAAGCCCCTCGAGGTCACATCGCCGTTCTGGGTGGCTTCCAATTTCAGTCGCAGACACCGCGATCCCGCTCTATGCTCAGGGGCCTCGTGGCCGCGCGAACTGGGGCCAATTTGGGGCCACACGCTATGAGGGGCCCTGCACGGGGAAGGTGAACCGAGCCAATCCGCGTGATGCGCATTGTGATTGACGTGCGTAAACGTTAGACCGGGAGAGCTGGGGGTCAAGTGGTCGCAGCTTCAAATCCTGTCAGCCCGACACATGAGAAAGCCCCTCTGACCTGTATCGGAGGGGCTTTCTTCATTAGCCGACCACCCGCAGAGCGGGACCAGAACGGGACCGCAGGTGCTCCGACAACTGTCACCGGCACCGTGATCTCCCGTCGGTCCGGTGTAGATACCGCTCGGTGGTCCGGCTGTCGGCGTGCCCTGCGATCTTCTGAAGCATATGCAGACCCACGCCGGCGTCGGCCATCCAAGTCAACCCGGTGTGCCGCAAATCGTGGCGCCGCAGATGCTCACAACCGAGCTTGGTCACGACCTCATCCCAGTGGGTGACATCGCGCAGTACGCCGATAGCGATCCGGCCACCGCGCGGACCTCGGAGCAGACGCGCATCCGGGTTGTCGCGGCCGACGATACCGAGCCGTGAAGTCACCCGTTGCCGAACTTCCTCGATCAACGGGACGTACCGGGCCCGGTTGCCCTTGGTGGCCTTGTCAGCCATGCCGCCAGGTGAGGGCGTTGTCTGGCGCCGCACCCGCCACATCCAAGTCTCGGTGTCTATGTCACCTACGCGACAGCCTGACACCGCACCGATGCGGGAGGCGGTGCACGCAGCAAACATCACCACATCACCCCAGCCCTGATCGCTAAACTTGACATCACCTGTGGGACAGGGATGTTTGTGGTTATGAATTTCGACACCACTTCCAGGGCTGCGGTTCAGGACGAGTGTGCTTCACTGCGGAGGTGTGTCAGCGCCGCTGCATGATTCGAGTCGTGGCGGCTCGACGGTTGGTTTTTCCTCGGTCGGGTCGTGTGCGATCCGACCGATTCGCTCACTTACCTCCGGAACCGACATGTTCGCGTGGGCGATGGCGATCGCCCGCGTGTCGGACTCGCAGTCGTCGAGGCATTCAACTGCCCGCTCGTCGGCGAAATCCGCTGCAAGGCGGCTCAACGCCGCGGCGCACTGTTCGCGCAGACGCGAGTAGACGGTGTTGTCGAAGATCTCTTCGACAGTCGCGATACTGGCGACGTCGCCCAGGCGGGCGAGTCCGTCGACAAGGTCGCACTGCTCATAGATGTAACCGTTGCCACGGGCAACTGCCTCCACGAGAAGCTCGAGCAGCCGAGGAGCGTCGGGCGTTTCAGCGATGTCAGCGATCAGAGACAGCGCCACCCACCCGGCGTCGCCGTCGAGTGCGGTGTTCGCCCTGGCCCAAGCCAGTGCTCGAGGTGAGCGCAACTTGCGAAGGCATCTGCGCACCGCGATCCGCACCCGGCGGTCCGCACTCTGAAGCATGTCGGCGGCTATGCCCAAAAGCGTTGTCTCCCAATACTCGTCAGTCAGCGCGGGCCCCGATGGCGCAGTGATGAGGCCCGATTCGATTGCTGCTCGCAGTACCCATTCGCGTTGTGGCGCGGACCGTGTGGCGCGATCGAACTTCGGTCGGCTGCCTGCCGACCGAGACCCTGCGGCCGCTGCGGCGACCCGCTCGACGCGGGCGCTGGCCCGCCGCCAGTCCGGCCAAGGTGGTGCGGACGAATTTCCGAGTCACCCGATGGTGGACCGCAGTTGCTCGTCGTCGGCGACCTCCAGCACGTCATCGAGTAACCCCTCAGCTTCGGGGTGGCCGGTGAACGGAATCGAGGAGCCGAGCACTTGTTCGAGGTCGCGCCCCGAGCGCAGGCAGTGCCGCAGTTCGGTGATGCTGCCACCGACGCCGCGATGGGCAAGCCGCTCGAGAACGCCTGTAGCGAGCCAGGTGTCGGAGTCTCCGCTTGCGCCCACCGGTCCCGCAAGTGCCGCGCGCAACCGAGAAAGATCGACCCCCAAGTCGACGACGAGAGTCGCGTATAACCAACTGCGTTCCTCGACCTGGTGGTCCCATCGAGGGTCGTGAACGACGCAGTCGACCACAAACTCGGCCGCCATCGCCCGCTCCGCATGCGCCGCGCCGTAGCAAGCTCCTCGCCCACGCTGAATCATCCCGAGCAACGTGCTCGGCTCCGCCCACGACGATTCAGTGGATCCCGGGTCGTCCGCATCATCACACCCGAGCACCGGCACGGCGCGACGATAGACCCGCCGCGCCCGAACAGCCACCCGATTGATCGATCCACGACCCTGCACCGTTCATACGGCGCGGCTCCTCTGACCCGGCCCAGTGGCCTCCGTCGACAAGTGGTGTCGAGGTTCGCATGAACGAGTCTCAAACGCCGACCCGTGCTCGGATGCGCGATCAACTGGCGCCAAGTTTCAAGCTTCACGACCGAACCGATCACCAGCGGGTATCGGACTAGAACACCCCGACGTCTGCGCCCTGCGTGACACCCTCACCACCCTCCGCAGAAGCCAGGACTACAAGTGTCGCTAAACGGTGGCGGGCTCGAACAGTCAGTGATCACCCCCGTTGAGATGCTCAGCGTAGACCTGCGCGGGACTGCAGTAGTCGTGGAACTTGCCGGGTCGGTGGTTGAGTTCGCTGGCGATGGTGTCGAGGTCGGCTTGACCGAATCGGTGTAGGACCGCGTTTCTTCGGCAGGTATTGGCGTATGGGGTGGATATCTAACAAGGTCAGCTCTCGTCGCGGGCGTGAAGCGGTGGCACGCATTCGGCGCGTTCACGGATCGCGCAGGTCGGCCCGATCCCTTGGGTGCCTCGACCTCACCTCGCCCGAGGGCGCGCAGGTCACCCACCTGGACCTCGAGCACGGGCACTGTTGCCCACCGGCTCTCGAACCAAGGCCGTTGCCAGCCGTATCAACCGATCGCGGCACGAAGTACGCCGTGGTACGGAGCTTTTGCCGCCGCGGTCACCAGTCGTAGCGGCCGGTGTGTGGCACGGACATTCGGCGGTCTTGTTCGTCCGCGCGGCCGCCAGCAGCCGCACGTGCTGAAAGACGTTGCCGCGCCACTTCATCCGTTTCGAACTCAGCGAACTTGCGATGTATCACGGCAGCCGTTGACGACCGGCTCGACGAGGTCATGGCGCAGACGCCCTCGACCATGCGGCCAGGCGTGTCACCCTTCGGCGAGCAAACAGCGTTCGGCAATTTGCTGTGCGCCCGATTACTGATCGACGCATGCGGCCATCCGTGCCCGAAATACCGGCGGTGCGAATGTTTCCGCGTGGGCGCGGACGATGCGCGGGTCGTAGTGGGCGGCGTCGAAGTGGGCCATTGCCGCGGCCAGGCGGGTGACGACGTCCGGATCGGCGCCCGGAGCGATGTGTTCGCCGGTCGTGCCCGGTCGTACCGTGTCGAGCGCGCCGCCGGCGCCGATGGCGATCACCGGGGTACCGCAAGCCATGGCTTCGACCGGGACGATGCCGAAGTCTTCCACACCGGGCATGAGCAGGGCTCGGCAGCGTTGGTACATGTCGCGCAGCACGTCGGTAGAGGTGGCGCCCAGAAAAGTTGTCTCGGGTCCGGCGAGCGCTTCGAGCTGAGGCCGGAAGCGCCCGCCGCCCAGCACGACCAGCCGGACGCCGGCGAGTTGCGCGGCTCGTATGGCGAGATCGGCGCGTTTGTAGGGAACGAGGCGACCGGCGCAGAGAAAGAAGTCCTCCCGGGCACGTGTGGGATCGGGGGTGAAACAGCCGACATCGACGGGAGGATTGATCACGGTGGCGGTCAGGCCCCACCAGTCGCGGATCCGGTCGGCGACGGCGGTCGAGTTGGCGATCACCCGAGTCAGGCGGGGCGCGGCTCGTAGTTCGGTGTGACGGGCCAATGCGCCCAGCGCGCCGAGGGCGAACTGGCCGGCCCGGCCGCCGGCTTCGCGGATGCGAAACTCTCGATCCCAGGCCCATCGCGCGGGGCTGTGCACATAGGCGATCACGGGCGCGTCGGTGGCCAATGCGGCCTGAGTGGCGAACGAGTGGTGGCTGACGACCACGGCGTCATAGCCCCGCAACGGCATACGACGCAGGGAACGGGGGACGAACGGCAGCAGAGGGGCGTGCCGACCACGAGTCACTGTGTGGGCGCGGGAGAGCCAGGTGTCGTGGACATGCCGGACGGGCGGGAGGATTCCGGCCGGCGTGACGATCGGAGCATAGATGTCCGCGCCTGGCCAGGTGCGGGCGAACTCGCCCACGACCGCTTCGGATCCGCCGAATTCGGTGAACCGTTCGTGGACGATGGCGATGCGAGGTGTGGTCATCGAGATGTGCTCGTTTCGATCTGCCGCGGTGCGGCGGTGCGGCGAATCGCGGGAGCGACCGATCGTCCGCGCAGCAGTCCGTCGACTGTGCCGCGTTCGAGGGCGGTCCGGTACACCTGGGCCGCGGCCGCGCAAGCCGACAGGGTGGCGGCGATCGCGTCGTGGTCGTGTGCCGCCGAGGTGACGAAGGATTGCCCGAGTACTCCGCGTTGGAGCAGTTCTTGCAGAAACAATGTGCGGAATGCCTGGCATGGGTTTCCGTTGGAATCGAGTGTTTCGAAGATCAGGCAGGAGGAGCGACCGCGGACCCGGAGGTTGTCACCGATGCCGAGTTCGGTTACCAGCGCGGTGAACCCGGTCGCGAGTGCGGCGCCGGCCGCTTCCATTCGAGCGATCGGATTGCCAGTTCGGTAGGCCGCGGCGACCGCGCGGAACGCCGCCAGTCCGCTGGTTTCCGGCCCATGCGTGGTAGACAGCAAAAACACGCGGTCGGCGGCGGTGCGCAGGCCGCCCCGCTCCAGGTACTCGCGTCGTCCGGCGAGCGCCGATATGGGGAATCCGTTGCCCATGGCCTTGCCCCAGCAGGACAGGTCGGGAGTCACGCCGTAGACGGACTGTGCGCCACCGGCGGCCCAGCGAAATCCGGTGATCATCTCGTCGAACACCAGCAGGGTGCCGTGCCGATCGCACAGGGCGCGCACGGCTTGGAGATAGCCGGGCTCGGGTTCCGCGGTCGCGGTGGCCGCCTCCATGACGACCGCGGCCACGGTGTCGCCCGCCAGGACCGCGGTGAGGGCGTCGACGTCATTGTAGGGAAACCGGACAGTTTCGGCGCCGACATGAGCGGGAATGCCCGCCGACATCGGTGTCGTCGCGATGAACCAGTCGTCGACCGAGAAAAACGGCTGCTCACAGACGGCGATCCGCTGGCGACCGGACACGGCCCGGGCCAGCCGGACGGCGGCGGTGGTGGCGTCGGAGCCGTTCTTGGCGAACTTGACCATGTCCGCACCGGGAACCAGGTCCAAGAAGTCCTCGGCCGCAAGCAGTTCCAGCTCGGTCGGCCTGCTGAAGTTCACTCCGTCGGCGATCGTGGTGGTCACGGCGTCGAGAACCGGTGCGCAGGCATGGCCGAGGGTGACCGAACGCAGGCCCATCCCGTATTCGACGTACTGGTTTCCGTCGGCATCCCAGACTCGGCATCCGTTGCCGCGCACCAATATCGGCGCCATTTGCTCGGGGTATTGATCGGCTCCGCGGGCGTAGGTGTGCGCGCCGCCTGGCACCAGCTCGTGCAGCCGACGCTGCAGCGCATTGCTGCGGGCGAACCCGTTGTGCGGTGGGAGGTCGGGATGCAGTGCCATCTGGTGCTCCGTATACGGTGAGGGCAGGATACCGGCGAGAAGCCGGTACTGCACAGCGGTGCCGGCGCAGTGTCGGACGGGGATACGCTGCAGCGTCGAGGACGTCGCGGGACCGGCCGGAGGCTTTGTGATCGCGGGTCGGGGCGCACCTGATCGCCGAACTCACGAGACGGGCTCCCCACGGACCATCGCGTCATCCGGGGGCAGCCGTGCCGGCCGGATGACTGTACGCCCAGAGGTCGTGATCGTCGCGGGGTCCGAAGACATCGAGGTGCCCGCGCATCCGCCCCTCCTCGGCGAACCCGGCCGCGGCGACCGCCGCGGCGGCGGCGACGTCGGATACGGGGATCGCGATGGCAATGCGAAGGATTCCGAGGCTTTCGGTCGCATGGCGCACCAGCAGGCGGAGCAGGTTTGCGCGGGTTTCCGGGCGAGCCGACGCGTCGATCCAGACGCTGAGCCGAATGTTGCGATCGAACATGTCCAGCCCGTGCAGCCGGGCTTCCCCAACGAAGCGGCCGTCGTCGAGAATCGCCAGCGTCAGCCCTGGCCCGGAACACAGTCCTGCCCTGGCCTCAGCGAGTTCGGCCAGCCAGTGGCGTAGGGAATGTCGGCGCAGCCACGCGGCGGGCGACATGTGCGGATCACGTGCCAGCGTCGCACGGTTGCGGATACGGGCCGCGCGGCGCTGCCGGAAGTCGGCGACACGGCGTGACCGCACCAACACCCCGCCGCGGTCATCGGAGTCGGAGAGGGCGACGGCGGCGCTGCCCTGCAACCACCTGAATACCCGGCGCAATCGGGATAGCTGGTATCGCAGACGCACGGCCGCGATGCTCATGCGGGGCGGCCCGTTCGGGGCGGCGGGGGCGGCGGGCAGTTGCGTCTCCACCGGGTGGAGGCGGTGCCGGGCCAGGTAGACGGCGGTGAACCCGCGGTCGGGCCGATCGGCGCGGGTCACCGCCCACAGCTCGTGGTCGCGACGTGCGCCACCGGCATCGAAATAGGTGCTCATCCGGGCCTCGTACCGCAGGCCCGTCTTGGCCGCGGTCTTGGCCGCGGCGATGTTGCCGGGTGCGATCGGCGCGGTGATTCGCGTGAGGCCGAGACTGTCGAAACCGAAGTCCGTCATCATGGTCAGGGCAAGGGCGCCGGTACCGCCGCGCGCGACGGCGGAGCCGATCCAGATGCCGAGTTCGGCGCTGCCTGCCGCCGCGTCTATCGAGGCCAGTTCGACCTGTCCAGCGAACCGACCGGCCACCTCGATGACCATGCTCACCCGCCGCCCGGCGCGTGCCTCGGCCCAGTTGTCGAGGCATTCCCGCACCCAACGGCGGGCGGTGTGGCGGTCGGGCCAGTCCTGCTCCGAACTGACCCAGAAGGGTTCCATGATCGCGCGGTCGCGGAGCCGGATCCGCCGCCACTCAGCGAAGTCGTCGAAGCGCGGCGGGCGCAACCTCAGCGCCGTCCCGAGGGGACCGGTGATGGTCGGCTGCGCTTCGATGCGGCGGTGCTGTCGTCGGGTCATCCGCCGGGACGCTTCCTGCCGAGCGCCGCGGTGCCCAGCTTCCCGTCGTCGGAGACGGTGAGCCGCCAGTAGCCGCCGTCGGGCGCCCTGAGCACTGGACCGTTGTCGGCGTGCTCGCAGACCCAGGTTCCATCGGCGGTCACCGCGGCGCGGACGGCGCCGTCGCTGCTCTGTGCCTGGAACACGTCCGCGCCGTGCGGCCCCGCTTGGGATACCAAGGTGCCGGTGAACCGCGGAGTGCGCATGCCCTTGCGGCCGATGATGTTCCAGCCGGGCGGAAACGTCTCGACGGGAATGTCGTCGGCGATTCCCGAGATCAATCCGACCGCGGTGCCTTCCGGACAGCCGACCGGATCCACCCGCACCGGGGTGCCCGGCGGCCGCGACTCCGCGTCGAAGATCACGTTCGCCAGATACGGCTGTCGGCAGTGGTTCAGTTCGAGCCCGACCGAACGGGCCGCGACCTTCGCGTTGACCATGCCGAACTGCGCGGGACCGCCGCGCCCGTTTTCGCCGACCGACACCGCGACGTCGGCTCCTTCGAACCACACGTTGGTCAGCCACCAGTCGTTGGCGGCGCCGTCGACCCGCAGGTGCCGGGCGGTCGTGAGCGGGTTCTGATCGGAGACGAATTCGACGTTGGTGAGTGCGAGCCCGGCGTTGTTGTCGTTGCCGGTGCCGAGGACCCCGGTGTGATTACTGGTGAACTTCGAGGAGGTGACGTAGTTCTGGATACAGGATGTGGTCAGTCCGATCCCGAAATTGTTGATGTCGCAGTTGATGAAGGCGGTGCCGCCGGTGTTGTCGCGCAACACGACGCCGCGCTGGGTCAGGTACCGCGGATGGTTGTCGCTGAGGTGGTTGCCGCGCAGTACCACCGCGTCGAAGGAGCAGCGGAAGCATTCCGACAGGTCGACCGCCGTCGAGCCGGGACCTGTGGTGTAGATCCCCAGCCTGGCGAAACGGACCCGGCTGCGCTTGCGCAGCCGCACCAGAGTGCCGTCGCCCGGGTAGACGATCGTGGTGATGTCGGCGCCGTCACCGAGAATCGTGGCGTAGTTCGGCAGATCGGGCATCGACTCGACCCGGTAGTGCCCGGCGGGCAGGTAGAGCACCAACGGCTTGTCCGGGTCCTTGGCCACGGCTGCGGCCAAAGCCTTGGTGTCGTCGGCGATACCGTCTCCGACGGCTCCGAAGTCCCGGACGTTACGTGCCGCGGGCGCATCGGTGGTGACGGACCGGAACTGCGGGTCGTCCGGCTCGGCTGTGGTGCAGGCGGCGATCGGAAGTACCGCCGCCGCACCCAAAGTCGCGGCGAGCAAGCGGCGCCGCCGGAGAATGTCGTCGCTCATACCCTCAACCATCCCACCAGTCGGTCCGCCGCCGATCCGGGCGCGTGGTAGCCGACCATGCCGGTCGGCGCGGACGCGCCGAACGCGGTCAGTGCGGTACGCAACTGGGGTTCGGTGAGTCTGCCGAGATCGGCGACGCCGAGGACGGCATCGGACAGCGGCGCCACGGCGACCGCGTCGGCGGCACAACTGACCGGTGCGGTCTCGATGACCACCCGGTAATAGCGCTTGCGCAGATCGGCGATGAGATGGGCGAAGTGTTCCGAGGCGATCAGGTCGGACGTGTCCGGCTCGATCTGCCCGATCGGCAGCACCGCGACCCCGGTCCCGCGCCAGCCCTCGGTGATCGCCCGGTCCAGCGGTACGCCGCCGCGCAACAGCGTCGTGAGGCCTGGACCGGGCACCGTGCTGGAGCTTCCATCGCCGGAGGTGTCGGCGTCGACGAGGATCACCGCATGGCCGGCATCGGCGAAGGCCAGCGCCAGGGTGTGCGCCACCTGCGATTGTGATCGGTCGGTGACGCTGGTGCATTCGATGGTCTGGGCACCGCGCAGGTGATTACGCAGTCGCCGGGCCGCCTCGGAGGCGGATTCTCCGTGGTCGAAGGCGGCGACCACCGGGACCGGCGCGATATCGGCGAGGTTGCTACTGGTGCGAATACGACGGTCGGTGCGTTCACGCAGAAATGCTGCTGCGAAACCGAGCAACAGTCCACCGAACAGGCCCATGGCGACGAACCGGCTCGTGCCGGGGCCTGCCGGAGCGGCCGGTAGTCGGGCACGATCGACGACCGAGACGCGGGCGGCGGGAGCAGCGCCTGTTTCGATGGACTCGAAACTGTCGACCACAGCCCGGAACTGGGCGACCGTGGCGTCGGCGAGATCACGCGCTTGCTGCGCGGTGGTCGCGGAGACCGCGATTTCCAGGATCGTGGTTGCGGGCGGCGACGAGGCGGTGATCCGGCCGCGGAACTCCTCCGGCGATTCCGTCAACTCTTGGTCGTCGACGACCCGTTCCGCGACCGCGGCGCTGGTGGCCAGTTCGAGATAGGACCGCACGCGTTGCTGGGCCGCCAGGCCGCCCTGGTAGGAGTCGCTGACCGAGGTACCGGTGGCCATCGAGACGTACATTGTGCTGCTGGCCACGTACGTCACCGCGCGGGACGAGGCGTACCAGACGCCGGCCACCGTGACGGTCAGCGCGATGGCGGCGATCAGCACCCACCGCCGCCGGACGATGTGCCAGATATCGATCAAACCCATGAACTTCGACCTCATGTCTTCGTAACTACTGAAGCGCGCGCCGGTGACGGGAGTAGCGTTGGGCGGCGGCGGAATTCCGTGACGATCAGATGGATGAACCAGGCGAGCACGGCCGACTGGACGAACTTGCCCAGATTCTCGAAGCTGCCGAGAATGCCCCGCTCGAACAGGGTGGAGGCGCCGGTGATCGCGAGCCCCAGCACCAGGACCGGGAAGAACCGCGAATACAGTGCGCGCTCCCACGCGAGCAGCAGCCCGAAGGTGAACACGACGGCGATGAACACGCCGGCCTCGCCGCCGAGCAGATAGCCCTCGTTGAGGTTGCCCTCCGCCAGGGACACCGACACGGTGCTCATGTCCACCGACGCGCCACGCACGTCGTTGGCCCAGGCCGTACCGGATTGGAACTTCTCGATACCGAGTACCTGCGCCGGGATCAGGCTCAGGCTCGCGTGGTGGAGAACCTCCCCGGGCGACAGCCAGCCCCCGGGACCGACGAAGTAGGCGTCGGTAGCGGCTTCGAGCAGGTCGAAACGCCGCAAGATACTCAGGAACGGCCGGACGTTCTGCGGGTAACGGGAGTCGACGACGGTGGCGTCGAGCGCGGCCGTGCCGGAGTTCTTGAACGACTGCAGCCAGCCGAACCCGGCGACGCCGAGCACGCCGATCAGCGCCACGCCAACCGTGGTGCGCCGGTTCCAGCCGAGCATCGAAAACCGCACGGCCAGCGCAAGTGCGGCGGCGAGGATCGGTGTCTTGGACTGCACGGCCGACGACCAGTACAGCTCGCCCGCGAACAGCGCGCCGAGCACCAGCGCCGTGGTCTGCGGCCGCGCCGACCGAAGGAAGACGATCATCCCGAGCGCCCCGATCCCGGCGAACGTGGCGACGAAGCTGAGCAGGGGGTTGCCGCTGCTGACCTCACCGGCCGCGTCCAGCGATCCGGTGGCCACGGATGCCGCCCGCCCCAACAGGCCGAGCGCGTAGAGCCCGATCAGCGTCGGCATCACGTCGGGGTCTGCGACCGCGGCCGGGACGGCGTCCGGAGGGTGCCGCCGCCGCCAGAGCGCGTAACCGATCACCAATAGCGCGTAACACCACAAGCCGAACACCACGTGGTCGAGCACCAGACCGATCCCGCGGTCGTACCCCAGTCCAGCCAGCCGGGGGTCGGAGATGTTGTCGCCGTAGTGCGGGTCGGGCCGCACCACGAGCAGCACCAGCGGCCGCGCCACGTAGGACAACGACCAGAACAGGGACTGCGCGATGAAGAACACGCGGGCGATACCGGGAACCCACAGCGCGGCCACCGCAACCGTGACCAGTGCAGCCGCGACGGCGGCTATTTCGGTGTAGGCGTTCAGTTCCCGACCTCCGCGGCGAGGCCGACGATCTGCCGGGCGCGATCCACGTAACGATGCCCCGCGGCGGTGATCCGCCGGTGCCCGGCCGCCGCGACCTCGGCCGCCCGCCCCGGGTGGGCGGCCACCCAATCGAGAATCGAGACCAGTTCGTCGGCGCCGTCGAACAGGAAGCACTCGACGGTGTCGCGCAACAACTCGGCGTGTTCGCCGGTGCGTGCACCGACGAACAATCCACCGGCCGCGGGCACCTCAAAGGTACGGCAGGTGTGGGTGTCGCGGTTGCCGGAGTTGAGCAGCACTAGATTGGCTGTCACCTCGGCGACCGTCGCGGAGTATCCCGAGCCGTACACCGCGCCGCCGACGACGGCGCGCGTGGCGCGCAACTCCGCAACCCGGCGCCAGCCGGGGCCGCGGACCAGCAGGCGAGGTCCGTAGCGGCGTGCCAGCGACACCAGGTCGGCGCGTCGGTCGGGTCGGCACACTCCGATGAAACCGACCAGATAGTCACCGGTGCCGCGGCGCGCCGCCGGATGATGCCAGGCCGGGTCGTAAGCGCTGAGCACGAAGCACGCGGCACGGGCGCCGCGCGCCAGCAACTCCGGCACATTGTGCTGTTTGGTCGTGACGACGAGGTCCCAGCCGGGTTCTGAGGCCAGGTAGGCATCGGTCAAGTTCTCGGGATTGGACACATCGTCAGGGCTGTAGTGCACATGCAATTCGGCGGGCACGTCGAGCAGTCGCTGCTGGTCCAGATGGATCCCCTTGAACACGAACAGCATGTCGGGCCGGAAGGTGGCAGCGTTTCGTTCGATCTGGGCGTGTACCCGTTCTAACGTGCGCCGGTCGCGTCGACCGGTCGCCTTCGCGTACACCCACGGCGGCGACAGTCTGGCCGGGAGGGTCACCGGTGTGGAGTCGATCACGAGCACGTCGTGGCCGGCCTGACGAAAGCCGTCGGCCAATGATCGCGCGTTGCTGCCGAGCCAGTCGTCGCCGACGAACAGGATTCTCATGGTCGGATTTCCTTCCAGGGCACGATCGGCAGAGGGACTGTGTCGGCTTCGGCACGGTCGCGGCGCGTCAGGAAGCGCACCCGCAGCAGGTGCCAGGTGGCGACGGTGATTTCGGCCACCAGTAGGCCGTAGACCAAGGTGTGCACCGAGCGGGTCTGTACGGTCAGCACCAGTGCGACGGCGGCGACGAGAGTCCCCAACAGCGCGCCGATCACGACGCCGGTGGTGTCCTGGCGCACCGGGAGGATGGCCGTGGTGATGAAGGAGGTGACCGTCGTGGCGGGCAGAATCAGCACCTCGATCCGCAGCAGGCCGGTGGACGCGGCGAATTCGGCACCGAAGACCAGCCGGATCAGCAGTGGCGCGGCCAGCCAGATGCCGATCGAAGCGACTGCGGCGAGGGCGACGGTCACGGCCAGCGCCTGCAGGCTGTGTCGCCAGAACCCACGGTCGTCGCCGCGCCGGGCCATCCGTGGCAGCAGCGCGAAGCCGATGGCGTCGAGCAGCGATTGGACCGCGCGCACCAGGCGGTCGCCTGCCGAGTACAGCCCCAGCGAGACGGCGTCGAGCACGGTCGAGTACAGCGTCGCCGCGCTCTGACCGTAGCCGGTGACCAGAAACCGGGACACGAACACCGGCACGCTGCGGCGCAGCACGACGCCGTAGTAGCGAGGACGGGCCGGCGACCCGTACCGGCGCCAGGCGTCCCACCATGTCAACGCCACCGTCGGCACAGAGGACAGCAGTAGGCACAGCAGGGCGATGTGCGAGTTCGGCAGCTGGGGGAGCAAGCCGACCAGCAGCCCGAGATAGCACAGCCGGCCGATGGTCTGATACGCGGTGGAGGTGCCGAATCGCCCCTCACCGATCAGCAGCCAGTCCTCCGACAGCGACCAGAAGCCACCGACGAACAGTCCGAGTAACACCATCTGCGCGACTTCCGGCACACGTACGGCCGAGGCTACGGCGAGCGCGACACCGAACAGCGTCGCCGTGGTGAGCCGGATGGCCAGATAGTCGCCGCGCAGCTGGTTGATCTCCCGCAAGCGGGTGTCGTTGCGCGCGTTGATCTCCGGCACGCGGGCGGACAGGAACTGCGTGACTCCCAGATCCACGACGAGCGAGCCGATGAAGTAGGCCGACATGCCGATGGCGAGCAGGCCGAGGCCGTGGGCACCGAGCACCCGGGCGATCAGCGGCACGGTCACGACCGTGACGATGTACTGACCGTATCTGCCGAAACTCACCAGCGCGATGTCGCCGAGCACCTCGAACCGGCTCGGCTTGCTGTGTGCGCCACCACCTCCTGGCCCGCGCACCCCGTCGGTGCGCCGGTGCACCCCGCCGGGGCGCTGGGGCAGATCGACCCGGGGGAAGATGTCGGTGGTCAGCGTGGCCAGGTAATCGGGTTCGGTCACGGCGGCGCCACCTCGTCGAGGAAGCGGGTGACCACATGTGCCGTGGTGCGGATGTCGAAGTCGCGCGCGCGGTCGGCACCCGCGGCGGCGATCCGGGCGCGTGTGGCCGGATCGCCGAGCAGTTCGGTGAGAGCGGTGGTGAGGGCGGCTTCGTCACCGGCAGGCACCAATCGGCCGGTACGCCCGTCGTCGATGATCTCGGCCGGGCCGCCGGGCACCGTCGCGATCACCGCGCAGCCTGCGGCCATACCCTCTACGACCACCTGCCCGAACGGCTCGGGCAGTACCGAGCAGTGCACGAGCACGTCGGCCTCGGCGAGGTACCGGTCGGGGTCGTCGACGTGACCGGTGAAGGTCACGGCCAGACCGAGTTCGTCGGCGAGTCGTTCCAGGTACTGCCGAAACGGCTGCTCATCGAAGAACGTCCCGCCGACGAGGTACACCGCAGCCGGCTGGGTCGGCACCGCCGCCAGGGCTCGCAGGAACACGTCCTGGCCTTTCCAGGGGCTCAGCCGTCCCACGACGACCACGACCGCCTCGGCGGCCGCGCGGCCGCGCGGCGACGGCGGGGCGGCCGGCAGGGCGACACCCGGATAGGCGACGGCCGCCGGGACACGCGCGGGCAGCGTGTCCCGGGTGCCGTGACTGTTGGCGAGCAGTCCCCGGCAGACCAGGGCGGCCAGCAGCCGGATCGTGGTGGCCGGGAGCAAGCCGAAGTAGTCCCGGGACACTCGGTCGTGGACCTGCCAGACGAGCGGCACCCGCGCGCGGCGGGCCGCCACCGCCCCCAGCACTAGCGCTTTGCTGCTCGCCGCGACCACTACCCGAGCGCGCAGTTCCTGGACCGCGCCTCCGACCGCCCATCCCAGCCGCAGCAGCGCGAGAAACCCGGTGATCAGCCGCAACGGACCGGATCCGGTGGTCATCGCCCGACTGTCGAATCGGCCTGTCACGACACGAGTCTCGATCCCCGCGTATCGAGCACGGGCCATCACCGGGCCGTCCTCGGTGCACACCAGCGCCACTTCGGTGCCTTGCGTCCGCAGCGTGCGCAGCAGCCGCAGGGTGGCCAATTCGGCCCCAGAGGGCACGGCGGTGTGGCCGAGGAAGACCGCGGGTCCACTCATGCGAGCTCCCGGTACAGCGCCGCGTGCCGCCGGGCGGCGACATGCCAACTGAAAGTCTCCGCGTGGGCGCGGCATTGCGCCGGTGTGGGCCGACAGCCCGCGATCGCCGCGCTGATCCGAGCCGCGAGCGCGTTGGGGTCGCTGGGCGGCACGATCAGCGACGGATCCAGGCCTTGCACGGCGTCGGGCAAACCGCCGCACCGGGTAACCACCGGCGCCCGGCCCGCGGCGAGCGACTCGAGTGCGATCAGGCCGAATCCCTCCAGGGCTACGGTCGGCACCACCGTGAGTGCGGCGGAGGTGTAGCGGGCGGCCAGTTCATGGTCGGGAATCCGGCCGGTGAACTCGACGCTGCCGCCGAGCCCACCTTCGGTGGCTCCGCGTCGGAGATTCGCCTCGGCGCTGCCGGTTCCGACGATGACCAGACGAGCCTCCGGGTGTTCGGCGAGCACCCCGGGCCAGGCGCGGAGCAACACATCGATCCCCATCCGGCGCTCCAGCCGCCGCACACAGAGCACGACCGGCGTAGACGCGGGGACCGGGGCGGGGCGAAACCGGGTGAGATCGACCCCGGGCGCGATCACCTCGATGCGCTCGGGCGCGATGCGGTAATCGGCGCACAGCACGTTGCGGAAGTGTTCCGAGAGCACCACGAAACGATCTGCGCAAACGTATCGCATCCGTTCGATGAGGTATTTGGCGAAGGCTGCGACGGGATGCTGTCCGTGCATTCGACTTTCCGCCGCCCACGGGCCGTGGAAATGCACGACGAGTGGTAGCCGGCGACCACGCCGGTCCCGGGCGACCGGGCCGTAGAGGCAGAAGTGGCGATCCACGACCGTGCCGGGGTCCAATACATCGCGAGCGCAGAACGCGGTGCGGGCACGGCGCAGGGTCGACCCGCCGACCGGCCCCCAGGATCGGGCCCCGGCATGCGTCCGGTCCGGCAGGCCGAATGCGGCGGCCGACATCGACATCCCTGGGATATCCAGCAAAGCGCCGTGCAGGTCCGTGAAATATCGACCCAGGCCCCCGGGCGCGGCGCCGAACCATTCCGATCCGGTCATGTGCACCTTCACCGCGCCGGACGCACTCGTCATGACCCGATCCCCTCGTCCCGTTTACGGCACCGTGAAGTCGTCTGCGGAACTCGTTCACGGCCGCAAAGTATAAAGCTGCACGCCGGATTCATCCTGGTCGCGCAGATGTGCGGCAACCGATATCCAGCACAGGGAATTCCGAATGCAGATGCCAACTCGCGGTGAAATATGGCATAGTTTCGGCGATTACGAGGCAATGTCTGATTGCGATTCTGACAAAGGGGCAGCTTAGGATGCGGAAACTGTCGGTGTGCGTACCGGCCTACAACGCGGAACGAACTCTGTCCGCGACCCTGGACTCGGTGCTGGCCCAAGACCTCGATTTCGAAGTCGTGATCCTCGACAACGCGAGCACCGACCGCACCGGTGACATCGCGCGAGCGCGGCGCGATCCGCGCGTGCGTGTACTGCGCAACGATCGGGTACTGCCGATCGGCGCCAATTGGGACCGGGTGATCCGGGAATCCACCGGGGACCTCGTGAAGGTGGTCTGCGCCGATGACGTCCTGCGTCCCGGCGCCCTCGCCGCGCAGTCGGCGGAGTTCGACGACGACGCGATCGCGTTGTGCGCGGGCAGGTTCGATGTGATCGACGAGTCCGGTGACATTATCGAGACTGGGTTGGGACTGCCGCAGCTGGTCGGCAGGCACGGTAGCCGCCAGCTGGCCCGGGTGATCGTGCGGCGCGGGCCGGCCGACTTCGGCCCCACGGCGGCCGCCATGTTCCGGCGCACCGACTACGACGCCGTCGGCGGCCTGCGCGGCGACCTGGTGTTTCCGATGGATGTGGATTTGTTCGCCCGCGTGGGCAGCCGCGGCGCTTTCGTCGGGCTCGGCGACATCGTGGCCGCGTGGCGGAACTCCTCGTTCAACCTGTGCAGTCGCACCTCGACCCGTAGCAAGCTCACCGAGCAGCTGCGATTCCATCATCGCCTGGGCGCCGATCACCCGGATCTCGTGCGTCCGGCCGACGTGCTGGCCGGTGATCTGCGTCTGGTCCGGGCGTTGGGGACGCGGTTGCGGGTGCGCGCGCGGGCTATGGTCGGCCGCTGAGCACGATCGCGGTTGCTTCTGTCCAGTAGCGTCCACCGTCGAACTCGTGCGGTCGGTGGTGCCGCACACCGGCAAGACAGCCGCGACCATCAGTGCCGTGGCCGGTTCGACCGAGTATGCCGGCGAGTGCAGCCGGTGTCGGCGCATCCGAGGGGTGGTCTTCATCGGTGCGGCTGTCCTTCGCTGGTGAACTGCTGACCGCGTGCGGCCCAGGGGGGTGTGGCTGTCGGGATGGAGTAACAGGAGGGGGTTCCGTCGTCCACACCTCCTTTTCTGGGTCCGCGGGGATCGTCGAGGAACCAGCGACCGTCGAGTTCCGGGAGTCCGGACGACACTTCACCGAGCAGGTCGGGCAGCGTCAATAGCACCCGGTCGGGTGCTGCCGCGATCAGCTCCCGCGGGCTGATGATCGGGATGTCGGTGCCGGGCATTCGGCGTCCCTGCTTGGCGGGCGCGACGTCGGCGACTCCGGCGACGAGCCCCCGGTGCGCACCGGCCAACGACAGCAGAGCGACCGCCCGGGACGCGGCGCCGTAGGCGTACACCCGCTCCCCGGCCGCGGCCGCATCGATCAGCCAGTTCCGCAGCGCGCGCACGTGATCGTCCACGAACCGCTGTAGCCGGCGCAGCGATTCCCAGGTGATGAGTTCGCGTTCGCGGGACAGGATCTCGAGCACGGTGTGGTCGGGCGCGACGGGGCCGCGCCGAGCTGCTACCAGCACTGTCCCGCCGTAGAGGTCGAACTCCCACGCGGTGGTCACGCCCATGCCCGCGTCGGCGAGCGCCGAGCTCAGCGCATGCAGGGAGTAGTACGCGAAATGCCCGTGGCGCAACGCGTTCCACTGCCGCTGTGCCACGATGGCGGCGAGCGTGTGGTATTGCAGCAGCAACACCCCGTCCGGGGCAACGGCCGCGGCGCGGGCGGCGAAGGCGGCCCGCTGGTCGGGCTCGTGCATGATGCCGAAACAGTCCAGGACCAGGTCCGCCTGTGCCGCGTCGGCTTCTGTGCAACCACGCTCGGCCAACAACGGCAGCCACGAACCACCGTGCGGACTGCCGAATTCGATGATCGTGTTGCCACGCAGCAGGCCGGCCGCGTCAACCCGCGCAATCGCGTCGACGGCCTGATCACGGAGGGCCTGCGGCTCCACTCCACGGGGTTCGGCTGCCACAGTGTCGTCTTCGGCGAGCTGTGCCAGCTCGCATTGCGCACACCGCACCATCCGCAGGGGATGCGTGGTCTCCGCCGGAGTCGGCCGTGCCGAGGGCGGGAAATCATCGGCTGCGGGCACCATCCCGAGATCCAGAACGGTGTGCAGAACGGCGCCGGAGCAGGCGCGGCAGCGGCCGGTCATGACACGATGTCGGTGTGCGTATCGAGCAGACCGACCTGGTCGACGTGGTGGTGCTGGTCCCAACACCCGTCCGCGACGACCGGGGCCTGTTCACCCGGACCTTCGATGCCGCCGAATTCGACTCCCACCTGGGGATTCCGGGAATTTCGGCCACTTTCGTGCAGGACTCGCAGTCCCGGTCGCGCCGGGGGGTGCTGCGCGGCATGCACGGCCGATCCGGGCGCGGGGAGGCCAAGTTGATCCGCTGCGCACACGGCGCGGTGCACGACGTGCTGGTCGATATCCGGCCGTCGTCGCCGACGTTCGGCCGGACGCAGGCGTTTCGGCTCGATGACGAGGAATTCCGGCACCTGTACGTGCCGCCAGGATTTCTGCACGGATTCCAAGCACTCACCGACACCGCGGACGTGTGCTACCGCATCGATCGGCCGCACGATCCTGCTGAGGATCTCAGCGTCGCCTTCGACGATCCAGACTTGGCGATCGCCTGGCCGCTGCCGGTGACGGTGTTGTCGGATCGCGACGCGAACGCCGGACGATGGGACCATCTGCGGGCTACCCTGTCGCCGGTGCGGTGACCGCACGCAGCCGCGGGTCCAGTTCGCCGGAGACGCGCAGCCGCTGGAGCCAGCTGAGTCGCGTGAATCGCTGGAAGAAGGCGTCGTGGGTGAGGCCACGTTCGGTGTACTCACGGTAGAGTTCGGCGGCGCCGTCGGGCACCGACCACTGCGCCTCGAACCCGAGCACCGTGCGAGCGGCGGAGAAGTCGACCCGGTAGGAGCGTGGATCGGCCCCGGTCTCACCGGTGACCAGCAGCCGCGACCCCGGCACGGTGGCCACTACCGACTCGGCGATCTCGGCGACGGTGAGGTTGTTTCGCTCGGTCCCGATGTTGAACGCCCGGCCGGCGACGGCCGATGCCGGTGCGGTGAGGCAGCGTTCGAAGGCTGCCGCGATGTCGCGGGCGTGGACCAGCGGCCGCCAGGGCGTGCCGTCGGAGAGCACTTTGACCACACCGGTGAGGACGGCGTGACCGACGAGATTGTTGAGCACGATGTCAGCGCGGGGACGGGGCGAGAATCCGAACGCGGTGGCGTTGCGCAGGAACACCGGAACGAAGTGGTCGTCCGCCAGCGCAGCGACGTCGTCTTCGACCCGCACCTTCGACTCGGCGTACGGGGTGATCGGCCGCAGCGGCGCCGACTCGGTCACCAGTTCGTCTCCGGCGGCGCCGTACACCGAGCAGGTGGAGGCGTACAGGAACCGGGACACACCGGCTTCTTTCGCGAGCCGAGCCAGACGCACCGAGGCGCGATGGTTGATCTCGTGGGTGACTTCCGGCGCGAGGGCGCCCAAAGGATCATTGGACAGAGCGGCCAGATGGACGACGGCGTCGATGCCGCGAAGGTCTTCGATCTCCACCGATCGCAGATCGAGGCGCAGGCCCACCGGGTCGCCGGAGAACTCGCCGAGCAGGCAGTCGGCGAACCAGCCGGTGTCGAGCCCGACGACCTCGTGCCCGGCGGCCCGCAGTATCGGGACCATGACGGTGCCCAGGTATCCCTGATGCCCGGTCACCAGGACTCGCATCGTTGTCACTGCTTCTCCCATCGAATGACGGCCTTGTCCACCACGAAGGCTTCGGCGTACTCGGTGCGGCACTGCACGCCGCGGATCCGCGCGGCGGCTAGGAACGCGGTCTCGTCGAACCAGTCGCGACCGGTCTGGGACGGGTAATAACGATGCAGCAGTTGCGATTTCCGCTGGATCAGCTCCGCGTCGACCGGGTAGAAGACGGTCGGCGCCGGTGTGTCGACTTCCGCCTTGAGAATCTCGTAGCCGAGGATCAGGTGGTCGCGGAACTCGGTCGGCACCAGCTCGGCGAGCGTGCGGTGATCTTGGTGCGCGTCGCCCGGTTGCGGGGCGAACACCAGGTCCGGGTCACCCGCTCGGCGAAACTCCGCTACGGCCGTCTTGATCCGATCCCAGTGCGCGGGTGCTCGTCCGTCGGGAACGTCGAGCACCGTCAACTCCGGTGTCCGTCCCGCGCAGAAGGCGGTGAGCGCTGCTCGTTCCTCGTCTTCGCGCTCGGTGCCGGCACCGGAGAGGACCAGCGCGCGCACCCGCACATCCGGATGCGCGCGGGTAAGCGACAACAGCGTGGCGCCCATGCCGATTGGGATGTCATCGCAATGCGCGCCGAGTAGTGCGATCTCGGCGGGCCGCGGAGCGAGCAGCGCGATCACGACTCCCACACCATCCATGGGCGGTGTCCATTGCGGTAGGCCGCGTCGAGCTCGGCGCGCTCCTTGAAAGTATCCGCCGGCTTCCAGAATCCGTCGTGGCGGTAGCCGAACAACCGGCCCTGTCCGGCGAGCGCTCCGCAGGCATCCTCCACCAGATCTCCACCCGGTGGCAGCAGGTCGAAGATCTCTCGGCCGAGCACGAAATAGCCGCCGTTTTCCCACAATGGCATATTCGCCACGGGAACGATGTCCTTGACCTCACCGGTAGAGCTGAGGTCCACGCAGTGGAACGATGATTGCGGTGGCACCACCATGAGAGATGCCGCCGCCCCCGAAGCGTGGAACTGGGTGATCATCTCGTCCAGGGGAGCGTCGGTGAGGACGTCGGCGTAGTTGGCCAGGAAGTGCTCGTCGTCGCCGAGGTGCTCGCGCACCCGGCGCAGGCGCTCTCCGATGGCCGACGCCACGCCGGTATCGACCAAGGTGATCGTCCAGTCGTCGATATCGCTGCCGAGCAATTCGACCCGGCCGTTGCGGATCACGAAGTCGTTGGACGCCGACTCCCGGTAGGTGAGGAAGAAATTCTTGATGTGCTCGGCGCCGTATCCGAGGCACAAGATGAATTCGGTGTGACCGTAGTGCGCGTAGTACCGCATCACATGCCAGAGCAAGGGGCGGGAGCCGACGAGTTGCATCGGCTTGGGCACCATGTCCTCGCTGCCTCCACGCATGCGCATGCCGTAGCCACCGCAGAACAAGACGACTTTCATCAGCGCCGGCTTCCTTTCGACTCGGCTCCGGCCTGCACGGTGCGGGCCGGGGACCCCGGATCGATCACGTGCAGCTCGGGCAAGGGGTAGGCGAGCCGCCCGCCCCACTCGGCGACTTGCCGCAACTGTGCGGTGATCTCGGGCTCGAGATTCCAGGGCAGCACCACGATCACGTCCGGGCGATCGACGTCGAGCCGGGCGGGCGGGTGGATCGGGATTCGCGTTCCTGGCGTGAATCTGCCGTGTTTGTAGGGGTTACGGTCTACGGTGTACTCGAGCAGATCAGGTCGGATCCCGCAGTAGTTGAGCAGTGTGTTGCCCTTGCCCGGTGCACCGTATCCGGCGACGCGTTTGCGCTGATGCCTGCAGTCGAGCAGGAACCGAAGCAACTCGTGCCGCACCGTTTCGGCACGCCGCCGCAGTGATGCGTAGCCGGCCACCGTGTGCAGTCCCGCGGCCCGCTCGAGGTCGAGCACCACCCGGACCCGGTCGCTCACCGCCTCAGCGGCGGCGTCGGGGCGCACCCACAGCCGGATCGATCCGCCGTGCGTCGGCAGCCGATCGACATCGACCACGGTCAGTCCGGCGACAGCGAGCGCACGCTGCGCCGACAGCACGGTGTAGTACTGGAAATGCTCATGGTAGATGGTGTCGAACTGACCGAACTCGACCAAGTTCAGCGCATGGTGGACCTCGATGGTCAGCATGCCGTCATCCGCCAGCAGGCTGCGCAGCGCGCGAGTGAACCCGCGCAGATCCGGGATGTGGGCGTAGACGTTGTTGGCGATCACCAGATCTGCGGGGCCGTGTTCGGCACGGATGCGGCGTGCGGAATCCTCGTCGAGGAAGGTGATTTCCGTGGGCACACCCGACTCGCGAGCCGCTGCTCCGACGTTGGCCGAGGGCTCGATGCCCAGGCATCGGATGTCGCGGTCGACGACGTGGCGCAATAGGTAGCCGTCGTTACTGGCGACCTCTACCACGAAGGAGTTCCTGCCCAGCCCCAGCCGTGTGGTCGCGGTGTCGATGAACTCGCCCGCGTGCCGGACCCAGCTGTCGGAGTAGGAGGAGAAGTAGGCGTATTCGGTGAAGGTGTCCTCCGGCGTGATCAGCGCCGGGATCTGCAGTAGCAGACAGTCGGCGCACACCCTGAGGTGCAAGGGATAGGTCGGCTCGGGCAAATCGAGCTGATCGGCGGTAAGAAACGATTCGCACGGCGGTGTGGCGCCGAGATCCAGAATGCTGGACAGCCTGTCGGAGTCACAGAGTCGACAGCGCACAGATCTGAATCCTTTGCTCGGAGCGGCCCGGCCCGCCGGAACGCCTATCGCGGCACACGGAAGCAGAAACTGCCCGGCGTGTCACGAGATGCGCGCGACGAGAACGTCATTCGCGGTACCGACCGCACCTGTTGCGACCCTCTGTGTACCGACCGCAATATCGGATGGATTCCACATCGATGTTACTTGCTGTGACATAGAGCACATTTGATGTTTGATTTCGTGGTGTTATTCCCAATGCGTATCACTATGGGTCGCCGAATTGCTTTGCGTCAGTTAGCATCCCGGTCACGCTGCTTCGCACATTGCTTCTGACCGGCGAGAGATGTTGGCCGATCAAGTGCCGAGGGAGCGCTCGGTAATGGCGGTCGGGACGCTGCCGGGACAGCCGATCTTCGGATCGGGTAGCAATTCCACCGTTGCCCCAGGAGGGGTGTTCTCTTGATGAAATCCAATGCTGTCCCGGAATGGAATGGGACCGCTGAAATCCCACGATCTTTCGCGATCCCCCCGGTTACCGTCTCGACCCGTAAGGCATGGCGATCGGAGTACGTACGCCGTCTCGCCATCACCGATTTCGCCGCCGTATCCATCGCTGTGGGAAGTGCGCAGCTAATCCGTTTCAATGGCGGCGGCGCTCCGCCTCTGGCCTGGGAGCAGCCCCACCGGGTCGGTTACACGATGGTATCGGGCGCGCTCATCATTGGCTGGTTCGCGATCCTCGGTAGTGCGGGCAGCCGGGCGCCGCAGTTGGTCGGAAGCGGTATCGAGGAATTCCGGCGGCTGATATCGGCGACGATGCACCTGTTCGGCGTACTGGCACTCATGTCACTGGCGCTCGAAATCAAATTCGCCCGAGGATATCTCGCGATCGCCTTTCCGGCCGGCGTACTCGCAGTGGTCGGCGGACGATTATGGTGGCGCCACCGGCTTGCCATGGCACGCAGACGGGGACGCCATCGTTCGGCCGTACTTGTGGTAGGCACGGCCGAAGCGGCCGCGGCGATGTCCGCGGCGTTCGCCGCAGACTTGGGTGCCGGGTACGACGTCGTGGGCGCTTGCGTGCCGGGTGGGCAATCAGGCGACGCGCCGCTGGCGTTCGCCGGCGGCACGGTCGCGGTGGTCAGTGACGACAGCGCCGTGCTGCGGGCGGTCGTACACACCCACGCCGACACCGTCGCCATCGGTCCCACCCGGCATCTCGGCCCGACCGAGTTGCGCAGACTCGCCTGGGAACTGGATGCGCTGGGAGTCGAGTTCATGCTGGCCCCAGGGGCGATCGACATCGCCATATCCCGGCTCACCAATCGGCAGGTCGCGGGAATGCCGATGATGCACATCGCCGAACCGCAGTACGAGCGGGCTCGGTCGGTCAGCAAAAAGGCCTTCGACATCGTCTTCGCGACGACGTGCCTACTGCTGGTGCTGCCGGCGATCCTGGCGATCGCGATCGCAGTGAAGACCACCAGCAGCGGCCCGGTCTTCTACCTGTCCGAACGCATCGGCCGATACGGCTTGCCCTTCCGCATGATCAAGTTTCGCAGTATGTACGACGATGCCGACCGATATGCCGAAGCTTTGATCGCACAGCAGGGTGGGCATCCGGTCTTCTTCAAGATGAAGGTTGACCCCCGGGTCACGCCGGTCGGGCGATTCCTGCGCAAGTACAGTCTCGACGAGCTGCCGCAGTTCCTCAATGTGCTGCGTGGCGACATGAGCGTAGTCGGGCCTCGACCGCAGGTGCGGCGGGAAGTCGACACCTACGACCACATGATGCGGCGACGTCTGCTCGTGAAGCCAGGGCTGACCGGCTTGTGGCAGGTCAGTGGCCGGTCGGACCTTCTGCTCGAAGACGCGGTGCGGCTCGATCTGTCCTACGTGGAGAACGTGTCCATGCGGATGGACTTGCGGCTGATCGCGCGCACGGTCGGTGTGGTGGCCAGGGGCGAAGGAGCGTACTGAAGACCCTGCGGGCCGGCGGTAGTCGGATGTTTCGACGGTCACTCGCGTCAGACCGTCGAGAACGCGCCCGATCCGGGCTGAACACCACCGCCTCGCCAGCGGAACACGGTATCAGTGGCCGTATCAGGCGAGTGTCGGGTGGTGTCAGGCGAGGACGCCGAGAGTTGTTGCCATGACGAAGAACAGCGACCCTCCACGATGCGAAGTGGAACGGCACGGCGCCGCTCGACGAGCCGTCACCGACACCGGCGGTCACGGCATCCCGGTGGTCTACTGCAACGGCCTGTTTGCCACTCAGGGCTCTGGCGGCGGGTCATCACCCGCGGCCAGAGGTGTCGGACCGGGCGCTACTGGCGGGCTGGTCCTACGGCGCAGTCGTCGCGGCGCAGTCGTCGCGGCGCACTGGGCAAGCCGGAATCCGGACCGTGCCGTGGGCGCCATCCTGGTCGACGGCGCGTTTCCGTACGACTGGCTCGACGAGGCCATGGAGCGGTGAATCCGAACGCCTGTCCGCCACGCAATCGAGCACCTCCGCGACCAATACGACCGCGGCGGCCACGGTCCGCTGTTCATCGGCATGCCAGGCATCGAGAAAACCTTCTCCGCTACCCCCAGCTCTACCGCCGCGTCGGCTTCGCACATCACTACCGACCACTATCGAGCGTTCAGGCGGCGGCTGCCCTCGATCACGCGTCGGATAGGAGCGGTGCCCTGCCGTCGCAGCGTGTGACAGCACTACCGGCGGTGGTCGTGGTCCAGGCGGCGGATGGCCGGTCTTATCGTCACAGGCCGGATTCCCTGACCTGATCAGATCCTCGGTCGGCCACTCCTGACGCCCTCCCACCGTAGTAGGTGAATCAATCTGAGCGCGAAACTATTTCGGCGCGGGCCAGGTTCAGGATTCCGGGGCGCAGTAGCGATGTCGAGCCACACTGGGTCGGCCATTCGATCTCTAAAGACGAACTCCACGAATGTATTTCGCACTCACCTAGCAGCCTGGAAAGGAACCCATCATGGCCGATCAAGAATCCAGCCACCAGCCCCGGCCTGGTGACAAACCACTGTCGCTTCCCCGGTCAGACACACAGGGTCCGTCCTATGAGGCGGCCGTGGCGCATTCACAAGCCGCCTATGCCGCCGCCGGTAAAACGATCCCAGCTCCGGTGATCTTGGATACCGTTGCCGATCTCGCTGCGCTCGTCACGGCGCTGCCGCCCAAACTGCCGCTGGTGCTCGACGACTTCGTCCGCATTGCACCCGATGCCACAGGTGACGACGACGAGATCTGGGCCGTGGTCGCTGAGGTTACCGACCGCGTGTACCTGCTGGATGCACCGGTTCGCGACGACGTCATGGAACCTGCCCTGCAACTGGGTGTACGCGTTCTGGCTTCGGCCACCAGTCCCGCCCCGCCGCCAGGTATTCTCTGCCAACGGTACGACCGGATGGCAGAAGCATTCGACCATGGCAATATCGGCGAATACCTCACCCTGCTGTCCCGCCACCTGACCAGGATCTCCGTAGATCTAGAATGCCCTGAGCAATGGGTTGCCGATGGTCAGCCGATCCCCCCGGAGCTACGGGACAACGCCTACCAACTCCGCGGCATCGCCGCCGCGCTCGCCGACCATGCTGCCGCCATCGAGCTACCGATCCAGGATTGAGACGACCAGTGAGGCCGTATCAGCTGGGATCATCACCATCTGCGAACACGCATGAGGGGCGCCGCTGTCAGCGGGGCCTTTCAAGTCAGGACACCAACAGCCGTAAGGCTGCTCCCGAGCCAAGTTCTAATATCGCTCGGGCATATGCTGACACGACAAGGCATGCACGATTGCCGTGAAATTGCTATTGCGTCGGAGTGGGCGGCGTGTCTACACGCGGTATGCCGTCGCAGGTCCCATACGTGGGTATGCGTTTCTAGTCGCGAACTTTTGACAAGCGGGCTCCGCGAAGGGCTCATTGGAAGCCGATCGGTCGCGGGTCGAACCACTTGCGGAGGGTGCACCGAGTAGTCGTTGGAGTCCGAGCGGATGTAGTGATCACGCGCCAGGCGCGCCGAACGCCGCCATCCGGGCTCGGGTGCCACCGGCGGCAGCGTGAGCATCGCTCCGCGGTCGGCGGTGATCCGATCACAAGGCGCGCAGCCCAACGCTCGCCGTGTCCGAGTGTTCACCAATGCCAGCCATTGACTCAACTGAGTGTTGAAATCGTTCAGCCCGGTGAACGTCCGGCCGGGCAGGAAAGACCGCTCCGAATAGTCGTGCGCCCGCTCGATCACACCCTTGGCTTCCGGGTTGGCGGGACGGCAGATGACGACCTTGGCGCCCAGAGTTCCTCGAAACGCCTGACACTCGGCAGTGAGCTCGCTGCGGCCACCACGCCACCGACCGATCGCACCCTCGCCATCCCAGACCAGCACCCGCGGCACCGCACCCAACCGGTCGATCAGCGTCCACCACCCGGCCAACAGGTCCTCGGCGCGGCGACTGTGGCTCAGCACCGCCGACAACCAGCGCGAATACCCGGTCCCCATGGTCAGCACCGGCAACCGCTTCCGATCACGGACCTGACCGAACCCGACCGGCAATGTGATCGGCGGGAACCACAAATCACACTGCGCGATCGCCCCAGCCACATACGCTGTCCGCGACGCCGGATCCGGCGGCAGATACACCGGCGCGACCTGCCCCGAAAGCACACGCACCGACCAAGTCCAGCCGATTCGCTCGGCGATCACCGCCGCCGGCATCGTCGGATAAGCCTGCAACAACTCTTGGATCTGTGGCTCGACCGCATCCACAATCGACCCTTTCGACGCCCGCTCATACTTCGGCGGCCGATCCGACGCCACCGCGGCTTTGACCGTATTACGGAACACGCCCGCCACCCGGGCGACCGCTTTGATCGGCAACCCCTCAGACCTGCGCAAACGACGAATCTCAGCCCAATCCTCCACGGATAGCATCCCTTCGTCCCGCTGGCTCGGTTCGAACCAGGATCAATCGGACAGGGGTCGAAATTCGGATGCCACGCAGTGATCAGTTTTCACCTTCCGCCGACACTCCAGTACCCGGTGCCGTCGGCGTCAACGTAGGCATTTCCCCCATTACCGCACTACCGCAAAGGTGGAAGGTTCATCGCCGAGCATGCTTCCGCCCCGACAACCCTCGCGAGAAGGATCGATGTAGCCTCCCCTGACTACGCTGCCGTTGGACACCTTCGTGCAGCTGGCCCAATAATCCTCGATCACAAACATCTGCCAAGACCTCGGCCGCTGAGCCTCGCGCCCCTCATGAGCCCGGAACATGGGATCGCCATATCTTGATGGCGCGATACCAGCGAAATCGCCCACTGCCGCACCGGAAAACCGAGCGGCCAGTACCGGGTGCCCGAGTCCGTCACACAGCGGCGATGTGGTGGCATTTCACACTGGCACGTGACCTTCCCGACTCTGCGTTGACCGACCCTGCTGACCCTTTAGAACTTTCCAAAGAAAGAATCTAATGAATAATCCATTCGACAACGAAGACGCCGAATTCTATGTACTGACCAACAAGGAAGGTCAACATTCCATGTGGCCGACTTTCGCCGCGGCCCCTGACGGCTGGAAGGTCGTTTTCGGTGCCGCAAACCGCCAATCGTGCCTGAATTACGTAGAGACACACTGGGTGGACATGCGCCCAAACTCTCTCATCGAAGCCATGGATAATGGGGTCAACTGAGCACCCGGATGCTTCCGGTACGCCAGTAATATTCCTCGCCAACCGGTATGCCACGCATTTCTATACCAAGAGTGCACCTCACATCCGGACGGGCGCTGTCGCGCTACATCCAGAACGTCGCTAAGACTTTGTCTCATGTTCCGCCCGCTAAGTTTTTGTCGTAATGGTTGACGGCAGCGTGAGCGCCATAGAACCAGGACACGCCACGCAGGCGGCTACCGAACGTAAAGAAGAGTAATCTCGCATGACTGAGTTCTCCCACCCCCTGGCCGTACAACAGAAGACTATCTGGCTCTCGCAGCAGCTCGATCCAGATAAGTCGCTCAACGTGGGTGGGTACATCGACATTCACGCTGTAGTCGACTCCGAGGTGATGGTCGAGGCGATCCGTCGTGCAATAGCCGAAGCTTCCGCGCTCTTGGTGAATATTACGTTCAGCTACGGCCAGCCTCGCCAGTACCGGCGAGATTTGGAATTCTGGACACCGTCGGTCACCGATTACAGCTTGTTCGCCGACGGGGAATCCCGCGCGCGGATGTCGATGGACCAGCTAATGCGGAAATCGTTCGACCTAGAGAAAGATCACCTATTCCGGGCGGAATTGATCACGATCTCCGAGGACCGATCGTTCTTATGCTTCGTATCGCACCATACTGTTGCCGACGGGGCCAGTTGCTTCCTCATAGGACACCGGATATTGCAGTGGTATTCCGCACTCCTATCACACACCGAGTTGGAGCGTCCGAAATATCTGGATATCGACGATATTCTAGCCGAAATAGAGCGCTACGAAAATTCTACCGAGTTCCAACGCGACCGAGATTTCTGGAACGGATACATAGACCGCTCCGTGGAGCCTCTGCGACTCGAGAGGAAACCACAGCCATGCGACAGAGTTACCATCCACCGTACGATCAGCATGCCGCACGATCAATTGCAGAGTCTATCCAGAATGTCAGTGGTTCTGAACCTGCCACTTCCGGCGATACTCACCGCTGCCGCTAGCCTCGCATACCGGGCGTTCGCCCAAACAAACGACTTTTACTTGCAGTTTCCTGTCGCGAACAGGGTTGGCCCCGCCCGCTGGACACCGTGCATGCTGTCCAACGTCGTGCCGTTACGGGTGACCCTCGATCCCAATTCTCGGTTCTCCGAGCTATGCTCTACTGTTGTCGCGAGCATGCAGTCGACGCAGCGACACTCGAAGTATCCGATAGCTAATATCCGACGCGATTTGGGCACGGCTGATAGAGACCGTGACATATTCGGGCCTGTGGTGAACGTCATGCCGTTCCTCGCTTCGGTACCCATAGGTAATGGCCGGGGTACATTACTCCCACTTCCCGAGAATCAGATATCAGAGCTGTCGGCAAGGTTCAGCTACGACCTCGATGGAGGAACCGGCGGGCTCATTGAGCTGGTGGCCGACAGTCGTGTGTACGGCATAAATGACCTCGAGAAATATATGAATGCGATTATTGCATGCCTCGAACAGGTCGCCGCCGATCCTGCTGTCCGGCTCGCCGATATACAGGTTCTCAACCCCGCCGAACGAGCACAAGTACTCACCGACTGGAACAACACCCACACCCCCATCGACACCACCACCCTGGTCGACCTGTTCCACGCCACCGTGGCCGCCACACCCGAGGCTGTCGCGGTCATCGACAACGCAACCCACCACACCTACCGGCAACTCGACACCCGCGCCACCACACTCGCCCGCCGGTTGATCGAAACCGGCGTAGGCCCCGACCACATCGTCGCCGTCGCCCTCGACCGATCCTTCGACCTCATCGCCGCCATCCTCGCCGTCCTCAAGGCCGGCGGCGCCTACCTACCCATCGACCCCACCTATCCCCCCGAACGCCTCGCTTACATCCTCACCGACGCCGACCCCGTCGCGATACTCACCACCCACACCATCCACCCAACCCTCCCCTACACACCAACAAAAACCATCCTCACCGACGACATCCACGACAACAGCCCCAACCCCGGACCCGACCCCCACGATCACGGCAACGAACAACAACCACAACAAGCACTGCGACCATCGAACCTCGCCTACATCATCTACACCTCCGGCTCCACCGGAACACCCAAACCCGTCGCCGTCACCCACCACAACGTCGTCAACTTGGCACTACACGTGTGGGCGCTCGATAGCAGTGATCGGATGCTGGTCCATTCCTCGATCGCATTCGATGCATCCACCTTCGAGGTGTGGCCGGCGCTGCTCGGTGGCGGCGGTGTGGTCGTGGCAACCGGGACCGGAGGCGATCTCCAACAGCTCGAGCGACTGGTAGCCCAGCATCGCGTCACCGCCATGTTCCTCACCTCACCACTGTTGCCTGTGCTGGCCGATCGCCTCCACACCACCAACGGTAGCCTCACCGGGCTGCGTCAACTGATGGTCGGCGGCGATATGTTCCCCAGCCAGGCCGCGCAACGCATCCTTCGGGCACTGCCGTCGCTGCGGATGATCAACGGTTACGGGCCGACCGAAGGCACGGCATGTAACGTCTCTCATCTTGTCGACATCGATGCGGATGTGGTGTCGGTGCCGATCGGTCGTCCGATCGCGAATGCGCGGGTGTGGGTGTTGGATTCGTGGTTGCGTCCGGTGCCGGTGGGGGTGGCTGGTGAGTTGTATATCGC
>NZ_JBEZDA010000031.1:0-35050 GCF_040647855.1 Nocardia sp. NPDC049220
GTCTTCGCCGCCGGATACGACACCAACCCCGAAGAGGACACCAGTTCGGTCATGGATGTCGGCGCCGACCTCGAAGCTATCGAAACCGTCTGCGCTGACGACTCGGTACCCGACCAGGGTGGGCAACCCTCGCACGAAGGGGTGAGCACGGTTGGTTTGGCGGCTGATGAAGTCGAGGGCCTACTCGAGCGCCTTGTCGAGCAGTCGCTGGTGACTGCGCACATCACGCCGACCACCGTGCGGTATTCGCTGCTGGAAAGTATTCGCCTCTTCACGCGGCAACAACTCGAACAACGGTCCACCGCCGAGGTCGACGAACCAGCGCGCCTCGCACGACGTCACCGACACTACTATCGAGACAAAGTCGTCGCAGCGCAGCGGAATTGGTTCAGTCCGGCCGAGCAGGATTTGCTGGACTGGGCGCGGGTGGCGGCCGACAACATCACGATCGCGATCGAGACCAGCTTCGCCGCGGGCGATGCCGCACTGGGTTTGGAGGTCTCCACAGGACTCGTCGCTTTACCCATCTATAGAGGGTCACCTCGAGAAATATGCCGGTGGATCGAGCGCACACTGCAGGCCACCCGCACACTGACTCCGCAACCGATCGACCTGCAAATCGAGGCTATGACCGGGATCGGGTGGCTCGCCCTGGTTCAGGGAAGGAACGAGGACGCGGAACGGATCTTCGAGGAATGCGCTGCCCTCGGTATCCACGACCCGAATCTCGGAGCGAACTGGCGGCGGAACCCGGAAACCGACTGCGGCCTACCCGCCGCCCTCGAATTCTTTTGGGGCGTGGAACTGATGTTCGCCCACCGCGACCCGCGCGCGGTCACCGTGTTGGCACGTGCCCGGGAAAAGTTCCGCGCCGTTGGCGATCCCAGTGGTGAGGGGAGAAGCGAGTGGCACACGGCATTGGCGGCAAACTTCCTCGGATCGGCGCAGCAGGCCATGCATCTATCCCAGCAACACCTCGAACACGCGACCGGTTCGGGGGCGAGGTGGGCGACATCCTGGGCCGAGTTGGTATGGGCGATCGCGTTGTCCAAATATGGTGATCCCACCGAGGCTTTGACCATCGGACGCTCGACGTTGGCGAACCAGGAAGCGGTGCATGACCAGTGGGGCGCGTCGTTGTCTCTGCTTATTCGGATCTGGGCACTGGCGCAGGTCATCACGAATTCGATTGCGGCCGGAGACACCGACCGGGCAGGACTCACGGCATTGGCCACCGAAACCGCTCAACTCGCTGGCGGGGTCGCTGCGCTGCGTGCGGGGCCGGGTGTCTATTTCGGCGACCTGGGGCTCTTCGCCGATGAAACGAACAAGGCGATCGATATTGCCCGCCGAGTGTTGGGCGACGAGGCGTTCGCCGCCGCGCAGAAGCAAGGCTCCCGGTTGCGCCCCGAACTTCGCGAGGTGCACCGGCTGGCATTGGGCACCATGTCCATCGACAGGATGCCGCCGGACAGCCCCGCTCGAGCGGATGCCCCGCCACGCTGGGACGAGTTGTCCACAGCCGAACAAGAGGTCGCGATCCTGGCCGCGGCGGGATGGACGAATGCCGCGATCGCGGCCCGCCGAGGAATTTCCCGCAGGACTGTCGACGCTCAAATGGCCGCCATCTTCCAGAAACTGACCATCACCTCCCGGACTGACGTCATCGAACTCGTTCCCAAACAATGGATCGGCCAGGTAAGAGCAGAAGCAGCGAGACGGCCACCCGCGCGCCGACGAGCGCATCGGCAGCGATAGGCCCGGCTGGTTGGTCGATCCGGCCGGCCTGCTGCACGAGTTATCCGTTGTGAACATGCTGGGTGTTCGTCGGTCATGTTCGCCGTCGACGACATTGACGACATTGTTGCCCGCGTGCGCAGCCACGGCGCCGAACTCGTCGGCGCGGTCGAGCAGTACGAGCAGAGTTATCTGCTCTGTTACGTCCGTGGCCCCGAGGACATCATCATCGGGCTGGCCGAGCAGCTCAGCTGAAGGCTTCCGAAGGGTCCGTTCTGTATTTCGATGCGAGGCGGTCGAATTCGCGTCGGCACGGTGCAAGTCCGGCAGTGGCGGGATCGATCAATCCCGCGCCAGGTACTCGAGTTCGTCGCCGAGGAGGTGCTCGGCGATGGGATGTAGCGAACGGCCGTGTTTCTGCGGCTTACCCGCCGCCCGCAGACTCGCCAGCCGGCGCCGCCCGCAAGGCACACTTCCTCGCCCGGTTCCGGTCGCGATTCTCCTCTGTTTCGGGTACCTGGCGAAATCCACGACATGAGACACGGCCTTTACAGCGAGAATTCAGCGAGGATACTATCTGGTCTGGTTTGAGCGTGCCGCCAACGGGAGGGCATAGGGACACGCGACGAGTGGTTCGGTTGTGTGTTGGAGGTTGCCCTGCCCATGCGGTCCTGGTCTATGGAGGCCGTGCGGGACTGGCTCATTGCCAGAACCGCTGCGTTGAGCGGGCTGGATTCCGCTGCGATCGACGGACGAGCGCCGTTTACCCGATACGGGCTCGATTCCCACACGTTGACAGCGCTCGCCGGCGAATTGAGTGAGGCAAGCGGCTATCCGGTGTCGCCGGTTCTGGTGTGGGCACATCCGACGCCAATCGCATTGGCAAGTTGGCTCACCGGAGCCCGGCCTGAACGAACCGACCAGCACGAATCGCCGGGTTCGGCGCAACCGGTCGCGATCGTCGGCCTTGCCTGCCGTTTTCCCGGCGCTCCCGACGCGGCGACATTCTGGCGATTGCTCAACTCAGGTGCGGACGCGCTCACCGAACCGCCGGATGGCCGATGGGCCGATGGGCCGCCGCGCGGTGGGTTCCTCGACCGGATCGATGAATTCGATCCGGAGTTCTTCGGTATCTCTCCCCGCGAGGCTCCACACGTCGACCCCCAGCAACGGCTGATGCTCGAACTGATGCAGGAAGCTCTCGACGACGCGGGCATCCCACCCGGCGGTCTCAGCGGCAGCCGAACCGGCGCGTTCGTCGGTGCGATGTGGAGTGAGTACGGGGCGGGAATTCGCGCCGACCCGGACCTGATCACCCAACACACATTGACCGGCGGCGATCCGAGCATCATTCCCGCCAGGATGTCGTACACGCTGGGTGCGCGCGGGCCGAGCCTGCTGGTGAACACCGCGTGCTCATCGTCACTGGTCGCGGTGCACCTTGCGGCGCAGAGTCTGCGCGCTGGGGAGTGCGATATCGCCTTGGCCGGTGGCGTGAGCCTGATGCTGGGGCAGGACACGGTAGACGCGTTGCTGCGCCTCGGTGCGCTGGCACCGGACGGGCGATCCAAGGCGTTCGACGCGCGTGCGGACGGATACGGCCGCGGCGAGGGCGCCGGGATGATCGTGATGAAGCCGCTCGACCGGGCACTCGCCGATGGCGATCCGGTGCACGCCATCCTCAGGGGCAGCGCGGTGAACCACGACGGCTTCACCAACGGCCTGACCGCACCGAGTTTGCTGGCCCAGGAATCCTTGCTGCGCAGCGCTTATCGCCGAGCGGGTATCGCGCCCGCCGATGTCGGGTACGTCGAAGCACACGGCACCGGAACGGCGCTCGGCGACCCGATCGAGGCAAGCGCGCTGGGCGCGGTACTCGGCGCGGGCCGCTCCGCCGGCCAGTTGCTGCCGATCGGTTCGGTCAAGAGCGTGATCGGGCATCTCGAACCGGCGGCCGGGATCGCCGGGTTGATCAAGGTGCTGCTGGCAATGCGGCATCGCACTCTGCCGCCGTGCGGCCAGTTCGAGCAAGCCAACCCGCACATCCCGTTCGACGAATGGGGTCTGCGCGTGTCGTCACGCTCAGAGCGGTGGCACGGCGACGCGGCAGGCCGCCTCCTCGCCGGAGTCAGCGCGTTCGGTTTCGGTGGCACGAACTGCCATGTGATCCTCGAGGGCGGCGCCGACGCCACGGTCCACCTGTTGCCCCTTTCCGCGGGCAGCGACGAGGGTCTACGTGCTGCGGCGCGAGAGCTGGTCGCCGGTAAAGACCGGATACAGATCGCCGAATATTGCGCCTCCGCCGCGGCGGAGGCGCACGGCGCGCACCGGCTCGCACTAACCCTACGAGACGACGTCGACCTCGTCTCGGGCGCGGAGAAATTCCTCGACGGTTATGCCGGAGCCGGAGTCAGCGCCGGGAAAGTCGACGGCGAGCGGCCGAAAGTCGCTTTTCTGTTCGGTGGGCAGGGCTCGCAATGGACCGGGATGGGCGCACAGTTGTTGCGGGAGCCCGCGTTCCGGTCGGCGATCAGCCGGTGTGAGACCACGCTGCGCCGATACGTCGACTGGTCCCTCACCCAACTGCTGACATCTGCCGACGACACCTGGATCGAACGCACCGAGTTGGCCCAGCCCGCGATCTTCGCGATGCAGGTTGCCTTGACCGACCTGTGGCGATCATGGGGTGTCGAGCCGGATGCCGTCGCCGGAATGAGCATGGGAGAGGTCGCGGCCGCGCATGTCGCCGGTGCGATCAGCCTCGACGACGCCGCGTTGATCATGTGCCGGCGCAGTACCTTCGCGGGCAGATTGTCCGGCCACGGCGGCATGGCCGTGCTGGATCTGTCCATCGAGGACACCAACGAGGAGCTGTCCCGGTTCGGCGGCCAGGTCTGGGTGGCTGGCAGCGCCGGCCGGGGATCCACCGTGATCTCCGGCGACCGAACAGCGATCGAGACGATACGCGGCGCACTCTCCGCGCGATCGATCTCGTCAGCACTGATCAGGGTCGACTACGCCTCGCACACTCCCTATGTGGATTCGGTGCTGCCCGAACTGCGGGCTGCGCTCGCCGATCTGCGGCCGGGCGAGACCCGAATACCGTTCTATTCCTCGGTCACCGGGGAACTGATGGATGGTGAACAGCTCGATGCCGAGCACTGGGCGCGCACCGAACGTCAACCATGGCGATTCGACATCGCGATGACGTCTATGCGCACCGGGGGCTATGGCATATTCGTCGACCTCGACCCGCATCCGATTCTCACGTCGGTGGTCGAGCGACACGGTGTCACGGCACTGCCGACGGTGCGCCGAGGGGACCGCGACCGCTCGACTTCGATCGACTCGTTGGGCGCGCTGTATACCCTCGGCGCCGTTGAATCGCCGAGGCCGGACCAGGGCCGGACGGAGTTGTTGGTGCTGTCCGCTCGCTCGCACGATTCGCTGCTCGCATCAGCGACCGCGATGGCGGGTGAACTCAGCAGTGTTGACGACAGCGCCGTACGCGACCTGTGTTACACCGCCGCCGTCCGACGGGACCATTACGAACACCGCCTCGCGGTGACTGGTACGTCGGCGAAAGAGCTGGCAGATTCTTTGCGCGCCACGGGCGAGGGCATGATGCCCGCTAACACGTGGGTGGGCAGCGCCGCGCATGGCGAGCGGCCGGGCGTTGTGTTCGTGTGCTCCGGCCAGGGTTCGCAATGGGCGGGAATGGGCCGGAACCTGTTGCGTGCGGAACCGGTATTCCGTGCCGCGGTGGCGGAAGTCGAGAAATGGTTACGGCCGCTGACCCAGTGGTCGCTCACGGCCGAGTTGACCGCGCCGGCCGAACACAGTCGCCTCGATGAAACCGCGGTCGCGCAACCGGCGCTGTTCGCGATCCAGGTGGGGATCGCACGGCTATGGGAGTCATGGGGACTCACGCCGGACGCGCTGATCGGCCATAGCGTCGGTGAAGTGACCTCGGCATATCTGGCCGGGTCGCTGTCCATGGCCGAATCGGTGGAGTTGGTATATCAACGGGGCCGACTGATGCAGGCCGCCTCCGCTGCCGGAGAAGGCGGGATGGCTTCGGTGGAATCTCCCGCCGAGCACGTGCGCGCGATGCTCGGTGGGTTCCAGGGTGAGCTCTCGATCGCGGCGATCAACGATCCCGATTCGACCGTCGTGTCCGGCGATGCCGCCGCCCTGACGGACTTGCTCGGACGGCTGCGCCGCGACGGGACAGCATGCCGTGAACTCCGAGTCGATTACGCGTTCCACAGCGCGCGGATGGATCCCGCCGAACACGCATTGTCGCAGGCGCTCGGCAACCTTGCTCCGAAGCGGGGCCGGTTGCCCATCTACAGCACGGTGTCCGGGAAGCTCGTCGATGATCAGCGACTCGATGCGGACTACTGGGTGAGAAACGTCCGAGAGACAGTGCGGTTCGCGGACGCGATGAACGCCGCGATCTCCGACGGGTACCAGATTTTCCTGGAGATCGGACCACATCCGGTTCTGCTGGAGAACATTCAGCGGTGTCTGTCCGCCCGCAAGATCGATGGTCGCGCCATAGGTTCACTGCGAAGGGGCGAGGACGAACGGGCCGCGTTGCGCCGCGCGACAGGCGCGCTGTACGCCGGTGGGTGCCTGCCGGATTTCGATCAACTCCTCGACCCCGGCCGGGTCGTTTCGTTACCGGCGTACCCATGGCAGCGGAAGCGGTACTGGCTCGTTGCCGACCGGCACGCCGTGTCCGCCGGCAACGTCGGCGGCCATCCGCTGCTCGGCATGGGGCTGATCTCGGCGGTAGAGCACGGGACCCGGTACTGGCAACGCACGTTGGATCAGGCAAGGCTGCCGTATCTCGCGGATCTCATGGTGCGCGGGAACACCGTGCTCTCAGCAGCCACCTTCGCCGAAATGGCACTGGCATCAGGCGCCGAGGCGTATGGAACCAGGGATATCGCGGTCACCGACCTGACTTTCGAGCGAATGCTCGAGATGACCGAGGCGTCGGCGCCCGCAATCCAGGCAGTGATCAGCACGCGGGATGAATTCTTCCAGGTCTTCAGCCAGCACGGCTCGGACTGGGTACGGCACGCACTGGCCACTGTCGGTCCGGACAGCGGCACGCCGGACATGCACGAGCAGCCTGCACAGATCCAGCGGCGCTGCACAACGCACCAGGACAGGATTGACCATTACCAGGCGCTGGCCGGGGCGGGGCTCGACGTCGGGGAGCACCTTCGTGGGGTCTCGGAGATGTGGCTCGGTCAGGACGAAGCGCTCGCCTTCCTCATGCCACAGCCGGCGCACCGTGGCGCCACCCAATACCGCATCCACCCGGCGATGCTGGACGCTGGTCTGCAGGCGCTGATCGCACTATGCAACGGTTCATCCGGTAGCTACGTCGTGACCGCGATCGGGCGGTTGCGGGTTCATCGGACACCGGAGGGCCCGGTATGGGCCCACGCCCGGTTGGCGGGTACAGGCGGAGACCTTTACCTGATCGATAATGACGGCCGAATGCTGGTGGAGGCCGAAGACATTCGCCTGCGGTCCCTGCCGCCCCGCGATCCCGATCCGGTTACGGATTGCCTGTACACGGTGGAGTGGCGCGCACGCGTCCAGCAGGGACAACTGCGACGGCGGGCGCAGTCGTGGGTCGTGTTCGCCGGCGAGGATCGCCTGGGCGCCGAGGTCGTGGACGAGCTGCGGGCTCGAGACATCCAGTGCGCCCTGGTGACTGCACAGACCGCCGACCTGACCGCGGCTGAATCGCTGCGAGCGGCTCTGACTGGACCGGCGCCGACCGGAGTGGTGCACATCGGAAGTCTCGGTAGCGCGAGCGCGCGGGCGCTGGCCACCGTGCTGGCCGGAATGGGATGGCGTGATCAACCACGCCTGTGGCTGGTGACCCGGGCCGCACAGGCAGTCGGAGCCGATACCGCGCCGGTCAGCATCGACGAAGCGTCGCTGTGGGGACTGGGTAGGGCGATCGGGCTCGACCATCCCGGGCTGTCCGTCACCAGGGTGGACCTCGCCGCGCGGCCGACACCTGATGAGACGTCGACACTCGTGTCGGAATTGCTCAGCGATGACCGGGAGACCGATATCGCCCTGCGTCCGGACGGCCGGTTCGTGGCCAGGCTCGTTCATGTGCCGGACGTCGGTGAGCAAGTCGCGCAGGTGCGGACAGACGGCCCGTATCTGATTGTCGGCGAGGACGCCGCGCTCACGGAGTCGTTCGCCAAGTGGCTGGCCGACCGCGGCGCGCGCCATCTTGTGATCCTGGCCGGCACCGGTGCGGTCGAACCGGTCAGTTATCCGGGGGTGCAGGTGCTGACCATCGAACAGGCCGGCACCGACGACCACGCGATAGTCGGCCAACTCGCCGAGATCGAGGCCGCCACAGGGCCATTGCGGGGGCTGATCCATGTCGGCGACGCCGATAGTGCGTGGCAGTGGCATCGACAGACGCTCGATCGCACGCTCGAGTTCTTCGTAGTGTGCGCCTCGGTCGCCTCGTTGTTCGGTCGCCCAGGTGATGCGGCCGACAGCGCCCGGCTCGACGCGATCGCGCAGCACCGCCGTGCCCTCGGTCTGACGGCACTGAGCGTGGGCCTGGCACAGACCCACACGGCGGCACACGGTATCTCCGCGGTGTCCTGGGCGGGTCTTGCGCGGGCGTTGGATCGCGGAGTGCACCTTGGCATCGGGCAGTTCACGGTCATGAAGCTGAACCTCCGGCACTGGTTCGAGTCGTTTCCCGGCGCGACGGGGGCACCGCTGTTCGACGAGATCGAATTCCGTGCTCCGGAAATCGCCACCCCGCTTGCCACCAAACTCGCCTCGACCAGCGCCCTGGAACGGATCGCCTTGATCGAAGAGCACCTGGTCGAGCAGGTTTCCCTCACGCTGCAACGGGATCCCGCGAGCCTGAGTCGGAAGGCAACGTTCCAGGGCATGGGCCTGGAGTCGCTGATGGCGGTCGAGCTGCGCAACCGGCTGGAATCCACGCTCGGCGTCCAGTTATCCGTCGCGCTGGTCTTCACCTACTCCACCATCGCCGCGCTCGCCGAATTCATCGGGGACGAACTCGCCGTGCTGGAACCTCCAGTTGGGAGACCAGAACCGGAATCAGATGAGGTGCCGTCCGTGGCAGCGGACATCGATGCGCTCTCCGACGCGGAGGCCGAGGCCATGCTGCTGGACAGTATCCAACTCGTCGAACAGGAATGGTGTGATGACTGAGCAGGCGTCATCGGTGAAGCAGGCACTGACCGCCATCCGCACCCTGCAGACACGGTTGGACCGAGAGCTGCGGGCGAAGACCGAACCGATCGCCATCATCGGCATGGCCTGCAGGGTGCCGGGCGGCGGAACCGACCCAGACGAGTTCTGGCGGCTGCTCGACGAGCGCGTCGACACGATCACCGAAGTTCCTCCGGACCGGTGGACGGGCGCGGACGACGGCACCGCGACACGCTGGGGCGGATTTCTGTCCGACGTGGACAAATTCGACCCGGCCTTCTTCGGAATCGCGCCCCGAGAGGCCGAGGCGATGGATCCCCAGCAGCGCCTGCTGTTGGAAGTCGCCTGGGAGGCACTCGAACGCGCCGGGCGCGGACTGCCCGACCAGCTGGCGGGCTCGAAGACCGGTGTTTTCGCCGGCGTCGTCGTCACCGACTACGACCGCCTCAGCGTCGGAGAACGCGACATCTACACCGTCACCGGCAACGGCCACTCGTTCCCCGCAGGACGGCTGTCGTATGCGCTCGGCCTTCAGGGCCCGAGCATGGTGGTGGATACGGCGTGCTCGTCGTCGCTGGTCGCTGTGCATCTCGCAGTCCAGAGCCTGCGATCCGGCGAGAGCGCCATGGCGCTGGCGGGTGGAGTCAACCTGATGCTGGCCCGGGACATGACCGATATGCTGACCAGCTCCCGCGCGCTGTCCGAGGACGGGCGATGCAAGAGCTTCGACGCGTTGGCCAATGGCTATGTCCGGGGCGAGGGATGCGGGATGCTCGTCCTGCGAAGGCTTTCCGACGCGGTGGCGGACGGTGATCCGGTGCTCGCGGTGATCCGTGGCTCGGCAGTGAATTCCGACGGCCGTTCCTCCGGGCTGACCGCGCCGAACGTCTCCGCACAGAAGGCGCTGCTGCGGGAGGCGTTGCGCAGCGCCCGTGTCGAAGCGGCGGACATCGACTATGTCGAAACACATGGCACCGGAACGCCGCTCGGCGATCCGATCGAGGTGGACGCGCTGATCGACGTGCTCGGCCGGCCGCGAGACAACGGTTCGCGCTGCGTGCTCGGCGCGGTGAAAACCAATATCGGGCATCTCGAGGCAGCCGCCGGTGTGATCGGACTGATCAAGGCCGTGCTCGCACTCCGGTGCGAACGCATCCCCGCGAACCTGCACCTGCGCACCGTCAACCCGAGGATCGACCTCACCGGAACCGCACTCGTACTGCCAAAAGATCCGGTCCCATGGCCGAAGCAGGACGGGGCGACGCGGATGGCAGGCGTCAGTTCGTTCGGGATCAGCGGCACCAACGCGCACGTGATCGTCGCTGACCCGCCAGAACGCAGCGAACCTCCGACAACCGCGCCCAATGCAGGACCGGCATTGGTGCCGATCTCCGCACGCGATGCGAACGCGTTGACCGATCAGATCGCCGCATTCAGGGCCATGCTCGCCCAGCGGCAGTTCGAGGTCGGCGATATCGCTTACACCGCGGCTATCCGCAGGCACCATCACGAGCACCGCGCTGCACTGGTGCTATCCGGTGATGGGCAGCCGCGGTTGGTGGCGGGCGCCGAACCGGACGAACCGCCACGGGTGGTGTTCGTATTCCCCGGGCAGGGGTCGCAATGGCTCGGCATGGGACGCGCGCTATTCGCTGGTGAACCCGCTTTCCGCGCGGCCATCGAGGCATGCGACCACGCGATTCGCACTGAGGCCGGATGGTCGATCATCGACGAACTCACGACCGAGCCGTCCAGGTCCCAGCTGGATCGGGTCGACATCGTGCAGCCGGTGTTGTTCGCGATGGAGGTCGCCTTGGCGGCACTGTGGCGGTCGAAGGGTATCGAGCCGGACGCGGTCATCGGACACAGCATGGGCGAGGTGGCCGCCGCACATGTGGCCGGTGCGCTCACGCTGGCCGATGCGACGCGAATCATCTGCCGCCGCAGCCAGTTGCTCCGCGGGCTGGCGGGGCGCGGTGCGATGGCATTGGTGGAATTGCCGTTGGAACAGGCGCGCGCGGCGGTATCCGGATTCGCCGAGCGGTTGTCGATCGCGGCAAGTAACAGCGCGCGCTCGACGGTGCTCTCCGGTGCTCCCGACGCGCTGGACGAAGTTCTGGCCGAGCTGACCGGTGCGGGGGTGTTCTGCCGTCGAATCAAGGTCGAGGTCGCCTCGCACAGCCCGCAAGTCGACGCCATCACCGATGAGTTGAGCCGCAGGATCGGGCCGTTGACACCGAAGACCACCACGGTGCCGATGTACTCCACCGTCCTCGGAAAGGTCTGTGACGGGGCCGAGCTGGATGTCACCTACTGGATACGCAATGTTCGTGAACCCGTGTTGTTCTCGGAGGCGGTTCGGGACCGTATCGCCGCGGGGCGCACGGTGTTCGTCGAACTGAGCCCGCACCCGGTCTTGCTGCCCTCGATCGAAGAGGACGGCGGCACGGTGGTCCCGTCAGGTCGGCGCGAACACGAGGAACGGGCCGTGTTCCTGGAATCGCTTGCCGCGCTGTATGTCCGTGGCTGTCCGGTCGACTGGCCCGCGCTGCACTCGAGCGGTGGTCGCTGTGTGCCGCTGCCCGCTTACCCCTGGCAGCGGCAGCGGTACTGGGTGAACGAGACTCCCGCCCGGCGCGCCGTGCACGGGCATCCATTGCTCGGTGAACCGATCAGCCCGGCCACCTCGCCAGGTACCCGGATCTGGGAACGCGAACTGGACCTGCCGTATCTGGCCGACCATACCGTGGACGGCGCGGTGGTGTTCCCGGCATCGGCCTATGTGGAGATGGCGCTCGGCGCCGCCGGACGGCCAACAGTGCTGAAGGACCTCGCATTCGACCAGATGGCGATTCTCGGGGCGGATGGTTCCGGTCACGTCCAATTCATCGAGGACTCCGACCATTTCCAGGTATTCGCCAGGGCGACACGAGACGAGCCGTGGGTGCCTTGTGCGGGTGGAACGGTCGGTCGTGACGATGACGAGCCGCCCAATGCCGAGCCGCCTTCGGCGGTTCGGGACCGGTGCCGCAGCGAGATCACCGCGGCGGAGCACTACGAACGTTTTGCCACGCGGACCATCGACTATGGGCCGGCATTCCGTGGCGTACAAGGGGTCTGGGCCGGTAAGGGTGAAAGTGTCGCCTTGGTCGAACTGACCGGGTCGCCCGCGGGGTATATCTGTCACCCTGCCCTGTTGGACGCATGCTTCCAGGTGCTCGGTGGCGTGTTGCTCGACCGATTCGCGACCGGAGGTGTAGTTCCGGTCCGAATCGACCGGCTTCGGGTGCATCGGCCACCTGGTAGCCGCGTCTGGGTGCACGCGCGCGCACGGTCTACTGAGGCCGCCGGGGATCTGCTGGTGCTCGCCGAGGACGGCACCGTTCTGATCGAGGTCGAAGGGCTGACCGTAGCCCGACTCGCCGCGCCGAAACCGTACCGAGACTGGCTGTATCAGGTGTCTTGGCGTGCGGGGCACCGGCTCGCGGCGCCGGCTCCGAGCGAACAGTCACCCGGGACGTGGCTGGTGCTCGCCGACGCCACCGGTGTCGGCACGGCCCTGGCCGCCCTCCTCGAACAGCGCGGCCAGACCTGCGTACTAATCGGCAAGGACGACATCGATGTCGCCGACGACGACGCATGGAACGGTCTGCTCGACAGTGTCGCTCGCGGCGACGTCCGCTGCGCCGGGGTGGTGCACCTGTGGAGCCTCGACACCACCGAGAGCGAACACATCACCGCCGACACGCTCACCGACGACCAGCACCTCACCGGTCTCACCACGGTGCGACTGGTCCGGGCGCTCGCGCGCCTTCGCCTGCGAGATCATCCCCGGCTGTGGCTGGTCACCAAGGGAGCGCAGCAGGTGGACCGCGAACGCGTCGCGGTATCGCAAACACCGCTGTGGGGACTGGCGAGGACACTGAGCGTCGAACATCCCGAATTGGAGTGCACCCGGGTCGACCTGCACTCGGCGTGGATGCGAACCCGTTGTGCCGAAGAACTTCTCCCGGAGCTGCTCGCGGCGGACGGCGAAGACGAGATCGCGTTGCGCGAGGAAGCGCGGAACCTGGCGCGCTTGGCCCGAACCGGATTCGACACCGGCGCCGCCGTGCCGACCTTGACCCGAGGTACCTACTTGATCAGCGGAGGACTCGGCGGGCTCGGGATCGGCCTCGCACGCTGGCTGGCCACGCGCGGGGCGCGGCACCTGGTGCTGGTCGGACGACACGATCCTGGTTCGGAAGCACAGGCCGCCATCACCGATCTCCGCCGAGATGGTGTCGAGGTCGTGGTTGCGCGCGCGGATATCGGCCAGCGCGCGGAGGTCACCCAGCTGCTCGCGGATATCGACGATCGGCTACCGCCACTGCGCGGCGTGCTGCACGCGGCCATGGTGCTCGACGATCGGACCATTCTCGAATTGGATGCCGAACGGTTCGACCGTGTGCTGGCACCCAAGGTGCGGGGCGCATGGAATCTCCATGACCTGATCGGCGACCGGGCGCTGGACTTTTTCGTCATGTACTCTTCGGCGTCGGCCCTGCTCGGCTCGCCGGGCCAGGCCAACTACGCCGCCGCGAACGCATTTCTCGGCGCGCTGGCGCGACATCGGCGACACAGTGGCCGGCCGGCACTGTGCGTCGACTGGGGTCTGTACGCGCAGCAAGGCATCATGGCGAGCCGAAACGCTGAAGGGCAGCGGCTAGCTCATCGTGGTGTCGGCACCATGACCCCCGAGCAGGGTATGGACATTCTCGGTCTGCTGCTCGGTGGCGGCGCCGGTCACGTCGCGGCGGCGAATCTCGATCTTCGGCAGTGGCTGGCGTCCTACCCGTCGCTGGCTGGCGCGTCGCTGTTCGCCGAACTCGCTGACGACGACCGAGTCAGCGGGAGACGGCAGACTTCTGGTTGGTTCGCGGACCGGCTGCGCGCGGCCACCCCCACCGAACGGCCGGGTTTGATCGACACTGTCGTTGCTGAGCAACTCGGCGAAATCCTGCATCTCGACGCCGCCCGCATCGACCGGAAGGCGCCGCTCACCACGATGGGCGTCGACTCGCTGATGGCGCTCGAATTGCGCAACCGGCTCGAGTCAGCACTGGGCGTCCGACTTTCCACGACGCTGCTGTATGCCGCACCGACGGTGCTCGCGCTGGGCGAACAGCTACTCGGCGCGCTCGACACGGCCGAGCCGCAGCGGCCCACCGACGACCTCGACGACCTCGACGACCTCGGTGATCTTGATATTGATGACTTGCTGACGCAGATCGACGGTTCGATCGACCGGCTCGAAACCTGGGAACTACCGTGAACACCGCCGACGAAGACCGCTACCGCGCCAGCCTGGGGAAAGCCGCTTCCGCGTTGCGCCGGCTGGAGGCCGAAGTCGAGCGATTGAGGCGGCAGCAGACCGAGCCGGTCGCGGTGATCGGTATGGGCTGTCGGTTCCCGGGCGGCGCCGACGACCCGGAATCATTCTGGACATTACTTTCCGACGGTGTCGACGTGGTGTCGCAGCGATCGCTGCATGCCACCGAAGGCGCCACCGCCACGGGTGCCTTCCTGTCCGCGGTGGACGGTTTCGACGGGGCTTTCTTCGGGATCTCGCCGCCGGAGGCCACCGCGCTGGATCCGCAACACCGGCTGCTACTCGAGGTCGCTTGGGAGGCGCTCGAAGATGCCGGAGTGGTGACCGAGCGTCTGGCCGGCAGTCGAACCGGCGTATTCGTCGGTATGAGCAACAATGATTACCTGCTGCTCAGCGCCCGATCCGGCGCCATGAGCGGGTATTCGGGCACCGGAACGGCGCACAGTTTCGGGCCGGGCCGGTTGTCGTATCTGCTCGGGCTTCGTGGGCCGAGCCTCGCGGTGGACACCGCATGCTCGTCATCGCTGGTCGCGGTACATCTGGCGATCCGGAGTCTGCGCACGGGGGAGAGCTCACTCGCGCTGGCGGGCGGGGTGAATCTCGTTCTCGACGAGTCGGTCACCGAGATGGTCGCCGATCTGCAGGCATTGTCGCCCGATGGCCGCTGCCGTACCTTCGACGCGCGGGCGAACGGGTTCGTCCGCGGCGAAGGCTGCGGAATGGTGGTGCTGAAGAGACTGTCCGACGCACTGGCGGACGGTGACCGGGTGATGGCGGTGCTTCAGGGTTCGGCGATGAACTCGGACGGTCGCTCGGCTGCGCTGACCGCACCGAACCCACTGGCGCAGCAGGAGATGCTGCGTCAGGCGTTCGCCGACGCGCGGGTGCGCCCCGCCGATATCGGATATGTGGAGACCCACGGCACCGGCACCGCGCTCGGGGACCCGCTCGAGATCGAGGCATTGGCAGAGGTTTTTCGCGATGTGGATAGCGGCAGCGGCTGTGTGCTGGGCGCGGTCAAGACCAACATCGGGCACCTCGAGGCCGCCGCCGGTATCGCCGGGCTGATCAAGGCGGTACTGGCTTTGCGGCACGAACGCATTCCCCGCAATCTGCATTTCACCACTCTGAATCCGAGGATTTCCCTTGCCGGAACACCATTCGTGATACCGAAGATGCCTGTCGCGTGGCCCCGAGGCGAGCAGCCACGGATCGCCGGCGTCAGCTCGTTCGGCATGAGCGGAACCAACGCGCATGTCGTCGTAGCCGAAGCGCCGACGGTCGAGCAGGTGTCCCCGCCCACCGGCCCGATACTGCTCCCGCTGTCGGCACGAAGCGTGGCGGCCCTGGCCGAGCTGGCCACCGTATACGCGAATCATTGTGCGCAGGAACATGATCCGCAGGACATCGCGTACACCGCGGGAGTACGGCGTGATCATCACGACTGGCGGACCGCGGTGGTGGGCGAGTCCGGCCCCGAACTGGCCGAGAAGCTGCGTACCTTCCTCCGGGACGGTGCCATCCCAACACGAGCCCAGACACCGCCCGCACTCACCTATGTTTTCTCCGGACAAGGCGCGCAGTGGATCGGCATGGGTCGGGAACTGCGAGCGAGTGAGCCGGTTTTCGCCGCCGCGCTCGCCGAATGCGATGACCTGATCGCGCAACATGCGTCGTTCTCAGTGCTCGCGGAACTGGCAGCGCAGGACGACAAGTCGAGGTTGCATCGTACGGAGGTCGCCCAGCCCGCGCTGTTCGCCTGTCAAATCGCGCTGGCGGCCTTGCTTTCGTCCTGGGGTATCCGGCCGGGCGCGGTCATCGGGCACAGTGTCGGTGAGATCGCCGCCGCGCAGGTCGCCGGTGCGCTGAGCCTCGCGGAAGCCACGCGAATCGTGGTGTCGAGGGGGCGCATCATGGCGCGGGCGGACGGTTCCGGGGCGATGGTCGCGGTCGCGCTCAGCCACGATGAGATCGCGGATGCGCTGGCCGCAGTACATACTTCGGTTGTCGTGGCGGCGATCAACGACGGCGGATCCGTCGTGCTGTCCGGCCCGGTGGACGAGCTACACATCGTGCTCGGCCCACTCGAGCGACGAGGCGTTCGCTGCCGCTGGTTACCGGTCGACTACGCATTCCACTCGCCGTTCATGGCGCCGCTTGCCGTCGAACTCGCGGCGGAACTCGGCAGGGTTGAGACCGGCCGGACCACGTGCCCGTTGTACAGCACAGTACGCGGAGGCCGAATCGCTGGAACCGAATTGACCAGCGACTACTGGGCAGACAACGTCCGGCAACCGGTCCGGTTCGCCGACGCCGTCAAGGCCGCGGCCACCGATGGACAACAGGTTTTTCTCGAGTTGGCACCCCATCCGGTGCTGTCCGGCCATGTCGCGAACTGCCTGGGCAGCGCAGCGGCGATACCGACGTTACGCAGACAACGCCCGGAACTGCGCAGCCTGCTCAACTCGGTCGCCCAGCTGTATACCGCGGGGTATCCGGTGGACTTCGCCGGCTTCTTTTCCGACTCCCGCCGAGTGGTTGCGTTGCCGCGCTATCCATGGCAGCGCGAACGGTACTGGCTCGATACCCCGGAACCGGCACGAGAACAGGCCGCTGTCGAGACGGCGCACTGGGTCGAGGAGCTGATCGGACTTCCGGAGAACGAGCAGGAAGCCGAGATCGAGTCAGCAGTACGCGCAGACGCGGCCGTCGTACTCCAGTTGTCGTCGCCTTCCGATGTGCCGGTCGACGCCACATTCATGGAGTTGGGTATGGATTCGCTGATGACCGTGCAACTTCGGCACGAACTGGCCGCGCGAACAGGCCTCGCGCTGCCGGCCACCCTCGCCTTCGAGCATCCGACGCCGAGGGCGATCACCCAGTACCTGCGGAAGATGCTCGCCGAGCACGCGGAGGATGGATCATGATGAAGGTTTACGGCGCTGCCACCAGCGCTTGCACCCATAAGGTGCTGATGGTGTTCGCCGAGAAGGACCAGCACGCCGATCTCGTCGAGGTGAGTGTCCTCAAAGGGCACGACAAGTCACCGGAGCATCGCGAGCGCCAACCCTTCGGCGAGATTCCGGTACTCGAAGACGACGGTTTCCTACTGTACGAATCGCGGGCGATCATCCGCTATCTCGATCAGCGGCTACCTGGTCCGGCGTTGACGCCGACCGACATTCGGCTGCGCGGGTTGATGGAACAGTGGGTAAGCATTGAGCAGAGTTATGTCAGCGGCCCGGTGTGGGAGCTTGTTCGCGGCGGCCCGGTGTATGAGATCATCCGCGCGAGCCCCGCCGTGGGGTTGTTGCCGCCACCACCGGATAAGGACGCCATCGCCGCTGCCCGCGCCGCGCTGGCTATACCGTTCGACGTCGCGGATGCCACGTTGGCCAGGCAGGAATTCCTCGCCGGCCCTGAGTTCTCACTCGCCGAGGTGACCTGGTTGCCTTACCTGCAGTATCTCGTCGCGTCCAACGGCGCGGACCTGATCGATGAGCGGCCGAACCTCGCGCGATGGTGGCGTGAGATCAGCGGCAGGCCGACCTGGCGCCGCGTCGGGAAAGTGCTGGAGCGACCCGAGTGAATCAGTTCGATCTGTGGGGCGAACGGATGCGGGTCGATCCGTTGCCAACACTGGCGCTGATGCGTGCCGAGGCACCGATCGTCCGGCTGTTCAATCCGCACCAGGGCGCGCCCGAGTGGCGTGTGACCCGGTATGTCGACGTGGTCGAACTGCTCCGCGATCCTCGTTTCAGCAAAGACAAACGGAAACTGTCCGATCAGGCACGCTCCCGATACTTCCGGGTCACCGAATTCGACCGGCTGGATAATCACATGCTCTACGCCGATCCACCGCAGCACACCAGGCTGCGAGCGCTCGTGTCGAAGGCCTTCACTCCCCGCCGCATCGCGCAACTGCGTCCCAGCGTCGTCGAGGCGACGACGAGGCTGCTGGACCAGGCCCAGCGCCAGGACTCGGTGGACCTGCTCGACGCACTCGCCTTCCAGCTACCGATCACCGTGCTGGCCGAACTGATCGGGGTTCCGGTCGAAGACCAGGAGCGCTTCCGGGAGTGGACCAGAATTCTGATCGCTCCGCCGTCGGACGGAGACTTCGATGCCCTGCGCCGGATGGCGATCGAGTTCCAGCAGTACCTCGAGGAGTTCCTCGTGCTGCGCCGTAGGCGGCCACGCGACGATCTCACCAGTGCCTTGATCGAGGCGGAGACCCACGGTGACCGGCTGTCGTCGGTGGAACTGATGAGTATGGTGTTCCTGCTCATCGCGGCGGGTTTCGAAACCACGGGAAACCTGATCGGCAACGGGGTGTGGGCGCTGCTGCGACATCCAGCAGAGTTGCGGCGCCTCCGCGCGACGCCGGCACTCATCGAACCGGCCATCGAGGAGGTGCTGCGCTACTGCCCGCCGGTGAAGAACAGCACCGGAGCCTTTGCGCTGACCGATGTCGAATTCCGTGGCACGCTCATTCCGGCTGAGGAATTGGTGGTGGCTTCGCTGCTGTCCGCACATCACGATGACACGCAATTTCCCGAACCGGAACGGTTCGACATCACCAGGAGCCCGAACCGGCACATGGGGTTCGGCCTCGGCCTGCACTTCTGCCTAGGAGCGTCGCTGGCACGACTCGAGGCGACAGTGGCTATCGGCACATTGGTACAGCGGTTTCCCGGACTGCAATTCGCAGCCGATCCGGAGACGTTGCGGTGGAAGGACGGCGTATTCGTGCACGGACTGGACTGCCTACCCGTGACCTGGGAGGCACGGTGACGATTCTGGCCCGCCAGGCGACGGTGGACGACTTGGACGAGATCATGCTCATCGAACAGGACTGGGATGAATCCCAGCAGGCGAGCAGGGATCAGATGATCACTCGCCTCCGCGCGTTTCCCGAGGGCTTCTGGGTCTTCGAGCAGGACGGCGAGGTTGTCGGCACCTTGATGGGCTTCCCCATGCGGTACATGGCGGAGAAGGTCGACGAACTCAGCGACTGGGACACGGTCACCGGCAACGGCTACTACCCGGAGATCGACCTGGACAGCGCGAACGCCATCTACCTCGCCTCCGGTTCACTGAAGCGCACTGCACGTGGCGGCACAGCGTACGCCGTGATGATGGAGATCCCGGTCGGGCTGGCCGAGCGATATGGGCTGGACTATGTCCTGACCGGAGCGAAAATCCCCGGCTTCGACGCCTACTGCCGTAGATTCGGCGAGATCGACGCCCGGGACTACGCGTTTCGCACACTCGGTGGTTGTCTCGTCGATCCGTTCCTGGAGATGTACCGGGGGCACGACTATCGGGTGCCCGACCGGAGGCACATCGTCGCCGGTTACTATCCGGATCCGCCGAGCAGGGATTACGGTGCGATCGTGGTCCGGAACGTGCGGGACAACCCGGCCGACGATCGTCACTGAGCTGCCGGTGGCAGGCATCATGCGCCGAGAATGCAGCAGTCCGGTGCCGTGCTCGCTCGGTGAGTCCGAGATCGAGCCGTGCGGCCGCAACCTGCTCGGGCAAGGTGCGGTTCGGACCTGGTGATGGCGCAGATCCTCTGCGCCGATATGTGTTTCATGCACGAGGCGACCTCAGTCACGTTCAGTATCCCGCCGGCGGATAGTCGCCGAGCCATCGCTCCGTCCAGATGCTGGCGGCCATGGCACCGGAGAGGGCGTAGCGGGGGGCGCTCGCACCAGCCCTCAGCGCCATCACCTTCCTCGATTTTTGTTTTGTGACGCACGACTTCTGGTTAGAGGCAGGATCTTTCGACACGCCTGTCCGACCCGGCCGACTCGGCGTGATACTCGTGCACGACCGTCATCAAGACGGCTGGGGGGTCCACCCGTTGAAGGGAAAAACGATGACAACCAGCCTGCCCGCATTCCCCGCAGCGAACGAAGAACTGCTGGATACCTGTATCCGACTCCGGGAGATCGCGCCGGTGGTAGAGGTGGAGTTTCCGGGTGGCGTGCCCGCCTACCTGGCGCTGACCTACAACGCGGTGCGCGAGATTCTCGCCGGCGACAACAAGACGTTCGCCAGGGAGCCGAAGCACTGGCCGGCACTGTACGACGGTTCGATTCCGGAGGACTGGCCGCTGCGCGCGGTTGTTCAGGGCGATCACCTTTCCACCAAGGACGGCGATGATCATCGACGGCTTCGTGGCCTGATCAGCAAGGCGTTCACCCCGGGACGGGTGCAGGCACTGGAGCCGCGAATCCAAGAGATCATCGACCGATTGTTGGACAAGGTGATAGCCGCCGGCGATGGTGTCGACCTGGTGCCGGCCTTCACCGAGGCACTGCCGATGGCGGTGATCTGCGAGCTGTTCGGGGTGCCGGAGGCGGAGCGGGATCGGCTGCGTCGGTGGACTTCGGTTCTTTTGGCGCACACTACCGCTCCCGATGAGGCGTTTGCCACGCAGAAGGCGCTCATGGCGTACCTGTATGAACTGGCAGAACGCAAGCAGCGCGAGCCCGGCGACGACCTCACCTCGGGTCTGGTGCAGGCCCGCGACGAGGACGACAAACTCACGGCTGAAGAGTTGGTCGCCGTCCTGTGGATCATGCTGGTCGCCGGCCACGAGACGACCGTCCACTTGCTCGGATACGCGATCTTGGCGCTGGCGCAACACCCCGGTCAGCTCGAGCTGGCCAAGGCCGAAAACCGCTGGGCGGACGTGGTCGAAGAGACTGTGCGATACCGTCATTCAGTGATGATGACCAGTTGGCGATTCACGCTGACGGACGTCACCATCGCGGGTGTGACCATCCCGAAGGGAAACGCGGTCGGCGTGGTCTATCAGGCGTGCGGCATCGACCCGGCAGAGTACGGCGAAACCGCGGATCAGTTCGACATCACTCGACAGCACAAGGCCGGACACCTCGGGTTCGGCCACGGGCCGCGGTACTGCATCGGCGCCGGACTGGCCCGACTGGAGGGTCGGCTCGCGCTCGCCGCACTGTACCGGCGGCTGCCCGAACTAGAACTCGCGATCGACCCGAATACCATCCCGTACTCGCCGTCCTTCTTCACCATCGGCCCGCTGTCGGTGCCGGTCAATCTCGGCGGTGTGCAGGCATGACCCCACCCCGACGCCCCTACGCCAGGCATCTGTTCGAGATTCGGTGGGGTTGCGGCGAGGAGACGGCCGCCATTCCCCAGGCGGCCGCGCTCGGGGACGTCGGGCGCGCCGATCAGGTTCCCACGCGATGCGGGTCATCACGATACTTACGCCGACATGGCCCGTTTCCGCGCAGGAACCGATAGCGGCGTTCGTCGGCGGCGGTTCAGGCCATCGGCGAGGCCGGGCGAGGCCGTTGGTCGATGACGGCGTCTTTCGGATAGGACGCCGTCGGGACGAATTCGGCATCATCGTGTTCGACTGGGTTGCCGCGGTCATCGACGAAAGTCACCCGCAGCGGGTGCCGGCTCCCACGCGCGAGCCGGGCGACGCTGGGATTTTCGGAGTGCGGTACGTGCTCGTCGCCCCATTGCTGTAACGCACCGAGCACAATTTTCAGCTCTTGGCCGGCCGGAGTGAGCTGGTAGGCGAAACGGCCGCGCTGCCCGGGTTCATGGTAAGGGACCTTCTCCAGCACTCCGAACTCCACCAGGGTCGCGAGCCGCGCGCTCAGCACGTCCGACGCGATCCCCAGCGATGTTCGAAACTCGCCGAACTTGCTCACTCCGAGGAACACGTCTCGAAGGATCAGAAAGCTCCAGCGATCACTGAGCACCGCCAGGGTTCGAGTGATTGCACAAATATCCTCCGCGTCGCTCGCTCGGGTTTTCGATCCACGTGACATACCTCTCAGCGTACTCCTGGGTTGCCTTTTCCAAGCTAGATGGTCTAACTTGGAATCAACAATCCAGCACGAAGGGAACATCGATGGACTTCACGACCACTACCGCGCTGATCTCGGGCGCCAATCGCGGTTTGGGCAAGCACTTCGCCGCTCAGTTGCTCGAGCGCGGCGCCCGCGTCTACGCCGGCGCCCGTAATCCGGAGACCATCGACACCAGCACAGGCCTGATCGCCGTCGCGTTGGACATCACCGACCCCGACTCGATCGCCGCCGCCGCACAGGCCACCCCCGGGGTGAACCTGCTGATCAACAATGCCGGCATATCCACCGGGTCGGCACTGCTCACGGGTGAGTTCGGCGCCATCCGCGCCGACTTCGACACCAACTTCTACGGCACGTTGGCGATGATCCGAGCCTTCGCCGGGCCGATCGAGGACAACGGCGGGGGAGCGATCCTCAACGTACTTTCGGTTCTGTCGTGGTTCGCGCTGCCAGGCAGCGGCGCATATAGCGCCGCCAAGGCCGCGAGCTGGTCGATGACCAATGCCGTCCGTCAGGAACTGGCGCCCAAAGGTATCCGAGTCACCGGACTGCATGTGGGTTACATGGATACCGACATGGCCGACCACATCGACGGCCCCAAGTCCGACGCGGCCCACGTCGCCAAGACCGCCCTGGACGCGGTCGCTGCCGGCGAGTACGAAATTCTCGCCGACGACCTGTCTCACCAGGTCCGCGCCGGTCTGGCCGGCGGCGTCGCGGCGCTCTATCCCGAACTTCCCTAACCGAATCCACGCTGTCATGCATCGTGATGGTCTCGTTTGGTATTCACCTGTGCGGCGCTCCGTCGCACTCACAGATCACGGCCGCTCGGCCGTGTTGAGAACGTATTGAAGTCGTTGCGGGCTTTGGTGTGTCGTCGACCGGTTGATAGAGAGGTCTCCGGTAGTTGGGGTATCGACCAAGATTTACCCAACTGCCGGAGACCTCGCTGGCAATTCAGCGGCGACGACTCGAACGAACCTGACTGGCGAGCAGTAGGCGATGTCGGAGCCGTCGCCGCGACCGGGCGTGGTGTCAGAACTCGTGACCGAAGCCAACCGGTGGTGAGTCGACTTTGTCAACTATGCGTGGTAGCGCCGAACTCGAAGGCGGCCGGATCCAGCGGATTCACTCCTCACGCCCCGTGTCCCACACGGAGTCCGAGTCGAAGGAACCATGCTGCGAGGCAGCAGATTCGAGTTGAGCACAGCGGGACGTGTTTCCTCGAGCCACCTTGCTTGCCGTGAAACTTCGAGAGGCGCCGAAATGGAAGTTCATTGTGTTGCTGTGGATTTCGAGTCCCTCCCCGGCTTCGTCGGCCTGTGGCCCCGCTACCCCTAGGGCGGATTTATCGAGACCTCCCCAGCGGGATTAGGAGCGCGATCCTGTAGCCTGTCGCGGGCTCTCTCCAATCGGTCTACCTCACGCAATGTATCCTCAACCTGACGTGCCCGTATCGTCTGTTCCAGTGTCAATGGAGGCGCCGACCATCTATCAATCTCTATATCCGCTTCATCGTTTATGCGCCTGATTTCTTTCATCGCCTCCTGTACGACGAGAGTCAGTGCCGTTCCGGCTTCATTTACGTCAGCCATGAAGATTGCACTGTATTCCGGATCATATTTCCGTATGATTAGATTCTGTTTTTCGTATCTGCGGGACAGCACTCGACCGTCATCGGTGACGTGGAAGCCGAAGAGGTCGAGCCGAGGACCTTTGATCTCCTCCGTAACGTCTCGGATCTTCTGGACATTCTCACGTATCTGGTGAAAGTTTTGACGGAGGCCCAATGCGACACTCCGCAGATGATCCGATACGCTGATATGGAAATCGCCATCCAATTCGACTTGTCGGCGGAATGCGTCGCCGGTGAGGTTATTGAAATAATCTTCCGAGCTGCGCTTCAGTACATCCAGGTGAATAGCCTCATCCCGCAACCAAGCCGCAGCCGTTTCAATATCCATAATGAGCTGATCAACCGCATCGAATCGCCAAGCTAGAATTGTTGGCACTGTCAGGGTCACGAGCTCTCCAGCCTATCCATTGTGCACATTTTGCTGCAGACGATTAATTTCTCGCCTAGCGTCCTGGTCGACTTGTTCGAGCTGATCCGCATGCGCCTGCACTGTATCGCCGAGCTGGTTGATCAAGTCTGCGATGTCGGCAACGCATACGTCTAGAGCCGAGAGCGTCCGCCCGAGTCGCGCTACCATATTCGAGTCTTCCAGATCAGCTCGAAGTGCGTCCTGGCTCTTTTGCGCGATGGGCGCAAGTCGCGCCACCGCGGCACTGACGCCCCTCAGCTGTTTTGCCAGCCTTCGCAGATCACGCAGACTTACTTCCATCGGTTGCGCCCTCCACTGTTCCTACATCCCCTCGGCTTCTGCGCTCGCGGATCGACCAACACAGCCCATTTCTCACGCCGACCGGAATCCGATCCCGTGTCGCCCATTCGATCCTCCTTGCACCGTGCCACTGCAGAGAACACTTGCGATGTCGGCGCGGCTGTTTCCATGTAGGCCTGCAGATCCACCTACCGAACGAGTCGATAGGGATGTGTCCGCTGTGGCCCTACTCCGTGATGTCGGACTCGAGAAAGTCACGTTCGACTACTGGAAGCTTCTCCGCGCTTCGAATCGAGCGGCATGGGGGAAATGCCTACGATCTGCTCGAGCCGACTCGGCACATTGCCGACAAGATGCTCGAATCGCGGGTGGACTCCGAAGGATTCCGCGGTGAGGGCAGGCCCTGCCGAGCCTCGTCGACATCAATGGCCGACAGGCGTCTCCGGTGACAGCGACTTGCGTCACGTCGGGCTCGCGTAATCGCCCGCCGAGCCGGTACCCGTGATGGCGCTCCGTGCGTGCTGCGTGACGAGATGGTCGTCGCGCTGTGGATCCAGTTCCGCACCCAGATCGGTCCAGCCATTCAGGAAGGCAAGTCCGGCGCGGGTTTCGAGCCCAGAGGCGTGACTGGGTCCCCACCGTACCGGTGCGGCGTCCGCCGCGATCACTCCCGGTGCGCTTCGGCCATAGTAGCGGTGGTGCGCACCGATGAGCCCGGATTCTTCCTGAAGCGTGGCGGATCGGCTATTACGCCCGGAGTTGCTTATGCCAGCAACCCGACGGATAACTGGCCGTCTACTCGACGACGCCGGCTGCGTCAGTGAATATTTCGCAGTTCCGCAAATGTGTCATGGTCGAATCCCGGACCTCGGGACCTGATCCAGCTACTCTGAGCCAATGCGATCCCGGTTACGTCGGTACATCCTGGCCGCGCTCGCCGCCGCCGCGTCGACCCTGCTGCTCTGCGCACAAGCCCCGGCCGCCCCACCGATACGGCAGGTCGCCGGGCTGTCGCCCCTGGATCCGGGATTTCTTTGGGGTGTGGCGGCATCCGGATTCCAGTCCGAAGGCCATGCGCCCGACAGCAATTGGACGCGATACCGCGCCGCGAATCCCGGTTACGACGAACTTCACGATTCGGTCGACTTCTACGACCGCTATGCGTCGGACATCCACCTGGCCGCCGAGCTGGGCGTACGGGTCTTCCGGATCGGCATCGAATGGGCTCGGCTGCAGCCGAGCCCGGGAGCCTGGGATCCCGCCGCGTTCCGTTTCTACGACGCGGTTATCTCGAGCATCGAGCAGGCCGGCATGCGGCCGATGATCACCCTTGACCACTGGGTGTACCCCGGCTGGGCCGTCGACCGCGGCGGCTGGCGCAATCCGGGCATGGTAGACGACTGGCTGGTCAACATGCGCAAGGTGGTCGACCGCTACGCGTCCCACAATCCGCTGTGGGTCACCGTCAACGAGCCGGTCGCCTACATCGTGCACGAGGCCCGTGCGGGCGCCGCCGACTCGGCCGAGATGCTGGATCGGGTCGCCCAGGCCCACAACACCATCTACGACCACATCCATTGGATCCAGCCCGGCGCCCAGGTGACCAGCAACGTAGGCTATGTCGCCGGCTCGGAGAGTCAGGTCAACGGCCCGCTCCTCGATCGCATCGGGGACCGACTCGACTTTGTGGGCGTCGACTACTACTTCGCGTTCGACCCTGCGCAATCGTTGCTGTCCTCCATCGCGCGGGCCAGCGGATCGGCAATGCCGAATATGCCGGGAGCGCAGATCTGGGATCTACCGGTGCGTACCGAGGGCATTTATTATGCCCTGCAACATTATTCGCGTCGATTCCCGAACAAACCGCTCTACATCGTAGAGAACGGCATGCCCACCGAAAACGGTCGCCCCCGCGCCGACGGCTACACCCGTAGTGATCATCTCCGCGACACCGTCTACTGGATCCAACGCGCCGAAGCCGACGGCATCAACGTCATCGGCTACAACTACTGGAGCCTCACCGATAACTACGAATGGGGCAGCTACACACCACGATTCGGCCTATACACCGTAGACGTGCGCACAGACCCAACCTTGACGCGCCGCCCCACAGACGCGGTCGGCGCATACACACGAATCGTCGCCGAGAGTGGCGTCCCCGCTGACTATCGCCCCACCCGCGGCCCTGCCATCTGCTTCTTTGTCGATCCACCGGCCAGCTGCCTGACTCCGGTCGCCGGCCCGTAGCGCACCGCCCACCGCGCCGGCCGGCAGCAGCGACCATCTGTCCGACTGCCGGCCGGTCGCTGGTGCCCCCGATGCGAACAGGACTGGCCGACCGCCTCGGCGCTGCCCTGGTGGCGCGCGTCGCGAGGATTCGTCATCGCGGTCCCGTCGGCATGTCCCGCGAGTCGCCGTCGGCAGTGTGCGGGAGCTGAGCATTGTCGAAAGGTTCTCCGAGCGGGGGAGGGTCAGCGCGATTCGCGCGTGGCGGAGCCGACGAGGACGCTCAGCGCGGGTGAGCGCTGACCTTACCTTCGCACACCTCCGGCACCTTAAAAGTTGCTGGTAGTCGGCTGTGAGTGCCCGCTGTGGGTAGCCGGGGGCGTAGTCGGGATCAGGTGGTTGACGGCGTTCCGGAAGATGTATAGTTGGCGACAGCAACTAGTTGCAACAGCTAACGATTCTGGTGGAAAAGGTGAGGTCCGTGTCCGTTGCCGAGGATGCCGACGAGCTCGGCGTTCAGCTCGTTCGGTTCATGCGTGCGGTCAACCGGGCGAAACCGCACATGGCCAGGCACGGACCGGACAGTCTGGATCGACTGGCCTATGCCGCGCTGTTCTGCCTGGTCCACGACGGCCCACAGCGCACCGGTAAGCTCGCCGAGCTACTGCACGCTGAAATCTCCACCGTCAGTAGGGAGAGCAGATCGCTTGTGGCGCATGGCCTGGTCGAGCGCCGGGCCGACCCGATCGATGGCCGCGCCTGCGTCTTGGCGGCCACTTCGGAAGGGGAGCGGGTGTTCGAGGAGAACCGCAAACACCGCAACCGATGGTTGGCCGCGATTCTGGCCGACTGGCCTTCGCAAGACCGGGCCGCCATGACCGAGCTGCTCACCCGGCTCAACACAGGAATCGAGACAACTCCACCACAGCTAGCCGATCAGAAATAGGGCTCACACATGACGATTTCCACCACCCGGGCACCGTCGGCGGCACCGCCGGGTCCGGCCGCCGCCGAGGGCACGCAACTCTCGCATCGGCAAATCTTGACCATCCTGTCCGGGCTGTTGCTCGGCATGTTCCTCGCGGCGCTGGATCAGAACATTGTCAGTGTCGCGATCGTGAAGATCGCCAACAGCCTGCACGGCTTCGATGAACAGGCCTGGGCGACAACTGCCTACCTGATCACCGCGACAATCACCACGCCGCTGTACGGCAAGTTGGCCGATATCTATGGCCGAAAGCCGTTCTATCTCACCGCGATCGGCCTGTTCGTCATCGGCTCGGTGGCGTGCACCTTCGCCACGTCGATGTACCAGCTCGCAGGTTTTCGAGCCTTCCAGGGGCTCGGTGCCGGTGGATTGATGTCGCTGGCCTTCACCATCATCGGCGACATCGTTCCGGCCCGAGAGCGTGTGCGCTACCAGGGCTACTTCATGATGGTCTTCGGTACCGCGACCGTGCTCGGCCCGGTGCTCGGCGGCTTCTTCTCCGACTACGACATGCTTGGTGGCATCGAGGGCTGGCGCTGGGTGTTCCTGGTGAACGTCCCGGTCGGCGTGATTGCGATGCTGGTGGTCGCCAAGGTGCTGAACGTGCCGCACCAGCGCCAGAACCATCGGATCGACTGGCTCGGCGCACTGACGCTGACCATCTTCGTCGTGCCCCTGTTGATCGTCGCCGAACAAGGACGCAACTGGGGATGGGGCTCCGACCGAGCGCTGCTGTGTTACGGCATCGGCGCGCTCGGCTTCCTGCTGTTCGTCTTCGTCGAATACCTGATGAAAGACGCCGCGCTGATCCCGTTGCGGCTGTTCAAGAATTCGACCTTCAGCGTCACCATCGCGGGTGGATTCATCGTCGGTGTCGGCATGTTCGGCGCGATCACCATGGTTCCGACATATTTCCAGGTGGTGCGTGGCTACTCGCCGACGAACGCCGGATTGCTGATGCTGCCGCTGGTGCTCGGCATCATGATCGGTTCGCAATCGGCGGGCCGGATCACCAAGAAGACAGGTCGTTACAAGTTTCTGCCGGTGGCGGGCACATTTATCATCGCCGTCGGCACAGTGTTGTACGCACAGGTGCACTTCGACAGCCCGCTGTGGCAGCCCCTGGTGTACGGCGGAGTGATCGGCCTCGGGCTCGGTAGCTGCATGCAGACGTTGATCATCGCGGCACAAAACGCCGGACCACGGTCGGACATGGGCGTTTCCACCGCGTCGGCGACGTTCTTCCGCCAGATGGGCGGCACGCTCGGCGTCGCGGTGTTCCTCACGATCCTGTTCAACCTGTTGCCACACCGGATCACCGACGCGTTCGGCGGGCAGCTACCGCCCGGCTTCGACGCCGACCAGCTCAACAGCATGCAGAGCAACACCAGCGGCATCGCTGCCCTGCCCGAAGAGCTGAAGGTGCCGATCCTGACCGGCTTCACCAACTCCATGCACGGCGTGTTCTACTCCGCCGCAGGGGTGGCGCTGCTGGCCTGCGTGGTGCTGATGTTCATGAAAGAGATTCCGCTGCAGGATCAGCCGGCTCCCAACGCTGCCAAGCCGCCGCTCGCCCGGGAGGCCGAGCCGGCCGCGGCCGCGGAGTCGTCGTGGGATGAGGATCAGGTTTGGGAGGGTGCCGCACAGGTATTCTCCGAACCTGAACCGGTGCTTGCCGGGGTGGGCAAGCATGTGCGGGTCGAACATCAGGGCAACGGCGTCTACCGGGCGGAGCCGCGGGCAACCGCGACGGCGAGCACCGAGGTGACGACGGTGCTCTCCGGCGGCAGCTACGACGCTTCGTCGATCGGCGGACGCATCCATCGTGAAGACGGCAGTCCGGTGTCCGGCGCCGTTCTCACCCTGATCGACCAGCGGGGCCGCCAAGTTTCTCGGGCGACCGGGGATGCCGATGGAAGGTACCTGATCGGTGCGCCCGAGGCGGGCAACTATGTGCTGATCACCTCGGCACCCGGACATCAGCCGGAGGCCGTCACCGTGGCCGTCGGAGATCGACCGCAGCAATTCGACCTCCGTCTGATGGGCTCCGGAGAACTTTCCGGTGTGGTCAGGTCAGCCGGGAGCGGTGAACCGCTACCTGGTGCGACTGTGACGCTGACCGATATGCGCGGCGAAGTAGTGGGAGCGGCAAGCACAGCGGACGACGGCGCGTACGCGTGCCGGGGCGTGGTCACGGGCACTTACACCCTGGTCGCGGTCGCTGAGCACATGCGGCCGAGCGCGATCACCTTGACCATTCCCGACAGCGGTCTGCTGCGTCACGACATCGAACTGGCTCCGATGGCGGTGCTTTCCGGATCGGCGCGGGCCGACGGAAACCGCACAGTGCCCGACGTCCAGATCACAGTGCTGGACGCAGCGGGTGAGCTGACCGCGACCACCCGCACCGACGAGAGTGGGCACTACGTCGTGACAGACCTGCCGGCCGGCCGATATACGGTCGTTGCGCGCGGGTACCCACCGGTGACCAGTCAGGTCACGGTGTCCAGCGGCGAGATCGGCCACGATGTTCGACTCGGATACGAGTCCGACGATATGCAGGGTTACTGATGAGTGGTCTCACCGCGCGCATTCGCACCGTCGAGGGCTGGCCGGTGCCGAATGCGGTACTGACCGTGACGGATATGAGCGGACGTCAAGTCGCCCGCGCCGTGGCCGACGAGACCGGGGCAGTGGCCACCGAGCCGCTGCCCCCGGGCGTGCACACGGCGGTGGTCACCGCGGCCGGATATCAGCCGATGGCCCGGACCGCCCGGACCTCCGCCGCGGGTACGAGTCTGCTCGGCGACATCGCACTGGCACCAGAAGCGGGCGCGGTCACGCTTCCGCCACCGGGTCCGTGGACGATCGACCCGATGCACTCCACGGTGATCGCCACCGCACGTCACCTCGGCATCGCGAGTATCAAGGCTCGCTTCGCCGAGGTGAGCGGGCGGCTCGATATCGCCGAGCGTTTCGAACAGTCCACCGGTTACGCAGAGATCGGCGCTGCCAGCGTCGACACCGGAATCGAGTTGCGCGACAATCACCTTCGATCGTCGGACTTCCTGGATGTCGACGTCTATCCGGTGATCGCCTTCACCGGCCACGGGTTACGCCGTACGGGCTCAGACACCTTCGTGATGCCCGGCGAGCTCGTCCTGCACGGAAAACGCCGGCAGATCGACCTCACCCTCACCTACGGCGGCTACGGTGATGACCCATGGGGTGGCGTGCGCGCCGCCTTCCACGCCGAGACCGAGCTGCACCGCAACGATTTCGCCATCGACTACAACGCGATCGTGCGCGCCGGAGTCGCCGCCGTCGGCGCCACTGTCAAGCTCGACCTCGACATCGAAGTGGTTCGCGGCGAACAGCTCCCGGCCGGATAGCTCGCGGAAGCAGGTCGGTTTGCGCGGGGCGGGGTAGTGGCCCGGTGCCGGTGTCCCGCCGCGGAGGCCGACCACCCTCGCCGGGTCCCGGAAGTTCGTCCGGACTGCCGTGATCCGGCGGGCCGTTTTTCGGCAGAGACCGCCGCCATCGCCAAGATCGGCGCTGATCACTCGTTCTGCGTGTCTGCGCGTACAGGTTTGCAAGGTTCGGCGTGGGACATCGTGGTCGACAACCAGCGCGATCAGCCCATCAGCAGCACGTCGGGCGAACACCCGCCGATCATGGCATTATCGGGCGCCACAGACAATGTCGAGTCCAGGAAAGTGCTCAACCGATTGTGCCGCCGCCGCACGCTGGAGACCACGATCGCTACCTCGACAGAGAAGCGACACAGGGAGTATCCGTGACCGAGCAGCCGATCGCCTTGCTGCTACCCGGCCAAGGCAGCCAGCACACCGGCATGGCCCTCGACACCTATCGCGGCCAGCCGGAATTCGCGGCGATAGTTGATGAATTCCTTGCGCTGATGTCCGAAGAAGGGGTCGAGCCCAAGCGGCGCTGGCTCTCCAATGACCCGGAGACCGATCTCGACGACGGCCGGGTCGCGCAGCCCCTCATCTTCGCCATCGAATACGCCTTCGCCACCGTGCTGATCCGATCCGGGGCGAATGTCGTCGCCCTGCTCGGTCACAGTGTCGGTGAACTGGCTGCCGCGACAGTCGCCGGGGTTTTCGACATACGTTCAGCCGCACGAATCATGGGCGCCAGAGCACGCGCGCTGAGCCTCGCGCCGCCGGGCGGCATGTTCGCGGTCGCGGCAACTCCCGACGTCATCCGGCGACAGCTGAGTGCGGAATGGGTGCGGGCCGGGGTCACGATCGCCGCAGTGAACGGACCTAGACGCACCATAGTCGCGGGCCCGGACCCGGAGGTGCGCACGGCGGAATCGGTGTTGTGTGATCGAGGTTTCGCCACGATATCGGTGCCCGCCCGACAACCGTGGCACAGTCCGTGCATGACCGACGCGGCGAGGGTGTTCGAACGGTCCATCGCGGCCGAGCGACTGCGTGAGCCGACCATCCCGATCTGGTCGGGCCGGACCGGACTGCGGTTGCGCGCCGACGAGGCCATCGATCCTGGCTTTTGGGCAGCACAGATCATGTATCCGGTGCTGTTCTGGAACGCGCTGTCGGACCTGCTCGGCCATCGAAGTTCGACGCTGATCGAGACCGGCCCGGGAACGGGGCTGTCGGTCCAAGCCCGCACTCATCCCGCAGTTCTCGAAGGCCGAAGCACGATCGCTCCGATGATCCAAGTGACAGGTCAGACGGCTGGGCAAAGGCAGAACCTGGGTAGTTCCGGCATCGGGTGACGTGGCACCGTCGCCGGCACACTCCAACTACCGCCGACATCGCAATACCGAGTTATTCCCCTACGCGTGCTCACGGTCGGCCACTTTGTCGTCGGCGGGGCGATGCCGGTCGCCTGTTCGATCAAGCCGGTGCTGGTCGAGGTTCGCCACGTCGGCGACTTCGGGTCCGGGTGGGGCACAAAATCATCACCGACGTCGCCGTCATCGCCGCGGTGGCCGGTTACAGGGAGACGTTCGACTTCTCCGATATGTCCCCAGTACTACGGACAACGGGTCGGCCACTGTGCGGAGAAACCGTCTGTGGACTGCGGTCATCGCGGACCCGACTTCGAGCCCGACTTCGTCGACCTCACTCGGAAGCGCACCGCGTGGGACGGGTTCCGCACCTGATCGACCAGCGTTGCCGCCGCGGCACCGCGCCGCGGCACGGCGCGCTCTGCGTATTCCGGACGAACTCGAGTCCGACCGATTCGAGGAGCGGCGGAAAAAGTGATTGAACAGACCTCGCGCAGCGTTGGCGAACTCGCCCCCCCAAAAAAAGCCACTGGTACAACATTTAACGGACAAGGTTCATAAACATCTCAGATCACTTCGATTGCATTTTTTTGGCCAGAATGCAATTCGCCCAACAGAGCAATAACGCCGTGGCGCAGATCACCACTTCGAAGATTTAGGCGGACTGATTGCCAGATTGCGTTCCAGCCCTGCGCTTTCCGCCGTTCACGGTGGCTGCAAGGGCCTTTGGATGTCGATCGTAGGGCCAAAAGTCACTCATCTACCCTGGACGATCAATCACTGTCTTGACCTGCGCAAATGTCCTGAAAAATATCCTCGACCCACCTCCTGTGGTGCTCGGAATTCGGCAGCCGCCTCGCGGCTTGGACGAGAATTCGAGTACACGCAGACGAATCAGTCGGCTTACACTGAGGACGGTCGGGCTGGAGGTAAATGATGACTGTTGCGCGACCACAGCTCGATCCCGATCAAGGATCGAGCGAAAATGCCGATTCGGGCGAGTCGGCGACGCAGCCGGTACCACTGTCTGCGGGGCAATGGGGGCTATGGCTGGCTCAACAATTGAGTCCGGATGTGCCGATATCCGAGGCGCAGTATATCGAGTTACATGGGGAGCTGGACCTCGGTCTGCTGCGTGCGGCGACGATTCAAGCAGGCCATGAGTTCCAATCGGGGTACCTGCGGTTGGTGGCGGTTGATGGTGAGCCGCATCAGTTGTTCGATCCGTCGTTGGAGTCGGCGGGGCCGGTGATTGATGTGCGTGGTGAACGGGATCCTGTGGCGGCGGGTTTGCAGTGGATGCGGCGGGAGTACACCAGGCCGTTGGATATGGCGCGGGATCGGTTGGTCGGGTCGGCGATTGTGCGGGTCGGGGATCGACATTTCTTGTTGTACAGCAGGATTCATCATGTTGCGTTGGATGGTTATGCTGCGATGACGATTGTGAATCGGATCGCCGCGTTGTATACGGCTGCGGTGGAGGGGCGTGCGCCGGAGCCGAATTTGGCTGCGGATCTGCGTACGTTGTATGAGGCTGACCGCAGTTATCGGGAGTCGGCTCGGTTCGGGAGCGATCGGGCGTATTGGGTGGACCGTCTTGCCGGGGTGGGGGATGGGTCCAGTTTGGTCGCGGGGCGTGCGCCTGCGCGGGCGGACAGTGTTGTCGCGGCTGCTGAGTTGTCGCGGGCGACGGTGGGGCGGATCGATCGTTTCGCGAAGGTTTTGGAGGTGAATCCGGCTGCGGTGGTGATCGCCGCGTTCGGATGCTATCTGGCCCGGATGACCGGTCGCGATGATGTTGTGGTGAATATTCCGGTGTCGGGCCGTACTACCGCGGTGCTGCGGCGGTCCGGCGGGGTGTTCGTGAACGTCGCGCCGCTTCCGATCATGCTCGATGCGGGGGAGACGGTTGCGACGTCGACGCGGCGGGTGCAGTCGGATCTGGTGGGGGTGTTGCGGCATCAAAGGTTCGGTCTGGCTGATATTCGGGAGGCCGCGGGGTATAGCGGGCAGCGGCGTTTCGCGGGTCCGGTTGTGAATGTGATGTTTTTCCCGCAGCGAATCCGGTTCGGGTCGGTGACCGGGGAGTTCCATATACTCAGTTCGGGGCCGGTTGAGGATTTGCTGGTCGATTTGTATCAAACCGGGGATCCGCCGCGGACGATTCTGCACTTCATGGCGAATCCGAATCTCTACACCGGTGCTGAATTATCCGCGCATTACTCCCGGTTTGTGGAGTTCCTCGACGCGTTCGTCGCCGCTGCGCCGGGTACTGATCTGGGACTGGTCCATCCCGCCAGCGCCCGTGCGGGTGCGCGGATCCGGCGCCGGCGTGAGAACCTGGAGTTCTGGCGGGCCAGGCTCACGGACCTGCCTGTGGAGTTGCGTTTGCCGGTTGATCGGCCGCGGCCGGTGGTGATGTCGCAGCGGGGCGCCACTACCAGTCACTGCTTGCGGGCCGAATCGGTGCGGGCGTTGGAACGC
>NZ_JBEZDA010000032.1:0-33374 GCF_040647855.1 Nocardia sp. NPDC049220
TCTGTTCTGGAATGGCGGCATCGGTACTTATGTGAAGGCGAGTTCCGAGACCAATGCCGATGTCGGCGACAAGTCCAACGACGCGGTGCGGGTGAACGCGGACCAATTGCGGGTCAAGGTGATCGGCGAAGGCGGAAACCTGGGTGCCACGGCGTTGGGGCGGATCGAGTTCTGCCGTAACGGCGGCAAGATGAATACCGACGCGTTGGACAACTCCGCGGGTGTGGACTGCTCCGATCACGAGGTCAACATCAAGATCCTGCTGGATGCGGTGGTCTCCAGTGAGGAACTCGCGGTTGCCGACCGCAACCCGCTGCTCGCCTCGATGACCGACGAAGTCGCACAGATGGTGCTGCAGGACAACGTGTCGCAGAACTTCCTGATGGGACTCTCGCGCACCGACGCGCCGGAGATGCTGAACGTGCACATGCGACTCATCGATGAACTGGAGGAGCGCCGCAGCCTGGACCGCGAGCTCGAGGCGCTGCCCTCGGAGCAGGAGATGAAGCGCAGGCTGGACGAGGGCGGGGGGTTGGTGTCGCCGGAGTTGGCGAATCTGATGGCGCATGTGAAGCTGTCGCTCAAGGCCGATCTGCTCGATTCCGACCTGCCGGATAGTCAGCACTTCGCCGCCCGGCTGCCCGCGTACTTCCCCACGCCGCTGCGTGAGCGGTTCGGCACGGCGATCAAGAAGCACCGCCTGCACAGCGAGATCGTCACCACCATGGTCGTGAACGAGATGGTGGACTACGGCGGCATCACCTACGCACATCGGTTGACCGAGGAGATCGGCGCCACCGCCACCGACGCGGTACGCGCGTTCGCCGCGGCGAGCGAAATCTTCGACTTGCACTCGATGTGGGCGCGGATCCGCGAATGCGATGCGCCCACCCCGGTGCGCGATCTGCTCGAACTGGAGACCAAGCGGACGCTGGACCGGGCGTCGCGCTGGTTCCTGAGCAACCGGCCGCAGCCGCTCGCGGTCGGTGCGGAGATCAACCGGTACAGCACCGATGTGCGCGAACTCGCGCCGAAGGTGCCGGGCTGGCTGCGCGGACACCACGTGTCGATTCTCACCGACCAGTCCGCCGAACTGATCGCCCGTGGCGCGCCGACCGACCTGGCCACCGAGGTGTTCGGCCTGCTCAATCTCTTCCCACTGCTGGACGTCGTGGACATCGCCGACATCACAGACCGGGACGGCGACGAGGTCGGCGCGTTGTACTACGCACTGAACGACCACCTCAAGATCGACTGGCTGTTGGAGGCGGTCAGCCACCTCGAGCGCGGGGACCGCTGGCACTCGCTGGCCAGGCTCGCGCTCCGCGACGATATGTACGGATCACTCCGCTCGCTCACTCTCGACGTGCTCTCCGGCGGCGACCCCGAGGAGACCCCGGACGAGAAGATTGCATACTGGGAGTCGAAGAACCAGTCCCGCCTCGGCCGAGCCAGAGCGGCACTGTCGGAATTGTTCGAGTCCGGAACCCACGATCTCGCCACGCTGTCGGTTGCAGCGCGGCAAGTGCGGAGCATGGTGAGCGGGGTGGGCGCCCAATCGGAGGTACCACGTTGACCAGTTCGTCGCACGCAGACGCCAAGGTGCACAGCAGCCTGTTGTTGCCTAGGCGTTTTCACGCCAAGGTAGACGTCAGGTGGTCGGACATGGATGTGTTCCAGCACGTTAACCACGCCAGGATGGTGACACTGCTGGAGGAGGCGCGGATCCCGTGGCTGTTCGAGGACGGCCGCCCGACCGCTTCGCTACGCGAGGGCTGCGTACTCGCCGATCTGCGGGTCCGCTACCGCGGCCAACTGCGGCACGAGGACACGCCACTGGATATCGCCATGTGGATCGAGCAGTTGCGCGCGGTCGACTTCACCATCGGCTACGAGGTGCGCGCCGCTGGCGCGGCTCCGGACTCGCACGCCTCAGTGGTTGCGTCCACCCAGATCGCGGCGTTCGATATGCGGGCGCAGCGTCTGCGACGGCTCACCGACGCCGAGCGCGACTACCTGTCCGAGTGGATGGAATGAGTGATCGCGCGCCGGTGATTGTCGAGAAGTGACGGCAGAGCAACCGTGATGGCAGAACAACGAGTGCTGCGGGTATCCGACCCGACGGAGCGGGAGAATCTCGCGACGTTCCTGAGCAGAGCCGTGCGGCTGGACCCGGCGGTGGTGGTGCGTCTGCGCCGCCGTGGGGAGCGCTACATCTCGGCCTGGGTGGCAACGGGTTTCGAGGCATTGGCAACACGCACCGTGGTCGCCGAGCTCGGCGTCGACGATGTGACCGCCGGCGCCGACCTGGTACTGGCCGGGCTGTCGACCGGAAGCCCGATCGATCTCGGGTATTCGATGGACTCTTCCTGGCGCGGTGCGTTGCCGCCCTCAGGTGGCTTCGCGCACATCGAGGACGTACCCGCGCGCACCTTGGTGGAGCTCGCCGAGCAGGGTGCGCGGTTGGCGAAGGAACACGGCAGCGGTCACGGGCCGCCCGCGTCGTTGCTCGACCAAACCGTGCTGACCGTGTCCGGCGCCGACACCCAGGTTCCGGTGCCCATGCGTATCGTCTTCGCGCTCACCGCCATGGACTTCATCCCGCATTCGGGGGAGAAGACCGACCCGAGCCGTATTCCGCCCGCTGAGATCGTCCGCGTCCGAGCCAGCCGGACCTGGCTGCGGTTGGACGCCCGCTACGGCTCGGTCGCCCGCCGCCTCGGTGGCGGTATCCCGCTGCTGCCGCACTGATGTCGTTGTGTCTCACCGATGTCAGCTGGACCCGAATTCGGCGAACCGCATCGACATCGCGGTAGCGCACAGCGTACGACGGTGTGACACAGGTACGACGGCGATGCACGAAACATGGTGGCGGTCAGCGCGATCACCGTAGTGCGGTGTCGGCGAACTCGTCAGTAGCACTAGGGGGCGCCCGAGCGATTGATGAGGTGGGCGGCGCCGTCGACAGGAGGGGAGGGCGTCGCCCACAAGCGTGAGCCGCGAAAGCGTGTTTCAGGACGGACGGCTCAGCACGCCGCGAGCAGGTGGAGCAGTGCTGTCGTCGCTGTGGTCGCGAGGATCACCACCAGGATGGTTGCTGCTTCGTGGTGAACCAGCGGCCGACGAAAACTCCTGCGGAAACGGCAAATCAGGCCGAGGGGCGTGCGCTGGTCAGCCCGGTCGAGGCGCCCGTCGACCTACAACCTCTCCCGGCGACCAGCCGGATATGTTCGAGGCTCGGGCGTCGCCGACATGGGTAACTCTGGTGATCGAATCGCCGGAGCCGGCGGTCGAGGTCAGGCCGCGCCTTCACCGAGGTACTGCAACCAGACCGGATCGAGGTCCGTGGTGGTGGACAGCAGGCGCCAGTGCGGACCTTTCGGCGAGACCAGTGCGGACCGCAATGTCCAGCCCAACTCGACCAGCAGCTTGTCGGCCTTGCGATGGTTGCAGGGCGCGCAGCTGGCCACGCAGTTCTCCCAGGAATGTTCCCCGCCTCGGCTGCGTGGAATGACATGGTCGATGGTCTCGGCCTTGCCGCCGCAGTAGCCACACCGATAGCGGTCCCGGTGCATGAGAGCGGCGCGGGTCATCGGAACTCTGGCCCGGTACGGCACATGCACATAGTTGCGCAGGCGGATCACCGAGGGAATGGCGACAGATGCTTCGGCGGAGTGGACCACCGGCCCTTCGGCACTCTGATGGACGGCGTCGGCTTTGTCGCAGATGAGCAGAACGACCGCGCGGCGCGCGGACAAGGCGGTGAGCGGCTCGTAGGTGGCGTTCAACAGCAGCACCCTGGACTTGAGCCAACTCGTGTTCTCGGCGGGTGGTGCGGTGGGGTGGGACGCATGGTCGTGATGGCCATGATGTCCGCCCGATCGATGGTCGGACAAGATATGCAGCGGAGTAGCCCCCGACCCACGATTGTGGACGTCGGCGGGCTGGAGTTGTCGGTACGCTCGCGCCTCGTGTGATCTGGCGCTGTGCCGCTGCTTCATCTCGACCTCAATTTCATGATTGGCAGGATCATGTGGTATCTGCGGCGCAGAGACTGTCACCCAGTGGACCATGGAACGACGACAAGTGCACGGTGATTTTCGACAATGTCCGGTTAACTGTGGCTGAAGAGCTGTTCAGCCGCGACATTCGCCGCGGCGAGTGGCGGCTGAGCGGCCAGCGAGTGGTGCGGGCACAATGGGCTGTGGCGCATTCGGCGAATCGAGAGGGTCTATGAGTTCGGGCGAGCAGACATCGACGTCGTTTTACGAGGCAGTCGGCGGGGCGGAGACGTTCGGGCGGATCCTGGCGGCGTTCTACCGCGAGGTCGCGGCGGACGAGGTGCTGCGTCCGCTTTATCCGGAGGAAGATCTCGGCCCCGCCGAGCGTCGGCTGCGCATGTTCCTCGAACAGTATTGGGGCGGACCACGCACCTACTCCGACGAGCGCGGACATCCGCGCCTGCGCATGCGGCACCTGCCGTTCACGATCGGGCCGATCGAGCGGGACGCGTGGCTGCGCTGTATGCGGATCGCGGTCGCGGAGATCGAGCCGGAAGTCCTCGACGACGAGCACCGCAAAGCGTTGCTCGACTACCTGGAGATGGCGGCCAACTCTCTGATCAACGCTCCGTTCTGACCGCGGCGCCACGGAACGCCGGGCCGGGAGCGATGGTTCGATGGCGCTGCGGTGGCGGTGAATTCGCCAGCGAACCATCGGTGACCCGGCATTTCGGGGCGAGAGGTGCGGCAGCATCGAGGTTTTCGGCTGACGAGCGAAAACGCTGACCATTTGCCCGTGGCCGAGGACACCGCGTCGCCTAGCGGTTTTTGCCAGAAAACTTTGGCACTATTGCCCGTGTGACTGATGCACCAGCCGTAGCGGCGCCGGTGGATCGCACCACCCACCCGTGGTGGCGGTCGGCCGTTTTCTACCAGGTTTACCCCAGATCCTTCGCGGACTCGAACGAGGACGGGGTCGGTGACCTTCGTGGCGTCCGGGACAAACTCGGCTACCTCGAACTGCTGGGCGTCAACGCGCTGTGGGTGTGCCCGGTGATGCGTTCGCCGATGGCCGACGGTGGCTACGACGTTGCCGATCCGCGCGACATCGACGAGCTCTTCGGCGGTCTCACCGCGATGGATGATCTGATCGCGGAGGCGCACTCTCGGCAGATCAAGGTCACGATGGACTTGGTGCCCAACCACACCAGTGACCAGCACCCGTGGTTTCGCGAGGCGTTGGCCGCCGCCTCAGGTAGTCGGGAACGTGACCGCTACATCTTCCAAGACGGTCGCGGACCTGACGGCGCCGAACCGCCGAACAACTGGCCGAGTATCTTCGGCGGCCCCGCGTGGACCAGGATCACCGAACCGGACGGCACGCCCGGCCAGTGGTACCTGCACCTCTTCGCGCGCGAACAACCGGATCTGAATTGGGACAATCCCGAGGTCGCCGCCGATTTCGAGCAGACTCTTCGGTTCTGGCTCGATCGCGGGGTCGACGGCTTCCGGCTCGATGTCGCCCACGGCATGGCGAAACCCGACGGCCTGCCCGACTTGCCCGCGGTAGCGTCCGGCCTGTTCGCGCTCGACGACGACGATGTGCGATTCAACAATCCCGCCGTGCACGACATCCACCGTCGTATCCGCAAGGTAGTCGACGAATACCCGGATGCGGTGACCATCGGCGAGGTGTGGGTGACCGACAACACTCGCTTCGGCGAGTACGTGCGCGCCGACGAACTACACCTGGCCTTCAATTTCCGCCTTGCCGAGGCCTCGTTCACCGCGCCGGCGGTACGCGACGCGATCGACAACTCGCTGGCCGCCGTCGGACCGGTCTTCGCCGCCCCCACCTGGACGCTGTCCAATCACGACATCGAACGTGAGGTCACACGGTACGGCGGTGGGGCGGTCGGGGTGGCGCGGGCGCGGGCGATGATCCTGCTCGAGCTCGCGCTTCCCGGAGCGGTGTTCATCTACAACGGCGCCGAGTTGGGGTTGCCGAACGTCGATGACCTGCCCGATGCGGTGTTACAGGACCCGGTGTGGGAGCGGTCCGGGCACACCGAACGCGGCCGCGACGGCTGCCGGGTGCCGCTACCGTGGGAGGGCGCCGCACCGCCGTTCGGGTTCACTACGGGAAGTCCTTGGCTGCCCATCCCGCCGGAGTGGGCCGAGCTGACCGTCGAGGCGCAGCTCGAGGAACTCGGCTCGACCTTGTCGCTGTATCGCATGGCGATGGAACTGCGTGCGGTTCGGCCGGAATTCGATGGCGACCGGATCGAGTGGTACGGCAGCCCGGCGGGCTGCCTCGCCTTCCGCCGTCCTGGGGGACTGGTCTGTGTGCTCAACGCCTCGGATACTCCGACGTCGTTGCCACCGGGAGATGTGCTGCTGGCCAGCGCGCTGCCGGAAGGAGGCCAATTGCCGCCGAACGCGGCAGCCTGGCTGGTCTGAGTCAGAAGCTTCCCTAGGCTGAGAATTGAATGACCTGGTCCCACACGTCGTGTTCGGCGTAAAAACCGTGACGGTGCGACCAGACGGAGAACTACTACACACGATCGTCTACCGTTGGTCCGTGAGCATTCTCGAGACAGTGCTGATCTTCGTCGGCATCCCGCTGGTGATCTACGGCGTGATCGCCGGATTGTCGTTTCTCGGTAAGCCACTCCCTGGTGAGAAGCCGGTGCACTTCGATCTCGGTCAGAAGTGGACCCAGCCGCCGGTGCTGTGGAGTGCCACCGACGAGGTGATCGGCTCCGGTCACCACCACATCGCAGAGACATCGCATGAGCATCATGCGGCTATCGAGTCCACCGAGGTGGAGCTGATCGGAGGCCGGGCAAGTGGCAAGTTCTAAGTGGCCGGCGGTCGTCGAGGCCGATCTTCCGCACGGATACGCGATCACCAGCAGCGGGCGTGTCTCGGGCGTGCACGAGGCGGGCGATGTTTTCAAGGAAGCCCCGTTCCGCGATACCGAGCGCCTCCTGATCGACAACGTGCTCACCGAGGCGACCCGGGCGACCAAGGTGCGCTTCACCATCTACGTCGGGGATCTGGGCGCCGACCCGGCCGCGGGCGCGGACGCGCTCTTCCCGACCACGCCTGAGGCGGCGCGCTCGGTGCTCATCGCCGTCTCGCCCAACGAGAAGGCCATCGAGGTGCGGTCGGGACGAGAGGTCGCCGATCGCGCGAACGACCGTGTCTGCCAGCTCGGCGTCACGGCCGCCTCGAGTTCGTTCCGGCAGGGCCAACTGATCGATGGCCTCGTCTCCGCCGTCCGCGTGATGGCCGCCGCTATCGGGCGGTAGGTTCTCCCCGCGCTCACCAGTCGCACCCATGCAGTTTCGTGGTGGGTATACAGACCGGCGCGTCCACCCGTTCAGCACGGTGGACGCGCCGGTCTGGTTATGACTGTGCGTCGAAGGTGCGGGCGCGTAGCGATCGTTCGATTCCCGCCTTGCCCTCGCTGACCAGTCGGCGCAGCGCCGGAGGGCGGTCGCCGGCGAGGAACTTGTCCGCGATGGCGATCGCGTCTTCGCTGATCGCCCAGTGTGGGTAGAGTCCGACCACTACGGTCTGGGCGACCTCGCTGGAACGGCGCGCCCAGACGCCGGGCACCTCCGCGAAATAGCGCTCGACATAATCACTGAGCAACTCGCCTTGTCCAGCGGGTGCGAAGCCGCCGACGATAGAGCGTGTCGTGATGTTGGACATCGAGTCGTCGGTCATCACGGTGGTCCATGCTTGTTCCTTCACCTCGGCCATCGGCCTGGCCGCGGCCGCGGCGGCTGCCTGGCGATTGCCCGCAGCGGTCGGGTCGTTGGCCAGCTCCTGATCGATGACCGGAGTGGCGAGGCCGTCGGCGTCGATCTCGCCTGCCGCCGCGAGCGCGGCAACAACGCGCCAGCGCAGATCGGTGTCGACAACCAGACCGCTCAGCCCGATCTTCGCCGGATCGCCATCGAGCAACTCGCGTAGCACCTCGGTGTGCCAGGCCGACAGCTTCGCGCCGGTGAGGGCGTTCACGAAGGCCAGTTGGTGATCCGAGCCCGGTTCGGATTCGCGGGCCAACTCCAGCATCCGGTTCGCGTAGTCCGGCCAGCCGATGGTCGTCGCCCACTCCGGGTCAGCGTAGTTGCCGAGTGCGGTGTTGGCCTGCATCAGGAGTCGTTGCACCACGCCGATCTCGGTTTCGGCGCCGACGCCGCGCTGGACCAGGGCGATGAAATCGCGGGCACGGAACTCGGCCTGTCGGGTCATTTCCCATGCCGCCGACCAGGCCAGCGTACGAGGGAGCGGCTCGGCGATGTCGGCGATGCGGTTGACGAGCACCTCGAGCGAGTCGGCGTCCAGTCGCACCGAGCAGTAGGTGAGGTCCTCATCGTTGAGCAGCACGAACCGGCCGCGTGGCACGCCGACCAGTTCGGGAACCTCGGTGCGTTCGGCGGCATCGAGGTCGAGCTCGATGCGCTTGGTGCGCACCAGTTTTTCCTCCTCGTCGTCGTAGACGCCGATGGCGAGACGATGCACCCGCTGCTCGCCGGCCCCCGGTTGCGCGCCGTCCTGTACGACGGTGAACGAGGTGAAGTGACCGTCGGCGTCCACCTCGAACTCCGGGCGCAGGATGTTCAGGCCGGTGGTCTTGAGCCACTGCGCACCCCAGTCCGACAGGTCGCGCCCAGACGATTTCTCCAGCGCGGACAGCAGGTCGTCGAAGGTGGCGTTGCTGTAGGCGTGGTCGGCGAAATACGCGCGCAGACCGGCCAGGAACGGTTCGAGGCCCACGTACGCGACGAGCTGCTTCAGCACGCTGGCGCCCTTGGCGTAGGTGATGCCGTCGAAGTTCACCTCGACCGCCTCGAGATCGGGGATGTCCGCGGCGATCGGATGGGTCGAGGGCAGCTGATCTTGACGGTAGGCCCAGGACTTCTCCACGTTCGCGAAGGTGGTCCAGGCGTTGGTGTATTCGGTGGCCTCGGACATGCACAGCACCGAGGCGAAGGTGGCGAACGATTCGTTGAGCCACAGGTCGTCCCACCACTTCATGGTGACCAGGTCGCCGAACCACATGTGTGCCAGCTCATGCAGCACAGTCTCCGCGCGACGCTCGTAGGACGCCCTGGTCACTTTGGAGCGAAAGACATAGTCCTCCAGGAACGTCACCGCGCCCGCGTTCTCCATCGCGCCTGCGTTGAATTCGGGGACGAACAGCTGGTCGTATTTGCCGAACGCGTACGGGACGCCGAAATGCCCATGGTAGAAGCCGAATCCCTGCTTGGTCTCGGTGAACAGGCGCTCGGCGTCCATGTGTTCGGCCAGGGAGGCGCGGCAGTAGATGCCCAGTGGGACGTCGCCGTGCTCGTCGGTGTAGACGTCGGTCCATCGCGCGTACGGGCCGGCGATCACCGCGACCAGGTAGGTGCTCATCTTCGGGGTGGTGCGGAAGACGTGTTTGCCCGGCTCCGGGGCGAGGGTTTCGACCACCGCATTGTTGGAGACGACCTGCCAGTCGACGGGCGCGGTGACCGTGATGTCGAAGGTGGCCTTCAGGTCGGGCTGATCGAAGCAGGCGAACATCCGTTTCGCGTCGGCGGTCTCGAACTGCGAATAGAGGTACACGGCGTCGTCGGTCGGATCGATGAACCGGTGCAGGCCCTCACCGGTGTGCGAGTACTCGCAGTCGGCCTCGACCACCAGCTCGTTGCGCTCGGACAGATCGGTCAGCGTGATCCCGGTCGACTCGTCGTAGTCGGCGAGGTCCAGCGCGATTCCGTTGAGCACTGCTGAGCGCACACCGCGCGCCATGAGGTCGATGTATGTGCTCGCGCCCTGCGCCGCGGCGAAGGTGACCGTACTCCGAGAGAAGAAGGTCTGTTCACTGGGTTTGCCCGCCCCGTCGGTCAGGTCGAGTTCGACACGGTAGTTCTCGACCGACACCGTGGCGGCGCGTTCGATCGCCTGGTCACGAGTGAGGTTGGGTGCGGACATAAGGCTCCTTCGTAGTCGAAGAACTGGCACGGGTGCACCGCACGATGCCGCCGCGATGCGGCCACCCGCGCGGGACTATCCACCAACCCTAGTAGCTACCGAGCCACGCGGGTCGTGCGTGCGTGCCGACCGCGGGGCATGCGGACGGCATGGCTTCCTCGACCACGGCGCAGCGGTATTGTGCCTGGTGCAGTGCAGGTTCACCACACGGATTCGGAGGCTCGACGTTGAAGCATGTGCACGCCGGGAAGGTGCGTGACCTGTACGAGGACGGCGACACACTGTTGCTGGTCGCCTCCGATCGGGTGTCGGTGTATGACGTCGTGCTGCCGACGCCGATACCGGAGAAGGGTGCGCTACTGACGCAGTTGTCGAACTGGTGGTTCGAGTACTTCACCGACGTGCCCAATCATGTGGTCTCCGCCATCGACGTGCCCGCCGAGTTCGCAGGCCGCGGTATCCGGGTCAAGCCGCTGAAGATGGTGCAGGTCGAATGCATCGCCCGTGGCTACCTGACCGGTTCGGGGCTCGTCGAGTATCGGCGAACGGGCTCGGTGTCCGGGGTCGCGCTGCCGACGGGTTTGCGCGAGGGGGACAAGCTGCCCGAGCCTATTTTCACACCGACCACCAAGGCGTCGCAGGGGCACGACGAGTCGATCACGTTCGCGGACGTGGTGAACCAGGAAGGCCGTGAGGTCGCCGAGCGGCTGCGCGAGCTGACCTTGCAGATCTACGCGCGCGGCGCGGCGCACGCCGCCGAGCGCGGTGTCATCGTCGCCGATACCAAGATCGAATTAGGTTGGGACGGCGATGTCCTCACCCTCGGTGACGAGGTACTGACTTCGGACTCCTCGCGTTTCTGGCCCGCCGACGAGTGGGAGCCGGGCCGGGCCCAACGTTCGTTCGACAAGCAGTTCGTCCGTGACTGGTCGACCTCCACCGGGTGGGACAAGGAATCTCCTGGACCGGAGATCCCCGCCGAGGTCGTCGCCGCGACGCGCGAGAAATACGTGCAGGCCTACGAACTCATCACGGGCCGGGGATGGACGGGCGTACCGCGGTAGCGGCCGTCAATCCGTCAGGTGCGCGGTCAACCGGTCGAGATAGGGGCGTTGGCCCGCGCTCAACTTTTCTCGAGCGGTGGTCGTGTCGAACCACGCGGCGCGGTCGATCTCCGGGAACTCGGCGATCGTGCCCGAGCGGGGCGGCCACTCCAGCTCGAAGGTTCCCGGCACCACGTCGGCAGGGTCGAGATCGCCCTCGACAGCCCAGACGGTGAGGCACTTGCTTTTCGTGCCGCTGCCGTAGCGCACCCCACCCAGCGGAATCCAGTCGCCGTCGGGGACAGGCAGACCGAGTTCCTCGGTGAATTCGCGACCGGCGGCGGCGCGCGCGTCTTCCGAGTCCGGCTCGTACTCGCCCTTGGGAATGGACCAGGCGCTCAGGTCCTTTCGTGCCCAGAACGGCCCACCCATATGCCCGATCAGCACCTCGACCTCGCGGCCCGAGGTTCGGCGGAACAGCAGGACTCCTGCGCTGTGTTTGGCTGCCACACGCGTAGTCTGCCCGCGTCCGGGCCGGTCGGCTGCCGTGCCCCGGTCGTGTCCGTGTCGGCGCAGTCCAGCGGCGCGCACGGTCAGGTAATCGCGTTCGGGCCAGCTGGTGGTGCGAGCAGCGGCGGCCGTATAACAGGTGACGGCGGCAGCGAAATCGCCCGCCATCTCATGGAGGTGGCCGAGGACCGCGTCGAGCCGGTGATTGCCCGCCAGCCGCTCGTCGAGTGTCGCGGCCACCACGAGACCTGCTGACGGCCCGGACACCATCGCACTGGCCACCGCGCGACTGAGAGTCACCATCGGGTTGTCGGAAAGCTGCTCGAGCCGGGTGTACATCGCGAGGATCGTTGTCCAGTCGGTGTCCTCGGCGCACCCAGCCTGTGCGTGCAGCACCGCGATGATCGCCTGGATCTGGTAGGGCCCGCGCAAACCACCGGTCAGCGTGCCGGTGGTCAGCGTGGTCCCCTCGATGATCAGCTCGCGATCCCAGAGCGCACGGTTCTGTTCGGCCAAGGGGATGAGTTCGCCGTGCGCACTGGTGCGCGCTGCCCGCCGGGCGTCGGTGAGCAACATCAGCGCGAGCAAGCTGGTGACTTCGGCGTCACCCGGCAGTAACCGGTGCACCGCCCTGGTCAGTCTGATCGCTTCGCCGGAGAGGTCCGTGCGGTGCAATGACGAGCCGGAGCCGGCGGTGTGGCCCTCACTGAAGATCAGGTACAGCACGTGCAGGACCGCGCCGAGCCGCGCGTGCCACTGCGCGTCGCCGGGCTGGACGAACGGACGGTCCACCGCGGCCAGCTTCTTCTTCGCGCGCGTGATCCGCTGTGCCATGGTCGCTTCCGGCAGCAGGAACGCGCGTGCGATCTGCTCGGTAGTGAGCCCGCCGACCGCACGTAGGGTGAGCGCAATGGCGCTGGCCTGCGACAACGCGGGGTGACAGCACAGGAACAGCATGGCGAGCGAGTCGTCCTGGTCGCGTGCGGCGATGTCGGCCACCTCGCGAGCGAAAGCGGTCGTCTCCCTGCGCCGCCGCGCCACCTCCGCGCGGACCACGTCGGCCATCCGCCGCTGCGCCACCTGGATCAGCCAGGCGCGTGGATTGTCCGGCAGACCTTCGTGCGGCCATTGTGTCGCGGCCGCCAGCATCGCCTCCTGCAGCACGTCTTCGGCGGTGTCGAAATCGCCGAACCGGCGGACGAGCGTTCCGAGGACCTGCGGCGCCAGCGTGCGCAGCAGGTCCTCGGTGCTCGCCGGGAGCGGTGTGTCGTCGGGCACCGCACGCCGGTCGCTCACTGCTCGGTGGCGGGGGCGCCCATCACCGCGCGGACTTCGATGTACTCGCCGATCGGTTTGCCGCCCGGGCCTGGAGCGGCGGAGGCCTGCGCGGCGATCGCGTAGGCCCGCTCGGCGCTGTCCACATCGACGAGCAAGTACCCGGCCAAGAACTCCTTGGTCTCCGGGAACGGCCCGTCGGTGACCACTGGCGCCGACCGCCCGTCCGAGCTGACCACCCGTGCCTCGGTCGGCCCGGCCAGACCCTGCGCGTCGACCAGCTCGCCCGACTCGGCCAGCTGCGCACCGAGCGCGCGCTGGAAGTCTATGTGCGCTCGGATCTCTTCCGGTGACCATTCGGTCATCGGAGTGTCGCAGTATGCGGTGGGCGCGTAGGTCTTCAGCAGCATGTACTTCATGGTTCGTCTCCTCGACTACGGCTGGGGGTCGGTCGCAGCACCGTGTGGCGTGCTCGTGCTGAGGTCGGAGCCCTTCGCAGTGATTCGACGTTGTCGCCCGAGAAGTGACTCACCTCACAGTGGCGTCGTGGTGTCGGCGAGGCGATCCGGGTCGACCGGCTCGCCCGCGAGGATCAGCTCCTTGATTCGATCGGTCACATCCCACACATTCACGTTCATCCCGGCGAGCACCCGATTGTCCGCGTCGAGCCAGAACGCGACGAACTCGCGCGCGGTCAAATCGCCGCGCACGACGACCCGGGCGTACTCGCCAGGTGCCGTGTACCCGGTGTACTCCATCCCGAGGTCGTACTGGTCAGTGAAGAAATAGGGCAGCCGGTCGTAGGTGGCGGGTTTGCCGAGCATGGTCGCGGCAGCGACGGCCGGCTGGTTGAGCGCGTTCGCCCAGTGCTCCACTCGGATCCGCCGGCCGAGGAGCGGGTGCTGCTGCGCGGCGATATCGCCGACCGCGACGATGTCCGGGTCGCTGGTGGCCAGGTGTTCATCGACGAGCACGCCGCCATCCACCGCCATCCCTGCCTCCGCGGCCAATTCGATGTTCGGTCGCGCGCCCACCGCTACCAGCACGGCGTCGGCCTCGATCGTACTGCCGTCCTGGAGCCGGATCCCGTCGGCGACCGTGCCCCCGATGCCGTCTCGGGTGGTGATCTCGGCGACCTGCGCGCCGAACCGGAAATCGACACCGTGCGATCGGTGCAGGTCGGCGAACACCTGCGCCATCTCCGGGCCGAGCACGGCGAGCAACGGCAGGTCGCCCTGCTCGAGTACGGTCACCTCGACACCCGCTGCTCGGGCCACCGCGGCGACCTCGAGGCCGATCCAGCCTGCCCCGATGATCGCGATTCTGCGTGCGCTCTCGAACAACTCGATCAGCGAGTCGGAGTCCTCGATGTAGCGCAGCGTGTACACATTGGGCGCATCCGAGCCGGGAATCGGCAGGCTGCGCGGCGTGGACCCGGTAGCGAGAGCGAGCTTGTCGTAGTTCACCGTCGAACCGTCCGGCAAGGTGACTGTCTTCGCTGAGGTGTCCAACCCGGTGACCGTGGTGCCGAGGCGGACTTCGATATGGTGGTCGCGATACCACGTGGCGGGATCGACGGTGAATTCGCTGAGCGCCTGCTTACCCGAGAGATGGTCCTTCGACAGCGGCGGGCGCTCGTAAGGGAGCCGGTCCTCGGCGCCGATCAGCGTTACGGTGCCGTCGAAGTCGTTGTCCCGCAATGCTTCCGCAAGTTTGGCTGCGGCGAGCCCGCCGCCGACGATAACGAAATGTCGATCAGAACTCATAGCGGACTCCTTCTCTGAAGAAAACCGGACTCCCGGCGATCAACCCTACTGGCCGACGCGCGGACGCCTCGGGAAAACCGACGCGCCAGGTGGGAACGAATCGTGCCCCACCGTGGTTGGTCGATATGACGGGGCGGTGCGCCGCCACCCGAGGATGCGATCGAGAGGAAGCCGCCCGTGACCGATAAAGCCACCAAGGACGTCGCTGATTTCTGGTTCGACCCACTATGCCCCTGGTGTTGGATCACCTCCCGCTGGATCCTCGAGGTCGAGCAGGTCAGGGATATCGAGGCCCGATTCCACGTGATGAGCCTTTCGGTGCTCAACGAGGGCAGGGACAATCTGCCGCCGCAATATCAGGAGTTGCTCGCCACTGGCTGGGGCCCGGTCCGCGTCGTCATCGCCGCCGCGCAGCAGCACGGTGACAAGGTGGTGTTGCCGCTCTACACCGCCATGGGTACGCGCATCCACAATCGGCGCGCCGAATACGAGCGGGAAGACCGCAAGGAGACCCTCGCCGCGGTGATCGCCGACGCACTCGCCGAGGTCGGCCTGCCCGCCGAACTCGCCGCGGCGGCCGAAAGCACCGACTACGACGAGGCGCTGCGCGCAAGCCACCACGAGGGCATGGACAAGGTGGGACCGGACGTCGGTACCCCCACCATCCATATCAACGGAACCGCGTTCTTCGGCCCGGTGCTGTCCCGGATCCCGCGTGGCGAGGACGCGGGCAAGGTCTGGGACGGCGCCGTCGCACTGGCGTCCTACCCGCACTTCTTCGAGCTGAAGCGGACCAGGACCGAGGACCCGTCGTTCGACTGAGCCCCGGCGTGCGAGTGCCGCCGTGCGCGGCACTCGCCCCGATTATGCGACGGGCTTCGGCGGACTCGCCGGAACCCGGCCATAGGCGGTCGGATAGCCGCCCGGCGGGGGAGTGGCGGCGCCCGCCGGTGGGCTGGGTCGCCAGAACAATTTGCCGTGCCTGCTGCGGTCACGTAGCGCCCACATCCGCCAGGTGAGCACCGGGTGGCTGGACAGGGCGTTGACCGCCCAGACGAAGAACCCCTTCTCCATCGCCGCCCGATCGGCCATTTCGTCGAAGCCGACCAATGTGTTCAGATACTTGCCCCCGGCCAGTGTGCCCATCGCCGCGGGTGCGCCGGTGTGTCGGTGACAGTAGCCGTGGTTGTCGGCCGTGTACTCCTGCGAACGGATCAGCGAACTTCCGACGACCGGAAGGAACGGCACGAGGAACATGCCCAACTGCCGCCAGTACGACGTGTGCCCCGCCGCGATGTGGCCGACCTCGTGGCCGATGATGAACGCCAGGGCGTCGGGTTCGCGAGCGGCGCCGCCGATCTCGAACAGGTCGCTGTACACCACGACGTAGCGACGGAATCCGTGCCCGCTGGCGAACGCGTTGATCTGGCCATTGCCGAGCACTACATACGCGTCCGGCACTTTCGGCATGCCGAAGCGGGCGGCAGCCTCCACCACGAGCTGATATCCCTCGGGGAACTGGGTCGGTGACATCTTCACCCCGTTCACCCGCTGCGTCGCGTAGTTGACGCCGCGGCCGAACCACAACAGCAGCGGGGCCGCCGCGAAGGCGATCACGTACTGGTCGAAGTTGCCGGTCGCCAGCAGCAGTAGCGCGATCAGATACGCGAGCACGGTGAGCACGATCACGAGGACGAGCAACGGAATCTCCCAGCTGTGCCTGGCGGGCATGCCGAACGGCGCGAGACCGCGCGGCTGCACCTGCGGGGGGACTCCCGGCGGGACGGGCGCGCCGGGGTAGCGGCCGTACTGATAGGGCGCCGCGGGATACGAATCCGGTGGGGCGGCAGGGTACGAGGTCGCAGGGTAGGGCTGGCCGTAGGGTGCGACAGGCGCGTCCTGCGCATGCGCCCACCCGGCCTGCTGGGTATACGGGTCGGCCTGCCGGCCCGCGGGGTGCTGCGGCTGGGGTTCGTACGGCTGCATGGGATGAACTCTATTCAGTTACCGAAAGTACGGGTGGTGCCGCTGACCTGTTCGCGCTGTGGCTGCGAACACAACTGGGAGATCGTTCGATCCGGGCAGACGGCCTACGAGTGTCGATCGAGGGGTGTGCCCTGTCGCCAGCCTGCCGCGGCGGCCTGACACAATGCCTGCCATGCGCGTATACCTGGGTGCCGACCATGCCGGTTTCGATCTGAAGAATCACGTCAAGGCCCATCTGGAGCAGGCGGGTCACGACGTTGTCGACTGCGGCGCGCTCGAATACGACCCGCTCGATGACTACCCCGCCTTCTGCATCGAGGCGGCCCGCCGTACCGTCGCCGATCCGGGCAGTCTCGGCCTGGTGTTCGGCGGCAGCGGAAATGGCGAGCAGATCGCCGCGAACAAGGTGCCCGGTGCCCGCTGTGCACTGGCCTGGAGCGTCGAGACCGCGAAACTGGCTCGCGAGCACAACAATGCGCAGTTGATCGGCATCGGCGGCCGCATGCACTCCACCGAGGAGGCGCTGGCCATCGTGGACGCATTCCTCGCGACCGCGTGGTCGGACGAGGAGCGCCACCAGCGGCGCATCGACATCCTCGCCGAGTACGAGAAGAGTGGTGTCGCACCCGCGGTACCCGCGTACTGAGCACGCCGCGGTAACCGGCTGTGCCGGAAGGGCATACGCTGCACCGCCTCGCGCGGCTGCATCAGCGCCGCCTCGCGGGCGGTGTGGTGCGGGTATCGAGCCCGCAGGGCAAGTTCGCCACGGGCGCGGCCAGGGTGGACGGCCGGGTGCTGATCAAGGCCGAGGCGTGGGGCAAACATCTACTCCATCATTACGACTCGGGTCTGGTCGTGCACGTGCACTTGGGTCTCTACGGCAAGTTCACCGAGTCGGAACTGCCGATGGGCGAGCCGATAGGGCAGGTCCGGATGCGGATGATCGGGATGCTGGACGGGCAGCCGGGCTTCGGCACCGATCTGCGCGGGCCGACCGCATGCGAGATTCTGCTCGCGCCGGAGGTATCCGCGCTCACCGATCGGCTCGGCCCGGATCCGCTGCGTCGCGGTGCCGACCCGGATCGCGCGTGGCAGCGCATCCGCCGTTCGCGCAGGCCGATCGGCGCGCTGCTGATGGACCAGCGGGTGGTCGCCGGCGTCGGCAACGTCTACCGCGCAGAACTACTATTCCGGCACCAGGTTTCGCCGCACCGGCCAGGCACCGCGCTATCGGCCGACGAATGGGTGTCCATGTGGGCCGATCTGGTCGCGCTGATGCGCGTGGGGGTGCGCGTCGGGAAGATGGTCGTGGTACGACCCGAGCACGATCACGGCGACCCGTCGTACGCGCCCGACCGTCCTCGCACCTACGTCTACCGCCGTCAGGGCGCGCCGTGTCGGCTGTGCGGTACACCGGTCGCCCACCGGATCATGGAGGCGCGAAACCTGTTCTGGTGCCCCACCTGCCAGCCTGGCTGACCCGACCGGAATCGTCCGGTGCCTCGCGCGCCTGAGTTTCTGGCGCGGCGACCCGCGGACCTGCGCGTATCGTGTCAGCCCGCGACCGCTGTGTCGATCTCCGGCTCGTCGTCCAAGGCGAACCGTCGCCCGCCCGCGGTCTTCGCGGAGTACATAGCACGGTCGGCGCGGCGGAGCAGATCGGTGAAATCGCATGGGCTGCCCGGCGGGTTGTACGCCGTCCCGACGCTGGCCGATATCGGCACTGGACCCGCCGAAGACCAGACCGGATCCCGCAGCGCGGCCACGATCCGGTGTGCGAGATCGCCGAGTGTGTTCCGATGGGGGTTGATCGCCAGTACGAATTCGTCCCCGCCGTACCGGCAGATCACCGTGCCCGGCGCGCAGGTCTCGCGCAGCCGGTTGGCCAACTCGACCAGCACCTCGTCGCCGATCGCGTGGCCATAGCCGTCATTGATCTGTTTGAACCGGTCCAGGTCGATCAGCAGCAGCCCGACGCCGCGGGTCGGGTCGGCGGCCATCAGTCGCACCCTGTCCTGTAGCAGCGTCCGATTGGCCAGGTCGGTGAGCGCGTCGTGCGTTGCCTCATGTCGCAGCCGATGCTGCAGGGCAGCGATCTCCTGCACCCGCAGCGAAACCTTGGCCGAGAGATTCTGCTCCTGCTGCGCGAGTGCCCGCTCTTGCAGCGCTTGCGCGTAACTGTCGATGGCCTGGCTCGCGACCAGCGGCCAACGCGTGGCCACCAGTGAACCCGGAGTTCCGGATGGAAAGCCGAGCAGCCACCGCGTGGCCTGCGCGAGCATTCGGATCCGGTCGAACGGCGCCTCGGCGAGCCTGGCCCCGAGCATCCGTGCCTCGGGCACCGGGAACGGCTCGGACCCGGCCAGCGTGAGCAGTCGTTCGACGATTTCGATCAGTACCGATTCCAGCTGTTGGGGTGTCGCGCCCGAGCCTGGCTCGGCGCACACGGCACAAGCCCATGCTCGGGCCATGGCTGCGACCGGGGGCTCGATGTTTGTCGACATCGAACTCACCCGGTGTGGGAGACGTCGGTACGAAGGTGCCGTGTGCTGGCACGGCTGCCGATGTCACGACGATCGTTCGCACTGCTACGCGGTTGTGTCCACCTGGTTCGGCGCACGTTCACCGCCCCCTTTCCAGATACCCCCCGTCCGGCAAAAAGGATCCTAGCAAGCCACTCGACATCGAAAAGGTCCATTCTGCAACGTGTTCTCGATCCCTCGCAAATGGCGATCGGGTATGTGATCGCTCCGATCGTGTCGGTGTTACACATCGAGTCCGTTAGCTGCGAAATCGCGTTCCGACTCGCTGGCGACACGCTGAGCGGCGGGTGGTGCGCGGGTATCGGGCCTGGACGCCGGACTGTCGGGCGTCGCGCGGGCGTCGGTCCTCGCACGCGCGGCCATCGTCATCCTGGTCCGGCCATGTGGCGGCGCCGCGATAGTCCAGGCGTCGGCGTCACTGAGGTAGTGGACGATGGCCGCAGGCGGATTCGCCTCGGCCGGAGGCCGCGATTCGCGCTTCGCCTGCTGCGCCGGCGCTTCGGCGACCTGCGGTGACCGGTGCATCGGCGGCGTGGTCGTAGCCGCCGGCGGGGCCGGTGTGGTGGTGGTTGCGTAGGGGATCGCCGACGGAGCGCGAAAGGGTATCGGCAGCCGCGCCGAGGCCGTGCCGATGCCGCCCGCGGCGCAGCACGCGCCGACCGTTACGGCTGGTCGTGCGGTCCCCATCGGAAGTCCTCCTGCGCGACACCGGGGCGTGACCGGTGACCGCTTGGTGGGCTACGACGGCCCGTGGTGGGTGTCGTCACGCCCAGTCCATGTTTCACTTTCGGCGCCCGACGCGCCAGGGTTTCGAGGAATAATCTCCGCTAAATTTCGCCGATCTGCCCACGTGGCCGGCGTGGTCGCTGGTCGGCCCCAGGCTCGGACGCCCATCGCTTCAGGCCGATGAGTTCTCGCGGCGTGGGGGCGGATTGGCATTTTGGAAGCCGGGTTCGGTAGAGTCGGTTCGCATACGACATCGTGGCGATCCCATCGGTGTCGTATGTATGCGGGTGTAGTTCAATGGTAGAACCTCAGCCTTCCAAGCTGATGGTGCGGGTTCGATTCCCGTCACCCGCTCCACGGAGCATTCATCCTCGTCGGTGGTCCGCTGCCGCGAGGGCAACGGGGTGTAGCGCAGCTTGGTAGCGCATCCGCTTTGGGAGCGGAGGGTCGCAGGTTCAAATCCTGTCACCCCGACAGTATTTCCAAACCTCCGGCCCAGGCCAGAGGCTGTGCAGAGTTGGTCGCAGCGTGGGGTGTGCACCATGGCGATGTGCTTCGCTGCGATGTGAGCGTGTTCGGTGCAGATACACTGCGACGCTCCAGCGGCCCGACCGGATCAGGGACGTTCTCCGACGGATCGGCTCCGGGGCGGACGTGCTTGCGTTCCGCGCTGTTCCAGCGGGCGTTGCGCGTCGAACCGGTGGGCCCGCGAGCCTGTACGGGTTGTTCTGCGCATTGCTGTGCGGCTGTTCGTCGACCGCGTCTGTGCTGGAGCTGGAATGTTCAGCGCCGGAGTCGTAGTGATCCGACGCCGGCGACAGACCGGTCGGGAGGGCTCGCGCGACCGGGGCTCGATATCGTCGAGGCGATGACCGTGGGCTGCGCGCTCTCGAAGTTCAGTGTGCGAGCGAGAAACTGTGCACTCACTGTTACTGCCTCTTCGGTCGGGATCCGTATGCGTACGTGTGTGCAGGCGTGTGCGTAGCGGCCGGATCAGCGTGCTCGTCGCCCGCGGGAAGCGTCGAACGATTGCTCGTGGGTGGCGTTTGTGCCACTTGGCAACCTTTTGGCATAGCCCTGCGCCAGCAGGGTTTGCTGGGTCGCCGGTCATTGAGTCGCCACTTGTGGTTGGGGGCGCAAGGCATTCGGCTGAACCATCGGGTGAACAGAGTGAAAGAACGCGACGAGTCTGCGCGAACGAGTCTGTCTGCGTAAGTATTCGACGGCCGTGGGCAGAAATGGTGCGTATCCGAATCGCGACAGACTCGTTCGCGGCAGGCTGGCCGAGTTGTGTGTGGGACGCGGTGGCGCCGAGGAGGGGTCGCGCAACCGGTGGCGTCGAGGACACCTGCCGACGCGCCCGAGTTGCCCGTCGGTCCGGGAGACAGGGGGTGACGCTGAACGTGTTCGCTGATCGACGCCGGAAACGGCCCCGACGGGATCCCTTACATCGTCACCGTTCGATGGCGGATTGCGGGCCGGGCACCGCGGGCGGTGGCAGCTCGGAGTGCCGGGCGAAAGCCTGGTCGATCAATTCGGAGGCCGCGCGGGTGACGATCAATTGGGCGATCGCCAGATCGGTCTCCAGTTTGGCGCGATCCCGCGGCGTACGCGGCGATTCCTCGTACGCCTGTCCGGCCAAGCGGTAGAAGAGCTCGGTGGCGAAGCGGTCGGCGATGCGGTCGCAGTCGGCCCTGAGTCGCTCGACCAAGCGGAAGGTGTCGTGCGCGGGCAGGCCGGTGTCGTTGAGCCGGGTCGCCAGATCGCAGCAGCGCGGGTTCGTGAGCCGGTAGGCCTCGAGCGGATCCTCGCTGCTGGCCAGTGCCTGTTTCGCGTAGTCCGGCAGCTCGGGGTAATCGTCTACTTGTTCGGCGTTCGCCGCCAGCTCCGCCGCGGTGCTGTTCGCGTGCTTCACGCCGAGAACATCCGCGAGTCCGTCGCCGCGGTCCCAGGCTTCGAGCAGCTCACGGATTCCGTTGAGCTTCATACCCCGCCCCAGTAGGCGGCTGATGGTCTGCAGCCGGTTGAGGTGGTCCGACCCGTAATACCCGATCCGCCCGCGCACCTCTGGCGAGGGCAGTAGCCCACGCTCGTGGTACACGCGAACGCTGCGCACGGTGGTGTCGGCTGCCCGTGCCAGTTCGTCGATCGTGAATTCGTCTGCAGCCATGTTTAAAAGGAAACCATAGTCGGGCCTTCGTGGAAAATGGGCCGTTTCATAACGTGCCGTTAAAAGACGGTAGCTGGGTGTTGCTGCAAGGTCAATGAGCCGTTACGCAGCGGTACAAGAGGTTGTGTCCTGGGCAACAGTGAGCTACCGTGCGTAGACCAGCTTATCGCGGCTGGGTTCCGGGGACTGTTGAGCAGCCCTGATGACCGTCCGATCCATGGGACACGCACCTGTTTCAGGCGTGCCCTCGGCATCCCCGGAGATGGCTATGAGCATTACGCGAACCCTTCCGATGGACACGGGATCTCTTGCGACAGCGAAGGTCTCGTCGATTCCGGCAAAGTCGAACCAGCGCCCACCTTGCGCCGATGTCCCAGACAACTGGGACATGGACACCGGAAGTCCGGATGCCTGGCGGTCAGCGGTACGCACCTGCGAGAGTTGCCCTCTACTCGTGCAGTGCAGCCAACTCGCTCAAACGCTCACAGCTCGTGGCGATGGTCCTCGCGCGATGATCTGGGCAGGCGTTGCCTACGACAACTCGGGCGGCGTCATCGAGAACCTGGACCGCCACCGTGCCGCGCCGATCGACCACAAACGCCCGATGCGCATCATCCGCAATGGCCCGCGACCGTTGCGCACCGTATCGACCCTCCCCGCGCCGCGCAGGCACATCGTGCTCGGTCAGCCGCTGAAACCGACCGGAACCGACGGTCTGTGACTATGCTGCATGCACATTTCGATGTCGGATCTCTGCTTGGTGGTGTGTAACTCATGACGGTGCTGGCGTTGGAGATCGGTTCATCGAGGTTCGCGGCGGGTCGGGTGGCCGACGATGTAGGTGACGAGGACATTCGGGAGATTCCGGTGCCCGTGTCCGGCGCGTGGGACCAGTGCCGGGAGCTTTTGCTCGAGGTCGCGGGCGGTGCCGAGGTCACCGCCCTCGGCATCGCCTCGGGCGGCCCGATCGATATGGCAGCCGGAGTGGTCGCGCCCGCCGAGGTCCCTGAATGGCGAACGGGTTTCGGCATCGTGGAGGCGGCGCGGACGGTGTTTCCGTCGGCTGCCATCCGAATCGCGCTGGACGGTGTATGCCTGGCGCTGGCCGAACGGAACTTCGGTGCGACGAGCACTGTGATGGACGCGCTGGCCATCAATGTGTCCAACCGCATCATCGGCGGCGTCACTGTGGGCGGTTTTACGGTAGTCGGGCGGACCGGGAACGCGGGACATATTGGTCATGTCCTGGTCCCCGGCTTCGATGATCGTTGCACGTGCGGTGGTCGCGGTTGTCTGGAGTCGGTCGCGGGAGGCATGTCCGCGGTGCGCTGGGCTCGGGGGCAAGGCTGGGCGGGCACGTCGGTATCGGAATTGGTCGAAGCTGCCCGAGTCGGCGAGGACATTCCGTCCGCGGCGCTGGGTCGGGCCGGAATCGCGCTCGGTCGGGCGATCGCGTCTGTGGCCGCATTGCTCGACATCGACCTCGTGGTGCTCGGCGGACCGCTCACGGAAGTCGGTCCTGCGCTGTGGAAACCGCTCGGCGAGGCGGTCGCCACGCACGCCAGGCTGAGCTTTCTGCCAGGACTGCGAGTCAAACCTTCGCAGCTCGGCGATGTAGCGATACTCGCGGGTGCCGGCGTGCTTGCGGCATCCAGATCGGGCGCCTGATCCGGTCCGCGCTGCGGCGGAGCGGTGTGGAGGGAGAGTTTTGGATCACTTCACGGATCTACCGTGGGAAGCCGCAGGCAGTTTCTCTATGTCGAGTGCGCCGACGGCATCTGATGTGCCATCAGATCATGCGCCGGTCTCGGGGTTACGTAACTGAGCTCGAGATGAATACTATGAACGTCCGATCGGTCGCTCGATGCGAGTGATGCAGACTTCAGAGAACTGGCGCCGTCGTTCGGTTGATTGAGCCGCTGAACAACGGTACATTGCCTAGGTCACATGATGTCTCATCCGGATTGAGGTGGATCCGGAGGAACGGCTGGTCAGGCGAAAGTGCGAAGCGAAGTGGCGCAGTGATTCCATGGGTGACTATCGAGACGTTGGCGCCCGACTGCATGTCCGTGGCATCGGTGGGGGATGCGCCGCGCGAGTTCGCGAGTTGGCAGCGGGTTCTGCAGCGAATGCTCTCGAAGGTGCCCGCGCTCTACGACAAGTTGACGACAGCGCGGTTGACCGAGGCCATCCGTGCGGCCCATGAGCAGGCGCAAGACGTCGACCTGACGATCCAGACGGGCGCAGGTCCACACCAGCTGTTGATCAAGCCGGTCTTCGGCCCGGCCGGGGATGTCCACGCGGTACGGCTGTGGCTCGGCCCCACCAGCGAACGAGTGCCTGTCTCGCGTCCCGCGGTGGGCGTTATTTGGGACTTGAGCACCCAAACCATCCAGCAGCCGAGCGGCATCACCAGGTTGTCCGGCAGCACGCCGGAACTGTACGTGCCCCGGATGTCCATCGCGGAGCTGTTCCACCGGGTGTCGAGTTTCGATCGGCACGCCGAAGTCCTCGACCTGCTCTACGAACCCAAACCCGGCGACCGGATGCAGTTCGACACCACGGTGTCGTCCGGGTTCGGGCGTACCGCGCAGTGGCGGATCACCCTCCGTGCTCGCGATGACGAGCGGACACGTGGAGCCTGGTGGCTGATCGAGGACGTCACGTCGGAGGATGCGCCCGCGGCGTGGCCGACCCTGGAGCGAATCGGGTTGCGCGAGGCGCATCGTCGCGCCGGGACGCACCTGGCTGTAGTCCAGCTCGAGCACACCAGCATTTCGCACTGGCTCACCGATCCCGCACCCTGGATCCGTTGGGACTATCTGTTCCGGCCTATCGACGTGTTCCATCCCGACGACCGATCCCGGTTGGCGGAACTCGGCACTCGGCTCCGGTCCGGCGACAGCGCCGGTGTGACGTTGCGGCTGCTCGATTACGGCGGCGGTTATACGCCGACCTCGCTGCTGCTCTACCCGTATCCGGGCTACTCGAGCAGACAGCTCGCGATCGCACAAATGGTGCGGGCCGCCGACGATGTTCCGTTGCTGGAATCCCATCGGCAAGTCCTGGAGCCGCGGCAGCGTGGCGCGCCGATCGGTTACGACGATCAATTGCGGCATTGGCTTGCCAGCAGGACGAAAAGCAACCCGGCCTGCTGACCCTTAATTCCCACTGTTGGGAACGGCTGACCGGTTGGGATCGCCGGTCCTCTCTACCATTTCGGGAGTGAGGACAGTGGTTCGCGGACCGGCGGATTCCGGTGAAGCTTTGCTTCGCCGGATGGCTGCGCGCCGCCGCCGCGACAATATCGTGGTCGGTGTGCTGGCCGTTCTGGCTGTGCTCGGCGGTGGCCACTCGATCCTGAGTGTGTTCGACTCGGATCCCCCGCCACCGTCCGACGATGCGACAACCGCAATTGTGGGTCGTTCGCAATTGGCCGGGTCGTTCGCCGAACAATTTGTGGTGACTTATCTGACCGCCGTTGCGGGACAACAGGATCGAGTCGGCGAATTCGTCGGCTCCGGCCAGCAGATCGCGCTGCCGACTTCCGCGCGACAGGTGTCCGATCCCTCGGTCGTCTATGTTTCGCGCACCATGTCCACCGGCAGCCTGGACGTCTGGTCGGTGACGGTGTCGGTCCGGGTCGGCAAGGCCGGAACCAATGTGACCTCGGAGAACCGGCAGTTCTACCGGGTCGCGGTGTCGACCGCCGACGGGCGACTACGGGCGCTGTCGGTGCCCGCTGTGGTCCCGGCACCCGCGAAGGGCGCCGAACTGGCGCTCGCCTACTCCTCGCCATGCGCTGCGGACACGCCGCTGTCTCAGGTGGCAGCCGGATTCCTGGGTGCGCTGCTGGCGGGCGCTGGTGACGTAGCCCGCTACACCACCCAGGACGCGGGTATCACCGCGCTGAAGCCGGCTCCGTTCACCGCTGTCGAGTTGGTCGCCCTCACCGCCGACAACGCGGCCTGTGGCACCAGCGGCGCGAAGGCTCGAGTGCTGGCCACCATCAACCCCAAAGCCGATACCGGCGCTACCGCGACACTGGCCTACCCGCTGACGATGATCCGCAACGGTGGCCAGTGGCAGGTGGTGTCTATCGATCCGGTTCCCGCCCTGTCGAGTCCGCTGGCGGTGGTCGCCGGTCAGGACTCGCGTGGCGGAGCACCGGCCACTTCGACCTCGCCACCTTCGACGTCGGCGAATATCCCGCCGGCGACACAGAACTGATCCGAGAAGAGGCAGCCCGATGGGCAATCTTAGCAACATCCTCTATGGCGTGCTGATCTTCGTCCGCTGGGCAGGATTGATTCTGATCACCATCCTCAGCATGGGGGTGTTGATCTCCGAGGCGGCGAGGTCGCGATTGTCGCCGGCCAAGATCCTCGCGGTCGCGGGGTCGGCGGTTCTCGCGGCGGTTCTCTTCTGGGTGTTGCCCACCCTCGTCAACTATGCGCGCACGGATTCCAACATCATCGTTCCCGATCACCCTATCGGTGGCTATCGATGACCCAGGTGATCAAGGTGTTCACGCCGATCAAACGTGTTCCCACGATGATCGGCAAGGCACAGAACGGACAGAAACTCCCGTTCGGTCCCTACACCTTGCCCCAGGTCGGCGGTGCGGTGGTGCTGATGTTGGTGACATCGGTGTGCGCCATGACCTTTCCGGTCAACCCGGCGATCACGTTCGTGGCCGGGCTGGCCTTGACCATCGTGGCGGTCTTCACGCTCGGGCTGGTGCCGTACACGGGTGTCCGCATGACCTCACGCGCGATCTGGCTCGGCAGGCTGCTCGTCTACCGCAAGCCGGTGTCGGCCTCAGGTATGCCCCTCACCGAAGATTCGGCACGCCACACCATGTTCATCGAGGAGACCGTCGTACTTCTCCTTCCTGATCGAACAGACGCGCGCCCTGTCGCGGAACCCAAGACCGATCGTCGGCTGCTCGAGGTGATCGGAGCTCGGGGTAGCGGTACCGACCTGCGAAATCGAATGAGCGGCAACGGCGGCGAACGGACAACCGGAGAAGGTCGCTGATGGCATTCGGACGAGATCTCCAGCCCACCGCGGCGATTCGCGGCAATATCCAGTTGACGCATTCGGGGCTGGTCACCGCGACATACTTCATCAATCCGCTCGGTTATGGGCTGCGCAAGGCCAGCGACAAACACGACGTGAAGATCGCGCATCACGCGCTGATCAACAACCTGCCGAACGGATCACTGCTGCTCGGCATTCAGGCGCGCCTGAACACGATCGATGTGCTCACCAAGATGGTGGAAGGCGTCGACCTGGACGAGTGCGAGGACTACGCGGACGAGGTGGTCGCCTCGTACGAACGAGTCCGGGCGATCGCGCCGCAGACCCGGATCTACTTGCTGTCCATTCCGGTGGGGGCCACCAACTCCGGTGTCTCCGCGCTGTCGCGGGTGTGGCGAGGCAGCACCACCACGATCGACGCCACCGCGATCTCGCGCACCGAGATGGACGCCTACGACGAGGAAGCGAACACGATCCTGTCCCGGATCGGAGCTGATTTCGATCCGGTTCCGGTGCCCGCCGCGCTGTTCCAGTGGTTGTGGGAGCACTACCTGTCGCGCGGCGCGGTCGGCGATCCGGTCGCGCCGACCCGGGCAGGGGCGTTGGACGACGCGACGTCGGCCGTGTTCCGCTCCGCGGCGCTCGATGAAGGAGCGCAGGCCGACAGCAACCGGCGAATCCGCCCGTCCTTTGTTCCGGTCATCAAGGTGGTACAGCCGGACTCCATATATCGGCCGTCCTATCAGGCAATGCTCACGCCCCGTTCTTTTCCGTATGCGGGCATGACTTTTCCCGGTGGTAGTGAGTTTCTCAACGTGCTGGAGGGCCTGGGCGACGTCACCGTCGACTGGGGGATGCGGGTGTCGACCAAGCCCGCCGAGCAGGTACTGAAGAACAACGAGCTGAATCTGCGGCGGCTCGGCGAGCAGATGGACCAACGTGACCAGGAAGTCTCCTTCGCGCAGAACACCTTGATGTCGAAGGCGCAGATGCTCGGCGAGTACAACCAGCATTTCGAGGTCAACGGTGGCGAATCGGAAGTATCGTTCACCACCGTCATCGCCGTCGGTGGGCCCTCGCGCGACGCGACTCTGGACGCGGTGAACGCGATCAAGCGCCGCTACAAGCGGTTTCAGGTGGAGATGACCACACCGGTCGGGGCGCAGGTCGACCTGTGGTCGATGCTGATACCGGGCAACCCGCCGCGCCGCGCATTCGACGACTTCGCGCATATCGTCCCCTCTGACATGTGGGCCGGTTTCGTACCGTTCACCACCAGCCAGATCGGTGACGACAGTGGCCCGGTCGTCGGGGTGAATCTGCTGTCCGGCCAATTCGAGCCGATTCATTTCGGCATCATGGAAGCGGCGCTGCACGACCTGTCCGCGTCGTTCGCGGTCACTGGCGAGCTCGGGTCCGGCAAGTCTTACTTCCTCAAACTCATGGCAGTTCTCGTCCACGACATGGGCGGTCAGTTCCTCGCCATCGACCGCAGTCAGGTCGGCGAGTGGGAGCATTTCGCCGCCGCCATCGACGACGCGGTGGTGATCGACCTGGCCAATCCGACCGTGTCACTGGATCCGCTGCGCCTGTTCGGCCCCCGGATCGCCGGGGAGCGGGCACTCGACTCGATTCTGCCGCTGCTTGACCTGTCGCCGACCTCCGGAGCAGGCGCCGCGGCTTCCAACCTACTGACTCCGCGAGCGATGGCCGAGTACGGCATCCGAAGCCTGCTCGACCTATTCCACGTCGTCCGGCGGCTCCGTGACGACCCGGCGATCGGCGACGAATACGCCGATCTGGCTGCGCGACTCGGCACCGTTGTCGAGCGCGTTCCGGTGCTCTTCGACCCGAAATTGCGTCCGTTGAAACTCACCGCCGCGGCGACTGTCGTCCGCAGTCATCACCTGGCTTTGCCGACGGCCGAGGAGCTCACAACGCCGCATCTGTACAACCGCTTGCCGTTGACCAAGCGGCTCGGGACAGCGCTGTACGAGTTGGTCGGCGTCGCCGCCCGCGAAGCCTTCCTCACCGACAACGGCAGATTCGGGTTGCTGGTTGGCGACGAGGCTCACCATTTCACCCAAACCCAAGTCGGCTCGGCGGTCACTTCGGACTTCAGTCGGGACGGCCGCAAGCACTTGGCCGCGATCGGACTGGCCTCGCACGATCCGGCCACCGACTTTCAGGGCGCGGCGCACAATCTGATTCCCAACCGGTTCGTCTTCCGGCAGCGCGATGAGACCCTGGCACGCAATAGTTTGGAATGGCTCGGCGTCGATCTCGACGAAGCTCCGTTCCTGCTGCAGATATTGCGTGAGGAGACCTCTCCGCCGGTTGGCGCGGGTCGTCAGGTACCGGAAGAACGCCGTGGCGAGATGTTCATGCGTGACGCGTTGAACCGCATCGGTCGCGGCAAAGTGCTCGGCCCCGCGCGTCCGGACCGTGCCGCGGCGATCACGAGTACACCGAACTCGGTCAGTGGGCTTCGTACCTCCCTACCGGAAAGACAGGTAGTGCCATGAGTTTCGTGGGCCCCCGGGGTGTTCGACCATGTGGGCTCACCTTCGGGATGCCGCGGGATCCCGAATTATGGGATCTTGATCGTTGGCGGCCACAAGCGGTGCTACGGCGATGTCGTCAGTGGGTGTTCGCGACACGGCGGCGGCGCTGGACCGCATGGATTTCCATCACCTTCTTCGTGCTGGTCATCTTCCCGGGCTTCATCGTCGCGCTGGGCACTGCGCAGACAAGCGCATTGACGGCGGTTGCGGCGCCCAATAGCGCGCTCAGTTGGATGGATATCAAAGATACGTCGGGGGTAGAGCTTTCGAGCTACATATTCGCCACCAACCGTGGCGGGGTATTCAACCCCGGGGACACTGTGCTGTCGCTCCTGATCAGTGTGCTGTTCGCACTATGGCTCGTCCTTGTGACCACTGGGGTATGGCTACCCAGTCAGACCTTCGATTTCGGGTGGCTGAACATGTTCAGTGCGCCCTTGCGTGGCGTGGCCACCAATCTGACCGCGCAGATCGCGACGCCGCTGATGATGGCGACGGCAGTGGCGATCGGTGCGTTCTTCGTGGCGTGGTTCATCGTACGTGGCTATCACGCCAAGGCCGTGATGCAAGTCTTGACGATGGTGGTGGTCGCCATCATGGGGCCGTTATTCCTGGCCGCGCCGCTGGCCGAGGTCTTGTCGTCGGACGGATTGCTGGTGCAGGGTCGCGACCTGGGAATTTCGGTCGCGGCAGGTTTGAACGGCAATAATAATCCGAATCCGAGCCAGACAATGGCGCAGATGCAGGCCGACATGGCAACCAATTTCGGGCGCTATCCATTACAGGTCTGGAATTTTAGCCATATCGTGGACAACCAGCCGTCCTGCAAGGCCGCATGGACGGCCGGCGTGCTGGCTGGCGATGAAGACCGGGTGAAGGACGGGATGAAGTCGTGCGGCGACAGCGCCGCATACTCGGCCGCCAATAATCCCAGCGTCGGTCAGATCGGAGCCGGCATTCTGCTGTTGTTCTCCGCGGGCATGTTGTTGCTGTTCGGCGCATACCTTTCCGTCAAGGTGGTCTGGGCTGCACTGGACACGATCTACTACGGGTTCGCGGCGATCTTCGGGTTCGCCGCCGGCGGTTTCGTCTACGGGGTTACGCAAACGTTTACTGTCCGCTCCGTCGTACATGGTTTTGTCGCGGCCGCACGCATGGCCATCTTCATCATGTTCCTAGGTATCTATGAGCTATTTCTGGGCAGTTTGTTCCAACAGGCGCGCGGGCAAGTCATGGCTGTGTTCGTCATCGGGGCGCTCGTCGAGGTTGTGGCCATCTTGCAGGCGCGGCGCTTGAGCAGGGGCCTCGACAGCAGCAATGACTGGATCGCCAATCGGTTCGCGATCGCTATACAGAGTGGCAATGCCAAGAGTTCGGGTGGCGGGGGGACGGCCCTGGGAATGGGGCAGGCGAGTTCGCGCAACTCTATGAGTGGACTCGCCATGTTCGCGGCTGCCAGCACCCTGAGCGGTTCGCCTATCACCGCATGGGCTACCGGCGGGGTTCGTGACGCGCTCATGCCGAAGGCGTTTGCCAAGAACAAGGCGGACAGGTTGGGGTGGGCCATCGCGGGCGAGTTCGGTGAAGAGATGAAAAACATCCATTACGATCGTCTCGCTTTGGGTGAATTCGCGGAGCGGGGCAGTGGAAGGGCCGTCAGGATACACGGGGCGCAGCCCCGCAGCCAGCTTGCTGCCGCTTTTGCGGCGGAGCAGGCCGTAGCCTCCGGTGCCGCCCCATCATCCACATATGCCGCACTCAGAAAGTCGGGCTTCGGTCATAATATCGCCCTCAAGGCGTCCTCGGTCCAAAGTGATATTACCGAATTGCTGAAGGCTGATCCCCTTCCGTCGGAACATTTGGCACGCGTTGTCGCCGCCTCCAGGCTCTACGAGCAGGATTGGGAGCATCCGACGTGGAGCGGACCCAAACTGGATGCGTTGAGAGCGGCTGCCTATAAATTTCGGAGAAATAACCCCGGTGGTGTCAACCTGCCTAGAGGGCTTGTCGAGGTGGGCGAACAGTTTATGGCAGCTCCCACGAAAGAATGGATCCAGGGTCTGCAGAAGGTCGCTCAAGGGGCGGATGGTAGTCGGTGGACTTGGCGGCATTCAGACGGAAGTCTGAGAGAATTCAGCAAGCGAGATGCGGAACGATTGGAGAAATGGATAACGAACCAATCCGCACTCAGGGTGCAGGCGGCAACAGACTGGGTAGCTGATAATCCGGCCGACTTCGAACGGGTACGGCGGCTACGCGAGGAAATCAACATCGCGTCCGACGTCAACAATTGGCAGAACGGCAAGGCGAGTACCGGGCAAACTGCGGTCGCGCCGCCACACCTTTCGGGCCACAAACCGCTTGCTCAAATTCCCGCTGATTTTATAACAGCGGCGCGAGACAGAAGAATGACCTGATCCGCACCGCGTATCACCAGTCTTGAGTTGGGCCAGTTTTCAAGGAAGGGCATGTGATGATCAGCCGTCTCATGACTGTTGTATGGATCGTCTCGATTACCCCGACCTGGCTGATTGTGGCGGTATTGGTGACAGGGGGCCTGTTCGCCGTCGTCGTCATCCTCGTGCTGATCGTCGGCGGCGCGACGTCGTCGATCGCCTCGGATCTGCACTATCAATGCGACAGTGCGGTGGGACCGGATCCGTCCCAGACCGTGGCCATGACCCCCGCCGCGGCCGCGCGCCTTGCCGCGCCGACCACCCCGGTTGCCAGTACCTCGGCCGCGCCCACCACAAACCCATACGCGGCGCTGACTATCGCACCGGACGATACGAGCGCTTCCGACTGGCAGCGCGCCTGCGTCACGGCGCTGAAAATCGCGCCGTACCAAAGTCCGCCTATGCTCACCACCACTTCGGGATTCGGTGCCGACTGTGCGCGTGAGCTCGCGCTCGGACAGGCGGCATCGGCGAGCGGATCCCAAGACGCGGCCGGTGGCCGCGGGGATGCCGCGGATTTCACCAGGGCGGTTATCTACCGAGCCTCGGCTGCGGAGGTGACCGGGCGCTGTGAACTCGCTGCGGGTTCAGCCGCGGCGGAGCCCTACGCGGGTGCGCAGTCGAGCGGCACGGGCCAGCGGGCGTGCGGACAGCCGGGCGGTAACGGCGCTGCTGTGGTCGTGTTACCGGATACTGTTGCCGCGCAGGCCGCGTGCGGACAGCGGGTGGACCCAGCCGCGGTGTCGGCAGGCGATCTGGTCTTCTGGGACTATCGGAACAACGCGCCGACACGTGTCGGGATCGCGGTCGGCGCCACCCAACTCGTCACTGTCGACGTGACGACCGGCAGGTATCTAGCGCTATCCGTTCCAAGCACGAACGACGTGCGGGTGAAGCGAGTGCTCGGCACCGGGATGTGATGAGAACAGATGCCACCCACCGAAATAGAACCCCAGGTCGAAGCCGGCGACGAAGGTGAGACGTCGACTGTTCCGGTGACGCCGTGGTCGGGTCGGCCGGGGAGTGAGCGTTCGCGTCCCGGTGCGTCTGTGCCTGGTCAGCCGGGTCCGTCTGGGACGGGTCAGCCCGGTGATCAGTCGGGTGCTCCGGGGCAGTCGAATGGTGGTGGGCAGCCTGGTGTTCCGGGTCAGCCTGGTGTTCCGGGTCAGCCTGGTGGGTCGGTGCCTGGTCAGGCTGGTGTTCCGGGTGGGTCGGGTCAGCCGGTGCCTGGTCAGTCGGGTCAGTCTGGTGTTGCTGGTCAGCCTGGTGCTCAGGGTGGTCCGGGTGGTGTGGTGGC
>NZ_JBEZDA010000033.1:0-31233 GCF_040647855.1 Nocardia sp. NPDC049220
CTCGCGTCCGAGCGGCCGAGACTTGCGCCTGCGGCGCGGGCGCTTCGGCCGCTCGGACGCGAGCCGGGCCGCGAACGGTGCTCGTAGGGCTCGCACCCACGGGGTTGGTGGGTCAATAGGAGCGGACCAAGCGAAGGGATTCGACTTGCCCAGCGAAAGCCACACCGTCAAGCGCGTAGAAGTCCATACCGGCGTTCCCTACGGCGAATTTGTCACTGCGCTCGAGAAAGCGGCTCCCCCTGTCGATGCGGGGGCGTATGAACTCATCGAGGAGGCCGGTGGCACGTGGGACGATGTCCGCGCAGTCATGGCCGTGAACGCTCCTCACCACTTGGCCCGCTATTGGCGCATCAATGCCACGCAAATCCTGAAACTGGCGGAGGGTTCGACGCGATCCATCGAGTATTTGATCGGCAATCACGTCATCGCCGAGAGTATGTTCCGCCACGATCCGCGGGCTCTGCTGTATGCGCCGCTGCGCATGCTGGTGTGGAGCGATGACAACGATGACGCGGTCTTCGCCATGCATCGCCCCAGCGACGAGTTCGGCAGCCTGGGCAGCGCGGAAGTGAGGAAAGTCGGTGCGGATCTCGACCGGTACGTTATCGAATTGCTTCGCCTGTGCGGGGTGGATGCCGAGCAGGATTTCGCTTAGGTTTATCGGTCTTGACGCGCAGATCGAACTTCACCGACATTATCGATTCCAGACATTTAGAGGTGCGGTCGTGACTATTCCCGTGAGCGAGATATCGCGCGAATCGCGCAGAATTCCCCATCGGGAAATCGCATCGACTTCCAGATGAAGCACGCCAGTGATGAGGCCCACGCCGGGGGACGTCGCTCAGTCGAGGCCGAGTCGAGTTGGCCATCGACGTGTGCTCAGGGCTGTTTGCGTGGGGAGATCACCAGGATGATGCCGATGACGATCGCGGCGAGCACCGCGATCCATCCGATCGGGATCATGCCGGCCGACGACCAGGACACCGGGCCGACGAACGCCCACGCGCTCACCGCGAGGGCCAGCAGTCCGACGATGAGCAGCGCGGGAGACGTGCCGTGGCGGCGCTCGTCGGTCGATTCGGTGTTGTCGTTCTCAGCCACGTTTCACCTCCACGTTTCCAACACGAGCATTGACATCGAGGGTGAGCATCGGCGCACCGGGGACGTTCGGGCCGCTGATGCCGTTGACGCACTGGGCATCGCCCATGGTCGCGGTGCAGGTAGTGCGCACGGTCAGGTCGGCGGGCAGCAGCACGCGGATCTCGCCCATCTGTACGTCGACGTCTACGGTGCGGCTCTCGGTCAGTTTCAGCGAACGCAGGTCCAGCGTGCCGGATCCCATGGTCACTGTGTAACTCGGCGCCAGTTCGGTGACCGAATTCGGCGCCCAGGTGTGCTCGCCCATCGCGCCGCGGTCGAACTCGATCGGGCCGATCGCGGAGGCGAGTAGCACGAACCCGGCGAGTGGGGCGGTAAGCACCAGCAGGCCATAGCCACGGCGCAGGAATGCGCCGAGCACGAGGCCGAGGCCGATCACCGCTAGCGCCACCGCGCCGATCCGGCCTGGCGTCATCCACTCCACGCCAGCCGCGGCCGCTGCGCCCGCGGCTGCCGCGGCGAGGATGGCAAGGCCGATCACCGTCGGGGTCAGCCGGGAGCGGGGACGCTTCGGCGGCGCGGCGGCGGTGGTGCGGACCGGGGTGGGCTCCGGGAGATCCCAGGCGAGCGGGGCGACGCCGAGCGGGTCCCAGGACGGTGGCGTGGGTCCGCCGATGACCGCGGGCTGGGCGAGCGCCGCGGGGTGGTTCGCATTCGGCCGGGACGGGTGCTCGCATCCGGAGTCCTGGCCGGGTACGGGACCTGCCGTCGACGCAGCCTGGTCGGACGCCCGGCGTGCTGCCGGCTTGTCGAGCTGTACGGTTTCGATCTCGCTCCGGTCCGCTCCGGCCCGTTGTGCGTCGGTCGCGCTCTCGGTGTCCTGTCGGTTCGGCGAAAACTCGCGATCGGCACCTGGCGACTCGGACACCGGCACGTCCGGAACATACGAGTCCGGCAGCTTCGTGAACGGCGTGTACACCGTGGTCGATGGGGCATACATGTCGCTGACGGTCCGGGGCGCTCCCGGAGGAAAAACTGCGCCGGGGTAGCCGGTGGCGGGGAAGCCGCTGATCCCGTCGCTCGGAGCGAACTCTCCGTAAGCATTGGTGGTCCCGGGTGGCGGCACGGGGTTGCGCAGGTGCAGCATCCACCAGCCTGCCAGCATCAACGCGAGGCTGATCAGGCCCGATCCGCCGAGCCCGACCCCGACCGGGCCCATCGTGCTGACCGCGATCGCCAGTGCCACGATCAACACGATGGTCTTGGTCTGCGACTGCGAGCTGTATCCCTTGCCGACCAACGACTCGGCCGCCGACACCTGATCGCCCGGCTCGCTCAGCAGTAGCCAAGCCAGCAAGTAGAGCACGATGCCCGCGCCTCCGAAGATCGTCGACACCACGAAGGCGACCCGGATCAAGATCGGATCCACGTTGTAGCGCTGACCGAACCCGGCCGCGACGCCCGCGATCGGGCCCTGCCGCGGCAGCCGTACGGGCCGCGTGTGCCACATCTGCTGGAGCAGATCGCCGAAACTCGTTTGCGTCATGTTTCTCATGGTGGGCCGGACTCGCGCGGCGGCACATCGGGGGGAACCCTGAAAAAATTCGTGAACCCTTTGGACCATCCGATGATCGAGCACATAGTGGTCGCCGTGCAGGATCCGTCGGATCGGCACGGTCGAAGTGCTTGCCGGGTACGCGTCGGCGCTGGTCGGCGCGGTGGGCATGACAGGATCAGGGTGATTCCCGATGTCCGCCGTCAGATGCTCGTGCAGTATCGAAGGTATGTATCCGTCTGTTCCCGCGTTCGACGCCCGAGGGTTCGACGGTGCGCGCGGGCTGGGCCCCGCGCCCGCGTCGATACCCGGGCCGCCGCCGGCTCGGATGGTGCGCCGGTCGGGTGGCCGGATCGTCGGCGGGGTAGCGGGCGGCATCGCCGATCATCTCGGGATCGACGTGTTCAAGGTTCGGATGGCGTTCGTGCTGCTGTCCGCGCTGGCGGGGGCGGGGATCGTCGCGTACGGGATGCTGTGGATCTGCACGCCGGGTGGTTCGGACCTGGTGAAGCCCTCCGGCGCGGAGCGGCGCCAGGCCATCGGACTCGCCATGCTCGGGCTCGGGCTGGCGGTGGCTGTGTCGTGGATGTTCAGTGGGACAGCGGCGAAGGTGATCGCGCCGGTGATCGTGGTCGCGGTCGGTGCGGCGCTGGTGTGGCGGGAATACGACGTCGACGGGCCACGCTCGTTGCTCGGTCTGCCCGCGCGGCCGTCGGTGGTGACCTGGTCGCGCATCGTCGCCGGAGCGACGCTGGTGGTGTCCGGTCTCGGTGTGGTGGTGCTGGGCCGGATCGATCTGAGTTCGCTCGGGACGGCGCTGGTCGCGGTGGCGGTCACGCTGGTCGGCGCCGGACTGCTGACGATTCCGCTGTGGCTGCGCACGCTGCGCGTGCTGAACGCCGAGCGTGCCGCCCGCATCCGCAACGAGGAACGCGAGGAGATCGCTTCCCACCTGCATGATTCGGTGCTGCAGACCCTTGCCCTCATCCAGCGGCAGGCAGATGATCCGCTGGAGGTGGTGCGGCTGGCCCGCAGCCAGGAGCGGGAGTTGCGCAAATGGCTGTTCGAGGATGTCGGTCCGGCGCAGTCGAGTCTGGCCGCCGCCCTGCGCACGATCGCGGGCGAAGTAGAGGATCAGCACGGCGTGAAGGTGGCGCCGGTGACCGTCGGCGACGTGTCGATGGACAGCGACAGCCGCGGGGCGGGGCTGCCCAAGGAGCACTTCACCGCGCTGCTCGGCGCGAGCCGGGAGGCGCTGGTCAACGCCGCCAAGCACGCGGGCGTCCCGGAGATCGACCTGTTCGCCGAGGCCGAACCGCACCAGGTGAGCATCTTCGTCCGAGACCGGGGCGCCGGGTTCGACCTCGCGTCGGTGCCGCAGGACCGCCGGGGCCTGGCCAAATCGATTCGCGGTCGAGTCGAGCGTCGTGGCGGCCAGGTGGAGATCCTGTCGACACCCGGCCGCGGCACCGAGGTTCGAATCATCATGCCGCGCAGCGATTCCGGCGGTCAGGGTGACCAAGCGAACGCCGTCGACGCAGACCGGGATGCTCCGGTGCCGACTGAACCGGTGCGCCCGGACAATCGGAGGGTCCCGGAGCGTGACGACCCGCGGGCGGCTGAGGTGGCAGGCAAATCGGACAACTGATTTCGCGCGGACATGGGTAACTCCATACGCGAAGCTGTGGACACGCGAGGCCCGTGGGGTGACCCCTGGACGGGGAACCGCCGCCGGGCGAAACCGAACACACCGCGTCATTCAACACCGCCCGACAATCACCTCGGCCGGATTTGACGAGTAGATGGCAAGTAGCCACAGATCACACGGTACTGTCGGCCCCATGACCGGCGGATGTGCGTTTAGGGGGCACATGGGTAACTCACCGGGTACGTCCAAAACACGGATGGCGCCCCACGCGGGACCTGAAGGTAAATCCCACGCCACCGAACTGGTACGGCCTGAAGACGCGGAGAGGCGGGGAATGTGACCGTGCGGGTCTTTCTCGTCGATGATCACGCCGTATTCCGGTCGGGTGTGCGGGCGGAGTTGAGCCGGGAAGCCGACATGGAGGTCGTCGGCGAGGCAGGCGGGGTGGCCGAGGCGGTCGCTGGGATCAATGCGGCGTGCCCGGATGTGGTCTTGCTGGACGTGCATATGCCGGACGGCGGCGGCGTCGCGGTGCTGACGGGCGTCGCGCCGGGGCCGGTGTGTTTGGCGCTGAGCGTGTCCGATGCCGCGGAGGATGTGATCGCGGTGATCCGAGCAGGGGCCAGAGGATATGTGACCAAGACTATTTCGGGATCGGAACTGGCCGACGGCATTCGCCGGGTAGCAGGCGGCGACGCGGTCTTCAGCCCGCGGCTGGCCGGCTTCGTGCTCGATTCGTTCACCGGGAAGTCCCCGGTGCCCGAGCCGCCGCTCGACCCCGAGCTGGACTCCCTGACGCCCCGCGAACTCGAGGTCCTTCGTCTACTCGCCCGCGGCTACACCTACCGGGAAATCGCCGAATCCCTGTTCATCTCCGTCAAGACCGTGGAAACCCACGCGTCCAACGTGCTCCGTAAAACCCAGCAATCCAACCGCAACGCCTTGACCCGCTGGGCCCACCGTCGCCGCATCGACTGACCTGCCGAACCGCACCACGGGCGTCCCGATCGGCACATCGCACCCTGGTGTGCACCGATGTCGGTGCGTGCGCGAGAACATCAGCGGTGTGCGAACTGTCGCGGTCACATGACGGCGACGATGACGCCGATGATGATGATCAGGCCGATGAGGAGGCCGACGGCGATGGCGAGGGGGGCGTTGCTGGGCTGGGAAGGTTTGGCGCGCTGCGGCGGGGTGGCCGCGGTTGCTCCGACGAGATTGCGGTGTGGTCGGGGGAGCGGGGCCGAGTGCGGGCTGCGCAGACCGGATGCCGAATTGCGCGCTGCCCAGGCCGGGATGGTTCCGTCCTCGGTGCGTACCGGCGCGCCGAGAATATGCGGTCCGGTGCCGGGACCGAAAGCGGCCGTGAGGATTTCGTCCCTTGCCTCGGCCATGGTCGGGCGTCGCTGCGGAGCGGGCTCCATCATGTGCAGCAGTGCCTGGGTGAGCATGCCGCTGCGACTCGGCGGGATGATCTGTCCCATGGCGGCGCGATGCACGATGACGTCGCTGTCCTCGTCGAAACCGAATGGCGGCTGCCCCTCGATCGCGGTGTAGAGCGTGGCGCCGAGCGAGAACACGTCGCTGGCCCTTGTCGGCTGCGCGCCGCGCGCCACCTCGGGAGGGAGGTAGGAGGGGGTACCGGTGATCACGCCGTCCGGCTCGTCGAACAGATCGCTCGCGCTGCGGGAGATGCCGAAGTCGCTGAGTTTGGCCATGCCGACACCCGGACCCCGGTCGGCCACAAGAATGTTGCCCGGCTTGATATCTCGGTGCACGATACCCACGGCGTGTGCGGCGGCCAGCGCGTCGGCGACCTGCGCGCCGATCTGCGCCACCTCGATCGGCGGCAGCATCTCGACCAGTGCCAGCGCCCGCGCGACACTGCGGGAGGGCAGGTGCTCCATCACCAACCAGGGTTCGCCTGCCTCGAGCACCACGTCGTACACGGCGATCGCGTGCTCGTGCGAGAGCTTGGCCGCGACTCGGCCCTCGTGCATGATCTGGTTGCGGACCGCGTTGGCCTCTTCCTCGCCGAGCCCGGCCGTGGTGAGGACCTGTTTGATCGCGACGTCCCGGTCGAGCAGGCGGTCGTGCGCCAGCCACACCGCTCCCATACCGCCCCCACCCAGCTTGGACTGTAGGCGATAACGGCCGGCGACGAGGTAATCGGGGCCGACAAAGGGACGAGCGCGTTCGGTCACGGGTGCAGGGTAGCGGAAAATGGGGCTAGCTGGCCTGATTCGTGCCAGGCGTAGGCGAGACAGGGGGCACGCCCCGGCCGTCCCCGAAGCGCCCGGTTGGTACGGGAGCCAGCACCATACCGACGAACGGCGGGTGGGCATCGTATCCGGGCGTGTGTCGGATCCGCACCGTATGGAGGCGGCGAATGCGGTTCGAAGTCGTCGCTCGGTCGGTGCGCAGCCCGGGGTGACGTGCCGGGACCGCTGCGGATTCGACCTACACGATGTCGATCGGCGCCCGGCGGCAACGGACTTGTTGCGAAATCCGGCGGCGCCGTCGTGGGCGCTTGACGAAACCTGGGGGTCGGTTTCTACTGGGGTCGGTATCGAACGTATATTCGATACAGATCGATAGCTGGATCGGTGCTACCTCTCGAGTCGCGGGGGTCGCCCGCGAGCTTCGCCTCGGGTCCATCGTGGGAAGTAGGTGGTAGAGATGGGTTCGGATGCGACATCGAAAGAGGGGGCGAGTCGGGGCGCGGTGTCGCGCGGAAGCCGCCGCGAGGGCCTTCCATCGCTCGCTGAACTGCGCAGACGCATGGCCTCGGTGCCAGGACGCGGTGAATCGGCAGCGGAGCGGGTTCCGCTCGGCGCCGAATTGCGCAGAGCGGCGCTACCGGTGCCTGCAGCGCTAGCTCCATTGTTGCCCGAAGGTGGTTTAGTGAAGGGATCCGTGGTGGCGTACACGGGGGCGAGTTCGCTGCTGGCCGGTTTGCTCGCTGCGGTGACCGAGGATGGCGGGCATGCCGCGGTGGTCGGGATGCCTCGGTTCGGTCTGCTCGCCGCCGTGGAGATGGGGGCTCAGCTGCGGCGGCTCGCCGTGGTCGCCGACCCCGGCCCCGACCCGGTGGAGGTCGCCGCGGTGCTGCTCGACGGGCTCGATCTGGTCGTGCTCGGGCTCGACGGCGTCGCCGTCCCACCCGCCCGCACACGGGTGATCGCGGCCCGCGCCCGTAATAAGGGCGCCACCCTCGTGGTCGCCGACGGCCACTGGCCGGGAGCTTCCCTCCAACTCGATGCCCGCATCGCGGGCTACGCCGGTCTCGGTCGTGGTCGAGGGCGGCTGCGGTCGCTCGATCTCGCGGTCGAGGTGCGCGGAAAGGCGGGACCACCGCGGCGCGGGCGGCTCGAACTGTGCCCGAACGCAGGGCGGGTGGAATGGGTGCTGCGCGAGAAGTCGGCTCGGACAGCCGAAACGATCGCGGCGCGGGAGGCGGTGTCGTGAGTGACCTGGCTGCCGCTGGTGTGGCGATCTACGAATGCGGTGCGGGACCGTGATTCGGCCGAACGCCAAGCGGGTGCTCGCCCTGTGGTGTCCGGATTGGCCCGCGATCGCCGCCGCGGCGATGGCGGAACTTCCCGCTACGCGTCCGGTGGCGGTGCTGTTCGCCAATCGGGTGGTGGCATGTTCGGCGATCGCGCGGGCCGAGGGGGTGCGCCGCGGGTTTCGGCGCAGAGAAGCGCAGGCACGATGCCCTGATCTGTTTCTCGCGCAAGCGGATCCGGACCGGGACGCGCGGCTGTTCGAGCCGGTGGCGGCGGCCGTAGCCGCGGCGGTGCCCGGGGTGGAGGTGCTGCGCCCCGGGCTGGTGGTGCTCGGCGCGCGTGGCGCCGCGCGGTTCTTCGGGTCCGAGGAGGCGGCAGCCGAGCGTCTGGTCGACACGGTGGCCGCGGTCGGGGTGGAGGCGCAGGTCGGGATCGCCGACGAGTTGTCCACCGCGGTGCTCGCCGCCCGCCGCGCCGCGATCGTGCCCGCCGGCGCGGGGCCGCGGTTTCTCGCGCCGCTGCCGGTGGGTGAACTCGCGGTCGAACCCAGCCTGGCCGCGCCGGAGCGTGTCGACCTGGTCGATCTGTTGCACCGCTTGGGTTTACGCCTGGTCGGCGACTTCGCCGCGCTGTCCTCGGCCGAGGTCGCCTCCCGGTTCGGCGCCGACGCCGTGCGTGCGCATCGTTGTGCCCGAGCGGAGCCGGAGCGTCCGCCGTCCGCCCGGCGGCCGCCACCGGATCTGGGGGTGGAGTACTGCTGTGATCCACCGATCGAGCGGGTCGATGCCGCCGCTTTCGCCGGTCGTCTGCTCGCCACCCGACTGCACGCCGCGCTCGCGGCGGCCGGACTGGCCTGTACCAGGCTCTCGGTGTCCGCGGAAACCGCGGCGGGGGAGAAGCTGGCCCGGATCTGGCGGTGTGCCGAGCCATTGACGCCGGAGGACACGGCCGACCGGGTGCGCTGGCAGTTGGACGGCTGGCTTACCCGGCGCGACGGCGCACGGCCTACCGCACCGGTCACGATGCTGCGGTTGGAACCGGTCGAAGTGGTTGCGGCGGGTGCGCTACAACTCGGGTTGTGGGGTGGGGTCGGCGACGAGGACGAGCGGGCTCGGCGCGCACTGATCCGAGTGCAGGGATTGCTCGGCGGGCAAGCGGTGCGGATCGGTGTGCTCAGCGGTGGACGTGGGCCCGCCGAGCGCATCACCATGGTCGCGCTGGGTGACGAACTCGCCCCCGCGGCCGATCCCGCGCAGCCATGGCCGGGCCGTCTGCCCGAGCCCGCGCCGGCCGTGATACTGCTGAACCGTCCGTTGGTACGCCTGGAATCCGCCGACGGCGCCCCGGTCGGAGTCACCGACCGCGGCCTGTTCGACGCCGCGCCCGCACTCCTGCGCTGGGGAAGTAGACAGTGGCGGTTGACCGGCTGGGCGGGACCATGGCCGGTGGACGAACGGTGGTGGGTGCCAAATTCGGACGACGTCCCCGTCGGACGCGCCGCCCGCGCGCAGGTCCAACTCGACGGTGCGCCTCCCGACGTCCGGGTACTGCTGCTGGTCTACCACGACGAAATCTGGCGCGCCGAAGGGCTTTACGACTGAATGCCCCCGCGTGTACAACGGGCTGGCGCATACCCTCGGCGAACCGGCCGCTGTCGAACCGTTCACGCAGGGCGGGCCCACATCGCCGCCATAGTGCTCGAATTCTTCGTATGCTTCGGCAAGCATCGGTTGACTCAACGGTATCTCGCGCCAATTGACCGACTGTGCCGGTGAAGACGTCGATAGTCGCGCCCCGCTCATCGGGCCGTGCGGGCCCTTGCCCTCGCGCGCACACAGGCGGACGCTCGAATTATGGCCAAGCCGTATCGAGCAGGATGGGCTGTCCGGCTGTCCAACGCATGGATGCGGATCGTGCTGCGTGCCGGATTGCCGATGTGGACCTTCCGTGTGCTCACCGTGCCTGGGCGGCGCAGCGGCCGCGCGATCGAGACTCCGTTGGCGGTGTTCGAACAAGGCGACCGGCGATACCTGGTGGCGTCCTATGGCACCGTGAACTGGGTGCGCAACCTGCGTGCGGCCCGAGGGGAGGCGGCGCTGCGCCACGGCAAACATGTCGAGACCGTGACGGCCGTGGAATTGCCGCCCGATCAGGCGGCCGGAGTGTTCCGGGCCGCGCTGGTGTCGGGTCCGCCCCGCGTTCCGAAACCCATTGTGCTGCTGTATCGGCGGTTCTTCGTCCTGCCGTACCTGGATGTGAACGTGGACTCCGCGCCGGCGCAATTCCTCGACAACGCCCGCACCCATCCGGTCTTCGAAATCAGGTCGGCCTGACTTGGTGCGCAGGCTTGTGTGATGGCCGGCGCGGACCGGGGCGTAGGTGTCGAACCATCGGTTGCCACAAGGGCGCTGCCACCGTCACCCTGGCGCTTGTACGGGACATCGGAGATCGCTGGGTCGCTGAACATTCGCTGAAACCGATTGTCGATTAGGCGTTTCGAACGGTTTCGGTCTCGAACGTCTCCAGTCCGGTGACGACGCAGCTGGTTCCGGTGATCCGGGCTACAACTCGACGATGACCGTCGGTATCCTCGAAAGTCGTGGATCTGATGGTGGACCGGGTGGCATTCGGAGACGTGCGAATCGCCTACCGGGATTCGGGGGTGGGCGCGGTCAGTGACGTTCCTGTCATGCTGGTGCACGGCATGGGCGGCGACGGTCACACCTGGGATCGGTTCGCCCACGTCCTGGTGCAGTCCGGGCGTCGCGTGATCATTCCCGACCTACGCGGACACGGTCATAGTACGCACACCGATTCCTACCGATTCGACGACTTCGGCGCCGATCTGCTGACGCTGTGCGATCGGCTGGAGGTGGCCTCGGTTGATCTGGTCGGGCATTCGCTCGGCGGTTACGCGGTGTCGTGCGTCGCGCAGGAGCGGCCGGAACTGGTGCGCAGGCTGGTGATGGAGGAGTGTCCGCTGCCGTTGCAATCCGGCGCCGAGGAACTGTACCTGACCCGCCACTTCCCGACCGTGCCCGAATTGTGGCACGCCACATCGAGCCTGATTCGGCACCCGCGCGCGGTGCTCGCCTTCGACCGTTCCATGACGAGGATCGCGCTGGAGCAGTTCCGTAAGCCGAATCCGGAGTGGTGGGACCGACTCTCCGACATCACCGCGCCGACGCTGGTGCTGTGCGGCGGTCCCGGCGGCATGGTCGACCCGGCGAAACTGAGTATCCTGCAAGCCGCCATCGCCGATTGCACGGTGACCGCTTTCACCTGCGGCCACAGCATTCACCGCGACCGTTACCGGGAGTTCACCGCGGCTGTCCGGCCATTCCTGGCGGGCTGAGCCGATGGGTGCGCGGCCCGGATTCTAGAAGTCTCCAACCGCTGAGGCCTCGATTGCGACGCCGGAAGAACTGGTGGGGACCGCACTGGCGACTACTGGCGTGCCGCGCGATGGCCTTACGGCACGGGAGCGATGTGCAGTGGGATGGCGGAACGGTTTTCGGTCGCTGACCACCTCCGTTGTCACGCTCGGAGCCGTTGGGCCGTTGGAGCGAGTCACGCTGTGGGATATCGGATCGTTCCGGAACGAGAGACCGCGTTGCGCCCCGATCACCAGTGTGTGCCGGGGACCCAACGGGCCGCTCGACGCAGAGCGGTGCCGGTGGCGCGGCGAGCCGCCGACTGTGCTGGTGGTTTCGGTCGAGGGGCAGCGGGTTCGGCAAGGATTTCGGCTGTTGCGGTGCGCTCGCCTTTGGCGGCGGGAGAGTCCGGTAGGGCGCGGTAATAGCGGTGCAGGATGCGGTCGCGGAGTTTCGGGGTGAACAGGGCGCCGTATTCGGCGAGGGTGCCCAATGGAACGTCGATGCGCTTGGGCCGTTCGGTCAGCGCGCGGACGATCGTCGCGGCCGCCCACTCGGGCGACTCGGCGGGTCCCTGATCGCCGCTCGGGGTAATCATCGGGGTGCGCACCAGCGGCATGTGGATGGTGGTGAAAGTGACACCATCGGCCATGGTTTCGACCGCGGCCACCTCGGTGAACTTGTCCAGCGCCGCCTTGCTGGCCAGGTACGCCGAGAACCGCGGCGTCGCCACCTGCACCCCCGCGCTGCTGATGTTGACGATGTGTCCGAACTTGCGTTCTCGCATCTGCGGCAGCAGGGCCAGCATGAGGCGCAGCGCGCCGAAGTAGTTGACCGCCATGGTGCGTTCGTAATCGTGTAGCCGGTCGGTGGAGCGGTGGATGGCACGGCGGATGGACCTGCCCGCGTTGTTCACCAGCATGTCGACGTAGTTGTGCTCGTCCAGGATGGTCGTGACGGTGTGCTCGACGGAGTCGGAATCGGTGATGTCGCACTGGTATCCGTACGCGCGGCCACCCGTGGCCCTGATTTCCTCGACCACGGTGGTGAGTTCGGCGCCGCGGCGGGCGAGCAGTAAGACGATGGCGCCCTTGCCCGCGACGGCCAGCGCCGTTGCCCGTCCGATCCCGGAGGAGGCTCCGGTGATCAGGACCTGCCGTCCGGTGAGGTCACGGTCGCGACGGGAGCGCCGAATCTGCCCACGCGGGTCGGTCTCAGCGGATGCGTTGGTCATCGCTGCTCTACCTTCTTTCTTGGGTCGGTTGGGTCTGTAAAGTTCCTGCGGCCCACGGGAATCAGGTGTGGTTTTCATCGTTGTGTCGATGGTGGCTCCTGGCCGCCCAGGTCCCCGCAACGACCCGGCCGCATATGGGATGTGCGAGTAGATCGCTGTGTGGAGCAACGTCGGCGTGGTCGTCTGCGGGTAGTGGTTTCGACGAGCTGATGGAGGCGGGCATTGCCCAGGTCTGGGCTGGTGTGGACATCGGAATGACCGATCCCCATTGCGTGGTCATGGACAGCTCCTTCGCGGGTCGGTTACTTTAACTTACTGTTAAGTAAGTTTACGTCCCGAGTGGTCTGCTCGCGTCCTGGGTCTACCGCCCGCGCCAGCGCGGCGGGTCGTGGCGATGCGGTTGGCGAGTTCGGGATACGTCGTGCGCGAGGTTTGCGGCGGGTGGGAATCCGAGTCGAACGGGTCTCGAAATCTATCGAACATATGTGCGATACTCGGCGCATGGCGGACGATCGGATGGCGGAGGTTTTTGCCGCGGTGCGGCTCGGTGGCGTTGACCAGATCGCGGCGCGGCAGGTGCTGGAAAAGCTATGGCACGAAACCGGTGATCATGCGGACGCGTTGCACCGCTGCCTGATCGCGCACTACCTGGCCGACCTGCAGGCCGAGGCCGCCGACGCGCTGCGCTGGGATCAGTGCGCACTCGCGGCGGTGTTCGGCGCCGGTATCCCGCTCGACGAAGGACTGCGAGGTTTTCTTCCTTCGCTGTATCTGAACCTGGCCGACAGTCATCGGCGCGTCGGCGAGTTCGAGGTGGCCCGGATGCAACTGGCGATCGCTCGCGGACATCTCGATGTCCTTGCCGCCGACGCCTACGGCGCTCTTATTCGGAGTCGGCTCCGAAGTATCGAAGCTGCTCTGCTCGCCTGTTCCCTGTCGCCGCTCGCGAACTCGTGATCTCCCCGCACCGCTCCGGCTTGCGTCGACCTCGGCAGGATGCGAATGGGTCAGTCGGAGGCGCCTGGTGACGACCGCGCATCGGCCTCGGAGGGTTGCCGGAGTTCGAAACGCTGTGACGGCGGGAAAACGACCGGCAGAGCTGCCAGCGCTCGGTGGAAGGGGCCAGGCCGCCAGGTCAGCGCGTCGGGCGCGACGGCGAGCTGGATCTCCGGTAGCGCGTCGAGAAGTTGATCGAGTCCATCTTGGGCTATGAGGTATGCGGCCTGCTGTGCGGGACACGCGTGTGGCCCGGCGCCCCAGGCGAGGTGAGCGCGGTTGCCACTGTGGTCGGTGGCGCCGACCGTGGGGTCGGTGTTGCACGCGCTGATACTGATGACCACCGGCTGGTGCGCAGGAAGCCAAATATCGTCGATCAGGATTGGTTGCCGCGGATAGGTCATGCAGAAGTTCGCGATGGGAGGATCGGTGAAGAGTACCTTGTCCAAGGCATCGCGGGTCGACAGACTGCCGCCTAGGATGCCGCCGGCGAACGTCTCATCGATGAGAACCGCCAGTAGGGCATTGGCGATGAGGTTGACGGTCGGTTCGACGCCGGCACCGTAGAGCGGGACCAGCTGTTCTACGATTTCGCGGTCGCTCAATGCGGCAGGATGCCGCAGCAGCCGTGTCGTGATGTCGGCACCGGGTTCGGCATGTTTGTGAGCAACCAATTCGGTTAGCGCCTCGATCAGCATGCCGTTACCGCGGGCGGCGTCATTACCTTCGAACATCGCGATGATGCCGGCTGCGACCCGCTGCCCGATCTCCGGTGTGCAACCGAGCATGGCATTGATGACTTGAAAGGCCAGTGGGGTCGCGTACTGCCTGAGGAGGTCGGCCGACCCGTTCTCGGAAAAGGTGTGGATCAGCGGAATGGCGATATCTTCGACGACGTTGTGCAACCCGTGCAGATCGACGGCTGCGATGGCAGCGACGTTGGCCTGCCGGTAGCGAAGGTGCTCGACACCCGTACTGCGGATGGCATTGGGCCGCCACTCCAGCATCGGTCGCACCGGGCAATCTGCGGGAATGTTCTGCTGCCAGGCGCGGGGATCGGCCGGGAATCGGGCCGGGTCGTGAAGTATGCGCGCTGCGGTCCGATAACCGATTACCAAAGTCGCGGGCACCTCCGGGGCCAGTTCGACTGGAACCAGCGAGCCGTAGGATTCGCGCATCTGCTGATAGAAACCGGGTGGATCGGCGGCGAACGCAGGCGAATACAGTGCCACGCGGGGCCCGCCGGTGTTGATCGGTGAGTTGGTCATTCCGGCCTCAGTTCGATCGCAGTCCTGTCGTGCAGGTCGATGACGATGTGGGCGATGCCGCGTTCGTCGGCGCAGACGCGTTGCTCGCGGGTGCCGTGTGCGGCATATGTTCGTCCTGGTTGTAGCTGGTCCAGAACCAGAGCGAATCGGCCGGGCCGCAGACCTGGCCGCAGGACGGCGTCCAGGCCGGCGCCGTCGGTGACGGCCAGTGCCACCATGACATCCGGGTGCGGGATCGCCGCGATGCGCGGCCCGCTGTTCCATGCGGGTGGCCGCGTCATCGACATCATGTCTGTCAGCGCCGACGGGCGACCCAGACTGCCCAAGCCGAGCATCCCGTTGGCGTGTACCGACGCGGCCTTGAATCTTTTGACGCCTGGGCCGTTTTCGTATTCGGTGAAGCACAATTGGTCAACGGCCGCACGCCACAACTCTGCCTGCCAGTCCTGCTCGCCACACTCCTGGGCGAGAAGCATGGCCGCGGCGAGCGACTCCGCGTTCGTCGGTGCCCGCGAACCCCAGTCCTCGGCGGTCGGAGATTCGGTACCGGCTGAGTTGGGCTGTAGGTAGCGACCGGTCTCCAACCAGTCCCGGCGCAGGATTTCCCACGCACGCCAGGCGAGTTCGGGCAGCACCGGTGCCAGGAACGCCGCAATTCCCGCGGTTGTTGTCGGTCCTCGGAAGCCACGCGCGGTCAGTCCCAGTCCGGAGACGAGGAAGCTGACGATATCGCCGTCCGCCGCGGTGAATTCGGTATCGAGCGCGCGTCGCAGCCGAGGCGCGATCTTCGCTGCGTGGCTGGTGCCGCACAACGCGTCCAGCACGGCGACACCGGCCGCGCTGACGGCGTTGCAGTACGGGAACACGAGTCCCCTGGTACGCGACCGCCCGAGCGGAAGTGGTTCACACGGCCACAGACACAGTTCGCCACCGAAGTTCCGAACAACGATCGCATTGATCATGTCCCGGTCGTAGGTGCTCGACCGGTGCTGCGACCACTGGAATTCCAAAGCCCCCTCGGTGCGGAAGTGTAGATCGCCGGTGGCCTGTTCGAACATACCCAACTGTAGGTTGAGGTATCCGGTGAACATGATGTTCTGCCGCACATCGATCGGGTCGGACCGGCGGTGGTGGAAGTCCCAGTTACCCAGCAGGTTTTGCCAGTACCAGTATCCCCAGACCGCACGGTCCTGCATGCGGTCGAACAGGTTCAACTGCGCAGTGTGCAGCGGTCCACGCAGCGCCGGCGTGTGCGAATAGGTGTACATCGACAGTGCCCAGCCCAGCGCGTTGAGCTGATAGCGGTATTGTTGTAGTGGTCCGGGCCCTTCGCTGTCGAAGCCGTTCCACTCGCCGCGTGGCTGCATGGCGATGCTGAGCAGGTGCCGGAGCAAAGCGAGTTGTTCGGCATTCGCCTCCGAGACAACAGGAATTTCGGCCGAGCGCCGCAACGCGACCGGGTTTGTGCGTGTCGCGGTGGGTCGCTGGCGGAGAAACTGTGCGCGTTCGGCTCCGACACGCTGGGCGGCGCGGTGGCGAATCCGCTCACGGATGATCACGGAACCGGTTGACACCACAGCGATCGCGAGCGCAGCCCACGAAAACCAGTGAAATGGGCCGATCATGTCACCGTGGTGGGCCGCGAGAGCCGCGCCGGTCGCCGCGGCAGCGACCACAATGACAGGCAGGGTCACGTAATCCGACCGTGCGATACACCGGAACATGAACGCCCACCCGGACGCGATGAGAACGCCGACAAAAGCAATCACATGCCCAGCGACCACAACGGCCGCCGGCAGGATCAGGATCCCCGCGGCCAGCAGAGCGCCGGCTACGGCGACACCGATACCCACCCTCACCAGATATCGGCGCAGCGCCCACCCTGCGATAACGATCTCTGCGCCGATCAGCGCACCATGTCCGGCAATCATCGCCGGACCGAACGAATGATCCAGTGGCGGCACCGCGACGATCAGCCCGGCACCGGGAACGATCAGCCCGGCGCCGAATGCATGCCACGGACCGGACAACCCCGACAGCGCCGGACCGGCTGCCGCGACCACCCACGCGACAGCGACGATGGCCACAGTGCGCCTGAACCAACGCGCGGTCGACCGGCCCCGCAGCCGGGTCGATGGAACCAAGTCGGTCGTCGTCATCGTGTCTCCAGCGCTGTCGGCGAGCTGGTCGACACGACCAGGTGGCGAGCAGTGCCGACCTCGGAAACCACCACGTGATGTGTTCGAGAGCCGGCGGGTCGTCGCAGCGCTCGCCACCACCGCGCCGCCTCGGGCCCGAGCAACATCAGCCCGCCGAGCAACAGACAACACACCACGCTCGCCCACCTCCCTGCCGGCTCGCTCTCGGTCGCGTCGACGCACACAGAGTGATTGCTTAGGTATCGCGTTCCACATCGGTACGTCGCAGGAGCCGGTGGCCTGAGTGTCGTTGTGCGGCCAAAAGTTCGATCACGGGATGCGCTTCGGCGAACGGCCGGCGTCTCGGCAATCCCTACCTGAAGGTTCGAGTCGCGATACTCGGGTGAGCCGATATCGTCAGAGGTATGGCTGCGGGCTATCACGACGAGCACGACGTGACAGCGCCATCGGATGACTTCGTGGGGCGCGAGAACGAGTTGGATACGATCATCACGTTGCTGCTGCGCCAGACCCGATTGGTGACATTGATCGGCCCCGGCGGCATCGGGAAGACCCGGCTGGCTGCACAGGCATCACGACTGCTCGAGACAGCGCGCCGCACCACGGTGCATTGGGTCCGGCTCGCCCGTTTGGCCGCCGACAGCAGCGCAGCGGCGGTGGAGGAGGAAATCACGAGGTCGGTTGTCACGACCGATTACTCGGGCCGCTCGATGTGGGAGGCGCTGGTCACCGCCCTTGCCAAGTTCGATGCCAGGGGCAAGGCCGTCAAGACTGTGCTGGTCGTGGACAACTGCGAGCACGTGTTGCCCGAGGTCGGCAGGGTGATCGCTCGAATGCTCGACGCGATACCGGAATTGTGCATAGTGGCAACCAGTCGCGAGGCCATCGGCTGGGTCGACGAACGCCTTTTCGCGGTGCCTCCCTTGCCGCCGCACCAGGCACTGAGTTTGTTCCGGTATCGGGCTGAGTTGACCGGGCACCCGATCACCGGTCCAGAGCAGGCGGCCCTGGCTGCCCGGATCTGTCAGCGCATGGATCATCATCCGCTGTTCATTCGTCTGGCGGCCGGTCACCTGGTGCGCCAGCCGCTGGCGATGATCTTGGGGCAACTTGGTGGAACTCTGCCGGGCGACCGCCGGTTGGACTGGGCATCCGGACCGACGCTCGGTGGTGAAGAGCGCCATCGCAGTATCAACGACGTCCTCAGCTGGTCCTATAACTTGTGTCAGGAGAAGGAGAAACTGCTCTTCGATCGGATGTCGGTATTCGCCGGAGGCTATGACACCGGCGCGGACGTTGCGAACGCAACGGTGCCCGCCGTCGGCGCCGACTTGGACGCGATCCGAGTCATCTGCGCCGGCCCGAGCCGCAGCGGTGGTCCCGACGTTGCCGAGGGCGGAATCGGTCTCGTCCCGGACGAGATCGAAGATCTGTTGGGGCGACTGGCCGACCAATCGTTGGTGTCCCGGCATCTCACGACGACCACCGTCCGTTATTCGCTGTCAGAGAATCTTCGCGTGTACGCGCAGCAGAAGTTGAGTGAGCGATCGGCCGGGGGAATAGCCGAGGCCGCCTGGCTGGCCGAACGTCATTGCGTCTACTATCGCGACAAAATCCTGCTTGCGGCGGCGAGGTACTTCGGCCCAGCGGAAGGGGACCTGATCGACTGGGCATCCGCTGCGTGGAACAACATCATCACCGCGATCGAGCACAGCCTCACGCCCGCCGGCAGCGCCCGCCGTGGCCTGGAAATCTGTGTGGGCCTGCTGGTCCTGCGGCTGCCATTCGTCACGGGCTCGTTCCGGGAGATCCGCCTGTGGACCGAGCGGGCACTGGCCGCAACCTGTGCGCGTTCGCCACAGCCAGGCGACCTACAGGTGACGGCGATGGCTTTGCTGGTGTGGATCATGTTGTGCGTGGGTCAAATCGAGGATGCGGAACAGCTGCTCGAGGAGTGTGTCCAGGGATGTCTATCCGATCCGGGACACGATTGGCGCGAGGCGCCTGAGCAGGACCTCGGTCTGCCCGCTGTCGTGGACTTCGCCCTGGGCGTCGAACTCATGGTGGTCCGTAAGGACCCGGTTGCCGTCACCGTACTGGAACGCGCCCGCGAGAAGTTCGATCATGCGGGCAGCATGTCGGGGGCTGTCCCGAGTGAACAGTTCGCGGCACTCGCGGCGGGACTTCTCGGTCCCCCCGCGCAAGCGCGCGACCTGGCCTGGCGATACCTGGAACGCGCCACGGCCGCGGGATCGACCTGGACCAGATTCTGGGCGCAACTGACGTGGTCGATCGCCTTGACGAGGCTGGGGAAGGCCGCCGAGGCCCTCGCAATTCAGCGCTCGGTGCTGGCGAATCTGGTGCCGACCCGTGAACAGTGGGGTGCACTGTGGGCGGTCGAATTTCGCGCGTGGTCACTGGCGCGAATCCTCACCGAACCCGCGAGCGGTCCGGCCGATCGGCGCGCGGCCACGGCAACGGCGACCGAAATCGCTGTACTCGCAGGCGGTACCCGGACGCTTCGCGCCGGGCTCGGTGTGGACATCGATCAGCTCGGGCCATTCGCAGATCTCGCCGCCGAAGCTGTCCAGGCAGCCGAGAACGTGCTCGGCCCGCAGGCATACGCTGCCGCCGAAGCGCGAGGATCGGCGCTGCGACCAGAGTTGAATGAGGTTCAGCACCTGGCCATGGGCACACTGGCGATAGGAACGCGTCCCAAGCCGGTCGGCGGTATGGGCGCCGAGCACGCAGACTGGCTCGCCCTGACCCTCGCCGAGCAGGATGTCGCGATGCTGGCAGCCCAGGGGTGGACGAATTCGGCGATCGCCGCCCGGCGTGGCACATCGCGCCGGACCATCGACGCACAAGTTGCGACGGTACTCCAGAAGTTGCAGATCGCCTCGCGTGCCGACATCGTCCGATTCGTTCCGAAGGAGCAGGGTCGACGAGCAGATGCGAAGAACAAGACCGAATCCCGCCGAAAAGCGCCCTAGATCCTGTTGTGTCGGGTTGTGCCGCATCATCTTCGGGCGGCGCGGTGCGCTCGCATTCCGGCGAGATCCGCGTCGACGGCGTACTCCCGGCAACTCTCGACCCAAGTGGGCAGAGCTGCGTTCCTCTACCAGCAGGGGACGAACCCCGACCACATCACAGCGACCGGCGCTCGCTGCCGGGTCACTGGTACCAGGGGCGCGGTTCATCGTCACGCGAACTCGGTGCGTAAGCCGAGCGACCCTGCCGGGAACCTTGACACGCAACTACTATATCGAATGTATGTTCGATTTTAGGAGGTGTGGTGTGGGTTGGAGCAACGGGCCGCCGAGTTGGGCGGAGATGGAGCGGGTGCTGTCGGGGCGGCCGGGACGGACGAATCCGGAGGCGATGTATCCCGGCGACGGCGGTGACAGTCCGGCATGGTCACGCAAGCGCGGAGCGTACCGGCCTGATCCGGTGCGGCGCCCCGACGAAGCGCCGGTGCCGTATGCGGAACTGCACACGCATTCGGCCTACAGCTTCCTGGACGGTGCGAGTCAGCCGGAGGAATTGGTGGAGGAGGCGGTGCGGCTCGGCTTGGAGGCGATCGCGCTGACCGACCACGACGGCTTCTACGGCACGGTCCGCTTTGCCGAAGCGGCCAAGGAGTGGGGGATGCCCACGGTCTTCGGCGCCGAACTGTCACTCGGCGCCCACCTCGCACCGCGCGCGTCCGCGACGGAGCGCGGGCACGCCGCCGCACCCGACTCGGCGCCGCGCACCGGGGCGCCGGACCCGGCTGGTCCGCACCTGCTGGTGCTGGCCCGCGGCCAGGAAGGCTACCGCCGACTGTCCCGTGCGATCGCGACCGCCCACCTGGCCGCGGGGGAGAAGGGCATCCTGCGCTACGACCTGGACGCGCTGACCCGCGGGGCCGAGGGGCACTGGCACATCCTGACCGGCTGCCGGAAGGGGCACCTTCGCCAGGCGCTGGAGTGCGATTTGCGCACGGGGAATACGCGTTTCGCTCACGCGGAGGCCGCCTTGCGCGATCTGACCGAACGCTTCGGCGCCGACCGGGTGAGCGTGGAACTGACCCACCACGGCATCCCGGAGGACGACGAGCGCAACGCCCACCTCGTCGCTGTGGCCGATCGCCTCGGCCTGCCCGTGCTGGCCAGCACCGGAGCGCATGTCGCCGCGCCGCGCCAGCGCAGGCGCGCCATGGCGCTCGCGGCGATCCGGGCCAGGCGGAGCCTGGACGAGGTGGCGGGCTGGCTGGGCCCCGCGGGCGGTGCGCATCTGCGTTCCGGGGCGGAGATGGCGCGACTGTTCGCCGATTGCCCGCAGGCGGTGGCGAACGCGGCGGCGCTGGCCCGTGCCTGCGCCTTCGACCTGAAGTTGATCGCCCCGAGGCTGCCGCCGTTCGACGTGCCCCCCGGCCATGACGAGCAGTCCTGGTTGCGGGCACTCACCCTGGCGGGCGCGGCGCGGCGCTACGGCCCTCCGGAGCTCAACCCTGAAGCGTATGAGCAGATCGAGCATGAGTTTGCGGTGATCAACGCCTTGGGCTTCCCCGGCTACTTCCTGGTGGTGCACGACATCGTCAGCTTCTGTCAGGACAACGACATCCTGTGCCAGGGCCGTGGTTCGGCGGCCAACTCCGCGGTCTGCTACGCGATCGGTATCACCAACGTCGACCCGGTGCGCAACCGGTTGCTGTTCGAGCGCTTCCTCTCTCCGGAGCGCGACGGCCCGCCGGACATCGACGTCGACATCGAGTCGGACCGCCGTGAAGAGGCGATCCAGCACGTCTATACCAAGTACGGGCGCGAGTACGCCGCGCAGGTGGCCAACGTCATCACCTACCGCGGCAAGTCCGCGGTGCGCGATGCCGCACGAGCACTGGGGTTTTCGCCCGGCCAGCAGGACGCGTGGAGCAAGCAGGTGAGCCACTGGGGCGGTATTGCCGCATCGACGCTCCCGGGCGGCTCCGTGGCGACGCGAATTGCCGCCTCCGAGCCGGACGCCGACATCCCCGCCGAGGTGCTGGCGCTGGCTGCCGACATCGAGGGACTGCCACGGCATCTGGGTATCCACTCCGGCGGCATGGTGATCTGTGACCGGCCGATCGCCGACGTCTGTCCGGTGGAGTGGGCGCGGATGCCTGGCCGCAGCGTCTTGCAATGGGACAAAGACGATTGCGCCGCCATCGACCTGGTGAAGTTCGATCTGCTCGGCCTCGGCATGCTCTCCGCGCTGCGCTACATGATCGATATGGTGCGCGAGCACAAAGGCGAGACTGTCGAACTGCACGCACTCGATCTGGCCGAACCCGAGGTCTACGAGATGCTGTCGCGTGCGGACGCGGTGGGCGTTTTCCAGGTCGAGTCGCGAGCGCAGATGGCGACGCTGCCTCGGCTGAAACCGCAGAGGTTCTACGACCTGGTGGTCGAGGTGGCGCTGATTCGTCCCGGTCCCATCCAGGGTGGCTCGGTGCACCCCTACATTCGCAGGCGCAACGGGACCGAAGACATCGTCTACGACCATCCGGCACTGAAGAATTCGCTGGAACGCACCCTCGGGGTGCCGCTGTTCCAGGAGCAGCTCATGCAGATGGCTGTCGATGTCGCCGGATTCACCGCGGCAGAGGCCGATCAACTGCGCCGCGCCATGGGCTCCAAACGGTCTCCCGAACGCATGGAGCGGCTCCGCGACCGGCTTTACCGAGGCATGCGCGAACTGCACGGCATCACCGGCGAGGTCGCCGATCGTATCTACGAGAAGCTCTACGCTTTCGCGAATTTCGGTTTTCCGGAGAGTCATTCGCAGAGTTTCGCCTCGCTCGTCTTCTACTCGGCCTGGTTCAAGTTGCATCATCCCGCCGCCTTCTGCGCGGGTCTGCTGCGTGCCCAGCCGATGGGCTTCTATTCCCCGCAGTCCCTGGTTGCCGATGCTCGCAGGCACGGTGTCGTGGTGCACGGGCCCGACATCAACGCCAGTCGCGCCGAACCCACTCTCGAGGCGAAGGGCGCCGAGGTGCGTCTCGGTCTCGCCACAGTCCGTCATATCGGCATCGACCTCGCCGAACGTATCGTCGCCGCCAGGGGCGAGCAGGCCTACACGTCCTTCCTCGACCTGACCGGGCGGGTGGAACTCACTGTCGCCCAGGCGGAGTCCCTCGCCACGGCCGGCGCACTCGGTAGTCTCGGCGTCACCCGCCGCGAAGCGCTGTGGTCGGCGGGCGCCGCCGCGGGCGAGCGTCCGGGCCGTCTGCCCGGGACCGGCGCGGCCGTTACCGCGCCGGCACTCCCCGGTATGAGCGATCTGGAAATGGCCGCTGCCGACGTCTGGGCCATGGGCGTCTCTCCGGGCAGTTACCCGACCCAGTTCCTGCGCCCTCGGCTCGACGCCCTCGGCGTGATACCGGCTTCCGGCCTGCTCGGCGTCCCCGACGGTTCCCGAGTCTTGGTGGGCGGCGCGGTAACTCATCGACAACGGCCCGCCACCGCGGCGGGCGTCACCTTCCTCAATCTGGAGGATGAAACCGGCATGGTGAACGTCGTCTGTTCGGTGGGCTTGTGGAGCCGCTATCGTCGCCTTGCCCAAGGCGCGCCCGCCCTGCTCATCCGCGGTCGGGTGCAGAATTCCGAAGGCGCGGTCAGCGTCGTCGCCGAACATCTGCAACGCATGGATCTGCGGGTCCAGTCGACCTCGCGCGACTTCCGCTGATTGAGAGAAGTGTGAGAAGCGTTCTGGAGAACGATTATCCGGGCCTGCTCGCACGGCACGACCGGCTACTGTGCGAGTCATGAGGAAGCTAGCTGTGCTCGGCATCGGCCTGCTGGGGTTGACATTGCTCGTCGGCTGCGGAGGCGAGGTGACGAAGTCCGCGCCGGACCGCTCGTCGATGATGGCCACCGCACCCGCCCCCGCGGCCACGCCCCCCGGGTTGCGCGAACAAGCGCCGCCGAAACGGGACGACAACTCCGGCGGGCAGACCGTCTCCGCGCGAAAGGAAGTCGTCACCGGCAGCGTCGAACTCACCGCCGACGCACCGATCGAGGCGGCGGGCACGATCGCCGATCAGGTCCGTGCGACGGGCGGCCGGATCGACAGCCGCACCGAACAACCCGGCACCGACGGCAAGCGCGAGCCCGGTTCGCACAGCGGGCCGAGCGCCACTCTCACCGTGCGGGTGCCCGCCGACAAAGCAGAGGCGTTCATCGATGGGCTCGGCAGTGTCGGGCGTATCACCCGGGTCAGCACCACCCGCGACGACGTGACCATGCAGTGGGAAGACCTGGACGCCAGGATGAGAGCACTGCAGGTCTCGGTCGACCGGCTGCGCGCACTCATCGCGAGCGCCACCAACACCGCCGATCTGCTCAATGCCGAGCAGGCGCTGTCCAGCCGTCAGGGCCAGCTCGACAGCCTCACCGCGCAGAAGCGTCATCTCGACGACCAGATCGCGCTGTCTACGTTGACCATCGAGGTCACCGCCGACGAGAAGCACTCCGGCGGCAGCGCGCACAGTTTCTGGGATGGCATGGTGACCGGCTGGAACTCCTTGGTGGACTGGTTGCAGGACGCGGTGGTGTTCGCCGGCAAAGCGATTCCGTGGCTGGGCTTCGTCGCGGTGATCGCCGCAGTGGTGTGGGCCATCGCGCGGCCGATATCGCGGCGTAGGAAGGCCGGGTCGGGTGCGGTACAGTCGGCGCCTGCTCCGGCGCCGGAGGCAGAGTCCACGACCAGCGTCCCGGGCGGCGCGAAGACCAGTTCGGGAGAAGCGGGTGCCGACGGTGGTGAGCGTGACGATCACACCGAACAGCCGTAAGGGCCCGCTGGTGGAAACCCTCGATGACGGGAGCCTGCGGCTATACGTGCGGGCTCCGGCCGTCGAGGGCAAGGCCAACAAGGCGGCGATCGAATTACTCGCCGTGCACTATGGTGTGCCCAAGTCTGCGGTTCGGCTGGTGGCCGGCGTGACCTCGCGCTTCAAACGGTTTGCGATCGACGACTGACCGCTGTCTGGCCTACCACCGGACAGCGCTTTTCGCACCTGAACTAGACGCCGCCGGGAAACCCGAGCTGGCGCCACGCCTCGTACACCGTCACCGCCGCCGCGTTCGAGAGATTCATCGAGCGCCGGCCCGGCAACATCGGGATGCGCAGCCGGTCGGTGACGTGCGGGTCGGCGAGCACTTCCGCGGGCAGTCCGGTGGGTTCGGTCCCGAACAGCAACACGTCGTTGTCCCGATAGGCCACGTCGGTGAACCGGGTGGTGGCCTGCGTGGTGAATGCGTAGACCCGCTCGGGCCGCAGCGCCTCCCACGCGGCGGCCAGATTCGCGTGCACCGTCACCGAAGCCAAATCGTGGTAGTCCAGCCCGGCCCGCCGCAGTTTCGGCGCCGACAGGTCGAACCCCAGTGGCTCGATCAGATGCAGATGACATCCCGTGCCCGCGACCAGCCGGATCGCGTTGCCGGTATTCGGCGGGATGCACGGCTCGTGGAACATCAAGTGGAACACGGGAGCCAGTCAATCAGGTTCTCGCACGGCCGGGTCGCCGGCCTCCCCGATCGGTCAGCCCCGGATCGATAGGTTTCAGTGCTGGGATAGCCGTGGGCTCGACACGATGCCGCAGTCCCTCCCGAACTGCTCGACGACGTGATCTCGCGGGTCGTCGTGCACGGGCAACACCGAGGTGGTACGCGCCAAACTGCGCACCATGGAGCAGCTCGGTCTGAACGAGGGCATCGAGGACATCCTCATCACGCTGTCCGGCCAGTACCACATCATCCGCCCGATGACCGGCCGTAAGTCCCACGGCCTGTTCCTCTACCTCGCTTTGGATCGGGCGCGGGCGAACCTCGCGCTGGCCCGGCATCACCTCAAGGGCATCGAGGAGGACCTGGAGGTGTGATCCGCTCGTGGAGCGCCGGGCGGCGGGCGACTCGCCGCTCGGCGGCATCACCAGCAGCCACACCGCGGATGCTCCCCCACCGGTGGCAGTCGTTCGCGGGATGCGGTTCGACGAAGCGAAGGCCGCTGCCGCCGGACGAAGCCGATCCGCATGTCACTCAGTACGTTTCGAGCAAACTCAGCGGCTCCAGGTCCAGCCGCGTTCGCGAGTCACCAGCGCGGCGGCCCGAGATTGCCGCCTCGGTCCCGTCGAGTCGTTCGGCGAGGGCATCGAACCAGCTCGGCTATCCGAAATGGATCAGCACGAGTCGATAGACCAGTTTTCGATCATTGATCGGCCTCGGCTCGGTCAGTGCGCGTCGGCACGAAACACCACATCTCCGCGCGTACCCGAACTGGGGACGAGCACCGGCGCGCCGCGCAGTTCGAGCAAGTCCAGACACCGCCGATGATCTTTATCGTTGTCGTCGAGCAGGGCAACAAGGACTCTGTGACGCAGGCGATCACCCGGCTCGCCTCCCACGTTCCGCGCGGAGGATCTTTTTTCCTGTGACCTGACGACGAGGTCGGGCTCCGTGCGCGTCGAACCCTCGAACGAGAGCCGCCCGCGCTGTTCACCGATCGGCTCGCTCGTCGCGCCCTGCTCAGCGGAATCGCTGACGACCAACTGCAGCGCGACAGCGCGCAGTGCCTGTGCCTGGTCCGGAGTGAGCCGGTCGACCAAACTGTGTAGGTCGTCGTAGTCACGCGCTGCGGTCATGGCATCGATCCTAGTGAACTCGATTGATTCCACCGCGGCGAAACGTTCCGCCACCAGTCATGTTGTGGCCGAAACGGCGAATCCACCGTCGGCGGCGGGAGGTCGGCCACATCTGCAAGAATCGAAGCGTGCCCGACGCCGACACGCCCATCGCCGAGCCGCGGTCCGCCAACCGCGGCCTCGCCATGCAATTCCTGCGCTGCCATCTGCCGATGGTCGTCGTCTCGCTGGTCATCGTGGTGGCGGTGGTGTTCGTCGCCTCCGACCGGTGGCGGCGCGGAGCCCTGTTCTTCGGTGGTGCGACGCTGCTGGCTGCGGCGTTTCGCCTGTGCCTGCCGACCGCACGCGTCGGTCTGCTCGCGGTGCGCAGCAAGCCCTTCGACGTCGGCGCGCTGACCCTGCTCGGTTCGAGCATCGTGTTTCTCGCTGCCACGATCAACACCCTCGGCGTCGCTTAGCTAAGTGGTCGGCGCCGGAAGTCCCGCGGGTGTTGATGCCGGTCCCCGACCTGGGCAAGGTCAGTGAAGTCATTGGGCGCCACGACTTTGCGCTGCATAACGGAGAACAAGATTTCCACCTGGTTCAGTCAGGAGGCGTGCACCGGAGTATGGACCAGCACGGCGTTCGGGAACGCGGGCGACAAGGCGATCCGCTGCGGCCTTGCCGCGGTGGGAGGAGCCGTTGTCGATGATCCAAACACGCGCTTCGCGCGCGCGTAGGGTCCTGACTCATGACCTTCCGGTGCCGCTCGGCGGCGGTCAGGACGATCGGGCGCCTGTCGCAACAGGCAAGGCAGGCAAGCCGATCAGCGGATGTGGGTCACGAACGACCACATCCGCATCCGCCCTGTGCCAGGCTCGTGCTGGGGCAACGGGACCAGACGCTCCCGGGGATTCCGGCGGGCGTCGATATCGATCGGGCGACTCAGAAGATGTCGTGCCGAGTGCCGTCGGCGACGGCGTGGAGTTTGTCGGGGTTGGCCACGTTGTGGATGGTCGAGATGCGGCCTTCCGGGTCGAAGTCGAAGGTCATCGTGGCGACCACGCGGTCCGGGCCGCGGAAGACCAGCCCGGGGTCGCCGTTGATCGAGGTGAGTTCTGCCCGCATCTGCCCGGGCTCGATGCCCTGGTAGGTCGCGGTGCTGAGTGCGGCGAACCAGCCGGAGACGGTCTCCAGGCCGATGATCGGCTTGAGGGCCTGGCGGACCTTGCCGCCGCCGTCGGTCCACAGTGTCACCTCCGGGGAGAGCAGTTCCATGAGCGTGTTGATGTCGCCGCCCGTCGCGGCCGCGAAGAACCGCTCGGTGACGTCGCGTTGGTGGGCGCGGTCCGCGGTGAAACGGGGCCGGCGGGCCTGGACGTGCTCGCGGGCGCGGTGCGCGGCCTGCCGGACGGCCGGCTCCGAGCGTTCCACCGCCTGGGCGATCTCCGCGTAATTGAAGGCGAAGACCTCCTTCAGTACGAAGACCGCGCGTTCCAGGGGGCTGAGCGTCTCCAGGACGACGAGCAGGGCCATGGAGACCGAGTCCATGGCGGCGACGCCGTCCGCGGAGTCCGGGCTGGTGAGGATCGGCTCGGGCAGCCACGGCCCGACGTAGGTTTCGCGCTTGTGGCGGGTCGAACGCAGCCGCTCCATCGACAGGTTGGAGATGATCCGGGTCAGGTAGGCCTTGGGGTCGGCGACCTGGGAACGGTCGGCCGCCGACCACTTGAGCCACGCGTCCTGGACCACGTCCTCGGCGTCGGCGGCGGAGCCGAGGATGCGGTAGGCGACGGAGAAGAGCAGGGTGCGGTACTCCTGGAAGGCGAGCTGGTCGGGGTCAGCCGCCTGCGGGTGGGTCACTTGGCGCTCCTGATCCGAGTGTAGCCGCCGCCGTGCGGCCAGAAGGCGCCCGAGGCGGGCATCTTCTTCATGCGGGCAAAGGTCGGCCACGGCGCGGCGCTGACCGTCTCCTTGTACTTCGCGGCCCCCTTTCCGGTCAGCACGATCCGGCGCGGGCTGTCGTCGGGGTGGGTGAACTGCACGACGGCGTCGCCGCGGCCCAGGCTGACGGAGGTGTGGTAGTAGCCGAAGCGGAAGGGCTTGGGCTCCTTGCCGGCCAGTACCCGCAGGATCGAGAGGGCCGCGTGCACGCCGGTGGGCATGCCGCTCTGGCAGGTCCCGTGCAACACGCCGTAGCCCTGACGGATCGCCGCAGCATCGCCCACAGCGTAGACGTCCGGGTGGGAGACCGAGCGCAGCGCGCTGTCGGTGACCACTCGGCCGCGCTCGTCAACGGTCAGGCCCGCGGCGGCGGCCAGCGGCGAGACACGGGTACCGCAGGTCCACAGCACCGCAGTCACCGGGATGCTGGGGCCGTCCGCGAGTTCGACGCTGTCCGCCAGCACCTTGACCACCTCGACGCCGCCGCGTACCCACACGCCGAGGCGGGCGAGCGCCGTGTCCAGGTAAGCCTTGGCCTTCGGGTGCATGCTCGCGCCCGGCTCCTGTCGGCCCAGCAGCACCACCTGGAGCTGCGGGTGGCGCTCGGCGATCTCCGCGGCGGCCTCGACGCCGGTGAGGCCGCTGCCGCCGACCACGACGGTCCCACCCTCGAGCCGGGTCAGCCGGTCGGCTAGGAGGGCGGCGGCCTGCGGGCTGTTGAGGGTGTAGGCGTGGTCGGCAACGCCGGGGACGGCGACGGTGTCCGCGATGCTGCCCAGGCCGTAGACCAGGGTGTTGTAGCGGAGGACCCTGTCGTCGTCGATCCGGACGGTCTTCGCCTCGGCGTCCACGGCGGTGACCCAGCCGCGGACAAACCGGCCCCGGGTGCCGTCCAGCAACTCTGGGATGTTCATCTCGGCCGTTCCCTGGCCGGTGGCGGTCATATGCAGCCGGAGCCGCTCGGTGAAGGTGTCGTACGGGTTGACCAGCGTCACTCGCAGGTCACCGCGCTTCCTGGTGCGGGCCGCGAGCTGGATCGCGGCGGAGAGCCCGGCGTAGCCAGCGCCCAGGACCAGGACCTCGTGCTGCTGTGCTGCTGTCGCGTTCATCGTTGTGCTGCCTCTTTTGTGTCGGTCGTTCCCGCCGTGCGGACGACCACCAGACGCAAGCTGCCCTTCCCTTCGTGACATCAGAATGATGTGACCTGAATCACACGTGAAGGGCTGTCGGCATCAGCGGACAAGGGTTCGCCGTCGGTTGCGTCGCCGCAACCGACAGTGACGAGCGCGCTGACGCCGAGATCGGTGTGATCGCCGATGCGACGATCGCACCACATCCCAGCCGTTCTCTTGTCGTGGCCCGCCCGACGTTCGCAGGCGTAGCCGGGACCCGGGCTTACAGTGCTACGAGGCCAGAGGCCGGCTCACGCGGGTTGTCACACGACCGAACCGCCCGAGGTGGCGGTTGCTCAGCGCTCGGACGTGCCAGGACGCGACCGGACCCCCGAATCGGCGGCGGCTCAGCGTTTGGACCGCAAACCGCTGCGCGCGAGTCGCATAGTCTCGGTCAGCAGCTTCGACACCGCGGCCGCCTCGGTGAGAAAACCGTCGTGCCCGTCGCGCGAGTGCACGATTTCGAGCCCGTCGCAGCCGGGCAGCAGATCGGCCAGCTCCTGCTGGGTCCGCAGCGGATACAGCCGATCGGAGTCGACGCCGCCGACCACACACGGCACCGGTGTGGCCGCGAGCGCTGTCGCGACGCCGCCGCGTCCGCGGCCGACGTCATGGCGGTTCATCGCCTCGGTCAGCAGCACATAGGTGGCGGGATCGAAGCGCTTGCACAGCTTCTCGGCCTGGTGGTCCAGGTAGCTCTGCACCGCGTAACGTCCGCCGTTCCAGGGGTTCTCGTCGTCCTGGGGCTTGTTCTCGAACCGATGGTCGAGCTCGGCCTCGGTGCGGTAGGACAGGTGGGCGATGCGTCGAGCGATGCCCATCCCGACCAACGGTGGACGGCCGGTGTCGTGGTAGCCGCCGCCCTGCCAGTCCGGATCGGCTTTGATTGCGGCGATCTGGGTGGTCTGGGTGCCGATCTGGTCGGCGGTGGCGCGAGCGCCGACCGCGAGCACCAGGGCCGCGCCGACCCGTTCCGGCGCGCTGACCATCCACTCCAGCACCCGCATGCCGCCCATCGATCCGCCGACCACGGCGGCGAGCCGCCCGATGCCGAGCAGGTCGAGCAGCGCGGACTCGGCGGTCACTTGGTCACGGATGGAGATCTCCGGAAACCGTGCGCCCCAGGCTTTTCCGTCCGCAGCGAGGGTGGTGGGCCCGGTGCTGCCCATACAGCCGCCCAGCACGTTCGTCGCGATCACACACCATTCGTCGGTGTCCAGCGGCGCTCCCGGCCCGACCATGCCATCCCACCAGCCGGGCAGCGGGTGGATGCCGTCGGGCTTGCCGACAACGTGCGAGTCGCCGGTCAGCGCGTGTTCGACGAGCACGACGTTGTCCAGCGTGGGGGAGAGTTCACCCCAGCGCTGCACCGCCAACTGGACGTCTGGAACGAGGGCGCCGCTCTCCAGCCGCACGTCTCCGATCGGGACAGTGCCGAGCCGCCCATCCGAAGGTGGCAGTGCTACGTCGGACGAGTGGGCAATGCTCGATTCGCTGCTCACGGTCACGTCGTCGCTGCCGCGAAGCCGGCACGTAGGTCAGCCAGGATGTCGTCGATTCCTTCGATGCCGACGGCGAGGCGGACCAGGCCTGGAGTCACCCCGGAGGTCAGTTGTTCATCGGGTGTCAGTTGAGAATG
>NZ_JBEZDA010000034.1:0-31208 GCF_040647855.1 Nocardia sp. NPDC049220
GCGCGCCCTCTTCGAGCGATACCCGGATCTGCGCCTGGACGGCCCGCCGGTCCCACACCACCTGCGGAACCTGCACGCCTACCGCTCCATGCCCGTCACGCTAGTTGCCGACTAGCCGCAACCGCGTGGTCGCACTCGACAGTTTCGGCAACGCTGAGCGCTTACTTGATCAAGCGCCCATGTCGAGGGGGTGGCCCCTTCCTGACCTAGACATACATTCTGTATGTATGTAACAGTGGTAAGGAATCGCGACGACCAGGAGGTACCCATGGCAATCAGCGCAGCACTCGGTCCCGCCCGCGAGGTGGACTTGCCCGGCGGTCGTATCCGGTATCACGAGACCGGGGCGGGCGCTGCGGTCGTGTTCGTGCACGGCTTGCTCGTCAACGCAGACCTGTGGCGCAAGGTGGTACCGGCGGTCGCCGCCGCGGGCTACCGCTGCCTGGCACCGGACCTGCCGCTCGGCGCGCACCAGATCCCGGTCCCGAACGCGGACCTGACCCCGGTCGGCGTCGCCGACCTGATCGCCGCATTCCTCGCGCGGCTCGACCTCACCGACGTGACCCTGGTCGCCAACGACACCGGTGGCGCGATCACCCAAATCCTGCTGACCCGGGACCGGTCCAGGATCGGCCGCGTCGTGCTCGCATCCGTCGACAGCTACGAGAGCTTCTTTCCTCGGCCGTTCTCGGTGCTGCCGCCGTTGGCGCGAATCCCCGGGTCGATCCGCCTGTTGACCGAGTCGATGCGTATCCGGGCGCTGCACCGTCTCCCGCTGACCTTCGGTTGGGTTGCCAAGCGGCCGGTGCCACCCGAGATCATCGACTCGTATCTGCTGCCGAGTCGGAACTCGGCTGCGATCCGAAAAGACCTGCGTCGCTTCTTGATATCCGTGCAGCCCCGCTACACGCTGGCCGCCGCGAGGCACTTCGGCGAGATCGACCTCCCGGTGTTGCTGGCCTGGGCTCGTGCCGACCGCGTCTTCCCGGTCTCGTTCGCCGAGCGTCTGGCCCGCGACCTGCCGAACGCCACCGTGCGACTGATCGACGACTCCTACACCTTCCTTCCAGAAGATCAGCCCGAGTTGCTCACCGAAGCGATCCTGGAGTTCACTCGGCTGCATGCCACGCCGTAGCCAGGAAGACCGCTCCCGCGCCACCAGGGCTGCGCTCGAGCAGGCCGGACGCCGCTTGTTCACCGAGCGGGGCTTCGCGGCGACCTCGGCCGAAGAATTGGTCACCGAGGCCGGGGTCACTCGCGGCGCGCTACACCACCACTACGGCGACAAGCGGGGACTGTTTCGCGCCGTGCTCGAGCAGATCGAGGTCGAGGCCACCGAGGAGATCGAGAAGGCGATCGCGTCGGTCGATTCCGACGACGTGATGGCCGGAATGTCCGTCGGACTCGGTGTCTTCCTGGAGATCTGCCAGCGGCCGGCGATGTTGCGGATCGGACTCACCGACGCACCCGCCGTACTCGGCTGGCAGGCGTGGCGAGAGTTCGAATCGGCGCACGGCCTCGGCTTGATCACCACCCAGCTCGAGCGCGCCCGGGCCGGCGGACTGATCGCCGATGCTCCGGTCCCGGTGCTCGCCCAACTCGTGATCAGCGTGATCAGCGAGGCCGCCTTGATCGTCGCGCACGCCACCGACCCGGAGACCACCCGTGCGCAGACTCAGCAGTCGGTGCTGCTGTTGATCTCCGGACTTTTGCGAACCGGCGACTGAAGCAGCACTGGCGACTGAAGCGCTATCGCGGCCCCCACCGGCAGAGAACCGTCTGCCTCGCATCGTCGGCGCGACGAGGCTGGGCGGCGCAGCACGCGGGTAGCCGCGTCTGCGCCGGGTGGTCGGACGCGCGTGGGAAGATGACGACGTGCGTTTGTATCGGGATGAGGCTGTGGTGGTGCGCCAGCACAAACTCGGCGAGGCGGATCGTATCGTCACGCTGCTCACCCGGCAGTACGGTCTGGTGCGGGCGGTCGCCAAGGGGGTGCGGCGAACCAAATCGAGGTTCGGGGCTCGGCTGGAGCCGTTCTCCTATATCGATGTGCAACTCCATCCGGGGCGCACGCTCGACACCGTTACTCAGGTGCACACGATGGAGGCGTTCGCTGCCGACATCATCGACGACTACGGGCGCTACACCACCGCGTGTGCCGTGCTGGAAACCGCCGAGCGGCTGGCGGGCGAGGAACGCGCTCCCGCGCCCCGGCTGCACGCGCTGACCGCGAGCGCGTTGCGCGCCATCGCGGCCAAGCAACGCCCGCACGACATGATTCTGGACGCGTTCCTGTTGCGCGCCATGGGGTTCGCGGGGTGGGCGCCCGCGCTGGACGAATGCGCCAAGTGCGCGACACCTGGTCCGCATCGAGCCTTTCACGTCGCGGCCGGCGGCGCGGTGTGTGTGCACTGCCGCCCGCCGGGTGCGGCGACGCCTTCCCCGGGTGTGCTCGATTTGCTGATCGCCCTGCGGCGCGGCGACTGGGAATATGTCGAGACGGTGCCGGATGTGGTGCGCAGACAGGCGAGTGGCCTGGTCGCGGCACATCTCCAGTGGCATCTGGAGCGTCAGTTGCGTACGCTGCCGCTGATCGAGCGGTCGGCCGCTACTACTCCACGAATTGAAGCTCTACCTGGGGCAGCTCGACCATGACGCGAGCACACACCGCGCGGTGCCAGGTGGCTGGGTAGCGGGTATCCGGCTCGTGCTTGCAGTAGTTGTCGTTGGTTCGGTAGGTGTGCAGGCGCGGGGAGATCTCGCCGGCGTCGATGGCGTCGATCATGGCCTCGACCACCTGCTCGGTTTCTTCCGCGATCGCGGCGAGCTCGCGGGCCGCGGCGTCGGGAATCTGGAAGGCGCCCTTCTCCCACCGCTCGACCGTGCGCTCGGCGACCTCGAAGAATCGTGCGCACCAGGGAACCGGGAGCCCGAGTAATTCGCGAGTGGCGCGGAAACCGGCTGCAGTCCCGGTGCCTGGTAAGTCGGTCACGTGCGAGAATCCCCTCCCCAGCGTCACAATATGGAAAAGAATAGGTCACTGTTGCCGACGAGAACCCGGAATTCATCAGGAAGCACTCGGCACTACAGCGTGCTGCGGCGATCAGGCAGGATGGAGGCCGTGATCCTCCGCCGAGACTCTTCCACCGCGACCAGGCCGAATATCGCAGGCGTCGTCCGTCCGCCTTCGCCGCATCCGTCGGGAGCTCGGCCGCCGCAGGTGCCACCGGAACTGGTTCCCCACCATGTCGCGCTGGTGATGGACGGCAACGGACGGTGGGCGCAGGAGCGCGGGCTGCCGCGCACCGCCGGGCACGAGCGCGGCGAGGCGGTACTGATGGACACGGTCGAAGGCTGCATCGAGATCGGGGTGAAGTGGTTGTCGGCCTACGCTTTCTCCACGGAGAACTGGCGCCGCAGCCCCGATGAGGTGCGCTTCCTCATGGGCTTCAACCGCGACGTGATCCGTCGCCGCCGAGACGAGATGCATGAGATGGGCGTGCGGGTGCGCTGGGCTGGACGGCGACCGCGCCTGTGGCGCAGCGTGATCAATGAACTGGAGACCGCCGAGAAACTCACCAAGAACAACACGGTGATGACCCTGACCATGTGCGTCAATTACGGTGGTCGGGCCGAAATCGCCGATGCGGCACGAGAGATCGCACGCCGGGTAGCGGCGGGCGAGATCGATCCGGAGCGAGTCACCGAAGCGACGGTGGCGAAGTATCTGGACGAGCCCGATATGCCCGACGTGGATCTGTTCCTGCGCCCTTCTGGCGAGTTCCGCAGTTCCAACTTCCTCATCTGGCAGTCGGCCTACGCCGAATTCGTATACCAGGACACGCTTTTCCCCGATTTCGACCGGCGCAATCTGTGGGAGGCGTGTCTCCAGTACGCTTCGCGTGACCGCCGTTTCGGCGGCACCAAGTGAACGGTGGCACGGACATGGACGCAGCGGTGACCCCGGAGCGAGAGCTACAGGCGCGGGCCGGAGCCTGTCTATCGCACTACGACATCGATGTCCGCGTCGAATCCGATGGATCGCTCGGGTTCCAATACGACGGAGCGCTGTGCTCGCTGCGCGCGGTGAATCTCGCGCCCGGCCTGGACGTGCTGACCCTCACCTGCGTGCTGGCCTGGGATCGGCCGCTCAAGCCGCAGTTGCACAAGCGGGTCGCTGAGCGCAACAATGCTCTGCAGTTCGGCTCGCTCACCGTGATCGGGCACGGCAAGCTCGCCGACGTCATCCTCCGATACACCTTCCCGGCCGCGGGGCTGGAGGACCAGGCACTGACCACGATGCTGCTGCTCGTGCTGTCCAATGCGGGCCGGGCCAGGCACGGTTTGCTGCCCTGACGGCGCGACAGCCGTCATAACCTATGCCGTGACACCCCTGCTTCATCCGTCGGTGTAAGCGGGATGGTGACCAGGTAGACGCGGTACTCCGAGCTGTCCAGAGGGTCTGCGCGCTCGACCCGCGCAGACACGGCTACCGACGCGGGATCCGGTTCCGGTGGGCTGAGTTCGGTCACCGACAGCCCTGGTCGGCGCTTCTGGTTGGCTCGGCGCCGTCGACCGAACCGCTCGGGAGACTCGCCGATCAGCTCGTGCGGTGTCTCGCCGGCACGCACGACGTGCAGGTGCCGAACACCTCCAAAGTGTGGCTGATGTCGGTGAAGCCGTGCTCGCTCGCGATCGCCTCGGCCCATGCCTCGACCGTTGGGCCCTCCACCTCGACGGTGCGACCGCAGTGCCGGCAGACCAGGTGGTGATGGTGGCCGGTCGAGCACTGCCGGTAGACGGATTCACCGGAGTCGGTGCGCAGCACGTCCACCAGGCCGGCGTCGGCGAGCGACTGTAGGGTCCGGTAGACGGTGGTGAGGCCGATGCCTTCGCCGCGTTTGCGCAGTTCGTCGTGCAACTCCTGGGCGGAGCGGAACTCGTCGATGTCACCGAGCAGGGCGGCGATGGCGCTGCGCTGTCTGGTGCTGCGGATGCCGACCGGTTTCTGCGGAGCGGCCGTGTTGTCTGGCACGAATCACCCTTCCTCGGCGTGTGCGACGGCGTCGACGACAATGTGCGCCAGGTGGTCGTCGACGAGTTCGTACAGGACTTCGCGACCCGACCGCTCGCCGTGCACGACGCCGGCGGCTTTGAGGATACGCAAATGCTGGCTGACCAGTGGCTGGGTGACGCCTAGCGCGTCGACCAATTCGTGTACGCAGCGTGGCGACTCGCGCAACTGCAGTACGATCGCGATCCGGACCGGAGCGGCCAGCGCCCGTAACAGCTCGCCCGCGTCTTCCAGCACGGTTCGCGCGGGAACCGCCGCGGGGGCGGGGGACCGATACGGGTTGTGCGGTGGCGCAGCAGCGGTCTCGGAGGTCATGTCACCAACTCCTTAATGGAAAGCATTACCAGTTTGCGTATGCATAGGTGCGCATGTCAAATGGGCACGCCGAGGCGTGCGATTAAGACCTGCCTGGGGAGTGCCGATAGGCTGGGCACCATCGCAGTATTGCGCCAACACAATAGTGTCGTTTCGACACAACAATCCGACTCGTAGTGGATGGAGAATTCTCGAGTGGCACCCAAGTCGAAGGTGGACACCGTTGCCAACCTCGCCAAGCGCCGGGGTCTGGTGTACCCGAGCGGTGAGATCTACGGAGGCACCAAGTCGGCATGGGACTACGGTCCGCTGGGTGTCGAACTCAAGGAGAACATCAAGAAGCAGTGGTGGCGCGCGATGGTCACCAGCCGCGACGATATCGTCGGCCTCGACTCGTCGGTGATCCTGCCGCGCCAGGTGTGGGTGGCCTCCGGCCACGTCGGCGTGTTCAACGATCCGCTGGTCGAATGCCTGAACTGCCACCACCGCTTCCGGCAGGACCACCTGCAGGAGGCGTACGCACTGAAGAACAAGATCGACGACCCGGACACGGTCTCGATGGAGTTGCTCGCCTGCCCGAACTGCGGCACCGTCGGCCGCTGGACCGAGCCGCGCGACTTCAACATGATGCTCAAGACCTACCTCGGGCCGATCGAATCCGAGGAGGGCTTGCACTACCTGCGCCCGGAAACCGCCCAGGGCATCTTCGTGAACTTCGCGAACGTGATGACCACCGCCCGTAAGAAGCCGCCGTTCGGTATCGCGCAGATCGGCAAGAGCTTCCGCAACGAGATCACCCCGGGCAACTTCATCTTCCGCACCCGTGAGTTCGAGCAGATGGAGATGGAGTTCTTCGTCAAACCGGGCGAGGACGAGCAGTGGCACAAGTACTGGATCGAGACCCGGTTCTCCTGGTACACCGACCTCGGTATCACCCCCGAGAACCTGCGGTTGTTCGTGCACCCGAAGGACAAACTCTCGCACTACTCGGCCGGCACCACCGACATCGAGTACCGCTTCGGCTTCCAGGGCAACGAGTGGGGTGAGCTGGAGGGCGTCGCCAACCGCACCGATTTCGATCTCAAGACGCATTCCGAGCACTCCGGCACCGAACTGAGCTTCTTCGACCAGACCACCAACGAGCGCTACATCCCCTACGTCATCGAACCGGCAGCGGGTCTGACCCGTTCGCTGATGGCCTTCCTGGTCGACGCGTACGCCGAGGACGAGGCCCCGAACGCCAAGGGCGGTGTGGACACCCGCACCGTGTTGCGCCTGGATCGCCGGCTCGCCCCGGTGAAGGCGGCGGTGCTTCCGCTCTCCCGCAACGCCGATCTGACGCCGAAGGCGAAAGACCTCGCCGCGCAACTGCGGAGAAACTGGAACGTCGAGTTCGACGACGCGGGCGCGATCGGCCGTCGCTACCGCCGCCAGGACGAGATCGGCACCCCGTTCTGCATCACTGTCGACTTCGAGACGCTCGAGGACCAGGCGGTGACCATCCGCGAACGCGACTCGATGACCCAGGAGCGCATCGCACTGGACAAGGTCGAGGGATACCTGGCTCAGCACCTGATCGGTGCCTGACCGACCCGAGAACGCCCCATGGCCGGAATCGGCCGCGGGGCGTTCTGTCTCGGTCAGGAACTGTCCTTGCGCGCCGAGATGCCGATTGTGGTCGGAATGAGCAGTGCGAGTCCCCACGGCACCGCTACCCAGAACGGCCGGAAATAGCCTGCGCCGGTCCCGAGGTAAATGGCGACGCGCAGCGCATTGACGAAGACCCACGGAACTCACATGATCGTCTCTGAGTGCGGAACGAGCCCGCTGGTCCGCGCCGGTCGCGAATCCTGTTGCGCGGGAAGATCGGAGAGCGGCGGCGTCAGCTCGCCCTAGGTCTTGGCAGCGTGTACCTGCTGCACCCGATCGTCGAACTCGCCCAGCGACAGTCGGCCTTCATTCATCGCGTGACGTAGTTGGTCGACGATCGTCTCTCGATCGGCGTCGGACGCCCGCACGTGTTCCTCGCCCACGGTGTCAACGGAGGTCCAGCAGGTCCGTTGCGCGCTGCGACCGGTCAGTGACAGCGCGATTCGGCGGCTCCGTAGCTGTCGTGGTGTAGGGCTTCGCCGACATGCTTCTGCCTGCCGAGCGGAGTGAGGTCGAGGTAGTGATGGGTGCCGATCAAGATGTCGCCGCCGCGGCCATAAGAGGAGTAGGTATGGAACACCGTGTCGTCGTCATCCCGCCAGAAGACGCTGGTGCCGGGCTGCTCGCCGTCGGTGTGCCAGGTGAGACCCGCGGCCTCTAGTTCGGCCTTGGTGCGATAGTTGTACTCCACCGGCGCGATGGCTTCGTCCAGGGTGGCGTGGAAGTCGTAGTTGAAGTCGCTGCCGAGCGACGAATACATCGGGAAGGTCCAGCACATCCGTTCGCGGTATCGGTCCAGGGTTTCCCACGGGCCGCGCGACACTGCCGCGAACGTGGTGTCCTGCGCGTTCAGATGGGCGAGATGACCGACGTTGTCGAGGAGCAGGGCGCAACTCGGGCAGCCCGCATCCAGATCCCAGCGCCACATCATGTGGTAGACGATCAGCTGACGGCGACCGTCGAACAGGTCGGCGAGGGTGGCCTTGCCCGTGCGGCCTTCGAAAATGTAGTCCTTGTCGACCAGAACCATCGGCAGGGCACGGCGCCGCTCGGTCAACTCGTCCATTCGATGAGTCATCGCCTTTTCTTCGGCGAGCAGTCGCGTGCGCGCGGTCAGCCAGTCTTCGCGTGATGCCACGGCTGGACGGTTCATGGGCTGCCTTCCTGGTGTGTTGTCCGGGGGACGGTGCTTGTGTAGAGGTAGACCGGTTTTGCCGAGGCAAACTCACCGGCTATCGGACCGTGAACTCGTGCAGGGGCCTGGGCGTGCGCTCCCAAGGGCCGGTGCTTTCTTTCGCGCGGCGGGGACCAGCACGGTGGTGGCGGGCGAGAACCGGCATGTTTCGGTCGGTGGCGGGTGGAAATATCCGGTCTGACGGCGCCGCCGATGGCGCTCGACATGCCGTAGATCACCCAGAGGTGAGGAGCTACGTATGGCGACAGCAGTGATGTTCGACCGCTACGGCGGAATCGACGAGTTGAAGGTCGTCGAGGTGCCGACGCCGAAAGCGGGTCCGGGGAAGGTGCTCGTCGAGGTCGTCGCGGCAGGGATCAACCCGGGTGAGGCGTTGATTCGCAGCGGCATGCTGCACGAACGCTGGCCGGCGACGTTCCCGTCCGGCGAGGGGAGCGATTTCGCGGGCCGGATCGCGGCGGTCGGCGACGGGGTCGGGGGAATCCGGGTCGGTGACGAGGTGCTCGGATTCACCGAAGGCCGGACCAGCCATGCGACCCACGTGCTGGTGCCCGCTGATCAGGTGACGCCCAAGCCCGCCGGTCTGGACTGGGATGTCGCCGGGGCTCTGTACATCGTGGGCACGACGGCTTTCGCCGCGGTGCGCGCCGTAGCCGCCGAGGCAGGCGACACCGTCGCGGTCTCCGGCGCGGCCGGCGGAGTCGGTTCGATCACGGTGCAACTGCTGCGCGCCAGGGGCGCCGAGGTCATCGGCATCGCGGGCGAAACCAACCACGAATGGCTGCGCTCGGTAGGCGTGATCCCGGTCGCCTACGGCGACAACCTGATCGACGCGTTGCGTGCCGCGGCCCCGGGGGGTCTGGACGCGTTCATCGACACCTTCGGCGGCGACTACGTGGACATCGCCATGGAACTCGGCGTCCCGGTAGAGCGCATCGACACCATCATCAACTTCGCCGCTGTGGAGAAGTACGGCGTCAAAGGTGAGGGCAACGCGGCGGCGGGCACCATCGATGTCCTAGCCGAACTCGCCGACCAAGCCGCCGCGGGCGCCATCCAGGTTCCGATCGCCGCGGTCTATCCGCTCGACCGTGTGCAGGATGCGTATCGCGAACTCGAGCAGCGCCATACCCGCGGCAAGATCGTGCTGCATCCCTGAAGGCACGGTCGCCGGTCTGATCCAGGGACCGGAGCCGGTGCGTCAGGCGCTCCGGGCTCGCACCGACCGGGCAGCTCCCGGGGCGGGCGATTCAGTGCGGAACGTCCCAGAACGCGAGTTCGTGGCGCATCCCTTCCCGGAACAGTTGTTCCGCCCGCGCTGGATCGGCGCCCGCCTCATCGATCATCTGCGCGCAGCGGCGGGCGAGTTCGGCGAAGCCGGGATCGGCGTAGGTGTCCACCCATCGGCGGTAGCGTGGCTCCGCGGGCGGGTTCCGGACGAGCTGTGCGCCGAGTGTCGAATATCCCCACATACACGGATAGAGCGCGGCAAGGCCCTCGCTGTACGAGGCGGCCGAGTCGAGGAGGAACGCCGTATACGCGGCGCACGGAGCGCCTTTTCGCGCGCCGTCGAGGTCGGCGCCGAACTCGGCGGCCAGCGAACGGTGCAGCGCGAGCTCCTCGTGGTAGGTGGCGTGCGCGAGGTCGACCAGGTCACCGAGGTGGTCCGCGGGCGCCTGCCAGGCGAGCCGGGCGAATACCCGGACGTAGTCCAGCAGGAACAGATAGTCCTGCTCCAACCAGGATCGGAAGACCGGTTCGGGCAGCGTGCCGTCGGCAATACCCGCTACGGTGGGGTGGGTGCGCTGTTCCTCGACCAGGGGACGGCCGATCTCCTCCAGGTGTGCCGCGAGACTCATACCGGCAGTCTTCCGCATCCGCCTACCCGCTGGGTTTGCACCCGCGTCCGAGTTGCCGCACGCTTGCGATGTGTTGCGGGAAAATGATGGCGTGCTGCGCGCTCTGGCGCCGTCGGAGCAGCGGTTCGTACGGCACGGCACCTACACGGGCCGATCGATCTCGGTACGGGGAGCTCTCGACCCCACGGCGCTCGAGGCGGCCTTCGATACGCTGCGGCGCGCGTACCCGGTAGTTGGCTGCCGCGTCGTGGAAGATGGTGCGGGACAGGGGTATCTGCTCGATCCCGACGAGCGGATGTGGAACTCGGTGTCGGTGCGCCAAGGTGACGTGGACAGCGTCGGCGTTCCCGCGGTGGACCCCGCCGCGCAGCTGGCCTATCTGGATGTCGTCGCCGCGGGCGCGGACCGCTGGCGCGTCACGATGTTCGCCCACCATGGCATCGCCGATGCCGGGCACTGCGTGGAACTGTTGTCCCGGCTCTGGGATTTCTACACCGACATCGTCGAAGGATCGCCGATATCGGTTGTGCCACAAGACTATCCGAAACCGCTGGAGTGGCATGTCACGGCGCGCGGGATCACCAGGTCTGTCAAGTCGGGCTTTGAGGACGTGACCAAACCGCTGTGCACGCCGGCGCGCGCCGAACCCGCCGACAATGCCGAGCCAGTGTCGAGGACGCTCGCGCGCCCACTCCGGGTACGGCTGGATCGGGCCGCCACCGCGCGGATCGTCGAGCTCGGCGGTCAGCCGGGTGTCACGGTGAACGGCCTCATCACCGCCGCGCTGCTGCGCGCGTACGCGACCGAGAACGTGGGCGGTGCGCTGGCGTTGAGTTGTCTGTACCCAGTGAACCTGCGTGCACGGCTCGATCCGCCCGTCGCCGCGGCAGCGGGCACGAATATGGCCGGGGTGGCCTCGTTCGCCGCCGAGGTCGATCCCGCGGGTGGTCTCATCGCACTCGCTCAGCGTATTTCCGGTCAGCTGGCCCAGGATCTGTCCGAAGGCGTCGTACACCAGTCCGTCCTGCATTTTCCGGATTTCTATGGTGCGACCCGAATCCACTCATTGGCCGGTCATATCGCGGTGACCAATACCGGCATCGTTCCCGCGTTCCGCACCCCCGCCGCTATCGAGCTGACCGACTACGAGATCGTCTACGTCTCAGCGCACCCCCGGCCGTCCACGGGCGCCTCCGCCGCGGTCACCTTCCTGGTTTACACGTTCGCGGCCGAACTGATTGTCGGTCTGCTCGGGGGCAGCGCGCCCGCCGAGGGTTTGCTCGCGGCGGTGCGTGCGGAGTTGACCGCGTTGTCGAGAGTCGCCGTCTGCTGACCCTAATCGCGAGTGCCGCGCGCTAGGGGCGTCCGAGCGCACCTGCGGTCGATGACGAGGCGGACGGTGACCGAGCCGACTCGGTCGATCAACTCGTGGCCGGCGGTGGTGACACTGGGACTTGTCGCACGCCAGGTGAAGTTTCTGCCTGGGTTCAGTGTCTCGCTCGTGCTGTCGGCCACGGGGCTGCGTGGACCTGAAGGCCGGTGTGTGCGGATCAAGCAGGCGTGACTTCGAGTACCAATTTGCCTGTAGTGGAGCCGGACTCGATGCGACGGTGCGCCTCGATCGCTTGATGCAGGGGCAGGATCTCGACCTGGATCCGGAGGTCTCCGTTGGCGGCAGCGGCGACCGCGCGACGCAGTGCGGTTCCCGCATCGGCGGAATAGGCGGCGGAAAAGGCGGCCAAGTTGAACCCGCAGACCGTTTTGTTGCTGAACCATAGTTCGTTGGCCGACATCCCGACGTCCGCGGCGCCGGAAGCGTTGCCCATCACCACCATGCGACCCATCGGAGCGAGCCGGTCCAGGCTGGCGCGGCGTGTGGGTCCGCCGACCATGTCGACCACGATGTCGAACTCGCCCACGTCGGCGAGCTGGTCGCGCAGGATCACCTCGTCGTAGCCGAACGCGGTGGCGGTCGCGATCTTCTCAGGGGCGCTAACAGTGCCGACCACGCGACCCGCGCCCAACAGGCGGGCCGCTTGGCCGAGCTGGCTGCCGACACCACCGGCGGCGGCATGTACCAGCACACTCTCGCCGGGTTCGATGTGGGCGACGCGGTCGAGAACCAGGAAAGCGGTGGTGCTGTTAGACGGCAACGCCGCAGCCGTGGCCAGGCTCAGCGACCGCTCATCGATCGGCGCGACCAGGTCCGCGGCGGTGACCGCCACCTCGGCGTACCCGCCGCTGTCGACGATGGTCAACGCGGCCACCGGCTGACCGACAGTCAGTCCCACCACAGCGGCTCCCACAGCGCGGACGTAGCCGGAGATCTCGATGCCGGGCACGAACGGCAGCGGAACGTCGACCAAGCCTTGCCGGTAGAGGATCTCGGCGAAGTTCGCACCGGCGAAGGCCACATCGATGGCGACCTGACCCGGCCCGGGCTCGGGGATTTTCACGGCGGCTTCGCGCAGCACCTCAGCGGGGCCGAACTCGGGGATGGTGACTGCCTTCATCTGCATGTTGCTCATGGCACCAATCCTGCGGTCCCCGCACCTTGATAGGCAGTGTCAGTTCATGGGGGGTGTGCCACCACCAGGCTGAGCGCGCAGCAATCGCTCCAACCGTGCACTGGTCTCGGTGCCGGGGACCGGGTTGTGCAGGATGAGGTGGTGTCCGGGATGGTCAGGCAACGGGAACAGGGTTGCTTCGAACACCATCACCCCGACGTCGGGGTGGTCGACGGCTTTGACCGCGGTGGAATGCTCGGCCGCGTCGTGACGCGCCCACAGTTCGGCGAATTCCGTGCTGACCTGTGCCAGATCCCCTGCGATGCGGTCGAACTCGGGATCGTCGGGATAGCGGCCGGCGTCGGCGCGGAACCCGGCGGCCACCGCCGGGGCGATCTCATTCCACTGCTGGTGCACCACCCGCAACCGCATGTTGGTGAAGAACGACGTCAGGCAGTTGTGGTCGGTAAGGCCATAGCCGAACACCGCCCGCGCCGCATCGTTGACCGCGGTGAAGTTCCAGTGCCGGTCCCGGATATAGCCCGGCCGTGGAGCCCAGGTGTCGAGCAGACGCCGCATCTGCGGTGATGCCGGAATCGACGGCGCCGCCTGCTGTTGTGGCGGATTCAGGCCCGCCAACCGGTACAGGTGAGCGCGTTCGATGTCGTCCAATAGCAACGCGCGCGCGACCGCGTCGAGCACGTCGTCGGACACCTTGATATCGCGGCCTTGCTCGAGCCACGTGTACCAAGACACGCCAACCCCCGCCAATACCGCGACTTCCTCGCGCCGCAACCCTGGTGTGCGTCGTCGCCCGGCTTCGGGCAGCCCCACTGCCGAAGGAACCAACCGCTCGCGTCGACTACGCAGAAACTCCCGCAATTCCTCCCGACGGCGGTCCCGGGCCATGCCACGGTCGGGTTCCTGGTTCAGAGAGGTAGTGCTCACGGATCTACGATAGATCGACGTTATTGCGCCTCGGCACCTACCTCGAATCGGGCCGGAATTGCGACGCCGACCGCGGCGAACGTCCATTCATGCCGTTGACCACGCGTTCTGTCCGGCCAGTGCATGCCTGACCGCCGAGGTACCCGCGCTGAAATCGCCCGCGATGTTGCCCGCGTCGAGCACGAACGCGAGACCACGACGCGGCGAACATGACCCCTGACTCCGCGTAGCGCGCGCGTGGACTGGACGCCCAACGCCCTCATCCAGGACGAACGCAACCGCCGAGAGAGGGCATCGAGCGCGAGCGCCGACCGCCGAGAACCACTGCGATGTGGGCGTTACCGGAGGTAAGAAGTCGTCGTAACCCGCGACACCAACCTCGGCAATCGGGTTTTAGAACCTCGTGTATTTGGACACCGTCTTCGCCGGCACCCTCATCTCGATTCGGCGCGCTGCTTCAAGCCGTGAGATTCCATCGCGAGGTAGCGACGGGTGAGGCGCGCAGTGGCCCACCCGAACAGCCATCCGAGCGATCCTGTCTGGTCGATGACGAGGCGGACGGTGACCGAGCCGACCCGGTCGATCAGCTCGTGGCCGGCGCTGGTGGTGACACCGGGGCTTGTCGCACGCCAGGTGAAGTTTCTGCCTGGGTTCAGTTCGGTGACTGTCCAGATGGCTGTGAGCAGTCGAGGTTGGCGGACCTCGGCTCGGCTGCCGATGGTGAACTCGCCGCTGTCGAGCCGTCGCACACTGCGGATGGATTCGGTCCATTCCGGCCAGGTTTCGATATCCGTGAGGATCTGCCAGACCGTTTCGGGGTTCGCATCGATATCGATGGTGGTCTCGAAGTGCATGGCATACGAGCGTGGCACGAATGCCTACGGTCCGCTCGTAGATGATCGAAACCGAAGTACCGATTCGAGCCGTGGTCAGAATCGTCCGCCGCGACTGATCCGCCGGGAGCCGGTCGAACCGCCGTAGGAGCCCGCGCCCCAACCGCCCGACCCCGAGCGCCGGGCGCCGGTCGTCGCTCCCCGCAACATCCCCTCGATCAGAATGCCGCCGAGTACAGCCCCCGCCTGCGCGCTGCCGGACGGCGCCTGACTGCGTTCCCACGCGCGCACGCTCGCCTGTGCCGCTCGCACAGCGCGCCCGCCCAGATCTGCCGCTGCCTGCGCGTGGGTGAGCGCCCGCGCCGGATCGCCCGTGCTCAGCCGCTGCGCATCGTCGAGATGGCGCTGCGCTTCCGACAGCCGGGTGCGCGCCTCGGCGTCGATGCCACCGCGTCGGGTGGTGATGTAGTCGGCGGCCGAACCCACCCGGGAGCGGGCATCGCTCAGCGCACGGTCGAGCCTGCGCCGCAGGTCCTCGGCGGCGAGTTTTCGGTCGGTGGCCCCGGCAAGCGCGCGGTCCAGGTCGCTGTCGGCGGTGACCGAGTCGTGGAAGGCGGTCAGCGGGTCGGTGTCCGCGGTGGCGGTCGCCCGGTCCAGGGCGGCCCGTGCCGCGGCGGTGGCGGCGGACAATTCGGCCCCGCCGAAGGCGGAAAGCTCGGTGGCGGAGGCGATGTCGCGACGCAGCTCGTCCAGCACCGCGGGTAATCCGTCCCGCGATTGCTGGATGGTGGTCGCCGCGTTGTCGACCGCGTCGAGCAGGGTGCGGGCCTGGCCGATCGCCGCCTCGGCGGCCCGGATCGCGGCGACCGCCCCGCCCTGTTCGCCGACCGGCCGGGTGAGCGCGGTGCGTCCCGCGTCGATGTTCCGCTCCGCGAACGCGATTCGCTCATGAGCCATCGTCACATTGTCGTGGATCGGCGCGAGCACGCTGGCGGGCTGGGCGGCGGTGAGTCGGGTCAGTTCTGCCTCCGAGCCGGGGACGCGGCCGGTGAGGTCGATGAGGTCCCTGGTGAGCCCATCCAGTCGATCCGGGGCGTTGATCAGCAGATTGCGCAGGGCGTCGAATTCGGCGACCTGCGCGTCGAGTTCACGATCGGCGCGTCCGACCGTGCCGATCAGATCGACGAGCAGCGAGCGCTGCTCCTCCAACGTTTCCGGGATCTCGTCATCGAGCCGCTGCCGAATCGAGAATGCTTTGGCGGCGGCGGCTTTCGCGCGGTCCAGCGCGATGGTGAACGGAGTGGTCGCGGTGGCCCCGAACTCGCCGGTGGCCAGTTCGAGTTCCTCGTGGCTGGTGCGGACCGCGTTATCGATCTCCACCAGCACCTCGCGCGACCGCGCGTGCAGCGCCGCCAGCGGCAGCGCGGCCAGTGCTGTCGCATTCTCCGGGTCCAGCCGTCGCGCGGTCGCGAGTTCGGCCTTCGCCCGGTCACGGCGCCGCTTACGCGAGTAGAGCAGCAGACCGCCGACCACCGCCGCGATCACCAGACCGATGATCGACAGGAGGCGGCCGCTCACTCCGCCCTCGCGCATAGCCGAGTCCAGACCGTCGGCCGCCGCGATCCCGGCATCAGCCCAGCGACCGTCCCGCAGGGCGGGCTCGACCTCGCGAGTCAGCAGGTTGTCGAGTTCGGAATCGCTGACACCGCGGGGCAACTGGCCCTCGATCGAGTAACTGCGGTCCTCGGTGGCGACGGCGAGCAGCAGGTCATGTGCGCCGAACCCGGACATCGAGACGGTACGTCCGGCCCAGGTCTCCGGGGTGAGCCCGTCGAAGTCGCGCACATACACCACCCACAGCCGCACCTGCTGGTCGGCGTAGAACTGGTCCACCGATCTGCGCACTCGGCCGATGCGGTCCGCGTCGAGTGCTTCGGCCCGATCCTCCACATAGGTGTCCATCCGCAGCGGTGGTTCCGCCACGACCGTCGCCGCGCCGACCAAGGCAGCACCGGTGAGCAGGACAGTGATCGCGAGCCGGGCGGTCCAGCGGGCGTGGCCGTGCAACAGCGGCAATGGCATGGCACGAATCTAACTGGTTAGCATCCTTCCGTGATGATCATCGATCGCCCGTACACCGGCCGCGTGTCCCCGGGCGCGAACCCGCAGCAACGTGAGGTCCCCGGCGCGCGCATCATCAAGATGTCGGTCGGCGGCATGGACAACAACTGCTACCTGGTGCAGTGCGCGCACACCGACGCCACTCTGCTCATCGACGCCGCGAACGAGGCGGATCGCATCGCGGCCCTGGTCGCGCAGGAAACGCCCGGGCAAGTCCAGTTGATCGTCACCACCCATCAGCACCGCGACCACTGGCTCGCGCTGACGGAGACGACAGCCGCCACCGCCGCTCCCACCGCCGCCCACACACTGGACGCCGACCCGCTGCCAGTCCGCCCAGACCGTCTCCTCGCCGACGGCGACACCCTCACGATCGGCGATCTGGTCTTCGAAGTCATCCACCTGCGCGGCCACACCCCGGGCTCGGTCACCCTCGCCCTCCCCGACGGGGCCGGCCGTACCCATCTGTTCACCGGCGACTCGCTGTTCCCGGGTGGTATCGGTCGCACCACCTCACCCGAGGATTTCGACTCCCTGTTCACCGACGTGACCACAAAACTTTTCGACCGCTACCCCGACGACACCGTTGTCTATCCAGGCCACGGCGATGACACGACACTCGGTACCGAACGCCCGCACCTGGCGGAGTGGCGCGCCCGAGGCTGGTAGCGCGCGGTGTGGCGGGTTCAGGTGCCGAACTCGCCGGAGGTGAGGCCTCTACTGGCAGACTTGGGGAGTGAATTCGCCAACGACGCGTACCAGAGCTGTTGCGGCTCCCGGCCGCGCCCGGCCGTTAGGTCTCGGAGCGAACTTGCTGCGTTGGTCTTGGCGACTGATGGCCGGATCGGTGGTGATGGGAGCGGTGCTGGTCGGCGGGACCGCCTTCCGGGTCTGGCAGGTCGCGCGGGTCGACGACTACACGAACGCCGACGCGATCGTGGTGCTGGGCGCCGCGCAGTACTCCGGGACCCCGTCCACGGTGTTCGAGGCGCGACTCGATCGGGCCTACAAGCTGTTCCGGGCCGGTGTCGCGCCACGGGTGATCACCGTGGGCGGCAAACAGGAAGGCGACCTGTTCACCGAGGCGGCTTCGGGCAAGAACTATCTGCAATCGCGCGGAGTGCCGGGCGACAAGATTCTCGCGGTGGAGACCGGGTCGGACACTTTGCGCAGCGTCGAGGCGGTCGCGACCGCGATGCGTGCGCGCGGAATGTCCTCGGCGGTGCTGGTCAGTGATCCGTGGCATTCGCTGCGTACCCGCACCATGGCCCGCGACGAGGGTCTCGCCGCGTGGACCGCGCCGACCAGGACCGGTCCCGCCGTCTACACCCGCGAATCGCAGGCGCACGGAATCGCCAGGGAAACCGGCGCGTTGCTGTGGTATCAGCTCGCCCATTTCTCGGCGGACTTCACCTACACGGCGGGACAGTGAGACTCGATGGGCCACCGCTACACCGAACACGACAGCGAACGCCTCGTCGTCGAGAGCGCGAAGACCGCGGGCCTCGGCCCGCCGCGCAGTGAATTCGAGGCCGGCCACCGCACCGAGTTCGCCCGGGACCGCGCCCGGGTCCTGCACTCCGCCGCACTCCGCAGACTGGCCGACAAGACCCAGGTCATGGGTCCACGCGAGGGGGACACCCCGCGCACCCGGCTCACCCACTCTCTCGAGGTCGCCCAGATCGGCCGGAGCATCGCCGACGGCCTCGGCAGCGACCCCGATCTGGTCGACCTGGCCGGGCTCGCGCACGATATCGGTCACCCGCCCTATGGCCACAACGGTGAGCAGGCGCTGGACACCTTCGCCGACGCCTACGGCGGCTTCGAGGGCAACGCCCAGAACCTCCGCATCCTCACCCGCCTCGAACCCAAGCTGCTCGAGGCCGACGGCGCCAGCGCCGGCCTCAACCTCACCCGCGCCGCTCTCGACGCGACACTGAAATATCCCTGGGGCAGAACAGGTTCCGGTACGAAATTCGGGGCATACGACGTCGACGCCGAGCGGCTGGAATGGCTACGCAAGGGCGCGCCCGACCGACAGCGCAGCCTGGAATGCCAGATCATGGACTGGTCCGACGACGTCGCCTACTCGGTACACGATGTCGAGGACGGCGTGCTCGCGGGACGGATCGACCTGCGCGCCCTCGCCGACCCCGTCGAACAGGACGCGCTGGCGGCACTAGGCCACTTCCAGCATTCCGTGTCGGCCGACGAGCTGATCGCCGCCGCACAACGACTTTCGGAGCTGCCCGTGGTCGCGGCGGCCGCCGGCTACGACGGCACGTTCGCCGCTTCGGTCGCGTTGAAGCGCCTGACCAGCGAACTCGTCGGCCGCTTCGCCACCGCCGCGATCCTGGCGACCAGGCAGGTCGCCGGCTCGCGGCCGCTTTCGCGCTACGACGCCGAACTGGAGGTGCCGAATATCGTCGCCGCCGAGGTCGCGCTACTGAAAACGGCCGCGTTGCGCTATGTGATGTCCGATCCGGCGCACAAGCTGCGCCAGGCCGACCAGCGCGAGCGCATTTTCACGGTGGCCGAGCGACTGCTGGCCGCCGCACCGCACGGCCTCGACCCGCTGCTGCTGCCCTTCTGGGCCGCCGCCGCCGATGACACCGCCCGCGTCCGTGTCATCGTCGACCAGATCGCCTCCTATACCGAGAGCCGCTTGGAGCGGGTCGCCGTGCAGTTGAGCGCATAACTCGCCCGGGCCCGGCGTGACCAGCCACCGGGCGAGTAGCCGCCCGGTTTCGCCTAGACTCACTGCCGTGGCCGGACGACTCCCTGATCGCGACATCGCGGCGATACGCGACCGCGTCCGGATCGAAGACGTGGTGGGGGAGTACGTCGCGCTCAAACGCGCCGGCGCCGACTCCATGAAGGGCCTGTGCCCGTTCCACGACGAGAAATCCCCCTCCTTCCACGTGCGGCCCAACCACGGCCTGTTCCACTGCTTCGGCTGCGGTGAGGGCGGCGACGTGTTCGCCTTCCTACAGAAGATCGAGCATGTCGGCTTCGTCGAGGCAGTCGAGCAGATGGCCGATCGCGTCGGCTACCAGATCAACTACGAGGGCGGCGGCACCTCGGTCCAGCGCGACCGGGGCACTCGCTCCCGCCTGGTCGCGGCGAACGCGGCCGCGCACGAGTTCTACATGTCCCAACTGCGTGAACCGGGAGCCGAGGCGGCGCGCGACTACCTCACCGAACGCAATTTCGACGCGGCGGCGGCCCAGCAGTTCGGCTGCGGCTACGCCCCCGCCGGGTGGGACGTGCTGACCAAGCATCTGCTGCGGAAGGGCTTCGACTTCAAGGAGTTGGAGGCCGCCGGGCTGTCGCGGCAAGGTCAGCGCGGTCCGATCGACCGCTTCCACCGTCGTCTGTTGTGGCCGATCCGCAATCTCGGCGGCGATGTCATCGGGTTCGGCGCCCGCAAGCTCTTCGACGACGACACCATGCCGGGCAAGTACATCAATACCCCGGAAACGTTGCTGTACAAAAAGTCTCAGGTGCTCTTCGGTCTCGACCACGCCAAGCGTGAGATCGCCAAGGGGCACCAGGCCGTGGTGGTGGAGGGCTACACCGACGTGATGGCGATGCACCTCGCCGGTGTGAAAACCGCCGTCGCATCGTGCGGTACCGCCTTCGGGGACGAGCACCTGTCACTGCTGCGCCGCCTGTTGATGGACGACAACTTCTGGCGCGGTGAGATCATCTACACCTTCGACGGTGACGCGGCGGGCCAGGCTGCGGCGCTGAAAGCCTTCGCGGGCGACCAAAAACTGGCCGGCCAGACCTACATCGCGGTCGCGCCGGACGGCCAGGATCCGTGCGAACTGCGCCAGCACTCCGGTGACGGCGCCATACGCGACCTGGTCGCTCGTCGAACCCCGCTGTACGAGTTCGTGATTCGAGGACTACTCGCCGACCACAACTTGGACACCGCCGAGGGGCAGGTGGAGGCGCTGCGTCGCGCGGTGCCCGTGGTCGCGCAGATCAAGGACAACGCGCTGCGCAAGGCCTACGCCACCAAGCTGGCGGGCTGGGTCGGCTGGGACGATATCCAGACCGTCGTGCGCCGGGTCGGCGAGGAGGCCAAGCGCACTCGCAACGGCGGAGGCCGCCCTGGAGCGAGCCGTGCGTCCGTGCCGCCGCGGCGCGAGGTGGTCGCCGAACATCCTGCGGCACGGCCCAATCCGAACGATCCCACGCTGCTGCCACAACGCCAGGTCCTCGCGGCCGCGCTGCAATACCCGGCGATGGCCGGCGTGGCCTTCGACGCGCTCGAGCCGGAAGCGTTCACCCATCCCGCCTACACGGTGGTGCGCACGCTGATCGCCGAAGCGGGCGGGACAGCGGCCGGGCTGGGCGGTGCCGAGTGGGTCAACGCCGTCGCGGACCGCACCGACGACCTGACCGTGCGCGCGATGCTGTCCGAGTTGGCCAACGAGCCACTGCCGGTGAAATCCGAACGCGACATCCCACGATTCGTCTCCGGTGTGCTGGCCCGCACTCAGGAAGCGTGGGTCGGCCGTCAGATCGCGGAACTCAAGTCCAAACTCCAGCGGGTGTCCTCAACCGAACAACCCGAAGCCTACTTCGCCCTGTTCGGCGACCTGGTCGCGCTGGAGCAGTACCGTAAGAGCCTGCTCACCCAGGCGATGGGCAGTCACGACGACTTCGCCACCGGGGCCTGACGGCGACAGGCGCGGCCAGGACCCGGATGGCACCCACCCGCAGTTGTGTCTTACCGGCGCAGTTGGTCGTGTGGCACCAAGACGGTGGTCCGCTCATCGAGCGGCTCCATCGGCTCCAGTCGCGGCCGGGTGCTGAGTTTATCCGCGAGTTTCTGTCTGCCGATGAGCACGAGTTTGCGGGTCACCGGGCTCTCCGTCAACGCGCGGCGCGCGGCGCTGATCTGTTCATATCGAGCCCGACCGGCCTTGCTGCCGAGTACATACCCGGCCGCCACGCCGATGATCAACCGCAGCATCTCGATGTGCTCCTCCCAGTCGCGTGTTCGCGGCTACCATCCTGCCCGACGCCCCGCGCGCCTGTCGATCCGGATGGTCCCGCACACCACTGCTGTAATTCCGGACAAGTCAGCAGGTAGCGACGCGATTTGGGCTCGCGCCCGGCTATGCGCTAAAGTTTCTCCTCGGCCCGCCCGGTACTGGATGGGTCAGGATAGTCCCCTATAGCTCAATTGGCAGAGCAGCCGACTGTTAATCGGCAGGTTTCTGGTTCGAGTCCAGATGGGGGAGCGGTGAACGACCTCTGACCAGCGCATCAGCGCGACCGGTCAGAGGTCGATTTCGTATTCAGGCCCGGAAAAGCGCCAGAAAGTCTCCCAAAAGTCGGTACCGATCCCACGCCGTCGCCGTCCTGGTCGCTGCGACCGAAACCGCCCATCACCGCTTCGTGGATCACCGCCGCCGCGTCATGGTGCACTCGAGCCCGCGCCATGTACTTGCGCTGCGTCATCGCCGGATCAGCGTGTTGCAACACGTCCGCAGTCACCCGCGCAGACAGCCCGCGGTCGTCCAGCAGCAGAGCGACGAGCTTGCGGAACGCGTACGGGCTTACGTCGTCGGGAAGGCCCAACGCCTCACGAACCCGCTGCCACTGGTGACTGACGTTCACCGGATCACGCAACGTCCACTCCGACGACGGGAAGATCAGATCCACCTCGTAGTCATCCGGTGGCGGACAGTCGCGCTTGCGCAGCTGCATCTGCTCCCATCGGCGGTCGAGCACTTCCACGGCGAACTCGGGCAGCGCGATCGTGCCCTGTGGGTTCTTCGGGTCGTTGTCCTTGACCACACGCACCAGCCCGCGGCCGGGTACCCGGATCACCTTGCCGACCGTCTGAATCGTGCGCTTCTTGCGGTCGTAGAACGGCCACGCGAAGCCAAGGACCTGACTCGGACGCTGACCGACAGCACCCATGACCGCGATCAGGTCCGCCAGATCAGCGCCATCGCAGTACTCGGCCACGGTCGGTGGTGTGTAGGAACGGATTCCACGCTTCTGCTCGGCCTTGGTCAGCTTGCGCGGACACGGCACCGTCGACCAGTAGACCGAGGCCAGGATGAAGCACAGATCCTCGATACCGATATAGGCAGCGCCACCGGTACGGCCCCTCGGCGCCACGTTCTCCGGTATCTCGGCCTCACGAACCGGATTCACCGTCAGCGGCCCCCGACGCACCGCGAACCGAAACATCCCCGACAGCATCGAGCGTGCGTTCAGCATCGAACCGCGGCCGTGATTCGCCGCCACCCATTCCAGGAACGATTCCGCGGTACCGGTCGTGAACTCCTCTGGCCCGATACGGCGAAAGCCGTACTCGGCTACCAGCATTGCCGCCCACCGGTCATACAGGCGCAGTGTGTTGTCAGCACGGCCTTTCTTCACCAGGTAAACCCGGTACCCCGTCCAGAGTTCCGCCACCGTTGTCCGAGCAGTGACCTCGCCGCCACCCGTATCGGGAGCGAGGGCCGACGCCCCGGCGCGAACAGCCTCCGCCGCGCGACTCCCGTCCTTGTCAGGTATCCGACGCCCCCGGCTGTCGAAGCGGTCCGGCGATACACGACTCAGCCGCCGACGACGGCCACTGCGATCACGCACCCACGTATCCGCCTGCCAATGCCCGGCGCGTAACTCGGTCAAGCGCACCGAACCCGGCACCCCCAACTCCCGGGGTGGCCGACCCGTTCTCACCATGTCGGCTACGCGGCGCGATCGTCGGCCGGAATCGACTCCATCGCCTCATGCAACGCCGTGACATCCCAAATGAACTGACGACCACGGCGTTTCGGCCTGGGCAACGCGAACGGCGCGGAACCCTCGCGATTCCATCGACGAAGCACCTCGGGATGGCATCGGATGATCTCGGCCGCTTCTTCCGTTGTCGCCCAACGCTGTTCGCGCATCACGCTCTCTACTCTGGTTCTCACTTTGATCAGGCCCTTCTATGCTGCTTGCTGGATTGCCGAATGTTCGTCGTTGCCTGGTGGTCCGGCCGCGAGTAGTGCTCCGTCGTATTCGGCGCGCCAGGCGATGCGTTGGGCGATGGAGGACATGATTCGGTGGTCGCGTGGTGGGACGTTCTTGTCGCCGTTCTCGACCGGGGTGACGATGATGTGGGAGCGGTCGGGTTTGACGATGCCGACCTTGGCGAGCAGTTGCCGAACGAATTCGACGCGGTCGGCTTTGTGGTCGGGGATGGTCTTGTTCGACCAGCGCCGCGAGTTCACGACCCGGCGACCCGGTAGGCCGAGGGTGTCTCGACGGTGGGCCTTTTTCTTGCACCGACCGGGAATGGTCTTGTCGTTGGCTCCTTTGGGGACGATGCCGTAGCGCAGCCACACCCCGCACTCGGGAGAGCAGGGTGTTTTCTGGAGTTCGGCGTGGAGCCGGTCGTAGTGCGCGGCGACCCGCGGCGAGGGTGGTTCCACGATTTCGGCGATGGACTTGGTGAGGTACTTGGTCAGGTAGCGGACTTTGGCGTCGGCTTCTTCGGTGCCGCCGAGGATGCCGATCGGTTTGACCTGCACACCGAACCGGATCACGTGGGCGGGTTCGATGTCATCGACCGAATCCATGATGTCGAGGGCTTCATCCCAACCGGTCAACGCCGTGCCGGTATCAGGATCGGTGAACGTGGCCGCGGTCGGGTTCCAGACCGGCATCCGGTCCTCGGTGTAGACCTCGTGGTCGTGGTGGGGCCACCACACTTGGTCATAGGTCGCGCGGGTGACCGCCCGGAACACCTCGTGCGGAATCGATCCCCGGATAGCAAGGTGCAGGTGCGGGGCACCGCGGCGTTGCGGCTCGACGGTGCCCCAGTACTGGACATCCCAGCCGACCGCGCGACGCAGGTTCTGGAAGAAGCGGTCGAGCAGTTTGGAGAAGTGCACGATGTCACGGGCAGCGCTGCGGTAGTCGTAGGTCGAGGGGTCACGCGGTGAACCGTCCCCGCAGACTTCGCCTTTGGAGTTGACCGCGCCGTCGTTGTGAACCGTCCCGTAGGAGGGCAGGGTCAGGGTCAGGAACGTCGAAGGCCGGAACTTACCCGCGTACTCACGGCCCACGGTGGTCTTGGCGACCTTCAACCGCGGCAGATCCGGCAGATCCTGACGCCGACGAGTCGACCGCACACGCCGCTGCTTCGGTTTGACGTCCAAGGCGGGCAGGCGACCGCGGAACCCGGTCTCGCGCATCTCCCGATCCAGATCCGCCACCACGTCACGGATACCGTTCATCAATTCGGTGTCACCGTCGGCGCGGGCGTCCTGGTAGCTGTTGAACAGGTCGCAGCGGGCGGCGAGGAGTTGTTTCTGCTGCTCGGTGGCGGTGTCGGGTTCGTTGACCGGTTCGTGGTCGAGGTGCCAACCCTCGCGGCACTGGGTCATCCGTAGATGCCGGTTGTTGCGTGCGCACGCGGGACACACCGAGGCGATCGTGGATTTGCACGGTGCCCCGATGTAGGAGACCGTCAAAGTCTTGGGGTCCTCGGCACGCATCGGGATCGGGCGACGGCACACGTTGTGCTCATCAGCCAAGTCCTGAGCGACGGACCGGAAATCCGGCAGGCTACGACGCTGGGCCGCGGTCTGCCGGACCGGCACCGACTGTTCATCGGTGGTCACGCCGCCTCCTTGTTCTTCCACAGCCACTCGACCTTGGTCGAAGCCGCGGGAACGGGATCGGTGACGATTTCCCGGTGCTGCAGAACGAGTTCCATCGCGGACGGGCCAACGAGGCGGGTCCGGCAGTCCAGCGCCTCGAACGCCACAGCCAACCGGGCACGGCGGGCGTGGTAGTCCTCGGGGCACTGACCGGGAAGCATCCGCACCACGACTCGGTCGATCTCGTTGTCGAGGGTGACCGAGAGCAGAGCGGGTGTGCGGGTCCGGCCGTCATCGCTGGTGATGTGGAGTTTGCAGGCGGTCATGCACTGACTCCACTGCCGTCCGTAGATTCGCCACACCGTCCACCGGCCTTGGACGCGGTGGGTGACCCACCGATAGAACGAGTCATCACCGACGCGCCACCACACGAGAAGCGCGGTCACCGCGAGGACAGCAGTCAGCAGGGCGGGCAGCCAACCCCACAGCAGCGCAGCGACGACCACCGCCACGACAGGGGCCGAGAGCATCGGGAACAGGACCGCCCATTTCACGAGCAGGAACAGCGCGGAGACAGCCGCGATGACGAGGTGTCCGAGGCCGGTCATGATGGCCTCGGTCGGTGTAGTGGGTTTGCTGGTCACGGCTGGTCTTCCTCGGTGGGAGTGTCGAAAAGTGACATCTGGCCGGGTATCGGGGCGTAGAACTTGGCCGGGAGCGGTCCCGCGGGTGTCCGGCGACGTTTCCGGACACCGGCCGCAGCCTTCGCGATGATCGGATTGATGTCCGCGGCAGAGGTTTTCGTGGTCTTGGTCATGCCGCCCACCCCCCGTCATCGGTGTCGGAGTCGGAGTCGGAGGGCCAGTAGTTGGTCCGACCGGTTTCGGCCAACAGCAGCACCGCCATCGTGGCCGGATCGGTGCCACGGCGTTCCAGGTGCCCGCGGCGTCGTGCCTCCAGGTCGATCACGTTGTCGGTGCATGAGGCGTGGACAGGGCGATCGGTGCGGGTGTTGTTGGTGTGCTTCATGATTCGATGCCTCTGGTCGGGTCGTTGTGGTTGGTTTCGTCGCGTTCGATGGCGCGGCAGGCGTCGCAGATCACGCGGTCGCCGTCGTAGAACCAGCCCACCGCGGCAGAGCGGGCATTGATGTAGTCCACGGCTTGAGCGATGGAGTCGAAGCAGATGCCTTCGCCGCCGTCCTCGCTGTAGACGTCGCCGCAGCAGTCGCAGTAGACGACCGTGTGCAGCTCTTCGAGAAAGCCGCCCTTCATGCCGCCGCCGCCGACTCGTCGCCGAGGTCATCGGGGTCGAAGGTGGTCGGATCGAATTCGGGATCGGAGGACCCGGACGGGATCGCAGGAGCCGGGGAATAGGCATCCACGATCGCGTCGGCTGTGTCGTCGCAGACCCAGAACGCACGCACCCGAACGAACTCGGTAGAGCCGTCCTCACCGACGTAACCGACACCCGGGGTGTCCGTGCTGATCTTGTCGCAGCGAGCACCCCGAGCCCGAGCACCTTGGCCGTGGACCATCGCCACCTGTGTCGGTTCGTCCAGGCGGAGTCCGATCCGGACGGGGAACAGTTGCCGGACAGGCATCGTCTCCTTCGACGGGTCCTGCAATGCAGCGATCACCGACACCGCCGCGGCACGGCCCTGCGAGAGCAGCACACCCATAAGGCGTTTGAACTCGATCTGGTCTTCGCGTTCGGCGTAGGCCGACAGCGACGCGGCCTCATCGATGATGATCAGAATCAGTGGCTCGTCCACGGTGGGGATGTGCTTGCGGACACCAGCGGATCGCATGTGCGCCAACCGATCCCGCAGCGTCTCCACTGCCTCGCGCAGCAACGCCAGGATGGTGGTCGTGTCGGTGGCGAAGCGGGTGAACAGTCGATCCTCCCCGCGGCCGAACTCGGCACCGCCCTTCGGGTCTGCCATCAGCACATCCACCAGCCCGTCACGGATCGCGGGGCCGATACCGGCCAGGATCGACCACAGCACCGAACCCTTACCCGCGCCGGTCGCGCCGGCGAGCAAGATGTGTCCGTAGAGGACCCGCAGCCGCCACACGTCGTGGGCTTCGGTCACCCCGACAGGCACGGCCTCGAGATCGACCGACCCCAGCGTGCCGACCGGAGGCAGCGCGACCGGCGCCGAGAGGGTGTCGAACACTCGCAGGTCCAGACGGACCCCGCCGGGGTGCGGGAACGACACCGTGATCTCGGGAACGGCCAGGATCGCGGCCATCGCGTCACAGGCCGTTTCGGAGTTCCAGTCGGCCGAGGACTGACCAGCCAGCATCAGCAGGTCCACCCGCAACCCGTGGTCGGTGTACACCCAATCCTCGATCGGCGGGAAGCCGGTTTCGATCGACCCGAGCCGCAGCGCCTTCCACATGTGAGCGCGCTGCTGGATCTCGGCGAAAACGAACACCGCGGTCCGCAACTCCAACGGAGCCGACGCCACCACCGCAGCCGAACCGGTCTGGACGGGTGCACCGGCACCGAGGGAGCGCAGCCACCACATGCCCGCCGACGCCGCCACCAGACCGCCACCGGCCGCGAACGCCTCGATAGCGCTCATCACGCCCTACCTTGATGACGTGCCACCGGCGCCGCAGTGTGGCGGTCGTGCTCGGCCAACGCCGCACCCAGACCAGCGAACAGGGCACGAGCATCAGTGACCGTGAGTGACAACGCCGAGCCGAGCCCACCAAGTTCAGCGACCACCCGCGGCGGAGACGAAAAGTCTTCCCCGAGGGCGTGCGGACGGTAGGTGACCTGCCCGACCTCGATATCGGGCATCGCGGTCAGCATCGAGGGAAGTGAGTACATGTCAGTGACTCCCAGCAGGGATAGCGATCGGCAGCATCGGCTGAACCGCTCGCACGGGACGAACAGGAACCACCCGAGCCGCAACAGGCGCAGCAGCCACCCGCACAGGGACAGGTACGGGCACAGGGGTGGGAGCAGGAGCCGGGACCGGCTCGGAAACAGCGGGTTTCGCCGGAACAGCCTTGGTGTACTTCGCCGCCGTCGCCGGGGACACACCCAGTTCGCGAGCGATCTCGGCATAGGACTTACCCGCCGAGTGCAACTCGACAGCACGAGCAACCGCCACCGGATCGCGACGAGACGAACCCGACTTACGGGCAGGCTTGGAACGACGCACCGGCACGGGGACGGGATCGACGGTCACAGCCGGATCGGGATCGGTCCAGGCAGGCTCGCCCGCAACCGACACAGCCGCGATATCCGCCACCACATCAGCCGCCGAATGCCGTTGCACGGCACGGAACAGCAACGCCAACCCATGCGTATCGGCCAGTAGCGAGACCGGAGCCACCGCAGCGACGATGGCAGCCGCCCAGCCCGGAAGCGGGTGACCGGAAGCGACCGAGTGCAGCGAGTTGCCCGCCACACTCACCCCCGCGCCGATCACCAGCACCGCCAGGAAGAACCGGCGATCCGAGCGGTCCGAGGAGGCCAGCAGTCCAGCCGTGGACAGCAGGATCGTGCCATCCACGATCACCGGGAACAGCCACGCGTCTCGAGCCGGGACACGGGCCAGGACAGCAAGGTCGGCCAGGGTGGTGAAGCTCAGTCGGAACGCCGCCACCCCGACACCGAGGATGATCACCGCGGCGAACCAGCGCGCCCAACGCTTCCCACCCGACTGCTGCTGATTCGCCGCCATGATCAGGCCGCCTTACCGGTCGGAGCGGACTTCGCGCCGGAGTTGTCGCCCTTGATACCGGTCGCGCGGTAGGTGTAGCCCAGATACTTGAACTCGCCCTGCCCCATCACCCTCGGCTCCGCGGTCAGGCCCTCCAGTTCGATGAACCAGATACCGTCCGCGATCTGCTCACCCGCCGGGATCGGCTGAACACGCGCCACGAACGTGATCTCGAACGAAGCCCGCTTACCCTTCGGCTCACCCGGATCAGTCACCGTCGCCACCCACAACGGCATCCCCGAGCCCTCACCCGTGGCCGGGTCGAAATCCAGCCGCTGCTCCTTGAGCGCGTTGCGGTCGGAGTTGTACTTGATCGCCGGACCGATCTCACCCATCAACAGAAGCCGCTGCGGAAACGCCGTCGCGAACTCGACCGGGAAGCCATAACCCTTCGGAATCGCCATCTCTTTGATCTCCTCACTAGGTTGAGTTGAGACCCCTAAACTCTTCAGGCGTAGCTGTCACCTGCGAAGTTGAGGGGGTATCAACTTCCAGAATACGCGGGTGCGGAGTTTGTCGTCAAGGGGTTCTAAACTCGTAGTGTGACCAGTGCAGATGAGTTCGAACAGGTCCGGCGAGACCCGGACCCGATCCGCCGCGGACGACGAGCTACAGATCTGATCACCGTCTATCAGCAACGCGCCATCGAACTAGCACGACTCCGCAGGGAAGCGGTCGAGGAAGCCCGCAATACCGGCATGAGCTACACCGACGTCGCAGACCTGATCGGCGTCACAAAGAGTCGTGTCAGCCAGATCCGAACGTCGGCACCGCCACCCGAGCGGGCATTCTTCGGTGTTGGCCCGGTCGCCCTTGGCATTCCGCGCCGATTCGGCCACGAGGAGGGGCGCGAACGGGCCTATTTCGACGAGAGCGACGACCAGGTTGCGAAGGTATTGGATGGTGAGTCAGGGCGACTCTCGTTGTCTATCAACCGGTTTCCGATTCAACCCGACACCGAGTCGCCGCCGGACGGGGACTCGATAATCGTGTGCGGCCCGAAGTCTGCCCCCGTCGGTAAGAATCTCTTGGAAGCCGATACGAGTTTGTCCTTTGAGCGGGATGACGCCGGTTGGTGGATCGTTGACTCTCACACTGGACAGAGGCACGGTTCGCCGTACCGCCAGAACAGCATGAACCATTCCGACATCGGATACTTGTCACGCCGGGTCGAGAACGACCGCGTAATCGTGCACATAGCCGGGATCACAGCGATTGGTTCGCTCGGAGTAGCCCACTGGCTTACGAAGAACCTCGCCTCCATGTACAGCCGGACGGACACATTCATCAGTTGCGCCATCGCATGTGACTTCGAGACTCCCACCGAGATCGCCGATTCTCGCCTCATCGCCGGTCCCTACCGGAACAAAGTCCACCCATGAAGGTCGCGACCGCCCAATTGGACGGCCCCAACGCCGAGGATCGCGTAGTTGCCACAGCGACAGGGCTGATCGTCCTCGATGGCGCGACCGCACACGAATCCGGGACGCCCCCGGCGACGAACTACGTAGACCATCTCGGCCGAGAACTCGCGCAACGACTGGATGACGACGTGCCACTGAGCGACGTTCTTCGCGCTTCGATCAGCGCCACAGCACAATCCCTTGACCTGCGCCCCGGTCAATCGCCATCCAGTACGGTCGTCCTACTGCGCGGCGCCCAGGATGGCGTAGACGTTCTCGTACTCGGAGATTCCGCCGCGGTCGTTGGCCTACGCGACGGGTCACAAGTCTCCATCCTCGATGACCGTATCGACCGATTGTCGATACCCGAAGCGACGGAGTACCGAGCCCGCCTTGCCAGAGGGACAGGCTTCGATACGCGGCATCGGGAGTTGCTTGAGCGAGTCCAGCGCCAAGAACGCGTACGACGCAACCGGACCGGCGGATTCTGGATAGCCGAAGCCGACCCCGATGCAGCTGACCACGCCATCATCAACACCTATCCACGCGAGATATTCGCATGGGCAGTCGCCGCCACCGATGGCGCATTCGACCCATTGACCGCCCTGGGGATCTCCTGGTGTGACATTGCCGCTCACACGTCCGAGCAACTACAGCAGGACCTGCACCAGTGCTCCTACTGGGAACGCACTGTCGACCCCAAAGGGCAGGCCCGCCCTCGCTCCAAGCGCCACGACGACAAGACCCTCGCGGTACTGCGAACCTGAGCGCTCCGTCTTGTCGGGCAGTCGTTGCCGAATTTCGCCATACAGGATCAAGGCGCACCGGCGGCGCTACGCGCCGCCGCCGCGCTACGACGCGCAGCGCGGCTCCCAAACGGCGGTCGCCGCGGCGCGTCGAGCGCCTCGGGAGCGCGATGGCCCCCGGGGCGCAT
>NZ_JBEZDA010000035.1:0-18004 GCF_040647855.1 Nocardia sp. NPDC049220
GACGACATTCAGGACTGGGATACCGCACCCCAGCCGGATACGCTGCCGTCTGCACACATCAATGACCGGCTCTCACAGTTCGTGGACCGATCACCGGGTCCCGTCACAGGGGCTGGTCCAGGGGGTAATCCAGGGTCTGCCAAGCGGATAAACAGTGCGCCATCTGTGGGTTTCTGTCCCGCTCCGTCCCCTCCGTCCGCAAGTTGCCGGTTTGTAGACCACCCTCGCTCTGCGTACCTGGACCGAGGGTGGTCTACAAACCGGGGACGGAGCGGGACAGAAAAGGGTCGAGGACTGGCACATGATTTGGGGAGGAGTGGCGGCGGCCGCCGGCGCGGGACGGGATGCTGCGGTTGGTGTGCTCGCCTTGGAAGGTACTGCCGCACGAGCTTCGCTCGCTTGCCACTGGCCGTGCCTCACTTAGGGCCCCTACCGGTGAAACTTGCTCGCCGGTAGTCCTGTGGCGCGAGTGGGTTTGTGTGGCAAGCCTTCCCGCAAGGGAGGGCGCGGCAGCTCGATTCGGGCGATGCCTCACATGCTGTACCCGGGGTCACGGGTGGGGTGGTGGTCGTGGATCGGGGTGTTCCATCTCTCGTGCTGGCGGTGGGTGGCCTCACGCTGCTGGTGGAGTTGTTGTTCGGCGCGTTGCTGGGCGATTTCCTCGTGGGAGGGCAGAGGGTGGTCTTGGGCGTGGATCTCGTTGCGGGCTTGGTTTTCCCGCTGCTGCTGGTCGGGTGGGAGGTCGGCGCGGCGCTGTTGTTCGTCGATGGGGGCTCGAGCCCAGGCGTGTTGCTGGGCGCGGTGTGTCTCGTCTCGGTCGCGGTCGTGTTGGCCGGCGGCGATCTCGCGTTCGGCCTCGGTGAGGGCGTTGTGTCGTTCGGCGGCGTGGGCGGTGCGGATGTCGGCGGCTTGGGCATCGCGGCGCTGGTGTTCTGCGAGCAGCTGCTCACGGCGTTCCAAGGCACGGGTGAGCCGGTCGGGCTCGTGATTCCACGGGTTGGCGTACTGCAGCTGTTGGTGTCGTCTGGTGGCCTCTCTGGCGAGGTCACCGTCGCGCAGCGCTCGTAGTTCCTGGCCGCGCAGTTCGGTGATCGTGTCGACGAATTCGGGGTCGCGGTCGCGGTCGAGGTGTTCGGCCATGCGCCAGCGCAGCGCAGCCGCGGGCTGTTCGGGGTGTGGGGTCCACTTTCGAGAAAAGTCACGTTAAGCGGTTTCGCTATGACTGAGCAGCGCCGGGGCGTGCTCCGGCCCGGCGTGGTGGCAGTGCGAGGCGGAAGATCTTCAGCCACACCGATCCGATCTGTCTGCTCAGTGGGCCGGTGTTGTAGGGCAGCCCGTATTTCTCGCACAACTCCCGCACCTGTGGTGCGATTTCCGAATAGCGGTTGGCCGGTAGATCGGGGAACAGGTGGTGTTCGATCTGATGTGACAGGTTGCCGGACATGATGTGGAACAGCTTGCCGCCGGTGATGTTCGACGAGCCGAGCATCTGGCGCACGTACCACTGGCCGCGGGTTTCGTTTTCGGTTTCTTCCTGGGTGAAGGTTTGCACGCTGGAGGGGAAGTGTCCGCAGAAGATGATCGAGTGGGCCCAGATGTTGCGGACCAGGTTGGCGGTGGTGTTCCCGGCCAGGGTGGACAGCAACAGTGGGCCGCTGAGCAGTGGGAAGACGACGTAGTCTTTGAGGATCTGTTTACGGGCTTTGCGCCACTGGTCTTGGAGTAGTCGTTTGATGTCGGTCCATGTGCGTTTGCCCTGGAGGATGTTGTCGAACTCCAGGTCGTGCAGCATCACGCTCCACTCGAACAGCAGCATCACCACGACGGCGTACAGCGGGTTGCCCAGATAGTACGGATTCCACTTCTGGTCCTCATCGATGCGCAGCACACCGTAGCCGAGGTCGCGGTCGCGGCCGCGGATGTTGGTGTAGGTGTGGTGCACGTAGTTGTGCGAGTGCTTCCACTGATCCGCGGGACAGACGTTGTCCCATTCGAACACACGGGAATTCAGGCCCGGTTCACGCATCCAGTCCCACTGGCCGTGCATGACGTTGTGACCGATCTCCATATTGTCCAAGATCTTGGACACACTCAGGGCGACGATGGCCGCCAGCCAGAACGGTGGCAGGAAGCCGAGGTACATCAGGCTGCGGCCGGTGATCTCGAGACCGCGCTGTGCGGTGATGACCGAATAGATGTAGTCGCGATCGCGCTCGCCCAGGTCGGCGGTGATGCGGTCGCGCAACTCGTCCAGCGCACGGCCGAGTTCTGCCACCTGCTCGGCAGACAGCACGATCGGTCCGTTCTTCGTTTCGGTCAGCATGACCATGGGGCACTCCTTTCTCAGATTGCGACATCCACGTCGCCGACAGGAGCATTGATGCAGAGCTGGATGGACTGGTCCGGATCGCTGTCGAGCCCACCGGTGCGAATATTGCGGGTACAGCCCGAGTGCCGGACCGCCGTGCAGGACAAGCAGATCCCCATGCGGCAGCCGTATGCCGGCGTGAGTCCGGCGGATTCGGCCTGCTCGAGCAGGGTGGCGCCGGTGTTCTCGGCGGTGACGCCGCTGCCGGAAAAGGTCACCGCCCCCTCGGCATCCGCCGAGTCCGTGGGGGCGGCGGTCACGGTGAATTCCTCGGTATGCAGGCGGTCGTCGAGCTGTTCGGCTTCGTAGACGGCGCGCACCTCCGCCATCAGCGGCGGCGGGCCACACAGGTAGGTCTGTGCGTCGGCGAACCACGGTGCCACCCGTTGCAGCTCGTCGTAGCCGAAACGGCTGACACCGGCCACCGTGGCCGCGCAGGTCCACGGCGCTGCGGGGCCGGACGCTGCCCGCTGTTCGACGGCATGCTGCGTGTAGCGCAGTGCGATACGGAAGTTGGCGTGCCGGCGCGCGAGCGCGTCGAGCTCGCCCCGATGCGGCACCACCTGCGGCGAGCGCGCATAGTGCAAGAACACCACCTCACCGGCATGGTTCTCGTCGGCCAGCGTGCGCAGCATGGACAGCACGGGGGTGATGCCGCTGCCACCGCTGATCAGCAGAACACGGTCCGGGCGCGGATCGGGCAGATGGAACACCCCCGCTGCCGGGGCGAGGTCGACCACCATTCCAGGCGTCGCATGGTGATAAAGATATCGTGACACGAGCCCGTTCGGATGAGCCTTGACAGTGAGCTCGATATGCCGGCCACTACGCGCCTGCGAATTCACCGGCGAATAGCAGCGGGTGTGTTTGACACCATTGATAACCACACCGAGCTGCACGAACTGACCGGCCAGATGCCCGCGCCACTGCCGTGTCGGGCGCAGGGCGAGAGTCACCGAGCCGGGAACCGAGCGGTGCACGGCTGTGATTTCGGCGCGCAGATCGCGCAGCGTGAAGGTCGGGCGCACCAGCTCCAGGTACCGGTCGAGCGGATGCGGCGCTGTGAGGGTCTGCACCACATCGATGAGTCCCACCATGCGATCTATTCTCCATATTTTTGATTTTTGCTCAGCAAGTTGCGAGCAAATGCAGACCAACTGCGTCTACATGGTAGTTCTACACTGTTTTGCACGCTGCGGAGCAGGCATGAGGGGTCCAGTTGGCCGGAAACTGGCGCTAGTGAATGATGACCGAAACACGTTGCTGTGAAGGTTGATTCGCCGGATTGGCGGGTGCGGCCGAGCGTGTAGTGGTTGCATGTCGGGTTGTGCGTGATGAGGGCCTCGCCGGGTACGGCCAGTTCGGTGTGCTGTCGAGAGTCGAGCTGGAGCGCTTCTTCTACCTCGATGACGAGGACCGCAAGCTGATCCAGGCCCGGCGGCGGGATTCGAATCGCCTTGGATTTGCCCTTCAGCTCGTGACTGTCCGGTACCTGAGGATGTTCCTGCCGGATCCGCTCGACGTTCCGGGCGAGCTGGTCGACTACCTGGTTGAGCAGCTGGAGAGGGCCGATCCGTCGTGTGTGAAGTCCTATGCCGACCGTGAGAAGACCGGGTTCGAACATGCGTGGTAGATCCAGCGTAGGGAGGGGCTGGTCTCGTTCGCCTCGGCACACCGCCGTTGCCGGTCCCTGAACCGCTGGCGGGATTGCTGCTGGAACTCGTCGGCAACCGGCAGAACATGACCACCGTCAACCCGGACAGCCAGTGGCTGTTCCCTGGCCGTCGCGCCGGTCAACCGGTGCACTTCAGCACCCTGCTCGGGCACCTGCGCGACGATCTCGGCATCCCGGCCCAAGCTACGAAATCGGCGACCCTTCGCCAACTTGTCCTCCAGGCACCCGCGCCCGTCGTCGCCGACGCCCTCGGCTTCTCGTCCAGCCACATGAACCGGATCTGGGTCGAGGCCGGCGGAAGCTAGACGATCTACTCCACCCGAGACATCAACAGGAAGCGTCAGGAATGATCTGGGAATACAGATCACCCGAATACGAGTCCATGCCAGTAGGCCCGCCCTGAGACTGGGGTCAGCCGCTGTAGTCGCCGGTCCATTCCTCAAGGGCGGACAGCGGCCAGTACAGGCGATACAGGATGCGGTGCGGCGCGGGGAACGGTGCCTTCTTCGGACCGCCGCGGGCCAGCCATCCGGTGATCGTGCGCGACGGGATACCGGTGATCGCCTCGGCGCCGGCGATATCGACCCACACGTCACCGCCGGGCAGTTCCGGCAGGCCGAGCAGACACCCGGCCGGAGGCGTGCGGCCTTCCGTACGGGCTTGGCGCAGCTGCGCGGCCTGGGCGGCGAGGGCGATATCTTCGACCGGCCGGGTACGGCTCGAGTCACGGGGCATGGACGACGCTTCCTGTCGCGGCTTCCCGGGATCGGCGTCGCGAGTGTAGTACAGGTTTAAAACTGTGGTCATGCGATGTCCAGGGCGAGTTGACGGGCCTCATATCGAGTGGAGTCAAGCAGTCGCGATCGCCACTCCAGCGCGAAGCGAGCGCAGTTGGCTTCGCTGACGTGGGTCGATGAGCAGCCGGACACCCGCCGACCTCGATACGACCACACATCGAATCGGCAGATCGAAGCTCCGGTGCATACATCCTGGCTCCGGTCGCCCTGACCCCGAAGCCATGCAGCGCCAGCCTGAGGCCCGCGAGGACGCCGACCAGGGCGGCGATTTCGGTGGTGGCCTACGCCGGCACACGCTGCCCAGCCCCACCGTGAGGTAGGTGTGTCAACGGAACGCCAAGTTTTCACGTTCCGCCGACATAGGTGGTCAGGTCGATCCCGGCCGCGGCGTAGCGGTCGACGTAGCGTAGGTGCGGGAAGTTCTCGACGGTATGGCGCTGGTGGTCGTCGACACCGAGGCCGGTCTTGGCCAGCATTGCGGGCTCGACCATCCATTCACTGCCCGACAGTGGTGTCGGAACTCTACCTCGCCGCGCTCGCTCCCTATGACGGCGTCGACGCGCGGCAGGTACTCGCCGAACGGCTGGACCGCGTTGCCGCACAGCCGAATGCGCAAAAGGGCTCAGCGCATCGGCCGCGCAAAACTCGGCCGATCAGCTCCAGTGCACTAGAGGTTCGATCCTCGGGAGGACGGAAACCGGCGTGCGAGGTTCAGCGCGGTGCGCAGTCCGCGCCGAGGGAATTCGCCGACACCGATCGCAGGGTGTGCGCCGAACTTGCGTTCGGAGGCGGTTTCTGGTGCGTCGTCGGAGGTCGCGGTCAGGAAGCTGTCCGGTAGGGCCAACTTGTGAATGGTGCGCAGGGTCAACAGGTACTGCCGGATCAGCGGTCCGGTGGTGTAGGGCAGGTCGTATTTGTCACATAACGCGCGTACGCGCCGGGCGATCTCGGCGTACCGGTTGCTGGGCAGGTCGGGAAACAGATGGTGTTCGATCTGATGGCACAGATTTCCGCTCAGGAATGCCAGCACCGGCCCGGCCTGGAAATTCGCGGTCCCGAGCATCTGCCGCAGATACCACTCGGCCTTGGTTTCGTGCTGCACGGCGGCGGGGGTGAATTTCTCTGCGCCGTCAGGGAAATGACCGCAGAATATCACCATATACGCCCAGAGATTGCGCAGCGTATTGGCCGCGACGTTCGCGGCGAGTATGCGACGCCAGTGCCGCCGGCTCAGCGCCGGAAAGAGCACATAGTCCTTGCCGATCTGCCGCGCGATCTTCCCGATCAGTGCTCTGGTCTGGGCGGTCTTCTCCGCCGGGGTGGCCGCGCGGTCGCGCTCGGAGTACAGATCGTGCAGGGCGATCCCCCACTCGAAAGTCGCCGCCAGAAACAGGTTCTGCAGCGGCTGCAACAGCAGCCGTGGTCCCCACCGCTGGTCGCGGGTCATCCGCATCACGCCGAACCCGATGTCGTCGTCCATGCCGAGGACATTGGTGTACACATGATGGCGATAGTTGTGCGAATAGCGCCACTGGGACGACAGACCCGCCATGTCCCATTCCCAAGTGCTGGAATGAATTTCCGGGTCGTTCATCCAATCCCATTGACCGTGGCACACATTGTGGCCGATTTCCATGTTCTCGATGCTCTTTGCCGCCGCCAGCGCCGTCGTCCCCAGCAACCAGCCGCGTTTCCTTCGAGTGCAGGCGATCACCAGCCGGGCCGTGACCTCCAGTATTCGTTGGAACGCGATCGTCCGACGGATATAGGCGGCATCCCGGGCGCCGCGCCGATCCTGGATGTCACGGCGAATCGCATCGAGTTCCCGCCCCAGCTCTTCGACATCCATATCGCTCAAGTGCGCGTAGACGGCTACCTGTGTGATTGCCATTCGTTATGTCCTCGAATCTCCTGAGTGCTTGCCGCGGACAGGACCGACTACTCACAGGCGGCCGAGGGCGAGTTCAGCGTTTGAAGGCCTGCCTCAGCTTCTCCGCGGCTCGTTCGATGGGCCCGCCGGGACGCCTGCCGCCGATGTCGGTCCGGCGGCGGCTGTCTTCGTCGGGTTTGGCGAGCAGCGTCTGCAACCTCACCCGCCCGGCCCGGGCCCGGCGCGCGATCTTGTTCTTGTTCTTGATCGTCATCGGCATGTTCCAGTCTTCCGGTTGCGCAGTTCGGCCATGAACTTCTCGCATCGGCCAACCAGCTGTTGCGCGAACCGGTTGCACCCAGCTCAGGGTACCTACGATGTCTGCCTACAGTGTAGACTTACAACGGTAACAAAGACAGCGTCCGACCGAGAGGAGACGCTGATTCGATGAGCCGAATCAAGGCCGAACCAATCGGTTCCACAGACATTTCAGCAGGTCGCGCCGACCGCGGGAACACCACGAACACCCCACTGACCCGGTCCGCGATGCTGGCGGCCGCGCTCGAGATCATCGATCGCGAGAGTATCGAGCACCTGTCGATGCGGCACCTCGGCCAGGCGATCGGCCGCGACCCGATGGTGCTGTACCGGCACGCGGCCAACAAAGCCGCACTCCTCGACGGTGTCGCCGAGATCGTGCTCGAACAACTGACGGTCGACCCCACCGACCCCGACTGGCGCCGTCAACTGCGCATCATCGCCCGCGACTTCCGCCGGCTGGCCGTAGCCCACCCGAACGTGGTTCCCCTGCTGGTCACCCACCCGCTGTCCACCCCGCTCGGACTGCGGCCACTCAGCTCCCTGCGGCAACTGGAGCAGACCCTGGCGCTGCTCGTCCGAGCCGACTTCAGCAGGACCGACGCCCTGCACATCTACCGCGCGCTGTTCGGATTCCTCTATGGCCACGTCCTCAACGAACTCCAGGAAATCGTCGAACGCCCTGAAGAGACCACCGACCTGCTGCGGCTCGGCCTGCACCGCCTACCGATCGGCGAGTTTCCCTTGCTTCGCGGTCTCGCCTCGGATCTGGCCACCTACGACGGCGCAGCCGAACTCGAACGCGGCCTGGACATCCTGATCACCGGTCTCACCGAGACCTTGACCCCGGCCGCCGCGCGACCGAGATAGGAGCGTCGGCCATGACGCTACAACTGAGCAAAACCACCCCGAGGCGGCAGACACCATCCGTCCACCGACTGCGGTTCCAATTCGACACAGCGGGCACCGTCGGGGTGTGGCGGCCGTACGGCAACGACCTCGTGGCCGAGCTGCCAGAGCTGCTCGCGGTACTCGGGGGCCGGCTCGGCCCGATCCATCGAGTGATCTACCACCTCGACGAATGGACCATCACACCCCGCAAACTCGCCAACGCTGGGCGACAGGTCCGGCTTGACGGCTACCGGCACAAGCCCGCGCACACCATCGATGTCCTCGGGGTCAGCGGCGACAGGCTCACCGTGCGAATCGATCTTCCGTCCACCGACGATGCCGAAACGATTGCCGCACAGCGATGCTGGGATTCCGAAGGCGGTTCCCTCGACGCAGGCTGAGCCACACGTCATCACCCGGGACCCGGCAGCGTGGCGCTGAGACCGGTGAGCAGGATGTCCAGACCGCGTTCGAGTTCGGCCGCGCCGTCGTAGGCGGCCAAGACCGGTGCCAGTTCGCGCAACAACGGGAACTGCCCTATCGGCAGGCGGTGCAGCCCGAGCCGCAGCACATCGTCGGTCTCTTCAGGGCGTTCGACGATTTCCTGGAGTTCGTTGAGGACGTGGCCGTAGAGGAATCCGAACAGCGCACGGTAGATGTGCAGCGCGTCGGTACCGGAAAACCCGGCACGAGTGAGCAGCTGGAGGATGTCTTCCAGGGGACGGACCACCGCATAGGGACGCAGCCCCAATGGTGTGGCCAGTGGACGGGTTACCAGCAGCGGCACCACCCGCGGATGGGCCAGAGCCAGTCGGCGGAAATCGCGGGCGACCGCCCGCAATTGCGCCGCCCAGTCCGGGTCGGTGGCATCGACCGCCAGCTGTGCGAACACGATCTCGGCCACACCATCGAGCACCGCCGCCTTGTTCAGCACATGCCGGTAGATCACCATCGGGTCCCGCCCCACCGCCTCGGCCAGCCGCCGCATCGACAACCCGTCGACCCCATCGCGATCGATGATCTCGAGCGCCGCGGCCAGCACGGCCGCCCTGGTGACCGGACCGCTGCCCCCGCCGGTTCTCGCGCGAACCGGCCGCCGGTTCGGAACTTCGGCCATCTCGGATGCCTCCATCGTCCTCGCAATCTCCGATAAAGTTACGAGTGTAGACCTACAACGTTGACACAACGAGGGAAACGGCGTGTACTGGACATACACGGCGACTATCCGGTATGCGCGTCGCCGATCCGGACCGAATCAGGTATCCGCTCATGCTTGGGCACCAACGGCCACTTGAACCGCGGGTCACGCCGCCCCCGCATGGTCATACGCGCGGCCCCGGCGACCACCCCCGCCATGGCGCGACCATGCGCGAACAACGCCTCGAGAGGACTCGAAATGCGATTCCACAGAAACAACAGCACCACCATGGCGCCCGAACAGATCCGCCCGCAGTACGCCCGCCATCGCGTTCCGCCCGACTACACACCCCGCTTGAGGTTGAAGCCGAAAGCCGACCGCGGCGGATACCTCGACGGCGCGTGGTGGCCGCGATCCCGCGAACTCACCACCGAACTGCCAGACCTCCTCGCCGTCCTGACCGTCCGACTCGGCCCCATCTGGCGAGTCGTCTACGACCCCGCATGCTGGTCGGACACGCCCCGGCAGACGACCGTCAAAGGTCACACCGTCCGGCTCGACCCCTACCCCTTCGAACTGTGGAACACGATGTACGTCTTCGGCCGCGACCGCGACTTGATCGTGCTCCGCGTAATCCCATCGTCCACCGCCGACGACACCGCGCACACGGCCCTGATGGCCGCCGTAACCCCCGCATCGGCAACCCTCAGACCCCGATGAGCAGAGGAACAGACATGTAGGTCCCCACGACTTTTCGGTACCGCTCTTGCCTTCTCTCGCTGGCCTCCGTCATCTGCTCGGAAAGGTAGATCGCGAACTCACGCTGATGCTGCGGACCTGCTTCCTCGACTGCCCGCCTCAAGAGTTCATCGAGCTGCTAGTCGATCACGCGGTCCTCCACCGACCGCCGCTGCGTGCGTTCGAACACTTTCGGAACATCCTCGGGGCGAGCCCGGCGTAGCGCGGTGGTAGCCACAATGATGACTGCCCCCGCGAAGACGAGCACTGGCAACTGCATCCAGAACACTGTCCAGACGCTGCCGCTGACAACCGCAGCCGCCATGAGATCGACCGGCATAGAACCTCCAGAAACGACAAAAAGCCCCCGGTGAACCACCGCGGGCCTGACTAATGAGACGAAAAAAGCCCCGACCACCAGGTAGGAGCTTTGGTACGGGCACAACTATGGTGTGCAGCCGCGAATAGCTTAGCGTCACAACATGATTGCGTCAACCGGCCATCTTTCCTGGTAGCGCAGGCGATAAGGCTGATGGTGATGGACCATCCATACCGAATTTCGTGACGCGGTCGCATTCACGACTTTTTGAGGAGATAGGCGATCTGTGAGCACTCCCAACTTCCATGGCCGTCTGAGTTCGGCTGCTGGCGGCGCCCGCACGCGTCGAACAGGTTGACCCTCATGCGGGTCGCGGCGTAACTGGCGAGGGCCAGGTAGCGGCGAGTGGTCCGGTCGGACCACCACCTGCGTTCTCTGTCTGCCGCCGGTATGGGTGCCTTCGGAGTTCTGGGCCTAGTCAGGTTCGTTTACACGACCCGTGAAAACGCTGCGAGCTGCTTTCGTGGAAGCAGTGTGGATGTGGCGGAGCGCTGCCAGAGTCCGAGGGTCGAGTGACCAGATGACCCCGCCCCCAATTGTTGCCGTCACCCCCAGCGCGGTGAACCACGTTGGATTGTGGCCTTCATAGACGGTACTTGAACCGTCACGGGTAAGGGACCGGCTTCGGTTTCAGACCAGCGCCGGTCGGCGTGGCGTGTGTTGAGCGTAATAGGCGGCTTCGTACTCGGCCGGGGTCAGGTAGTCCAGGCGGGAATGGAGGCGGGCGTTGTTGTACCAGTCGGCCCATTCCATGAGCGCGAATTCGACCTCGGGGAGAGTCTTGAACGGGCCGTGCCGGTTGACGACCTCGGTTTTGAACAGGCCGATGATTGATTCGGCGAGGGCGTTGTCGTATGCGTCCCCGACCGAACCTACCGATGCTGACAAGCCGTGCAGGGCAAGCGATTCGGTGAATCTCACGGAAACGTACTGACTGCCCGCGTCGGTGTGAAAGATAAGGCCGGGCTCGACCGGGTGCCCGTAATGGCCGCGCCGCCACACGGCCATGTTGAGCGCTCGTGTCACCAGCGTGGTCGTCTTGGTGGCCGCGGCGGTCCAGCCCACGATCGCGCGGGAGTAGGCGTCGAACACGAACGCCACATATGCCCATCCGGCCCAGGTCGAGACGTAGGTGAAATCCGCGACCCACACAAGGTTCGGGGCTGCGGCGGTGAAGTCACAGTTGAGCCTGTCACCGGCGCGGACACCGTCCTTGGCCGGGATCGTGGTGCGATGTCGGCGGCCGCGCACGACACCGTTGAGCCCAAGCTCGCCCATGATCCGGTCGACGGTGCAGAACGCCACGTTGTGGCCTTGGCGGCGTAGGTAGCGGGTCATCTTGCGGCGCCGTCCGGCCGGGCGGTGTGTGAAGCGTTCACCGCGGCGATGCGCCGATACGGTGTGCCGTCTGAGGTGTTGACCGATAACGGCGCGCAGTTCACCGGCCGCCGGATCAAGCCGCAACCGGTGGAGGTGTTGTTCGAGCGGATCTGCCGTGAGAACGGCATCACCCAGCGCCGCACCAAACCGCGATCACCGACTACGACGGGCAAGATCGAACGGTTCCACAAGACGCTGCGGGAAGAGTTCCTCGATCACGTCGCACCGTTCGAGTCGATGGCGGCTGCCCAAGAGGCGGTCGACGGCTGGATTGCAGGCTATAACCATCAGCGCCCTCACCAGGCACTCGACATGGGGACACCGGCAACCCTGTTCCGCCCGAACGGCCCCACTCGCCTCGATGTCGTGGACCACCCCAACTCGGTCATGAGCGCTGACGAGCCGTCTCCGACTAGTGCGCTTCTGATCGATGTGATCGAACCGGCTGCGGTGCCCGCGGGCGAGGGTGCAGTGGAACTCGACGTGCGTGTGCCGGCCAGTGGTGAGATCAACCTCGCCAACGGTCGGCAAAAGGTGAGTTTGCGCGCCTACGTAGGGCGCGTGGTGACCGTTTGGGCCAACCCACGCAGCCTCCACATCAGCCTCGACGGGCACCTGATCCGCACCGTCGCGTCGCGGCTGCTGCCTGAGCATCTGCAACTACTCCGAATGCGCGGCGGCCACCCAGCCGGTCCTGAGCCAGGCAAACCGGCACTGCGAAAGGCGAACGGCACCATCGTCATCCCCGCTGGAGAAGCGATCGAGATCGACCGTGTCGTCAACCGTGACGGCGGCGTCGGTATCGGCGGGCACCACCATGTCGTCGGCTTCGCCTGGACCGGACGCACCGTCACACTGCGCTTGGACGGACACCTCATGCACGCCATCACCGACAACGCCCTCATCGGCACCTGGCCATGCCCGATCGCCCGCGACCAACTCGGCCGCCTCCGAGGCGCCCGAACACCCACCACCTCGCTGCCACCAGCGCCGTTACCGGCCGGATCCCTCCGAGCCCAGCGCCGCGTTCACGAATCCGGCCGAATCCTCGTCGCCGGCCAACGCATCAAACTCGGACCCCGCCACCGCGGCAAACTCGTCACCATCATCATCGAAGACACCCACCTGCGGATCCTGCACGGCGAGGAAGAGATCGCCGTCCGCCCTCGCAACAGCACCAAACCCATCACCCGCTTCTACGTCACCGGCAAGGGAGCGACCACAACCAGCGGTCAAGCATCAGATGATGACGTTCGGTCAAGCAACTCCTGAGCCCCTACAGCGACATCGAGAGCCAGACGCACGGCCTTCTCACGAACCTCGGGCGGGTAACGCTTCGACATGATGGAGGCCATCTTCCTCTAGGAAGAATCGGCCCCCAACCCGTGACGGTTCAGTGTGTCTCCGGGCCGTAGTACGTGCCAGCCCATCCGGCGGGTGACCGTTTTACTGCGAGCGCGGACCTGGGGTTCGGTCAGCGCTACCGACATGAGCCTTGCCATGGTTCACTCCTTCTCATTGATCTACCTGGGTCTGTTCTGCGTCTTGGGCGAGGTAGCGGTAGAGGGTGGCCCGCGACACCCCGAACGCCTCGGCGACCTGCTCCACCGGCTGGTCCTCGCGTAGCGCGGCACGGGCCATAGCAAGCTGGGCGGGGCTGAGTTTGCGTGGCCGGCCAGGCTGCTTGCCCTGGGCGACGGCGACCTCACGGGCGTGGGCGGCGCGCTCGCGCATGAACACTCGCTCCATGTGCGCGAACAACGCCAACATCGCCACGGAGATCTCCGCCATGCCCGAGGTATCGGTGGTGTCGATCGGCAACGGATCCCGCAACGTCTTCACCCCGACACCGCGTTCGGTCAGATCGTGGATGACGTTGAGACACTCACGCAGGTTGCGGCCGAGCCGATCCAGGTTGGTCGCCACGATGGTGTCACCAGGCCGGGCGTAGCGCAGCAGCGCCTTGAACTGGGGCCGGTCGACAGTGGCACCGGTCTTTTTGTCGGCGTAGATCTGCTCGTCGGGGATTCCGTGCTCGGCGAGCGCGACGAGCTGGCGCTCGAGGTCCTGGTGGGTAGTGGAGACGCGGGCGTAGCCGAGGTCCATCAGCTCACCAGCGCCTGCCCGAACAGGAGTTCTTCCTTGTGTCGGGTTGATGTCAGTCGTCGGGCAGTGCTGATAGGTCCGTGGCGTCCCTGCACCAGCACTGTGTTGTGAGCGCTGCGGGTGTGCACGACCCAGATATCGGCAACGTCGAATTCTGCGAGTGTCCACCGACTCGGCCCGTGGGATCCGGGGGCGATCCAAAGTCCGGCACCGTATCCGGCCAAAGAGTCGAGTGCGTGCAGCGCCGACGCGGGCCGAGAAGCGGTCGAGACGAACCCGACGATCGACACCGTCGACCGCGGCGGCGCCTCACCCGGATCAGCCGTCCAGGCCTCCCAGATGGCGAGGGTGGAGCGGTCGAGTTCTGGCCACTGTCGTTTGTCGACGCGCTCGGCCCAGACGGCTGAGTCGACGTCGATGACCGGATACACGGTGTAGTCGCTGACTTGGGTTTGCGGCAGCACTCTCCCGCGCCACCCGGCTGCCCGGATTGCGGTGTGTACATGTTCGGTGACTGCGAATGCGTTGCGCGCCATCTCTGTTGTTCCCCTCTCGCTCAATGTATCATAATTCTACCTCGTTACACCTTTTTGCGACGTAATTTCGAGATAAGAATATGAGACTTGTTGAAGTGGGGTTACCTTCCTGCGCTGAAGGTCTCGCCGAGGCGTCTCGAAACCTTGACCTGCTCATACGCTGGCCTGAATCGTCACATGACGCTGATTACTGTCAGTGACGGTGCGCTGGTCACGGGCCCTCCGCGACCGGTCGACTGCTGATCGGTCGAAACGATCTCAATCACGGGATATCAAGGCCCCCGGTATATTTCGTGGGTGAATAAGGTGCAAATTCCACGAGAGAAGTTCTTACAGACCCCCGGGCTGGAGGACTGGCGCAGCGAACATGCAGCGGTGTGTGTGTGCTTCCGCACCAGCTCGCTCGCCGCCAGTGCCGAACTGGTACAGGCGATCGCTGCGCTACCCGGCACCGATGACGATGGACTCGATATCGACATCCGAGGTGACGCCGTCTACGTCCGGATCGTCACGATCACCGACGAATACACCGGGGTGACCGACCAAGACGTCGAGTTGGCTCTGGCGATCTCGGCTGTGGGGCAGCGGCTGAAAGTCACGACCGAGCCGTCGGCAGTGCAGGCCGTCAAGGTCAGCTTCCTCATAAACTACGACAAGGGACAACGCCGCGAGCTAGTGGACTTCTGGCGTGCGGTTCTCGGCTATCAGGAACGCGTCGGCAGGCCCGACGAGGAGTGCGGCGGCGCCTTCGAACTGGTCGACCCGCGGCGGAGGGGAGCCCCGCTGAGCTTCGAATACGTCAGCAAGCAAATCGACAGTTGGGAAGGCCAGACCGTATACGACCGGCCCTCCCACTTCCATGTACAGATGTCGCGCGAACTGGTTCACGCGCGTCTCGATGCTGCGAGGGAATTCGGCGGCCGCGACGAGGACGAGCACTACGAAACGATCAAGCTCAGGGATCCCGGCGACACCCTGCACTTTGTCAACTTCACAGAAGTTCACGATCCTCATCGCAGGTAGAGCCCAGGTCCTCGCTACGCCATGCGGGGTTCCCCCTCCGCTTCGGGATCGGGGGATCAGCGAGCAGGTCGAGCGCTGACCGGGCTCCGGGTGCCGTCGGTGAGTTCGGGCAGGTACTTGTAGAGCGTGGTCCTGGAGACGTCGAGCAGCCGCGCGATCGAGGACACCGACTCATCAGGCCGGGTGAGCAGCGCGCGGGCCTGGCGGACCTGTTCGGCGGTCATCGCCGGTGGCCGGCCGAGGCGCTGGCCGCGAGCACGGGCAGCCGCCAGGCCTTCATGAGTGCCTTCGACGATCAGTTCGCGAATGAACTCGGCCAGGGCCGCGAACACGTGGAACACCAGCCGGCCGCCCGGGGTGGTGGTGTCGAGTGCCTCGTGCAGCGACCGGAACCCGATTCCGCGCCGCCGCAGGTCGGCCACGATCGAGATCAGGTCCTGCAGGCTGCGGCCGAGCCGATCCAGCGAGGCGACCACGAGGGTGTCGCCGGCGCGCATGTAATCCAGGCACGCCGACAGCTGCTCACGCTCGACGTCTTTTCCGGACTTCTTGTCGGAGAACACCTTCCTGCACCCGGCGGCCTTCAACGCGCGGGTCTGCCGATCCAGGTTCTGGTCCCGCGTCGATACCCTGGCATACCCGATCAGAGCGCCTCCCCCGCCGATCGGATCCAGGGCATCGCCATCGAGGGAAAGCGGTTCGAGCGCATCGGTGTCCGGCACCCGACAATCGTACATAAAAGGATAACTCGGCGTTGTTGAACAGTCAGACTTTACGACACGTTTTTTGAACAGTTGCGGATTTCGGTCGACCTGGACGTTTCCGCGCCGGAGCCCGCTTCGGGCCGAGTGTTCAAGAAACGATCGATTTCCTACACCCTGGTATCCGTTCGTATGGCAGCGGAATCGTCCCGGCGGTCGGTGTTTGTTGCCAGCCAGGGTTCGCTGTGGACCCCCGAACAGATCCGCGGCAACCTCACCCAGCGCATCACCGAGGCCGAGTAGCGAGGCTGGGTGGGCGAAGCCGAAGGTCTGCGTGTCAGCCTCACCGCGGTCACCGAAAAACTGGCCCAGCTCAACGAACGAAACCGCCGCGCCGCCACCGTCTTCCTCAACAGACCCGGTCGGCGCCCGGCCGCCGCGGCGGGATACTCCTCACCGGCAAGCGTTCACCGGTCGATCAGCTCATCCCTGTCAATCCCCTCATCACACGGCAAACTACACCCACCGTCATTGGCTATCAGTCAGTTACGCTTTATATCAGGCGAAAGGTTCTTACCGAAACCTAGTTCCGATCGCGAATCCAGGGGCAGTATTCGGTCGTGAATTCAGACATCAATAGGTGGAGTGAGATTTTGTGATCTCGAATTTCGACACCGTTGTGGTGGCAGGTCCTCGCTCAGACCTCGCGCCGATGACCGAGCAGGTGGACAGGACGATGGACCACACTTTGCACATGCTGCGCTCGGCAGAGGGTTTAGCGCGCCCACATCGGCGTATCCCGCGTGCGCCTGACCGCCCCACCGTCGACCTGCACGGTACGACACGCCAATCCGGCACCGACGCAGGTGATATCAGTTTTTCGTGACCGGGATCGGGGATCACCCAGCCCAACCGGCATCAGGATTCGTGAACAAAAGCCAGGCACCCGAGCCAACAGCGACGCCATTCGAAGCCGGGCGGAAAGATCATTCCTGGTGTCCAGTTTTCCAATAGCTAACGGCTGAAACCGAAAACGGACAAAACCGGACGAAAACGGACTGAGGATGCATTGCCTAAGTGCCGTCACTGGACGGTTACTGGTATTAGCGGCATAACAACAACCAAGTCGGGTCTGCTGCGTGAGAACCCTTTTCACGTTTTTCTGAATAGAAGGTAAGAAAATGGCACCTGTCATCACATCGCTGAATCCGTCTTTCGGTCCTCCAGCGGGTCTCAACTCTGTAATCATCAACGGCTCCGGATTCGCCAATGTCGGTCCTTTGACTGTCCGGTTCGGCACGAACGCAACGACATTCGCCATCAACTCTGATACCCAGATCACGGCCATCGCCCCGCCTGGCACCGGCACGGTGAACGTCACCGTACAGGCACTGCTGGACGGCACGAGCAACCCGATGCCCTACACCTATGGTGGTGGGCTTCCTACCTTGAGCGGCATCAATCCGGCTTCGGGGTCGGCGGCCGGTGGGACGACGGTCGTGCTGACCGGGACGAACTTGACCGGCGCCACCGTGGTGAGTTTCGGTGGGACACCGGCAACCTCGTTCACGGTCAACTCGCCGACGCAGATCACGGCAGTGGCGCCTGCCCATTCCGCTGGGACGGTGTCGGTCACCGTCACCACCGCGGTGGGCACCAGTAACGGTGTGGCGTTCACCTATATCGCGGTGCCCACCCTCATCAGTGTCACTCCGAGCTCAGGGCCGCCGAGCGGTGGGACAGTGGTTGTGCTCACCGGCACAGGACTGACTGGCGCCACCGCGGTGAGTTTCGGTGGGACACCGGCGACCTTGTTCACCGTGAACTCCGACACCCAGATCACCGTGCTCACCCCAGCCCATGCGGCTGGGACAGTGGCCGTCACCGTCACCACCCCCGGCGGGACCAGCAACGGTGTCTTGTTCACCTATATCGCAGTGCCCATCCTTCTCACAGTGGTGCCGAACGTGGGACCGGCGACCGGCGGGGCAGTGGTTGTGCTCACCGGCACAGGACTGACTGGCGCCACCGCGGTGAGTTTCGGTGGGACACCGGCGACCTTGTTCACCGTGAACTCCGACACC
>NZ_JBEZDA010000035.1:18104-20731 GCF_040647855.1 Nocardia sp. NPDC049220
CAGATCACCGTGCTCACCCCAGCCCATGCGGCTGGGACAGTGGCCGTCACCGTCACCACCCCCGGCGGAACGAGTAACGGTGTCTCCTACACCTACGTTGCGGGTCTGGCGCCGGTCAATTTGGGGACAGCCGCGTCGTTCGCGGTGCTGGGTGCCTCGACAGTCACCAACGCCGGAGCCACGGCCATCACCGGGAACCTGGGTGTCAGCCCGGGCACCGCAGTGACCGGATTCCCGCCGGGAACGGTGACCGGCGGGGCGATCCATGCCGGGGACGCGGTCGCGGCGCAGGCACACACCGATTTGCTGGCTGCCTACCTCGACGCGGCGGGCCGCACGCCCACCGCTTTCGTGGTCGCCGATCTCGGGGGACAAACCCTGACCTCCGGGGTCTATAAGGCAGTTGGTGGGATCGGCCTCAACGGCACCGTCACCCTCGACGGACAAGGCAATCCGAACGCGGTGTTCATCTTCCAGGCCGGGTCGACACTGATCACCGGCGCGAGCAGCACCGTGAACCTCATCAACGGTGCCAACGCAGACAACGTGTTCTGGCAAGTCGGTAGCTCGGCCACACTGGGCGCCAACACCAACTTCGCCGGCAACATCCTGACCTTCACCTCGGACACGGTGTCAGCCGGCACCACCGTGAACGGGAGCGTCCTGGCACTCAATGGCGCGGTCACCCTGGACACCAACACCATCACGGCCGCCTGAGCCCCGACCCACCGAAAGGATCCCCGACCCCCTGTCCGCGCGCCGACGGTGCGCGGACAGGCGCGTATCGGGTGCGGGTAACCGCGACATATCCCCGGTCCGCTGCCACATATAAGAGTCGCTTCCCTGGCAGCTATCGGCGCGCAGGCGGTAACGGCAGGTGTTGTAAAACGATCGTTTTACAACATCGATTCCCGATGCTGCCTACTTCCTCTTCGGTAGAAAGGGATCTCGGAGACGAGGAACTCCTTTTGCTTCCTGTGTGTATTCGCGCGGAAGTTCCAGACTGCATCGACGAGGTCGTCTCCCTCATCCGCGAGCAGTCGAATCACCTCGCTTCGGGTGTATAGCCGGTCGGTGGCCGCGCTGAGTGTCACGTGCCCGGGCTTGCCGTTGATAAGGAAGCCGCTCTTCTCCAGAGCGGAATTCAGCTGAGGGAACTCTGCGACAAGCTCTCGATAGCGCTCTTCGATGTACCGGCAGCCCTGATGAGTCAGCAACGCGACGCGTACGTCCCGCCAGGATTCGTACTCGCTGTACTGACCGAGTTCCTCCAGCTCGACCTCTGCAATGCCTGTCTCTACGAGGCCGCGTTTATCGAGGCTGGTAAGCGCACGTCTGAACGGAACGCGCTTGCTTCGTCTGACGTGTGCGGTGATCAGTTTGCCGTCTGACCCGACCCTGCCTGGGCGCGGCTCCAGTTCCATCTGCTCGATCGAGTACCCGCTGCATTCGTTGTACCCGTCTTCGGCTAAGCCGAGTTCCTCTGCGTCGTCGAGTAGCAGTTTGTACAGCTCGACCAACACGCGTCGTTGTGCAGATCCCAAGCCTCGCGACATCACCGGATTCTAAGTGTATCCACCTATCTCGCGGATGCCTGTTCCAATAGAAGCTGCCTCCCCGAGGACGAGTCGGGGAGGCAGCTGAACGCCAACGTCTGTAGGAGCAAACATTGGAGTCTATGAGCGTAGCTAAACCTCCTGCTCGCGAACCGGCGCAACCACCCTCAGAGCCGGAAAGCTCGGCGGTTCACCCACTACTGATGGATGCGCCGGAGGTAGGCGCGGACGAAAGGCCACGGGTCGGCGCAATATGCACGCGTTCGTTGATGAGACCAAGCAGAACGGCCTGCTGGTTGTTTCGACCGTCGTTGAAGTGCGTCATCTCAAGCAAGCGCGCAAGCAGCTGCGCGAACAGAGGGCGAAGGGCCAGAACCGCATCCACTTCAAGAAGGAGAGCGACTCCCGGCGCCGATCGATCTGCTCGGCCTTGTGTGCTTTGGAGGTCAAGGTTGCCGTGTACGACGCAGTTCGGATAAGGAACACAGTCGATGCCCGGGCGGCGTGCTTGACCGCTGCGGTCGAGGATCTGGCTGAACTTGGTGCGCGACGGTTGACGATAGAGCAAGACGATTCACTGGTCGCCAGTGACCGCAAGGTCCTCTATGCAGCAGTTCGGAAGTTCGGTGTCGCGGACATTCTGGCCTACGAGCACCTGCGGCCGAACGAGGAGCCGCTGCTGTGGGTCTCAGACGCGGTGGCGTGGTGTGTGGCGAAGGGCGGCGACTGGCGCAATCGGGTGGACCCGGTCATCACGGGAGTCCGCAAGCTGACCTAGATACGCGAAACCCGGCTCACCAACCGTCCGGATGGCTGCCGGGTCCACTTCAAAGACGCTACTGCGTCTCGCGCAATCGATGATACATAAGTTTGGCTCCAGACTGCTCCAAACTGATCCAGATTGATTCGACCGGACCTGAGTGGCCCAGTACATAGAGCAGCCCCGGAACGTTGGGTGTTCCGGGGCTGCTCTACGTGACGTGACCCCGCTGGTTCGGTCCGGGGTTTGTGGGAGTCTGAATGCCCAGGATTTGGGCGGGAAGGCTCGACGACGATCATGGCGACGCGTAA
>NZ_JBEZDA010000036.1:0-13781 GCF_040647855.1 Nocardia sp. NPDC049220
TAATCGACGGAAACATGCGTCAACCAGGGATCACTGAGCGACGCATGCTCGCGGCGAAGCGCCAAGAGTTTTCGGTAGCAAGACACCAACCGCACATGCGCAGGCTCATCCAGTTCGCCCCAGTTCAGCTTGGAACGCAGAAAGGTCCACGGGTCCTGCGGATCGGGAACCTCGGCGGTGTCCCAGCCGTGCTCGGCGAACTCCTCCTCGCGCCCGGTGGCGGTGGCGGCGGCAACCACCGGATCAGTGTGCGAGGTGAAGAACAGGAACGGAGTGCGCGCGCCCCACTCCTCCCCCATGAACAGCATCGGCGTGAACGGCCCACACAGCACCAGCGCGGCCTTGATGGCCAACTGGCCATCGCTCAGATACGCGCTCGGCCGGTCACCGATCGCACGGTTACCGATCTGATCATGGTCGCAGGTGTAAGCCAACAACGCACTGCCCGGAATCAGGCTCGGGTCGATCGGGCGGCCATGCGTACGGCCACGGAAGCTGGAAAACGTTCCGGCATGGAAAAACCCGTGGGTGAGCGTATCGGCCAGGCACCGCAGCGAGCCGAAATCGGCGTAGTAGCCCTGGCGTTCGCCGGAGACGGCGGTGTGCACCGCATGGTGCAGGTCGTCGTTCCACTGCCCGGCCAGCCCGTAGCCGCCTGCCGCGCGCGGGGTGATCAGCGCGGGATCGTTGAGGTCACTCTCCGCGATCAGCGTCAGCGGTCTGCGCACGTGGGCAGCGAGGCGATCGGTTTCGACGGCGAGTTCGGTGAGCAGATGAGTGGCAGTGCGATCGACCAAGGCGTGCACGGCGTCCAGTCGCAGCGCGTCGATGTGGAACTCACGCAACCAGCGCAGCGCGTTGTCGATGATGTGCCTGCGCACCTCGTCGGACTGCGGACCGTCCAGGTTGACGCTCTGCCCCCAGGTGTTGCGGCCGGCCGTGAGGTAGGGCGCGAAGCGCGGGAGGTAGTTGCCAGAGGGACCGAGATGGTTGTAGACGACGTCGAGACAGACCGCCAGCCCGCGGGCATGGCAGGCGTCGACGAATCGCTGCAATCCGTCGGGCCCACCGTAGCTTTCCTGCACCGCGTACCAGAGCACACCGTCATATCCCCAGTTGTGGGTACCGTCGAAGGCGTTCACGGGCATCAACTCGACCACCGTCACGCCGAGCGCGACCAGATGGTCGAGCCGCTCGATCGCGGCATCGAAGGTACCTTCCGCGGTGAAGCCGCCGAGGTGCAACTCGTAATAGACCGCGCCGGCCAGTATCCGACCGGTCCAGCCCGCATCGGTCCACCCGGCGGGATCGAGCGAGTGCAGCGCCGAACGGGCGTGCACCCCGTCAGGCTGGCGCGCCGAGCGCGGGTCGGGTAGCACAGTCGGATCGTCATCGAGCAAAAACCCATATCTGGCGCCGTTCGAAGCGGGCAGATCGGCGCGCCACCACCCGTTCGGCGACCGCGTCATCGGATGGATCACTCCGTCCAAGTCCAACCGCACCAGCTCCGGTCGTGGCGCCCACACCTCGAACACAGTCACCAGGCCAGCATCGCACGCACCCGATCGGCCCGCGCGCCCTGGACACACTCGGCTACGTGGCACGTCCACCCCGGCCGGCGGGAGTCTGCGCAATCGCGGCCGACGCTGATCAGCGGAGTACGAAGGGGGATAACGCGGAGAACAGTGCTGGACTGGATGGGACGAGCCCTGACAGAGTGGGAGCGTGGGTATCTATGGCGAGCAGGTTGTTCCGAGGATCGTGAACATCGCCTGCGGGACGCGAGCCAATGATCCGCTACGCGAGCGCGTATGCGCCGGACTGTACGGACGTGTCGTGGAAATCGGATTCGGATCGGGGTTGAATGTGCCGTTCTACCCGCCGGCCGTGGGTTCGGTCAGTGCGGTCGAGCCTGCCGATCTCGGCTGGAAGCTGGCGCGCGAGCGGGTTGCCGCGGCATCCGTGCCGATCGAGCGGGCCGGCACGGACGGGCGGTCGCTCCCCCTTGGCGACAGCTCCTTCGATTCCGCGCTGTCGACCTGGACTATGTGCACCATCCCCGATGTCGCGACAGCCTTGGCGGAGGTGCGGCGCGTGCTCGTGCCCGGAGGAACGCTGCACTTCGTCGAGCACGGGTGCGCGCCCGATCACCGGGTGCGGGTGTGGCAGAACCGGCTCAACCCGGTGCAGAAGACGTTGTTCGGCGGCTGCCATCTGAACCGCGATATCCACGGCCTGTTGACCACCGCCGGTTTCGAGATCCGGACTGCCGAGTCGTTCTACGGCGAGGATGCGCCCCGGATCTTCGGTGCCCAGACGATCGGTGTCGCAGTCTCACCCTGACCGGACCGCCCAGCATCGGCACCGCGGCCCGCACCGCACCGCTTGTCGCGTCCGTCGAGACCGGCGCGAGGCTGTTCCCCTCGCAACGGAGAACCGCGCACCACTTCGGGGTGCACAGCCCGAGCCGATCTGCGGACGCGACGGCCTCAGACGGTGAGACAGCCCGGTCCGAGCAATGCCTTCAGGTCACCCATCAGGGCCGACGACGGCGAAACCCGCAGTTTGTCATCGAGTTTGAGCAGCGTGGTCTTGTCACCCGCGCCGACGAGCCGCAGGTGCACGTCCGAGGTGCCGGGGTGGCTGGTCAGCACCCGGCGGAGCGCGCCGACCTTGTCCGGCGTGCACATGCGGGTCGGAATGCTGACCGCGAGCGGCTTGGCCACCCCGATGGCGGAGAGGTCGGGGACGGCCAGATCGTTGGCGATCAACGAGATCCGGTCGTCGCGCACCGAGACGCGGGCCTTCACCAGCACCACCGCGTCCTCGACCACGTCCATGCCGTACACCGAATACGCCTGCGGGAAGAACAGCACCTCGATGCCACCGGTCAGGTCCTCCAGTTGGGCGGAGGCCCACGCCAAACCATTCTTGTTGATACGGCGGTTCACCGACGCGAGGATCCCGCCGATGGTCACCTGCGTGCCATCCTTGATGTCACCTTCGAGGATGACGGGGATCTGGGTATCCGCCTGCGCCGCGAGCACGTGTTCGACGCCGTTGAGCGGATGTCCGGACACGTACAGGCCGAGCATCTCCCGCTCCAGCGCGAGCCGGTGCTTGGACTCCCACTCCTCGTCAGGCACCTTCACGTTGAATATCGATGTCACCGACTCGTCCGCGTCGACGCCGCCGAACAGGTCGAACTGACCGATCGCCTCGGCCTTCTTGGTGGCCATCACGGCATCGATGGCGTCGGAGTGAATCAGCAGCAGGCCCTTGCGCGGGTGCCCGAGCGAGTCGAAACCACCTGCTTTGATGAGAGATTCGGTGACCTTCTTGCTCGCCGCGATCGCGTCGATCTTGTTCAAGTAGTCGGAGAAGTCGGTGAACTTCGATTTCTCCTTGCGTGCCTGGATGATCGAGGCGACGACGTTCGCACCGACATTGCGCACCGCGCCGAGACCGAAGCGAATGTCCTTGCCGACCGAAGCGAAGTTCTGCTCGGACTCGTTGACATCCGGCGGAAGCACGGTGATGCCGAGACGTCGACAGTCCGAGAGGTACACCGCGGCCTTGTCCTTGTCATCCCCGACGGAGGTGAGCAGGCCGGCCATGTACTCGGCCGGGTAGTTGGCCTTGAGGTAGGCGGTCCAGAACGACACCAGACCGTAGCCCGCCGCATGCGATTTGTTGAACGCGTATCCGGCGAACGGAAGAATGGTGTCCCACAGCGCCTTCACCGCGCCCTCGGAGAACCCGTTCGCCGTCATACCCTCGTGGAAGCCCTTGTATTCGGCCTCCAGCACCTCGAGTTTCTTCTTACCCATCGCCTTGCGCAGCGCGTCGGCCTTGCCCATGGAGTACGAGGCGACCTTCTGCGCGATGAACATGATCTGCTCTTGGTAGACGATCAGACCATAGGTCTCGGCGAGGATCTCCGCGAGCGGCTCCTCCAGTTCCGGATGGATCGGCTTGATCGGCTGGCGATCGTTCTTGCGGTCGGCGTAGTCGTTGTGCGCGTTCATGCCCATCGGACCGGGGCGGTACAGCGCGAGCACCGCGACGATGTCGTTGAAGCCGGTGGGCTGCATGCGGCGCAGCAGGTCGCGCATGGGGCCGCCGTCGAGCTGGAACACGCCGAGCGTGTCACCGCGCGACAGCAATTCGTAGGTGGCCGGATCGTCCAGCGGCAGATTGTCCATGTCCAGGTCTATGCCGCGGTTGGCCTTGATGTTGTCCAACGCGTCACCGATCACGGTGAGATTGCGCAGGCCGAGGAAGTCCATCTTCAGCAAGCCGATGGCTTCGCAGGAAGGATAGTCCCAGCCGGTGATGATCGCGCCGTCCTGCGGCCGCCGCCAGACCGGGATGGCCTCCATCAGCGGCTCCGACGACATGATCACCGCGCACGCGTGCACGCCCGCGTTCCGGATCAGACCCTCGAGTCCGCGAGCGGTCTCGTAGATCTTCGCGACATCGGGATTGTTGCCGATGAGTTCGCGGACCTCGGCGGCCTCCTTGTACCGCTCGTGATCGGGGTCCATGATGCCCGACAGCGGGATGTCCTTGGCCATGATCGGCGGCGGGAGCGCCTTGGAGATCTGGTCGGCGATGGCGAAGCCGGGTTGGCCGAACTGGACGCGCGCCGAGTCCTTGATCGCCGCTTTGGTCTTGATGGTGCCGAAGGTGATGACCTGGGCGACCCGGTCGGTGCCCCACTTCTCCGTGGCGTAGCGAACCATCTCACCGCGGCGGCGATCGTCGAAGTCGATATCGATATCGGGCGCGGAGGGACGCTCCGGGTTCAGGAACCGCTCGAACAGCAGGCCGTGCGGCAGCGGGTCGATATTCGTGATGCCCAGCGCGTAGGCGACCAGCGAACCCGCAGCCGAACCACGGCCGGGGCCGACCCGGATGCCGACCTCCTTCGCGTGCGAGACGAGGTCGCCGACGACGAGGAAGTAGGCCGGGAAGCCCTTCTGCTTGATGACGTCGAGTTCGAAGTAGGCGCGGGTGTAGTACTCCTCCGGCACGCCATCCGGGAACCGGTGCGCCAGACCGCGGTCGACCTCTTTGCGCAGCCAGGAATCCTGGTCCTCGCCCGCGGGGACGGGGAACACCGGCATGCGGTCCTTGAAAGCCCAGACGTCGTCGTAGGACTGGACCCGCTCGCCGATCAGCACCGTGTTGTCGCAGGCGCCGGGCACCTCGGCGTCCCAGAGCGCGCGCATCTCCGCGGCGGACTTCAGGAAGTAGCCGTCACCGTCGAACTTGAACCGAGTCGGGTCCGAGAGCGTCTTGCCGGTCTGCACACACAGCAGCGCCTCATGGTTGCTGGACTGATCTTTGGTGACGTAGTGACAGTCGTTCGTCGCCAGCGCCGGGATGCCCAGTTGCCTGCCGACGTTCAGCAGTCCCTCGCGGACTCGCCGCTCGATGGACAGTCCGTGGTCCATCACTTCGAGGAAGAAGTTGTCCTTGCCGAAGATTTCCTGCCACTTGGCCGCGGCCTCGAGCGCCTCACGCTCGTGGCCGAGTCGGAGGCGGGTCTGCACCTCGCCGGAGGGGCAGCCCGTCGTCGCGATGATGCCTTCCGCGTACTGGGCGATGATCTCCTCGTCCATACGCGCCCACTTGCCGAGTTGGCCTTCGATGGAGGCCAGGGAGGACAACTTGAACAGGTTGCGCAGGCCGGTCGCGGTCTCGGCGACCATCGTCATGTGTGTGTAGGCGCCCGAACCCGAGACGTCGTCGCCCTTCTGGCTGGGGTCACCCCACTGCACCCGCTTGGTGTTGAACCGGGAGGCGGGCGCGATATACGCCTCGATGCCGATGATTGGCTTGACATCGTGTTTCTTGGCGGAGTTGTAGAACTCCGACGCCCCGTACATGTTGCCGTGGTCGGTCATCCCGACCGCGTTCATGCCCAGCCGTTTCGCCTCGCTGAACAGCGGAGAGATCTTGGCCGCACCGTCGAGCATGGAGTACTCGGTGTGGTTGTGCAGGTGAACGAACGATCCGGACGAGGCGGCCAAGACGGTCCTTCCTCCCAAGGTCTCGACGGGGGTTGGCTGGACCGATTCTAGGGGTCGGTACCGACTGGTTCGGCACGGCTCGCTGAGGCGTCGAGGGCGCGCGGCGTGTCGGTGGCGAAGATCACCAGCGCGTCCTGGCGACTCGCCATAAGAGTGGCCGATTTCCGCGAGTGTCGCGACACGAGCAGAGCTGACGTAACAGACTGCGACCGGGTCACGACGGTAGTCTCGACTTCCCTTCTCACGACGATGTCGGACGCCGCGGGGACGGACGCACCAGAACGGACACAGAAGTTCCCAAACTTGTGGAGGTGTCGATGAATTCGGCAAAAGCACTGTTCACCGTTCCCGCACTGCCCGCGGTCGCGATCACGGCACTACTCGTGACGGCCACGCCCGCCGCGGCGGCGACGACGGACGGTCGGTTCCCCACCATCTACGCCCTCGGCCAAGGTCCCTGTGTGGGGGCGGTCGAGTCCTCGGTCAACCCCAACGCCTACCCGAACCTCGCGGCGTTCACGGTCAGTTCGACACTGGTCGGCGTCGGGGCATGCACCTTGCCGGTCACGCTCAACTGGCGCAACGCCGACACCGGCGAGACCGGTGCCTTCCCGGTCACCGCGCAGGGGCCGGGATATTGGGGCAACAGCGGCCACTCCGCGCTCTTCGCACCCGGCTTCGGCCATTTCACCGCGACGGTCAGCGTCGGCGGCGCGCATCTCCCCGAACCGGGGGCGATCGAGTTCACCGTGGCGCCCTACCAGGGTTAGCCGATTCCGCACCGGGCCCGCGCCACACTGCCGGCCCGGTGCGGGCCGCCGTCCGATCCACACGGCGAAGACCATGCCGCGGCGGACTCGAATCCGTGGCGACGATAATCGGCCCATGGCTCCCCTTCCGCAGTGCCCGCGATGACCACCGCGCTCGCCGTCGTGGTCGCCGCGACGCTGATCGCAGGCGCGCTGCTGATCTGGCGGCGCACCCGCCGGGTGGTGACCACGCCCGCCGAGCGGGCGGTGCATTCGGCTCTGCACACCGCGTCGCTGGCGGCGATACCACTGCGACGGGGCCTCACCGAACAGTCGGCGCAAGCAGCCGCACCGCACCTGCGTGCGCTCACCGGCGCGGAAGCGCTCACGCTGATCGACGCCGACGGCACCCTGCTCGCTTGGGAAGGTCCCTACGCCGAACTGGCCGAATACTTCACCGAGGCCGCCGGACGCGCGGTCGCGAATGAGCGGCCGGTTCTCGTCACCGGCCCCTGCCGCGGCGAGCACGGGGGGCGCACGCTGATCGCTCAGCCGCTGCTGATCGAATCCACCGGGGTGGCCGGGGTGCTCGGCGTGGTCACCACCGGAAAGCCGGGTCCCGGCTGGCTCGGCGCGGTCACCGAGGTGGTGCGGTACGCCTGTGGCCAACTCGAATTGGCCGAACTGGACGCCTCCCGGGCCCGGGTCGATCGGGCCGAGGTGCGCGCGCTGCGCGCCCAGATCAGCCCACATTTCATCTACAACGCGCTGAACACCATCGCCTCGTTCGTCCGCACCGATCCGACGCGCGCCCGCGAATTGATCCTCGAATTCGCCGACTTCACCAGATACTCCTTCCGCGCCGCGGGCGAATTCACTGTGCTGGCCGACGAGCTCCGCAATATCGAGCGATACCTGGCGCTCGAGCGCGCCCGCTTCGGTGACGCGCTGGAGGTGCGCCTACGGATCGCTCCGGAGGTGCTCGGCGTCGTGCTGCCCTTCCTCGCGTTGCAGCCGCTGGTGGAGAACGCGGTACGGCACGGGCTGGCCCGTACGACGCACGGCGGCACGGTCAGCATCGTCGCCGCTGACGCGGGCACCGACTGCGTGATCAGCGTCGAGGACGACGGCGTCGGCATGGATCCGGAGCTGCTGCGCTCCGGCGCGCTCGACGCCGTCGACACCGGCACGGGCCCGGCGGGCTCGGGCGAGTCGGCTCACATCGGACTGGCCAACGTCGACGACCGACTGCGCGCGGCGTTCGGCAACAGCTACGGTCTGGTGGTCGAAACCGCGCCCGGTGCCGGCACGAAGGTCAGCCTGCGCGTGCCCAAATTCCGCGCGGGCATCCAGGCATGAACCCGCCGCCCTCCCGAATGACATTCGTCGACCGGGCCGCGCACACCCGGATACGGGCTCGCCGCGCGCTCGGACATCGCTGCACAACCACGCCGGATGCCGCGGTTCCGATGCCCGAGTGGCGCCGCGGCGACCTGCGCCTACGATGAAGCGATTGTGACCCGCACGACCAGCAAGCCGGCGGGCACGCTGCGCGTGCTCGCCGTGGATGATGAGAAACCCGCTCTGGACGAGCTGGTGTATCTGCTGCGCACGCGGCCCGAAATCGGGGAGATCCACGCGGCCGCCGACGCGACCAGCGCGCTGCGGATACTGCGGCTACACCCGGTCGACGCGGTGTTTCTGGACATCAACATGCCAGGGCTGGACGGGATGGAACTGGCCGGGATCCTGTCGGAATTCGCGAATCCACCCACGGTGGTGTTCGTGACCGCACACGATGATCGCGCGATCGCGGCGTTCGATCTCGGCGCCGTGGATTATCTGCTCAAGCCGCTGCGCGAAGCGCGGCTCGCCGCAGCGACCCGACGGATCGCCGCGGCACGCAGCACACCGCAGCACGCCGCCGACCAGTCGCGGACCGATCCGAGCGAGGTCATTCCGGTCGAGCTGGGCGGGGTGACCACCCTGGTGCCGCGCGCCAGTGTGAGTTGGGTAGAGGCGGACGGCGACTACGCGCGACTGCACACCAGCGGCGGATCCCACTTGGTGCGCATTCCGTTGTCGGCGTTGGAATCCCGCTGGCAGGACGCGGGTTTCCTCCGGGTGCACCGGTCATATCTGGTCGCACTGCGGCTGGTGATCGGACTGCGCACCGTGGGCTCCGCGACCATGGTGTGCCTGCGCGCCGAAGGTGACGCCGCCGCGGTCGAACTGCCGGTCAGCCGCAGGCAGGTGCGTGAACTGAAACAGCGGCTGGTGCGCGGCCATCGGCAGCGGTGGAGCACCTCGTGACCGGGCCGCAACGTCCGCCGCGGCAGCGCGTTGTGCTGTCGCAGCGGCGCGGGGCACGGCGAGTGCGCACCAGGGTGGAGGTGGCCGAACAGACCGAGATCGGTGCGGCGCTCATCGGCGGCCTGATCCGCGCGCAGTTAGGGCTCGCACTGCGACTCGGCCTGGTGACGGTCGCCGTGTTGGGTGTGCTGCCGGTGCTGTTCCAGGTCGGAACGATCGGAACAGTGGCGGTGGCGGGAGTGCGGTTGCCGTGGGTGCTGCTCGGCGGCGCGGTGTACCCGCTGCTGTTGGTGGTCGGCCGGTCGTATGTGCGCCAGGCCGAGCGCAACGAACAGGACTTCCTCGAGCTGGCCGAGGATTGACATGCTCTTCACCTACACCCCGCACGCCATGTCGCCGACGCGAAGCGCCCGACACCGCCACCGTGCCACCATGGGCGTCCACCGATATGGCGCGTCCGGTTCGGTGCGATCCACCGGGACGTGCGGCGGTCACCTCACCACAGCGGTGCCGCGCAACCACCACCTCTTTTCGGCGCGCTCCGCGTTCCGACGAGGTTCGGCATGATCGCCGGATCCGTCCCCGCGTTGACGGTGGCCGCGCTGGTTCTCGCGGCGCTGGCTACCGTCGCGATCGGCGCGTACGGGGTCCGCCTCGCGCGCACCACCTCCGACTTTCTGGTCGCCTCGCGCAGTGTGGGGCCGCGCTGGAACGCCGCCGCCATCTCCGGCGAATATCTCTCGGCCGCTTCGTTTCTCGGCGTCGCCGGGTTGATCGCGAAATACGGCGCCGACGCGCTGTGGTACCCGGTGGGTTTCACCGCCGGATACCTCGCGCTGCTGATGTTCGTCGCGGCACCGCTGCGCCGCTCCGGCGCGTACACCGTGCCCGACTTCGCCGAATTCCGTTCGGGCTCACCGCGCCTGCGCAGGCTGGCCGCGACCGTGGTGGTGCTGGTCTGCGCGGTATATCTGATCCCACAGTTCCAGGGCGCCGGGTTGACGCTGCACATTCTGCTCGGCGTCCCGGACTGGGTGGGCGCGGTGGCGGTCGGCGCCATCGTGCTCGCGAATGTAGCCGGCGGCGGGATGCGTTCGATCACGCTGGTCCAGGCATTCCAGTACTGGTTGAAGCTGACCGCCGTGGCGATTCCGGCGCTGGTGCTGCTCGGACACTTCCTCGCCGACGAGCGCGCGCTCGGCACACCCGCTCCTCCGGTGGTGGGCGAGCGCACCACGGTCGACGTGACCACCGACGTGGTGGTACAGGTGGGCGCGCCACACCAGGTTTCGATCGACGGTACCCTCGACGACCGCGCGGTCGACGGAGCGGCGCTGCTGACAGCGGGCACGCACGAGCTGGCCGCGGGCACGCGACTGGTGCTGGATGCGGGCACCGAGGTGCCCGTCGTCGCGGGCGCTCCCGCCGACGGCGTGAGTTGGCTGGCGCCGGGCGGCGGGCTCGGCGGTTCGCACCCGACCTACCAGGTGTACTCGCTGATCCTCGCGACCTTCCTCGGCACCATGGGGCTGCCACATGTGCTGGTGCGCTTCTACACGAACCCCGACGGGAGGGCCGCCCGCGCCACGGCGCTCGCGGTGATCGGGCTGGTCGGACTGTTCTACCTGTTTCCGGTATTGCTCGGCGTCTTCGCGCGGGTGTACGTGCCACAACTGCTGATCACCGGAACCTCGGACGCCGCAGTAGTGCTGTTGCCGAGTTCGGTGGTCGGCGGGCTGCCAGGGCAGCTACTCGCGGCCCTGGTGGCGGCAGGCGCGATCGCGGCGTTCCTGTCCACCTCGTCGGGTCTGCTGGTCAGCATCGCCGGCGTGCTCAGTACCGACATGCTGCGCGGGCGGATTCGCGATTTCCGGGCGGCGGCGCTGGTCGCAGGGATTGTGCCGCTCGCGCTGTCGCTGACTGTGGTGTCGCTGGACCTGTCGCGCACCGTGGGTCTGGCGTTCGCGGTCGCCGCCTCCACCCTGTGCCCGCTGCTGGTACTCGGTATCTGGTGGCGTGGGCTGACCGCGACTGGCGCGTCCGCTGGTCTGGTGGTGGGTGGTCTCACCGCGGGCTCGGCGACGGCTGTCTCGGTCACCGGTGGGCTTTCCGACCAGGTTGCCGGTGGCTGGCCGGCGGCGATGCTCGCGTACCCGGCGGCGATCAGCGTACCGTTGGCCTTCGCCACCATGATGCTGGTCAGCGCGTTCACCAGTGGGCTCGACAGCAGGCGGATCGGCCATATCTTCGTCCGGATGCATGCGCCGGAACGGCTGGGAATGGGTGCCGACCGCGAGCGCGGCCTGCGCTCGGACTGACCGACCGAAGGCGCGGGACGCCCATCCAGCACCGCGCAGCGCCGGACCGTTCGTCGCACCGCACCGACCGCTCACCGCAGATTCGACCACCTTCGCGGAGTGATTCAGACCACATCATTTTGTCTTCGCGCGCACCTGGCTACCGTCCAGACGACGTAAGCCATGTCACACGCTAGGACCATCATGACCAGTACCGATCTCGACAGCACCGTCCCGCGGCAGGTGCCGAGTGCGGCGGAGTTCGCCGAAGTACAGCGCAGTCCCCAGTTCCAGGAATTGCGAACCCGCCTTCGCCGCTTCGTGTTTCCGATGACCGCACTGTTCCTGCTCTGGTATCTCGGGTTTGTGCTGCTCGGCGCCTACGCGCACGACTTCATGTCCCGTTCGGTGATCGGGGATGTCAACGTCGGTTTGCTGCTCGGGCTGGGCCAATTCGTGTCCACCTTCGCCATCACGGCACTCTACGTCCGGTTCGCCAATCGAGAACTGGATCCACGCGCGGTGACCATCCGCGCCTACCTCGAGGGAGACCGGGCGTGAACACCGTGAGCATCTACGCCGCATCGTCGACCGTGGGCAACCCGGTAGCCAATATCGCCATCTTCGCCGTCTTCGTCGCGATCACCATGGTCGTGGTGATCCGGGCCAGCCGGAAAAACGCCACCGCCGCCGACTACTTCACCGGAGGACGCGGCTTCTCCGGACCGCAGAACGGCATCGCCATCGCGGGTGACTACCTCTCGGCCGCGAGTTTCCTCGGCATCGCGGGCGCCATCGCCGTCTACGGCTACGACGGCTTCCTCTACTCGATCGGGTTCCTGGTCGCCTGGCTGGTCGCCTTGCTACTCGTCGCGGAGATGCTCAGGAACACCGGCAAATTCACCATGGCGGATGTGCTGAGCTTCCGGCTGAAAGAAGGCCCGGTGCGCACCGCAGCCGCGCTGTCCACGCTGACGGTGTCGCTGTTCTATCTGCTGGCGCAGATGGCGGGCGCGGGCGGGCTCGTCGCCCTGTTGCTGGACATCTCCGACAAGACCGGGCAGTCCATCGTGATCGCCGTGGTCGGCGTGCTGATGATCGTGTACGTGCTGGTCGGTGGCATGAAGGGCACCACATGGGTGCAGATCATCAAAGCGGTGCTGCTGATCGTGGGCGCCGCGCTGATGACCGTGATGGTGTTCGCGAAGTTCGGCTTCGACTTCTCCAGCATCCTCGGCGCCGCGCAGGACGCGGTATCCGACTCGACGAACAAGGCGGTCGCGGCACGCGACGTGCTCGCGCCTGGAGCGCAGTACGGCGGTAGCGAGATCTCGAAGCTGAACTTCGTCTCGCTCGGCCTGGCGCTGGTGCTGGGCACCGCGGGACTGCCGCACGTGCTGATGCGGTTCTACACGGTGCCCACCGCCAAGGAAGCACGGCGCTCGGTGGTGTGGGCGATCGGCCTGATCGGTGCGTTCTACCTGTTCACCCTGGTGCTCGGCTACGGGGCAGCCGCGATCGTCGGCCCGGACCGGATTCTGGCCGCCGCGGGTGGGCAGAACGCGGCGGCGCCACTGCTGGCGTTCGAACTCGGCGGAGTGGTGCTGCTCGGCGTGATCTCCGCGGTCGCCTTCGCCACCATCCTCGCGGTGGTCGCGGGCCTGACCATCACCGCGTCGGCGTCGTTCGCGCACGACATCTACGCCAGCGTGATCAAACGCGGCAAAGCCGGTGAGAAAGAACAGGTTCGGGTCTCGCGGATCACGGCCGTCGTGATCGGCGTGCTGGCCATCGCCCTCGGCATTCTCGCCAATGGGCAGAACGTGGCCTTCCTGGTGGCGCTGGCATTCGCGGTGGCCGCGGCGGCGAACTTGCCGACCATTCTGTTCTCGCTGTTCTGGCGGCGGTTCAACACCACCGGAGCGCTGTGGAGCATGTACGGCGGCCTGATCTCGACCATCGTGCTGATCGTGTTCTCCCCCGCGGTCTCGGGCACCAAGACCTCGATGCTGCCGGGATCGGATTTCGACTGGTTCCCGCTGTCCAATCCGGGAATCGTCTCCATCCCACTGGCTTTCGCACTCGGCGTGGTCGGAACCCTGGTCGGCGGCCGGTCCGACGACTCGGGCAAAGCCGCCGAGATGGAGGTCCGCTCGCTCACCGGCGTGGGCGCCGAGAAGGCAGTGGCGCACTGATCGCTGCCCGGTATCCGTTGTTTCCCTCAGCTTTTCGTCAGGAGAATTCGCGTGACCCGCGCTACTACCGATGACCGCGACAGCGCCCCCACCGCCTACCCGCCGAGTGCGGAGTTCGCTGCCGCGGCGAATGCCGATGCCACCCTCTACCAGCGGGCAGCCGCCGACCGTGACGGCTTCTGGGCCGAG
>NZ_JBEZDA010000037.1:0-13336 GCF_040647855.1 Nocardia sp. NPDC049220
CCACCGACCGCCCCATCGCCAACGCGACGTGATCACCCGGGCCCACACCCCAGTCGATCAACTCCCGAGCGACACGATTCGACCACACATCCAACACCGCATAAGACATCGTGCGCTCACCCGAAATCAACGCCGTCGCAGCGGAGTTCGCGACCGCACTGGCAGACAGCAATTCGGCCAGCACACGCGGCGTCTCGGCAGCACCACCCGAAGCCGGCACCAGCGCACGCCGCTCACCGGCCGACAACAAATCAACCGTGCCCAGCCGAGCATGCGAATCAGTCGCCATCGCTCGCAATACTTTTTCGAAGCGAGCAGCAAGACCGGACGCCGTCACGTCGTCGATGCGACCCTGCTGGTAGCGGACTCTGATGTGCAACTCGTCGGTCTGGTGGGCCTGGACGGTGATCGGGTAATGCGCGGCGTCGCTTCCCTCCGCCGAGACCACTCGCACACCGTCGATCTCGGCGTCGCCCAGGCCGCTGCTGTCAACCGGGTACGACTCGAAGACGACCAACGTGTCGAACAACTCGGCGGTGCCCGCCGTCGACATGATCTGCGACAGCTCCACATAGTGATGGTCGAGTAGACGGGTATTGGCCGCCTGCAACCGGGTCAATGCGTCTTCGATGGTCCACTCTCGGCACACATTCACCGCGACCGGCACCGTATTGATGAACAGGCCGATCATCGACTCCACGCCCGGCAGATCGGCGGGTCGCCCGGAGACCGTGCTACCGAACACCACGCGTTCGACGCCGAGCAAATTCCCCAGCACCACAGCCCAGGCGAACTGCACGATCGTCGCCATCGTCACGGATTGTGCCCGGGTGAATTCCACCAACTCGTCCGTCGCGGCGCGATCGAGCACCACAGCTAGATCGATCGGGATGTCGACTGTTGCGTCCGTGCGCGAATCGGCGACCAAGGTGGGTTCGCTGACATCATGCAGTGCGTCTCGCCACGCCTCGATGCCGGTGGACAACTCCCGCCGGTCCAGCCACGCCAAGTAGTCGCGGTACGAGGCCACGGCAGGCAACCGGTCCGGCTGTGCGCCCACCGCGTACAGGCCGATCAGCTCGCGCCACAGCAACGGCAACGACCAACCGTCCAACAGAAGGTGATGAGCCGTCAGCACGATCCGGAAGTCTTGCGGCGTCACGGCGATGATCAGGAACCGCAGCAGCGGCGGATCGGTGGGATCGAATGCGACCGCCCGCTCGGCTGCGATGAGCTCCTCCAGTTCCACTGTGCTGTCGGTCACGTCGACTCTGCGCCAGCGGACGGCGGTCTCGGCGGGAATCACCTGGGCCGCGACGCCGTCTGCCGTTCGGGTGAAGGCGGCCCGCAGGTTGGGGTGCCGTTCGAGCAAGGCGCGCGCCGAGCGCTGGAGCCGATGCTCGTCGACTGCGCCCGCGAGCGCGAGCACCGACTGTGCGGTGTACACATCGAGTTCGCCGGCGGCGAGTTCGGCGTGGAACAGCAGGCCCGCCTGCAGCGGTGCCAGCGACCACACATCGGTCAGCGGTCCATACCGGTCGGCGAACGCGTCCAGGTCGGACTGGGTGACCTCGACGAGCGGAACGTCCGCCCTGGAGAGCCCCCAGTTCTCGCTCACGCGGACGGCCGCGGCAATCTCGGTCACGGCCGCGATCCAGGCATCGATGAGTTCGGCGACGTCATCGTGATCGATCACCCGCGAGGCGTACCCGACCTGCGCCGACAGTTCAGGCCCGGCCTCGGTGTCCATGATATTCACGTCGATCGTCAGGACTGCTGCCGCAGGCATGTCCGGATCGAACGCGCCATACCGATCGAACTGCTCGTCGGTCGGAATCCACGCGAGATCCGACAGTGCCGTGAGATCGACGCCGGTGCGGCCGAGATTGTTGAAACTGATCTGCGGCTGCGGCGACGCTGCGAGCCGATCGGCCGTGTCGGTGTTCAGGTAGCGCAGCAGGCCGTATCCGATGCCCTTGTCGGGGATGGCGCGCAGCTGGTCTTTTACCGACTTCACCGCCGCGCGCACGTCCGTGTCCTCGATGCCGCTCAGATCGAGCGCAACCGGATACGCGTTGGTGAACCAGCCGACCGTCCGTGCGAGATCCGCTCCCGCGACGACCTGCTCTTCCCGCCCATGCCCCTCCAACAAGACCTTCATCCCCGCGTGTGCGACACCACGGCGGCCACGCCAGCGGGCCACCGCCACGGCGAGACCGGCCAATAGCGCATCGTCGAGGCTGCCCTGAACGACCGCGGGCATCGCGTCGAGCAACGTCGCGGTCACTTCTGTCGGGATGGACACCGCCAGATGCCGCACAGTCGACTGGGTGTCGACGGTGGGATCCAATGCCGCACTGCCCAGCGGCGGATCAGCGGCCGCGTTCACCCGCTGCCACAGCTCGAACTCGCCAGCGCGATCCACGGCGGCGGCCGTCAACGCGTGCGCCCACCGGCGCATCGACGTGCCCTGCGTGGGCAACTCGACCGCGCGCCCCTGCGTGATGTGCTGCCAGGCGGTGACGAAGTCGGGCAGCAGGATTCGCCACGACACCCCGTCGACAGCCAAGTGATGGATCACGATGAGGGCACGGGCCTCGACATCGACGCCCGCTTCGGGAAGCAGGCACACGACCTGCAACATCCGTCCCCGGGCTGGATCGAGACGGTCGGATGCCGCGGCCAACGCCGCTTCCACCACCGCGGCGAACCCGGCGCTACCCGGCGCCTCGTCGGCCTGGAATGTACGGGTCGAGATCGAACCCGTGGCATCGGCGGCGCTTGCGGGAGGCACGTCGAACTGACGTTCACGGAGCGTCGAGCGCAGCATGTCGTGCTGCTCGAGCACCGCCTGCACGGTCGATGTCACCGCATCGATTCGCGCGCCCCGTGGCAGACGCACCAGCATCGACTGAGCGAATCGATCTGCTGAGCCGGGACGGTCGGTGAACCACGAGACGATAGGCGTGAACGGGACGTCGCCGACACCACCCCCCGGCAATTCCTCGAGCGACACTCGCTCGGAGGCTTCGGCAACTCGCGCCAACTCCCGAACCGTCTTACGTTCGAAAATGTCGCGAGCCGTCACGATGACGCCCGCGGACTTCAGCCGGGATGCCAACTGGATGGACATGATGGAATCGCCGCCGAGCGCGAAGAACGAAGTCGTCGCGCCGACCGACGTGATCCCAAGTACGTCCGCGAACACGCCGGCGATGGTGCGTTCCAAGGTGGTGGATGTCGCGACGGCATCCTCTCCGGCGGTCTCGAAGACAGGTTCCGGCAGTGCTTTCCGATCCGCCTTGCCGGTCGACGCGAGCGGCATGTGATCGAGCACCGTGATCGTCGACGGCACCATGTGCGCGGGCAATACGGCGGCGACATGATCGAGCACGGCGGTCGGCTCGACGACCGTGCCGGATTCCGAGACGATGTACGCGGCGAGCACCGGTTGGCCGCCGGGTCCCTTGCGACTCACGGTCACCGCCGACGCGACCCTCGGATGCGTGAGCAGCGCGGCGTCGATCTCGCCGAGTTCGATGCGCTGGCCACGAATCTTGACCTGAAAATCGATGCGGCCGATGTACTCCAGCGCACCCTGCGCGGTCCAGCGGACGACGTCGCCGGTGCGATACATCCGTGCACCCGGACTACCGTAGGGGTTCGCCACGAACGCGCCTGCCGTCGCCACAGACCGATTCAGGTAACCACGCGCCAACTGAGCACCCGAAATGTACAGTTCACCCGCGACTCCTACCGGCACCGGCCGCATTCGCGCGTCCAGGACGACAGCGTGCACCCCACGGATCGGTCCGCCGATCGTGATCACGTCGGCGGGCTGCACCGGATCGCTCATCGTGACCACGATCGTCGTCTCCGTCGGCCCGTAGATATTGTGCAACTGCCGTCCGGGCGACCACGCAGCAACCAGATCCGCGGCCACCATTTCGCCGCCGACCGCCAACATCCGCACCGAATCGAGGTCGGCAGGCGACATCGTCGCCAACACACTCGGTGTCAGGAACGCGTGCGACACCTGATGTTCCCGGATCAGTTCGGTCAGATCCGCGCCGCCGAATACCTCCGGCGGCGATACCACCAACGCGGCGCAGGCCGCGTGCGCCATCAACGACTCGAGCAGAACCGCATCGAAAGCGGGCGCCGCCACTTGCAGCACGCGCGACGCGGCATCCACCCGGTATCGATCACGCTGTTCGGCCGCGAACCCGGCCACGCCCTCGTGGGTGACGACGACGCCCTTGGGCGTTCCGGTCGAACCCGATGTGTAGACCAGATACGCAGCATCCTGAACCCGCAGTGCACGGGGGCGATCCGCGGCCGTGATCGGATCGCCGGGATATGTGGCGATCTCGGCGGCCGAACGTGGGTCGTCGAGCACCAGCCATTCGACACCGCCCGGCATCGACACGCGCGCGGACGCCACCGTGATCCCGACTCCAACACCGGAATCCTGCACCATGTGCGCGATCCGCTCGGTGGGATACCGCAGGTCCACCGGGACGAACGTGGCGCCGGTCTTCGCGATCGCCCACATGGCGACGTGATAGTCGACCGACCGCGGCACGGCCAACGCGGTGAAGGCTCCCGGACCGACACCACGGGCGAGCAGATGACCGGCGAGTTGGTTGGCACGACGATCGAGCTCCCCGTAGGTGAGGGTCTCGGTGTCTCCGATAAGGGCAATCGCCGAGGGGTCCGCTGCTACGGCGGCGGCAAGTATGTCAGGAAGCAGACACGATTGGATGTCGCCGCTGCCAACCGCCGGGAGCAGACGTCCGGTCTCCTCGGCGTTCAGCAGACCGATGTCACCTACCGGCCGAGTCGGATCGGAGGTGACCGCTTCGAGGACGCGGATAAACCTCTCGGCGAACGATTCCGCGGTCGATTCGACGAACAGGTCAGTGGCGTAGATGATTTCACCATCGATCCCGGCCGGCCGAGAGCCTTCGAGTCGTTCGGTCACCAGCACGGTGAGATCGGCTTTGGCCTGCGCGATACCGGGATCGAGCAGCTCGACACCGATACCAGGAAGTTCGAATCGCGCCGCGCGCATGTTCTGCAGGCCGAACATCACCTGGAACAGTGGCGAATACGCCGTCGAACGCGGACGATCGAGGACGTCAACCAGCCGCTCGTAGGGCAGGTCCGCGTGTGCGAGCGCCGCCACGTCGACGCCGCGGACCTCGGCCAACAGTTCCCGGAAAGACTGGTCATCCCGAAGGCGGGTGCGCAATACCACCGTGTTGACAAACATTCCCACAAGGTCGTCGAGAGCCTGACTGCCGCGACCTGCGACGGGAGTGCCTACTGAGACGTCCTCGCTGTGCGCGGTGCGCGCCAACAGGATCGCCAACGCGGCGTGCAGCACGACGAACACCGTGACACCCTCACGGTGCGCCAGCCGCACGATGTCGTCGTGCAACCGCGCCGACATACCGAAGCGAACATTTCCGCCGACCATCGACATGGTGGCAGGCCGAGGCCGATCGGTCGGCAGGCCGAGCAGTTCCGGAGCGTCGTCGAGAGTCTCGGTCCAGTAGGCGATCTGCCGCGCGATCAACGACATCGGATCGTCCTCGGAGCCGAGCATCTCCCGCTGCCACATCGCGTAGTCGGCGTACTGGACTTCCAACGGCTCCCATTGCGGCGCTCTACTCTTCGCACGCGCCCGGTAGGCGCCGAACACATCGCGGGCCAGCGGTGCCATCGACGAACCGTCGGCCGCGATGTGATGGACCACCACCACCAGCACATGATCGTCGACGCCGGCCCGATACAGCTGTACTCGCACCGGCACCGATTCCGCGATATCGAATCCAGCCTCGACGGTCGCCCGGATCCGGTCGGCGAGTTCCGTCTCATCGAGGACTGGCTCCGCATCCATCACCATCTCGGCGGCTATCGTCGCGATATCCCGTACGGCCTGACACGGTTCCCCGTCGACGATCGGATACACCGTCCGCAGTGGTTCGTGCCGGGTCACCACGTCGAGGAACGCTGCCCGCAGCGCATCGACATCCAGCGGACCGGTCAACCGGGCCGCGAAACAGAGGTTGTATGCCGCCGAGGCGGTGTCGAACTGATTGAGGAACCACATTCGTCGCTGCGCCGCCGCCAACGGGATTACCGCGGGGCGCGGCCGCGGCGCGAGTGGCAGCGCCGTCGAATGCGTTCGCGTCGCGATCCGGTCAGCCAGTCCGGCAATCGTCGGCTCGTCGAAAATGTCACGGATGCCGAGATCGACCCCGAGGGCTGCGCCGGCCCGTGCTGCGATCTGGGCAGCCGACAGCGAATTGACACCGATCTCGAAGACGTTCGCGGTCACGCTCACCCGGTCGGCCCCCGTAACCTCGGCGACAACATGCGCAAGGACCACTTCACGATCAGTTCGGGGTGAGACGAACTCCGCGCCGTCGTCGAACACCGGTTGCGGCAACGCGGCTCGGTCGAGTTTGCCGTTCGCGGTGAGCGGTATCGAATCGAGCACCTGAACACCAGCCGGAACCAGGTAGGCCGGCAGCGACCGGGTGAGTTGGTCACGAATCGCACGTCCATCGGTCACCGCGCCGGGCACGAGCGTCACGTATCCGACGATTCGTTCCGCCGTCGCGATGGCCACGGCGTGTACGACCTGTGGAATCGCAGACAGCGCCGCTTCGATATCGCCCGGTTCCACCCGCTGACCACGCACCTTCACCTGAAAGTCGTTGCGGCCCAGAAACTCCAACTCTCCGGTCTTGGTCCACCGGACAAGGTCGCCGGTGCGATACATCCGCTCACCCGTCACACCGAATGGGTGCGCGACAAAGACGCCACAGGTGAGGCCGGCGCGTGCGTGATAACCACGCGCCAGCTGAATACCCGACACGTACAGGTCGCCGACAACACCGATCGGCGCCGGTCGCAGTCGCGCGTCCAGCACGTAGACCTTCATGCCGGACACCGGTGCACCGATCGGGACCGTCGTGTGGATCGTCCTACCAGGCAGGCAGCGCTGCGCGGTGACAACCTCTGCTTCCGCCGGGCCGTACCAGTTCACCACCTCGGCATTCGCGAACACGCGCGCCGCCGAGTCGACCGTGCGCTGTGCCAGCGCCTCGCCCGCGGCGAATACCCGGCGGATCGATGACAGCTGCTCGGCGCCGCTCGTGGACTCGATCAGGACATCGAGCATGGACGGGACGAAGTGCACCGTGGTGACCTGATGGCGTGCGATGACAGCGGCCAGGTACCTTGGGTCGCGGTGCCCGCCGGGCTCGGCGACGACGATGTGCGCGCCGGTCTGCAACGGCCAGAACAACTCCCACACTGCGATGTCGAACGTGATCGGGGTCTTGTAGAGCACGGCGTCGGACGCGTCGTGTGGCCATTGCTGCTGCGCCCACGCCAACTGGCTCACGGTCGCGGCATGGGACAGGGCGACCCCCTTGGGCATGCCGGTGGAACCCGAGGTGAACAAAACGTAGGCGATGTTGTCCGATTGAAGGGGCGCACGCCGATCCGCGTTCGTGACGGGGGCATCGGACAGATCGGTCACGTCTACGCGATCGATCTGCACGCACTCGACATCACCCGGCAATTCATCGCCGTCCGCCGCGGTCGTGAGCACCATCAACGGCTGACCTGCGGTCAGCACGCTCGTGATCCGCGCACTCGGATGATCCGGATCGATCGGCAGGAACGCCGCACCAGTCTTCACCACCGCGTACAGCGTGGTGACTAGCTCGACAGACCGACGGATAGCCACCGCCACCACGGTTTCCGGCCCCGCGCCCCGTGCGATGAGCCAACGGGCAAGGCGATTGACGCGGGTGTCGAAATCCCGGTAGGTCGAGGTGCTGCCGTCCGGAAGGCGGAGCGCCGGAGCGTGCGGCGTGCGTGCGACCTGTGCGTCGAACGCATCGACAAGCGTCCGTCCGGGTGTGGCGGCGACGGAGGTGTCGTTCCATTGCTCCAAGATCTTCTGCCGCTCGGCATCACCGAGCAGCTCGATCTCGCCCACAATCACATCGGTATCGGCATCGGTCGCGGCAGCGTCGAGAACACGGACGAATTGTTCGGCGAAACGCCGAACAGTGTCTTCGTCGAAGAGGTCCGTGGCATACGTCAGGCGCAGCGTGATACCAGTCGGCTCATTGTGCGTGCCGTGTCCCTCCGCCATCATGAGCATCAGGTCGTAGATCGCGGCACTGTCGCCCGGGTCGACGTGCTCGACCGTCAGACCGGGAAGTTCGACCCGAGCTCGCTCCATATTCTGGTAGGCGAGCATTACCTGGAACAACGGGGTATGCGCTGTCGAGCGGTTCGGGTTCAGCGCATCCACCAACTGCTCGAACGGCACGTTGGTGTGGTCGAAAGCCTCGATGTCGGTGCGTCGCACCTCATCGAGCAAGTCCATGAACGTCTGATCGAGTGCGATCCGAGTGCGCATCACCAAGGTGTTGACGAACATCCCGACGAGGTTGTCCAAGGATCTGTCTCCGCGACCCGCGTGTGGCACACCGATGGTGATGTCGTCCCCGCCGGACAGTTTCGACAGCAACACTGCCAGCGCCGTGTGAACCACCATGAATGTCGTGGCCCCAGCGCGACGCGCCAGCGACTCCAGCCGCCCCTGCAGCTCACCGGGTATCGCGACGTGGAGGACGGCGCCGCGCTGTGTCTGCTCGATCGGTCGCGGCCGATCGGTCGGCAGTTCGACCAGATCAGGTATACCCGCGAGCTGGGATCGCCAATAGGCGATGTCGCGAGCCACGTACGAATCCGGGTCGTCGGACGAGCCGAGCACCTCACGTTGCCAGAGGGCGTAATCAGCGAATTGCACTGTCAGCGGGGCCCAGTCCGGCGCGTTCCCCTTCGCCCGCGCCCGATAGGCCGTGACGAGGTCAGTGGCCAGCGGCGCCACCGAGTATCCGTCGCAACTGATGTGATGTACGGCCACCGCGACCGTCCAGGCCGCGTCCGACAGCTGATACAACGCCACCCGCACCGGTACGCCCTTCGACACGTCGAACCCGACGCTCGAGAACTCCGCCAAACGCCGTGGCAGATCGCGCTCACCGACCGGCTGCGGCGTGAGATCGCACGTCGCGACGACGGCCGCCGCGTCCAGCACGACCTGTGTCGGCGTGCCATCGCTGGCCGGGTACACCGTGCGCAAACTCTCGTGCCGCTCGATGACATCACCGACGGCCGCGGTCAATGCCTCGATATCGAGGACACCCTCGAGCCGAATCGCCAGCGGCACGATATATCCGGCCGAGTCGGGATCGAACTGGTTGAGGAACCACATACGGGCCTGTGCCTGCGACAGCGGGATACTCTCCGGCCGCTGCTTGCGAACCGGCGCGGGAAGACTCGGCACCGCACGCAACTGCGAGATACGTTCGGCCAGGTCCGCGACCGTAGGTGCCTCGAAAATTACTCGCACCGGGATGGATACGTCGACGGCGTCGCCGATCCGGCTCGAGGCACGGGTCGCAATGAGCGAATTTCCACCCAGGTCGAAGAAGTTGTCGTCCGCGCCGACGTCCGGGAGGTCGAAGAGTTCGCCGAAAACTCCGGCGACAGTCTGCTCGATCAGCCCCCGCGGCGCCCGGTATTGCGACTCCTGAGCATTCGAATCCGGCACGGGCAGCGCTCGATAATCCACCTTGCCGTTCGCCGTCAGCGGGATCGAGTCGATCTGCACCACTGGTGACGGCACCATATAAGCGGGCAATCGTTCCAGCAGAAAGCCTCGAATCTGCCTGGCGTCGATCGGCTCGTCGGCGACCACGTAGGCAGTCAAGCGCTGTTCGCCACAATCGGTGCGTACCTGCGCGACAACTGCGCTCACCTGCTCGTGTGCGAGCAATGCGGCTTCGATATCGCCGAGTTCGATCCGCAGGCCGCGAACCTTTACCTGGGAGTCGGCGCGGCCGATGTATCGCAGACTTCCGTTCTCGTCCCAGCGCACCAGGTCGCCGGTGCGATACAGGCGAGAACCGCCAGGACCGCTGAAGGGATCAGCGACGAATGCCGCGGCGGTCAGGCCGGGACGCTGATGGTAGCCGCGGGCCAGTTGGATTCCGCCCAGGTACAGCTCGCCCGTCACCCCGAGAGGTACCGGATGCAGACGTGAATCCAACACGTGCACGACTACATTCGACTCGGGGGTACCGATCGGCACCGCCACTCCGTCGACCCTGTCGATTCGGTGTGCGGTCACGCTCACCGCGGCCTCGGTCGGCCCGTACAGGTTGTCGATGCGTGCGGCACTGATATCGCGGAACCGGCGCACAGTTTCAGCCGGCAGCGCCTCGCCGATGCACAGCACGCGCCTGAGGTCAGGGTACTCACGCGCAGCGGCCACATCGAGAAGTGCCGCGAGCAACGATGGCACGAAATCCGCGGTCGTCACCCTGTGTTCGGCCATCAGCCGGGCCACCGCACCGGGGTCGCCGTGCGCGTCGGGGCCCGCGACAATCAGTGAAGCGCCACAGGTCAACGCGGAGAACAGTTCCCAGACCGACAGGTCGAACGTGAACGGCGTCCGCAGCAGCATGACGTCGCTGCCGTCGAGCCGGTAATGCTCGCGCATCCACCGGAGTTGATTCACCACGGCGGCGTGCGGCATCGCCACGCCCTTGGGCACACCTGTCGAACCGGAGGTGTAGATGACATAGGCGAGGTCACCGGGTTTCAGCGGCCGACTGCGATCAGCATCGGTCACCGTCGACGAATCCACATGTCCGGTGTCGAGTTCCTCGAGCACCCATACCGGCACATCGTCGGGCAGACTCCCCAGATCGGCCGGACTGGTGAGAATAGCGCTCGGCTGTGCGACGCGGAGGACGGCACGCACACGATCGCCTGGATGGTCCGGATCCAACGGCAGATACGCCGCACCGGACGCATGGATCGCGTACAGCGCCGTCAGCAGATCAACAGAGCGACGCATCGAAACCGCCACCACGGTTCCCGGTCCGACGCCGCGTCCGATCAGCACTCTGGCCAGCGAATTCACCCGCGCCGCGAAATCACGGTAGCTGAGCGCACCTCCGTTCTCGGCGTCCACCACGGCTGGGCTGTCGGGCGTCGCAGCTGCCTGCGCGGCGAACAAGTCCGCGATCGTTGAACTCGGCGCCTCGGTCGGCGCCCCGGTAGAGCGCGTGGCCAGCTCACGTACCTCGTGTGCGGTCAGCAGATCGATGTCACCGATGGCGCGCGTGGGATCGGCAACGGCCGCGCGCAGCAGCCGCAGGTAGCGGTCGAACATCGCCTCGACCGTTGATGCATCGAAAATATCTGTCGCGTAATCGAACTCGACCGCCATGTCACCGGGTTCACCATTCGGACCGATGGCATCGACGAGATTCAGATGCAAGTCGTATTTCGCCACGCTCAGGGCGGCCATACCGGCCGAAACCGTCAGGCCCTCGAACTCCACGGTGGGGATCTCGATGTTCTGGAACGAGAATCCCACCTGGGTCAACGGTGCGTGCGCGGTCGTGCGCGGCGGATTCAACACCTCGACGAGGCGCTCGAACGGAATATCCGCGTTCTCGAACGCGGCCAGATCGGTGGCCCGGACTTGGTCCAGGATACGGATGAAGGGGGCGTCGGGTTCGATGCGTGTTCGCAAAACCAGCGCGTTGACGAACATTCCGATCAGGCCGTCGAGGCCGGGCTCGCCGCGGCCGGCGATCGGCGTACCAACCGCGATGTCACCGGTACCCGACAGTCGTGCGAGCAGCACAGCGAATGCCGCGTGCGTCACCATGAAGACCGTTGTGTCGTGGCGCCGGGCCAGCGCGGCCACATCCCGATGGAGTTCTGCCGGCAGTGTCGCCGAGACGGTGGCGCCGCGGAACGATTGCTCCGCCGGCCGCGGCCGGTCGATGGGCAGGTCGAGTACTTCGGGCAGGTCGGCGAGTGCCGCCAGCCAATACTCCGTCTGGGCGACGGTCGGGCTGTGCGGGTCGTCCTCGGTGCCGAGCAACTTTCGCTGCCACAGCGCGTAATCGGCGTACTGCACGGGCAGCGGCGCCCATTGCGGTGGCTGTTGCCGAACACGAGCCTGATACGCGGTCATCAGGTCAGCGGCGAACGGCGCGAGCGACGACCCGTCGATGCTGATGTGATGGACGACGAGCACGAGGGTAAAGTCCTCAGATGCGCTGCGCAGCAACGCAATTCGACAGGGAACCTCGGATGTGACGTCGAATCCGATTGCCACTTCAGCGGCAATACGCGCTTCGACGTCGCGCTCCGCGACCTCGACCGGGGTCAACCGGGGCAGGGCCATGTCCGCGGAGACGATCACTTGGTGCGGTCCGGTCTCGCTGTCCGGGTATACGGTCCGCAGCGATTCATGTCGGTCGAGCACATCCGCGATCGCCGCGTGCATTGCGGCCACGTCGAGATTTCCCGACATGCGCACGACCAGTGGAACGTTGTACACGGGCGAACTCGTGTCGAACTGATTGAGGAACCACATGCGGGCTTGTGCTGGTGACAGCGGAATTCGTTCCGGCCGCTCTTGTGGCACAAGCGGTTCCCGTTTCACCGCGTTCGCGGTCCGCAGATTCCGCGCCAACGCCGCGACGGTCGGTGACTCGAAGATCACGCTCAACGGGACGTCCACGCCGAATGCAGCGCTCAGGCGTGCTGCCACCCGCGTAGCCGACAACGAGTTGCCACCGAGATCGAAGAAGCTGTCGAGGGCGCCGACTCGCTCTGTTCCCAAGACTTCCGCGCAGACATCGGCGACAACCTGCTCGGCCGCGTCACGCGGGGCGACGAACTCGGTCGTCGTCGCGAACACCGGTTGCGGCAGCGCAGCACGGTCGACCTTGCCCACCGATGACAGCGGCAGCGTGTCGAGCGCGATCACCGTATCCGGAACCATATGCGCCGGCAGTCGTTGCGCGGCATACCGCAACAGTTCCGCGCTGTCGACAGCGTCCGCGGTAGGGATCACGTAGGCGGCCAGTCTCGATCCGTTGTCCGTCGCTACACCCACTGCTACCGCTTTCGCCACAGCGGGGTGTGTGGCGAGGACGGTTTCGATCTCGCCGAGTTCGATGCGCTGACCACGAATCTTCACCTGGAAATCGCTACGACCGGCGTACTCCAACGCATGATCCGATCTCCACCGCGCCAAGTCACCGGTGCGATACATTCGCGACCCCGCCGGCCCATAACCATTGGCCACAAACACCGCCGCGGTATCAACAGGTCGGTTCATGTATCCGCGTGCCAACTGCACACCCGACACATACAACTCCCCCACCACACCCACCGGCACCGGCCGCAACCACTCATCCAACAC
>NZ_JBEZDA010000038.1:0-12798 GCF_040647855.1 Nocardia sp. NPDC049220
CACCCTCGGAAAACGCGTACGACGCGGATCAGAAGCGAAAGAACCGTCGACTTTGACCGAACTCGAACGTGACATCGCCGACCGAGTCGTGCAGGGTTACACCAACCGCGAAATCGCGGCCGAACTCTACATCAGTCGCAAAACCGTCGAGAAACACCTCGCACGAGTCTTCACCAAACTCGGCACATCCTCCCGCTCCGAGGTAGCCACAGCGATGGACCAAAGCGGTCGAGCTCGCCGCTGGGGACGCGGTTCCGGGGAAGGGAGATTCTAGGTGGGGTCCTCCGCCTGGCCTTAGTGTGGTCAACTCGTTTTAACTCGCCGATTGATCGGACAGTCGTCGCAAGCACGGGCGCAGAGGGATTTGTTTTTGGACTGCTCAATAGTGACGGCGTAGTGAGGCCCGGAGGTAGCAGGTGCTCGCGTTCGACGGTCAGCCGCGAGCTACGCTTCGGTCAGGTTGCCGCTGGGTCGCCCTCCAATTCGGAAAGTTTCGATGCAATCCAGTCCAGATACTGGGTCGTTGCTTCCTGAGCACCCAATGTGTCGCGATTGTTGATCGCATGAAAGGTTCGCTCGTGAAGTGCCGCGCACATTTCCGTGGCTCCGGGCATAGCGGCCAACTGTTCGCTCAGGCGTCGTAGGGCGATCGAGAACGACGTAGAGAGGTCGACCAAGACGGGGTTGTGCGTACTCGCCGCAATGGCGAATCGAAATTCGGCGTCCGCCTGGGCGAACTCGTTCGCACCGAGATCGGGTGCGGCAAGTATCTCGCGCATACGTGCGATGAGGTCACTCATTCGGTTGATGTCCTCGTCGGTTCGTGCACGTGTGGAGATGCGAGCCATCTCCAGATCGAGTCCCCGGCGCACAGCGAGTACATCTTGCGGGTGCGCTCGGCTCAACCGCTCGAGGAGTTCACGAGAAGTCGACGTTTTCGCTCGGACGTACGTACCGTCACCCTGTTTGACTTCGAGCATTCCCGCGTGAGCGAGAACCTTGACCGCCTCGCGCACGGTTGTTCGCCCGACGCCGAGTTGGGCCTGCAACTGGGGTTCGGGCGGAAGTTTGGTCCCCACTCCGAAGATTCCGTTGCGGATGCCACGCTCGAGCCTCTGGACTACCTCGTCGACCAGGCCTCGCTTGCGGACCGGAGTAAGTTCGGCCTGCCTTGACTTTCCGGCTGTAGGCACATCGGGGAGCACGTGGCAAGTGTACGACAGTCATTTTACGAACAGATCATCAGTTGACCGTTGCCGTAACTGCCGCTACAAAGCTGTTCATCAGTTGCCCTAGGGAGAGCAGCGAGGAGCGATTGGCCCGCGGCCCGATCGGTGCTGGTGAGGTGGCTCGCATCGAGGTCTGGAGCTGCGGGGGAGTGAGGTTACCTCTCGATGTTGTGCCTGGAGCATCACCCACTCGCTCTACCTGCGATCGAGGTGAGCTGCAGTAGACCTGATACCCGAACTGCGACCCGTAGGCATTTGCCCCATATCTCATGCGGTGCGGTCGTGAGATCGTCGTACCGTGCTGGAACTCTATTCCGTCGATACGCGAGTCGATTCTGCAGCCTCCGTGCGGGCTTCGCTCGATGCTGATTCGTTGTCGCATTCCGGTTTGTGCGGTTCCGGACACCGCAGCACCCAACACCATTTTATCGGCCGCCAGGCGTCGATCAAGGCGATCACCGGGCGTCGATGCCGCCAACCGACGCATCGTGCAGGCTGTCCATTTCCGGCGGCGTGGTCCAGCGGTGAGTGACTTGACGGTCGGCAAGTATCTGCCACGTAAGGAGGCAGTGCTAGCGGCTTGCCGCGGATGGCCGCTGGCGGACAATCCTGTTCTCGAATCAGCCTGCGAACTGGCCACTATCTACGAATCGCAGAACAATCTTCTCCTCGACGTCGATGACATTGTCAACAATGATCGGTATCAAGAGCTCGGACGGATCATGGATTGGGCCGAACTGGTCGACACAGTCGTCTGCGACCGTCGTGACGGGTTGATTGCGTCGATCGATGAGTGGGTCGACCTTGTTGTACCAGCTGCCTCACCAACAGCGCCGCTGCACGCGGAAACCGTAGGGTTGGTGGTGGACAGGCTGGCGCTGCTGACAGTTCGATCGTATGTCGCATTCGCGAACGAGCCAGGTCCCGTAGCGCGAGCCGTCCACGCCCAGCTCTACGCCAATGCCGCTGGCTACGAAGAACTGGCTGATGTGCTCTCCGCCGGAATGCGACGCCTGCCGTCCCCCCAAAGACAGGCTGGATTGCGTTCACGCTGACAGAAATCGGTCGCTACATCCAGGCCGGTGCCGCCCGGCCCACGGAATGGGCCGCTCGGCGTCGGTGCGACCAGTGAGCGGATTCGCTGGTGATCTGAGGGTTGGTCCGCGACCTCGTACAACTTTCTGCGCCAGCACATTTGCGTGGAATATTGCAAGGGTGCGTCAGCTCTGGCGTGAAGAAGGCTGACAGGTTCGAAGGTACTCGAAACGGAAACGAGCCGGGAAGCCGTCGGGACCGCAGTTCAATATCGATGCGGTGAATGTGTTGTGGGCGTTGAATTCGGTTCTTTTGCGCCGTAGACGGGCGGGCGCTGAAGTTTCGTCGGTGGTCGACGAGCTCACCCAGGAATCGCTATCGCACCTGGCCGAACGGTCGATTACAGCCGAACGGTCGAGCGGGTGTTCGTGACCGCCGGGCGGTGCGCCTGATGATTGGAACTGCGGTCCCTTACTGATCGTTTCAGAATGAGACTCGGAGGCGCGCCTCAAACAGATGATGCTGCAAGCGAGTTCGAGCAGCATCCGATGTAGATCGGCGTGTATCTCGTAGCGAGTGCGAAGGCACTTGAACTGGTGAAGCCAGGCGAAGGTGCGCCCAACGCCCCACCGGGTCTTGCCCAAGCCAGAGCCGGATGGGACGCCATGGCGGGCGATCTTCGGAGTTATCCCGCGGCGCCGGAGGATTCGAGTTCCGAAACCGGTAGTGCCTGACATCGCTCGACAACCGGCCCCCAAACCCTGTCATGCGCTGAGTGGACTCCTGCTGTCCCGACTCGCACCGCAGCATGGTTTGCACGATTCTTTGCCGGCCCTCGCGGTTATCCGTGCGCACCATTGCTCATGCTGGTCGTACAGTGCGTTCCAGTCCTCCGCGGCAATAGATCGCCATTTTTGCGCGAGCTCCGCCGCGTGCACCGCCGGCCCTGCTCGCTCCACTTCGTTTTCAGCATGCGCAGCCCAGTCGACAAGTCTGACCCAGCGCGTGAAATCGTTCAGAAGTTCCGATTGCATCTCCAACCCCTTTGATGTTATTAATCCTGCAACTCCGGCCCGCGTGATCGCGGCCAGAACCGTTATTCGGGTTATGTGCCACAGGCCCGCAACGTCCCAATCTACCTGGGCATACCCTGTTTCAAATGGTGCCCAGGATCTCTCACACTCGGCCGTGGTACGTCGTGATGGTTGCGAAATGAGAAAGGGTCGACTTCATACTTCGAATTGACTGAGGTCGCGGCGGATACAGAAGTGTGCCTGCACGCCTTACTCTTGGCGAGAATCGCTGAACATCACTGGACTCGGATATGCCGGCATTGTCAACTGGCGCCAGTGCTACCTCGCATCGCTCGGCACCGAAAACTCGACGGTGTCCCGGCGGAGGTCTTTCCTCGGAGCCGCATCCGACGATCTTCAGTCCACATTTACTCGGAAAGTATCGAGGGCTCAACATTTCTAACCTCCAGGAGGATCGATGCTGACGTAATTCGAATCTCCCACGTCGGTAGACCGACGGACATGGGGAAAACCCCTACGATGGCGTGGCTACTGATCACCAGTGACGATGAGCGTCACTGCCGTTGTGGTCACAACCTGCCGCGAAGGCGTGGTGCGACAGCCGTCTTACTCGCTTTCCAACGGCCTTAGCTGGCAGACCGCCTGGTCGGCAAGCTGCGCGGATCCGCAATCGAAGTGAACTGTAGGACAACTCGAGGTCGCTGACCGCTGGCGCTCCGTGAGAGGCCGCGCGCCCTCGGGGGCAGCGCTCGGCGGCAGTGCTCGAAGTTCAGATCGCTGAAAAGTGTTGTCCGCAAACAGCTGATGATCAGCTGTACGACGCGGTGCGTCGGCGGTCGGAGAGGGGTGTTTGATCTAACTGCGCATATACAGCGCGAATTGGCAAATCCTGCGGAGAAGGGCCTTGGTATGCCACGGAACTTCAGCGGTTACGGCGGCAGTCCGGCAAGATCCGCCCAGATCGAGCGCGGACTGGTTGGCGAACGACGAGCTCCGAGGTGCTGCCGCGAAGCCGCGCTGGCGCAAAGTGGTCTCCGTAGCCGGCCACCGGGCCGACTTTCGCTCCAACAGCCGTCGATTCTTCGCTCGGCATGTGTGCGGTCACGATGATGAGCGGCAACAAGAGCCTGTGTCGCGAGGCTCCCGGTGAGGCTCAGTCGAGGATCTCATGCGCACATCAAGGGCGGCGGTGATCAGTTCCCATGGATTGGGATCCGGCTGTCGTCGGCGGCTGTTCCGTTCGACCGATGTTCGGCGATGCTCCTCGGGGTTGCGGCGCTGCCACGCCGCCGTTCGGTGAAGCCAGCGACGGGCGGAATTTTCGCTCATCAGCACTCGAGTAGGTAGAGCAACAACGATCAGATGACGTATGCAAGATCATCTGGTTACGTCCCCTATGTTGGTACGGGTAATGTTCGGTTGGAGAATCCCCTTGGTTGGGATCATTCGCTGAGGTCAGCTCGGTGTCGATGTCGGTGTTGATGTCGATGTCGATTCGTTTGGAGGCTCGATGGCGGCGATCGGGGCACGTGGCGCCCGATATGTAGCTCTGGTGGGCAGGACCGACGAGTTGCGGCATATCGATGAAGTGCTGGCCGCTGCTCGGTCGGGGTCGGCGGGTGCAGTGGTCATAGTGGGTGAACTGGGCATCGGTAAGTCGCGTCTGCTGGGGGAACTGTGCGAGCGCGCGACGGTATCGGGTTTCAACGTGTTGACTGGTCGCGGAACCGAGCTGGAACGAGAGATTCCCTTCGGACTGTTCGTCGAGGCGCTCAATGAGAAGTTCGGTGCACTCGATTCCCAGATCATCGCGGACCTGGGCCCGGATCAGATGGCCGAGCTGGCCGAGGTGTTGCCATCGGTGTCCAGACAGCACAGGCAGTCGGCGAGCGGATTGGAGACGGAGCGCTTCCAGTTCCATCGCGCGGTACGCGACACCTTGAGTTGCCTGGTTCCGTACAAGCCGATCGTGTTGGCGTTGGATGACGTGCATTGGGCCGACCCAGCATCGGTCGAGCTGATCGGTCATCTGCTGCGTCGCCCGGTACCGGGCATGGTATTGGTACTGGCGTATCGCCCGCGGGCAGTGGAGCGTTTGCTGCGGGAGGCGAGTGCGCAGGCCGCGCGCGAAGGCCTGTTACGTGTACTCGACCTGGCGCCGCTGACAGTCGCAGAGGCTGCGGAAGCGCTGGGTGAGCCAGCGGACTCGCCTCTGGTCCGTGGGTTGCACTCCGAAAGCGGCGGAAACCCCTTCTACCTCGAACAGTTGGCGCGGGTGTCGAAAAAGTCCCGGCCGAGTCCGATGCCTGCTGAGAGCGTGGAAATTCGGCACAAGACTGGCATATCCACCGCGCTGCGTATGACGATTACCCAGGAACTGACGGGGTTGGCGGGCGACGCGCTCGGGGTTCTACGTGCAGGAGCGGTGGCCGGTGATCCGTTCGATGTGGATCTGGTCGCCGAGATCGCCGAGTCCGACCAAGCTCGAGTGTTGAGATGCCTCGATAAGCTCGTGGGTGTCGATCTGGTTCGTCCGACTACGACGCCGGGTCAGTTCCGTTTCCGGCATCCGGTCGTGCGGCGGGTGGTATATGACGAGGCGATGCCGGGGTGGCGATTCGATGCCCACAAGCAGGCTGCGAGGGCACTCGGGCGGCGAGGCGCCCCTATCGGGACGAGAGCTCACCATGTTGAGCTTTCCGCGTCGCCTGGCGACGCGGAAGCCGCTGCAACTTTGGCCGAGGCAGGCCGGGCCGTAGCACCGCGTGCGCCTGCTGCCGCTGCGGGCTGGTTCGAGGCAGCGCTACGTCTTTTACCCGAGACCGGCGCTGACGAGCAGCGGTTCATGCTGGTCGTATCGCTCGCCGGAGCGCTTGCCTATTCCGGTCGCCTGCTCGATAGTCGCACCACGCTGGAGCAGGCGCTGCAAATATTGCCGGCAGACGCACTCGGCGAGCGGACTCGAATCATCGGCATGATCGCGCGCGCCGACCATGGACTCGGGCGGGCGGAGGACGCTCGCCACCTTCTTGTCGCAGCGCTCCGGGAAACGGCCGAGGGCAGCGCGGATGCGGTTCCGCTGGAACTGGCGCTGGCGGAGAACTACCTCATGAGGCGGCAGTGGGCCGAAGGCATCGATGTGGCGATGCGGGCTCGGGGGCATGCCGAGGCGCTCGGCGATTCCGGCTTGCTGGTCGCGGTGAATGCCCTGCTTGCCCTGTTGACCAACCATGAGGGCGACAAAGCCCGGTCGAAGTACTTCGCCGGCCTGGTCGCTGACCATATCGATGCCAGTGACGTCGTCATGGCGCCGGAGTTACTCGAACCGCTGGCGAACCTGGCTGACGCCGAGGTCGGTATCGACCAGCTTCGCGAGGCCAGCCGTCATGCCGAACGTGGGCTGAAGATCAGCCGCGCAACCGGGCACGGCCACGTCGTCGCCCGGTTCATGGTCAGCGCGGCCGCAGCGAAGATGTTCCTCGGCCACCTCCGCGAAGCCCGGCCCGCAGCGGAGTCCGCGGTCGAGATGGCGATCCTGCTCGATAACGACCAGCTCCGTACCACCGCGGATGCGACGCGGTGCTATATCGAGACGTGGACCGGCGAACTTGCAACGGCGATACGTGCCGGGCGCGCGGCGGTCCATGCGGCGGCCCGCACACCCGGCGCGCACTACGCCTGGTTGGCGCGTGGTTCTTACGGCCAGGCACTGATCGAAGCGGGCGAATTCGACCGCGGTCGCCGCGAAATGCTGCTGATCGGCGGACCCGATCTTTCCGAGATGCCTCCGACCGCGCGCTCGTTCTTCGAGCCGGCACTGGTCAAGGCGGAATTGGCCGCAGGCCGCATCGACGCGGCCGAGGCAATCGCCCGTCGCATGAAGGACTTCACATTCGGGTTGCGATCGCGGGAGGGTCAGGTCCATTACGCGGACGCGCAGATCTACCTCGCGCGAGGCGACTTTCCGGCTGCGGTCGCGGCTGCCCGACAGGCACAGGAAGGCTTCCACGCAGCGGAAATGGCCGTACTCGCCGCCCGGGCCCAGCTCATGACAGGCCGTGCGTTGGCCCGAACAGACCAGAACACAGCAGCGATCCACGAACTCGAAGTGGCCTTCGGCATACTACGAGACGCTGGCGCCGCGCGGCTTGCCGACGAGGCGGCACATGAGCTGCGGACTCTCGGAAAGCATGTACGACGCAGACCAGAGGCGAACGAACCGGTCAGCCCGTCGACTTTGACCGGACGCGAACGTGACATCGCCGACCGAGTCGTACAGGGCTACACCAACCGTGAAATCGCGGCTCAACTCTTCATCAGTCCCAAGACCGTCGAGAAACACCTCGCTCGGGTCTTCGCGAAGCTTGGCACATCCTCGCGCTCCGGCGTAGCCGCAGCAATGAACGGTCATCCGGCCGATTCGGAGTAAAGTTAGTCAGAATTCTTCCCGGTGGCGAGTAGTAAAGCCGAAGCGGATGTGCACCGAGCGTGCTGCTGTTGTCGATCGCACCGCCCCTGCCGAGGGCTGCGTTACCTCCGCATTGCCCATTCGCCGACCAAGATTGCGACCGCTGCGCGCATAACCACGCCAGTGATGGGAACCCGGAGGCCTCCAGCCAGAATAATGTTTCCCCATGTTCAAGGCGGAAGAATTTTACGCGCTCCGTACCGGACTTGCACCGCGTATTGGTACGGAGCCGAATGGTTCCGCTACCTACAACAGGTTGAGACCTTGCTGCCTCGGGAGGCTTCGAGTGGCGACGGGTCGGGTCGCAGCAGGCGGTCCTCGTGTATTCGGCGGGAGGGCTGATGACCGGACGTGGGGCGAACAGCAGCACGATTCGATCGCAGTGTTCGGCCCGGTGCCGGCCGGCTTACACGAAGTATGGCTGACGTTTGCCGTGCCGCTCGATGACCCGATCGGTTTTCTCGCTTATCTAAGCCTCGTTTTCGATGATTCGCCGATAGCAACGATCGAGCCCTGGATCGCAGAAGGAGCACCGCAGCCACACGGACAGCCAACGGACAGTTTCGTGCACGTCGACAACTCTCTCATCGGAGTGATGGATGCGGCTGTGGCCGATGATGCCGATGAAGTCGTCGCGGCGGCGGGTGAAAGCCTTTCCCGCACTCAGGTCTCGGCTTGCATCGCCCCGCTCTCATCCCCGGAGATCGGCTCTCCGGAGAGCTGCGACAGCGTCGTGGTCTGTCGAGCCATGGCAGGGACGTATCCCGTCGTGGCGACGCGAAGCGCCCTCGGCGAAGTAACCGGCCTGCATATAGATTTCGCGATTGTGGGTCCGCGAAACCGGAAAGATTGGTGGAAGGCGCGGCACACACATGCACGCCCATAGCTATCTCGAAGCAATCCGCTGGATTCGGCGACATCGGCACAGACCTCGCGCGGGTTCGCTTCGCCTATGTCCGGAGTACTTTCAGAACCGAAGGAGTTGTCCGCCTGTATATTTCAGCAACGACGGACAACGCCGAAACGATGTCAGCGAACTATGCTGATGGACCACCGACGATATCTGTTGCCAGATTCGAGACTATGCCGATGACCTCTTCCTCGACGTCTCCGGGCACACCCGCTGCCCTCAGCGAATCGGACAGATGCGCGGCCACGAGGTTGAAGTGATGCATCGTAATTCCCCTGCCCTGATGAATGCGACGCATCGGAACACCTGTGTAGCGATCAGGGCCGCCCAGTGCTGCAGCGAAGAACTCCGCTTGACGCCCCCGGAGTCGTGACATATTGGTGCCCGTGAAGAATCCGGATAACTCGTCGTCTGCGAGGACGCGTACATAGAAGTCGGCAACGACGGCCTCGATGGCCTCTGCTCCGCCGATCTTGTCGTAGATACTACTCATTGCATAACTCTTATCTATACGTAGAGCGGGGGTATTCACTACGAGGGGACACTGTCATGCCCGCAACGCGGACGACATGGGGGAAGTGCCTACGTTCTCACCGCCGGGCCAGGGCAAGCCGGCAGTGGATGTGCTCCGCTTCTCATGGGCGTCGAGCCACCAACACCTCGTTTCAGTGTCCGCCGGTGAGGCCGTCACGCGCGTTGATGTCAGGGGTGCGGGTGTCGGGGTTGTGCAGTCGGTTTCCGGCGACAACGGTTCGGATCGCTGTTTCGGCAACGCAGATGAATTCGGCCAGTTCGATGCTGGTGTTTGGGTCCAGTGGTAGCTGCGGCAGCCGGGGATCTCCAGCGTCGAGGCCGAAGTTGCGCAGGCCCGCTTTGATGGTGGCCGGTGCTCCGTGATCGTTGATCGTGCCCAGCAGCGGTCCGAGTCGGTCGAACAGCTGCGCGGCGGCCAGGACGTGTCCTGCGCTCAGCAGCCGCCATACCCGCACGATCTGCTCGGGCACCAGACATGCTGCGGCTGTGGACCATCCAGCAGCACCGGCGGCGGCGGCGTGCAGTGCATGCGAGTCGCTGCCGTTGAACACGGAGATTGCGCCGCCACTGAGATCGGTGATTCGGCTCATTCGTTGGATGAGACCGCTGGATTCTTCGACCATCGTGATGGCCTCGACATCCGCGGCGAGATCGGTGAGGAATTCGGGGCGCATGTCGGCGCCTGTCGCCGCGGGATCATTGCCGATCATCATCGGTAAGCCCACAAAATCCGCGATCGTCGCGACGTGCAATCTCAGTTCGTTCTCGGTCAGTCGCCAGCAGGAAACGGGCTTCACCATGATGGCGGTCGCGTTGAGCCGCTCGGCGAAACGGGCCCGTTCGATGGCGCCTGGCGTGGTGACATCGGAGATGTCGACGATGGACGATACCCGCCCACCGATTTGTTCGAGGCAGGTCGCTGTGGCCCTCCGCCACTCGGTCCGGCCGAGATAAGCGGTTTCGCCGCTGTCGCCGAGTGGCATGATCGCATCGACACCGGCGTCGATCATCCGGTTCACAATCTTGCGCAGCGTTCCGGTATCGACACCGTCTTCTGCGAACGGGGTCACCAGCTGCGCCACAATACCTGAGATCGCGTTGCGCGCCGGTGTGTCACCCATGCAGATCATGTCCATTCGATGATGTCGGAGAATTCCATGCGGTACGCGCACCGACATCCCGATCGCGCCATGGCGTTACCAACAAAGACTCTCCCACGTCCCCGACGACCAAGACATGGGGGAAATGCCTACGATGAATCCAACACCCACCCCCACTGACAATGCCGGCATCGAGGCCATCCTCAGCCTACCTGCGACACCTGGCCGCCGATCCGGTCGGCCTTATTCGATTCGCGAGCTATCGACAAATGAATGCTCTTGTCGGCGTCGGTTTTTCGGGTCGGCGGATATAGAGTGCAACGCGGAGGTGACAGAGTGACGCCTCGGGTCTGGTGCCGAACTGATTGTTTCCTCGTGCGAGAGAGGGTCTCCACGGCTCGTGACGAAGCCTGTTCGCGTGTCAGCCGGTGACGCCAGTTCGACAACGGCTTTGTCGAGACTGGGGCGCCTCTTTGGAATGACGGTCGGCGACAGGGCTTCTCCGCATCGATATGTCACAATGCCGATACCCCCGTTGATCAATGTGAATGTGTGAGTGGACAGATTCGGCATCGTAAAGGGGCCCTCCTGCCCCGCAGCGGGGCGGATCGTAGGCATTTCCCCCATAACACCGGAACCGCTGGTCCACGAGGATCGAATGGACGCCGATACCGTTCTTCTCGAGACGAGATGTGCTATGCATCATGGCAAGCCTGACATCTTCAACCCCCCGGTGGCCAACGCTGCGCTCGGCAGTGCACCGACGTCGAGGTGGGAATCCTTGCTCGAGAGCAGGTGGCACTCCGATCGATGATTACCTCGAGAAGAACTGAGACGAGCAATCGTCTTCTCGTTTGAATAAGTATCCTCTCGTCTCGGATCAGGCGCTCCCTGATTCACGATTGCTGGCGGCCGGAATGTTACTGGGCATTTCTGTGTTCTGTCGCCGGAGGGATCACATAGCCCTAACCGATAAGGAATGATTATGGATCTTCTGCGCATTGAGGTCAGTAATGCGGGATTCGATGCAGCCATGGAAGCGTTGATAATGGACGACCCTCATCCGGGACATGACTATCAGGATTCCCCGTCGCACTGGCTACGTCGCGCACTCTACGCATATGAATGGGCGAAGCGGACCTACGCGACCGAGGTTCCGCAGCCCGGCAAGGCTCGTGAGGCTGTACTACTTCACGAGAGCCTCGAGCGACAGCGGTGGACCGGCCGATGACTGTGCGGATCCGGGGCATCTGTCCGTCCTGAACAGTGCGGCTTCGGGACCAAGGCGCCGTCGAGCGAGCCCTCAACGCCGCATCGGCTTCCGATCACATCGTGCCAGCGAGTGCGCTAGATGCGTCCAGGTCCTAGATCGAGCAGCCGCGCGCGGTCAGTCGTCGTAGTGCCCGCCGCGCACGATCGTTATCTCTGTGTCGGTGGTGTAGTAGACCAGTCCTCGACCGTGCCCTCGCTCGGTCGGCTCGGGGTCTGGACGGGGTGTTGAACACCGTCCGCGCTATCCGCTCGCGCCCATCGGGTTGCTCGCGCTGGGGCGTTGCTGGGGATGTCGCGGTCAAACCTCACCGCCTTCCGCGACTCCGGCCTGGCCCACTGCCGAGAAGGTTGCCCGTCGTCAGGGCGCCGATGCCTTGCAGGCGATGCGCATCGCTATCGGTGTTGGCGAATCCGAGCAGTCGCCTGCCGGCGACTACGCCGATCCGAACATCACCCAGCCGTCAACGCGGTCAGGAATTGACCGAACCCGCCGACACCCGACCGGTCCTCTCCTACGAGGAAGCCACAAGGACCGCCGCGGTGTCGTCCAGACCCGACTCGCGACGATCGCCCACGAACTCTGCGGCATCGGCTGACGCGTGTGTCGCGAATTCGTGCGAGCCGACAGTGGGTTCGATAGACCGGGCTCGGTGCCGCAGCGCGGACATGTCCTCTACAGCCGGGTAGTTTGCCGGGTGAGGGCCGGTTGGTCGAGCGGGGGATTGTTGTTTGTACGTTGTGGAGCAACGGGCCTCTGCCGAGTGCACGTGGCCAACTGTGACGGGCCCGCCCCCGGCGCACCGTGGCGGTGGCGACCCGGGGACGGTTTATCACGAGAGACCCGCGGGATCACGCGGTACTGGACAACACGGCGAGACGAGGAAAGAATTCCGCGCCGAACAGCTGGCGGTGGCGGGCTGCGCCTCATGCGCGATACGAGATCGACGTGGACGGTTTGTCGTTTCATTCCGAGGTGGCGCGGTCGCGGTTCATTGCTGCGGCGACGCCGGAGCGGGAGGATGTGCCGAGTTTGGTGAAGACTCGTGCGAGGTGTTTCTCGACGGTTTTGGGGCTGATGTAGAGTTCGGCCGCGATTTCGCGGTTGGTGTAACCCTGCACGACTCGGTCGGCGATGTCACGTTCACGTGCGGTCAAGGCCGCTGGGTCGATGACCACTCCGATGTCCGGTCTGCGCTGGACACGTTTTCCGAGAGTA
>NZ_JBEZDA010000039.1:0-12704 GCF_040647855.1 Nocardia sp. NPDC049220
CGGCGGATCGGTCACCAACATCGACGGCGGTTCCGCCAGGTTGGGCAGTCCCGGATCCGTCTTGGTCATCACCCAGCGAATCGGCTTCGGCAGAGCTGGATGGTTGGGCGTGACCACGATGAAGCGACGGTCTCGCAGAATGAGCCGGCACACTTCGTAGTCCGTTGTCACATGCACCCCCGACATCCGGGGTATCCGGCCCCGCTGCCGGATCTGCTCGACATACCGCGACGAGCCGAGCAAGCCATCCTGACCGACAGCGATCTGCCCGAGCGGATCGCCCCGACGTGCCGACAACCGGAGATAGAACCGCGGCAGGCCGTGCAGCATCAGCCACCGAATCCGCGTGCGCATCGACATCGTCACCTCCCAGTCCGACCTTCTCTCCCATGATAGAGAGCCGCTATGGTGGGGTCGCTGTTTGGCGCGGGGTCGCCGATCCTGTCGAGGATGTCGGGGACCTGGGGCCGGGAAGGTGCCGCACAGCCGTTCGCGGCGCCTCGAAGACTCGCCCGCGTGTCACCGTGTTGCCTTCGAACGCTCACCACGAGGGATAGGTTTGGCCGCTGGAGGTGGCGGAGCAACGTTCAGATCAGGTGAGGGGCACCATGGACAGGCGCGGATTCGTCAAGGGCGCCGGCCTGGCCGCGGCGATGCTGGGTTTTGCGGGCGGTGGCCCGCTTGCGACGGGCCGGTCCGCGGCGTGGGCCCAATATTCGTGGGCCGAAGACTACAGCCCGAGCCCGCGAGCGGCGCTGTACCGCAGCCTGGTGCCGGAGATCTTCGCACCGCTCCCCGATCCGCCCGATCATGTACCTGCGCTCGTCATAGGATCGGGTTTCGGAGCGGCGATCACCGCACTGCGCCTGGCACAGTCCGGGACCCAGGTCGCAGTGCTCGAGCGCGGGTCGCGCTGGCCGAGTGATCGGTGGCGCGACATCTTCGCCAACGACACGAATCCGGATGGCCGCGGCTTCTGGCATCGCACCATCTTCACCGGCGCGACCCGGATTCCCCAGCGGATCGATCCGTTCGGCGGGGTCCTCGACGTGTCCAGTTACCCAGGCATCGATGTGTGGCACGGCGCGTGTGTGGGCGGCGGCTCCGTGGTGTTCACCGGGGTGATGATCGCGCCGGAGCAGCGGTTCTTCGACAGCGTATTCCGTGGTGTGGTCGACTACCGCGAGATGCATGACGTCTACTACCCCAAAGTCCGAAAGATGTTGCGGCTGAGTTCGATCCCGAACGACCTCTATCACTCTTGTGCCTTCGCGCACGCGCGGGCCTGGGACGAGCAGGTCCGCGCGGCCGGCTATACACCACAGCGCATCGACGGCATGTGGAATTGGCACATCATCCGCAATGAGCTCGCCGGACGATCGAGGCCGTCGGCGACAGTCGGCCTTTCTGATCTCGGCAATTCCAACGGCGCGAAGTTCGATCTGAATCAGAACTACCTGCGCTACGCCGAGAGGACCGGCTGTGCCCGGATCTACCCGGGCCATCGCGTGGACGCCATAGCCAAGGAATCAGGAGCGTCAGGCCGTTATACCGTCGCCGTAACAAAACTCGCGCCTACCGGCGAGACGCTCCGCACCCGGACACTGACCTGCGACACGCTGTTCCTCGCCGCGGGCGCCATCGGCACCTCCGAACTGCTGGTGCGCGCGCGGGCAACGGGCGCACTGCCGAATCTGAACGAGCACATCGGCGAAGGCTGGGGCAGCAACGGCGACGTCGGCTTGGCGCGGCCGCTCAGGTCCTTCGACCTGGGCACGCAGGGCACACCGTCCGCGAGCCGGATACTGGACGAGGCGGACGCACCCGTGTCGCTGGAGAGCTGGTTCATCCCGGGCGCGACGTCCTTCGACATCGGTATTCTCGCATCGCTGGGCATCGTGCTCGATGACACCCGCGGCCGGTTCGTCTACGACTCGGCCACCGGACGGGTAGAGCTGGAGTGGCCGGACAACGCCGCCGCCGGCTACCTCGCGCGAGCCCGGGAAGTCAACAACAAGGTGGCCTGCGACTGCCCGCCGCTCACCCGACCGGCTTTGGACGCGGACGCCTCGTTCACCGCGCATCCGTTGGGCGGCGCGGTGATAGGACGTGCGACAGACCAGTACGGCCGGGTGCGTGGCTATCGAGGCCTGTACGTCATGGACGGCGCGGCTGTGCCCGGCAGCACCGGAACCGTGAACCCGTCGCTGACGATCTGCGCGCTGGCTGAGCGCAACATCGAACAGATCATTCGTTCTGGCGGGTAGACACTGTGTCCCGGCGATTCATGATCGGGCTGTCCTTCGGAAGTGGCCGCTGAGAACAAGTCCGATTGCGTGCAGCGCGTCGGGATCGGTCATCCGTTCGTGCCGGCCGGGAATGTGGTGTTCGGTGATCTGGCCGGTGATGTGGTCATGCCATGACCGGGCTGGCGAATGACCGTTGTTTGGATGAGCGCCGCCTGCGCTGAAGTAGATCAGGTCACCGTCGAAAAGTGCCGGCCGGTGGTTCAGGGCGAGATCGATGAGCCGGGTGTAGTCGCGGTGCAGAGTCGCGAGGTGCTCGGAGGTCACGGCGGTGAAGAGTCCGCCGTGTCGGCGCAGCAACTCGGCCGCGGCCTCGAAGGTGAGGTCGGCAGGGTCCGACGGAACGGCGAAGCCGCCGAACTCGGTAAGCATCTCACCGATGCTCGGTGTCCGAGCGCGGACGGTGCGCGCGGTCACGACGCGGGTGTCCATCATGGCGAGGGTGGCGACCGAGTCGCCGTCGCCGCGGAGTTGGACGGCGATCGCGTGGGCGATGGTGCCGCCGAGTGAGTAGCCGAGCACGTGGTACGGGCCGTGCGGCTGGACGGCCCGGATCTCCTGGACGTAGCGGGCGGCAAGTTGGTCGAGCGTGTCGAACCTCGCGGCGGGTTCGGTCATCGCCGGGGATTGCACCCCGTAGACGGGACGATCGGGCTCGAGGTGCCGCAGCAGACCGCTGAAACCCCATGCCAATCCGATAGCTGGGTGAACGCAGAACAGCGGCGGTTCGGACCCAGTGGCGCGCAAGGGAAGCAGGACCGACAGTGCGTCGCCCATGTCCGGTTCGTCGAGACCACGCAGGCGGTTGTCGATGCGTCGGGCAAGTGATTGCGGCGTGGGGTCGGTGAAGATCCATTGCACCGGCACGTTGGCACCGGTCGACTCCGCCAGCCGCGCCACCAACTGGGTGGCGGCCAGCGAGTTGCCACCGAGGGTGAAGAAACCATCGTCGACGCCGGCTCGATCGATGTGCAGGGTCTGGGTGAAGGCGTCGCAGACGGTGGCCTCGAGTGGGGTCGACGGCGCCCGGAACCGCGAGCGGCGCGGGTTCGGCGTAGGTAAGGCCCTCCGGTCAACTTTTCCGGTGGGGGTGATGGGTATTCGGTCGAGGGTGAGGATGGTGGTGGGGATCATGTGGGCGGGTAGTCGAGTCATGAGATACGTGGTGAGGGCGATGGTGTCGGGGATGGCGTCTGGGGTGGGTACGACGTAGCCGGTGAGTTGGTTGGTGCCGTTGGGTTGGGTGTGGACGGCGACGGCAGCCTGGGTGATGTCGGGGTGGCTGCGTAGCATGGTCTCGATGTCGCCGGGTTCGATGCGGTGGCCGTGAATCTTGAGTTGCAGGTCGCTGCGGCCGTGGTATTTCAGAGTTCGGTCCGTGGTCCAGGTGACCAGGTCGCCGGTGCGGTACATGCGAGTCCCGGTCGGCCCGTAGGGGTCGGGTACGAATCGGGCGGCCGTGGTTGCCGGTTGCTTCTGGTAGCCGCGGGCGAGGCCCGGCCCGGCCAGATATAGCTCGCCCACTACTCCCCGAGGTACGGGGCATAGCCTGCGGTCGAGTACGACGGCAGTGAATCCGCGAAGCGGACCGCCGATTGTCATCGGGTTGTCTGTGGTGGTGCTCGCGGGAGCGTCTGCGCAGCTCATGACCGTGGTCTCGGTCGCCCCGTAGGTGTTGATCACCGTGTGACCCGGCGTCCATCGGGTGGCCAGGTCCGGTGGGCATATCTCGCCGCCGAGAATCACGGTTGCGAGGGTGTCGAGTTCGACGGGGTCCAGCGATGCGAGCACAGTCGGGGTGAGGGCGGCATGAGTGACGTGTTCGGCGTTGATCAACTCGGCTAATTCGGTGCCGGCGACTACTGGGGCGGGGGCGAGGATCAGCGTCGCTTCGGCAGCAGTGGCGCTGAGCCATTCGAGAACCGAGACGTCGAAACTCGGGGACGCGGCGGCCAACACCCGAGAGGTCGGGGTGATACCGAAACGTTCCCGTGTTTCGGCGGCCAGGCTCGCTATCCCGGCTTGGGTGACGACCACGCCTTTGGGTGTGCCGGTGGAGCCGGAGGTGTAGATCAGGTAAGCCGGATGCTCGGGACGTAGCGGACGCGACCGATCGAGGTCGGAAATCGGTGCAGCACTAAGAGTCTCGTCGAGGTCGTCGACCATCAACCAATCGATGCTGTCAGGTAACTGTGTACGCACCGACGCCACAGTCACACCGATAGCCGCCTTCGAGTCGGTGAGCATGTGTTCGATTCGACCGGTCGGGTAGTTCGGGTCGATCGGCAGGAAAGCCGCGCCTGTCTTGGCTATGGCCCAGGTGGCCAGTACCGATTCGACCGAGCGTGGCAGGCCGATGGCCACACTGGTTTCCGGGCCCGCGCCGCGATCGATCAGTAGTCGGGCCAGCCGGTTGGACTCGGTGTCGAGTTGGCCATACGTCCAGCGCCGGTCCTCGCATACCACCGCGACTGCTGCGGGGTTTGTTCGCACTGCTGCCGCCAACAGTTCCGGTAATACCTTTCCGGGCATCGCCGCGATCCCCGACACCGAGGTCAGTTCACGGTATTCCCCGGCGGAGAGCAGATTCAGGCGGGCCAGTGGTAGGTCCGGGTCGTCGGTGACGTGGCCGATCACGCGAAGGACCCGTTGCAGGGTCGCGTCCATCGTGTCGTGGTCGAATAATTCCGGCAGGTATTTGATTCTGAGGTGCAGTCGCGTGTCGACATGCGCGACCACTCCCAGCGGGTAATGCGCGGCGTCGACACTGGCCACCCCCTGTAGTCGCATGCCGGCGATATCGGTATCGGTAGTCAGCCCCGCACGATCGACCGGATAGGACTCGAACACGGTCATCGTGTCGAACACCGCACCCGCGCCCGCGACCCGCTCGATGTCGGTCAAACCCACATGGTGGTGATCGAGCAACATGGTCTGCTCGGTCTGGATCCGGTCGAGTAGCTGTCCCAGGTTCTCGCCGCTGTCGAGACGCACCCGCACCGGTAGCGTGTTGACGAACAACCCGACCATCGATTCGATGCCCGCGAGCTGCGGAGGCCGACCGGAAACCGTCGCGCCGAACGTGACATCCTCCCGAGACGTCAACTCCCCCAATACAATCGCCCATGCCATCTGGACCACGGTATTCAGGGTGATCCCACGCCCCCGCGTGAAATCTGTCAACACCGTGGTCTGTTCCTCGGTCAATTCTCCGAGCACATCACGTGATTCGCTATAACGACGGCCGGGATCGATCGCAGCCAGCACGGTGGGCTCGTCGGCGCCGTTGAACACACGGGCCCACACCTCGAGTGACGTGACCCGGTCCTGCTCGCCCATCCACGCCAGGAAATCCCGATAGGGACGCACCGCTGACAGCATCCTGTCGTCGCCGTCGGTGGCATACACCACCAGCAACTCCTTCAGCAGCAGCGGCATCGACCAGCCATCCAACAGCAGATGATGATTGGTCAATACCAGGCGATAACGGTCGGGCCCGATCGTGACCAACATCCAACGCAGTAGTGGGGCGTGCGCGGGATCGAACCGGGTCGCCCGGTCCGCGGCCATCAACCGATCCCATTCCTGATCGCGTGCGTCCTCGTCCAACCCGGACAGGTCCAACTCCGACCACGACGCCTCGACGTCGTCACAGACCACCTGCACCGGCCCGATATCGGTGACAGTGACGAACGCAGTACGCAGATTCGGATGCCGGTCCAACAGCACCTGTCCGGCTCGACGTAGCCGACCGGGATCGACCTGGCCACCCAAGTCGAGGACCAACTGCACCATGTAAGCGTCCACCGACTCCTCGGATACCGTCGCGTGGAACAACAGTCCGGCCTGGAGCGGGGTCAACGGCCACACATCGCTCAACGCCGGATACCTGTCCTCGAGGCGTTCGATCTCGGACTGGCCCAATCGAACCAAATCCAGATCCGACGGCGTCCGGCCCCCAAGCCCGGCACCGGCACGCTGAGTATGTGTCGCCAACGCGGTCAGTACCTGACTCCACGACTCCGCCACCTCGCGCACCTCGACGGCGGTAAGAACCCCGACCGGATACGACCACGTTGCCCGCAACCGTGGTCCGCGACCGTCATCGAGGGTGAGAGCATTGACGTTGAGCACCGCGGGCACCGGCATATCCGGATTCGCCGCACCGGCGAACTCTGAACCGGACAGGCCGCCACCGTCATCGATGGGTATCCATCCGACCGCTTGCATATCGTCGGAAATCCCCACCGAAACGCGGCCGAGGTAGTTGAACCCGATCTGCGGCGCCGGCAATCTGCCCAGAATCGGTGCGGTGTCTTCGTTGAGGTACCGCAACAAGCCGTAGCCGATCCCGTGATCCGGAACAGCCAGAAGCGTTTCCTTGACCGACTTGATCGCAGCTCCCAACGCCGGCCCACCCGTGTAGGCCTCGTCGAGATCGATACCCGAAAGATCCAGACGCATCGGGAAACTCGTCGTGAACCAGCCAACCGTCCGGGTCAGATCCGCGCCCGGCACCGCACCATCCTCACGACCGTGCCCTTCGAGACCGATCAGCATCTCGGCGAGCGAACCGCCGGATCCCTCGGCCTCGTGCTCGTCTTCGCGCCGCCACTTCGTCACCGCCACCGCCAACGCGGCCAGCAGCCCATCGGCGACACTGCCATGGAACGCGGCGGGTACGTCGGTCAACAACGCCTCGGTCACCTCCGCGGACACCTCGACCTCGACCGTGCGCGTGGTACCCGCCACATCCACCGCAGGATCCAAAGGTCGCGACCCGATCACCGGATCGTTCGCCACAACCATTGCCCGCCACAACTCGAACTCCACGGCCCGCTGCGTGCGGTGAGCTTCTTCGACCAACCCATGCGCCCACCTACGCATCGACGTCCCCACCGGGGGCAGATCAGGTGCCTCACCAGCCGTGATCCGCGCCCACGCAACCGCGAGATCGGGCACCAACACCCGCCAGGAAACCCCATCGACCGCCGAATGATGCACCACCACCAACACCCGACCCGGCACCACCGCGTCCACCGGATCGAACCACACCACCTGCACCACAATCCCCGCGCTCGGATCGAGCCGGTCCGCGGCCGCATCCAACTCCGCGGCCGCCAACGCGCGCAACTCGTCGCCGGTCGCGCTCCCCGTGGTCACCACTCGGTGGATGATGTCGTCGGCTCGAACCACTCCGACCGGCAACACCTCCCACGTCCAACCCTCATCGGCGGCCGGGCGCAGCCGTGCGCGCAGCATGTCGTGCCGATCGAGCACTGCCTGCACAGTGCCCGCCAGCACCCGCCGATCGATTCCCGCAGGCAAACCCAACAGCATCGCCTGCGAGAAGCGACCGACCCCCGACGCCACCCCCTCGAGTAACCACCGCATGATCGGCGTCAACGGAATCGATCCCACACCCCCACCCGGCAGCTCCGCCGGAACAGGGGTGGCCGCGGCACCACCGTCGACGGCGACCCGAGCCAGCCCGGCAACCGTCTTATGGTCGAACACATCACGCGCCGAGAAAACCAGACCCGCCGCCCTCGCCCGAGCCACCAACTGGATCGACATGATGCTGTCACCGCCGAGGGCGAAGAACGAGTCATCCAGACCAACCGTTTCGATTCCCAACACATCAGCGAACGATTCGGCGATGGTGTGTTCGATCGGGGTCTGCGGCGCCCGGAAAACAGTGTTATCGGTGAACACCGGATCCGGTAACGCCCTACGATCCAGCTTGCCCACCGGCGTCAAAGGAATACCGTCGAGCACCATGATCGAGGCCGGCACCATATATGACGGCAACCGCCCCGCAGCGTGCTCGGCCAAAACCGCAGTATCGATCGAGTAGTCCGGCGCGGCAACAACATACGACACCAGCGCCTCGGTCCCCGAGCCGTTACGATGACCGATCGTCGCCGCGAAACCGACACTCTCGTGCGCGGCAAGCGCCGCATCGACCTCCCCCAGCTCGATACGCAGACCACGAATCTTCACCTGGAAGTCATTGCGGCCCAGGTACTCCAGCCCGCCGCCGACCGTCCTCCGTACCAGATCGCCGGTGCGGTACAGCCGTCCTCCGTGTGGGTCGAATGGGTTCGCCACGAAACGGGCGGCGGTCAACGCGGGCCACTCATGATATCCCCGTGCGACCTGCGCTCCAGCGATGTAGAGCTCGCCGACGGCCCGGTCCGGCACCAGAGACAACCGCGCACTCAGCACGTACTCGGTAATGCCACGGATCGGCCCGCCGATGGTCACCGGCTCGTCGAGTGCGAGCGGATCGCTGATATTGGTCATGATCGTTGTCTCGGTGGGCCCGTAGCCGTTGTAGAGCTCGCGGGTTCTGTTGCCGGAGATCGGCCGCACCCAGCGCCGCACAAGATCCGGGGGGCATGCCTCGCCGCCGGCGATCACGACGCGGAGCATGTCCAGGCCGGTCGGATCGAGGGAGGCCAGCGCCGAGGGAGTGATGAAGATATGTGTCACCTGTTCCCTGCGCAGCAGTGCGGCCAGCTCCGCACCGGCGTAGACGGTCGGCGGTGCCACCACCATGGTCGCGGCACCACCGACGGCGAGCAGCAGTTCCAGTACCGAGGCGTCGAACGACGGGGACGCGAGATGCAGGGTGCGTGAGTTGCTCGTCACCCGGTAGCGTTCGCGCTGTTCGTCGCTGAAACTCGATAGTCCGGCTTGGGTGACGACCACGCCTTTGGGTGTGCCGGTGGAGCCGGAGGTGTAGATCAGGTAAGCCGGATGCTCGGGACGTAGCGGACGCGACCGATCGAGGTCGGAAATCGGTGCAGCACTGAGAGTCTCGTCGAGGTCGTCGACCATCAACCAATCGATGCTGTCAGGTAACTGTGTACGCACCGACGCCACAGTCACACCGATAGCCGCCTTCGAGTCGGTGAGCATGTGTTCGATTCGACCGGTCGGGTAGTTCGGGTCGATCGGCAGGAAAGCCGCGCCTGTCTTGGCTATGGCCCAGGTCGCCAGTACCGATTCGACCGAGCGTGGCAGGCCGATGGCGACACTGGTTTCCGGACCTGCGCCGTGTCCGATGAGTAGTCGTGCTAGCTGGTTGGATTGGGTGTCGAGTTCGTTGTATGTCCGGTGTTGGTCGTTGTAGACAACTGCTGTTGCTGTGGGGTTTGTTTGTACCGCAGTGGCGAGTAGTTCTGGTAGGACTTGTCCGGGTGTGGCCGGGGTGCCTGATATCGATGTCAGTTCTCGGTATTCGGTGGGGGTGAGTAGGTTGAGGCGGGCCAGTGGTAGATCGGGGTTGTCGGTGAGGTGGCCGATCACGCGAAGGACCCGTTGCAGGGTGGCGTCGATCGTGTCGTGGTCGAAGAGTTCGGGTAGGTATGTGATTTTGAGGTGTAGTCGTGTGTCGAGGTGGGCGACCACTCCGAGTGGGTAGTGTGCGGCGTCGGTACCGGTGACATCTTGTAGCCGCATGCCGGCGATGTCGGTGTCGGTGGTCAGTCCGGCTCGGTCGACCGGGTAGGACTCGAACACGGTCATCGTGTCGAATACCGCGCCGGGGCCGGCGACCCGCTCGATGTCGGTCAGTCCGACGTGGTGGTGGTCGAGCAACATGGTCTGTTGGGTTTGGATCCGGTCGAGTAGCTGTCCCAGGCTCTCGCTGCTGTCCAGACGCACCCGCACCGGCAGTGTGTTGACGAACAGTCCGATCATCGCTTCGATGCCGGGGATTTGTGGTGGTCGACCGGAGACGGTGGAGCCGAATGTGACGTCTTCGCGGGAGGTCAACTCTCCCAACACGATCGCCCACGCCAGGTGGATCACTGTGTTGAGGGTGATCGCGCGGGCTTTGGCGAGGTCTGTGAGTGTGGCGGTTTGTTGTTCGGTCAGTTCGCCGAGCACGTCACGTGATTCGGTGTAGCGGCGGCCGGGATCGATCGCCGCTACCAGGGTGGGTTCGTCGGTGCCATCGAACACCCGAGCCCACACCTCGAGTGCGGCGGCGCGGTCTTGTCCGGCCATCCATGCCAGGAAGTTTCGGTAGGGGTGGACAGCGGGCAGTATCGTCGTGTCGCTGTCGGTGGCGTACGCCACCAGCAGCTCTTTCAGCAGTAGTGGTGTGGACCAGCCGTCGAGTAGGAGGTGGTGGTTGGTCAGCACCAGCCGGTGGTGATCGGGCGCGATGGTGACCAGCATCCAGCGCAGTAGTGGGGCGTGTGCCGGGTCGAATCGGGTTGCCCGGTCCGCGGCCATCAACCGGTCCCACTCCCGGTCGCGTGCGTCCTCGTCCAACCCGGACAGGTCGAGTTCTGACCAGGGTGCTTCGAGGTTGTCGGTGATTACTTGGACCGGTCCGGTGTCGGTGTCGGTGATGAACGAGGCGCGCAGGTTCGGATGCCGGTCCAGTACTGTCTGTCCGGCTCGACGTAGCCGGGCGGGTTCGATGTCTCCTGCGAGGTCGAGAACCAGCTGCACCAGATAGGCATCTACCGATTCCTCGGATACCGTCGCGTGGAACAACAGTCCGGCCTGGAGCGGGGTCAACGGCCACACATCGCTCAACGCCGGATACCTGTCCTCGAGGCGTTCGATCTCGGACTGGCCGAGTCGAACCAAATCCAGATCCGACGGTGTCCGACCCCCAAGACCAACACCGGTGTGGGTGTGGGTGTGGGTCGCCAAGATGGTCAGTACCCGATTCCAGGAGTCTGCCATCTCGCGTACTTGGGGCGCGGTGAGTACCCCGTCCGGGTATGACCAACTCGCGTGTAGGCGTGGCCGGTTTCCGTCGTCGAGGGTGTAGGCGTTGACGTCGAGTACCGCGGGTATCGGCATGTCCGGGTTTCGGGCACCGGCGAGTTCGCTACCCCAACGGCCGCCGTCATCGAGGGGTATCCATCCGACCGCTTGCTGGTCGTCGGCGACCCCTACCGTGACCCGACCGAGATAGTTGAACCCGATCTGCGGCACCGGCAGGCGGGCCAGGATCGGTGCGGTGTCCTCGTTGAGGTACCGCAACAACCCGTAACCGATCCCGTGATCGGCAACAGCCACAAGCGCTTCCTTGACCGACTTGACCGCAACCCCCAACGCCGGCCCCCCGGTGTACGCGTCGTCGAGATCGATACCCGACAGATCCACACGCATCGGGAAACTCGTGGTGAACCAGCCAACCGTCCGGGTCAGATCCGCGCCCGGCACCGCGGCATCCTCACGACCGTGGCCTTCCACACCGATCAGCATCTGCGCGAGCGAACCACCCGACAATGCCGCACGCCCATACCCGGGGTCGTCTTCGGATTCATCTGAGTGTTCGCGTCGCCACTTCGTTATCGCCACCGCCAGTGCGGCCAGCAGCCCGTCGGCGACGCTGCCGTGGAATGCCGCGGGCACGTCGGTCAACAGTGCCTCGGTCACCTCCGCGGAGACTTCGATCTCGATGGCGGCGGTGGTAGCGGCCACATCAACCGCGGGATCCAACGGTCGCGACCCGATCACCGGATCGTTCTCGATGGCCATGGCCTGCCACGTTTCGAGTTCCGCGATCCGGTGCGCGTGGTGGGCTTCCTCGACCAGGCCGTGTGCCCACCTGCGCATCGAGGTTCCGACCGGGGGCAGCTGCGGTGACTGTCCGGCGGTGATCTGGGCCCACGCCAACGCGAGGTCGGGCACCAACACCCGCCAGGAAACCCCATCGACCGCCGAATGATGCACCACCAGCAACACCCGACCCGGCTCGGTCGTGTCTGCCGGGTCGAACCAGACCACCTGCATGACGATCCCCGCGCTGGGATCGAGCCGGTCGGCGGCGGCATCCAACTCCGCGGCCGCGATCGCACGCAACTCGCCCGCGCTTGCTCGCGGTTCGCTCTGCACGCGGTGGATGATGTCGTCGGCTCGCACCGTTGCGACCGGCAGCGTCTCCCACGTCCACCCCTGATCGGTAAGCGGATACAGACGTGCGCGCAGCATGTCGTGTCGATCCAGCACCGCCTGCACCGTGCCCGCCAATGTCTGCCGGTCGATCCCCACCGGCAAACTCAATAACAACGCCTGCGAGAAACGACCCGACCCCGAGCCCGACCCGGACTCTGTCTGGGCGAGGAGCCATCGCATGATCGGTGTCAACGGTATCGGCCCGACACCGCCGCCGGGCAGTTCCTCCACAACAGCGACAGCAGCACCGGTATCGCGCACAGCGACCTGGGCCAAACCCGCGACGGTTTTACGTTCGAACACCTCCCGCGCGGAGAACACCCACCCCGCCGCCCTGGCCCGGGTCACCAACTGGATCGACATGATGCTGTCGCCACCCAGAGCGAAGAACGAATCATCCACACCCACCCGCTCGAGCCCGAGAATCTCAGCGAACGACTCAGCGATAGCCCGCTCCACCGAGGTAGC
>NZ_JBEZDA010000040.1:0-11092 GCF_040647855.1 Nocardia sp. NPDC049220
GCGATGGCCGGCAAGTCTCGTCTGCACAAGCCCTCCAAAGGTGCGCCGCTGCACGTTGTCATGGTGGATGAGGTCGCCGTGTTGACGGCCTACGCCGAGAAGGAGACCAAGAACGAGGCCTCCCGGCTGCTGTCCGAGATTCTGACCCAGGGTCGCGCCTTCGGCGTCCTGGTCGTGGCCTGCGTGCAGGACCCGCGCAAGGAGACCATCGGGATGCGCGGCCTCTTCACCCAGACCGTGGCGCTCCGGCTCCGCTCGGCCGAAGAGGTCCGGATGGTCCTCGGTGACGGCATGCACGACGTCGCACCGGCCCATGACATCAGCATCGACGCGCCTGGCACGGCGTACGTGGTCAACGACGACGGCACGTCGGACAAGATCCGGGCCGCGTACTGGCCGGACAACCTGATTCGCCAGGTCGCCGCGACGTACCCGAACCACAACGCCGGCCCCGCTGCGCTGTCGCGGTCGGACGCCGATCAGGCTGCCGCATGGCGCGCTGCTGGTGGGCACCTGCATGCCGTGAACCCGCCCACTGAAACGGCCATGAAGTCGACGCCGGACGACGACAACGCCGCCCCGAGCTCGACCACGCCGGCCGCTCGTGCTCCCCGCAAGCCTCGTGCCCCGCGCAAGCCCCGTGCACCGCGCGCCCCTCGTACGCCTCGCGTCCGCGAGACCGGTGCGCCCTCAACTCCCGGAGGTGACTCATGAACCGCCCCGCCCGCCCTGCCGGCCCCGTCGCCCGCATCGCTGCCGACTCCCGGCCCGTGCTCGTCTTCACTGTCGTCCTGACCGCCGCCGTCGCTCTGGCCTCCTTCGCACTCTCGTTCGCGTCCCTGCGGGACGCCGCTCTCTGGGGTCGCGTCCCCGAGGCTCTGGCGTTCCTCGTGCCCGTCGTCATCGACGCCTCGGTGCTCGTCTACGGCCTGGTCGCGCTCGTGCTTCGTGCCCGTGGCCGTTCCTCGGCGTGGGCCTGGACCCTGATGCTTGGCTTCACGGTCGTGTCCATCGGTGCGAACGCCGCGCACGCCTACGACGTCGGCCCCGAGCTGCGCACCGTCGTCGGTGTCGTCCTGGTCGCCCTCGCGCCGCTGTCGGTGCTCACCTCGACGCACGCTCTGGCTTCGCTCGTGGTCTCCGCCGCGCCCGTGCCTGTGCCTGAGGTCGCCGCTGAGCGTGCGACAGAGCCGGCACCCGTGAAGCCCGCTCCCACGCCGGCCGCCATCGAGCCGGCTGCACCCGCCGAGTCCGCTCCCGCTGCCACACCGGCATCTGCGCCCGTCGTCGCTCCGACGCCTCGCCGTCCGCGCCTGGGCCGCGTCCGTCCGGTCACCCAGGATGCCCTGGACCTGCCCGGCTTCGCCGTGAGGGCCGAAGCATGACCGGCCTTCGCCCTCAGGACGTTCCGCGCGGCTGGATGCTAGGTGCCTCGTGCGCCCAGGAGGACAAACGAGACCTGCCCTGGACCGTGGACACCTGGCGGCTCGGAGCTTCGGACGTCGCCGCCATGTCCCGTGTCTGCGCCGGCTGCCCGCTGCGTGACGCCTGCCGTGTCTACGTGGCAGAAGCGCGGATCACTGGTGGTTTCTGGGCCGGGCACGACCGGGACCGCTCTGCTATCCGCCGTCAGGCTCGCCTGGCTGAGCCGGACTCCGAAGCTTGGGACGTCGCATGACCGTCCTTGAGTTCCCGGGGTTCGGGGAGCACGCACCACTGGAGGTCGCTCCGGGTGCCCTGGGGTTCGCTACCCAGAGCACTCGGGGCCGGTCCCTCCGTGCCCGCCTGGAAGCCTTCTCCGAGGTCGCTGCTGGCGTCGGGTACTGCTCGCACCCGGTCAAGCTCTCCGGGTCCTCGATGACCGTGGACACCACCACGGGCGAGGTCGTCAGCGAGTACCACTCGGCCGACGCCCCGATGGGCGTGCTGTACCGACCGTGCGGCAACCGTCGCGAGGACGTCTGCCCGGCCTGTTCCCGGGTCTACGCCCGCGACACCTTCGCGATGATCCGGTCCGGCCTCCTGGGCGGCAAGACCGTGCCCGAGACCGTGGCGTCCAACCCGCTCGTGTTCGCCACGCTGACCGCGCCGTCGTTCGGGCACGTCCACGGTGTGCGCCCGAAGAACGGGCACAAGGCCGGTGGGACCTGCCGTCCCTATGACCGCGCCAAGACCTGCCCGCACGGCCGGTCCAAGTCCTGCATGCGGGTCCACACCGAGACCGACCAGGCCGTGGGCTCGCCGCTGTGCTGGGACTGCTACGACTGGACCTCGGCCATCGTCTGGCAGTGGCACGCCCCGGAACTGTGGCGACGCTTCACGATCGCTCTCCGCCGTGCCCTGGCCGGCTATCTCGGGCTGACGGACGCCGAGCTGCGCCAGGCCGCGTCTGTGCAGTACGCCAAGGTCGCTGAGTACCAGGCGCGCGGCCTCGTGCACTTCCACGCCCTGGTCCGCCTCGATGGCTCCGACGGTCCCGGCTCGACTGCGCCCGTGGACGGGTCGACGCTGGCTGGCCTGATCGAACAGGCCGCTCGTGGGGTGCGGGTAGAGGCTCCTGCGGTCGACGGTGCGGACGTGCCGCGTGTGCTGGCCTTCGGGTCCCAGCTCGACGCGCGGACCGTGCGCACTGGCCTACCGGGAACCGCTGCCGACGATGCCCGCACGTCCGACACCCTCGTGCCGGAACAGGTAGCCGGCTATCTCGCGAAGTACGCCACCAAGTCGACCAACGTCGACCCGGCGTCGCCCCGCCCACACCTGTCCAGGCTCACCCGTGAGTGCCGTCGCCTGGCCGACCGCGCCGCCACCGCCTGCCGGCCCGCCGGCTACGAGCCCGAAGAGGACGAGGACGGGTGCGTGTGCGGGACCTGCATCGACTCGCCGTACCGGCTGCTCGCCAAGTGGGCGCACATGCTCGGCTTCCGCGGCCACTTCTCCACCAAGAGCCGGCGCTACTCCGTCACCCTCGGCCGGCTGCGCGCAGCTCGAGCACGATTCGCCCGTCTGGCTGCTGAGGCGCAGCGCGCCGGCGAACCGCTCGACGTGACCGACCTCGAACGCCGGCTCCTGGCCGACGACGAAGAGACGACCCTCGTGGTCGACGGCTCCTGGACCTACGCCGGCACCGGCTGGTCGACCAACGGGGAGAAGGAGCTTGCCGAGGCTGCTGCCGCTCGTGCTCGCGAGTACGCGCAGTGGAAGGCGGCTCAGAAGTACCCGGCCCGTACGGCCTGACGACAACACGGTGTGGTGGATGTGGAAGGGAAAGACCATGGATGCCTCAGACATCTCTGACCTGCTGACCACGGAAGAGGTCGCAGAGCGGTTCCGGGTGAACCCGTCGACGGTGCGGCGCTGGCGGCTCGACGGCGTGGGTCCTCGTCACGTGCGGATCGGGAGCGTCTACCGCTATCCGCTCGCGCTGCTCAACGAGTGGGTCCGGAAGAACCTCGCTGAGACCGGCCCGTCGCGTGCCGAGGTCGCATCATGACCACGGCGAAGAAGAAGCAGCCCGTACCGCCGCTCGGCGCGGATGTGCAGGGCGACGTCCGTACACGCGAGGGTGCGCGGCTGGGCACCCGCTACCTCGCTCGGGTCCGCTGGACTCACCCGGTGTCGCACGTCCGCGAAGAGGCCGGCGCCACGTTCTCGTCCGACGAGGAAGCGCGCGCGTGGATCGATGAGCAGAAGTCGATCGCACGAACCGGCGTGAACCCGGGCCAGACCCTGGAGGCGTACATCGGCGGGATGGGGGAGCGGTGGGCACGGTCCATCGATCGGACCTCGACCTTCGACCCGTACGCGGCCGGCCTCAAGCTGCGTGTCATCCCCGAGCTCGGGCATATCCCGGTCGGCATGATCACGGCCGGCCTTATTGATCGGGCCATCGATCGATGGGAGAAGACCTCCGGTCACTCGACGGTGAAGAACACGGTCGCAGCGCTGGTCCACGTCCTGGATGACGCGGTGCGCGATGGCCTGTTGCCGAGGAATCCGGCCAAGGATCGTGCTCGGCGTAAGCAACCGGGTCAGGTCAAGGACGGGTCCGACGTCAACCCTCGTGAGCTGGCGCTGCCGGACGTGGCGACGCTGGACAAGCTCGTGGCCGCCGTCGTGGAAGCGGGAGGGGACCAGTGCTGGGGCGACATGGTGCTGCTGCTGGCGACGACGGGAATGCGGATCAGTGAGGTGTCCGGGCTCATCGTCGGTGACGTCGACCTCAAGGCCGGCCTGATCCACGTCCGCCGGCAGAAGTACCCCGGGCGTGGCGGCCTGATCGTGAAGTCCACCAAGGGCCGGCGCAATCGTGTCGTGCCGATCATCGAGCCGGCCCGCGAGACGCTCGAACGTCTGATGGCTGCTGGCCGGCCCGATGACTCGCCGCTGATCAAGGGACCGCGCGGCGGCACCATCACGACCGCGACGCTTCGGGATGCCACGAACTGGGACCAGCTCGTCAAAGACCTCGGCATCGCCGGCCTTGTTCGGCACGGGCTCCGGCACACAGCCCTGACCTGGATGGCTGACAGTGGCGTGCTGCTCCACGTGCTCCAGCGGGTGGCCGGCCACCAGGACCCGGCCATGACCGCCCGCTACCTGCACCCGGACCACCGAGCGCTGACCGACGCCGGCGCGACGTTCGGTGCCTGGTGGGCGGCCGACAGTGCGGCACCAACTGCGCCGGCTGCCGACGACGCGGAGCCGGCATGAACCCGGATCGGGGACGGATCGGGGACAAGTCTCGTTCCGACATCTGTCGCAGCGAGGGTTTCAAGACAACGAAAAACGCCCCTCACCTGCGTGAACAGGTGAGGGGCGATCTGTCGGGCTGACAGGATTTGAACCTGCGACCCCTTGACCCCCAGGTGGATTGACGAGTCCTCGCCCCCGGTTCTCTGCGGTTGCTGTGAGCTAGGGAGTGCTCCGACACGCATCGCGTGCAGGGCGTTGGGGACAGATCGGGGACACATCCGGTGCGGCCGTAGGTGGGCATCGCCCGGCTCCCTGCCACGTCTTGTCGACGTCGGATCGGGTCAAGGGTGGACGGAGTCCATCACGTAGTGACGCGTAGTGCCCTTGATGCGGTTCGGCGTTGATAAGAGACTTCGAGAGCCGGTCGTTGCTTGTCTCGTGAGAAGTTGGACCACTGATCAGGCGAGCATGGGGGAGCGGGGGCGGGCGGTTGTTAGGCGGATGATCGAGTAGCCGGCTACGGGTGCCGGCCGCCGTGACCGTCCGCGATCTACGGGAAGCACGACGACGAGCAAGAGCTGCACGACGAGAGACGGTTTCGGTCATCTGGCCGGGCCGCCTTCGTCATGAGTGGGGCGCGCCGTGCCGGCGCGACCAGGGTGCGATGGGGGTGCGCGGAGCGAGCGCAGCGAGCCCGCGCGGGGGCCGGCTCCCCTGTCGCGGGCCCCTGGGCGCGCCGGCACGGCGCGCCCCTGCGCGGCGGAGCCGCGCCTTGATCCAGTAAAGAAAGTCCTCACACGGCTGGCTGGCGTCAAAGAGCCTGTTAGTTCACCCCCTCCTTGGACGTGACCGAGGGGTTGCGTGAGCGTAAGTTATAGGCGCTGGCACGCAGGCATGATGTCTAGCGCTCCTGACGCGACGAAGGGTCGACATGCCACCGAGGAATCGACGAGTCCGGGCCGATCGTTCGGCTGATGACCAGAACGAGTCAGCTCCACACCTCGATACGACGCACGGGCAACTGACTCTAAGCCTTTCGGGATTCAAGGCGATCGGTAACAGGGTTTCGATAAATGTCGCTCCGCTGACGGTCCTGTCCGGATCGAATAGTGCGGGAAAGTCTAGCTTCATGCAGGCATTCCTCTTGCTGAAGCAGACAATCGATTCCAGTTTTGATCCGGGCGCAATACTGCTTCACGGTCCGAACGTGAAGTTTACCGATGCAAGTCAGACGCTGAGCCGCGAGAGATCCCGGGCTACTCAAAGCGCATCGTTCACTGTTGGATTGGCGAGCGGCGACTTTGACCGCACTATTTCCTACACTACGAGCGATGACGGGTTCGTCATATCACATGACATCGCTTCGGGGCCGGGTCGGTCCATGAATCTCTACCCAGGAATGCCAGCGACAAAAGTTGCAGAGTACGAGCCGTATCTAAACGCGCTTGGCCGAGCGTTTATTAACAACAGCCTAGAATCCGAGTATGAGTACGAAGTGGATGTGCTCCGGAGCACATGCTTCTTGGACTTATCCCTGACCCTCATCTCGAAAGATAGCAAAGTTCGGGCTCCGCTAAAAACTCCAGTCGTTGACAACGACACCGCGCAATGGTCGCAATTGCTGCGAGGAATAATCCACGTGCCTGGTCTGCGTGGAAACCCGGAGAGGCAATATCCTCGATCCGCGGTCGGCTCCACGTACATAGGAACGTTCGAAACGTATGTGGCCAGCATAATTCATGAGTGGTCGAATCGGGCGCCGAGTCTGGTCACGAGCCTGGCGCATGACCTGGAAGTACTAGGCCTCACCTGGAAGATTAAGGCACAGAAGATTAACGACGCATCCGTCGAGTTGCTGGTCGGACGTACGCCGCGCGCTCAGCGAGGCGGTGCACAGGATCTGGTCAGTGTGGCCGACGTAGGTTTCGGCGTTAGCCAGGCTCTGCCTGTCCTAGTATCGCTGCTCGCGGCGAGAGTCGGCCAGATTGTCTACCTGGAGCAACCTGAGATTCACCTGCATCCAAGGGCGCAGGTTGCTCTTGCGGCGCCGTTGGTTGCCGCAGCTAATCGTGGGGTCCGCGTGGTAATCGAGACTCACAGTTCCCTGTTGATCCGTTCAATCCAGACCGAGATAGCGCTCGGCAGCCTGCCGCCTTCGGCGGTGTCGATGAACTGGTTCAGTCGTGATCCGGAGACCGGGTTCAGTCGCGTAGACGTGGCGGAACTGGACGAAGCAGGTCGTTTCGGTGACTGGCCCGTTGACTTTGATGAGATTTCCCAGGATGCCGACATTGACTACCTCAAGGCGATCGGGGCCCGTCGATGACGACTGCACAGTACAACCAGTACCTGATCATCGATACGAACATCGCGAAGTCGTACAACGATCCAGCGAGGAACGACACGAGTCTTGACTGCCTACTCCTTTTGAATGCATTGCAGGACGCGGCGTGCAAGGTAGGGGTCGTGACATCACCGGAACTCGAAACCGAGTGGACAGAGCATGCTTCGCGGGCATTCAACCGGTGGTGGGCAAGTATGGAGTCCAGGCGCAGGATCCGACACATAGAAGATCGCCGTGTTGCGGATTATCGAAGGGCGATAAGCAAGGTCGAAGATGAAGGCATCAGAACTGCCATGGAGAAGGATGCCTTCATCGTAGAGCTCGTGATCCTCAATTGGTTTGCGGTGGCGTCTCGGGATGATCGACAGCGGAATTATGTGGTGAGGCTTGGTGCCGATTACGAGGTTCTGCGAAAAATACAGTGGTTCAACCCATCCGAAGACTGGCAGGATTGGCTGCGCGGTGGCTGCGTGGACTCGACTGTCTTCCAATGCAACTAGGCAGGCTGCGAAACGCTGGCTGAGCTACGTTGCGGCTGAATTCGGACCATCAGGGATAAGGTAGACGGCGGCTGGCTCCTCAATGTTAGGAGCGGCCCGATGAACGATTTCTGCGACACGTTCCGCTCCGAGGCTTTCATAGAGACTAATCGCAGCGCGGTCTTTAAGCATTACGTCGAATGCGATAGCCAGTTTCCGGGCGCGTGCGAACTCGATGGCCGTTTTCATTAGAAGTCGTCCTGCTCCGGTACCTCGGTGCTCGGGGGCGACGAAGAGCCGAGCGGGTATTGCGAGGAACTGGACGTCGCCGTGCGTGTGCTCGTACCAGGCTCGCGCGGCGTCGTCGCTTGGGGCACCTATGGTTAAGGTGATTTGGCCAATTGGGGTGGTGTCCTCGACTGCGGTCCAACTCCGTAGCTCGCTGTCGTGACGTAGCCAGCCCTCCGGATCGGCCACGCCTTCGATTGGGTATCCGTCCAGCTCATGCACACGTATGAGGATGGCCGCCAGGACGGGAATGTCTTCCTCGCGGCGCGGTCGGATCGTCACAGCCATGGGCTCAGTACTCCACAGGCATGTCGTAGTCGAGCGCTGAGTAGTCGGCGCGCATGCGGAAGTTCGTCACTTCGAACGGCTTATTCTCGGCGGTCATGCCGGTGTGCCACAGGTCGATGATGGGCACGCCTGCCGGCATTTCGAGACCTTCGGCTTCCTCGCGGGTAGCCGGCCTCGCGGTGACCTCTTCGCGGATGTTCGCGATGGTGTACCCGAGGTCTTCCAGCCGGCCGTAGAGCGCGCGCTTGCCGAGGTTTTCGGCCTTCGTGAGCGCGGTGCCCTTGGCGATGGACCACGGGATGAACGTGATGCCGATCTGCATGGGGATCTCGTCGGCGTAGTACCAGTTCTCACGCCGTACGACGTCGGCCCCGGGCTCGATGTCGAGTCGTTCCGCGACGTCGACGGGGGAGGGGATGCGCTCGACGTTGCGCACGTCGACTCGGGGCGTCTTGCCCTGGGCCCGCGCCTCTGCGCCGAACGGGCCATGCGTCGTGACGGCCCGCATCGGCGTCGTGTAGCGCAGCCGGCCGAACCGCATCCACCGCGGCCGCTCACGAACGAAGTACCCGCGCCCGTGCTCGGGCCGCACCAGGCCTTCCTGGATGAGTTCCTGGATCGCCGCTCGGGCCGTGTTCCGGGCACCGTGGTAGGTCGCCGCGAGCACTCGCTCTGACGGGAGCTTGTCGCCGGCGTTGTACTCGCCGGAGTGGATCGCGTCCCGTAGTGCCGCCGCGATCGCGCGGGCTTCGGCGTTGTCGCCGTGGGGTCGCTGATCTGCCATGCGCCCAACTCTAGCGAACTGGTTCAAGCCACTCTCTTGCGCAACTGGCTCAAGCTAGTCTATGGTGTGGATCGCTGGCTTAAGCCAGTTGGATTAGTCGAACAGAAGGGCAAGACCATGGCGATGCAGCGACGGTTTGCAGTGGCTCACGAGGACGTCTTCCCGAAGGGGGCGTTCCTGAAGGGTGAGGTCGAGCCGGTGGCCGACTTCAACGGTCCGAAGCGTGAGGACGGGTCCCGCCCGCAGCAGCTCGACAAGGACACGGGGCTGCCGCTGTGGCAGGTCGTGGTCCTCGACGCGGACGAGGACGCGGGGAAGAAGGACACCGCCGTGACGGTCAAGATCGCGGCGAAGTTCCAGCCCGTGCCCCCGGAGAACAAGACGCCGTTCCCGTGGACGCCCATCGAGTTCGTGGGCCTCACGGCACTGCCGTACGTGGACGACAACGGCAACCGGCCGCGCCTCGCGTGGTCGTACAAGGCCGACGACGTGTGCGAGCCGGGCAAGGCCGACGTGGCCACGCCTGCCCGCCCGGACGCCGGCAAGGCAGCCTGACCCATGAGCATCAACGCCAAGTCGTCGGGGGTGGCGGGGGCTTCGGTTCTCGCCCCCTCGGCGGGGGATGTCCTCCGGTTCGCCGCCTACGTGGCTGAACTGATCGGCGACGACCGGGTGGAGAGCATCGCCTGGTATGACGACAGCTCGACCGGGGAGAAGCGGCTGTTCGTGACGGTCACGGACACCACGCACGGTGAGACGGTCGCCCACCTGCTCGGTCTCGGTGAACGCTCGGACATCGAACGTGATCGCCTCGATGGGTTCTCGTCGTGGAGGGGCACCTCGGGCAACGTGCCCGTGTTCCTGTCCGCACCGCTCGCGCTGGGCGGGCTTCCGCACCGCCGTCCGTGGGACTGGTCCTCTGACGCACACGCCGTTGCGCAGGAGGCTGCCTGATGTCCCGCGCCGAATCCCTCGCGAATGCCGCGAGCTATCTGTCTGAAGCCGTGACGGCGCTGAACGGCGCGTACCGAACCCTCGACCGTGCCGGGGTCCTCGGTGCGGCTGACCAGGCCCAGGGCCTGCACGACCGGGCCGCGAGCCTGCACACCGAAATCAGCCTCGCGGCCACGAACGCCCACCGCGCCGAACGGCCCGAGTTCTACGACGAGTCCGGCCGCTGGGTGGGCCGCTTCGGAATGGAGAAGGATCGATGAAGCCCGAACGCGTCTCCCAGCTCCGGCGTGTGCTGCGCCCGGCCGAGCGGTACATGCGGGCCTGCTCGTGGTGGATCTGGCACCGCCGCGCTCTGGTGCTGACCTTCGGCCTGATCGGTCTGGTCTGGTGGGGCTTCGGCACCCTGACCGGTCGCCCCGACGCCCGTACTGAGGGGCTGTGCTTCCTCGTCGTCGGCCTCGCGCCCGGAGTGGTCTGCGGCTTCTGGTTCGGCGTCGCTCCGGTCAGCTACGAACGCCGCGTAGCCGGCCCGTCCCGGCGTCGGGCGTGGAAGAAATGGGCTCGGCGTGAGTGGGTCGACGTCGCATCGTCGTGCGGCCTGTCCACCAAGAAGGCTGACGGGACCCTCGTCGTGCCTCGGGTGCTCAAGCGTTCGGCAAGGGGCGAGACGCTGACGCTCAAGGTCCGAGTTCAGCGCGGCCTGACACCTGACGCGATCACTCGCGCGCTGCCGGCTATCGCGACCACTGCCAACGCCCTGGCGTGGTCGGCTCGCACGGTTGCCCCGGGAACGGTCGTCATCGCCTTGACGATGCGTGACGCCCTCGCACTGCCGATCACCGCGGGCTTCCCCGAGCTGGTTCTCGTGGATGAACTGCCGATCGGTCGGAAGGTGGATGGCTCGACTTGGCGGCTCGGGCTGCTGGGCCGGCACACCCTCGTCGTGGGCGCCTCTGGCTCCGGCAAGGGCTCGATCTTCTGGGGCATCGCCGCGAACCTCGGCCCGGCCGTGAACGCCGGCCTCGTCAAGCTATGGGGGATCGACCTCAAGCGCGGTCTTGAGGTGCGTGTCGGGGAGGGTCTGTTCCACGCGGTGGCCGACAACCCGAGCGCCGCCATCGCTGCCCTCAAGGCGGTGCTCCGCGTGATTGACGAGCGCGGTGCCGCGATGGCCGGCAAGTCTCGTCTGCACAAGCCCTCCAAAGGTGCGCCGCTGCACGTTGTCATGGTGGATGAGGTCGCCGTGTTGACGGCCTACGC
>NZ_JBEZDA010000041.1:0-8725 GCF_040647855.1 Nocardia sp. NPDC049220
CGCGTGCACGCATCGGGGTTGTCCAGGGCGTGAGGGCACACTGTTTGTGGGGGGTGCGATCGCGCTTGCGCCCGCCTGCCACCGGCCGTGCCTGAACTCCGTGAGGACACGGGGCAGAGGTTCGGCCGCCGGTTCCACCCGGGAGGTCCCATGAAGATGCTGATCAACAGTCCGCAGACCGTGGTCGCCGATGCCCTGCGGGGGCTGGCTGCCGCCCACCCGGAGCTGGACGTGGACGTGGATCGGGGGGTGGTCGTACGGCGAGACGCTCGGGAGGGCGGGCGGGTCGGGCTGGTGTCCGGCGGCGGTTCCGGGCACGAGCCGCTGCACGCCGGGTTCGTCGGGTACGGGATGCTGTCGGCCGCGTGTCCCGGGGAGGTGTTCACCTCGCCCGTCCCGGACCAGATGCTGCGCGCGGCGAGCGCCGTCGAGGCCGGGCAGGGCGTGCTGTTCGTCGTCAAGAACTACACCGGGGACGTGCTGAACTTCCAGATGGCCGCCGAGCTCGCCGAGGATGACGGCGTCCGGGTCGAGCAGGTCCTGGTCAACGACGACGTCGCCGTCACCGACAGCCTGTACACGGCCGGGCGGCGGGGCACCGGGGCGACCCTGTTCGTGGAGAAGATCGCCGGGGCGGCCGCCGAGGAGGGCGCACCGCTGGAGCAGGTGGCCGCGATCGCCCGGCGTGTCAACGAGTTCTCGCGCAGCTTCGGCGTGGCGCTCAGCGCCTGCAGCACTCCCGCGAAAGGAGGCCCGACCTTCGACCTGCCGGACGGGGAGATGGAGCTCGGGGTCGGGATCCACGGCGAGCCGGGCCGAGAGCGGCGCGCGGTGATGCCGGCCCGAGAGATCGCGGAGGTCGCGGTGGGCGCCGTACTCGAGGAGCTGGGGGAGGTGCCTCCGGCCGACGGGCCGGTACTGGCCCTGGTCAACGGGATGGGAGCGACGCCGCTGCTGGAGCTGTACGGGTTCCACGCCGAGGTGGTCCGGCTGCTGGAGGCCCGGGGCGTGCCGGTGGCGCGGGCGCTCGTGGGCAACTACGTCACGTCGCTGGACATGGCGGGCTGCTCGGTGACACTCTGCCGGGCCGACGAGGAGATGCTGCGGCTGTGGGACGCACCCGTGCAGACGGCCGCGCTGCGCTGGGGCCGCTGAGCCCGTGGTGGCGGTGGAAGCGACCCCGCTCACGCGGCGGGTTCACCATCGAACTCCATCTGAGCGCCGACGGCCGCTGCCGTCCGCTGTCCTTGATCGTCACAGTCGGCCAGCGGGCGGACGTCTGGGCGTTCTCCGATCCGAAAGGGACAAGGCGGTCGGTCTGGGACCGCCTTGTCCCTTTCGGATGACCTGATGACCTCATGACGGTGTGGGAGGACGGTGCCGCCGGTCAGCTGATGGTCGCTGCCTGGTGGGCTGGGGTGGGGTGGGGCAGCGGGATCTTCTGCGCGAGCTTGTCGCCTTCGACGTCGAGGTCGGGCAGCAGGCGGTTCAGCCGGGCGGGGATCCACCAGGCTTTCTCCCGGGCGAGTGCCATGGTGGCCGGGATGAAGGTCATACGGATGACGAAGGCGTCGATGAGGATGCCTACGGCCAGTGCGAAGCCGGCCTGTTTGATCATGGGCTGAGCGTTGAAGACGAAGCCGGCGAAGACGGACACCATGATGGTTGCCGCCGCCAGGACGACGGAGCCGGCACGCGCGAAGCCGGTGATGGTGGCGTTGACGGCGGTGGCGCCGTGGACGTGTGCTTCGCGGATGGAGGTCACCAGGAACATCTGGTAGTCCATGGCGAGTCCGTACAGGACGCCGGTGATGATGATGGGCAGCAGGCTCACGACCGGTGCGGTGGCGTCGAGTCCGATCAGGCTCTGCAGCCAGCCCCACTGGAAGACGGCCGTGGTGAGGCCGAAAGTGGCGGCGATGCTCAGCAGGAAGCCGATGGTGGCCGTCACCGGGACCATGAAGGAGCGGAAGACCAGGAGCAGGACGATGAGGGACAGCCCGAGGACGGTGGCCACGTAGAGGGGTAGGACGTCGGCGAGCCGGTCGGAGACATCGATCGCCAGGGTGGTGAAACCGGCGATGCCGATGTCGGCGCCGTGGGTCGCACGGATCTGCGCGCTCTTGTCCCGTAGGGCGGTGGCGAGATCCTTGGTGGCGTCATCGTTCGGACCACTGCCGGGAATCAGGCTGAGGATGGCGGTGGTGCCGGTCTTGTTCATCCCGGCCAGGGAGACTGTGGCGCCCTTGACGCTTCGCAGGTCCGAGGTCACCGCGGCAAGGGTTGCGGGGGTGAGGGACTGTCCGTTCGTCGTGGAACCGACGGCGATCAGCAGGACTTCCTCGTCATGGCCGTCGCCGGCCTCGCACTCCCCGGCACCACACCCTCACTGCGCGCCCGCTTCATCGCCCTGCTCTTCGACTCACTCAACCCGGCCGACGCGACCCCTCTGCCTCCGTTGCTCACCGGCGAGGACGACCTGCGCGCCTCGCTCGGCAATGTCGCACGCGCCTGATTCATGACCACCTGACCTGTGGGCATGCCGGCGTATTCCTGCACTGGCCGGTCGGATCGGCCGCTGGTCGAATGTCGCGCGTTCCCGGAGCTGACGGCGTTGACCCTGCTGTCGAGCAGCTGGTCACATCCGAACGCTTCGACACCCCGGCGACACGGCCCAACGTGTCCACGCGATGTGGATGTCCTGTTCGTGGAAGGGAGATGGTCGGGGTGGAGCCCAGGCTCGGGCTCCGTGACGCGGACACCGGGTCGATACGGCCTGGTCAAGATAGGTTTGCGGACCGTTTCGACAGGCAGGCGCGGGGCTGCTAGTCGTTCCTCTTGAAGGTGCCGAGGCCGGTCGTGTCGAGGTTCTCGACCCGGACCTTGTCGGCGCGTCCGCCGGACCCGACGGTAAAGGTCACCCCGGACAGGCCGACGGACATTTCGCCGGTGGTGCTGTAGCTGAAGGTGTCACCGTCGTAGTGGTGCAAGGGGAACCGTTGCTTCTTGGGCCCAAGTTGCATGGTGAGTTGGCCGCCCTTGGCGCTGACGGTCATCGCGCCGTAGTACTCATTGGCGTACGTTCCGGTGTAGGCGCTGTCTGCCTTGGCGGGTGCGGGCGAGGCCGGAGGCTTGCTGAAGTCGACCTTCGAGTGTTCCCCATGCAGGGTTTGCTGGAAGAGCGGCCCGAGGAACTTCAGCCAGTCGACGGTCGGCCCGCCCGTCTGCGCGGTGTCGAGGAACGTGGCGGAGATCGCCTCGGCAACGCCGATGGGCTCGCCGTTGGTCAGGACGACGATGCCGAGCTTCTCCGAGGGCAACAACGCCACGTTGGTGGCCGCCCCCAGCGCGAAGCCGCCGGAGTGGCCGAGCTTCAGCCTGCCCTGGTCGTCGTAGCTCACGTTCCAGCCCAGCCCGTAGAACCCGGTCCTTCCCGCGGGCGAGTGCGGCGGCTCGGAGACCATGTGCGGCACGTGGGTCTCCTCCAGTGCGGCGGCGTCGACGACTTTCCGCCCCTCGAAGGTGCCGTTGGCCAGTTGCAGGCGCAGCCACTTCGTCATGTCCCGGGCCGTGGAGCTGACCCCGCCCGCCGGGCTCTGGGCGTCCGGGTTGCGCACATGCTCGGCCTGCCAGGTTCCCCCGGTCTTCACGTGAAGGACGGCCTTGTTGTCCGCCTTCTCGTAGTCGGCGAAGGAGGAGCTGGTGGAGTCCATGCCGAGCGGCCGGTACAGCTTGTCGGTGGACAGCTTCTCCCAGCTGGTCCCGGCCGCGCGCGCGGTGGCGACGGCGGCTTCGGTCAGCCCGAAGTTGGTGTACGCGTAGTGGGCACGGAAGGGAGCCAGCGGTTCGTAGCGGAGGTGGTCCAGGATGTACGAGCGGTCGTAGCCGAGGTCCTCCAGGAGGTCTCCGGCGTGGTCGGGCAGTCCGCTGCGATGCGAGAACAGGTCGGCGATCGTGACGTGGCGGGTGACCCACGGGTCCTTGAGGGCGAAGCCGGAGCCGTGGTCGACGACCGGGTCGTCCCAGCCGACGGTCTTCTCGCCCACGGCCGCCGCGACCACGGTGGACGCAATGGGCTTGGAGACCGAGGCGAGCTGGAAGACGGTGTCCGGTCCGACCCGGTCCTTCGTGCCCGCCGTCCGCAGACCGAACCCCTTCAGATACACCACCTTGTCGTCGTGCACCACGCCCACGGCGATTCCGGGCACACCGGTGCGGCGCATGGCGTCTCGTACGACGTCGTCCAGCCGGCTCACCGCGTTCTCGACCTCGGCCCGGGTGAGCTGTCGCGGTGGCTGGGCGGGTGGGACGGTGGGCAGCGGCGACGTCGCGGCGGCCGCATGCCCGGCGGCGGTCGTGTCGGCATCGGCCGCGGTACAGCCGACGGCCAGCGCCGCTACCAGGCCCAGTGCAGCGGCGGAGCGAAGAGAGCGTGGGCATGCGGAATCGAGTCGGGACATGTCGTCCATGGAATTCGGTCCTCCGGCACCTGTCGCGCGTTGGCGGGCCGTTCGGGGGATCCGGCGTAAACCGGCACGCTCGCACGCTCAGACCCAAGGCTTCGGCCGGACGGAGTCGGGACGGTGTCGTACCCCCCCCCGCAACGGCGACTGTCGGCATCCACCGCCCCGGTCCGACAAGATCGCCGGCAGGGCCCGGCCCATCGTTGACGCCACCTCGCGCAGGTCTTACGGGTCGTCTCGACCAGTAGCACGGACCCGGCCTGAACAGACACCCTGCGGCTGCCGCCCGGGGGCGGGGACGAGGGCGCTTGAGGTGCTGCCCAGGCTAGGAATGCCCAGATGGTCGTCCCCGGTGGTGTGCATTCATACTTTGTTGCCGAGAGGCGGTGGGGGACGCTGTGGAGTTTGCCTCGTGACAAGTCCTGTGCCCCCGGTTCGAGTTCGGCCCCGTGGTGGGCCGACCGCTGTCGGAATATGGACCAGTGGGAGGGCCTGAGAGAATGACCATGCACGATGACCAGGTGGACGTGACCACCGAAATCGTGGCGACCTTGATCGAAGAACAGTTCCCTCGGTGGAGTGGCGAGGAGATCCGACCCCTGGCGTCGACCGGGACGGTCCACGCCATCTTCCGTATAGGGAAGGACCTTTCTGCGCGTTTCCCCCTGCGTCTGGCCGACGCCGCCGATGTGCTGGCGGTTCTGGAACAGGAAGCCCGGGCGAGCGCGGAGTTGGCACGGGTGTCTCGGGTCCCCGTTCCGGAACCGGTCGCCCTGGGAAAGCCTGGAGCGGGTTACCCCATGCCGTGGTCGGTCCAGACATGGCTGCCGGGAACGGTCGCCTCTGACGCCGACCCGAGTGGGTCGGACGCTTTTGCCGAGGACCTCGCGGCCTTCATCGCGGCTCTGCGGGACGCCGAGACGCGGGGGCGGGTGTTCAGCGGAGACAATCGTGGGGGCGACCTCACTCGCCACGACGACTGGATGGCGAAGTGTTTCGAGGAGAGTGAGGGGTTGCTCGACGTGCCCCGGCTGCGGCAGATGTGGAGTCACTTTCGGGAACTGCCGCGCACGGGTGCCGACGTGATGAGCCATGGAGACCTGATCCCCGGCAATGTACTGGTCGCGGGGGACCGGCTCAGCGGCGTGCTCGACACCGGCGGCTTCGGCCCGGCCGACCCCGCGCTGGACCTGGTCAGTGCCTGGCACCTGTTGCAGCCGGGCCCGCGGGAAGTGCTCCGGCGGACACTGCGCTGTGACGATGCGGAGTGGGAGCGGGGCAAGGCATGGGCGTTCGAACAGGCGGTGGGTGTCGTCTGGTACTACGTCGAGAGCAATCCGACGATGAGCAGAATGGGGCGGCGGACACTCGACCGCATTCTGGAGTCGATGGAGTGATGCCGCCCCGATCCTGGGCCCCGGCAGAGCCGGTCGCTTGCCGCCCGCATCGACTTCAGCACGGGACTGGCCCGCAACTTGCCGAAGGACGAGGAAGTCGTCCGCCGACTCGCGAGCCCTCGTGGGCCCCACCTCCGTCACCCGGCGGACACTGGGCTACGGCATCAACGTCCCCCTCGCGGTCTTGCTCCGTGAACCAGCGTCAGCTCAGGGCCGGGGTCGGGCCCGACCGGTGGACGGACTGTCTCGGCCGGCTGGGCAACCGCCCCGGACGGTGTGCGTCGCCTGCCGAGCTGACCGACTCTCCCCGGCAGGCGACGTCGAGTTGATGCGCAAGGCCTCCGGACGCGGAGGTGTCAGTGGCGCACCTTCACCTTGCTGAGCGCGGCCACCCCGAGCGCGGCCACGGCGACCTGGATCAGCCACTCGACCCAGTCGACGCCGTCGGTGTCGGCGACACCGAGGCCTGCCGCGATGCCGGTGCCGATGAAGGCGGCGACGATGCCGATCAGGATTGTCCACAGCACACCGATGTGCTGACGACCCGGGACCACAAGTCGGCCGAGGACGCCGATCACGATGCCGATGACAATCGCGCTGATCACGCCTGAGATCTCCATGCGGTGTCACCCCATCCGTAGTTGGTGAGGTACGGGTGCCCGCCGAAGGGGGCCACACTCCACGGCTTTGGCCACGGCTTTGGCCACGGCTTTGGTTCCAGACACACCGAGGTGAACCTCGCCTCCGGGCCCGCCGAGGTGCGCAACGCCTACATGCGCGTGAGCAAGTTCCGTGCGGCGGGCCGGGGTTGTACCTCCGGTCTTTCCGGCATCGCCTCCGATTTCGGCGTCAGCGTCTGACGACCGGGCAAGAAGCCCGTGCGAACGCAGAGTGCCGCCTGAGCCGGGGGTACCGGCTGACCTGGATAGGGCGTTCCCGTGCGCTCGGCGGCCGAGGAGACAGCGGCCGCCGCCGATGACGAGGGCCCTCGGCGCGCGAGATCTCCCTGGCCCCCGGCACCGCGCGGCCCGCCGGTGCGTTACTCGCGCTGCTCGTGTCGGCTGCCGCTGCGGCTGCTTTCCTGGCCACATCGGGTACCGGCCGTACTTCGCCGTCCAGGCCGTGGAGTTGAGTGTGTCGCCGACCGCGAGCGGGTGGACTCTCGTCTTCCTCCCGGTCCCCACCACGGGCTGCGCGGCCGGGCGTTCGGACCTGCGTTGGGCAGCCGGGGCTAGCGGTGAGGAGCGGGCCCCGTGGGCGGTGGCGGCCCGCCCTTCGGGTGCGCGTCGGCGGGCCGGACACCCGCCGACCAGGGCATCGGTTGTGAACTCCCGGCTCAGTTCCGCGAGTTGCCGAACAGCAGGCGGTACCCGATCAACAGGACCAGCGAGCCGCCGATCGCCGCGCCCCAGGTGTAGAGGTCGAAGAAGTGGCTCTGCACCGGCCGGTCGAGGAAGCGCGCGGAGAGCCAGCCACCGACGAACGCTCCCGCGACCCCGATGAGGGTGGTGCCGATCAGGCCGCCCGGGTCGCGGCCGGGCAGCAGGATCTTGGCGATGGCTCCGGCGAGCAGACCCAGAATGATCCAGCCGATGATGCCCACGTGTGGTCCTCCAGTCGGTCCGGGCCGGGCGGACACCGCCGGGCCCGACACTTCAGTTGCCTGATTGCGCAAGCTTAAGGACTGGCGGCAGGGTGGAAAGGGGTCGGCCGGGCTCTGGTGACAAGTCGTCGACGTTCTTTCACGCACTTATTACATTGCGCAACCGATGAAGTGGAGGCGTTCTCGTGCCCTCTGGCCCGTCCCCTTACACTGAGACAGCACACGTGCGTTGACAGTGACCGGGGCGGGACGGGAGGGGACCGTGGCGACACTCGCCGGTGGCTTCGAGGATCCGTCCGTCGAGGTACTGACCGAGGCGGCCGCCGCGTTCGGACTGCTGGCCTCCTCCGCCCGGCTGCACATCATGTGGGCGCTGTCCCAGGGCGAGAGCGACGTCACCCACCTCGCCGACCGGGTCGGCGGCGCGCTGCCCGCGGTCAGCCAGCACCTGGCGAAACTGAAACTCGCCGGGCTCGTGCGTTCCCGCCGCGAGGGCCGCCGCCAGGTCTACTACGTCGACGACCCGGACATCGTGACCGTCGTCCGCGTCATGGTCGGCCAGCTGACCGCCCGTACCGGCCCGACCGCCGCGCACACCACCGCCCCACGCAGCTCCTAGTCCGCCTTCTGTGGCCAAGGGTGGGTGAGGGGCGGCATGTCCGATGCCCCACCTCGGACGGTCACCCCAGGCCCAACCCCGCGCCGAGCGCCCCGCCGAGCCCTGGTGTGCCTGCACCACCTGGTGGCCGAACCGTCGGCAACCATGCTCCACCCCGTATGCCGAGGACGAGCTGCCGTCCCGCGGCCACCACACGGGCGCGGCGCGGGCAACCTGCTCGTCTTCGCGCGTGGCGTGCCCCTCGCCAGTCAGGCCGGTCCTGTCCGGACAAGCCGCGGACCAACTCGGCGAAGGCGGGAAGGACTGTGGGCGAAGGCTGAGAGGTCCAGGAGGTTGCCGCGATCCTCCATGAGATCTCTCACCTGTGAAATCCGACGGGGTCCGTGCTGGTGGAGCCAGGGGTTTGTTAGATTGCGCAACTACGCAACCTAGGCGAAGTTCCTGCTTGGCCTGCCTGTAGACCGCCGCGCGTGCCCGGCCGCCCACCCCATGGCCCGGCCTGAGGGGCCCGACCGTTTCGTGGGAGTGGTAGATGAGCGACCGGTGGGACGGCCCGGGCGGTCAGGCCACGCGCAGCCGCAACGGCCGCGTGCCGGGGCAGCGGAAGGGCGAGGCCGGCGGAGCACCCCGGCCCGGCGGCCGG
>NZ_JBEZDA010000042.1:0-6194 GCF_040647855.1 Nocardia sp. NPDC049220
CCCGCCCCACGCAGCGCCTCGTCGTGGTGCACGCGCGCGACCTGCCCGAAGGGTTCTGACCCGCGCCCGCCACGGGCGGCCCGTCGTCGGCCTGCGTCCCACCTGCCGTCCCAGCAGGCGGGACGTGGGCCCGATCCGTTTGTCGCTACCGCTCCCCCTGGCGCACCATGGGTGCGTGCAGCGAGCCCTTCTCCTCGAGAACGTCCACCCCACCTCCGTCCCGATCCTCGAGTCGGCCGGGTACGAGGTCGACTACCGCAAGGGAGCGCTCGACGAGGACGAGCTCATCGCGGCGCTCGACGGCGTCCAGCTCCTGGGCATCCGGTCCAAGACCGAGGTGACGGCGCGCGTGCTGGCCGAGAGCGACAGCCTGGTCGGCGTCGGCGCCTTCAGCATCGGCACCAACCAGATCAACCTGACGGCGGCCGCGCACCGCGGCGTCGCGGTGTTCAACGCGCCGTTCTCCAACACCCGCTCCGTGGTGGAGCTGGCGATCGCGGAGATCATCTCCCTGACCCGCCGCATGACGGAGCGCGACCGCGCCCTGCACGCGGGCGTGTGGGACAAGTCGGCGGACGGCTCGCACGAGGTGCGCGGCCGCACCCTCGGCATCATCGGCTACGGCAACATCGGCTCGCAGCTCTCCGTGCTCGCCGAGAACCTGGGCATGTCCGTCGTCTTCTACGACACCGCGGAGAAGCTGGCGCTGGGCAACGCGCGCCGCCTGGAGACGCTGGACGAGCTGCTGGAGACGGCCGACATCGTCACGCTGCACGTGGACGGCCGCTCCGGCAACGCCGGCCTCTTCGGCGAGAAGCAGTTCGCCCGCATGAAGCCGGGCGCGATCTTCCTCAACCTGTGCCGCGGGTTCGTGGTCGGGACCTGCTCGCCCTTCCGCCGCACACCGTGGCCGGGCGCGGCATCGCCCGCACCTTCCAGAATCTCGGCCTGTTCCCGCGGCTCACGGTCCGGGAGAACGTCATGGTCGGCGCCCACAGCCGGGGGCGCACCGGACACCTCGCCGCGGCGCTCCGGCTGCCCCGCGTCCGGCGAGAGGAGAGGGAACTGAGTGACCAGGCGGACGACCTGCTACGGCGCCTCGACCTGGCGGACATCGCCGACCACCCCGCCTCCGGGCTGCCGTTCGGCACGCTCAAACGCGTCGAACTCGCCCGGGCCCTCGCGGTACGGCCGCGGCTGCTGCTGCTCGACGAACCCGTCAACGGGCTCAGCCACGGCGAGGTCGACCAATTCGCAGATCTGGTCCGGTCGGTGCGCCAGGACTTCGACCTCACCCTCGTGGTGGTCGAACACCACATGGGTTTCGTGATGGGCCTGTGCGACAAGGTGGTCTGCCTCGACTTCGGCCGCAAGATCGCCGAGGGCTCGCCCGAGGAGATCCAGCGCGACGCGGCGGTCGTCGAGGCGTACCTGGGGGTGGCCGCATGAGCGAGCCCACCTCCGACCCCACCGAGTCCGCGGAGAGCGTGGAGCCGGACTTCCTGAAGGTCTCCGACCTGCACGCCGGATACGGCCAGGCCCGCGTGCTCCAGGGCCTCGACTTCTCCGTCGCCCGCGGAGAGGTGTGCGCGATCCTCGGGCCCAACGGCGCGGGCAAGACCACGATGCTGCGGGCCCTGTGCGGCATGGCCCGCGGCCGAGGCTCGATCACCCTGAATGGTACGGAGCTGCTGGGCCGCTCGCCCGAGCAGGCCGCCCGGCTCGGCGTGGCGCACGTGCCCGAGGGCCGGGGCACCTTCAACGAGCTGAGCGTCGAGGAGAACCTGCGCATCGGCGCCCACCTGCGCACCGGTCTCCTGCGGGGCCGTGCCGAGCGCGCGGCCGTGGCGGCCGACCTGGAACGGATCTACGGCTACTTCCCCAAACTGCGCCAGCGGTCGGGTCAGGCCGCAGGCAGCCTCAGCGGCGGGGAGCAGCAGATGCTCGCCATCGGCAGGGCGCTGATGCTGCGGCCCTCGCTGCTGCTCCTGGACGAGCCGTCCCTGGGGCTCGCCCCGCTGGTCACCCGCGAACTGTTCGAGATCGTCCGTGCCGTCAACGAGGAGGAACGCACCACCGTGGTCGTCGTCGAGCAGAACGCCCAGCTCGCGCTGGACATCGCGCACCGGGCGCACGTACTGGAGGCCGGCCGCCTGGTGCTGTCCGGACCGGCTCAGCAGATCCGCGAGGACGGGCAGGTCGCCGAGGTGTACCTCGGTGTCTTCGTCAGCGCCCGGAAGACCGGGTGAGTGCCGTGACCGAATTTCTCCAGCAGATCGTGGAAGGGCTGGGCTCCGGCGCGGTGTACGCCAGCCTGGCGCTGGCCCTGGTGCTGATCCACCGGTTCACGGGGATCGTCAACTTCGCGCAGGGCGAGCTGGCCATGCTCTCCACGTACGTCGCCTGGCAGCTGGTGGCGTCCGGGATGCCGTTCTGGCTGGCGTTGCCGGTCACCCTCGCGGTGTCCTTCGCCGGCGGCATGCTGGTCGAGCGGATCGTCATCCGCCCCGTGCAGGGCGCACCCGAGCTGACCGTGGTCATCGTCACGGTCGGCCTGTTCATCTTCGTCAACGCGCTGGCCGGCCTGATCTGGTCGTTCACCGTGAAGGACTTCCCGCAGCCGTTCCCCGACGGCGGGCTCGACCTGGCCGGGGTGCGCGTGGACTGGTCGACTCTCGGGATCATCGGCGTGGTGGCCGTCGTCATGGGCCTGCTGTATCTGCTGTTCCAGCACACTTCCGTCGGCCTGGTGATGCGGGCGGTCGCCTGCAACCCGGCCTCCGCCCGGCTGTCGGGCATCCCGGTGGGCCGAGTTCTGATGCTCGGCTGGGGGCTGGCCGCCACGGTCGGCGCCCTGTCGGGCGTGCTCGTCGCCCCGTTGCTGTTCCTGGAGCCCAACATGATGGGCGGAGTGCTGATCTACGCGTTCGCCGCAGCCACCCTCGGGGGCTTCGACAGCCCCGTGGGCGCGGTCGTCGGCGGCCTGTTCGTGGGCGTCGCCGAGACGCTGACCGGGGCGTACGTCGATGTGGTCGGCGCCGATCTGAAGGTGGGCGTTCCCCTGGTGATCATCCTGGCGGTGCTGCTTGTACGGCCCCAGGGCCTCTTCGGACGGGCGGCGGTGGAACGCGCATGAGCACGATCATCGCAACACTCGGCACGGACCGCGCCCGGCGCCTGCGCGCCGCGGTCACCGTGCTGCTCGCGGCGGCGGCCGCCGCCGGCGCACCGTTCTACTTCGCCCCCTTCCAGGTCTTCCAGCTGACCATGGTGCTCCTGTACGCCGTGGCACTGGCCGGTCTGAACCTGCTGGTCGGCTTCGGCGGGCAGATCTCGCTCGGGCACGGCGCGTTCTTCGCCGCGGGTGCCTACACGGCGGCGGTCATGCTCGGCCGGTACGACACCGGGCACCTGGCCACACTGCCCGTCGCGGCCGCCGGATGCTTCCTGCTGGGCCTCGGGTTCGGAGTGCCCGCCCTGCGGCTGCGCGGACTGTACCTGGCCCTGGTCACCCTCTCGTTCGCGGTGTTCCTGCCGCCCCTGCTCAAGCGGCTGGAACCGGTGACGGGCGGCTCCATGGGCCTGACCGTGGACAAGCTGCAGCCGCCCGCGTGGAGCGGGCTGGCCGAGGACCAGTGGATGTACTTCGTCGTCCTCGCCGTCACCGCGGTGGCCCTGCTGCTCGCCCGCAACCTGCTGCGCTCCCGGGTCGGCAGGGCACTGCTTGCTGCGCGGGACAACGAGAGCGCCGCCGAGGTCATGGGCGTACGGCTGTCGCTGCACAAGACCCTCGCCTTCGCGTGGAGCGCGATGTTCGCGGGTGTCGCCGGGTGTCTGTACACCTGGGTGATCGGCTTCGTCTCGCCCGACTCCTTCAGCTTCGTTCTGTCCATCATGCTGCTCGCCGGCCTGGTGGTCGGGGGGCTCGCCTCGCTGTACGGGCCCCTGCTGGGGGCGGCGTTCGTGATGTACGTGCCGAGTGTGTCCCAGGACCTGAGCGAGGCCGCTCCGGGAGTGGTCTTCGGCCTGCTGATCATCGCGGTGATGTTCGTGGCCCCGACGGGGCTGGCCGGTCTGCCGGCCCGTGTCCGGGCCGCTGTCGTCCGTCGCCCGACCCGCACCGCCGCCGCCCTCGACCGGACGCCCGAGGCGGACTCCGTGCCTGAGGCTGCCTCCGAAGCCGAGGCGGACTCCGTGCCTGAGGCTGCCTCTGAACCCGAGGCGGACTCCGTGCCTAAGGCTGCCTCTGAACCCGAGGCGGACTCAGCGGCTGAGGCTGCCTCCGAACCCGAGGCCGAATCCGTGCCCGAGGCCGAATCCGTGCCTGATCCGCAGCCGAAGTCCCAGGCCGCATCCGACCCCTCCGCGACCCTCACCCCTGCGGACCCCGCAGTTGTCGACGCCGAACCCGTGGGCGCACCGCCCCGCACGGAAAAGGAATGAATCACATGCGCAAGACCACCGCTCTGCGGGCGGCAGCGGCCGCGGCCGCTGCCGCCGCCCTGCTCACCGCGACCGCCTGCGGCAGCCAGCGAGGCCAGGACGACAAGGGCACCGCCGCCGACGGTGCCTGCAAGGGCCAGCAGACCACCGGTATCACCGACACGACCATCAAGCTGGGCGGGATCTACCCGCTGTCGGGACCGGCCTCCGCGTACGGCACGATCAGCAAGGGCGTGGCTGCCCACTTCAAGTACGTCAACGCCCACGGTGGCATAGACGGCCGCAAGGTCGAGTTCGTCGTCCGCGACGACGGCTACCAGCCGCCCAAGGCGGTCGAGGAGGCCCGCAGACTGGTCGAGCAGGAGAAGGTCTTCGCCGTGTTCCAGACCCTGGGCACGCCGTCCACGGCAGCCGTGTGGGACTACCTGAACAAGCAGAAGGTGCCGCAGCCCTTCGTCGCCACGGGCGCCTCCGTCTGGGGCACGGACGACAAGCACCCCTGGACCATCGGGTGGCAGCCCAACTACGTCGCCGAGGCACGGGTGTACGCCAAGTACCTCAAGGACGCGAAGCCGAAGGCCAAGGTCGCGGTCCTCTACCAGAACGACGACTTCGGCAAGGACCTGCTCGGCGGATTCCAGCAGGCCGTCGCCGGCAGTGGCATCAAGGTGGTCGCCAAGGAGAGCTACGAGGTCACCGCCCCCTCCGTTTCCGCGCAGATGGCCAACCTTGCCCGCTCCAAGGCGGACGTGCTGCTCAACATCACCACGCCCAAGTTCGGCAGCCAGGCACTCGCCGCCGATGCCAAGAACACCAAGTGGAACCCGCTGCACATCGTGAACAACGTGGCCTCGTCCGCCGCCGTGCTCCAGCCCGTAGGGTTCAAGAACGTCCAGGGCGTGGTCTCGGCGACCTACTTCAAGGACCCCGCCGACCCGCAGTGGGCGAACGACCCCGAGATGAAGACGTACACGAACGCCATGCACAAGTACGCCCCCGACGCCGACCCGGCCAACCAGTTCAACGCCTACGGCTGGGCCGCCGCCTCCAGCCTGCACCAGGCCCTGGACGCGATGAAGTGCCCGACCAGGGAGGGTCTGCGGGACGCGGTGCGCAACCTGAAGGACGTGAAGGTGAACATGCTGCTGCCCGGGGTCACCCTGTCCACGGGCCGCGGCGACGCCTTCCCGATCGAGACGATGCAGCTGATGCGGTTCAAGGGCGAGCGGTGGCAGCTGTTCGGCAAGCCGGTGGACACCCGCGAGGAGTTCGGCCCACTGGCGAAGTAAGCCGGCGGGGGCGGTGCCCGGCGGGACCCCCCCCGCCCCGAGTACCGCCCCCGGGGCCGTTAGGGCCCCCCCGAACGCCGACGACCCCGGGGCGTGACGAACCACGCCGGGGGGGGCGGCCCGGGCCGGCACCGCCCCCGCCCTGTCACCGGCGCCCGGAGCATTGCGCGCGCGCCAGTACGCCGACGACCGGAGGCGTGTCTGGTCCATCGGGGGGGGGATGGCTCAACCAGGCGGATCCACGCCCGGGATCACTCGACGTGTCACACCGTGCGCGCGTCGGCTCCCTTGCGGCCCGGAGGTGTGATGAGCGGCAGCTCGCCGCCCGCCCGCCACGCGCACGCGGTCACCGACCGCACCACCCCGCAGAGGTCTCTCGGGGTTCGGGCTCGCCGCCGGCGCTGTTCATCGTCGCTCGCTTTCGTGCGGAAGGCACCGGTGGCTTGAGCCGCATCAGGCTCC
>NZ_JBEZDA010000043.1:0-6150 GCF_040647855.1 Nocardia sp. NPDC049220
ATACCCCCCAACCACTCCACCAACCCACCACCACACCAAACCCAAATCACCACCAACCCCCACCCAAACAACCCCACACCACATCAACCACCAAAACCAAACACCACACAACCCCCGAATACAGGCCACCTTCCCGCCCTGTACGAACCAGTTCCCGTCAACGTCGAACAGCCACCTGCACAACGCGATATCGAAGGCCCACCCGCGCATGGCGAGAACCAGGACGATGTCCCAGGGCCGCCGGTGCAGTCCGAGGCAGAAGAGGCCGAGACCACACCCACCGAACTGGATCGGCTCTTTCGTCTCGTTGCGACGGACCGGAAACTGATCAGCCCCCATGTGCACTGGGATCCCGACCGCAAGGTACTCGGATTCAGCAGTCGCGGTAACCGGGACGTCACGATCGAACTGCGAACGCATTCGGATGACTCCGCGAACGCCGTCGTGCCTCGGCTCGACCATGCGGGCCACCACCACGTCCTGAACGTTGCGACGTGGGCGTCGGATCTGGAGGCAGGTCGCGGCATCGCGCGGTATGTGGAGGCCATCCGCGCGATGGAACAATATGACCTGCCACGCGATCGGGCTGGCGGAAAATCGACCACGATGACACCAGAACTCATGAGCGGGTTCGCCGAACTACGGTATCTCGAAGGGAAACTCGGACAGGTCGATGCCGCTCACAAGCCTGCCGCGATGCTGCAGAACGCCCTGGAAGGGGTTTCTACTGACCTCGGCCTGCGACCGAACGATCCCGGCGCCGCGATTCGGATGGCACTTCTGGCTGCCTGGGATCCCCGTTCTGGCCTGGTAGACCGGTTCGCCACAATGGCGCCGTCGTTCAGCCCGGACGCGGGCCCTCGATTCTCGCCTGCTTTCATCGCATCGAAAGCTGCGGCGTTCGAGAGCCTTTGGCATCAGGTCATACAATCGAATCGCTTCAGAAGATGTTTCACGGTGGACCCGATCGGCGGATTTCGAGGTGACACGGATTCGCCGCACACGTATGCCGAACTGCTCGCGCACATCGACGCCGACCACGGTTCGATCACCGGCGGCAACTGGTCCTGGGATCCGTTCGGCGCCCGGTTCGTCTTCGACGATGGGAATGGTCTACGTGCGGAGGTCGCAGTATGGACGAGTCGAGAACCTACCCGGAATGTCGCCGACATCTATAGCGATGCCCCTTTCCACTACCACATGTTCGTCGCACCCGGCACACGTGACCGACACCTCTCGCTTGCGGTGGCAGACGGGCTCGGCCAAATCCGCTACTTCCTGCTGGACGGTGCCAGTCTTTCCGATCTGATCGGTCGACGTGCGAACCTAATGACAGGTCAAATTGTCGGACGGCACGCCCAGTTGCGTGTCATTGTCGGGAGATTCGATCGACTCACGCCCACCTTGCAGCCCAAGTTGTTGCCGGAACTGCACGACGACATGACGAATTTGGTCGCCGACTTGGGGCGCTTGTGTCCGGACTCTGCCAACTGGATGGCTTTGCTCGCCAGCAACAGTCCGATGCTGGCCAAACGTGTTGCCAAACATTGGGAGTCGAGCCTCGGGTTGAAACGAGCTGATGTCACGTCGATTGTCGACCCGCCGATCGACGACACCTACGTGCATGCCATCCGTGAATTCCACGGTAGCGCCCGTCCCCTCGCACTGGACAATTTAACCCTCGAAGAGCTGCGGCGTCACATCGAGACCGATCTCGACCTGATCACAGATGACCGGTCGAACTGGACTGGAAATCGATTAGAATTCACTGACGAGGATGGTTTACGCCGGTATGTCGACCTCCGCGTGGGACCTGTAGACAAAGGCGCGGTCGCGTCATGGCGCACCGACGAGACCCACTACAACTACTGCATCGAGATGTCGCCCAGGGCGCATCCCCAGGATGTTTCGCGCGCCGTCAAGGGCGCGTTGGATCAGATCATCGAGCGCCACACGCACTCGCCTATTCCTTGGGCCAATGGCTTCGGCCAGTTACGGGTGGTCGTCGGAAAACTCGATGCGGCTGCGGCTCTCGGGCTGAGGGATGAGGCGCAGACATTACGCCGGAAGCTGTTGGCGTTGGCCGCAGACCTGGGCATGCGACCCACCGATCCTTACTACGACGACCGCATGGAATTACTGGCTGAGCGCGACCCTCACCTGGCGCAACGACACTACGAGCTGATATCGCAATGGGCCGACAACCGGAGCCCGATCTACGATTACTGGTCAGGGGCGACACTGGGTGTGACATTCGATGCTGTCCGGTTGAACAGTGCGCGGCTGAGCCAGCGGCACCCGGCAGGCGTCATCGGAGAAGTAGGGCAGTTCATGCCGGTGGAAACTGCCCGCGCCATGCGGGAAGGAGGAGTGCGCGGGCTGCACGCGTCGCTCCCTATCGGGCTGCAACTGCGCGCTGCGGGCGAAACACTGCCGATCACGGTAACGGGGCTGGCAATCGACCCGTACGTCGCGGAAGCGGCAATCAGGGCGGATATCACCATCGGCGTGGCGTCGATCGACCAGCTGCGTGTGGTCGCGGCCGCGGCCGAGGCGCTCGGCGCGACGGCGGACGTCGCGGTGGAAGTGGATACCGGCAAGCACGCCGGCGGGGTACCGCTCGCCCACTATCCGGAGATGTCGAAGCACCTGGGCAGATTCGTTGCGGCAGGGTCGATTCGGTTTCACGCGGCCTTCACCGAACTCGCGCACGGCGATGATCCCTGGCACCCGATGAACGATCGCCAGGCCGCGTCGTTCATCGAGGTGTCGTCGACCGCATATCGAGATGGGGTATTCCCCGAGAATTTCCACATCGCAGGTGCCGCGATGACTGTGCGACAGCAGCCGGGCGGCCGTTTCGCAGCCCGATTGGGTGCTCCGTTGTACGGGGACCTGCCGGTGAAGTGCCCCGGCCTCGAGTTGCAGTCCGCGACGGAATGGGTGGCGCATGTTGGCGGGGCACGGCGGTTACGTTCCGGCGAGAGTTTCGGCTACGACGGCGAACCGGTAGACCAGGAGCGGCGGATCGCGTGGGTCGGAGTCGGCTACATGGATGGTGTTCCCTACGAGTTGGGCAGATCCGGCGATGAAATCCATGTGCTCGTCAATGGTGTTCGGTGCCGCGTCGCTGGTCCGGTGAACATGGACCAGTTCCCGATCGAGGTTCCCGAGGGAGTCGAGTTCGCCGAAGGGGACGTCGCCGTGTTGGTCGGTTCGGGCGTTGACAGCGAGCTCACGTCTCCCCAATGGGCCGCCGCGCTGGACATACCTTTCGAACTGTGGCGCAGGCCTCTGGGCCGGACCAGTCAAGTGTTCCACGATGGGGCTGGTGTTTATGCCCAAGAACTTTACCGTCGGCTCACGCGCGACCGACGTCTGGCGCCGGTGTCGGTGACACTCGACCGCAAGGCCTTGGTGGGGAACGTGGCCGAACTCCGGCGCCGAGCCGACGAAGGGATACAGGAGTACGTCAGGATCGTGCACGGCGCACACGCCGCTGATGCGGCGAGAGTCCCTGGCTCGACCAACCCAAACTCCAAGTTCATGCTGGTGGGAAAAGCGGACATGTACGGCGGTGGCTTTCTCGCCGTGCTGGCAGGGGCACCGGCGGTCGATGGAATGGGGGTAGCGGGAATCTCCGAGGCGCTGAAGGTGCGGCACGATTTTCGCGCTCTGTACGCGTTGTGTAATTCGAACTTTGCGGACTCTCAGGATCCGTTCTCGCAAGAGGCTCGCGATTTGGTCGCATTGAGAAACCTGTGCGATCACTTCGAACGCAAACCGTTGGTGGCCTGGCAGACCTATCCCGATTCTAATTTCGAGGTCGCCATCATGGAGGACGTGCAACTCGGGGTGCCATCTCCGCCCGTTCTGCGCGCGGTGGCGAAAGCTGCAGGGAAGGTCGGCAAACCAGCAAAGGTGCATCTCGTGGTGAATACCGGTCTGAACCGCGAGGGCGCCTCGCCGGAGGAATTGGAGCACTTGATATCCGCCTTGCAGCAGGAGATCGCTCGCGGGCGGATAGTGCTCGAGGGGGTGATGTCACACATGGACCATGTGGAGGCGAAATGGGAGTCGCAATACCGTCGGTTCCGCTCCGTGACAGCGCAATTGGCAGCGGGCGGTCTACTGCCGCCTTGGAAGAGTTTGTTCGCCAGTTCCGCCGGCAAGGTGACAGGGGTCGAGCTCGTCACGTGGAATACCGATGAGCCCTCCGCCGGGAATCCGGTTCCCAATCCATACTTCGACATTCGCGCCGGTAAGGCGCCGCTCTCCGGGCTGCTCCCCGGCTATGCGCCGGACCCGGCCTTGCGGCCGGTCCTGACGGTCGAAAGCAGGGTGGCCCAGGTGTTCCGCGTAGCTCCCGGCGAAGGCGTAGGGCCTGGAGGCCATTTCACACCAAAAGAAGCGACGATGATCGCACGTGTTCAGGGCGGGTATGCCCACTTGCCGATTCCCCGAAGGGTACGGATCGACGGCCGCCTGTACCCGGTCGCGGGACAGGCCGACCCGCACAACATCTTGATCGACCTCGGCCCGCATGCGCGCATCAGCGAGGGCGCGAAGGTGACCTTGCTCGGGTCCGAAGAAGGCGTCACGCCCCGCGACTGGGTAATCGACGGCTTGATGCCGGCGCCCTACTTCGGCCCGGATGTCGCCGAAGCCTCATGGTCAGCGCGGCCCGGTGCGGACGCGGGGGAAACCATGGTGCCGGATGGGACGGTACCGCGGCCGGCCGTGTCCGGTCCGTGGCGGAAGCCGCGTACGTGTGGTCCGGTCGTGTTGCGTTTCGGTCGGGACAGGTTGGGTCTTCCGGTCGAGGTCCCCGAGTTGACCGGAAAAATTCGCCTCAGAGGGATGTCGGGTGTCGAGATCGCTCACCACACCGGCGGCAACTGGCAGGAGTTCTGGTCGATTCTGAACATGAAGACCTCGGTCGAGGAGGGGAATACGGTGTTCGGCGCGGTCACATTCGGTAGGCGTCGGGCCGGCCATTTGTTCGTGGTCTACCAGGACCCGACGACAGGTATGGTGCGCGTGTACGAGGGGGTCGGGGAGAGGGGGAGCGATGTCGCGTTCGCGGATTGGAAGCCACCGCTGCAAGTGGTGGATTACGTTGGCATCGTTTTCGGCAAGGACAAACGGCCGCTGGATCCGGTGGATCCGGTGGCCGGCCCGCGCATGGATCCAGACGTGAGCATCCCGAAATGGGTCGGCGCCGGCTCTGACGCGCCGTCCGATACGCAGCTGCCCGATCCTCGGTGTGGAACCTGATTCGGCCGACCGGAATCAGCCTCGCAGCCCTCGCGAGGCGAAAGGGGGGTGCGGGGGGACGACCGGGGCGGGCAGACGGCCATGATCGGCGAACCGCGCGAGCTTTATGGGGAGGCGGTGCTTCGGGTGATATCGGATACGGCCGACGCCCACCGTGCCCGGCGTCCTCGCTGCGCAGACCGCGACGGCAGCCTCGTCGAGCAACTCGGCCGTGACCGTCGGTTCCGTGTCGGGCAGTCCCGCCATCTGTGCCCGGATCGTCGCTGCCACCTGGGCGGATACTTGCTGTACCTCGTCGCAGCGGAGACGCCAGGTGCGATCGCGCTGCGCAACTGGGTGAATGACGGCACCCCGCCGCGTGGCGGTTTCGGGTAATAGGTGTTCGATACCTGGCCTCGACCATTCTCCGGATTCGGACCTGGTCTGGTCTCGCTGGCCGCACTTGACCACGGGGTCGGCGCGACCTCGGCCGAGCACCGCACAGGTCGGACTTCGGTGCGCCCTCGTTGAACGCCGACCGGCGCACGGTCTGCTCTGTTCGGAGGAGAAGTCGCTATCACGGACCCGCACGATCCTGCCGCGGTCCAGTCCCGCGGGCCATCTTCGACCCGGCGGATCAATGGTCGATCGCTGGCGTTGCCGGACCGGCGACAGGCCCGGACCGGGATGGCGGCGCGGGTGACGGCCAACTCAACGTCCGCCTGTGTGTGGACCGCCGACCTACGGTAGCGCAACATTTCTGACTAGACTTATCTTGTATTTCCTGTTGTTCAATCCGACTCGTGAGCCTGTGACCGCTGTGGATATCCGGTGCTGCGATGTTCGATGGGGAGGAGTCGACATGACGGCGTCATTCGAGGCCGATCCGGCGCT
>NZ_JBEZDA010000044.1:0-5629 GCF_040647855.1 Nocardia sp. NPDC049220
GTGGATGTTCCACGAGGACAGCCGCCGGCCGCCCGACTGAGCACGGGATGACCGTCTTCGACAGCCGGCACGGCGCCACCGCGCTGGACGCGATCGGCTCCGCCGCGGACTGCGCCGCACGCCGCGACGTCGCAGACCGCCGGACGGTCGCGGCCGCCCTGAAAGAACCAACACCCCGGATGCCACGGCCCACCGGGGCGCTGCGCCGTCCGTCTGTCACGGGTGGGCGGCGACCCCGCTCTCGACGGCGGTCATGCCAGCTCCAGGACGAGCTTGCCGACGTTCTCTCCGCGGAAGAGCATCTGCAACGTCTCGGGGAAGTCGTCCACGCTCCCCCTCACCACATGTTCCTTGACCCTCATGCGGCCGTCGCCGATCCAGGCCGAGATGTCCTGCGCGGCCTGCGCGTAGCGCTTGGCATAGTCGAAGACGACGAAGCCCTCCATGCGGGCGCGGCGCACCAGCAGGGAGAGGTAGTTGGAGGGGCCCTTGACCGGCGTGTCGTTGTTGTACTGGCTGATCGCACCGCAGACCACGACCCGCGCGTGCATCGCCAGTCGGGTCAGCGCAGCGTCGAGGATGTCTCCGCCCACGTTGTCGAAGTAGACGTCGATTCCGTCGGGCGCCTCCCGGCGGAGCGCTTTCCTGACGTCGTCGGCGCGGTAGTCGATCGCAGCGTCGAATCCCAGTTCGTCGGTGAGCAACCCGCACTTCTCCGGCCCTCCCGCAATGCCCACGACCCGACAGCCCTTGGCTTTCGCGATCTGACCCACGATGGTGCCGACCGCTCCGGCCGCCCCTGACACCACGACGGTCTCGCCGTCTTTCAGCGCCCCGACTACCAGCAGACCGAAGTAGGCGGTCATGCCGGGCATGCCCAGCGCGCCCAGATACGTCGAGGGCGGGGCGAGGGAGGTGTCGATCTTCATGGCGCCCCGACCGTCGGAGACCACGTACTCCTGGACGCCGAAGGTGCCGACCACGTGATCACCCGGCTGGAAGTCGGGGTGGTTGGAGGCGGTGACCTCGACGACCGATCCGGCGCGCATCACCTCACCGATGCCCACCGGCGGCAGGTAGGAGGGACGGTCGTCCAGCCAGCCCCGCATGGCAGGGTCCAGGGAGATGACCCGTGTGCGGCCCGCGAACCGGCCCGGGCCCGGCTCCTCGACGGGCCCTGAACAGTGCTCCCAGTCCCCGGGTTTCACTTCACCCGTGGGGCGGGCTGCCAGACGGATCTGGCGGTTGGTCGCAGACATGGCGCCTCCTGTCGTTCATGGTCCCGCCGAGAGTACCGACCAGTTGGTATGCCCCGATGGGTGATGTGCACCACATGACAGGTGACCCTGCCTTCCGGGGACCGAGGGCAGGAAGGCCCTCGGGTGAGGCGGGGCGGGGGCCGCGAGAACCGGCCCGGTCAGGGAGGTCTGCGTGGCCGGACGGTTCAGCGGGTGGGGGCCTGTGGCTGGGCCTTCCCCTTCCGGCCTCGCTCATGCAGCAGACGTGCGGTCTGCTCGGACACCGGCGCGGCCAGCAGTGCGGTGACCAGGTCGATCAGTCGGCTGGTGAACAACCGGTCGTCCCTGCGAGGGCGGCCGGCGGCCCGGGCGGCGAGTTCGGCGTGGCAGAAGCGCATGGCGGTGAAGCGGCTGTGGAACACCGTGATCGACTCGCCGGCCAGCAGGGGCTGCACCAGGCGCCGCCAGGGATGGATGCTCGACCCCTTCGTCACGACGACCTCGACCAGGGGTTCGGGGCGGTTGAGCAGTTCGGCCACGATCTGCAGGAACTCGCGGCCGCCGTCGGGGTCGGCGAGTTTCGCGGCGACCGGCAGCACCAGTGCGGCGGCGAGGGACCGGAGGTCGACTGCGCCGCTGTCCTCGTACTGCTGCAGCAGTACCTCCCGGCGGGCGTCCACCGCAGGAAGGTGCTTGTCGAGTACGGCCCGCAGAAGTCCCGCCCGGTCGCCGAAGTGGTACTGCAGGGCCATCGCGTTGCGCTGGCCGGCGGCCCGCTTGATCTCGTTGAGCGACACACCGTCGACGCCCTTCGCGGCGAACAACTGCTCGGCGGCCCGGATGAGTGTGCCGCGAGTGTCACCGGCTTTCCGACCTCGAGGCGACGTGGCCTGCGTCTCATGTGTTGTCACGGAGGCCCATGCTAGCGTCGCCACGCCAAAGTAATACGGGCGCATTAATACCTGATAAAAGCGCCTTGCACGTTCCCCACTCCGGAATCCCTGTTTCTGCACGGGCGCCGCCCTGCGCCTGGAATGGAGGCACCCAGTGAAGGCACTGACCTACCAGGGTCCCCACGACATCCACTACGGCGACGTTCCCGACCCCGCCGTCACCAGTCCCACCGACGCGGTCGTCCAGGTCACCACGGCCGGTATATGCGGCAGCGACCTGCACATCTACGGCGGCAACGGGTTCAGCCCGGACACCGGTTACACCCCGGGACACGAGTGCGTCGGCGTGGTGGTCGACACCGGCGACGAGGTCACCCGTTTCAAGCCCGGCGACCGCGTCCTGGTTCCCGCCTCGGTCGGCTGCACCCTGTGCGCGACTTGCGCGCGGGGACTCACCGCCAGGTGCGAGCGGGCCCACGCCCCGACGGACCTTTGCTATGGGGTGAGCCCGCACCTCCCGGGCAGTCAGGCCCAGGCCCTCGCTGTGCCCCATGCCGAGGTCAACCTGGTGCACCTGCCCGACGGCATCTCCGACGAGGCCGCCATCGTCCTGACGGACAACGCCCCGACGGCCTGGTACGGCTGCCGTCGAGCCCGCATCCAGCCCGGTGAAACGGTCCTGGTCATCGGCCTGGGCCCGGTCGGCCTCATGGCCGCGCAATCCGCCTTCGTGATGGGCGCCGCCCGCGTGCTGGGCGTGGACCTGGTCGCGGAGCGCCGTGCCTTCGCCGCCACCCTCGGCGTCGAGCCGGTCGAGGGCGAGGACGCCCGAACGGCCGTACGGGAGATGACCGCAGGACGCGGACCGGACGCCGTGGTGGAGGCCGTGGGCTCGGACGCCACCATCGACCTCGCCCTGAAAGCCGTTCGGCAGGCAGGTCGAGTCAGTGTCATCGGCGTCAGCCAGAACAAGGCTTTCCCCTTTCACATGGGACTGGCCCAGATCAAGGAGCTCGAGTTCGCCATCGGGCTGTGCTCGATCCACTACGAGCTCCCGGCCCTGATCCCCCTCACCCAGGCCGGCCGCATCACGCCGGAGGTCGTGGTCTCCCACCGCTTCGCCCTCTCCCAGGGCCCCGCGGCGTACGAACTGTTCAACAGCCGCGCCGCCGGTGTCCGCAAGATCCTTCTCGACCCCGCCCGTTGACCACGACGTCGCTCCCGATCCGGGCAGCCGCATCGACCCCGAAACGTGACCCACTGCAGGCTTACAGGCATTCCAACCAGTCGGTATGGTGCGCCGGCTGAACCGTTTCCCCCGTTCACCTCCACGGATCCGCGCCGAAGAGGACGGCCAGGCGATGACATACCCCGACGAGAACCGGTACCGGCCATCAGCACCACCGGGATGGCCAATACCGCACACCGAGCCCCCGTCGTACGGGTACGACGTCCCTCGCTACGACTCGTACGGGCAAGCCTCTTGGGTCGAGCCGTATGCGCAGGAGACTCGTCAAGATGCCGAGCTCGCCGCTCTCCGCTCGGCCTACCGCCTGCTCCGCCGGACCTCCACGCTCGCCGCGCTCGGCTCCTTCGTGGCGTATGTCGTGCTGTCCTGCTTCGCGCCGGACCTGATGGGGTCCAAGATCGCCGGGGAGTTGAGCCTGGGCATGGTCCTGGGGGTCCTTCAGCTCGTCGTCACCTTCGCGGCGGTCTTCTGGTATGGACGCAGCGCACAACGCTCGGTGGATCCATTGGCCCGCGCCGTCAGGGAACGGGCTATCCCGGTCGGCCGGAACGCAGGGACGGCGAGATGAACGACTACAGCTCCGGGACGCAGGCCACCGTCCTCATTCTGTTCACCACGCTGGTCACCGTCACACTGCTGATGTGCGTGATGGCGGGACCGGACCGCGACGACCTGACGAACTTCTACACCGGCTACCTCACGCTCACCCCGTTCAAGAACGGTCTGGCCATCGCGGGCGACTACATCTCCGCGGCCACCGTGCTGAGCACCACCGGCATCGTCGCGCTGGCCGGATACGACGGCTACGTCCTTGCGGTCAGCACCGCCCTGTCTCTGGTGCTGCTGATGTTCCTGCTGGCCGAACCGCTGCGCAACGCGGGCCGGTTCACCATGGGCGACGTCCTGGCCCGCAACATGCCCGGCCGGGCCGTGCGCATCGCCGCCTGCGTGGTGACGCTTTCGGCGACCCTGCCCTTCCTGGTCGTCCAGCTCTCCGGTGCCGGGTCGCTGCTCACCTTCATCCTGGACCTCCCGCACGTGGCGGGCGCCAGGACGGCGTGCATCGTCATCATCGGCACCCTGATGATCATTTACGCGGCGCTCGGCGGGATGAGAGGCACCGCGCTCATCCAGATGATCAAGATAGTCATCCTGCTCGGTACCAGCGCCGTCGTCGCCGCTCTGGTGCTGAACCGCTTCGGCTGGAGCCCGGGCAACGTGCTCAGGGCCGCCCAGCACGGCAGCGGCGCGGGCCCCGCCTTCCTCCAGCAGGGCCTTCAGTTGGGCACCTCGGCCGTTGACCGGCTGGATTTCATCGGTCTCCAGATCACCGTGGTCCTCGGCGTGGCCTGTCTGCCCCACATCACGATGCGTCTGTACTCCGCGCGGGACGTGCCGGCCGTACGTCGCTCCATGTCGTGGGCGGTCGGCACGGTCACCACGTTCTGCCTGCTCGTCATCATCATGGGCACGGGAGCGGCGGCGCTGGTGGGATCGCGGTACATCACCGCGGCCGACCCCCAGGGCAGGACGTCGGTGCTCATGCTGTCGCAGGTGCTCGGCGGGGCACACGATTCCGCGGGCACGACGATTCTCTACTCGGCCGTGGCGGGCATGGTGTTCATCACCCTGCTCTCATCTGTCGCGGGAATGACTCTGGCCGCGGCCTCATCGCTCGCCCATGATCTGTTCGCCCATGCGGCGCGTCGGGGACACGTCGATCCACGCACGGAGATGACCGTGGCGGTGTGGACGAGCGTGGCCGTGGGAACCCTTGCCATCGGACTCTCCACCCTGGTCCAGGACTGGAACGTCGGCGTGCTGACCACTCTGGCCATCTGCATAGGGGCATCGGCGGTGGCACCCGCGCTCACCTACTCCCTGTTCTGGCGAGGATTCACGCGCAGCGGCCTGCTCGCTTCCCTCTACGGCGGCGCGGCCTGCGCGCTGCTGCTGATGGTCTTCTCCAAGGCCGTTTCGGGAACGCCGTCCGCCGTCTTCCCGAACGCCGATTTCGACATGTTCCCCATGCAGTCCACCGGACTGGTCTCCGTCCCGTTCGGCTACATGGCGGGCTGGCTGGGCAGCCGTCTGGACCACCGGCGCCGCGCCGCCGACAGCCTTGAGAACCGGCGGCTGTACGAGGAGAGCGAGGCACGGCACGCGCCGGACCACCGCGGCGGTACCGAGGCCGCTCGCGCAGACCGGCTGCGCAGTCGTGGTCATTCCGCTGCGGCGAGCAGCCGTGC
>NZ_JBEZDA010000045.1:0-5364 GCF_040647855.1 Nocardia sp. NPDC049220
GTCGGCGCCGGCGCGCACGGGCCCCGCGAATACGACTGGGCCAGAAGACAAATCGACGGGCGCTGGAGGACCGGGCGCGGGCACTGGTTGCTCGCTCGGCGCGCGCTGACCCCGAACAGCCGAGGTGAGCTCGAGATCGCCTACTACATCTGTTACGGCCCGGCGCGTGCGCGGCTGGTGGATCTGGCCTGGACCGCGGGCTCGCGCTGGCATGTCGAGGAATGCTTTCAGCAAGCCAAGAACGAAGCCGGGCTCGACCACTACCAGGTGCGTTCCTGGCGGGCCTGGTATGCCCACATCACCCTGTCCATGCTCGCCCTGGCCTGGCTCGCCGCGTCTAAAACCATTGCGGCAAAAGGGGAACCGAACCTGGCATCGACGGCATGATCGCGCTCACGCTACCGGAAATCCGCCGTCTTCCGGTCGCGTTCGTCCTGACCCGCCACCACCGGGCCGACCACATCTGGGCATGGTCACACTGGCGACGCCGCCGACAACACCAAGCCCGACTATCGCACTACAAACGCCGAGGCCACCCACTCACCTGAGTACGTTGCAGTATTTAGAGGGTATTCAACGCCAACCCCAGTCGGCGGGAATAGTCCAGCAGCCCGACACCAGAATCGAGCAGCTCGTGCACGGCGTGCCAGCGTTCGATCGTGGTCGTCTCCCGGGTCATCCGGTGTCGTTTCGGTCAGCAGCGCCCGTGCGCCGCGACGGCCTTCTCCACCACCTGAGCCAGGCCGTGCCACAGACACTGTCACCGGACGCTCATCGAGCGGAACGTCGGCTACCGTCCGCCAGTAATAGCTGTGTACTCGCGCGGACTCGACACCGCAGCCTGTACACGCGGCTGGATCATCGGACGTCCCCGCCCACACCACGACCTGCCTACCCTCATCGACCACATCCTCCACTTCCTCCTGCGCGCCGACCACCAGCCCCGCTCTCCCGATGAATGGGAGCAGTGGATACGCACGACCCGCCACGCGATCCGCAAACGCTACATCGCGGTCACTGTCGGGCCCGGCGGACCGGACGAAACTCAACTCCGTCTCGCACACGCTCACTGCCTCCGAAAGGCAAGCACGGCAAGCACTTCTGCACACCCGTGAGCCCTCGCGGCTTGCCTTGAGCCGGATGCCCGGAAACGGGCACAGATCCGCCCCTCGCGTTGCGCTTGCGCCACAGCAGCAACGTCTCTCGAGACCGTCGCCCGTGGACACCAGCAAGTACGGCTCCAGGATCTAGTCCTCGGTTGACGGCCCATGTTGTCCATGCCCGCTCGCCTGCTAGCCGTGAGTCGACGAGTACACCGTCGTTATCGAACAAAACAGCGGCGGCGGGGAAAACTGTCGGTTGGTCGCTCATGACAGCTCGCGGTGTCGGCGGATCAGCCGAGCTGTACCGGCATGGTGGTGGTGACTACCATCTTCGATGCGTGCGGTGAGTATGGGGGACTCCTCGAGTGCGAAGGTGAATTGGAAGACTTGGCTGATCTCTACTGTTCTTCGGGGGGCGATGCTGCTTCGATCGTCGCGGTCAGCCCGACAAGTCCGGAGGCTCCCGCGACCGCCCAATCTGTCACCCGGCTTGCGGAGTCCGAGTCCACGTCGGCAACGGCTGTAGCGAAGAGATCAATGTCGATCAGTTCCAGCCGCTCGAGATGCTCTGCGTTCGCCGATGACACCGACAGGCCGAATGCCTCGAGGGCGAAACTGCGCGCGGATCCGGATCGGAGGACCTCGAGGAGCGGGGCAAGCGGCAGGTTCAGTTCGGTCGCTACCGCCAATGCCGTTGCGAGGTTCTGCTGGTTCATCATCATGACGGCGTTGTTGAACAGCTTGCCGTATTGACCCGTGCCAGCTTCTCCGGTGTGAATGATCACCTTCGAGAAGGTCTCGAACACTGGCTTGACGCGATTGAACGCCGCGCGGGGACAAACGCCGCCACACGCCGGCCTCGGTCCACACCGTGAACCGACGATGCGTCTCGGCGGGAACCAGGACCACCCAGGCGATACCGAGGCCGATCCGGAATCCGGGCCGTGCTGGATGAGCTGGGCAGCAGGGGCTTGATCTCCTCGATACGGGTGAGTGCTGCGGATGCGGGGCCTGGTCGAGCCGAGGGTTTGCTTTGCGAAGCGGAAGGTATGTTCCACGTCGAATCTGCGCAGGAACCCCTGCCAGTACCGGTCCATCAGTGCGGCGGTGATCTCGGGGCGAGATGCCCATAGCCACAACGGTTTCGGGTTCCGGTCTCCGGGGAGCCGGTCGACGGTCAACCGAATCAGAGTGCCTTCGATGATCGGCAGCTCGCCGTCGTGGCCGGTCACCACCTCATCGTCGTCCGATGCCACGTTCCCCACGCGATAATCAGCAAATTTCCAGAGAGCCTGATGCGTGAGTACATTTGTTGGCCTGCCCATAAAACCACCGCTTTTCGTGGACACACAGCTGACCACGGGGCATCAACCCTGCAGACGCGTGAACCCACCCAGGTGCTCGTCGAACACGGTCACCGGGATGCCCGCGCCAGCGAGCGCCTCCAGCATGTCGAGGATGGCCCGGGTCGGGCGTCCATACATGCGAATGGCAGTCGTACCTTCGAGAGTTTCCTTCCACGATGGGTTGACAAGGTCGCTGAGCACGCGCATGTGGTGCTCGAACGAGTCGGTGTCGGGGTGGATCTGGATGTACTCCACCTCGGTACCGTCCTCGCTGCGGTACTCATGGAAGCCGATGGTGCGCGGCTCGTTGTCCTGGATGAACCGGATCCAGCCCGGGACGCGGCACTGCTCGTCCTCGATTTTTCCGTCGCGGACCTTATTCGTGGCGACAAAAATGAACGGACCTGACATCGTGTAACTCCCAATTGTGCGGTGATTGCTGCGTTCCGGACGAGTCCGACACCCAGCGTCAGAACGTCCACGTCAGTCGAGACCTATCAGATGTCGCGCTCGAGAGGCTCCGTGCCGGGAGCCGGGACCAACGTGCGCCAGAGCGCACTCGGCCGACCGACAGCAGCGGAACGGAACTCGGTCCAGTACTCCTGCGGGCCGAGGATGCGCTTCGCGTCCGGGATCGCCGTCGACTCCGGGCCGGAGTAAACGCGGACCTGCTCGAGAGCGGGATCGATGACGGTTCGGTAGATGGCGTCGGCGGTGACCCGCGGCGACGAGCCCGTCATCGGCGTCACTCCGAAAAACGACTCGATGCCGGCCTGGTACTCGTCGGGCACGTCGACCGCGGCGTCGATCTTCGTGAAGATCCGCGTGGCGTGCTGGCCGGGAATGATCGCGCGCACCGCAACGCCGAACTCCGCCATTTCCATCGACAACCCTTCACTCAGCGTGGCAACCGCAGCCTTCGACGCCGCGTAAACCGAGCTGTACGGGTAACCCTGCTCAGCGGTCAACGACGAGATGTTCACCACGACGCCGGATCGCTGCGCACGAAAGGTCGGCAGGAACGCCTTGGTGACGGCGATCAACCCGAACAGGTTCGTCTGGAACTGGCTGTGGATCTGCTCCATCGTCGATGCCTCGAGGGGCCCCATCTGGTACGAGCCTGCGTTGTTGACCAGCGCGTCGACGCGACCAAACGCCGCAAGCGCCTGCTGCGCGAACCCGGCTGCAGCACTTTCGTCGTTGACGTCCAGCAGCAGCGTACATACCCGCGGGCTCCCGTCGTGCACACCCAGGTCGGCTTCCTTGCGCACGGTCGCGACGACATCCCAGCCCTCGGCGGAGAACTTCTCCACAGTGGCCTTTCCTAGACCGCTTGCAGTACCGGTGACGACGACAACTTTATTCACGGTGATTCTCCTCCACACGGAGCAATGAACTCTTAAATGTCCATCGGACCTTTATGATTCCACCGTAGCGGTCCACTGGACACACCGCAAGTGTCCAGCGGACCGCTATCCTAGGAACCGGCCCTACGGAGTACGAGGAGAAGCAATGGACGACGTGGAGGTCCCGGCCTTCCAGCGGGCAAGACGCCCCGAACAGCGAGAGCTGCGACGACAGGAGATCCTCGACGCGGCCGAGGTCCTTCTGGCCGACCTCCCGGCGGAGGAGATCAGTCTCCGCGAGCTCGGACGGCAACTCAACGTGTCGAAGACCCACGTGGTCCGGTACTTCGAGACCCGCGAGGGAGTCTTTCTCGAGCTCCTGAACCGGCAGCGCCTGGCCTGGCTCGACGCGCTCAGCGAAGAACTGCCGGAACCGCCCTGCAACCCCGAGCAGGCGATGGCGGCCTGGGCCGGGTCACTCGCGGCGCGGCCGGGCCTCTGCCAGCTGTGGAGCCTGCTGCCAAACGTGCTGGAACGCAACGTCAGCGCCGAAACCGTGCGAGTCTACAAACTCATCGACCTCGAACATCGGACCAGGTTGGCAACACTGATCCGGGACCGCGTACCCGCTCTGACCGAGGATAACGCGCTCACTTTGACGGAGTACGCCGTCGTGTCGCTGGTGGGCCTCTGGCCTTTCAGCAGCCCGACACCTGCCATCGCCGAAGCCACTGCGGACCCGCGCCTCGAACGCGCGCGCGTCGACTTCCCCGTGATGTACGGCGAGATTCTGAAGACGACGCTTGCAGGGCTCCTCTCCCGCTGGGAACCCAGCGCGGCTTCGAGCAGCGCCGCCTCGTAGTCGACTCTGCCGGGCAACCGGCCACCTGCCCAGGCCGCGCGCCGGCTGGCCGACCCAGGTTGGTGAACTGTAGGCGGGAAGCATCGAAAGGGCGGGCCCTACTCATGTGTCGCAGGGCGTCGTTATGCTCGCACGACATGGAGCCCGCCACCGCCGCCATCGCTGATCTTGTTACCGCGATCACGCCGATCGACGAAGTCGAACAGCAACAGCACAAGCCGATGCATGGCTGTCGCGCGGGGAGAAACGTGAATAAAAACCAACTACCGCAACGTAATTCGGACGTCGAGGCGGTTGAAATGTCAGCCGAGAAACTGCTGATGACCAGCAACCAGCGGTCTGCGCACGGTTAGAATCAGTCACCTAGATCGGCTACATGGAGTTATCCGTGGTGGCCAGACGACGAAAACAAGACAGAGCCAGAACAGTCAACGACCGTCATAAGTCGAATCGAGCCCGGCTTCGTTCTTGGCTTGCTGAAAGCATTCCTCGACATGCCAGCGCGAGCCCGCGGTCCAGGCCAGATCCACCAGCCGCGCACGCGCTGGGCCGTAACAGATGTAGTAGGCGATCTCGAGCTCACCTCGGCTGTTCGGGGTCAGCGCGCGCCGCGCGAGCAACCAGTGCCCGCGCCCGGTCCTCCAGCGCCCGTCGATTTGTCTTCTGGCCCAGTCGTATTCGCGGGGCCCGTGCGCGCCGGCGCCGAC
>NZ_JBEZDA010000046.1:0-1417 GCF_040647855.1 Nocardia sp. NPDC049220
AGCCTCGTACCGGTGAGGAACGGGTCCTGGCGGAGGTGTTCGCGCAGGTGTTGGGTATCGATCGGGTGGGGATCGATGATTCGTTCTTCGATCTGGGTGGCGACAGTATCCTGGCGATCCAGTTGGTGTCGCGGGCGCGTGGTCGTGGTGTGGCGTTCTCGGCGAGGAATGTGTTCGAACACAAGACGGTCGCGGGGTTGGCCGGGTTCGTGCGGTCGGATTCACCGGTGAGGGTGTTGGAGGAGTTACCCGGTGGCGGGGTCGGGGATATGCCATTGACACCGATCGCGCGGTGGCTGGTGGAACGCGGTGGCGGGTTCGGCAGGTTCGCCCAACACATGGTGTTGACGTTGCCGCCGGGTATCGACCGGGCGGGGCTGGTGGCGACGTTGGCCGCGGTGACCGATCACCACGACATGTGGCGGGCCCGGCTGGTCACCGATGAGAACGGGTGGCGACTATCGGTACCCGATCGTGGTTCGGTCGATACCGCCGAGGTGATCGAGCGAGTGGAGTTCGACGAAACGATCACCGCGGCGGAGTTGTCGGTGATCGCGGCAGCGGGTTTGGACCGCGCGTTGTCACGACTGAACCCCCGCGTCGGGGTGATGATCTCGGCGGTATGGCTGGACCCACGCACGAACGGGCCGGGTTCCTGCGACCGGCCGGGTTATCTGGTGTTGGCTGTGCATCATCTGGCGGTCGACGGTGTCTCCTGGCGGATCATCATCCCGGACCTGATCGCGGCGTGGACCCGGATCAGCGCGGGCGGTGTCCCGGCATTGACACCGGTCACGACATCGATGCGGCGGTGGGCGCATGCAATAACCGAACTGGGAACCGACCGGTCCCGGGAACGAGAGATCCCGTTCTGGCAGGCCGTCGCGGCGGGCAACGACCCACTGCTGGGTTCCCGGGCGCTGGACCCGACGGTGGACGTGGCGGCGGTACTACGCAGCGTCGAGGTCGAAATGACCGAAGAGCTCACCACCCAGTTGTTGACCACCGTCCCCACCCGTTTCCACGCCGGGGTCGAGGACGGGTTGCTGACCGCGTTGGTGTTGGCCGTCACAGCCTGGCGGGCACAACGCGGTGAACACCAACCATCGGTACTGATCAACCTCGAAGGACACGGCCGCGAACAACACATCGTGGAGGGCGCGGACCTCTCACACACAGTGGGCTGGTTCACCTCCCTGTTCCCGATACGACTCGACCTGTCGAATGTGGATGTGACCGACGCGCTGGCCGGTGGACCGGCACTGGGCGAAGCCCTCAAAACGGTGAAAGAAGCATTACGGGCAGTTCCCGACAAGGGAATCGGCTACGGCATACTCCGCTACGGCGACCCCGCCACCAGCGACCAGATACCCGCGGTCACACCACAGATCGGTTTCAACTACCTCGGACAGATATC
>NZ_JBEZDA010000046.1:1514-3720 GCF_040647855.1 Nocardia sp. NPDC049220
ACACCCCCGACAGCGGTGAGCATTCCTGGACCCCGACCACCGATCTAGGTGCGCTCCAAGCCCACCCGGACACGGACATGCCGGTCACGACAGCGATCGATATCAACGCGTTCGTGCGTGAGGGCCGGTTGGAAACCGCTTTCGGGTTCCCCGAAACCCTGCTCTCACACACCGAGATCACCGAACTGGCCCGACTATGGACCGAAGCGTTGACAACGATCGCGGTATACGCGCAATCCGACAACGCCGGCGGCCACACCCCCTCGGACTTCGCGTTGACCACCCTCACCCAAAACGACATCACCAGATGGGAACACCGCTACACGGTGTTGACCGACGTACTACCCCTGACACCACTGCAATCGGGTATGCACTTCCACGCGATGCTGGCCGCGGGATCACTGGATGTCTACACCGCCCAAATGATGTTGACCCTCGAAGGCCCCCTCGATACCGACCGCCTACACAACGCCGCGCAAACACTCCTGACACGGCATCCCAATCTGCGGGCAGCGTTCGTGACCGACAACGAAACAACCATGCACCAGATCATCCCCGCCGACGTCGAACTACCCTGGCGCGAAATCGAACTCACCGACCTACCCGGCACCGATCCCCACGACGCACTACAACAGATCTGCGACCACGACCGACTGACACCGTTCGACCTGTCCACCCCACCCGCGATCCGGTTCACCCTCCTGCGCCACAACAACAACCACCACCAACTGATCATGACCAACCATCACATCCTGCTGGATGGATGGTCGATGCCACTACTGATCAAAGAACTCCTCATCCTCTACACCAACAGAAGCGACACCACCACCCTCGACGACCCGACCCCGTTCCGCGACTACCTGCACTGGCTCTCACACCGAGACCAAGCCACCACCCTCCAAACATGGGCCACCACACTGGCCGGGATATCGGAACCGACACTGCTGGCCGGACCCGACGGCATCGACGCAACCCGCGACATCACCGAACTATCAGGTGAACACCAGACCAGCTTGACCACCCAACAAACACAACACATCACCGACCTCGCCACCAGACTCGGCGTCACCATCAACACCGTGCTGCAATTCGCCTGGGCGAACGTGCTCGCAGTACTGACCAGACGAACCGATGTCGTATTCGGAACCACCGTCTCAGGACGACCACCCGAACTACCAGGCGTGGAAACAATGATCGGACTACTGATCAACACCGTGCCGGTACGCGTGACCCTCTCACCCACCGACACCATCGATACCGCGATCACCCAACTCCAACACCAACAAACCGAACTACTCGACCACCACCACGCCGGCCTACCCGAAATCCAAGCCACCACCACAACAGGCCCACTGTTCGACACCCTGCTGGTATTCGAGTCCTACCCAGTCGACACCAACAGCCTGCGCGAACACGCCGGCAACCTCGACGGAGTCACCATCACCGCCGTCACCGCCAGCGACGACACCCACTACCCCTTCGCGCTCACCGCCCACCTCGACCAACAACTCCACCTCCGCGCATCCTTCCGACTCGACCTGTTCAACCAACCACAAGCCACCCACATCCTCGAACACCTGACCCACGTCCTCAACACCCTGCCCGACACCACCACACTCGCCGACCTCCACATCACCAACCCCACCCAACGAACACAAATACTCACCCACTGGAACAACACCCACACCCCCACCGACACCACCACCACCCTCATCGACCTATTCCACACCACCGCAACCGCCACACCCCAAGCCATCGCCGTCATCGACAACCAAACCCACCACACCTACCAACAACTCGACACCCGCGCCACCACACTCGCCCACCACCTCACCCAAGCCGGCGTAGGCCCCGACCACATCGTCGCCATCGCCCTCGACCGATCCTTCGACCTCATCGCCGCCATCCTCGCCGTCCTCAAAGCCGGCGGCGCCTACCTACCCATCGACCCCACCTACCCCCCCGAACGCCTCACCTACATCCTCACCGACGCCAACCCCACCGCCATACTCACCACCCACACCATCCACACCACACTCCCCCACACAAAACACAAAACACTCCTCACCGACCACATCCACAACAACCCACAACCCACAACCCAACAACCACCAACACTCCGACCATCCAACCTCGCCTACATCATCTACACCTCCGGCTCCACCGGAACACCCAAACCCGTCGCCGTCACCCACCACAACGTCGT
>NZ_JBEZDA010000047.1:0-3345 GCF_040647855.1 Nocardia sp. NPDC049220
AGAGGCGGCATCCCATGGCGGACTTCGTCGGCGCGGTGGACCAAGGCACCACCAGCACCCGTTTCATGATCTTCGACCATGCCGGCAACGAGGTGGCGAGGCACCAGCTGGAGCACTCACAGATCCTCCCGCGCTCGGGGTGGGTCGAACACGACCCGGTGGAGATCTGGGAGCGCACCAACTCGGTGATCCAGAACGCGCTCCGGCACGGAAACCTCTCCCCGGAGGACCTGGCGGCCATCGGCATCACCAACCAACGGGAGACGACCGTCGTCTGGGACCCGCGCAACGGCCGCCCCTACTACAACGCCATCGTCTGGCAGGACACCCGTACGGACTCCATCGCGGCAGCGCTGGACCGCTCGGGCCAGGGCGACGTCATCCGCCGCAAGGCAGGGCTGCCGCCGGCCACGTACTTCTCCGGCGGCAAGATCCAGTGGATCCTGGAGAACGTCGACGGAGTCCGCGAGGCGGCCGAGCAGGGCCATGCCCTCTTCGGCAACACCGACGCCTGGGTGCTGTGGAACCTCACCGGCGGCCCCGACGGTGGCGTCCACGCCACCGACGTGACCAATGCCAGCCGCACCATGCTGATGGACCTGGAGACCCTCGACTGGGACGACGAGCTGCTGGGCTTCTTCGGCGTTCCCCGGGCGATGTTGCCGACCATCAACCCGTCCTCCCACCGGGAGGCGTTCGGACAGACCCGTACGTCCCGGCCGCTGCGGGCGGCCATCCCCATCACCGGTGTGCTCGGCGACCAGCAGGCAGCCACCGTCGGGCAGGTCTGCTACGCGCCCGGCGAAGCCAAGAACACTTACGGCACCGGCAACTTCCTGGTGCTCAACACCGGCACGGAACTGGTGCGGTCCCAGCACGGCCTCCTGACCACCGTGGCGTACCAGTTCGGCGACAGCCCGGCGATCTACGCACTCGAAGGCTCCATCGCCGTCACAGGCTCCGCGGTGCAATGGCTGCGCGACCAGCTGAAGATCATCAATGACGCCGCCGAGAGCGAACGCCTGGCGCGTACCGTCGAGGACAATGGCGGGATCTACTTCGTCCCCGCCTTCTCCGGCCTGTTCGCCCCGTACTGGCGTTCCGACGCCCGCGGCGCGATCGTCGGCCTCGCCCGGTACAACGACGGCGGCCACCTGGCGCGGGCCGCCCTGGAAGCCATCTGCTACCAGAGCCGTGACGTGGTGGAGGCCATGGAGCAGGACTCCGGCGTCCACCTCGACGTGCTCAAGGTCGACGGCGGCGTGACGGCCAACGACCTGTGCATGCAGATCCAGGCCGACGTCCTCGGCGTCCCGGTCAGCCGCCCGGTCGTCGCCGAGACCACCGCGCTCGGCGCCGCCTACGCCGCCGGCCTGGCCACCGGTTTCTGGCAGGACACGGACGAACTGCGCACCCACTGGCAGGAGTCCAAGCGCTGGGAACCCCAGTGGTCCGAGGAACAGCGCGCGGAAGGATACGCGGGCTGGAAGAAGGCGGTGGAGCGCACGCTCGACTGGGCCAAGGTCGAATAGGTTCCGGCCGGAGCGCCCGAATGGGCCCGCCCGAGCCGCGTGCGCCGCCCGCACCCCGCTGCACGAGGAGGAGACCCATGGCGAACCCGATGGCTCTCTCGCCCGGCGCACGCGCGGAGGCCCTGGTCCGACTGGGAGAGGGCGAGCTCGACGTCCTCGTCGTCGGAGGCGGTGTAGTCGGCGCGGGTGCGGCCCTGGACGCCGCCACTCGGGGCCTGAGAGTCGGCCTCGTCGAAGCCCGGGACTGGGCCTCGGGCACTTCCAGCCGCTCCAGCAAGCTCATCCACGGCGGCCTGCGCTACCTGGAGATGCTGGACTTCCGGCTCGTCGCCGAAGCCCTGAAGGAACGCGGACTCCTGCTTCAGTTGCTGGCCCCTCACCTGGTGCGTCCGGTGCCGTTCCTCTACCCCCTGCAACACCGGATCCGGGAGCGTCCGTACGTCGGCGCCGGCGTGCTGCTGTACGACACCATGGCTGCGGCCTCCGGTACCTCCAGAGGTCTGCCCCACCACCGCCACCTGCTCAAGCGCCAAGCCCTGCGCGAGGCGCCCGCGCTGCGCTCCGACGCCCTGGTCGGCGGGATCCAGTACTGGGACGCCCAGGTCGACGACGCCCGGCACACCATGTTCCTCACCCGCACGGCCGTCGCCTACGGAGCGCTGGCCGCCAACCGCACCCGTGTCAGCCGCTTCCTGCGGCAGGGCGAGCGGGTGGTGGGAGCCGCTGTCACGGATCTGGAGACCGGCGACGAGACAGAGGTGCGAGCCAAGCAGGTCATCAACGCGACCGGCGTGTGGACCGACGACACCCAGGCCCTCGCCGGTACGCGCGGCCAGTTCCACGTCCGCGCCTCCAAGGGCGTACACCTGCTGGTCCCCCGTGACCGGATCAACTCCCGCACCGGGCTCATCCTCCGCACCGAGAAGAGCGTGCTGTTCGTCATCCCCTGGGGACGACACTGGATCATCGGGACCACCGACACCGACTGGACACTCGACAAGGCCCATCCCGCCCTCAGCTCCAAGGACGTCACCTACCTGCTGGAACACGTCAACAGCGTCCTGACCACGCCTTTGGTTCCGGAGGATGTCGAAGGCGTCTACGCCGGTCTGCGTCCCCTCCTGTCCGGCGAGGCCGCAGAAACCAGCAAACTGTCACGGGAGCACCTGGTCGCACACCCGGTGCCCGGTCTCGTCGTGGTGGCCGGCGGCAAGTACACGACCTATCGGGTGATGGCCAAGGACGCGGTCGACGAGGCGACCCGCGGCCTGGACGAGAAAGTGCCCGACTGCGTCACGCAACGCGTTCCGCTGCTCGGCGCCGACGGCTATCCGGCCCTCTGGAACTCCCGCCACAACCTCGCCGAGTGCTCCGGGCTGCATGTCGCCCGCATCGAGCACCTGTTGAACCGCTACGGCTCCCTGGTGCACGAGCTGCTCGCCATGGTCGAAGCCGACTCCTCGCTCGGCAAGCCGTTGCCGAGCTCCGATGATTACCTGCGCGTCGAGGCGGTGTACGCGGTGACCCATGAGGGTGCCCGCCACCTGGAGGACGTGCTCGCCCGACGTACTCGGATCTCCATCGAGTCCTGGGACCGTGGTGTGGACGCGGCGCAGACCGTCGCGGACCTGATGGCGCCTCACCTGGGATGGGACCAGGCGCACCGGGACCGTGAGGTCAACCACTACCTGAAGCGGGTGGCCGCCGAACGCGAGGCCCAGCAGCAGCCGGACGACCAGACCGCCGACGCGGTACGGCTCGGCGCCCCCGACATCATCCCGGTGCACTGAGTAGGGTCGGGGGCTGGAAACGA
>NZ_JBEZDA010000048.1:0-3308 GCF_040647855.1 Nocardia sp. NPDC049220
GGCGTCGGTTCTGGTTGTTTGCGTGGTGTCCGTCCGGCGACGAAGCCTGGGTTGTGCACAAAAATCGACATGGCGTCGGGTCCCTGCCCCGACACCACGTGTTTGCCCACCACATACCGGCCCGCGACACTGTCGAGCAGCAACACCACCCCCGAGGCGTCATCGATGAACCCACCCGGCGCATCCACCTCGACCACCGTGTCGGTCCCGAACTCCCGCGCTTTCTCCAACGACGAGAACCCATACACCACCCCGGAATCCGCCACGATCCCCGACTCGAACAACACCTCGCCACCACGCGTCAACGGCACATACAACACCGGCCCCGACCGCTGCCCCAACCAACGCAACCCACCCGACGCATCCGGATTCGCCCACGACACCGGAAACGTTCTCGGATCAACCGCCCCCCGACCATCCACCGCCGCAGGCGCCAGATCCTCCCCCACACCCACCCCCATAGCCTGCAAACCCCGACGCACATCCGACTCCGAAGGACGCAACAACTCCGCCGCCACCACCGCAGCTTCCCGGTCCTGCCGCCGCTGCCACGCCTGATCCGCCGGATGCGGTAACTGTTTGACCCGCTCCCACTCCCCCAACGCATCCACCGCATCCACCGCCGCGGGCACCGGCCGCGACGACCGATCGGGATCGAACCCCGGATTCGGCACAAACGTCTCAACAGCCGGAAAATCCTCGAACCCCGCCACATCCAAATGCGTATCGACATCCGACTGGAAACGACCGAAGAAATGATGCGCGGCAATCCCCCCCACATACAGATACGCCTTACCACCATTAGGCAAATCCTGCTCGAACCTCCCCCGACGCCCCTGCACCACATACACCCGACAATCCCCACCCTCAGCCGCACGCGCCGCCACCGGAGAGTCATACACCACCACCACACCCGAAGACTTCGACACCAAACCATTCACAAACGGCGCTTCCGGGCTCCCCTCCCGCACCGCCACAAACCCCACCGCCGTGTCATCAACAAACCTCGGCGGATTCGCCGACCTACCGAAACCCGCCAACAAACGATCCAACCCCACCCCCGACACATCCGCCGCCCCCGCCCGCGGATCCATCTCCGCCGTCAACCCCGTGACATCCCTACCCCGCTGCACCTGCTCCGGCGTCGGAGGCCTCGACCCCACCTCCGGCACAACCGACACCCGCGCCGGGAACTCCACCCCACCCGCCGAACCCGGCTTCGCCGCACCAGCGGAACCCGGCCGCGACACCTCCGGCCCCGGCGTCTCCAGCCGCGGCGCACCCACCGACCCCGCACCCACCGACCCCCGCGCCGGATCGAAACCGGAATGCTCCACATAAATAGACATCTCCCCCGAAACCTCATGCCACCCCGCCACAAAATTCCCGTCAGCGCCACCCACAAAAAGCGCCATCGGCTCACCCGTCACACCCTCCCGAACAAAACCAGGCGCCCGCACCACCACCACATGCCCCGCACCGAACCGCGTCGCCTGCTCCAACGACGTAAACCCAGAAATATAACCCAAACGACCCGGCGAAATACCCTCCGCCAAAACCAACCCCAAATCCGACACCGGGAAAAACGCCTCCACCTCCCCCACCCACACCGCCGGCCGCTCACCAAACCCGATATCAGCGAACACCCGATCCAACCCCACCGACCGCCGCCCCGCAGCCGGCGCCCCAACCATCGGATCCACCCCCACCGGCAACCCCGTCGCCGCCCGCCCCAACTCCGCATCCACCCGCAACCGATCCAACGACGTCCGCCCCAACTCCGCCAAAACCTGATCCGCCGTCTGCCCCGAACCAGCATTCGGATCACTACCCACACGCCCCGCCACCTCCCCCACCACCGAAACCGAACCCTCCACCGGCACAACCACACCACCATCAACCTGATCCCCAACCGTCGCCGAACCACCCCCCGCACCCGCCGACCCAGCAGGCGCACCAGACGACACAGACCCAGCAGACGACGCAGGCGACGCAGCGGGCGCAACCCCCGCAGCCTGCGAACCCGCCACCACACCCGAACCCCCCGACGGCGTCCGCGGCACCACCGGCCCCGCACCACCCCGCGACAACCGATCCAACGCCGACCCAGTACCCGAACCCGAACCACGCACCGCAGGCGATCTCCCACCACCACCAGCATCCGCCGACCCCGCCCGCACACCAGCATCCGCACCCGCCCGCACAGCAGCATCCGGATGCGGAGCACTCCCATCATGAACCACCGCCGTATCCCGCAACGACGTCAACTGCTGCCGCAAATCCTTCAACCGCGCGACATCACCACTGTGATACGCATTCGCATTACGCCCATGCGAATTCGCCGCCTCCCGCACCTCATTAACCCGCGCAAAAAGATCCCCCGCCCGCTCACGCACCGGCCCCTCCGGAAACGTGTCCGGATGCAACCTCCGCATCTCGCGATACGCCCCCATCCCCTCCCGCCGCGACAACTCCGACAACTCACCCCGCTCCCAACCCCAACGCCGCCCCTCACCCGAAACCCCCGCCTGCCCCCCACCCCGCACCTCCGGCACCGAACGCATCCCACCCAACGCACCCAAACCCGCACCCGCCAACAACATATGCGGATCCACCGCCGCCGCGAACGCCTGCCACGCCAACGACCCATGCAACACCGACTGCATCACCGCACCACCCACACCCATCCCCACCATCCCCACCGACCCCGCCACCGCACCCGTCGCCACCCGCGCCGCCCACGCCGGCACCGCGGCGAACCGCCCCATAAAACCCTGCATAAACCGCGCCGCAGGCCTACCCGCCACCGGACCCGCAGCAAACGACGCCCCCATCGTCAACGCCGAATCCCACCGAAAACCATCCCCCGACACCACACCAGCAACCCCATCAATACCCACACCCACCAAACCCTGCTTACCCGCAGCCCTCAACACATCACTGGCCAACACCTTCGCCAACACCCCACCCGAAGACTCCCGCAAAGCAGGCAACAACCCAAACCGCTTCAACAACGGCTGCAACATCCCCACAGCCCGCGACTCCCCCATCGCCGCCGCCACCTCACCCAACCCCCGCAACGCCTGCCACCGAACAAGCTGCTTACCCTCGAGAAGAATCACCTCCTCCACCAACGGCAAAGCCGCCCGCCCCCACGGCGTAAACCCCAACGCCGCCCGCGCCGCCCACAACGAATACAACGTCACCGCCGCGAAACCCCACATAATCAACTGCGTCTTCGTCACACCATTCGCAGTCTTCACCAACGCATCCCCGAACTGCGTCATCGCATCAGCCAACTCATCAAA
>NZ_JBEZDA010000049.1:0-3015 GCF_040647855.1 Nocardia sp. NPDC049220
GCTGGATCGGGAATATCCGGAGTATCCGGAGCCGCCGCGCGGGCGATCTCGGTGGCACTGGCTCAGACCGGAAAGCCGTATGTGTGGGGTGCGGAGGGGCCGAATTCTTTCGATTGCTCGGGTCTGCTGCATTACTCGGCTGCCGCGGCGGGAGTCAGGATTCCGCGAATCGCGAACGACCAGTATCGCCAGCTGCCCAAGGTCAATCCATCGCAGATTCGGCCGGGCGACTTGATCTTCCCGGAATCCTCATTCAAGAACGGCGTCGCCGGCCACGTCATCATGTACATCGGGAACGGCAGATGTATCGCCGCGTCCCGCTCGGGAGTACCCATCGGCCAAGTCCCACTACCCAGAAGTTACCGCGCCGCACGGTGGACCTGACCGTCCTCCTTCGGCCAGGTCAGCAGTGTGCGGAAAGGACGGTCGGTATCTCGCGCACGATGTTCTTCATACATCGCGAATTCTTCCAGTCGTCGCTCATCCGGATCGCCGCTTGGGCCGTGATTGTTCAGCGACCGCGAACGCCGGCGCCGGAGTCATCGAAGTCAGCGCGGTGAGTGAAGTCCGGTCTGTGACGCTGCCGGTGTCGGCGTAGAAGGTCAGATCCGCGATGCGATCCAGAAATCGAACGAATGACCGCTGAGCCGCCCGGAGCGGTTCCCGCCGACGACCCCGGCCGGTGGCGATGCGCGCGACCTCCTGAGTCGAACGCGCTCGACATCAGTACCCTACGTACGAGCCCCCGCTGCGCATCTGCACGATCCCCGGCACATTGCTGACCGACCCATAACGCTCGATGGAATACCGCACACCCGCGACGATATTGTCGACGGGATTCCAGATATCGCGGTGTCCAGGAAGCGAATACGAGTTGAATGTCGGATCGATGGTCTGCATCAGCCCTTTGGACGGGATGCCCTTGGCAGCGTTGCTGTCCCAAAGATTGATCGCGTTCGGGTTGCCACCGGATTCGTGCTGGATGATCGCCGCGATATCGGCGGGGTCGATCTGGCGGGTGTCGTAGCCGTGCTGGCGGAGGATCTGAAGCGCCTCGTTGATCCATTGCCCCTGCCGCCCGGAGGGACGTGTGCGCGGTGGGCCACCGCTGCCGCGCATACCGGGGTGCGTCGCCCGGCCGGGACGGCGGGGGCGCGCCGGGCGCGCCTGCTGCATGTACCGGTCCGCCAGGGCGGCAACGCGTTCGGCTGTGAGCGTCGCAGCTGCCTGCCCCTGCCCGAGGACGGTTCCGGCCCGGTGCAATGCGTTGCCCAGTGTGGTGACCACGAGGTCCCTACCCGCCGCCGTGTCTTCGATCTTGCCCAGCGCGGTCATCGCCGTGTTGACCTCGGCGACGATCGCGCCGATGGCCGCTCTTCCTTGGGTTGTATTGTCCACCGCGCCGTCGAGGATGCGCTCCAGTTCGGCGTTCATCGATCGATTGGCGTCTATGTTCCGCAAGGTGTCCTGCCGGTGGGCCGCGTACTGTGATCCCAGGTCGCCGTCCCAGACCACCGGTCCGGTCGGACGTGCCGCCGCGAGGTCAGGGGGCGCATAGGATTTGCCGGATTCGGCGGTCGGGGTTCCATCGCCGTAGTGTGCGGCTATCGTCGCGAGGGCACCGAGCGCGGCAGCCGCCATCGGCGTAGCCGCCCCGGACAGGGCTGATGCGTCCGGCCGGGCAACCGATGGCGCACCTGTTGTGGCGGACGGTGTTTCGATTGTCGGAGCGGGCGCCTGACCGCGTGCGGCAGTGTTCGCCACCGGAACCGGAGCGCCCGGCGTCGGTGCGCCACCGGGCAGCGGCGGCGGGACCCGCGCCGGACTGCCCCGGGCCTTCGTCTTCGTAGAGCGATCGGGGGCGGACGTCGTGACGCCCGCTCTCGAGTCATCACCATCCTCCATGTCGGGCTCGGACGGGGTCCTTTTCGTCGGCTCCATCAGTGCCCCACGCACACACGGCCGCGGCAGACAGTCTTGACACCAAGTGTGTCACTGGTCGACCCATGCCGATCAATGGCGTAATAAGTTCCTGCGCCCATGCTGTCGGTCCCGTCTGCGCGTCCCCGCGTCAGCCTGAGCGACCCCATGCACCGCGCGAGGGAACCGTTCCGAGCGGGAGAGACAGGATGAGGCGACATCACCAGGGCAGCCATCACTCACCTTCCACCACACGACTCGCTGTGTGCGCTGCTCAACCACAGACCGAGTAGTGGATGCCGGTGCAGGAGATGCCCGGAGCCGCTGACCTCGGGTTGCCAACTGCGTCGAGTCGTCGGCCTCATTCACCTGCCCCGCTCACCCCGGTAAGGGACCTTCTTGCGCCGACACCTGCCCGACAGCGTAACCGCAGCATAACGCAGCTTTGTCCGAGCATCATCGTGATGTTCCCGCCGGAGGGAATCCGCAGCGGCGGAGCACATGCGACAGCCGTCGACAGTCCGACAGTACGCAGAAATCACGCCGCTGATTCCTTTTGCAACAACGGCTTCGGCACCCGGCAGCCGAAAAACTATCATCGAGTTGAAGGCGGCCAAGCGAGTCGAACCAGAGCCCGACCTACACCGAAACCCTACCCAATGATGCCGCGAATTGATTCGCATTAGCCATGCGCTGGCCTCGAGCAGCACCATCGCTTCGTTCGTAGTACTGATCGAAGGCTGCCGCGGCAGCGGCGGGTGTTTGCGCGGCTTTGATGTATCTGTAGGCGCCTGACTCGCTACCAGCCAATTCGTGCGCCATGAAATCGACTTGGACCTGCCAATCGGTCACCGGCTTACCCCGGGCAGCAGCGAACTGCTCGAGTTGCCGCCGCCGACCGCCCTCCCACTGGCAGAGGCCGATGGCACCCTCGCCGGAGTTATAGGCAGCGGTATTGAATCCCGACTCGACCTGCATATTGCCCAAGATACCTGCTGCTTGCGCCGGGGTGAATCCATATTTAGTTATGAGATACCGATAAATATTCGCGACCGAGGGAGCCTGGCCGCCCGGGATATTGCTACCGTCCGGGGT
>NZ_JBEZDA010000050.1:0-2866 GCF_040647855.1 Nocardia sp. NPDC049220
GCTGATGAGCGGGCCGTCTACCCTGCCGTGGCCCACCCATGGCCGCCACACCGTGCCGCACGGTGGGCGAGGCTGCGGCTCCACCGGGTTCAATAGGCTTACATGGCATCTGCAGGTCGTCGGCGTGCATGTGTGGAACGCCTGGCCACCGACTCGGACGCCGTCACGCCGGACGCCGGCCGTGGCTGGCCCGAGGCAGAACAGCGGAGACCGAGGACAAGGTGGTGTCCAGCGGTGGAGAAGCGGATGACGGAGCTCAGCGAAAGCCACGACGATCCGTTCGCCCTGCACCTCGCTGCTTTGGCGGTGCTCGACGACCGCGGAACCGTGATCGGATGGAACCGGCGGGCTCAGGAACTGCTCGGCTATCCGGACACAGCCGTGATCGGTCGTCCGGCGTCCGAGGTCCTTGTCGATCCCCGCGAGCTGCCGACCGTCAGGGAGGCCGCGGGGAGCTGCAGGAGAAGCGGCAGCTGGTTCGGGATGCTCACGGTGCGGCACCGCGACGGGCGGCTCGTGGAGCTGGGACTCAGGGCCGACGCGCTCTCACGGGACGGCCGGGTCCGAGAGTGGGTTCTCGCCGGGGCACTCGAGGCCGACGTCCTGGAGTGGCAAAGGGACCGCGCGGTCCTCGACGGGTTGTACCGCCGCTGCCCGATCGGCCTGGTCGTCCATGGCCCCGACCTGAAGCTGCTCCGGGTCAACCGGGCCATCGAACGCTTCAGCGGCGTCCCGGCAGCGGATTTTCGGGGGCTGCCCACCGGCTGTTTCCTCCTCCCCGATGACGCGCGCAGTGCCGTGGACCGTGTGCGCCAGGTGATCGAGACCGGAAGGCCAGCGGTCTACTCCGAGCAGTTCGTTCGCCTGGAGCAGGACCCCGCGCGAGAGCGGGTGGCGATGGTCTCGTCCTTCCCGATGGAGGATCCCTCCGGTCGCATTCTCGGTGTGGCCGAGATGATCGAGGACATCACCGAACGCCATCGGGCCCAGCGTCGGCTCGCGCTCCTCGACCAGGCCGGAAGCCGTATCGGAACCACCCTTGACGTGGCGGAGACCGCCCGGGAACTCGCCGAGGTGATGGTGCCTCACCTCGCCGACCACGCGTCAGTGGACCTGCTTCAGCCCGTGACGCGCGGCGAGGAACTGGCGGGGGCCCTCGCGGGGCCGGTGGTACGCGTGGGGGCCTGCGGTGTCGGTGCCCAGCAAGCCGGCCCGCCCCACCCCCAGGGGGAGCCGGTGGAGTTCGCGCCGGACGCCCCCCAGGCCAGATGCCTCGCCGAAGGGCGGCCCGTCCTGGAACCGGTACTCCCGCCCGACTGGTTCTCGACGAGAGGCCACCGGGGGGCCCACGCTCCGGATCTGGGCGCCCACTCGCTGATCGTGGTCCCGGTGGCCGCGCGGGGCCTGGTACTGGGCGTGATGACAGTGTGGCGTTCGCGCCGCCCCGATCCCTTCGAGGCGGACGATCTCACCCTCGCCCAGGAACTCGCCTCGCGCGCCGCCGTCGCCATCGACAACGCCCGGCGCTTCACCCAGCAGCAGCAGACCGCGTTCACCTTGCAGAGCAGCCTTCTGCCCCGCGCGGTTCCGGACCAGTCGGCCGTCGAGGTGGCCTTGCGCTACCTGCCGGCCAGCGCGGCCCCGGGCCTGGGCGGTGACTGGTTCGACGTCATTCCCCTGTCCGGGTCCCGGGTCGCCCTCGTCGTCGGCGACGTGGTGGGACGCGGCATCCACGCAGCCGCCACCATGGGCCGGTTGCGTACCGCCGTACACACGCTCGCCAGCCTCGACCTGGAACCGGACGAGCTCCTCTCCCGCCTGGACGACCTGGTCATCCTGCTGGCGGCGGAACAGGAAGCAGCCGGTGAGCGGCCGGTGGGCGAGCAGGTCGTCGGTGCGACCTGCCTGTACGCCGTCTACGACCCGGTCTCCGGGCGGTGCTCCGTGGCCCGCGCCGGCCACCCGCCGCCGGTGGTGACCGCTCCGGATGGACAGGTGGCGATGCTGGACCTGCCCGCCGGCCCACCGCTCGGCCTGGGCGGCCTGCCGTTCGAGGCCCGGGACGTCGAACTGGCCGGGGGTAGCCTGCTGTGCCTGTATACCAACGGACTCATCGGTGAACGCAACATCGATGCCGACGCCGGCCTGACCAAGCTGTGCGGCGCGCTCACCCGTCCCGCGGACGCGCTGGAGAGAACATGCCAAGCGGTGGTTGACTCGCTCGTGCCCTCGCGCCCCAGCGACGACGTCGCATTGCTGGTCGCCCGCACCCGCATGCTGCCACCGGACAGTGTCGCCTCCTGGACTTTCCCGCTGGAGCCTGCCAGCGCAGCCCGGGCCCGGGCACTGACCTCGGCCAAGCTGAGCGAATGGGGTCTGGAACACTTGGCGTTCACGACCGAGTTGATCGCCAGCGAACTGGTCACCAACGTCTACCGGTACGCCAGCGGCCCTGCGACCCTGCGGCTGATCCGTGAACGGTGTCTGGTGTGCGAGGTCAGTGACACCAGCCACACCTCACCCCACCTGCGCCGCGCCCGTACCACCGACGAGGGCGGGCGCGGCCTGTTCCTGGTGGCCCAGATGGCCGAACGCTGGGGTACCCGTTACACCCGCGAGGGCAAGACCGTGTGGACCGAACAACCACTGACCGGCACGTTCACCTGACCGTCTCAGCGTCCTGCCGGGTGGCCTCGGACCCCACCGAGGACACGTGCCGTGCTGACCACGCTGCTGCCCTGAGGGGTCCGTGCGACGGGCCTCGGGCCGCCGCACGGCACGCGCCGGACCACCGCGGCGGTACCGAGGCCGCTCGCGCAGACCGGCTGCGCAGTCGTGGTCATTCCGCTGCGGCGAGCAGCCGTGC
>NZ_JBEZDA010000051.1:0-2842 GCF_040647855.1 Nocardia sp. NPDC049220
CGTAACAGTCACGCCAACGATGAATAACAACAAAATGCGGCTTCATAACAGTCCTCGACACATTCGAACGACTACAACAACGTTTGGGACCGAAGTCGGGCGGGTATAAGGTGTTCGGGCCCGAAGTCGGGAAGACATGACAGGCACGGCACTCGGGCAGTCCGAGACCTCGACAGCATGGGAAAGAAATGGGAAGTGTTGTGCGCGTGACGAGACAGGCGATGCCGATACCCATCTGGGCCATACGCTTCCCAAAACAGCTGAACCCCACAAACTTCGGAGGCTACGACACGGATGGGACGTGCCATTCTCGGTCATAGCCAGCGTGAATGACATGTGAATCTAGCTGGTGGTTTCAGGTTCGGACTTCTGGTCGGGGATGCCGTCCTCGGCCGCACCATTACCCCCTACGCGGCGTCTTCGATGATGCTCTCCTTGCGCGCCCGGGCCGAAGCAGATGTGTCACACATTACGACGGCATCGCGATGGGAGCTATCGTGGATGCGCACGAAATCCCGCAAGAATTCGCAGATATTTTTGTGCGTAGCGCACGGGAAGTGCTGGGGCGCAGCAGAGTTGGTCGCGAGGAGTGCGGCAAACGGCCCGCGCGACCGCGTTGACGGTCAGCCCGCCGACGGTGAGCGCAGCACCGCCGCACCCAGCCAGTGTGCAGCATGCAGGGCAAGTTGCAGGTCAAGGGTGCGATCCCGGTTACCGAAGGTGTGCCCCGCCAATTCCAGTGCTTTCTGTACCCGGTACTGGATCGTGTTGCGGTGCACTGTCATTTCCTGTGCGGCCGCCATATAGCTGCGATTGTTCGCCAGGAACACCCGCAAGGTTTCGCGGAGCCACAAGTTCCGCGGGTCATCCACGACCAGCTCGCCGAGGTATTCCGCCACGAATGCGCGAAGCCGTGCCATATCGCCGACCATCAACACTATCGAGGCCACCTGAGGGTAGGAAACCACCCGCGGAGCCTTATCACCCGCGATCACCGCAACAGCGCGAACACGGTCGGCCTGCCAGGTGCCGCGACGGAAGCCCGCCAGGCCAGCCGCCGGCTCCGCGATCGCCACCCGCACCGGCAAGGCTTTCGCCGACACCGCGCGGTCGATTTCGGCCACATCGACCTCGACGCTGTCCGGGACCGACATCCACAGCCGCACTTCACCTGCGCCTAGCGGCACAGTCAACGTCTGCTCGAAACTGTTCAAAGCTGTTGACAGTACCGCGCGAAGGTCGTCCAGAACGACTACCGCATCGTGCGACGAGACCGACGAATCCGTCCACGCGGTAGCGGCGACGTGGATGCCGGTCAACGAATAGTCCAATATCGCCTCGGCCTGATCGACATCCGTCGCCGATCCGGCAAGTACCTGCGTCAGCCATCGGCGGCGCCGGCCGCCGCGGCTGCTTACCCAACGGTCTCGTTCTCGGTCGTACACCGTCTCGACCTGCTCGCACACCAGGTCCGCATAGCACGTCGTCCGGTTGACCAGTTGGATTATGGCGCAAACGCTCTCCTTACCTGCCAGCTCCACCGCGCACCGCATCAGAGAATCGGTGAACCGAGCGTGCCCGAGCCGATATGGCCGAAGCAGTGTCGACACCGGTATATCTCGTCGAGCCAGTTCGCTGGCATACTCGAGCACACTGAAGGGGGCCCGCGCGTCTTCCGCCGGTGTGTCGTTTCGCATGAAATTCAGCACCGCTAGGACGTTCTCGGTCGCGCCCGCCTCGAGCAGTCCGCGCATTCGCGCGTCGAAATCAAAGGTCCGAACCTGTGCCCGCATCACCGCGCAGAAGTCGCCGATCAGACCTTCGCGATTCCGAAGAACCTGCCGCACCACCGCGCGAACGATCTCGTCACCATTTCGGCCCACACCCTTACCTCCCACCGCGTCACCAGCACGACGCGAAACCAGCAAACCGTACATCCGCCGGTGCGGTGCAGGTGCGGATTCGGCAGCGGTCGACGTCGGAATAGGCATCGCGGACCCGGCGAGGGCATCGCCCGCGGATGGTCCGCGCGCATGGCCGCCGGAAAAACGTGATAACGACTTTGCCTGCGCAGCAATGTTTTCCGGCGATCGCGGACAACAATGTCATGGCGGTGGCGAGAGCGCCGTCCGCTGGTCGGCATTCTTGTCAGCGGCCACTGTCCATTGACGGCGATGGCGTACCGCCTTCTGGGAATAAGCGGGAAGACCCGGCCCGCAACATGTCCGGGTCTTCCGGGCCAACTGCGGTCAGTGGTGGCGTAACTCCAGTCCTCGGCGCACGCTCCAGCACTCCAGGCGAGCGATACGACGGATACGCGGGTCGAGCCCGATCAGTTCAGTCCCGCATAGGAGTGCAGCCCACTGATCACCATGTTGATGAACACCCTTTCCAGCGTTTGCTGGCGTTGGCGAGTACTGGTCCCAACACAAACAGGCTGGTAGCCACGATGCTGGCGTTGGCGTCAGTCGGCCTTGATGGACTGCGCTGCATACCCTGCGCATACTCCTTTACCAGAGGCGAGATGCTGGCCGCGACACGCCCCCGCCAATCACACGAAATCCAATTCGGTGCGATTACGCTCATCGTGACTACTCAATACGACAGCGAGCGTAATCGCGCCGACCTCGCCAGGTCAGCATTTCAACAGCTCAGAGGCATCGAGAGCGCTTCAGATCGCTCGCAACTTGTCGACCTTGTCAGGTTTGTCACCCGCGCTCGGCGCGATCACCTCGTACCCCCAACTCTCTTAATACTGCAACGTCACTCGCGTGGATTGGTGCTGGTAGACCTGTCGGGTGATGTTGGATCGGCTGGTGGCTGAGCTGGATTCGTTGATGGT
>NZ_JBEZDA010000052.1:0-2684 GCF_040647855.1 Nocardia sp. NPDC049220
GAATCCCTGGGTGGGTTGGTGGAGCGCTCGATCACCTCCGATCGTTTGATCGGCGAGCTCGATCGTATCGCGGCCGGTCGGGGTCATCCCGCGGTGCTGCGCTGTGACAACGGGCTGGAAATGGCGTGTTCGGCGATGGCGGACTGGGCGCGCGAACGTGTCGGGTTGGCGTTCATCCCGCCTGGTCAACCCTGGTGCAACGGCTATATCGAGTCGTTCAACGGACGGCTTCGCGACGAATGCCTCAACATCAACAGTTTCTGGTCACTGACCCAGGCTCGCGTCGTGATCACCGATTGGAAAACCGACTACAACCAGCGGCGACGACATTCAGGACTGGGATACCGCACCCCAGCCGGATACGCTGCCGTCTGCACACATCAATGACCGGCTCTCACAGTTCGTGGACCGATCACCAGGGTCCCGTCACAACCCTGGGTGTCCGCGACCACCTATCCAGTTACCAGTCGTCTTCAGTTGGCTGGGCGTGAGGAGGATTTGAGGATCGAGGATATGACCGCGCATATTTGCGCTATCGCCTTGGGGTTGTTCATGTCGGAGTGCGTGGCCTCTATTTCATGTTCGGTGATGTTGCGGTTGATCGATTTTGTCCATAGTGGCGCTAGTGACCCGCTAGGTGTGGATGCAATTCGAGTCTCGGTAGCGCGAAATATTATGGCGTCTCCGTCGAATATTGGCGATTGATATTTCGCTTGCAATTCTATGTTATTTGTCAACACGGGCAAGATCGAACTGAGCACCTTCTCGAATATGATTCCATCTATATGGACTCCGAACCTTCGTTCCATCTCGGTAATTATTGATTCCCGCAGTTCTTCCGCCTGTTGTTCAAGATTGGTGTCACTTCTGTTTTCAGGCGTCGCGGGCAAGGAGTCCATGATTGCCAGCAGTGAAACGTCGAGTCCGCGGGTTTGCAATTCTACTGCGATCGCGTGTGCGACGACGCCTCCAAATGACCATCCAAGGAGGGCGTAGGGACCTGTTGGTTGAGTCGTGAGGATCTGTGCAACGTAGTCTTGGACCATATCCTCGATTGATCCCGCCAAGGGTTCTCGGCCTTCCAGCCCGCGGGCCTGAACTCCGTAGATCGGGCGGTCGGTGATGTGCTCACTGATGCTCCAGTAGCACCAGCTTATTCCCTGTCCTGGATGGATACACCATAAAGGTGTGTCGTCGCCTTCACTGCGAATCGGTAGCGGCGTGGTGAACGAATCAGCGAATGAATCCGAGCGCTCAAATACATCGCGGAGATAGGTGGCCAATCCGGTTACGGTCGGGTGGGCGAACACTGCTTGGATGGGTAGTTCCACTCCCACTATCGACCGGACCCTCCCGATCAACCGTATCGCCAGCAGCGAGTGCCCGCTCAGATCGAAGAACGAATCATCGATCCCCACCCGATCGATACCCAACACCTGCGCGAACACCTCCGCCAGGACCCGTTCCTCACCGGTACGAGGCTCGCGGTGAACACCGCTACCAGTGAACACCGGCTCGGGTAACGCGGCGCGATCGAGTTTCCCGTTCGCCGTCAACGGCAACCCGTCCACCACCACGACCACCGCCGGAACCAGGAACTCCGGCAACCGAGCCGCGAGGAAACCCCGCACCTCCACCGGATCCAACACCCCCACCGAACCCAACACCCCCACCGGAAACAACCCACCACCCTCGCTGCCCTCGCTGCCCTCGGTGACCGTGTGGGGTACGGCGTAACCGATCAATTGTTTGTCCCCGGTAGGAAGTTCACGAGCGATGACCGCCGCCCGAGCAACACCGGGATGCGCAATCAACACCGCCTCGATCTCACCCGGCTCGACCCGGAACCCGCGGATCTTGACCTGATCATCGACCCGACCACAGAACTCGAGTTCCCCAACAGAGTTCCACCGCACCAGATCCCCCGACCGATACATCCGCTCACCCGACCCCGAGAACGGATCGGCCACGAACCGACCCGCGGTCAACCCCACCCGATCCCGATACCCCCGAGCCAACCCCGCACCCGCGATATACAACTCACCAGCCACCCCCACCGGCACCGGACGCAACCACGAATCCAACACCCACACCCGCGCATTCGCGATCGGACGACCGATCGGACTGGCGGCGCTTCGAGCGGTATCCGCGTTGAGTGCGATCCGAGTCACATGCACCGTGGTTTCCGTGATCCCGTACATGTTCACCAGTTGCGGGGAGTAGCTACGGTCATGATCAACGGCGAACCAGTCGAGCAGTCGCTGCGGGGTCAACATCTCTCCACCGAACACGATCGTTCGTAACGCCAGCGTCGCACGCAGTTCGGTCGGACACTCCAGTTCGAACTGCGCCAGCTGATAGAACGCGGAAGGAGTTTGGTTCAAAACCGTCACACCATGGGCAGCCATCAGCTTCCACAACTCGCGTGGCGACCGACTCACTTCCCGGGGTGCAACTACCACCGAGCCGCCGTGTAACAATCCGCCCCACAACTCCCATACCGAGAAATCGAACGCCGGTGAATGCGCCCATACCCACACATCAGATGGACCGAAGCCGAACTGTTGCACCGTCGCCGCGAACAAACCCACGACGTTGTGGTGGGTGACGGCGACGGGTTTGGGTGTTCCGGTGGAGCCGGAGGTGTAGATGATGTAGGCGAGGTTGGATGGTCGGAGTGTTGG
>NZ_JBEZDA010000053.1:0-2356 GCF_040647855.1 Nocardia sp. NPDC049220
CGGTACGGGGCCGGTCTGGCTCGACCGCTCCGGGAGCGAGTGCGGTAGTGATCGATCTACCGGATGTTTTGGGATGGGTGGCGGGCGTCGACTGGCCCGAGGGCGACGAAGATAAAATGTTCGCCCTGGCCGAAGGCTGGTTCCAGGCCTCCGACCAGCTGAAATCCACGATCCAGCAACTCGACGCCGCGAAAAGCATGATGCAGCACGCGTATCCAGCGGGCGAGGGATCGGCCAGCATTTTGGCCAACTACGACAACGTCCGGAATTACCTCGACGACCTGGTCGGCCGATATCACCAGATCGGAGACGCCGCGAAGGACACCGGAGCCGACATCGAAGCCGCGAAGATCGAGATGATGATCGCGCTGGTCATCCTGGCCGCGGAACTCGTCTACGCGCTCACCGCCGGACCGGCCGCGCCGGCCCTCCAAGCCGGCCTCATCGGCATCACCCGGGTGATCATCCGCGTATTCTCCGGCCAATTGCTCACCGCCCTCGCCCGCAACAGCGCGAAGGCAATGGCCAGCAGGGCGGTCAAGGACCTCGCCAAACACGCCGGGTTGCAACTCAGCGAGGCGATCGGCAAACAAGGACTCAAACGAGTCGGCGTCGAAGCACTGAAAGAAGCCGGCGAGGAAATCCGCGAGGAACTGTTCCAAACCTACGCAACGAAGGCCTACCAGGTCACGGTCGGGCATCGAGATTCCAGCGAACTCACCGACTGGAACAACCGCGACAACCTGAGAGAACTCGGCCTCACCGTGGCCGGAGCGGCCGCCGGGGGCGCCACCGCATCATTGGCCGGCAAAGGCTTCGCGAAACTGCCAGGCGTCGACCTAGGCGCGAAAGGAATGCGCGGAGCGATAACCGGTTTGGCCGCCGGCACGACAGCCGGAGCGGCCGGCGGCTACGCCGCAGCCGCGGTACCCGCGATCTACCAAAACGGATGGAACCCCGACAACTGGAACATCGACCCCAGAGCTATCACCGGCGGCGCCGCAAGCGGCGGCCTTCCCGGTGCCGTCCGCGGCCAACGGGGCCTGGCACAAACCCACGAAGTCGACAACCTCGATCTATACCAACGCGGCGACGGATCATTGGCATCGAGCACGCACCGGACGCAGGATACCGTTGGGCCACAAGAAGTCACGCAATCGCCCGACCAGAACGGTGGGCACACCAGTCAGAGATCGGTAGCGTCGGGCAATCCCGGAGCAAGTGCAGGCTCGGCGTACTCCAGCCTGACCGGTGAATCCAGCACCGCGCCAGATGCCACATCGACGCCGGTTCCGTCCGAGCCGGCCACGGGTGGAGTCGAACACGCCAACACGAATGCCGCCGCCGAGCACACAGCTACCAGAGCAACACCGGAATCGACCACCCTCGCAAGCTCCGATACACAGCACAGCGGATCCGAAAATCCCGGTGCGCCAGACGCCGAGTCGGGGTCTCGCAGCGACTTCGGCGCCAACCACCGCGATGGGATCACCGAAGTCACCGACACCCGAGTGCCCGGCTCCGACCGCTACATCGAACCTGACCTACCGACCACCACCGACCACATCCATGCCCTCCATAATCGAATCGCCGAAACCCTGGACCAAGTCGTCACCGGCTACGGCGGACTCTCGATCGAACACCTCGACCACAACCACTACCGAATCACCGACAACCACCACACCTTCGACGTCCACTTCGACACCCGAACCCTCAACGAACACACAGCAGCACAGTCCGTCCTCAACCACGACACCAACCAACACACCGTCTACCTCAACGAACGCCTACGACCAGAAGAAATACAGCGATCCCTCGCGCACGAAATCGGCGAGATCGTCGAAAACCAACGCCGCAACACGTTCGGCCAACACACCCACCGACCGGACACCGACATCATGCGTCCGGGAACGACCCCACCCACCGCCACACCAACCCCCCACGACATCGGCCGGATCCAGGAACTACGCGTCCTCGCCGAACACCTGACCGCGATCCCACCACAAACACGACAAACCGACCCCACCACACGCGCCGAATACAACCACATACATCGCGAAGCAACAGCCCTGATCGAGCACCTAGGACTACGACAAAACACCCCAGGCGCAACCCAACGACGAGCGATCATCACCCAACAACTAACCCCACACGCCCGAAAACAAGTCGACCACCTACTCACCGACGCCGCCCGCCCAGAAACAGAACTCTCCCCCCCAGAACAACAACTCCTCGACAACATCAGGAGCATGGCGCGCGCCATACCCCCCAACCACTCCACCAACCCACCACCACACCAAACCCAAATCACCACCAACCCCCACCCAAACAACCCCACACCACATCAACCACCAAA
>NZ_JBEZDA010000054.1:0-2224 GCF_040647855.1 Nocardia sp. NPDC049220
GCGTTCCAACGCCCGCACCGATTCGGCCCGCAAGCAGTGACTGGTAGTGGCGCCCCGCTGCGACATCACCACCGGCCGCGGCCGATCAACCGGCAGGTGTAGCTCTTCGGTGATTGCGTCGAGGGCTTGGGTCCAGTATCGGATCTGATGGGCCGATAGTGATTGCGGGTCGTCGGGTGAGCCGAGGGTCGCGCGTTGCCATAGTGCGTAGTCCGCGTACTGGACCGGCAGCGGTGTCCAGGACGGGGCGTGTCCGGCCGCGCGTGCGGCATACGCGGCTGTCACATCGCGAGCCAGCGGTGTCATGGAGAAACCGTCCGCCGCGATGTGATGCACCACGACAGCCAGCACGTACTCGGGTTTCTCGGTGCCGATCACGCCGAACAACCGGGCACGCACCGGCACCTCGGCGCTTACATCGAAACCCGCGGTCAAAAACTCGGACACCGTGGTCACCAACCGGTCGGCCGCCACCGCTACCACGACCAGTTCCCGGGCCACTTCCTCGACAGGCTCGACCAACTGGATCAGCATTCCGTCGTGGTCGGGGTATCGCGTACGCAACGACTCGTGTCTGCGCAGCACATCAACCATCGCCGATCGCAGCGCATCGACGTTCAACTCGCCACGCAACCGGATCGCGATCGGCATGTTGTATGCCCCGGAGCTGGTGTCGTACTGATTGAGGAACCACATCCGCTGCTGGGCCGGCGCCAACGCCACCAGATCAGGCCGTGGCCGGGCCACCAAAGGTGGGCGCCGCCGTCCCGTGCCGTCATGCCGCTCGATACGGGTCGCGAGCCCCGCCACAGTCGGCGCCTCGAACATCAACTGCACCGGGATCTCGGCATCCAACACAGCCCCGAGCCGCGCCGCGACCCGCGTCGCAACCAAACTATTACCGCCCAAAGCGAAGAAGGAGTCGTCGAGGCCGACTTGTTGGACATCGAGGACATCGGCGAACGATTGGGCGATAGCCTGTTCGACCGGTGTCGTGGGTGCCCGGTATACGGTGTTGTCGGTGAATACCGGGGTGGGTAACGCTTTACGGTCCAGCTTCCCCGCTGGTGTCAACGGAATACCGTCGAGCACCATGATCGAGGTCGGAACCATATAAGACGGCAACCGCCCCGCGACATACTCGGTCAAGGTGGTGATATCGATCGAATGCTCGGGTGCGGCAACAACATACGACACCAACGATTGGGTACCGGAGTCGCTGTGGTGGCCGATGGTGGTGGCGAAACCGACACTTTCGTGCGCGGCGAGTGTCGTATCGATCTCACCGAGTTCGATACGCAAACCACGGATCTTCACCTGGAAATCGGATCGGCCCAAATGCTGGATCGTGCCGTTGGCAGTCCAGCGCACCACATCCCCGGTGCGGTACATGCGTTCACCCGCCACCCACGGACAAGCAACGAAACGCTCAGCCGTCAAACCCGTCCGACGATAATATCCACGGGCCAACAGATCTCCCGCGATATACAACTCCCCCGCCACACCCACCGGCACAGGCTGCAACCGCCGATCCAAAACCCACTCCGACACGCCACGAACCGGACCACCCACCGTCACCAACTCACCAACCCGCAACGCAGAACTCAGCGACGCAACAATGCTGGCCTCGGTCGGCCCGTACTCATTGAACAACTCACGCCCACCACCCCAACGCTGAACCAACTCGGTGCCATAGTCCTCGCCCCCGACCACCAAACACCGCAACCCCGGCAACGGCCACCGACCACCATCGATCGTCGACAACGCAGCAGGAGTAATAAAAACATGACTGACCCGCTCACGATCGAGCAACCCGGCCAAATCATCACCACCATAAACACCAGCAGGCGCGATCACCATTGTCGTACCCGCACTCAACGCCACCAACATTTCCAACACCGACACATCGAAACTCGGCGAAGCCAAAAACAAAATCCGCGAACTAGCTTCCACACTCAACGCATCCCTGTGCACCAACGCACAGTTACACAGACCACGATGAGTCACCGCAACACCTTTGGGCAACCCGGTCGAACCGGACGTGTAGATCACGTAGGCGATGTCATCGACACGTACCGGGCGGACTCGGTCCCCGTCGGTGACCGGCCAGTCGTCGGCTTCACCGACGTTGTCGAGGGTCAGCCAGGTGGTGGTGTCGGGCAGTTGCGTGCGTGTGGCTGTCGTGGTCAATCCGATGACGGTTCGGGAGTCGGTCAGCATGTGG
>NZ_JBEZDA010000055.1:0-1919 GCF_040647855.1 Nocardia sp. NPDC049220
CCGTTGTGGTCAGGTTTTGTTGGTGTGGATGGTGTGGAGGATGGTGGGGTCGAGGAGGGTGGAGGTGTCGCCGGGTTGGCGGCCTTCGGCGATGTCGCGGAGGAGGCGGCGCATGATTTTGCCGCTGCGGGTTTTGGGGAGTTCGGGGACGATGTGGATTTCTCGTGGTCGGGCGATGGGGCTGATGTGGGTGGCGACTTGGGTTTTGAGTTCGTTGGTGAGGGTGTCGCCGGTGTTGGGGGTGTTGGTGGTGAGGATGACGAAGGCGACGATGGCTTGGCCGGTGGTGGTGTCGTGGGCGGCGACGACGGCGGCTTCGGCGACGCCGTGGTGTCCGACGAGTGCGGATTCGACTTCGGCGGTGGAGATTCGGTGGCCGGAGATGTTCATGACGTCGTCGATGCGGCCTTGTATCCAGAGGTCGCCGTTGGTGTCGAGTTTGGCGCCGTCGCCGGCGAAGTACCAGTGGTGTTGGGGGAATTGTTGCCAGTAGGTGTCTTGGTAGCGTTGGGGGTCGTTCCAGATGCCGCGGAGCATGGCGGGCCAGGGTTGGTCGAGGACGAGGTAGCCGGTGGTGTTGGTGGGTGGGGTGGGGTTGCCTTGTTCGTCGACGATTTGTGCGCTGATGCCGGGGAGTGGGGTCATGGCGGCGCCGGGTTTGGTGGTGGTGACGCCGGGGAGGGGGGAGATCATGATGGCGCCGGTTTCGGTTTGCCACCAGGTGTCGACGATGGGGGTTTTGTTGGCGCCGATGTTGTGGTGGTACCAGCGCCAGGCTTCGGGGTTGATGGGTTCGCCGACGGAGCCTAGGAGGCGCAGGGTGGTGAGGTTGTGGGCGGCGGGGATGTGTTTGCCCCATTTCATGAAGGTGCGGATGAGGGTGGGGGCGGTGTAGTAGATGGTGACGCCGTATTTTTCGATGATTTGCCAGTGGCGGTGTTCGTCGGGGTGGTTGGGGGTGCCTTCGTAGAGGATTTGGGTGGTGCGGTTGGCGAGGGGTCCGTAGACGATGTAGCTGTGTCCGGTGATCCAGCCGATGTCGGCGGTGCACCAGTAGATGTCGTGGTCGGGTTTGTGGTCGAAGACGGTGTGGTGGGTGTAGGCGGTTTGGGTGAGGTAGCCGCCGGTGGTGTGGAGGATGCCTTTGGGTTTTCCGGTGGTGCCGGAGGTGTAGAGGATGAAGAGGGGGTGTTCGGCGTCGAAGGGTTGTGGTTGGTGGTGGGTGGGGGCGTGGGTGATGGTGTCGTGCCACCAGAGGTCGCGCTGTGGGGTCCAGGGGGTGTCGGTGCCGGTGCGGCGGACGACGAGGACGTGTTCGACGGTGTGGGGGGTGTGGTGGAGGGCTTCGTCGACGGCGGTTTTGAGTGGGGTGGGTTTGCCGCGGCGCCATTGTCCGTCGGTGGTGATGACGAGGCGGGCCCCGGCGTCGTCGATGCGTTGGCGTAGTGCGGTGGGGGAGAAGCCGGCGAAGACGACGGAGTGGGTGAGGCCGAGGCGGGCGCAGGCGAGCATGGCGATGACGGCTTCGGGGATCATCGGCATGTAGATGGCGACTCGGTCGCCGGGTTGGAGGCCGAGTTCGGTGAGGTAGTTGGCGGCTTGGCTGGTTTCGGTGAGTAGTTGTTGGTAGGTGATGGCGCGGGTGTCGCCGGGTTCGCCTTCGAAGTGGATGGCGATTTGGTCGCCGTGTCCGGCCAGGACGTGTCGGTCCAGGCAGTTGTAGGCGATGTTGAGTGTGCCGCCGAGGAACCATTTCGCGACTGGTGGTTGGCTCCAGTCGAGGACTTGGTGGAAGGGGTGGTGCCAGTGCAGTCGGGCGGCTTGCTCGGCCCAGAAGCCGTCACGGTCGGCGGCTGCCCGCTGGTAGAGGGTGGCATCGGCATTCGCCGCGGCAGCGAACTCCGCACTCGGCGGGTAGG
>NZ_JBEZDA010000056.1:0-1842 GCF_040647855.1 Nocardia sp. NPDC049220
GACCATACTCCCCCTGGAGCCCAAGCACTTTGATTTCTCGTAAGGTGCCGAACGCGTCAAAAAATAACATCGTCCGATCCCTAGTCGGCATAGTTTATGGTTAAGACTACGACGGTATCTGATCGTCTTCGATCCCCTAACTTTCGTTCCTGATTAATGAAAACATCCTTGGCAAATGCTTTCGCAGTAGTTAGTCTTCAATAAATCCAAGAATTTCACCTCTGACAATTGAATACTGATGCCCCCGACTGTCCCTATTAATCATTACGGCGGTCCTAGAAACCAACAAAATAGAACCACACGTCCTATTTCATTATTCCATGCTAATGTATTCGAGCATAGGCCTGCCTGGAGCACTCTAATTTTTTCAAAGTAAAAGTCCTGTTTCCCCGTCACACCCAGTGAAGGGCATGAGGTTCCACAGAGGGAAAGGCCCGGCCGGACCAGTACACGCGGTGAGGCGGACCGGCCAGCCAGGCCCAAGGTTCAACTACGAGCTTTTTAACCACAACAACTTTAATATACGCTATTGGAGCTGGAATTACCGCGGCTGCTGGCACCAGACTTGCCCTCCAATTGTTCCTCGTTAAGGGATTTAAATTGTACTCATTCCAATTACAAGACCCAAAAGAGCCCTGTATCAGTATTTATTGTCACTACCTCCCCGTGTCGGGATTGGGTAATTTGCGCGCCTGCTGCCTTCCTTGGATGTAGTAGCCGTTTCTCAGGCTCCTTCTCCGGGGTCGAGCCCTAACCCTCCGTTACCCGTTGCAACCATGTTTGGCCAATACCCAAACATCGAAAGTTGATAGGGAAGAAATTTGAATGAACCATCGCCGGCGCAAGGCCGTGCGATTCGAGAAGTTATCATGAATCACCAAAGAGCCCAGAGGGCATTGGTTTTTAATCTAATAAATACATCCCTTCCGAAGTCGGGATTTTTAGCATGTATTAGCTCTAGAATTACCACGGTTATCCAAGTAGTAAGGTACTATCAAATAAACGATAACTTATATAATGAGCCATTCGCAGTTTCGCTGTATAATTGCTTATACTTAGACATGCATGGCTTAATCTTTGAGACAAGCATATGACTACTGGCAGAATCAACCAGATAACTATCGTCCGCCGCGGAAAAACGGCAACCGGTGCTGCGAGCAGCGCCGGAGAGATGTCAAGTTCACTGGGTGGCGTCCGGAGACGCGCCGGGCAAAGCACCTGCGGCAGGAGCCGTGGGCGCCGTGCGAGCCGGCAATCCGCTTTCCCACTCATGTGTTCCCCAGCGAAGCCGTCGACCACACTGAGCCCGAACGGGCGGCGTGTGGCCTGGGGCACGCCAGGAGAAGGACTCAGCGCCCGACTTCAGCCATTGCGGCGTCCGGCGGGCGTGGTTGCCTTCCGTTGCTCGATGGTAGAACTCGCCAGAGGCCAGTAATCCACAGAACCCATCCCTACAGCGGCGATTGCCGGGGCATTCGTCGCCTTCAGGGCATCCCCAGTACGCCGTGAAGCCTGAGCGACCGGTTTCGTGGGGGCCGACCAACACTATGAATCCCTCGCTAGCGAGACCGGAGCCTGCAAGCCTGTTCAAGGGACCACGCAATGAAAGTCTTCAAGATATGGTACAGTTGTTTGATTGCGGTTGTGTTGTGGCCGGCCGATTGCTCGACTGGCCACCCGCTCTCACATACCCTCCGAGCTCTCTGGTGGGGCGCCCCCGCCACCCGGCACTCGTTGGCCACTTTTGATTTCCCGCAAAATTCATTTGTATGGCAAATCCAAAAAATCGACTCACGAACATACATTTCCAACAACGCACCACCCCCCCCTCTCGGCGCCGGG
>NZ_JBEZDA010000057.1:0-1781 GCF_040647855.1 Nocardia sp. NPDC049220
TTTCCATTCGTTGGGCGATGGTTTCGGCTGCGTCGATGTGGCCGGTGGCTAGTTCGGCTTTGACTAATGCTGATTCGAAGAATGAGCGGACGATCGGTGGCATTTCTGATAGTTCTGATCCGCCGATCGATTGGATTTCTTGGCGGCCGCGGTCGAATTCGCCGGCTTCGACGAGTGCTTGGCCGCAGGCTCCGCGTGCCAGCCATGCGTAGTGGGCGCCGGGTGCGCGTTCGACCGCTTGGAGTGCTGCTTGTCCGGCATGTGTGGCGGCGGAGAGGTCGCCGGCCAGTGTTTCGACGAAGCAGCGCATGCCTTCGGCGGTGGTTCGGAGTTGGTCGTTGTCGAGCAGTAGTGCTACCTCGACGGCCGATTCCGCGGCGCGTCGTGCGCCTTCGAGTTGACCGAGAAGCATTTTCGCGCCGGCTTCACCGACCAGGAACCGGGCGACGACGTGGCCGTGTCCGGTGGCGCGGCTGATCTTCAGTCCGCGTTCGGCGTGTCGGCTGGCCGCCCGGATCTGGTCGATCCCTATCTCGGCGTCGACCAGGTTCGCCAGTGGCTCGAGTAGTTCGGGTGCCATGACGACATCACCGGCGTCGATATGACCGGCGACCATGTCCGCGAGGTAGTGCGATCGGGCCTTGTCGCCCTGATAGGTGGTCAACAAGGCAAGCAGAGCACTGGAAGCGATCAGCAGCCCGGGATCGCCCAGCGCTTCGGCTTGCCCACGAGCCCGCGACGCGATGTCGACAGCCTCCGCCCACTGTCGCCTCATGAGGCAATTCTCGGCAAGCGCCAACTCCAGCGACACCGCCTCCGCACTATCCACCGGAGTTTCCGCCAACGCCGCGACCAGCAGATGACGAGCTTCCTCCGCCCGCCCGAGCCCATGATCAGCACGAGCGATCATGCCGATAACCCGCAACCGCTCACCGAGCGCATCCCGCGGAACTAGCTTCAGCGCCTGTTCCAACGCCACCCGGCTATCACGTAAACCACCCGAATACGCCAACGCGCCAGCCCGCGACACAAGCAACCCGAGCCGCTGCTCATCGGCCCCGGTCACTGGCAACAAACGCAGAGCAGCGTCGAACCAACCCGCAGCAGCCGCCGGAGCGCGCTGCGCCACCGCTCGCCCGGCCTCGGTCAGCGAATCGACAGCTTCCGCGTCCCCCAAACAGGCGGAGTGCTCGATGTGATACGCCCGCGCACCGATCGAGGCACCACGCCGACCAAGCAATTTCGCCGCCTGTTTGTGAGCGCTGAACCGCCACCCCGGCATCGCCTCGTCATACACCACCCGCCGCACGATCGGATGCCGAAAACGGAACTGACCCGCCGTCGCCGTCGGACGAACCAGATCGACGACAACAAGCTCATCAAGAGATCTCAGCACTCGCTTTTCGTCGGACTCCGCGATCGCGGTCACAAGGTCGACATCGAACGGATCGCCGGCCACCGCCCCTGCCTGGAGGACCTTGAGCGTTTCGCTCGGCAAACTTGCGAGTTCCTGGGTAATCGTCATACGCAAGGCGATGGACACACCAGTGTCATGCCCGCTATCCCCACTATCACCAGGCCTGGGAACCCGCCGATGCTTCCGCGCACCACGCGCCAACTGCTCCAAATAAAACGGATTCCCACCACTCTCAGAATGCAACGCCCGAACCACCGGAGAATCCGACCGCTCACCCAACGCCTCAGCAGCCTCCACCAAAGACAACGGCGCCAACCTCAACTCACACAACACACCCTCACGCGCAGCCTGCGCCACCGCATCC
>NZ_JBEZDA010000058.1:0-1547 GCF_040647855.1 Nocardia sp. NPDC049220
GCGGGCGCATGCGCGATCGCACGCCACACAAACAGTGTGCCGTCACGCCGTGGACATCCGCGATGCGTGCTCGCTGGCGCCCGCCTGCCAAGGTGCGGCCAGTCCGGTCGAGGCGGCCGGGGCGCCGCCGTCGACGCCCATGCCGCAGGTGGCGGAGTGCTCCTCGGCAGGTGCGGCGGCGGAGCTTGTGGTGACGACGACCGCCCGTCGGCCTCGTGGACGGCGAAGGCAGGTGCCGCCGAAGCGCCGCAGGTCCTGGGAGCCCACCCGGTTGCCTTCGGCGCAGTGCTAGCCCGGGATGACGACGAGGAACCCGTTCGCGTTCGTCGCGACCGCATCGGCGCCCAAGTTGCCTGCACCGCCGAACGGCTTCCACCGGGGTGCAGCCGCCCCGCGCGCACGGCGCGGCGACGTGTGCTCGAAGGCGTCGGCCGCGGGTCTGCGGACGCCAGGTCAGCCAGACCACGGGCGCCGGCATCCAATCGCAGCGGAACATGCACGGCAGCCCCAAATGTCTCCCCCCGGCGGGCGGACTTCCGTCTCCTCCCTGGCCGGGCAGCGGGCAGTATCCGCCCGCGCGCGTATGGCTCCGGCCGGTCCTACACTGATTTCTGGAGGACTCGGGGCAGTCGACGGCCGACCCTTGGGCCGGCGGGAAGCGGGCACCCATGGCTGAGCGACTCAAGAGATCAGGACTGGTCGGCGAGCTTTCAGCGGAATTCGCCGGCACGATGATCCTCATCCTCTTCGGTTGTGGCGTGGTGGCTCAGGTAGTCGCCGGCGGAGCCCTCACGACTCCGCCGGGTGGCCTGGGAAACCACGACAGCATCGCCTGGGCCTGGGGCCTCGGCGTCACCCTCGGTGTGTACGTCGCGGCGAGGCTGAGCGGTGCGCACCTCAATCCCGCGGTGACCCTCGCACTGGCGGCGTTCAAGGGTTTCCCGTGGAGCAAAGTGGCTCCCTACGCGCTGGCCCAGACGGCCGGCGCCTTCGTGGCAGCCCTGCTCGTCCGGTGGAACTACACCGAGGCGCTGGCGAAGGCGGATCCCACCCACACGATCAAGACGCAGGGCGTGTTCTCCACGCTGCCGGCCAACGGCAACCCGAACCTGCCGGTCAGCGACTGGGGCGCATTCCGCGACCAGATCATCGGCACCGCGATCCTGCTACTGCTGATCCTGGCGGTCACGGACGTGCTCAACACGCCCCCCGGCGCCAACCTGGCGCCGTTCATCGTCGGTCTGATCGTCGTGGCCATCGGTATGGCCTGGGGCACCAACGCGGGTTACGCGATCAACCCGGCACGCGACTTCGGTCCCCGGCTGGCCAGCTTCTTCACCGGGTACGGCGGAGCGTGGCGAGATCAGTACGGGCACCTCTACTTCTGGGTGCCGATCGTCGGTCCGGTGATCGGAGGTCTGCTGGGAGCGGGCCTGTACAAGTTCTTCATCGGCCGGTTCCTGCCGACCGCTGAGCCGGAGCCCCCCGGACGGGTCCCGGCCCCGGACGAGAGCTGACTCGAGAGCTGACCGTCTCCCGGGGTCGCC
>NZ_JBEZDA010000059.1:0-1471 GCF_040647855.1 Nocardia sp. NPDC049220
ATGAGGCGGATGAGCGGTATCGTGCCGCGGCGTTCGTCAAGCGGTCGATCAACAAGGTCTTTCCGACGCATTGGTCGTTCTTGTTGGGTGAGATCGCGTTGTACAGCTTCATCATTCTGTTGCTGTCGGGTGTGTATCTGACGTTGTTCTTCGATCCGTCGATGACCGAGGTGGTCTACAACGGGTCGTATCAGCCGTTGCGTGGTGTGACGATGTCGCGGGCGTATGAGACGGCGTTGAATCTGTCGTTCGAGGTGCGGGGTGGTTTGTTCGTCCGCCAGGTGCATCATTGGGCGGCGTTGTTGTTCGCGGCGTCGATCATCGTGCATCTGTTCCGGATCTTCTTCACCGGTGCGTTCCGTAAGCCGCGTGAGGCGAACTGGGTGATCGGGTCGCTGTTGTTGATCTTGGCGATGTTCGAGGGGTTCTTCGGGTACTCGCTGCCGGATGATCTGTTGTCGGGTACGGGGTTGCGGGCGGCGTTCGGTGGTATCACGATGAGCATCCCGATCGTGGGTACCTGGATGCACTGGTTGATCTTCGGTGGTGACTTCCCGGGTGAGATCATCATTCCGCGTCTGTACGTCGCGCATGTGTTGTTGTTCCCGGGCATCATCTTGGCGTTGATCGCGGCGCATGTGGCGTTGGTCTGGTATCAGAAGCACACGCAGTTCCCGGGGCCGGGTCGTACCGAGAACAATGTGGTCGGTGCGCGGATCGTGCCGGTGTTCGCTGCTGATCAGGGTGCGTTTTTCGCTTTCACCCTCGGGATTGTCGCGATCATGGGTGGGGTGTTGCAGATCAACCCGATCTGGAATCTGGGTCCCTACAATCCGTCGCAGGTGTCGGCGGGTTCGCAGCCGGACTTCTACATGATGTGGACCGATGGTTTGGCTCGGTTGATGCCGCCGTGGGAGTTGTATCTGGGGCGGTATACGGTGCCGGCGGTGTTCTGGGTGGCGTTGATCATGGGTTTGGTGTTCACGGTGTTGATCGCCTATCCGTGGATCGAGAAGCGGCTGACCGGTGACATGGGTGCGCATCACAATCTGTTGCAGCGTCCTCGTGACGTGCCGGTCCGTACCGCGATCGGTGCGATGGCGATCGCGTTCTATGTGGTGTTGACGTTGTCGTGTGTCAACGACATCGTCGCGTTGAAGTTCGATATCTCATTGAACGCGACGACCTGGATCGGGCGTATCGGTTTGTTGATCGCGCCGCCGATCGCCTACTTCCTGACCTACCGGTTCTGTATCGGTTTGCAGCGCAGCGACCGCGCCGTGCTCGAGCACGGGATCGAGACCGGTGTGATCAAGCGTCTGCCGCATGGGGAGTACATCGAGGTGCACCAGCCGCTCGGCCCGGTCGATGACCACGGTCACCCGATCCCGCTGCAGTATCAGGGCGCTCCGGTGCCGAAGAAGATGAGCAAGCTGGGTTCGGCGGGCAAACCGGGCACCGGCAGCTTCCT
>NZ_JBEZDA010000060.1:0-559 GCF_040647855.1 Nocardia sp. NPDC049220
ACCCCTTGGGGCCTCTAAACGGGTCTTGAGGGGTTTTTTGCTGAAAGGAGGAACTATATCCGGATTGGCGAATGGGACGCGCCCTGTAGCGGCGCATTAAGCGCGGCGGGTGTGGTGGTTACGCGCAGCGTGACCGCTACACTTGCCAGCGCCCTAGCGCCCGCTCCTTTCGCTTTCTTCCCTTCCTTTCTCGCCACGTTCGCCGGCTTTCCCCGTCAAGCTCTAAATCGGGGGCTCCCTTTAGGGTTCCGATTTAGTGCTTTACGGCACCTCGACCCCAAAAAACTTGATTAGGGTGATGGTTCACGTAGTGGGCCATCGCCCTGATAGACGGTTTTTCGCCCTTTGACGTTGGAGTCCACGTTCTTTAATAGTGGACTCTTGTTCCAAACTGGAACAACACTCAACCCTATCTCGGTCTATTCTTTTGATTTATAAGGGATTTTGCCGATTTCGGCCTATTGGTTAAAAAATGAGCTGATTTAACAAAAATTTAACGCGAATTTTAACAAAATATTAACGCTTACAATTTAGGTGGCACTTTTCGGGGAAATGTGCG
>NZ_JBEZDA010000060.1:569-1463 GCF_040647855.1 Nocardia sp. NPDC049220
AAATAAATTCAAATATGTATCCGCTCATGAATTAATTCTTAGAAAAACTCATCGAGCATCAAATGAAACTGCAATTTATTCATATCAGGATTATCAATACCATATTTTTGAAAAAGCCGTTTCTGTAATGAAGGAGAAAACTCACCGAGGCAGTTCCATAGGATGGCAAGATCCTGGTATCGGTCTGCGATTCCGACTCGTCCAACATCAATACAACCTATTAATTTCCCCTCGTCAAAAATAAGGTTATCAAGTGAGAAATCACCATGAGTGACGACTGAATCCGGTGAGAATGGCAAAAGTTTATGCATTTCTTTCCAGACTTGTTCAACAGGCCAGCCATTACGCTCGTCATCAAAATCACTCGCATCAACCAAACCGTTATTCATTCGTGATTGCGCCTGAGCGAGACGAAATACGCGGTCGCTGTTAAAAGGACAATTACAAACAGGAATCGAATGCAACCGGCGCAGGAACACTGCCAGCGCATCAACAATATTTTCACCTGAATCAGGATATTCTTCTAATACCTGGAATGCTGTTTTCCCGGGGATCGCAGTGGTGAGTAACCATGCATCATCAGGAGTACGGATAAAATGCTTGATGGTCGGAAGAGGCATAAATTCCGTCAGCCAGTTTAGTCTGACCATCTCATCTGTAACATCATTGGCAACGCTACCTTTGCCATGTTTCAGAAACAACTCTGGCGCATCGGGCTTCCCATACAATCGATAGATTGTCGCACCTGATTGCCCGACATTATCGCGAGCCCATTTATACCCATATAAATCAGCATCCATGTTGGAATTTAATCGCGGCCTAGAGCAAGACGTTTCCCGTTGAATATGGCTCATAACACCCCTTGTATTACTGTTTATGTAAGCAGACAGTTTT
>NZ_JBEZDA010000063.1:0-1244 GCF_040647855.1 Nocardia sp. NPDC049220
AGGATGTCGTCGATTCCTTCGATGCCGACGGCGAGGCGGACCAGGCCTGGAGTCACCCCGGAGGTCAGTTGTTCATCGGGTGTCAGTTGAGAATGCGTCGTCGACGCGGGGTGTATCACGAGAGAACGCACATCTCCGATGTTAGCCACATGGCTGTGCAGGGCTAATCCGTCGACGAATTTCTTGCCCGCGTCCACGCCGCCACGTAGTTCGAACGCGACGACTGCCCCCGCGCCTTTCGGTGCCAGCTGCTGCCCGCGCTCGTACCACGGTGACGAGGGCAGACCCGCGTAGTGAACGTTCTCGACCTCGGGGTGTGTGTTCAGGTATTCGGCGACGGTGTGCGCGTTCTGGACGTGGCGTTCGATGCGCAGGCTGAGTGTTTCGATGCCTTGGCTGATCAGGAAGGCGTTGAAGGGGGAGATCGCGGCGCCGAGGTCGCGGAGGAGTTGTACGCGTGCTTTGAGTGCGTAGGCGGGTGCGCCGAGGTCGGCGTAGACGACGCCGTGGTAGCTGGGGTCGGGGGTGGTGAAGCCGGGGAATCGGGGTTGGGCGTGTTGGTCGGTGGTCGTCCAGTCGAAGGTGCCGCCGTCGATGATGACGCCGGCGATGGCGGCGCCGTGTCCGCCGAGGTATTTCGTGGCGGAGTGCACGACGATGTCGGCGCCGTGGGCGAAGGGTTGGATCAGGTAGGGGGTGGCGACGGTGTTGTCCACGATCAGCGGGATGCCCGCGGCGTGCGCGACGGTGGCGATACCGGGGATGTCGAACACGGCGCTGCTGGGGTTGGCGATGGTTTCGCCGTAGAACGCTTTGGTGTTCGGGCGGATCGCTGCGTGCCATTGGTCGAGGTCGTCGGGGTTGTCGACGAAGGAGACTTCGATGCCGAGTTTGGGCAGGGTGTAGTGGAACAGGTTGTAGGTGCCGCCGTAGAGGCGTGGGCTGGAGATGATGTGGTCGCCGGCGGCGGCGAGGGTGAGGATGGCGATTGTTTCGGCGGCTTGGCCGGAGGCCAGTAGGAGTGCGGCGACGCCGCCTTCGAGGGCGGCGATGCGTTGTTCGACCGCGTCTTGGGTCGGGTTCATGATCCGGGTGTAGATGTTGCCTGGTTCGGTGAGTCCGAACAGTGCGGCGGCGTGGGTGGTGTCGCGGAAGGTGTAGGAGGTGGTCTGGTAGATCGGCAGCGCGCGGGCGTTGGTCGTGCTGTCGGGCACCTGGCCTACGTGGATCTGCTTGGTCTCGAA
>NZ_JBEZDA010000064.1:0-1224 GCF_040647855.1 Nocardia sp. NPDC049220
AGCACCCCGGCCCGGCGGCCGGGCCGCGGCCCGGGCGGCGGCCCGCTCCCAGGGCGGCAGGGGATCGCGTCGCCGGGCCCGTCCGGTGCCGCGCGGCAGGCGGGGTAAGCGCGCGGCAGTTCGGACGCGTCCTGGGCGACCGTGCTGATGCCCATGGCGAGCATGTTTCCCTCCCGCGCGAGCCGCCGCTGCACGGCCTCGAAGTGGGCGCAGATGTCCTCCGTGTTCATGCCGGCCCGGACCACGGGTACGGCCACCACCTCGCCGTGGCGCACCACGACCAGGGTTCTGCCGGCCCAGGGCCCGGCGACGCTGATCGACGCGCTGGTCGCATACCCGCTCTCGGCCGAGGTGAGGTCCCCGGTGCGGGTGTCGCCGACGCACACCGCCACGACCGTCATCATCTGCGAGCGCGGTCCGATGCCGTACGCCTGCGCCGCGGCGGACAGCGGACCGCGCGTCGGTGCGACGCCGGCCAGGAGCTGGTCCAGGAGGTCCCGGCGCTCCCGGTCCGCGTCCGCCACCACGTGCTGCTGGTACTCGACGTACGCCTGTGCGGCATGGGTGCTCGCGTAGTCGACGTACCGCATCAGCGGTGTGACGAGGGACAGCGCGGCCTGCTGGGCCTCGGCGGACGTGCCCGCGCAGTCCAGCAGCGCGTCCCACAGCACCTGTCGGCCGACTCGGAAGGCACTGATCCAGTCCTCCAGGGCGAACCCCGCGCGTGCTCTGCGCATCGCTGCCCCGCGGCTGAACACGAGGTCTTCGGGGGCGATGTCCCGGTCGCCGGCCAACGCCGCCAACTGCATCCGGTAGTGCTCAAGCACCTGATCCCGTACGTCGTGGAAGAACCGCTCGTCCTGCAGCGCGTACGACGGGATCTCCGTGCGCATCACCTCGACGGCGGTCTCCGCCACCTCCTCGATCCGGTCGTTGACGGCATGCAGGATCCGCCGCCGCTCGCGGCGGAGCGGTTCGGAGAGTCGAGGGGTGCCCAGGGCAGGACCGCGCGGCATGGCGCCGATCGTCGCGGCCCGACTCGTGCTCCGTCAACAGGCTCGGGGTGAGACATACGCGGGAACCTGTGCGCCGCGCACAGGTAGGCGACCGAGAAGTTGGGTGCTCACACCCAATGTGCGCCCCGAACACCCCCACCTACTGTGGCGCTCGCCCACCCCTCAGCACGTCGGAAAGGGCGTCACTCATGCTCGCGGTCGACGGTAT
>NZ_JBEZDA010000065.1:0-1194 GCF_040647855.1 Nocardia sp. NPDC049220
GAGCCTTCAACCCAGTCAGCTCCTTCCGGTGGGCGCGGGGCATGACTATCGTCGCCGCACTTATGACTGTCTTCTTTATCATGCAACTCGTAGGACAGGTGCCGGCAGCGCTCTGGGTCATTTTCGGCGAGGACCGCTTTCGCTGGAGCGCGACGATGATCGGCCTGTCGCTTGCGGTATTCGGAATCTTGCACGCCCTCGCTCAAGCCTTCGTCACTGGTCCCGCCACCAAACGTTTCGGCGAGAAGCAGGCCATTATCGCCGGCATGGCGGCCCCACGGGTGCGCATGATCGTGCTCCTGTCGTTGAGGACCCGGCTAGGCTGGCGGGGTTGCCTTACTGGTTAGCAGAATGAATCACCGATACGCGAGCGAACGTGAAGCGACTGCTGCTGCAAAACGTCTGCGACCTGAGCAACAACATGAATGGTCTTCGGTTTCCGTGTTTCGTAAAGTCTGGAAACGCGGAAGTCAGCGCCCTGCACCATTATGTTCCGGATCTGCATCGCAGGATGCTGCTGGCTACCCTGTGGAACACCTACATCTGTATTAACGAAGCGCTGGCATTGACCCTGAGTGATTTTTCTCTGGTCCCGCCGCATCCATACCGCCAGTTGTTTACCCTCACAACGTTCCAGTAACCGGGCATGTTCATCATCAGTAACCCGTATCGTGAGCATCCTCTCTCGTTTCATCGGTATCATTACCCCCATGAACAGAAATCCCCCTTACACGGAGGCATCAGTGACCAAACAGGAAAAAACCGCCCTTAACATGGCCCGCTTTATCAGAAGCCAGACATTAACGCTTCTGGAGAAACTCAACGAGCTGGACGCGGATGAACAGGCAGACATCTGTGAATCGCTTCACGACCACGCTGATGAGCTTTACCGCAGCTGCCTCGCGCGTTTCGGTGATGACGGTGAAAACCTCTGACACATGCAGCTCCCGGAGACGGTCACAGCTTGTCTGTAAGCGGATGCCGGGAGCAGACAAGCCCGTCAGGGCGCGTCAGCGGGTGTTGGCGGGTGTCGGGGCGCAGCCATGACCCAGTCACGTAGCGATAGCGGAGTGTATACTGGCTTAACTATGCGGCATCAGAGCAGATTGTACTGAGAGTGCACCATTGCGGTGTGAAATACCGCACAGATGCGTAAGGAGAAAATACCGCATCAGGCGCTCTTCCGCTTCCTCG
>NZ_JBEZDA010000066.1:0-1119 GCF_040647855.1 Nocardia sp. NPDC049220
TGCCGGTTGATCGGCCGCGGCCGGTGGTGATGTCGCAGCGGGGCGCCACTACCAGTCACTGCTTGCGGGCCGAATCGGTGCGGGCGTTGGAACGCCTCGCCCAGCACCACAACTCATCACTGTTCATGGTCATCCACTCCACCCTGGCAGTACTGCTGGCCCGTTTGAGCGGCACCACCGATATCGCGATCGGCACACCGATCGCCGGACGAGGCGCTGCCGCACTCGATGACGTGATCGGAATGTTCGTCAACACCCTCGTGCTGAGAACCGATCTCGACCTGGACGAACCGTTCACCGACCTACTCGACCGCATCAGACAGATCGACCTGGATGCCTACGCTCACGCTGATGTCCCGTTCGAACAGCTCGTGGATGAACTCGCTCCACAACGATCCCAAGCCCGCCACCCCTTGTTCCAAGTGTTGTTGGCGTTCCAGAACCTCGAGCGTATCGAGTTCGAACTACCCGACCTCGAAGTGTCGGTAGTCGATCTCCCCAACGAAGTATCCCGCTTCGACCTGCAATTCATCCTGTCGGACAACCACGACACCGGCGAGATGACCATCACCGTCACCTACGCCACCGAACTGTTCGACCCCACGACGATCGACACCCTGACCCGGCGGTGGATCCGGATCCTCGAATCCGTCGCCGTCGACCCCACCACCCCGGTCACCACCATCGAGGTACTCGAACCCGCCGAACGAACCGATCTACTCACCCGCCGCGGTGCACCCACCGCAACCCCGATCACCCTGGCCGAGCTGCTCACCACCGCAGCCACACAAGACCCCGACGCTACCGCGATCGTGTTCGACCAACAGCACACGAGCTATCGAGAACTCGACGAACGCTCCAACCGCCTGGCTCGAATACTCATCCACCACGGCATCGGCGCGGAGAATATCGTCGCCATCGCCATCCCACGCTCCCCGGAATCTGTTCTGGCTATCTGGGCCGTCACCAAAACCGGGGCCGCTTTCCTACCCATCGACCCCACCTATCCCACCGAACGCATCACCCACATGCTGACCGACTCCCGAACCGTCATCGGATTGACCACGACAGCCACACGCACGCAACTGCCCGACACCACCACCTGGCTGACCCTCGACA
>NZ_JBEZDA010000067.1:0-1114 GCF_040647855.1 Nocardia sp. NPDC049220
ACGGTCAGCCAGGTGATGTCCTCGGGCAGTTGCGGGCGTGTGGTGCTGGTGGTCAAACCGACCACGGTGCGGGAGTCGGTCAACATATGGGTGATGCGTTCGGTGGGATAAGTCGGGTCGATCGGCAGGAAAGCAGCCCCGGATTTGGTGACCGCCCAGACCGCGAGGACCGATTCCACGGAACGTGGGATACCGATCGCGACAACATCTTCCGGACCGACACCATGATGGATGAGCAGACGAGCCAACCGGTTGGAACGTTCATCGAGTTCCCGATAGCTCAACTGCTCACCGTCGAACACGATCGCCGTCGCGTCTGGATCTCGCCTGGCCGCGGTAGCGAGCAACTCCGCCAAAGTGACCGCAACCGCGGCGGGCCGACCATGACGGGTGAGCAGATCAGCTCGCTCGGCAGCCTCGAGTACCTCGATCGCCGCGACCGGGATACTGGGATCGACCGCTACCGACTCCAGGATCCGGATCCAGCGACGGGTCATGGAATCGATCGTCGCGGGATCGAACAAATCCGTGGCATAAGTGACAGCGATACGCATATCACCGGTGTCGTGATCGTCGGACAAAACGAACTGCACATCGAAACGCGACACCCCGGTCGGAAGATCGACTACCGACACCTCCAAACCAGGTAACACCAACTCCACACGCTCGAGATTCTGAAACGCCAACAACACCTGAAACAAAGGATGACGCGACTGCGACCGCTGCGGAGCCAGCCGCTCCACAAGCTGCTCGAACGGCACATCAGCATGAGCATAAGCATCCAGATCGACCTGCCGGACCCGCCCCAACAAACCAGTGAACGACTCACCGAGATCAACCTCGGTCCGCAACACCAAAGTATTGACGAACATCCCGACCACATCATCCAACACAGCCGCACCCCGACCAGCGACCGGAGTACCCACCGCAATATCACCACTACCACTCAACCGCGCCAACAACACCGCCAAACAACTATGCACCACCATAAACAACGACGAATTATGCTGCCCCGCCAAACGTTCCAACCTCCGCACCGACTCCGCAGGCAACACAAAACTGGCAGCAGCACCCCGCTGAGACATCACCACCGGCCGCGACCGATCACACGGCA
>NZ_JBEZDA010000068.1:0-1078 GCF_040647855.1 Nocardia sp. NPDC049220
CCGCCGAAATCGGGCACGTCGAATTCTTTTGTGACAACGAGCAATTGGTGACAACCGCACCGGACATCGTGATGTCGCTGGCCCGGGCCCATCGCGCCCAGTCGGCCGTGGGGACGAATGGCCCGTGGTGGCGGCTGCGGATCGTGGTGACCGATACCGGAGCGACCGAAATCGACGAAGACCACGGCACCCAACCATTCCCCGAACCGTATCTGTTCGCACCGCAGGCGTATACGGCGGATCTCGAGACCTACCCGCGAGAACGGTTGCCGGTGTGGCTGGCCGCGTATGTGCGGCACGATGAAAGACAATCCAGGCCGCCCGCACAGGCTGTACGGCATGCGCGAGAGAATCGAACCGCCCGCCGCGCCGACGATCAGATAACGGAATTCCCGGTCCTGTGGGCGCGTTGGGCAACCCTCGCCGCGGCCTTTGTCGCGGTGAATTCGCTGTGGGGACCGAGGATTCTGCCGTCGCTCGGTCGGTTCGAGGGCGGGGCGGGCAACGGATCCACCCTCTATATCCTGCCTGGCGAGCGAGCCGTGCTGTCCGGCGGAGTGTGGGAGGCGCCGGAATTGGACGCCGTCTACAACCGCGGCGGCCCGATGCCCGATTACTATGCGGGCGCGCCGGATTGGGTCGCCGATTCGGTGCTGGACTCTCGCGCCCAGGCCGGACTGCTGAGTTTCTGCTACTGGTGGGAAAACGGCCACTGGTACCGAGGCCAGTCGCCCGATGTCACCCGATTCGCGGCCGCGGTGCCCGCTGTATGGTCCGCTGATGCGGTGGTCGATACCGTCGCGCGACTGATGCCTCGGCAGGATTCGCGAGGCGCGGCGGAGGCGTTGGTCGGCGCGGCCGAGAACAACCGCGTAACATCCGACCTCCTCGCACCCCTGTTCGACCCTGCTGTTTGCGATGTCGATTCGGCCTTCCACCAGCTGTCTCTGGCGGGGGTTGTTGATCTGGCACCGTCGTCGAGGCGGTACGGGGCCGGTCTGGCTCGACCGCTCCGGGAGCGAGTGCGGTAGTGATCGATCTACCGGATGTTTTGGGATGGGTGGCGGGCGTCGACTGG
>NZ_JBEZDA010000069.1:0-1059 GCF_040647855.1 Nocardia sp. NPDC049220
GGCGGGCATGCCTGTTCGAGCGTCATTTCAACCCTCGAGCTCCCCTCTTTTTGGGAGAGCCCGGCGTTGGGGACCCGGCGCTAACACCGCCGGCCCCGAAATGGAGTGGCGGCCCGTCCGCGGCGACCTCTGCGTAGTAATATCCACTCGCACCGGGACCCGGGCGCGGCCACGCCGTTAAACACCCCACCTTCCGAATGTTGACCTCGAATCAGGTAGGAATACCCGCTGAACTTAAGCATATCAATAAGCGGAGGAAAAGAAACCAACAGGGATTGCCCCAGTAACGGCGAGTGAAGCGGCAACAGCTCAAATTTGAAATCTGGTCCCCAGGGCCCGAGTTGTAATTTGTAGAGGATGCTTTTGGCGAGGCGCCTTCCGAGTTCCCTGGAACGGGACGCCACAGAGGGTGAGAGCCCCGTCTGGTCGGATGCCAAGCCTATGTAAAGCTCCTTCGACGAGTCGAGTAGTTTGGGAATGCTGCTCAAAATGGGAGGTATATGTCTTCTAAAGCTAAATACCGGCCAGAGACCGATAGCGCACAAGTAGAGTGATCGAAAGATGAAAAGCACTTTGAAAAGAGGGTTAAAAAGTACGTGAAATTGTTGAAAGGGAAGCGCCTATGACCAGACTTGGGCCCGGTGAATCATCCAGCGTTCTCGCTGGTGCACTTTGCCGGGCACAGGCCAGCATCAGTTTGGCGCGGGGGATAAAGGCTTCGGGAATGTGGCTCCCCTCGGGGAGTGTTATAGCCCGTTGTGTAATACCCTGCGCCGGACTGAGGTACGCGCTCCGCAAGGATGCTGGCGTAATGGTCATCAGCGACCCGTCTTGAAACACGGACCAAGGAGTCGTCTTCGTATGCGAGTGTTCGGGTGTAAAACCCCTACGCGTAATGAAAGTGAACGCAGGTGAGAGCTTCGGCGCATCACCGACCGATCCTGATGTTCTCGGATGGATTTGAGTAAGAGCATACGGGGCCGGACCCGAAAGAAGGTGAACTATGCCTGTATAGGGTGAAGCCAGAGGAAACTCTGGTGGAGGCTCGCAGCGGTTCTG
>NZ_JBEZDA010000070.1:0-1044 GCF_040647855.1 Nocardia sp. NPDC049220
GGCCGGTACAGAGGGCTGCGATACCGTGAGGTGGAGCGAATCCCTAAAAGCCGGTCTCAGTTCGGATCGGGGTCTGCAACTCGACCCCGTGAAGTCGGAGTCGCTAGTAATCGCAGATCAGCAACGCTGCGGTGAATACGTTCCCGGGCCTTGTACACACCGCCCGTCAAGTCACGAAAGTTGGTAACACCCGAAGCTCACGGCCTAACCCCTTGTGGGAGGGAGTGGTCGAAGGTGGGACTGGCGATTGGGACGAAGTCGTAACAAGGTAGCCGTACCGGAAGGTGCGGCTGGATCACCTCCTTTCTAAGGAGCTCATCTCCATCAGGCCCCGGACACCGGGGATGCCGTGCCGCCCTGTGGGTGGTGGGTGCTGGTGGCAGAGGCCATGCTCAGGCCGTACGCGTCTGGGGTGGTTGCTCATGGGTGGAACATTGACGAAGAGTCGCCTTCGGTGGTGGCCAACGCTAGTACGCCGGTGCTTGTCACTGGTTGGAACGTGGGGGTCGACGCCGGCGGGGCTTGCCAAGCACACTGTTGGGTCCTGAGGCAACCGGCCGCCTCATGCTGCGCTCCTGGTGGTTCTTCGAACCGGTGGGTGCGGGTGTGGAGGGTTGGGTGTTTCTGGAAGGACACGGGTCACTGGGTTGTACGCGGACCAGCCGGCTTGCCGGTGTTGGCGTGTGCGGATTGCCTGGGTGGGTTCGTCCGTTGCTTGAGAACTGCATAGTGGACGCGAGCATCTTTGAATTTTTCCAAGACTGCTCTGTGATGATCGCCGGTGAGGGTTCGCTCTTGTTCGGTTGGTTGTTGTGGGGCATGTTGTCTTGGTTTCTGTGATTGTAGTGTTGCTGAAGTTTTTAAGGGCACATTGGTGGATGCCTTGGCACTAGGAGCCGAAGAAGGACGTTGTAGCCTGCGATAATCCTCGGGGAGTTGGCAGACAAGCTGTGATCCGAGGGTCTCCGAATGGGGGAACCCAGCCGAAGTCATGTTCGGTTACCCGCGCCTGAATGTATAGGGCGTGTGGAGGGAACGTCGGGA